>CAJTCG010000003.1 GCA_910574635.1 Oscillospiraceae bacterium | reverse complement strand
TCATTTAGCTGTACAATCTTCTCGGACATAGTTTGCAGTCTCCTTTCAGAATGGTGTGTCGCAACTTCATTCTACCAGAGCTCTGCAAACTATGTCTCTTTTTCTTTTTGCGAAACTTATTCTACCTTATCGTTTAGCATATAGGTAAATAATAGAAATGCAATCTGCCGCACGACGGCAAAAGAAAAAAGCCGTCGTACAGCACAACTTGTCACGCACTAAACTGGCGGCAATAGGAGGATGCCGCTATGCGACTTTGGAGAGATAGGCACTTGTCAAAAAAAGCCTGACCCCCGCAGCAACATGCTCCGCCTATGTTTGCGAAAATAGTCGTTTCCTGTCAGCTTATAATGTTGTCCCCAGCACCCGAATGGTCTTGTACCATCCGGGTGCTTTTCTATATCCAGGCCAACGACACCAGCCCTGCTGCCGCTCCCCGCCCCTTTCGTTCAGACCCCGGCAAAATCTGAACGAAAGGAAAATGCAGGATGGGAATTACCATCAAGAAGCATAGACGTAATCTGTCCTATGATGATGCTGCCACCCTCAGCGAGCTTTGGGAGATCACCGCACAGTTTGACCGGAGCTTTTACCGCGAGTTAAAGGACCGTTGGGACGAGCGCGGCTATGACGAGTACATAGTTGCCGCCAAGGGCCGCCTGCCCTACTGCGAATCGCCGGAACAGTATGTGTGCTGCATGGAAACCCGCAGGGAAATCTTGGCGGTACTGGCTCTCTGTACCGAGAAACAACGGGAGCGGTTTTTGCTCCATGCACTGTATGATTTTAGCTATGAGGAAGTCGGAAGGATTTGCGGTTGCTCCAAGGGTGCGGTGGAGAAGTCAATCAAATCTGTAAAAAATTTTTTCAAAAACTTTGGAAAGGGGGTATACGTTAGGCATTTCAAAATGGCTATAAGGTGAGGGGCAATATGCTCCATCACCGGGAGGGACAAGTTGCTGCGGCGGCTTGTCCCTCCTGCTATCTGAAGGAGGTCGCTATGGCAATCATCAACCTAAGACGCTACTACCCGCATTACCCGAAAGACAAATTTCTGGAAGTGCCGGACGAAGTAGCGGACGCGCTGGAAGAAGGTCGGCGCATGGAAGGCGTTCCTGATTGACCTTTCCCGTCTGCCGGGAGCAGCGGAGGCGGCGGAAAAGGCGCAGAACGCCGGGGGCGGGGAATAGTCTGTTCGGAGAACGGCGCACTTATACACCGTTCCGGCGCCGTGCGCCCTGCCGGGAGCTGTTGCGTCCTGCGGACGCGATGGGGAAGCACCTTCCCCAACCCCCATGTGCGCCAGCAAAAATGAAACACCCGCTTTGCGTCTGTTCCGTTCCTGCTGGCCTATAACCCCCGCCAATGACTGCGGAAGGAGGAGGAAAACTGTATAGCGATTTTTTCACTATCCCATTCAAATCATCAAGCGGAGCGTAGACCGTTCAGCTGTCGCTGCCGCCGCCTACCGGAGCGGCGAACGGCTGACTAATGAGTGGGACGGACGAACCCACGATTACACGCATAAGCCGGGTATCGTCCATAAGGAGATTATGCTGCCAACCCACGCCCCGCCAGAGTTTCAAGACCGCTCCACCCTCTGGAACTCCATGGAGCAGATAGAGAAGGCCAGCGACGCCCAACTTGCCCGTGAAATTGAAGTTGCCCTTCCCGCGGAGTTGTCCAGGACGGAGCAGTTGGCCCTTGTCCGATCATTCGTCAAGGATAACTTTGTGGTGGAGGGGATGTGCGCCGATTTTGCGCTCCATGACAAGGGTGACGGCAACCCCCACGCTCATATCCTGCTGACCATCCGACCGCTGAAAGCAGACGGACGCTGGGGACTGAAGTGCCGAAAGGTTTACGACTTGGACGGCCAGGGTAACCGCATCCCGAACGGCAAAGGCGGCTGGACAAATCACCGGGAGGATACCACCGACTGGAACAATCGGGATAATGCCGAGAAGTGGCGGGCGGCGTGGGCCGCTTACGCCAACCGTGCCCTGGAGGCCGCTGGCAGGCTGGAGCGGATAGATCACCGCAGCTACGAGCGGCAGGGCATTGATAAAATTCCATCCATCCACATGGGCGTTGCCGCCAGCCAGTTGGAGCGAAAGGGCATCCAGACGGAGAAGCGGGAGAAGTACCAGCAGGAGCATAGCGCCGAGTTAGCCGCCTTTGATACTGCCGCCGATTTTCTCAAACGGCTGAAAGAATCCGGCGAGAAACTCACGCCCAAGGTATGGCGGGCCGAGGCCGCGAAGTTGACAGCGCAGAAGGATTTCGATTATCAGAAAATGCGGGAGATGCGGGATGAAAGCAAAGCGGTTGAATCACTCCGTAAAACCGCTGACCGGCTGGCCCGTGAGGGACAGCACCAGCAGAGGGAAACCGAACGCTAACACTACGATTTTTACGAAAGGATTTCTGAATTATGGATATGAGCCCGTGGGAGCGCCGCCAGAAGATTTTGGAGACTCTATGCCTCCGGCGGCATGAGACTACCGGCAATCTGACTCATGAATTTAACGTCAGCCAGGGAACCATCCGCCGGGACATTGTTGTGCTGGCCTATTTTTACGCCCATTCCACCGGCGTCTTCACCGATCAGGCCAAGGCCCTGGGTGTGGACGATGTGTGGAAAAGCGACTACACCTGGACCATGAATTCCTGGACGCAGGCTGTCGTCTGGCGGTACAAGACCGGTCTGCTGTCCGCCCCTGTGGTTGCCTGCGCTGAGGAACTGCTGTGCGTCTACAACAATCTGGAACACACCAATTATGTCTGCGCCAAGTATAAGAGTGGACGGGGAACCTGTTCGGCACACTATATTCGGGAGGGTGTCCTTCGGGATGTGGTGCTGGAGCGTATCCGCGCCGTGACGGAGTATATCTGGGCCGATGTGGAGGGCTTTCAAGAGATCTGGCTGATGTGCCAGAGAGAGGAACAGGAGAAGTCCATCCGAGAGGACAAGCGGCGGCTGGAGAAAGCGAAGAAGCGTCTGACGGACATCGACAAGCTCATCACCCGCATCTATGAGGACATGGTACTCGGCAATCTGAGCCAGGAGCGTTACCAGAAGATGCTGGAGGGCTACGAGGCGGAGCAGGCGGCACTCAACAACGAGGTCATCGGTCTTGAGGACTGGGTTGCGACCCGCGAGGAAATGGAGGACAATGTTGACCAGTTCCTCGCCCTGATGGAAAAGTATGTGGACATCCCGGAGCTGACGCCGACCATCGTGAACGAGTTCATCAAGCAGATCATCGTCTACGCCCCGGACAAGTCCAGCGGTAAGCGGACGCAGATGGTCAAAATCGTTTTCAACTTCCTGGAGGAAGTAGAAGTACCGGTAATCAGCGAATCTGCTATAACGAAAACTACCTATGGACGCAGAAAGACGGCGTGACACTCGGTCACGCCGCCCTCTGCGGCAATAGTTACATGTCACTATTAAGCTTTCGACAGCGGGGCTTTTTTCGATCACCCGGCCTGCTCAGTTCAGCTTCACGGCCTTGCCCGTTCTCCACGCTTCCGTGGTGGCGTAGCCGATGGCGGTGGACTTGGTCCCGTCGTAGACGCTGACCCCGGGGGTCTTCCCCTGAAGCACGCAGTCCACAAACTCCTGGACCTCGATGAGATAGGCCTCCTCAAACCGCTCCGGGAAGGAGCCCACGCACTCGGCGCACACGCCGTTGGTGTTGTACAGCCGGGCCTGGTTCTTCTCCGGGACGGCGGAGATGCGGATAGACCCTTCGGTGCCCACGATCTCGGTTTCCACATGGTAGCCGTAAGGGGCCGTCCGGCCCACATGGATCATGCCCATGGCGCCGTTTTCGAATTTGTAGACGGCAACGCCGGTCTCGTCGTCCCCGGCTTCCTTGAACTCCGGGTGCTTGAAGGTGGCGCCCATGGCGTAGACCTCGGTTGCCTCGCAGCCCAGGAACCAGCGCATGAGGTCGATGTCGTGAATGGCCATATCCAGGAAGATGCCGCCGGAGTTCTTGGCGAACCGGATGGCTCCCTCCACGAACGCCTCCGGATCAATGCCCGTGGCCTTCACCAGATAGGGGGTGCCGATGGCTCCCTCCTCGATCTTCTGTTTGGCGTAGGAATAGGACTTGTCGTAGCGGCGCATGAAGCCCAGCATGAAGGTGAGCTCCGGGTGGCGCTCCACGGCGGCCTCCGCCTGCTTGCACTGGGCCACGTCCACGCCCAGGGGCTTCTCGGAGAAGACGTGCTTCCCCGCGTCCAGGGCGGCCTCAATTTGCCAGCAGTGCTCACTGGAGGTGGTGACGATGACCACCGCGTCGATGTCGGCTTTCGCCAGCATCTCCTTGTAGTCCGTGTAGACGTCGGTGACGCCCAGCTCGTTTTTGGCGTACTCCAGCTCGGCGGGGACGATGGAACAGGCCGCCGTCAGCTCCGCGCCGGGAATTTTATAGCGGAGGTTCTGGGCGTGGACCTTGCCCAAACGGCCCAGACCCACAACGCCGACTTTTACTTTGTTCATTATTTCGCGACCTTCTCTTTCTCCTCGGCCTCCTGCTTGGCGGCGGCGGCCATGCGGCGGTTCTTGGCCTCCACGCCGGCCCGGACCACGTCCATGAAGACGGCCAGGATGATGACCAGGCCCAGGACGATGTTCTGGCCCGCGGAGTCAATAGACAGCATGGTAAAGCCGTTGCGCAAAACCGCGATGATCAGGGCGCCCAGCATGGTGCCCACCATGGTGCCCTTGCCTCCGGTGAAGGAGGCTCCGCCGATGATGCAGGCCGCGATGGCGTCCGTATCATAGGGCTGGTTGGCGTTGGCGCCGTTGCAGATGCCGGACCGGCCGATGGAGACGATGCCGCCCAGGGCCGCCATGATGCCGGACATGGTGTAGCAGAAGGTCAGCACGTTGGCCGTGTTGATGCCGGAGAGCCGGGTGGCCTCCATGTTGCCGCCGGCGCAGTAGATGGACCGGCCCAGAGCCGTGCGGCTGAGGAAGAGGTGCATGATAACGTAGAGGACGATAACCACCATGAAGCTGACAGGGAAGCCGCCGATGGTGGCCTTGCCCAGGAACTGGACGGACTCGGGGAAGTTGTTGACCATCTGGCTGCCGGTGACCAGCAGGGCCAGGCCCCAGAGGACGTTCTTCATGCCCAGGGTGGACACGAAGGGATGAGGCAGGTGCAGGCGGGTCAGCAGGGTGCCGTTGATGAAGCCCACCAGGCCGCCGGCCACGATGGCTACGATCATCATCAAAACGCCGCTTTGAATCTCCGCCTTGTTCATGGCGCCCATGACGCAGGCGCAGAACACGGCGTTGGCGCCTACGGACAGGTCGATGCCCGCCGTGATGAGGCACAGCAGCATGCCGGTCGCCAGGAAGGCGTTGAAGGCCGTCTGCTTCAGGATGCCCATGAGGTTGCTGTAGCTGTAGAAGTTGGAGTTTGCAACTGACAAAACCACGCACATGATTACCAGGGCCAGCAGGGTTCCCATTTGGAACCCGGACCCGCTCTTTTTCTTAGTCATCTAAACTACCTCCCCAAGCCGCTTTCATGATGTCCTCCTGGTTGAAATGCTTGCTGTCACGGTCCACGGTGGCCATGACCCGGCCGCCCCGCATGACGACCACCCGGTCGCTCATGCCCAGGATCTCCGGCATTTCGGAGGAGATCATGATGACGCATTTTCCCGCCTTTACCAGGCTGTTCATAACATTGTAAACCTCGACCTTCGCGCCCACGTCGATGCCCCGGGTGGGCTCGTCGAAGATGTAGATGTCCGCCTCACTGTTGAGCCATTTTCCGATGACCACCTTCTGCTGGTTGCCGCCGGAGAGCTGGCCCACGATCTCGTCGATGGAAGGGGTCTTGATCCGCAGGGTCCGGATGTGCCCCTCGCCGGACTCCTGGATGCGCTTTTCGTCCAGGAACAAGCCCGTGGTATGCCGCTTCAAACTGGCCAGCACCAGGTTCGTGCGAATGGACTCCTGGAGCACCAGGCCCTGGCCCTTCCGGTCCTCGGTCAAGAGGGCGATGCCCTCGGCGATGGCCTGTTTGGGGCTTTTGACGTTGACTTCTTTTCCCTTGATGTAGATTTTGCCGCCGTCGATGGGGTCCGCGCCGAAGACGGCCCGGACGGTTTCCGTGCGGCCCGCGCCCACCAGGCCGCTCATGCCCAGGATCTGGCCGCCATAGGCCTCCAGGCTGACGTTTTTCAGCACGCCGCCAATGGAGAGGTTCTCAATTTTCAGCATGCACTCGCCCTTGGTGCCGAACTCCTTGGGGAACTGGTTCTCCAGGGTCCGGCCCACCATGGCGGTGATGAGGGAGTCGTTGTTCCAGCCGGCAATGTCCCGGGTCTCGATGAACTCGCCGTCCCGGATGACCGTCACCCGGTCGCAGAGCTCGAAGAGCTCCTCCAGCTTGTGGGAGACGAAGAGGATTCCCACGCCCCGGGCCTTCAGCTCCCGGCAGGTCTGCATCAGCTGCTTGACCTCTTTTTCGCCCAGGGAGGACGTGGGCTCGTCCATGATAATCATTTTGGCGTCAATCAGGACGGCCTTGGCGATTTCGATCATCTGCTGGACGCCCATGCCGAAGGTGCCCGCAGCCTTCCGGGGATCGATGTCCTGGCCCAGGGACTGCATGACCTCGGCGGCCTTTTTGTGCATGCCCTCATAGTCCAGGAGGAAGCCCTTCTTGGTCCATTTGTTGATAAAGATATTGTCCGTGACGCTGAGGAGCTTTTCAATGTTCAGCTCCTGGTACACGCAGGCAATGCCCGCGGCGGCGGACTCATTGGGGTTTTTGAAGATCTTCCGCTCTCCGTGGACATAGATCTCGCCCTCGTCCGCCATGTGGACGCCGGTGAGAACCTTAATCAGCGTGGATTTGCCCGCGCCGTTCTCTCCGATCAGTCCGTGGATCTCGCCCGGCTTCACGGCCAGCTGCATGTTGTGCAGGGCCACAACGCCGGGGAATCGTTTGGTTACGTTTCTCAGCTCAACTACGTATTCGCCCACCTAATCATCACCTCATTCTCTTGGAAATCCGTGGTTTCGCAACACACCGGTTCTGGAAATATGTTACAGGAGGAAGAGAAAAGGGGCCCCGCTCCGGCGGAGCCGGAACGGGGCCCCTTCCGCTCACTTCAAAAGGGATGTACGGCTTTGCTTATTAGGCCAGGTAGCCCTGGAGCTGCTCCAGACGGGCCTGGGCGTTGGAGGGATCGACGATGCTGGCGCCGGCGTCGATGAACTCGTCCAGCTGCTCGCCCTGGAGGGCGCGGACCACGGCGTCAACGGAGTTGTAGCCCATGCTGTAGCCCTCCTGGCAGACGGACATGGTCTCTTCACCGGCCAGGATGGAGTTGCAGGCGGACTGGATGCCGTCGAAGCCCAGGAAGACGGTGTTCTTGTAGTTTTCGTTTCCGGAGGCGGCGGCGGCACGGGCGGCGGCCATGGCCATGTCGTCATTGTTGGCGCAGATGACCGCGATTCCCTCGGGGTGGTTCTGGATGATGGCTTCCATGCAGGTCACGGCCTGGTCGGCCACGGCGTTGGCATACTGGGTCTCGTCGGAGAGGAAGGTTCCGCCGGCGGCCTCGATGCCGGCCTTGTAGCCCGCCATACGGGCCTCGTTGGTGGAGTCGCCCTGAACGCCCGCGATCTCAATGCACTTGATCTCTTCCCAGCCGCGCTCCTTGGCCAGCTTCGCGGCGGCTTCGCCGCCCAGCTTGCCCGCGGCCTCGTTGCCGGTGCCCACGAAGGAGAGGACCTCGGGGGCGTCGATGTCGGTATCCACCGCCACGATGGGCTTGGTTTGACCGGCAATCATGTTGGCCACCATGTCCGCCTGCAGGGGGGCGATGACATAGCCGTCGATGTCGCCGTTGTTCATGTCGGTTTCGATCATGTTCAGCTGCTCGTCATAGGCGGTTTCGGAGGTAGCTCCCTTGACCGTGACGGTCACATTGGGATGGTCTTTCTGATAGGCGTTGGCTCCGGCCACCACATAGCCCCAGTACTCGGAGGCGGTGGTCTTCAGGATAACGGAGATGTTGTAGCTCTCGTCGCCGCCGTCGGAGGAACCGGAGTCGGCGGGCTCGGCCTGCTGCTGTTCGCCGTCCGCGGGGGCGGAGGAGCCGCCGTCATTGCCGCCGCCGCTGCCGCCGCAGGCGGCCAGAGACAGGGCCATGGCAAGGGTGAGGAGCAGTGCAAGGAACTTCTTCATAACTTCTTTTCTCCTTTTCAAATAGTTTCCCGGAAACGTGGGGCGCCTCCTCAAAAGCTCCTAACTCCCCGCGCTTACAAAGCGCGGGGAAAGGGAGTACTCCCTTTCCAAAGTCCCCTTGAAGAAGCGGCCGTCATGTCTCCAGCAAATACGTCCGTATTTTAGCACAGGCATCCTCCGCCAGTCAAGAAGAGTATACCATATTTATACACTATTGAAAAAATGAGCAGGCATTTTTGTGAATAGTATCTAAGGTAAAAAACAGCAATTTCCAAAGATACCCAACTTTTCGACGGACGGTTTCTTAAGGAGAGGAATTATTCTCTCACTCCGGCCCTCCAATCCCGGATGGCCCTCAGAAAATCCTCGCCATAGCGCTCCGCCTTGACCCGTCCCACGCCGGAAACCTTCAAAAACTCCTCCATGTCCAGGGGGCGGAGCGCCGCCATATCCGCCAGGGCGGCGTTGGAGAAGACGATATAAGCGGGGACCCCCGCCTCCTGGGCCAGACGGGAGCGAAGGGCCTTCAGCGCCGCCAGCAGGCTGCCGTCCGCCTCCTGGGGCGCGGACCCGGAAGACGGGCCGGGCGCCGGGCCGGCCTGGGGAGGCGGCGACTTCGCCGCCCGCTCCCGGAGAAGGACCCGCTGCCCCCGGAAGAGCACGTCCCCCGCCCGGGCCGTCAGCCGGAGGACGGGGTACTCCTCCCCGTCGGCGCGGAGATAGCCCTCCTCCATCAGGTGGTCGATGTACCGCTGGACCCGCTCCTGGTCCACGCCCTTCAGGGCTCCGTGGGTGGGAAGCCGGTCCAAACCCAGCTGGAGGGTCCGCCGGTCCCGGCTGCCCCGGAGGAGCTTGATGATGGCGGCGGCCCCCAAGCCGTAGGCGCAGCGCTTTTCCACCCGGGCCACGGCGGAGAGGATCTTCTGGGCCTCCACGGTGATGTCCCGCTCCACGAAATCCCCGGCGCAGCTTCCGCAGTTCCCGCAGTTTCCGCTGTGGATTTCCCCGAAGTAGTCCAGCAAATCCGCCCGGAGGCAGCCGGTGGTCTTGCAGTAGCGCACCATCCGGTCCAGGCGGATGAGATCCCGGCGGAGGCGCTCCGGGTCCCCCTCCTGGGCCTCCTGGGAGTGGGTGATGAGGTACTTGGCGGTCTGCACGTCCCCGGGGGCGTAAAGCAGAACGCAGCGGGCGGGACTGCCGTCGCGCCCTGCCCGGCCCGCCTCCTGGTAGTAGCTTTCCAGGTCCTTGGGCATGTTGTAGTGGACCACAAAGCTGACGTTGGATTTGTCGATGCCCATGCCGAAGGCGTTGGTGGCCACCATGACCCGGGCCTGGTCGTAAACAAAGCCCTCCTGGCTCCGGCGGCGCTCGCCGTCCTCCATTCCGGCGTGATACCGGGCGGCGGGGACGCCCTGGGCCAGCAAGGCGGCGGTAACCGCGTCCACCGCCTTCCGGGTGGCGCAGTAGACGATGCCGCTTTGCTCCGGCCGCTCCGCCAAAAAGCGGCTGAGCCAGAGGTCCTTGTCCCTGGGCCGGACCACCTCAAAAAAGAGGTTTGGCCGGTCAAAGCCGGTGGTGACGCGCAGGGGGTCCCGGAGCTCCAGCAGGGTTTCGATGTCCCGCCGCACCGCCGCCGTGGCCGTGGCGGTGAACGCCCCCACGGGAGGCCGGACGGGCAGGGCGCGCACCAGCTCCGCGATTTCCAGATAGCTGGGCCGGAAGTCCTGGCCCCACTGGGAGACGCAGTGGGCCTCGTCCACCGCCACCAGGGAGACGGGCAGCTCCCCCAGCAGGCGGCGGAAGCCCTCGGCCTGGAGCCGTTCCGGGGCAACGTATAAGAGCTTGCAGTCCCCCCGGCGGACCCGGCGATAGACCTCCCGGTACTCCTCCGCGTCCAGAGACGAGTTGATGTACGCGGCGGGGATGCCCGCCTGGGCCAGGGCGGCCACCTGGTCCTTCATCAGCGAGATGAGGGGGGAGATCACCAGGGTCAGCCCCGGCAGCAGCAGGGCGGGAAGCTGGTAGCAGACGGATTTCCCCGCCCCGGTGGGCATGACGCCCAGGGCGTCCCGGCCCGAGAGCAGGGCGTCCACCAAAGGCTCCTGGCCGGAGCGGAAGCCGCTGTGTCCAAAGTACTGCTTTAAAAGGATCTGCTTGTCCATGGGACGGCCTCCTGTCGGGATTCTTTCTGCGCGGCTATGAGAAAGCGGCGGATGGTCCCCCGGACCGCTCCCTCCGCCTCGATCTTCTCCTGCATGTCCAGAAGACGGTCCAGGCACCGCCGAGGGGGCCGCCTCCTTATTCTTTTGATTTTATCACAAGGCCCCCGGCGATGCAAGAAAGGAAACGCGCCCGGGCCCCATTGACGCACCGGCGAGGAGGCGGTATAATCAGAGCCATTCATCGGGACCGGAGGACAGGACATGAACTTGACTTTTAAAAAGGCGTCCCTGGACGACCTGGAACTCTTGACGGAGACAAGAATCGAGGTGCTGCTGGCGGCCAACGGACTGCCGGAGGGCACGGACATGGACGAGGTGCGAAAGCAGACCCGCCGCTACTATCAAACGGCGCTCCCGGAGGGCACGCACACCGCGTATCTGGTACTGGAGGGAGATCGTTTGGCGGGCGCGGGCGGCGTCAGCTTTTTTCGGATCATGCCCACCTACCACAATCCCAGCGGGCAGAGGGCCTACATTATGAATATGTACACGCGTCCCGAATACAGGCGAAGGGGCATCGCGCGCAAAACCCTGAGCCTGCTGGTCCAGGAGGCCGGAAGCAGGGGCGTCACAGCGGTCTCTCTGGAGGCCACCGCCATGGGCCGTCCCCTGTATGAGAAATACGGCTTCGTGGGGATGGAACATGAAATGGAGCTGCCGGAGGGTTTTCAGGCGCGGGAAGCGGAGCCCCTTGACTTCCCCCCGCCCCCGCTGTAAAATGGCGGCAATTGACAAGTACGAGCTTGGAGGCAACACATGGAGCAAACCGATCTGATTGTCTGCCGGGACCTGTCCCTGGGCTATGAGGGGCAGAGCGTCCTGAGCCATCTGAATCTCCGGGTTCGGAGCGGGGACTACCTCTGCTTGGTGGGGGACAACGGCTCCGGGAAGTCCACCCTGCTCCGGGGGCTTCTGGGGCTTCTGCCGCCCCTCTCCGGGACCATCGAACGGGCGGCGGAGCTGGAGCGGGGGGCCGTGGGCTACCTCCCCCAGCAGACCAGGGCCCAGCGGGACTTCCCCGCCACGGTGGAGGAGGTGGTCCTCTCCGGCTGCCTGAACCAGAAGGGGCTGCGGTTTTTCTACACCGCCGCCCAGCGGTCCCGGGCGCTGATGAACATGGGGAAGCTGGGGGTTCTGGAGCTTCGGGCCAAGAGCTACCGGGACCTCTCCGGGGGCCAGCAGCAGCGGGTCCTCCTGGCCCGGGCCCTCTGCGCCGCAAGCCGCCTGCTCATCCTGGACGAGCCCGTCACCGGCCTGGACCCCGCCGCCGCCCAGGACCTTTACAAGACGCTGAATTATTTAAATAAGAAGGAGGGCATGGCTGTGGTCATGGTCACCCACGACCTCCGCCCCGCCCTCCGGGACGCGGGGGCCGTGCTCCACATCGGGCATGGCGGGTCCTTCCTGGGGACTCCGGCGGAATATCTGGCCTCCCCCTATGGGAAGCGCTTTAAGGAGGCTGCGGAATGAGCTTGCTGGAAATGTTCTCCTTCCCCTTTATTCAGCGGGCCCTCGTCGCCGGGGTGCTGGTGAGCCTCTGCGCCGCCCTGCTGGGGGTGCCTTTGGTTCTGAAGCGGTACTCCATGATAGGCGACGGCCTCAGCCATGTGTCCTTCGGGGCCCTGGCCATGGCGGCGGCCCTGGGATTCACGCCGCTGTATTTCTCCATTCCCGTGGTGGTCGCCGCGGCCTTTCTCCTCCTCCGGGTGGCGGACAGCCCCCGGTGGAACAGCGACGCGGCCATCGCCGTGGTCAGCGCCTCCTCCCTGGCCCTGGGGGTGCTGGTGATTTCCAAGACCTCCGGCATGACCACGGACGTGGACAACTATATGTTCGGCAGCGTCCTGGCCATGAGCAAGGCGGACGTCGGGCTGTCGGTGGTCCTCTGCGCCGCCGTGCTGGCTTTGTTCCTCCTGTTTTACCACCGCATTTTCGCCGTGACCTTTGACGAGGGCTTCTCCCGGGCCACAGGGATGCGGGTGGAGCGGTACAACGCCCTGCTGGCCATTTTGACGGCACTGACCATCGTGCTGGGCATGCGGATGATGGGGGCCATGCTGATCTCCTCCCTGGTGATTTTCCCGGCGCTGACGGCCATGCGGCTGTTTCAGAGCTTCCTGGGGGTGACCCTCTGCGCCGCCGTTACGTCGGTGGGGTGCTTCTGCGCGGGACTCGCCGTGTCCTTCTCCTGGTCCACGCCGGTGGGGGCCACGGTGGTGGCGGCGAACCTGGCGCTGTTCCTCCTGGCCTGCGGCCTTGCGGCCCTCCGGGGACGGCGGAGCCGCTGAAAAAGGTGAAAATCACGGGGCGGAGTGGAAACTTTTCCTTGACATTTCCCCAAATTCCGATATAATAAGTAGGCTTGCAGCTGCAGGCATATCCTTGCTCTCATCGGAGTATGAGGGCCATTTGTCCAAAAGGAGGTGCAAACATGGCAAAGGTTACTGCCAATTACGAGGTCGTGTATATCATCGACCCTGCACAGGGGGAGGAGAACATCGCCGCTCTGGTTGCGAAGTTCAAGACCCTGGCTGAGCAGAACGGCTCCGCCGTCGAGGTGGAGGAGTGGGGCGCCCGGCGTCTCGCCTATCCCATCGACTACAAAAACGACGGCTACTATGTGCTGATGAGCTTCACCAGCGAACCGTCCTTCCCCAAGGAGCTGGACCGCGTTCTCGGTATCACCGACGGCATCATGCGTTCCCTGATCGTCTGCAAGGGCGAGTGAGGAGGAACCCCGCATGCTGAACAAGATCATTCTCATGGGCCGTCTGACCCGTGACCCCGAACTGCGCCGCACCCAGAGCGGCACCGCCGTCACGTCCTTCTCCATCGCCTGCGACCGGGACTTCAAGTCCCAGAGCGGCGAGAAGGAGACGGACTTCATCGATGTGGTCGCCTGGCGGAGCACGGCGGAGTTTGTCAGCAAGTACTTCGCCAAGGGCCGCATGGCCGTGGTGGAGGGACGGCTGCAGATCCGCGATTGGACCGACCGGGAAGGCGGCAAGCGCCGCAGCGCCGAGGTCGTGGCGGACAACGTCTACTTCGGGGACTCCAAACGGGACAGCGGCGGCGAATACGGCGGCTCCTCCTACGGAGCGCCCCCCGCCTACGGCGCCCCCGCCGCGTCCGGCAGGGCTCCTGCCTCCGGCTTTGGAGGAGGGTCTGATTTCACCGAGATCGGCGAGGAGGACGGCGAGCTGCCGTTTTGAATTTGATGGATTCCGAAGGGCGCGGAGTTCTTCGGACACCGGAATAAAGGAGGAAATCTCATGGCTTTCGATCGTGAATCCCGCCCCGCCCGCCCGACGCGGGGCAAGCGCCGCAAGGTCTGCCAGTTCTGCGCCGAGAAGTGCGAGCACATCGACTATAAGGATGCCGCCAAGCTGCGCCGCTTCATCTCTGAGCGCGCCAAGATCCTGCCCCGCAGGACCACCGGCACCTGCGCTATGCATCAGCGCCAGCTGACTGAGGCCATCAAGCGGGCCCGTCAGATCGCCCTGCTGCCCTACGTCACCGACTGACGGAGGAACAAGGAACTGAAAAAGTCCGGTCCGTCCCCTTTGGGGCGGGCCGGGTCTTTCCCGGGGTAAAAATTTCTTTTCCCGGCGGAAAAGGACTTGATTTTTCCCGCCGGTTCGTTTATAATAACATTGTTGTGTAAATTGAATACGCAGGGTTAGTACATCGGTAGTACAACGGCTTCCCAAGCCGTGGAGGCGGGTTCGATTCCCGTACCCTGCTCCAAAAGGAAAAGCACCGCAAAGCGGTGCTTTTCCTTTTGGAGCAGACATTCCGCTTTGCCGCGCAAACCGGCTTCCGCGGGCCTTATGCACCCCCGAAAAATCCGTGGAGGCCTTTCCGGCCCGCGCCTGTTTCCTTGCGGCGTCAAGGGTTTTCCGCCTTTGGCGGGTTTTCCAGATCCAGCACATACCGCTCATAGGCGTTGATGATGGTAGTCTCCCCCCGCTGGAGCACCCGGGGGATCTGGAACCCATAGTTCACATGCACATGCCCATGGATCAAGTACCGGGGCCGGTACTTGTCCACCAAATTCAGCAAACACTCAAACCCCTGGTGGGCGTAGTCCTCCCCGTCTCCATAGCCCATGATGGGCGAGTGGGTCAGCACAATGTCCACGCCCCCCGCCCGCCGGAGGCTCCACCACAGCCGCCGGACCCGGCGGGCCATCTGGGCCTCCGTGTACTGGTGGGGCCCTCCGCTGTACTCTACACTCCCCCCCAGGCCCAAAATGCGCAGGCCCTTCACCGTCACCAGGCGGTCCTCCACGCAGTCGCAGCCCTCCGGAGGGTTCCGGTCATAGGTCTTGTCGTGATTCCCGTGGACGTAGAGCAGGGGCTTGCCGCTCATGGTCACCAGGAAGCTGAGGTATTTGGAGTTCAAGTCCCCGCAGGAGAGGATCAGGTCGATGCCGTCCAGGCGGCCCGGACGGTAGTAGTCCCACAGGTACTCGCTCTCTTTATCAGACAGTAACAGCAGCTTCATAGGATGGGGTCCTCCTTCTCCGGGGGAATGGCCTCCCGGTAGACGCCCTGGAGCCGGGCGAGGGGGCGGGCCATGGGCAGCAGGTCCTCATACTGGGGCAGCTGGCCGTGGACGCAGTCCAGAAGGGTGTCCATGTGCAGGATTTTCTCCGGCGCGGCCTCGGGGAAGGGCTGGAGGGAACCGTCGATGATGCCCCGGCGGAGGACGCCCGCCAGCCGGCGGACCCCGGCGGGCAGATCGTCCCCCAGCAGGATGTCCACGGCCCGGCTGTCCAGGCCCCACCAGTAGTTCACCGCCTGGCCCTCCGGGGCTGCCAGGGCCTCCCAGCCGCCCTCCAGCACGCTGCGGACCAGGTTCGTGTAGACATTGCCCCAGTGCCAGTAGGGGGAGGCCAAGGAGTGGAATTTTCCGTTCTCAATGCGGCAAAGGCCCCAGGGCTCCCGGATGCGGTCCGGCGTGGGAATGTCCCGGTTGGAGATGAGGGAGACCCCCTCCCAGGCCAGGGCGTCCATGGCGTCCTCCTCCACGCAGGACCAGCGGAGGGTGATCTCCGCCCGGGGATTTGTCAGCTGGGCCCCCAGGGCGAAGGCGTTGATGCTGGCGGGAACGCCGAAGATCGGGCTGCTGGCCACGTACCCGATGCGGCCGCTGCGGCTCAGAGCCCCGGCGATGGCCCCGGCGATATACTTCGCCTCATAGATGCGGCTGTAATAGGTACGGACCCCGGCGTAGGGCATGGAGACGGAGCAGTTCAGAATACGGACCTCAGGGTGCTTCGCCGCCGTCTTCCGGCAGGCCCCGATGAGGGGCGGCGTGATGGCGAAGAGGATCTGGGCCCCGTGCTCAATGGCCTCCTCCATGGCGGCCTCCGCCTCCTCCCCGGGGCGGAGGCCGTAGAAGACCTCCGTTTCCACCCGGTCCTCCAGCACGGTTTCCAGGTACTCCCTCCCCAGGTCGTGGGCCCGGGCCCAGTCGCTCTGCTCCGGCAGCTGGTCGCTGATGAAGGCCACATGCAGGCGGCTTAGCTGCTTGGGCTTGAAGATGCGGCCCAGCAGGTTCTCCTCCCTGGCCTCCGGCGTGTCCGTGCGGACGGCGATGGGCCCTGACAGGGCCTTGATGTCCGCCCAGACGGCCTTGACGCTCTTGAGGAGCTCCGCCGAGGACAGGGAGATCAGTTCGTCGAAGCTGTAGACCTTCAGCCACACCAGCACGGCGTCCGCCACGGTGATGGGCAGCTCCCCGCCTCCCAGCTTCAAAAAGGGCTCTTGAAAATAGGTGTAGCCCGCGGCGAAGCGGCGGCGCTCGTCCTCCGTCCAGATGTGGTCCGGCTCATAGCCCAGGGCCTTCTGGAGTTTGACAAAGCTCCCCGCCCGGGTGAACCGGGTCCGGTACAGCTTCGTCTTCGGAAAGGACTGCATAAATTCGTAGTAGGCCGCCACCGCCGGGTCCTCCGTCCAGACAGGGATCATGCGGATGACGTAAGCGGGGATGGTGGGCGCGCCATAGCTCCGCAGGACGCTGACCCGCTTGTTTCCCTCCTGGACGTAAAAGCGGCCGAAGTACTCATAGCACCGGATGGGGTCCCGGATGCCCTCGTCCCCCAGGTGGGCCTCGCAGAGGCTGATCCACTTCCCGGCAAACTCCGTGTCCGGGTCCAGCAGGGGCAGGAAGTCCGCCGAGAAGGCGGACCGGCGGCCCGCCGTTTTGGTGCCGACGATCTGGTCGATGGGAATCTCCATCACCCCCAGCTCCGTCTGGCCCGCCACCATAGAGTCGCTGATGATCTCGTCCAGCACCTGGGGATAGGGGTAGCGGCCCCGGACCAGGGCCTCCTTATAGGCCTTGCGCCCCTGTTTCAAGGCGGTGGCGTACTGCGACATTGCCTCCTGACGGTTCATGCAAAAGTCCTCCCTTATCGTTCCGATCCATGTGATTTCAAGGGTTTATTGTACCCTGACCGCCGGAAAATTACAATGGTATTTTCGCCGAAAGCCGGGGAGCTCCGGGGGAAGGGACCGGGCCTTTTGGCAAAAGCCGGCAGGGCGCCCGGCGGGGAAGGGAAATTTAAAATCAGCACTACCAAGCGCCGTCCCGGCGTGCTATAATAGTGGGACAATCCAAACAGAAAGGATCGATCCCCTCATGAAAGACCAAAACTGCGGATACTGCACCCGGAAACAGGAGCTGCTGGACGGCTTCGGCATCTACGTCTGCGACCTGGAGGCCAGCGTTCTGGTCCTCTTTAAGGAGCAGAGCCACCCCGGCCGCTGCATCGTGGCCTACAAGGAGCACGCCGGCGACATGACGGAGCTCACCGGCGAGGAGCGCAGCGCCTTCTTCGCCGACGTGAACCGGGTGGCCAAGGCCCTCCACGCCGCCTTCCACCCGGACAAGATCAACTACGGGTCCTATGGGGACACCAGCGGCCACATGCACTTCCACCTGGTCCCCAAGTACAAGGACCAGGCCGAGTGGGCCTCCACCTTCGCCATGAACCCGGAGAAGGTCTTCCTCACCCAGCCGGAATACGACGCGATCATCGCGAAAATCAAGGCGAACCTGTAAGCGGTGCATAAAAGAGCGCCGGACGCATACGCGTCCGGCGCTCCGCTGTTCTTTGCCTTAGTCCTGGGACTCCTTGCTCAAATCCAAGCTGCGGATGATCTTCCGCAGGGGCAGGACCGAGGCGGGCGAGACGCTCAGCTCGTCCACGCCATAGCGGAGGAAGGTCTCCGTCAGGGTCTGGTCCGCGCCCAGCTCCCCGCAGATGCCCACCCAGCAACCGTGGCGGTGGCCCGCCTCGATGGTGTGGCGGATCATGCGGAGGACCGCCGGGTGATGGGAGTCGTAGAAGTTATCCAGCTTGGGGTTCTGCCGGTCGATGGCCAGGGTGTACTGGGTCAGATCGTTGGTGCCCAGGGAGAAGAACTCCACTTCCTCGGCCAGCTCGTCGGCCAGAAGGACGGCGGCGGGCGTCTCCACCATGATGCCGATCTCCACGCTGCCCATGGCCACGCCCCGCTCTTCCAGCTCGGCCCGGCACTCCTCCAAAATCTCCTTGGCGTCCCGGACCTCCCGGACGGAGATGATCATGGGGAACATGACGGAGACGGTGCCGAAAGCGCTGGCCCGGAGAATGGCCCGGAGCTGGGTCTTGAAGATCTCCTTCCGGGTCAGGCAGATGCGGATGGCCCGGTAGCCCAGGGCGGGGTTCTCCTCCTTGTCCAGTCCGAAGTAATCCGCCTGTTTGTCCGCGCCGATGTCCAGGGTGCGGATGATGACCTTCTTTCCGGCCATAGTCTCCACCACCCGCTTGTAGAGCATAAACTGCTGGTCCTCGCTGGGGTAGTCCTGGGAATCCAGGTAGAGGAATTCGCTGCGGAACAATCCGATGCCCTGGGCGTCGTTCTGGAGGACCAGCCCCACGTCCCCGGCGTTTCCGATGTTGGCGTAGACCTTGATCTCTTTGCCGTCCAGGGTGACGTTGGGCTTTTTCTTCAGGCTCTGGAGCAGGGCCTCCTGCTTGAGATCGTTGCTCCGCTTTTCCTCCATGGCGCTGAGGAGCTCCGGCGCGGGCTCGATGTAGACGCAGTGGTTATAGCCGTCGATGACGGCCAGCTTCCCGTCCCACTCGTCCTGGAAGTCCACCCCCACCAGGGCGGGGATGTTCATGGTCCGGGCCAAAATGGCGGTGTGGCTGTTGGAGGAGCCGTGGCGGGTGATGAAGCCCAGGAGCTTCGTCTTGTCCAGCTGCACGGTTTCGCTGGGGGTCAGGTCGTCGGCCACCAGAATGGCGGGCTGGTCGGCCATCATGTCCGCGTCGCCCACGCCCAAAAGGACGTTGACCACCCGGCGGGAGATGTCCTTCACGTCGGCGGCCCGGGCCCGCATGTACTCGTCCTCCATGGCGGCGAAGGCGGCGGCGAAGTTTTCCCCGGTGGCGGACGCCGCGTACTCGGCGGTGGCCCCCTGGGTCTCCAGGATGCCCCGGACGGCGTCCAGATAGTCGTCGTCGTCCAGCATCATCTGGTGGATCTCAAAAATGGCGGCATTGTCCTCCCCCACCTCGTCCAGGGCCTTGTCGTACAGGACCCCCAGCTGCTCCTGGGCCTTGACCCGGGCGGCGTCGAAGCGGGCGTACTCCTCCTCGGGGGTGAGGGTGGAGGAAACGGTGGTCTGGGCCTCCGCTTTCTTATAGATGCGCAGGGGGCCGATGGCAATGCCGTTCAGAATGGATTTACCAGTCGCAACTTGCATAGCGGTTCCCTCCCAGCGGCCTTACATGTTTTCCTTGCAGAACTGCTCCATGGCGGCGGCGCTGGCTTCCTCGTCTCCGCCCTCGATGGTAAAGGTGATCGTCTCCCCGGTTTTGACGCCCAGGCCCATGACAGCCATCAGCTTGGTGGCGGCGGCGGACTTTTCGCCCTTGGTGATGGTGACGGTGCTGTCCAGGGCCTTGGCGGCCTTGGCCAGCAGGCCGGCGGGACGGGCGTGGATGCCCACGGGATCGGTGATCGTATAAGTGAACTGTTTCATGAAGCTTCTTCCTTTCTGATCGTGGTGGCCGGATTGCCCGGCGTCTTGTTTATAGGATACCACGTCCCCGTCCCATTTGCAAACGTTATTTAATCGTTTACCTGATTTGGAAGTATTTGATATCTTCTGATTGAAAAAGCGCGGAAAATCCAAAGGGATTTTCCGCGCAGAGAAACGCCTTTCGCGGCGTCAGCCGCGCAGCAGCCAGGCAAAGCCGTTGGGCCACAGCTCCACATCCCGGAGGCCATGGTGCCGGGTTCCGTACAGGAGATCGGTATAGCCGCCGTCCCGGTCCACGCGGGCATGGACAAACCCGCCGCTGAAGTTGAACAGGCACACCAGCTCCCGCTCTCCCATCCTCCGGCTGAGGGCCAGGACGTGGGTGCTGCCGGACTCCTCCACGGTCACGTCCGCCCGGGCGTCAAAGCAGGGCTCCGCCGCCCGGATGGCCTCCATCTGCCGGAGGCCTTGGAAAAGCTTGCCCTGGCAGGTCTTCGGGTCCGTCCGCCGCTCCGCCAGGTCCCAGGGGAAGTTCCCCCGGTGGAGATAGCGGCTGTCCTCCCGCTTGTCGGGGTCATCGTGATAGCTCCAGTCGTTGAGCCGGCCCACCTCGTCGCCGCTGTAAATCACGGGGATGCCGCTCTGGCTGAGCATCCAGGCGTGGAGGGTCAGATCGCAGGCCACGGCCCGCTCCAAAAGGGCGGGGTCCCCCTCCGCCGCCTCCACGCCGCAGAGGGAGGCGGTGGTGCCGCAGAGGCGGGCGTCCCCCAGGCGGGGGTCGTCGTTATAGAGCTCCCCCCGGCTGGGACTGCCGGGCCATTTGCCGGTAAACCAGTCGTTTAGGAATTTCTTGTGGGCCACCTCGTCCGTGCCGGAGGTCTGCGCCAGCCAGGGGTAATCCAGGCCCCAGCCGATGTCGTCGTGGCAGCGGAGGTAGTTGAGGAAGAGGAAGTCCTTGGGCAGGGCGCAGACGGCCTCCATCTGCCGCTTTAAGAGGGAGGCGTCCCCCGTGGCCAGGGTGTGCCAGGTGGCGGCCATGGTGGTGACGTTGTAGAGCATGTGGCACTCGGGCTTCTCTGTGGTGCCGAAATAAGGGGCCACCTTGACGGGCTCCATGACCACCTCCCCCAGCAGCAGCACGCCGGGGCAGACGATCTCCGTCACCATCCGCAGCATCCGGGACAGGGTATGTACCTGGGGCAGGTTCCGGCAGCCGGTGCCCAGCTCCTTCCAGATGTAGGGAATGGCGTCCAGGCGGATCACGTCAATCCCCCGGTTTGTCAGGTACAGCAGATTCTCCGTCATGTCCCGGAACACCGCCGGGTTTTGGTAGTTCAGGTCCCACTGGTAGGGATAGAAATTGGTCATGACCACGGAGCCCTCCGGAAGCTCCGTGAAGCTCCCCGGCGCGGTGGTGGGAAACACCTGGGGCACCGTCTTTTCAAACTCCCGGGGGATGTCCCAGGAGTCGTAGAAGAAATAGCGGTCCCGGTATTCCGCCTCCCCCGCCCGGGCCCGCTTCGCCCAGGCGTGGTCCTCGCTGGTGTGGTTCATCACAAAATCCAGGCACAGGCTCATCCCCCGGCGGCGGCAGGCGTCCGCCAGGGACTCCAAATCCTCCATGGTCCCAAGAGACGGCTGGACCTTCCGAAAATCGCTGACGGCGTAGCCCCCGTCGCTGCGGCCCTTGGGGCTTTCCAGCAGGGGCATCAGGTGCAGGTAGTTCACGCCGCACTCCCGGAGGTAGCCCAGCTTCTCCTTCACGCCGTTTAAATCCCCGGCAAAGGCGTTTACGTAGAGCATCATGCCCAGGAGGTCCCGCCTTCTGTACCAGTCCGGGTCCGCCTCCCGCTTCCTGTCCTGGTCCCGGAGGGGTTTCTTCCGCTCTTCCCAGCTGCGGCGGAGCATTTCCACAAAGTCCGAGAACGCCGCCTCGTCCCGGTAGAGCTCACAATACAGCCATTTCAGCTCGTCATAATGCCGGGCCAGGCGCTGGTCAAAGATGGAGGGCCTCACGGCATCCGCCCTCCCTCCAGCTCCGCCAGGGCGGGCATGGCGGGGATGGCCCCGCTGCGGGAGCAGGTGAACGCCGCCGCCCGGTTTGCAAAGGCCAGAATGTCCTTCAGCTCCGCCCGTTCCAGGCCCTCCAGGGGCTTCTCCCCCCGGGCACACAGGCGGCTGAGGACAGCCCCCAGGAAGGTGTCCCCCGCGCCGTTGGTGTCGGCTACCTTTACGGGCACGCCGGGCTGATGCCAGGACGCTCCCTTCCAGCGGCAGAACACGCCCTCGCCCCCCAGGGTGACCATAATGAGGGACAGGCCCCGCTCCTCCAGAATACGGGTCCCCTCCTCCAGGTCCGCCGTTCCGGCCAGCAGGGGCAGCTCCTCCTCCGCCAGCTTGATGATGTCCACCAGGGGCAGGGGAATCGTCATCCACTCCGCCGCCTCAGCCTGATTGGCCCAGAGGACGGGGCGGTAATTGGGGTCGTAGCTCACAAGGCCGCCGTTTTTGTGGGCCGTCCGGGCGGCGAAGATGGTGGCGCTGCGGCTCATGCCCGCCGTCAGGCTGACGGAGCCGAAGTGGAGGATCTTGCTCCTCAGCACCCGATCCTCGTCCACCTCCTCGGGGCAGATGTCCCGGTCCGCCCCCCGGAGGAAGCGGAAGCTCCGCTCCCCAGCCTCGTCCACGGACACCACGGCCATGGTGGTGGGCTGGCTCCCCGTGCGCAGGCCGGAGGCGTCCACGCCGTTGTCTGTCAACACCTTCCGGAGGTAATTCCCGAAACCGTCGTCCCCCACCTTGCCCCAGAAGGCGGACTTGGCCCCCAGACGGGCCGCCGCCACCGCGACGTTGGCGGGCGCTCCGCCGGGGTTCGCGGAGAACTGGGGCACCCCCGCCGCGTTGACCCCTGTCTGGGTCAGGTCAATCAGAATCTCACCAATCGCTGTTACGTCCATGATACGGCCTCCTATCTGTTTTAATCTTATGAAGCAGGCACGGCGAATGTCCTTTTTTTGCCAATCGCCCGCTCCGTAATCGATTTTCTCGGATTATATCAAACTATTTTCCCCTTGTCCAGTACTTTGCTGCCGCTAACTGAAAATTTTTCCGCCGCTTTTCCAGGTCCTTCCAGCCTCCCGGCGGAGTAAAGAAGTGTACAAAAAAGGGGCCCCTGAGGGCCCCTGCTGAGGCGGCTTTTTTCAGCCGTTTTTTCCCAAATACGCCTCCCGGACCTTCTCGTCGGCCAGGAGCTCCGCGCCGGTGCCGGACATGGTGATGTTGCCGGTTTCCAGCACATAGGCCAGGTCCGCGATTTTCAGGGCCATGTTGGCGTTCTGCTCAATGAGGAGCACCGTCACGCCCTGCTTGTTGATTTCCCTGATGATGGAGAAAATGTCCTGCACCACCAAGGGCGCCAGGCCCAGAGAGGGTTCGTCCAGCATCATCAGCTTGGGGCGGGACATCAGCGCCCGGCCCACGGCCAGCATCTGCTGCTCACCGCCGGAGAGGGTGCCCGCCAGCTGCCAGCTCCGCTCCTCCAGCCGGGGGAAGAGGCTGTAGACCCACTGGACGTCCTTTTCAATCTCCGCCTTGTCCGTTCGGAGATAAGCCCCGATGCGGAGGTTTTCCACCACCGACATGTCGGCGAAGACCCTCCGGCCCTCGGGGCTCATGGCAATGCCGGAGCCCACGATTTTGTCGATGGACTTGCCCAAAAGCTCCTCCCCGTTCCACTGGATGGAGCCGGAGGACGCCTTGACAAGGCCCGTGATGGTCCGCAGGGTGGTGGACTTGCCCGCGCCGTTGGCGCCGATCAGCGTGACGATTTTGCCGTCGGGCACCTCCAGGGAGATGCCCCGGAGGGCCTGGATGCCGCCGTAGCTGACGTGGAGGTTTTCAATTTTAAGCATCCTCGCTCACCCCCAGATAGGCGTCAATGACGCGCTTGTCGTTCTGGATTGCCGCCGGGTCCCCCTGGGCAATCAGCTTGCCGAAGTCCAGGACGTAAATCCGGTCGGAGATGTTCATGACCAGGTTCATGTGGTGCTCAATGAGGAACACCGTCAAATGGAAGCGGTCCCGGATTTCGCCGATGAAGGCCGTCAGCTCCTCGGTCTCCTGGGGGTTCATGCCCGCCGCCGGTTCATCTAAAAGCAGCAGCTTGGGCTCCGCCGCCAGGGCCCGGGCGATCTCCAGCCGCCGCTGCTTGCCGTAGGGCAGGGAGGTGGCCGGTTCGTCCTTCACGTCCGCCAGGCCCACAGTCTCCAAAAGCTCCAGCACGTTTTCCCGCTGGACCGCCTCCTCCTTCCGGTTCAGGCGGAACGCGGCGGAAAACACGTTGCTGGTGGCCCGGCAGTGCTTGGCGATGAGCACGTTGTCAAACACCGTCTGGCTTTTCCACAGCCGGATGTTCTGGAAGGTCCGGGCCATGCCCAGCCGGGTCACCTTGTCCGGGGTGGGGGCCAGCACCTGGGCATAATCCCCGGCGTGCTCCCCCTTGTACTGCTGCTTCATCTTCCCCTGGGGGTGGTTCTCCACGATTTTCTCCCCCTGGAACCAGACGGCTCCGTTGGTGGGCTGGTAGACCCCGGTGATGACGTTGAAGGCCGTGGTCTTCCCCGCGCCGTTGGGGCCGATGAGGGCCACGATTTCTCCTTTGCCGACCTCCAGATTGAGGTTATCCACCGCCACCACGCCGCCGAACTGCATGGTGACGTTTTCCACTTTCAATACGTTCTCCTTCATTTTGCCCCCTCCTTCCGGCGTTTCTTCAAGAGGTCCGGCAGCTCCTTGTCTCCCATGATGCCCCTCCGGAAGAACAGCACCACAATCATAATGACCACGGAGAACACCACCATGCGGAAGCCGTTGCGGAGCAGGGGCACCTTGAACCCGCCGATGAAGGTCTCCGCGTCCAGGAACCGCAGCCACCACTCGCTGGCGGCCACGTACAGGAAGGCCGCGATGCAGCTGCCCGACACGGACCCGATGCCGCCGATGACCACAATCAGCAGAATTTCATAGGTCATGGCGGTGGTGAAGGTCTTGGCCTGGGCCTGGTTGGCGAACATGGCGAACATGCCGCCCCCCACCCCGGCGAAGAAGGAGCTGATGACAAAGGCCAGCCGCTTGTGCTTGGAGAGGTTAATGCCCATGGCCTCCGCCGCCACCTCGTCGTCCCGGATGGCCTTGAAGGCCCGGCCGTAGGTGGAGTTAATGAGCAGGACAATCACGGCGATGCAGATCCCCGCCAGCAGGAAGGCCGTGAAGGTGGAAAGGCGCAGCACCGTCTCCCCGGAGCCGTTTGTAATATTGAAGCTGGAGAAGGTGGGGAAGTTTTTCAGGGCGTTGGCCCCGTTGGTGACGGGCCCCAGCTTATCCCACTGGAACACCGCCCGGATGATCTCGCCGAAGCCCAGGGTGGCGATGGCCAGATAGTCGCTTTTCAGCCGCAGCACCGGCAGGCCGATGAGCCACGCCACGGCGGCGGCCACGCAGCCCCCCAGGACCAGCGCCAGCACCACGCCCAGCACCAGGCCGAACGCCCCGCCGCCGAAAAGCTCCGGCAGGGAGAAGTTGACGGCGGAGCCGTTGTAGATATAGTAGACCGCCTCCCGCTGGGAAACGGGGATGGTCAAAATCGCGTAGGTGTACGCGCCCAGCAGCATGAAGCCCGCCTGCCCCAGGGAAAAGAGGCCCGTAAAGCCGTTGAGCAGGTTCATGGACACGGCCACCAGGGCATAGACCGCGCCTTTTTTCAGGGCGGCGAAGACCATGATGTTTTTGTTCGGGTCCAGCACGTTTTCCAGGATAACCACCAGCGCCAGCAGGGCCGCCGCGCAGAGGAGGCCGGCCCAGGCGCTCTTGTTGACTGTTTTCTTCATACCGTCCGCCCCCTTACACTTTGTCGGTGACCTTTTCACCGAAGAGGCCCGTGGGCTTCACCACCAGGATGATGATCAGCAGGGCGAAGGTGAAGGCGTCGGAAAAGATGCTCCAGCTGGAGCCCTTGATGACGCTCTCGGAGATGCCGATGATGAAGGCCCCCACCACAGCCCCGGGAATGGAGCCGATGCCCCCGAACACCGCCGCCACGAAGGCCCGGAGCCCCGGCAGCGCGCCGGACAGGGGGACAATGGACTGATAGTTGGTGAAGTACAGCACGGAGCCTACCGCCGCCAGGAAGGAACCGATGATGAAGGTGACGGAGATAACCGCGTTGATTTTAATGCCCATGAGCTGGGCGGTCTCGAAGTCCTTGGCCACGGCCCGCATGGCCATGCCCACCTTGGTGTGGTGGATGAGTTGGGTCAGGGCCAGCACCAGCACCAGCACCAGGACGGGGGTCACCACGGTGACCACCTTCGTGGGCACGCCGGCGATGGTGATGGTGTTGGAGATGCCCGGAATCTCCGGGTACATCTTGGGCAGGCCGCCGGTGACATAGGTAGCCAGGTTCTGAAGCAGGTAGCTGACGCCGATGGCGGAAATCATGACGCTCATCCGGGGCGCCTCCCGCAGTGGCTTGTAGGCCGCCCGCTCGATGATGAAGCCCAGCAGCACCGTCAGAACCAGCACCAGGGGGATGGACGCCGCCAGGGGCAGGCTGGCGGTGAGGTAGACCATCATCAGGCCCGCCACCATGAACACGTCGCCATGGGCGAAGTTGATCAGGCGCAGGATGCCGTAGACCATGGTGTACCCGATGGCGATCAGGGCGTACTGCCCGCCCAGGGACACGCCGGAGAGCAGGATGGAAATGGCGTATTGCACGAGGGAACCCTCCCTTGTCGTTTTGTTGTGGGGAACGCGCGGGGATACGGGACCGTCCCGAAAGAAGCCGCCGCCGGAAGCCTTTTTCGGGGCGCTCCCGTGAAACGCCGATGCCTGTCGGGGGAAATTCCCCCGACAGGCCAACGGATTTAAGCGCGGGTATTCGGTTCTTATTTGACGGTCTGGACGGTTTCCAGGGTCCAGGCCCCGGCTGTGTTGTCCGCCGTTTTGATATAGGCGGTATCCCGGATGGCGTCGCCCACGTCGTCAAAGGCAATCGCGCCGGAGACGCCGGTGTAACTCAGGCTGGGCAGGGCGGCCTTGACGGCTGCCTTGTCGGGAGAACCGGCGGCCTTCAGGGCCTCCAGGGCCACGTAGTAGGCGTCATAGCCCATGGCGGTCACCGCCGCGATGGTGTCGTTTCCTCCGTTGTTGGTCATGGCCGTGGAATCCTCCGCCAGCCAGGCCTTGATGCCCTCGTCAAACTCGGGAGAGCCGCCCTCCTGATAGAAGGTGGAGACGTAGAGTTTCACGCCGGAGCCCTTGGCGGCCTCCAGGACCATGTTGCTGTCCAGGGTGTCGGAGCCCAGGATGGGAGTCTCCAGACCCATGGAGGCGGCCAGCTTTACAATCTGGGTGGAGTAGGCGATGGACACAGGGCAGAAGATAACGTCCGCGCCCTCGGCCATGGCCTGGTTCAGATAGGTGGAGAAGTCGGAGGTATTGGTGGGGAAGGAGGCCTTCACGCACTCGCCGTCAAAGGCCTGCTCGAAGTAGTTCAGAAGGCCCTGGTCGTAGTCGTTGCCCAGCTCGCCCAGAAGGTACGCCTTCTTGGCGGAGAACTTCTCGCTGGCGAAGTTGGCAAGGACGGTGCCCTGGAAGGGGTCCAGGAAGCAGATGCGGAAGTAATAATCATTGCCCGCGGTGACGCCGGGGTTCGTGCAGGTGACGCCGATGGCGGCCAGGCCCGCCTCGCCGAAGATGGGGCCGCCGGCAATGGCGCAGCTGGAGCCGTAGGTGCCCAGCACCAGGCTCACGTCCTGGCTCACCAGCTGAGAGGCGGCGGTGGGCGCCTTGGCGGCGTCGGAGGCGTTGTCGGCATAGACCAGCTCGACGCTATAGGTCTCCCCGCCGATTACCACCGAGGGGGTTTCCTTGTTGGCGTACTGCATGCCCAGCATCTCCTGCTTGCCGCCGGCGCCGGAGTCGCCGGTGGCGGGCTCGAAGACGCCGATTTTGACCACCTTGTCCCCGCCGGAGGTCTGGGCATCCCCGGAACCGCCGGAGGGCTGGGTATCCCCGGAACCGCCGCCGCAGGCGGCCAGACTCAGTGCCATGACAAGAGCCAGAAGCATCGCGAAAAACTTTCTCATTCTTTTCATCCTCCTATACAAATAGGACCTTCGTCCTGGTATGCCGATTATTTTACGTCGTTTTCCCTGATTTTGCAAGGTAAATTCTTCACAGAAAGATTCCCCGGATTTCGCCGCCCCCTCCGGACCGGGCTTTCAAACCGGCGGCCTTTTGTCTCTCTTTGGCGGACATTTTAAAATACCGGGAAATTTTCACCGGAATCGCGTCTCCCGCTGGCGGACAACCGTTTTCGTGATTTTGCTGAACAGGCCGGTTTCGGGAAAATTTTTCGCAAGCAACTTTTCGGTTCCTGTTGCATTATGATGGAAGTATGATATAATGAAGCCATTGCTCAATTCAAAACCGAGTGGGAGGATACATAGTTTATGAACATGAAAAAAAGCATTAAGAAAACCGTGTGGACCCGTGCCATCGCCGCCGTGGCCTCTATCCTGCTGTTCAGCTTTGTGACCACAGCCAACATTCTGCGCATTCAAAGCGTCCAGGACTCCAACACCCAGGCCGCCGAGCTGCTCCAGCGGGCCCAGGGAGCGGAGACCGCCCATTATAAATGGGCCAGCAACCTCAGCAACGCCCTTTACGCCGGGGCCGAGTTCACCGGAAGCACCGACCCCACCGCCTGCACCCTGGGCCAGTGGATTTACGGGAGCGAGGAAATCAGCGACCCCGCCATTTCGTCCCTGCGCAGCGAGCTGGAGCCCCTGCATAAGGAAATTCACGAGTCCGCCACCCATGTGCTGAGCCTGCTGAAAACCAGCCCCGCCCAGGCCCAGAACTACTACCAGGAAACCATCCTGTCCAACATCACCACCCTGGTGGGCAAGCTGGACAAGATCGTGGAAATGGAAACCACCGCCAACAACGACGGCTTGGCCCGCATGCACACCATGATTCTCCAGATGCAGCTGGTGTGCTTCCTCTGCCTGGTTCTGGCGCTGTTCTGCCTCATCAGCCTGGTCACCTACGTGGGCAAGCATGTGGTAAAGCCCATCCTCCTGATTACCGACCGGGCCCGTCCCCTCCAGGCGGGCCGCCTGGACCTGCAAATGGACTACCAGTCTGAAAACGAGCTGGGCGAGCTGGCCAAAACCCTGGAGGACTCCGTGGGCCTCATCCACAGCTATGTGGAGGACATCAACCGCATCATGGGCCAGCTGTCCCAGGGGAACTTCGATGTGGCCACCTCCACGCCTTATATCGGCGATTTCCAGTCCATTGAGTCGTCCCTGAACAGCTTTACCTCCACCATCTCCGACACCCTGGGCAGCATCATTCACACCCAGGGCCGGGTTTCCAGCAACGCCGGCCAGCTCTCCAGCGGCGCGCAGGCCCTGGCCCAGGGCGCCACGGAGCAGGCCAGCGCCGTGGAAGAGCTCTACGCCACCCTGGACGATTTGTCCAAGGGCGCGTCGCGAAACGTCCAGTCCGCCGCCACCGCCCTGGAAAGCGCCCGCCTCACCGGCGAGCAGGTGACCCTCAGCGGCCAGCAGATGGAGCAGATGGTCTCCGCCATGAGCGACATCACCAAGTCCTCCCAGGAAATCGGGCGCATCATCGCCACCATCGAGGACATCGCCTTCCAGACGAACATCCTGGCCCTAAACGCCGCCGTGGAGGCCGCCCGGGCGGGCTCCGCCGGCAAGGGCTTCGCCGTGGTAGCCGACGAGGTGCGCTCCCTGGCCACCCGGTCCGACGAGGCCGCCAAGGCCACCAAGGACCTCATTGACAACTCCGTCCAGGCCACGGAGCAGGGCAGCCGCATTGTGGGCCAGGTTTCCGAGTCCCTGAAAAAGACCCTGGATCTGGTCATGCAGTCCAATACCACTATCAACACCATCGCCGAGGCCATCCAGGCGGAATCCGCCTCCATCGCCCAGGTCACCGAGGGCATCGGCCAGATTTCCGCCGTGGTCCAGACGAACTCCGCCAGCAGCGAGGAGTCCGCCGCCGTCAGCTCGGAGCTCTTCGAGGAGGTCCACAAGCTGGAGGACGAGACGCAGAAGTTCCGTCTCAAGAAGGGCCGCTGAAAACCGCGGGCAAAGCCGCCTGGGTCAAAACCCAGGCGGCTTTTTCTCACTCCATCAGCCCGGCCCGCCGCATCTGGGCCGTCTTGGACTGGAGGCGGGCAAAGGAGGTCACGCTGCCGTCCTCCTCCAAAAGCGCCTTGGCCTCCGGGGACAGGGTCTGGAAAAACTCATAGGCCGAGGGGTCCTGGTCTAAAAGGTCCTCCAGGCTCAAATATTCCGCGCCGTACATCCTAAATCACCTCCGGGCTTAGAATGCCCGGTTTCACCGGGAGGTTTTCATGGAATTTCGCACAATTTCTGACAGCAAGCGGGCCTTCCTCCCGCTGCTGCTTCTGGGGGACGAGCAGGAGGCCATGATAAACCGCTATCTGGACCGGGGGACCCTATGGGCCCTGTACGACGGCGGGCTCCGGGCCGTCTGTGTGGTGACGGAGGAAGGGGCCGGGGATTTTGAAATCAAAAACCTCGCCGTGGCCCCGGAGAGCCAGAGGCAGGGCTACGGGCGGGCCATGGTGGAGCATGTGGTCCGGCAGTACCGGGGGCGGGGGAAGCGTCTTCTCGTGGGCACCGGGGACAGTCCGCTGACCCTGCCGTTTTACAAGGCCTGCGGCTTTCGGGAGTGCGGCCGGATCGAGGGCTTTTTTGTGGAAAACTACGACCACCCGATCTATGAGGCGGGGCGGCGGCTGACGGATATGGTGCTTCTGGACATGGAGCTGTGAAAAGAGGCGCGCCCCCGCGGGGGCGCGCCTCTTTTCACGTTTTTACGTTTACAGGTCCTGGAACATTTCCCGGCTGGGATTCAGATACCCCAGGCCGTCCGGCTTCCCGGTGAGCTCCCGGAGGTTCTTGACCGCCGTGCGCTTCTTTCCAAGAGACGCTTTTTTGAGCTTCTCCAGGCCGCCCTCCATGGCGTCCTTGAACTCCAGCACACCCTTCTCCCGGGCCAGGTCCAGAAGCTGCCGCCCCTTCTCCGAGCGGACAATGATCTGGTTCCAGCCCTTGTCCACGTCCCAGCCGCCGGCGCTCCGGGCGCCGCCGATGGAGAGGTCCGCGAACTCCGCCGTCATGTCGGCGCAGTAACGGCAGCCGGAGCGGACCAGGGGCGTCACCTCGTCCAGGTTAACGGAGACGGTTTTCCCGTCCTCCCGGAGCTCCAGGGAGTGGTACTTGCTGGGGGGGATGTCCACATGGGAGACCTTGGACAGATCGGCGTGTCTCGCCGCCAGGGCGTTCAGACCGTCCCAGTCCAGGCCCCAGCCGCAGAAGAGGCCGAACACCATGCCGATGTTCCCGGCGTGGTTGTCGTTTTCCGGAAGGGGATTGGCCTTCATTTTATAGACCGCCAAGGTCTTGCAGGGGGTGCCCACCACGCCGATGCTGTGGAACCGGTCCTCTTTCAGCGCCTTGTTCAGTACCGCCAGGGTGGGCGGCACCTGGAAGCTGGAGCCGGAACAGGCCCGGACCTCCTCCGCCGTGACGGCCAGCACGCCCTCGGGGTTCAGGCCCCCCTGGGAGCGGGTCAGGGCCGCGGCGTCGATGAAGCCCTCCTTCAAGGCCAGCTCCACCAGGGCGGTCATGCTGCCGCCGTGCTGGGCCTTGGAACGGATGGATTCGTCGGCGGCCCGGGTCAGGTACAGCCCCAGGAAGGGGCCGATCTCCGGGAGGATGGTGTCCTCGGGGAAAAAATGCTTCCGCAGGGCATCCAGATCGGTGGGCATCCGGGGGCAGAAGCGCTGGCAGCGGCCGTCGGCCCGCTCACAGTCGAAGAAGCAGACGGTCCGCCCGTCCACGCTGCCCCAGTAGGGGCAAAGGCCCTGGCAGGCCCCGCAGCCGGTGCACAGGCCCGGACGGAGGACCTGGGTGTCTAACGCAATCGTACTTAACATGTTTCCCACTCCTCCTTTACACCAGCACCTGGGAGAAGCCGAAGAGGTCCAAAACGATCTCCTCCGCGCCCTCCGGCACATAATCGGCCAGTGTGTGCTTCATGCCGCACAGGTGCTCCTGGTAGAGGCAGCGCCAGCCCGGCTTCTGCTGTTCTACAAAGCGGTTCTCATAGAGCAGCGGTGTCAGGGCGGAAAAGCGGGTGTCCCGGGGCAGCTCCAGCGTCAGGGGAGCCTTGCCCTGGGGGTGGCGGAACACGACGCGAATGGTCTCCATCACACCGCGCCCCCTTTCTTCGCGGCCTCCCGGCCCATGGCGAAGGCTTTCCGGTTCAGCTCCAGCACCTTTCCTTTAAACCGCTGGGCCAGAATCTTCTCCAGGTCCTCCCCGCTCAGCGGGGCGGCGGAGAGCTGGCTGAAGGCCCCCAGCAGCGCGATGTTGGCGGCCCGGGAGTCCCCGGCCTCCATGGCGATGTCCGCCGCCGGAATGGCCAGGGCCACGCTGGAAAGCTGTTCAATTTCCGCCTGGAGCTCCTCCAGGGGCGGGTAGGTCTGAACACCCTGGAGGACGCCCAGGGGATAGACGGGCCGGGGATCGTAGACGGTAACGGTGTCCGCCCCGGCGTACTTCCGGGCGATGCGGAGGGTCTCCAGGGGCTCGAAGCCGATGATGATGTGGGCCTCTCCGGCGGGGATCAGCACGCTGGGGTCCCATTTTTCGGAAACCCGGACATGGCTCATGACGGAGCCGCCCCGCTGGCTGGCGCCGTAGGTCTCCCCCACGGCCACCCGGCAGCCCCGGTCGCACATGGCGGTGCCCAGAGTCTCGGCGGCCAGCACGTTGCCCTGCCCGCCGATGCCGCAGACCACGATGTTCAAGGGATCGTATTTCAGCTTCATGCTTCTTCCCCCCTATCCACTTTGATGGCCCCGGAGGGGCACAGCTTGGCGCACACGCCGCACCCCACGCAGGTGACGGGGTCGATGAGCGCCTTGTTTTTCTTGAAGTCCCAGGTGTTGCCGGGGCAGCCCCAGACCCGGGAGCAGTACTTGTCGCAGCCGCAGCCGTCCCCCAGGCACACGTCCTGGTCCACGTAGACCCGGACGGGCTTCTTGCTCCGCTCCTTGGTCATGAGGGTGGCGCAGGGCTGGCGCATGATAAGGACATTCATCCCCGGCTGGTCCAGCATCCGGCGGAGGGTCTTCTCCGCCTCCACCACCTCGAAGGGGTCCGCCACTTCTACGTTGCAGCCCACAGCGTCCAGAATCTTGGGGATGTCCATGGGCTTCACCTGGTCCCCCATGGCAGTAAGGCCGGTGCCCGGGTGGGGCTGGAAGCCGGTCATGGCCGTGGCGGAGTTGTCCAGGACAATCAAAAGCATATTGGCGTTGTGATAGGTTGCGTTCACCAGGCCGGGCAGGATGGTGTGGAAGAAGGTGGAGTCGCCGCACATGGTGACCACCTTCTGGTCCAGGCCGTAGTTGGTCAGCTGGCCCAGCCCCTCGGCCACGCTGACGCCGGAGCCCATGCAGTTGCAGGTCTGCCAGGCGTACTGCCCGGCGGACTGGCCCGCCATGAAGTAGCAGCCGATGTCGCCCACCACCACGCCGGGGTGCTTCTCCTGCCGCATGGCCCGTTTCAAAAGATAGAAGGTGGCCCGGTGGGGGCAGCCCGCGCAGAAGCTCATCTCCCGGACGGGAAGCTCCAGCTCGCCCGCGGCCTTCTTTTCGGGCAGGGCCGCGCCGGTGAGGCGGCAGATGGCGGCGGTAACCACGTCCGGGTCCAGCTCGCCCACGGCGGGCAGGGCGTTGTCCCGGCCCAGGAACCGGATGCTTAGGCCCTCCCGGCCCGCCAGGGCCTGGACTGCCCGCTCCAGGAAGGGGTCTACCTCTTCCAGGATCAAAACCTCCTCCGCGGCGCGGAGATAGGGCAATATGTAGTTCTCCGGCAGGGGCCACAGGGTTCCCAGGGCCATGAAGCCGGTCTCCCGGTCCATACCCAGGCGGCGGAGGGCCTCCTGGCCGTAGAGCCGCCCGGTGCCCCCGGCGATGACGAGCTTTTTCGGGGCCTCCGGGCCCTCGTAGTGGTTGCAGGGGCTGTCCTCAAAAAGGCCCCGGAGCTTTTCCAGCTTCTGGAGGGCGGGGCCGTGCATGTAGGAGACGCAGACCATCCGGTCCCACTCCTTCACCCGCTCCAGGGGCCGGAGCTTCTCCGGCAGGGGGCCCAGGGTCACGTTGCCCCGGCCGTGGCAGACCCGGGTGGTGACCCGAATCAGCACGATCTGCCCCACCTTTTCGCTGAGGTCGAAGGCGTAGGGGATCATGTCCTTGGCCTCCTGCATGGTGGTGGGCTCCAGCAGGGGGATGCCCGCCGACATGGCCTGCCAGCGGGAGTCAAATTCATTGGTGGAGGAGTGGGCGCTGGGGTCGTCGCTGGAGACGATCACAAGCCCCCCCTTCACCCCGGCCTGGGCGGCGCAGTGGAGCGCGTCCGCCACGCACAAAAGGCCGTTCTGCTTCACCACGCACAAGGCCCGTCCGCATGCCAGGGACGCGCCGGTACAGGCCTGCAAGGCGCAGACCTCGTTGGTGGACCACTCCGCGTAAAAGCCCCGCTCCCGGGCAATTTTGCCCAGCATTCCCAGAACCTGGGAGGAGGGAGAGCCGGGGTAGGAGGCGGCGAAGTGAATTCCGGCCTCCACCGCGCCCCGCACAATGGCCTCGTTGCCCTGCATCAGGCAGATCTGGCCGGGGACACCTCCCGTCATTGTCCATTCCATGCTGTTTGTGTCACCCTCTCTTAAAATCGTTTCGTCGCGTTTGCTTACTACGCCGTTTATTGTAGCACGCTCACGGGAAATTGCAAGGGGCGGAGACAGAAAAAACCCGGCGGAGGACCCGCCGGGCTTGCCGTATTTCAGGAGTACTTTTTATCCAGTATCGCAATCACGTCCGCGATGGCCCCCTCCCGGGCGCCGCAGACCACCGTGGCCCCGGACTCCCGGACGGCGGGGGAGGCGTTGGCGGGGGCGAAGCCCCCGGCGGCGGCCTGAAGCATGGAGAGGTCGTTGGCCTCGTCCCCGGCGCAGTAGACGTGTTCCATGGAGATTCCAAGCCGGGCGGCCAGGCGGCGGACCATGCCGCCCTTGCTGGCCCCCTTGATGGTCATTTCCAGCAGGTGGGAGACGGAGAAAATCAGCTCATAGTCCTCCGCCCACCCCTGCGCCGTGAAGAAGGCCAGAACCTCCTCCAGCGTCTCGTGGTCCGCCTCGAAGAGGAGCTTCCCCAGGGGCAGGGGCACCTCCGGCAGGGAGGGGGCCTCGGTGAGCTCCGCGTGGGTCATGTGCTCGTGCTGGCGGGAAATGGCGTTGGGGTGGACCACATGGATGATATTGTCGATGTGGTACGCCTCCACGGCCACGCCGGGGAAGCGGTCCAGCGCCGCCTGGCCCCGCTGCCGGGCGGCCTCGTCCAGCATGGCGGTTTCCAGGTACTCGCCTTTCTCAAAATCATAAATGGCCGCGCCGTTGCACACCACGCCGGGGGCGTTCATGGGAACGTCTCCCGCGTGGCGGAGAAAGGCGGGAAGGGCCCGGCCCGTGGCGATGGCGAAGCGTCCCCCCTGGGCCATGAAATAGGCCAGGGCCTCCCGGTTCCGCTCCGGCAGGGGGGGCACCGGCCCGCCGGTGCGCAGGGCGTCCTCGGTGTATAAAAGCGTGTTGTCAAAGTCGCTGGCCAGCAGCACGCCGTCAAATTTACCCATAAATTCCACTCCTTGACAGTTTAATAGCGCCCCGTCCAGTCCGCCATCAGCAGCACCGGCAGGGTCCAAAGCAGCAGGAAGACCTCCAGCGCCAGGGGGTTCAGCAGCTCATAGGCCCCCAGGCTTGTGAGGTAGAAGGTCAGCAGGGTCCCCGCCCAGCTGCCAAGCAGCGAAATGGCCGCCGCCCGGCGGACCGCCTTGCAGAGCCGGAGGCTCCCCGCCACCGTCTCCGCGTAGGGCAGCAACCCCTCCCGGAACAGCAGGGCCCGGGGCAGGTCCCGGTCCTTCTCCGCCTCGCTGAGGGCGATGCGCTCCGAAAGGCTGGGGTATTCCATGTGCGCCCCCCGGCTGAACTTCCGCTTGATGAGGGAGGGGGTGATGTTGGGGTCCCGGGAGGCCAGGATGGGCTGGATGCGGCTGCGCTGCATCAGCTTCATGGCGAAGTCCACGTTCTCCGAGGGGCTGTACTTCACGGCGAAGACCGCGATGAGCTCCTTGTCCACCGCCAGAAACACGCCGGTTTTCAGGTTCACGTCCGCGGGCAGCCGGATATTCATTTTCCGCATGAAGGAGATGCCGCCCATCAGCACGGACTCGCCCTTGATGGTCCCGGACCAGCCGCCCTCCTCGTAGAAGCTGAAATCGTCCACCTTCTCATAGCGGCCCCCCTCGCTGCGGACCAGGTTGTTGAAGAGGCGCTCCAGGCCGGACCCGGCGGCCCGGGCCATGGAGGCCGCCAGGGAGACGGCCTGCTCCTGTGTCTCGGCGAAGAGCTTCCGCCCGTTGAGCTGGACGGCGCCGGGGGGGAAGAGGTCCGAGTCGGTGACGATCATCCGCCGCCGGGCGCTGATCTTCTGGGCCCCGGACCAGCCGGCCACGGCGCAGCCGGTCCTCTGGAGGTGCTCCGACAGCTTGGACCACGGCAGGGCCCAGCACAGGGGCAGGGAAAAGGTGGCCGCCGCCGGGAGGATGGCGGAGAGGTTCAGCAAAAAGTCCCCGCCCCGCTCCTGTCCCGCGGAGCTCAGGCCCGCGAAGACCAGGGCCGCCGCCAAAAAGGCGGGCAGCAGCGCCGTCTGCCAGAGGGTGGCGGCGTCGCTCCGGGCGGCGGTGGTGAAGAAGCCGGGGACGGAGCCCCGCTGCTTGCAGGCCCCCTGGGAGGTGGCGGCCACCAGATAGGGCGGGTCCTCGTCCAGGGAGGCGGCCCGGAGCATGTCGTAATTCCCCTTGCTCTCCCGGCGGACGCCCCACTGGGCGAACACCAGCCCCAGGCAGCTGACGGAGGCGTAGGGCATGGCCCCGCCGGTCCGCCCGTCCAAAAGCCGGGCGGCGCAGTCCAGCCCCGAAACCAGGACGGAGAGGGATACCAGCAGCTCCGCCACGCACCGGCGGCGCAGCAGCATGCCGAAGCCCTTGAGAAACACATGGCGGCACAGCAGTGCCGTCAGCCCCAGGCAGACGAGCAAAACCACGCACTGGACCTCCCGGTCCCCGGACCAGTAGGGCACCTTCACCTGATACCGCTCCAAAAGCAGGAACAGCGTGGGGGGCAGGGCCGTGACCAGGGGCAGGACCACCGTGTGCTTCCGGCGGATGTAGAGCTGGCGGGCGTCGTGGGCCGCCTCCCAGAGGGTGGGCTCGGGGCCGATGGGCTCCGGGTCGGGTTCCGGCTCCGGTTCCGGTGGCGGGGGGAGAGACTCCGTCTCCTCCAGGGGCTTCCGGGAGAACAGGCCCCGCCTGGGGGGCAGGATCGGCTCCCGGGCCTCCTCCATCACCGCGTCCACGGTGCTGCCCACCACGTCCTCCAGGGAGATGGGCTTGGGGTGGGGGATATTCAGCCGGGCCACGTCCGCCGCCGCCGCCCGCTCGGCCTCCTGGAGGGGGTCCGGGGCGGGAGGAGCGGAAGGGGGCTCCGGCGGCGGGGAAGGCGGCGCTTCCTCCTCCGGCGGGGGCTCGGGAACGGGCGGCGTTTCCGGCTCCTGGGCCGGAGCGGGCTCCGCCGGGGCGGCGGGCGGCTCAGGATCAGCGGGGGCTTCGGTCTCCCGGAGCAGGTGGTGCTCCAGGCTGCCGCCGTACTCCGCCAGAATCTCTTCCAGGGAGTAATCGTCCTCCGGGGCGGGGACGGGGATGTTCTTGTCGTCCTTCGGGGTCATGGGGGTCCCTCCTTTGGAAGGGGTTGGGAATGTTTAAAGTCTTTGGCGGACAGCCTCGTAAAGCAATATGGCCGCGGCGGCGGAGGCGTTCAGAGAGGAGAGCTTTCCCCGCATGGGGATGCTGACCAGGAAATCGCAGCGCTCGGCGACCAGGCGGCCCATGCCGCTGCCCTCGCTGCCGATGACGATGGCGGCGGGGCCCTTCAAATCCGCGTCGTAAAGGGCCGTGGCCCCGTCCGCCGCCGTGCCGAAGACCCATACGCCCCGCTTTTTCAAGTCGTCCAGCAGGGCGGGGAGGTTGGGCACCCGGGCCACGGGCACATGGGCCACCGCTCCGGCGGAGGTCTTGGCCACCACCGCCGTGAGCCCCGCGCTGCGGCGCTTGGGGATAATGACGCCGTGGGCCCCGGCGCACTCCGCCGTGCGGATGACGGCCCCCAGGTTGTGGGGGTCCGAGAGCTCGTCGCAGATCACCAGCAGGGGGGCCTCCCCCTTGTCCGCCGCCGCCTGGAGAATGTCCTCCACGCTGGCGTACTCCCGGACGGCGCAGAGGGCGATAACGCCCTGGTGCGCGTGGGTGCGGCTCATGGCGTCCAGCTTCCGCCGGTCCGCCTCCACCACCACTGCCCCGGCGGAGCGGGCCTTGGAGGCGATGTGGCCCAGGGTCTTGTCCGTTTCGCCCTTCTGGAGGTAGATTTTATCAATGGCCGTCCCGGCCCGGAGGGCCTCGATAACGGCGTTGCGGCCTTCGATGATCCCGTCGGCCTCGGGAGCGGGGGGTCTGCGCTCTTCCATAAAGATTCCTTCCCGGCCGGGGACCCGGCCTGAAAATTTTGTCGATACGCTCTTAGTATACCATAGCCCGGGAGGATAATAAAGCGGGAATTTACAGAAACTTCATGAAACCTCCTTGTGGGTTTCCAGGTTCTGTGATATACTGCCATATAATTTCGCCGGGTTTCACGCTTTGACCAATACCGTGCGTTCCCTTGAAAGGAGCAATTGCATACATGGACCAAAACAACAACAAGAAAAAGCCGGACCAGAATAAAAACAGCAACTGGCGGGGCTTTATCCACCTGATCTGCTGGGCCGTGCTGCTGGCGGTGCTGGTGAGCTACGCCACCACCTACATGACCAGCATGGGCCACCAGGCCAGCAGCGTAGAGCTGGAGTACAGCGAGTTCCTGGATATGCTGGACGCCGGGAAGGTGGCCGGGGTGGACTTCGACAACAGCGAATCCATCCTCATCATCACCCCGGCGGACGGCTACGTCTACACCAACAGCGAGGGGATGGAATACACCAAATCCACCCAGGAGGACGGTTCCGCCGTTTACACCCATGTGGACGGGGAAGGCCGGGAGATGAAGCTGTCCCTGGAGCTGTTCACCGTGCGCCTCCAATCCTATGACGCGGTGGTGGAGCGGGTCCGGGAGGCCAGCATGTCCCTGGACCCGGCTCATGAGGAACCCATCCGCATCAACCAGGACTATCAGCCCCCCATGAGCCCCATTTTGCTGTTCCTGGTGAACCTGGCCCCCTTCTTCATCATCATCCTGGTGATGAGCCTGGTGATGAACTGGATGGCCAAAAAGGGCATGGGCGGCATCGGGGGCATCGGCGGCGTGGGGAAATCCAACGCCAAGGTCTACATGGAAAAGCAGACCGGGGTCACCTTCCGGGACGTGGCGGGCCAGGACGAGGCCAAGGAGTCCCTGACGGAGATCATCGACTTCCTCCACAACCCCGGCAAGTACACGGAGATCGGCGCGAAGCTCCCCAAGGGCGCCCTGCTGGTGGGCCCTCCGGGCACCGGCAAGACATTGCTTGCCAAGGCCGTGGCCGGGGAGGCCAACGTGCCCTTCTTCTCCATCAGCGGCTCCGACTTCGTGGAGATGTTCGTGGGCGTGGGCGCGTCCCGGGTCCGGGACCTCTTTAAGGAGGCCAGCAAGGTGGCCCCCTGCATCGTCTTCATCGACGAGATCGACACCATCGGCAAATCCCGGGACAACCGCATGGGCGGCAACGACGAGCGGGAGCAGACCTTAAACCAGCTTCTGGCGGAGATGGACGGCTTTGACCCCACCAAGGGCGTTATCCTCCTGGCGGCGACCAACCGCCCGGAGGTGCTGGACCAGGCCCTCCTCCGCCCGGGCCGGTTTGACCGCCGCATCACCATCGACCGGCCCAACCTGGCGGGGCGCATCTCCACCCTGGAGGTCCACACCCGGAACATCAAGCTGGGAGAGGACGTAAACTTGAAGAAGGTGGCCCTGGCCACCGCCGGGTGCGTGGGCGCGGATTTGGCCAACCTCGTCAACGAGGCGGCCCTCCGGGCCGTGCGGAAGGGCCGGAAGCTGGTGAGCCAGGAGGACATGCTGGCCGCCTTCGAGCTGGTCATCGCCGGTACGGAGAAAAAGGGCAGCGTCCTCACCGAGTTCGAGAAAAAGCTGGTGGCCTATCACGAGGTGGGCCACGCCATGGTTGCCTATAAGCAGAAGAACACGGAGCCGGTGCAGAAAATCACCATCGTCCCCCACACCCAAGGGTCCCTGGGCTACACCCTGCTGATGCCCGAGGAGGACAAGACGGAGCTTCGGACCAAGGAAGAGCTGATGGCGAAAATCACCGTCTCCATGGGCGGCCGGGCCGCCGAGGAGGTGGTGATGGACACCATGACCAACGGCGCCTCCCAGGACATCCAGGACGCGACGAACGTGGCGCGGAACATGGTGGCCATGTTCGGCATGAGCGAGGAATTCGGCATGATGGCCCTGGCCTCCCGGCGGAACCAGTACCTGGACGGGGGCTATGGCATGGACTGCGCCCAGGACACCGCCGCCCGGATGGACAAGGCCGTGAAGGTATTGCTGGACGAGGCCTACAAAACCGCCGTGGAGGTCATCCGGGAGAACCGGGAGGACATGGACAAGGTGGTGGCGTACCTTCTGGAAAAGGAGACGATCACCGGCGCGGAGATGGTGGCCATCATCGAAGGCCGGGACCCCGCCCTGGTGGAAAACCCCTACGCCTCCACCCGCCCGCCGGAGATTGAACCGGCGGCCAAGAAGGTCCACATGATTTCCGAGAAGATCCTGGCCCCGGAGGAGGCCGCGGAGCAGCCCCCGGCGGCGGAAGCGCCGGAGGAAGCGCCCCCGTCCGGGGAGACGGGAGAGGAACAGGCCTGAACCCGATAAAAGGCGCGCCGGGACGGCGCGCCTTTCCCCCATTTCATTTATTAAAGAGAGAGGAGCGCGTTGCCATGATTCGCAAAGCCACCGCCGCCGACCTGCCCCGAATCGGGGAGATTTACGAGGCGATTTTCGACAAGGAGGATCAGGGCCCCGCCTATACCAACTGGCTTCGGGGAAGCTATCCCACTACGGAGGACGCCCGCAAGGCTCTGGAGGCCGGGACCCTGTATGTGGGAGAGGAGGACGGCGCGCTCTGGGGCGTGGTGAACCTTAACGGGATTCAGCTTCCCGAGTACGACAAAATTTCCTGGTCCATTCCGGCGGGGCGGGAGGAGGTGGGGGTAATCCACACCCTCTGCATCCACCCGGCCCAGTCCGGGAAGGGCTTTGCCAAGCGGATGGCGGCCTTCTGCGAGGAAACCGCCCGGGCCCAGGGCAAGACGGTCATCCGCCTGGACACCTGGGAGGGGAACGCCCCCGCCAACCGCCTGTATCCCTCCATCGGCTACCGCTTCGCCGGGGGAACGGAATTTTTCTTTCACGGATACATCCGCGAGATTTTGAACTGCTATGAGAAAAAGCTGTAAATCCGGCGCCCTCCGGTTCTTGACAACCGGGGGGCGTTTTTTTACAATGAGGGGGCACACTATTCATCATGGAGGTTTTCTTATGAAACGTTCCGCAGGCATCCTCCTGCCCATTTTCTCCCTGCCCTCGGAGTACGGCATCGGCTCTCTGGGGGCGGAGGCCCGGGCCTTCGCCAACTTCCTCCAGGACGCGGGGCAGTCCTGGTGGCAGATTCTCCCCGTGGGCCCCGCCGGGGCCGGGGATTCCCCCTATGCCAGCGAGTCCACCTTCGCCGGAAATCCCCTGTTCATTGATTTGGAGCTCTTGGCCAGGGACAGCCTCCTGACGGAGGAGGAGCTGGCCTCCGCCAAGGTCCCCGCCGGGGACAAGATTGACTACGCCGCGCTGAAAAAGAGCCGGGAGCCCCTGCTCCGCAAGGCCTTCTCCCGGGTCAGCGGCGAGGCGGCGGAAGCCGCCCGGGCCTTTGCCGAGGAGCGCCCCTGGGTCCGGGAGTACGCCCTCTACCGGGCCGCGAAGCGGCACTTCGGGGGCCTCCCCTGGTTCCAGTGGCCCGACGAGGGCCTCCGCCGCCACGAAACGGAGGCCGTGGAACGCTGGCGGGTGGAGCTGGCGGAGGAGGCGGCCTTTGAGACCTGCGTTCAATACTGGTTCTTTACCCAGTGGGCGGCGCTGAAAACCTATGTCAACGGCCTGGGCCTGGGCCTCATCGGGGACCTGCCCATTTACGTCTCCCTGGACTCCGCCGACGTGTGGAGCGAGCGGAAGGAGTTCCTTCTGGACGAGGAGGGGAAGCCCTCCAAGGTGGCGGGCGTGCCGCCGGACTACTTCTCTGAGGACGGCCAGCTCTGGGGAAATCCCCTGTACGACTGGGAAGCCATGAAGCGCAACGGCTTTGGCTGGTGGATTCGGAGGGTGGAGGGAGCTTCCAAGCTCTTCGACATCATCCGCATCGACCACTTCCGGGGCCTGGAGAGCTACTGGGCCGTCCCGGCAGGGGCCGAGACCGCCCGGGTGGGCTCCTGGGAGAAGGGTCCCGGCATGGACCTGCTGCGGGTGCTGACCTCCTGGTTTCAGGGCATCGCCTTCATCGCCGAGGATCTGGGCATCCTGACGGAAGGCGTCCACCAGCTCCGGGAGGAGTCCGGCCTGCCGGGGATGAAGGTGCTGGAGTTCGCCTTCTCGGACCCCTCCAACGCCTACCTGCCCCACAACTACCAGCCCAACTGCGTCTGCTACACCGGCACCCACGACAACGACACCGCCGCCGGGTGGTATGCCTCCGCCCCCAAGCAGGAGCGGGCCTTCGCCGAGAAGTACCTGGGGGTTTCCGGGGCGGAGGAGGTGCGCCTTGCCCTGCTGCGGGCGGGGCAGGGCAGCGTCGCGGAGCTGTTTGTGGCCCAGATGCAGGACTACCTGGCCTTAGGCAGCGAGAGCCGGATCAACGTCCCCGGCGTGGGCGCGGGCAACTGGCGCTGGCGGCTTCTCCCCGGCCAGGCCGCGCCGGAGCTGGCGGAGGAAATCCGCTCCATGACCTCGTTCTACGGCCGCTGCCCCTGGATTCCGGAGCCGGAGGAAGAGGGAACCGGCGAAACAGACAAAGCGGAAGAATAATTTTGGGCGGAACGCCAAAAATTTCCGTAAAATTTGCGTTTTGGTCATTCCGCCGATTCCCTGCGCCTGCCCTCCACATATATAATGGAGCCGTCACATAAGATGGAGCGTCCGCCTTGGCGCGGACACGGAAGCGAGGAAAGCTTATGGATATTTTTTCCCTGTTTACCCTCTGCGGCGGCCTGGCCTTCTTCCTCTACGGCATGACCACCATGTCCAAGAGCCTGGAGAAGATGGCCGGCGGCCGGTTGGAGCGGCTGCTGAAGCGCATGACCTCCAACCCCATGAAGGGCCTGCTCCTGGGCGCGGGCATCACCATCGCCGTCCAGTCCTCCTCGGCGGTGACGGTGATGCTGGTGGGCCTGGTGAACTCCGGCGTCATGGAGCTGGGACAGACCATCGGCGTCATCATGGGCTCCAACGTGGGCACCACGCTGACGGCGTGGATTTTGTCCCTCACCGGCATTGAGAGCGAGAGCGTGCTTTTGAACCTCTTGAAGCCGGAGAACTTCGCCCCCCTCTTCGCCCTGGCGGGCATCCTGCTCATCATGGGCTCCAAGCGCCAGCGGCGGCGGGACATCGGGCGGATTCTCATTGGCTTCGCCATTTTGATGTCCGGCATGGAGATGATGAAGAACTCCGTCAGCCCCCTGGCGGATATGCCGGGCTTCTCGGACCTGCTGACCGCCTTCCGCAATCCCCTGCTGGGCGTGGCCGTGGGCGCGGCCTTCACCGGGGTCATCCAGTCCTCGGCGGCCTCCGTGGGCATTTTGCAGGCCCTGGCCCTCACCGGGTCCATCACCTACGGCGTGGCCCTCCCCATCATCATGGGCCAGAACATCGGCACCTGCGTCACAGCGCTGATCTCCTCCATCGGGGTCTCCCGGGGGGCCAAGCGGGTGTCCGTCATCCACATCGCCTTCAACATCATCGGCACGGCGATTGGACTCATCGTCTTCTGCGGCGGGGATTTGCTGTTCCACTTCCCCTTTATGGATTCCGCCGTGGGGGCCGTGGGCGTGGCGTTGTGCCACACGGTTTTCAACATCGGCACCACCGCCCTGCTGCTGCCCTTCTCCCGCCAGCTGGAATGGCTGGCCCGGGCGGCTGTCAAGGAAGAGGACAAGACCCCCCGGTTCGCCTTCCTGGACCCCCTGCTGCTCCGCACCCCCGGCGCGGCGGTCAGCGAGTGCGCCGCCATGACCTGCGAAATGGGGACCCTGGCCCAAAAGAGCCTTCTGGCCTCCCTGGGGCAGCTTTCCAGGTATAACGGGAATCTGGAAGCGGAGCTTCTGGAAAACGAGGACAAGCTGGACGTCTACGAGGACCGCCTCAGCGGCTATTTGGTGCAGATTTCCCAGCACGGCCTCTCCATGGAGGATATCCACACCGTGGCCCGGCTGCTCCACGCCATCGGGGACTTCGAGCGCATCGGGGACCACGCCCTGAACATCCAGGAGTCCGCCCGGGAGCTCCACGAAAAGGGGCTCAGCTTCTCCGGCGCGGCGGAGGCGGAGCTCCTGGTGCTGGAACAGGCCCTGGAGGATATTTTGACCGCGGCGGTAAGCTGCTTCCAGGCCGACGACCCCGCCGCCGCCAAGCTGGTGGAGCCCCTGGAGGAGACCATCGACCGGCTTACCGACGAGATCCGGGCCCGGCACATCCACCGCCTCCAGAGCGGGGAGTGCACCGTGCAGCTGGGCTTTATCCTAAACGATCTGCTGACGAACCTGGAACGGGTATCCGACCACTGCTCCAACATCGCCGTCTGCGTCATGGAGGAGCGGGAGGACCGCGCCGAGCAGCGCCACGCCTTCCTCCATGACTTCAAGGCCGCCGGAGAGTTCACCGAGAGCCTGGACAAGGATTTGAGGAAGTACAAGCTGCCCTGAGCCGCCTTTCTTTAAAGAACCGCAGCCAAAAGGACCGCCGGATTTAGGCGGGGGCCGATAAGGAAGTAGAGCTGACAACGACAGTCGAACCTTATCACCAAATAGAACAGGGGGCCATTCGGTCCCCTGTTCTTCTTTATAGTCAATCAAATAAATTAGATTTTCCGCTGGTCCGGCTGGGGTCAGCGGATTTTTGCGTCCTTATCAGGACGCCAGAGAGCCGTATTAGTAGAAAGGAGAAAGACTGAATGAATGAGTATCGAAAACTGCGAGACCGTCAGCAGCAGGAGTTTAACGCTCTGCCCCTGGGCTTTGCCTTTAATCAGAAGCAATTTGCCGAGATGATGCAGGGCTGGGGCCTGGACCCTGAAAATGACCAGGACAAAATCTATTCCATCGGCTACGGCGGGTTTGTGCGGAAAAAAGACGCTGACCTGCTGCACACCACCACGGCACGACACGCGGAAGAACTTGCCGCCGCCATTGCGGCAGACCCGACCGGCGACGGGTTTATCTGCGAAATGTTTCGCTGCGAACTGGATAACCACGAGTACAGCTACACCATGGACCTCTCCGACACCCTGGAGGCTCTGGACTACACACCGGAGGACATCAATGCGGACAAGCGGCTCCGGCATGGGTTGGAAAGGGCCTGCTCGTTGATTCTGAAATCTACGTGATAGGACGCCCGAAGCGTCTACCGAATACACACGAGGGCTGCGCCCTCGTGTGGCACCCTGGGAGAGTGGACCGCCCGCCGGAGGCGGGCGATCCACTCCCCCAGGGTCGTTTTGCCCTCTCCTGGCGAGGCGCGAATACGCCCAAAAGGTAAAGAGAAGTCTGGAGAATCCCGAGACATGACCCTGTATCATCCCCAGAGGCAAATACGGCTATCGGGGGACATCCAGGACGCCCGCTTTACGGGCGTCAGGTGTTTTGACGAACAGAGTGAATTGCTCTAAAATTTTGTGAATAAGTGAGGTAAAAATTATGCTGAACAAAATTACTATTATGGGCCGTCTCTGCGCTGACCCCGAGCTCCGTAAGACCGCCAGCGGGATTTCCGTTTGTAATGCCCGTATCGCCGTGGAGCGTAACTACGCCGACCAGGATGGAGAGCGTGAGACGGACTTTTTCAACGTCGTGGCGTGGAGGGGTGCCGCTGATTTTCTCTGCGGCTATTTTGCCAAGGGCCGCCGGGTTGTGCTGGATGGACGGCTCCAAACCCGCAATTGGACCGACCGCGACGGCAACAAGCGCGTGTCCGTGGAAATCGTTGCGGAAAGTGTCTATTTTGCCGATTCCAAGCCCGCCGCGCCCGCTGCTGAAAACCGCTATGACTATACCCCGGAGGCCTCTGGCTACATCCCGGAGGAGGACGAACCCGCCCCGGCCAAGGGCCGCAAGCGCAAGGCAGCATGAAGCAGAGATACACGGGGGAGGCAAAAGCCTCCCCTGAACGTTTCATAAGAAAAGAGGGTAAAAAAATATGACGTATCAAGGCAAAGAAGTTTACACCCCGGACACGTTCAGCTATGAGAGAGCCCAGGTAGGCGATTATGTCTCCCAGGCCGTAGTAGACGATGCCATGGATTGTCTGCCTCCGGCCTGTATGTCCTCCGCCTGCGCTCAGATGGGAGAGCCGTACAGCACCAAACTGGACCCGGACACGAGGCGATACCGGGAGACGTATGCTACCTTTAAGCGCGTGACCGAGGGCCGGGACGGCATCTGGCAATACTGCGGCCATTGCTTCCAGGGCGAGAACACGGAGCGCGGGATTGTCCCGCCCTTTATCCGCCTCCAGGAGGACAGGCATGGAGATTGAGCGAATCGCTCTTGACGAGCGTCTGGGCAATCTGGCGGATAATTGGGCGGCGCACCCGGAGTATGACGGTGCCGTGATACGCTCCATGGCCCGTATGCCTATCGTAAAATACGTGGGGGGCTATGATATTTTTTGCGACCTGCAAATCATTACGGGGACCCGCGAGGACCTGTCCTATCAGCTGACGGCCCGTGAGATTGCCGAACGGGTACGCCGTAATGAACTTACGCCAGAGGAATTGACCGATGTTGTCAACATCCTGGCCGCGCCCGTTTCCCGGATAGACGAGGCGTATTGCCGCAAAGATTCCGCGCTGCTCCCACGCTGCGAACCGGAGCGTAATACTCAGGTCCGGGTATCCCTTGCTGCCCGGTTAGAGGGGCTGAACACACTGGCGGGGCCTCCGTACAACCTTCACCGTATGCCGATTCGGCGCTTTTTCCAAGGTGTATTCAGGCTCACGGGGAACCGGCGTTTTATGAGCGTATATTGGGACTCTATCTGCCAGCATGTGCCCGAGAATCGGGGCTTGTTCCGGGAGGCGATATACGAAATCACTGTCCTGGAATCACCACAACGAACGGACCTGCTGTACAAGATTCTCGTGGAGCCGTTTGCAGCCCTGCGCGATTGAAAGTGAGGGGGACATGATTACACCGAACATTATCAAAGAGACCTGCGAGGGAACCGCCTGTATTCCTATCCGGGATGCACTTTTTCGGCACCGTGAAATCTACTGTACCGGAGAAATCGACGCCGAAACTGCCAATAGCATGATTGTTCAGCTTCATTTCCTGGCTCTCGAAAGCCCCGACGAGGAAATCACCCTGTATATTAACAGCCCTGGCGGCGAGGTCAGCAGCGGCCTTGCCGTGTATGATGCCATGCAAGCCGTATCCTGCCCGGTCAAAACCGTGTGTATTGGCATTGCGGCAAGTATGGCGGCTCTTTTGTTTGCCGCCGGAGCTAAAAGGGAAATCCTGCCCCATGGCCGGGTCCTGATACACGACCCGTTGATTGCTGGTAATCTGGGCGGTAGCGCCTTAAAAATTAACAGTGTTGCCAAGGACCTGATGCAGACCCGTGAGACGGTGGGCAAAATCCTGGCTAGGCATACGGGCCGTAGCCTGGATGAAGTCCTGGAAAAGACGGCTACGGACTGCTATTTCAACGCCTCCGAGGCCGTAGCCTGGGGGCTGGCGGACCGTGTAGTTGACCATTTCTAATAGGGGGACCAAAATGTACAACAAAACATATCGCATCCTGGCCCGTGACCAGACCGTGAGCAATGATACACGGGCCACGGGTCTTAATAACAACGACCTGATTATAGGCCCCTCTGGCGCGGGCAAGACCCGTAGCTACGTGCTGCCCAATATCCTCCGGGCCAGCGAGAGCCTGATTGTTACGGATACCAAGGGGGACCTCTGCCAGCAAAGCAGGGAGAGCCTGGAAAAGCGGGGCTATGTCATCCAAGAAATCAATCTGACTGATTGTATGTCCAGCCCCTATGGCTACAATCCCTTAGACTACATCCGGGAAGATTTCAATGGCCGCTGCAACGAACAGGACGTCATGACCGTGGCGGCGGCGCTGGTGCCCGTGGGGGACTTGCGGGACCCGTTTTGGGACCTCTCCGCGAGGTCCATGCTGGCCTGTATGATTGCCTATGTCATGGAGCGGTTGCCGGAGTGGGAGCGCACCATGGACAGCGTGACCCGGCTTTTCCGGGAGATGGGCACGGGCCACTTCGACCAGCTTATGAAGGAGTTGGTAGAAATAGACCCCGAGTGCCTTGCGGCGGTACAATATCAGATGTTCAGCATAGCAAAGGCAGCTGACAGAACCTACGCTTCTATCCAGGGCATCCTGGCGGAAAAACTATCGACTTTTACCTTCTCCGGGCCGTCTTTTCTTCTGGACCACCCGCAAAAAATCAACCTGCCCGATATTGGAGAGCGTAAGACTGCGGTCTTTCTGCATATCTCTGACACAGATAGGTCCATGGACCGTATCGCGGCATTGCTGTACACCCAGGCATTGCAAGTCCTATGCAGCAGCGCGGATGCACAACCGACCCGCCGCCTGAAAGTCCCCGTCAGGCTAATCCTGGATGATTTCGCCGCTGCGGCTGACGCTTGCATCCCCGATTTTGATAAAATTACATCGGTAATTCGGTCCCGTGAGATTTCCGTCAGCATAATCTTGCAAAGCCTGTCTCAGCTGGAGGCCAGCTACGGGCACAGCAGGGCCATGACGATTGTTAATAACTGCGACCACTTGCTATACCTGGGAGGCCAGGACGTGGAGACGGCCCGTTATATCGCGACCAGGGCCAACAAGTCGATGACTCGCATATTGCAGATGCCGCTGGGCTACGCGTGGCTTTTCGAGCGCGGCACGGACCCCCGTCAGGTCCTCAAATTCAATTTGGAGGACCTGCCGCTGTATCCGGACGAGCAATACCCATATCCGGGGCTCTTTTTGGAGGACGAGTACATCTAACCCCCGGACGGGCTGGGGGCAAAAGAAGCCTTTGTGGTCGCCATGGGGGCCGTAGGCCCCCATGGCGATCACAAAGGTCCCTGAGTGGGCTCCGTGTGGGATGGTTCCATTTTGGCCTCCATTTGGCCGTTGGTTCCATTTTGGGCGGCTGGCCCGGAGTGTAAGAAAGTGTAACAGCCTTACACTCCGTCCGACACAGCGAGTTACACACGGCGTCACGAGGGGGCTAAACTTGTGTAACTTTCGGGGCCTGGAATCTGCTCATAAATGAGACGAAGCAAGAGCGGAGTGTAACAAAGTGTAAGGATGTTACACTCCCCCCAGCACCCCGAGTTACACATCGTTTTGCCAATAATTTATTGGGGTTTTCTGCGATGCCGGGCTCAGAAACCCGGAACTGCCCAAAAATCCCGGAAGAGCATAAGGGGGTGTGACGCACCTGCCCGTTCCGACCCTGCCCCATAGCCCGCCAGCCTCTCGTCCTCCTTTCCTCTGCCGATGGTTCCATTTTGGCCTCCATTTGGCCCGCTGGTTCCATTTTGACCCTTCCCGAACCTACGAAGTGTATTCCGGCCCCGGCAGGGGCCGGACCCGAGAAAGACTATCACCTATCCCCGCCCCGGCAGGGGCGGGGACAAAAGACTATATTTGTTTAAGAGGTGCAAAAAAGACACCTCACCTGGAGCAAACCAGGGAGGCGTCTTTTTGCAAATCTTAAAATAGGGGCTTGCCATTTTATAATTAGAAGCGTACAATAACAAACGAGGAAAACTTAATAGTGCGGTGGTCATGAGGGGCTGCAACCCCCCATGACCTATGCGGACAAACGTACCTTGTCCACACAACGATGAAATTCGCACCACGGGATTATTATACCCCTGCCGTCAATCTTTGGCAAGGGGAAACCGATGTGTGTGCTATGTATAGTCGTGTCGTGTTGGGATAATTGCGTCCGCACGGCACGATTTTGTTTTCCTCACGGCAGGTCCCTAGCAAGCAGGGCTGGGGGCGTTTCCGCCCCCAGCCCTATTCCCCCCTCCAATTTGCCGTGAGAAAAACGAAGAACGAAGAGAGGTAATCAAATCATGAGTTATTCCAAAACTCTGCGCCGTATTCTTACGGCCATGCTCACACTCGTTATGGCGCTGTCTCTGGCCGTCCCTGCCTTTGCAGCTGAGACCGGTTCTGACTTGGAATCCATCGCGAATCTCTACGCCGATTGGGACGGCACCTACGAGCTTCCGGACCTGGACGAATTAACTCCCGAGGACCAGGAAATCGTCAAGGCCCTGGTGGACGCTATCATGCGGGCCCGCGATGCCGAGACTGAGACTCAGCCTGAGATTGAAACTACCCAGGTCGAAACCATCCAGGATGAAGTCGCACTGACCATCAGCTTCTCTGACGTGCCGACCACGCACACGTTCTACAAGGGCATCATGTACTGCGCCGGAAAGGGCATCGTCAACGGCTATGCAGACGGTACTTTCCGGCCTACGAACACAGTTGCGAAAAGCCATTTCGTAGCTATGCTTGCCCGGGCATTTTATGCCGACCAGATTACCAAGTACGACACTGATTACTACAAGAACACGTTTGGCACATTCGGACCCACCAACATGACCATGGCCCAAAACGGCAGTCTGAATAACACCAGCTTCCGTTGGACCTACACTGACGCTTCTGCCATGAGCACCGGCATTAACCGGTACGATATGGCTCAGTTGATGACCAATATCATGAAAGCCAAGGGCTTTGCCGCCAGCACCAGCCAGAAGACGGCCATCCAGGCTAAGATTACGGATTACAAGAACATCCCCAGCCAGTATCAGGACGCCGTGAAGAACGTCTACGCCCTGGGTATTATCTCTGGTTACTCTGACGGCCGCTTCGTCGGAACGAACATCATGAACCGCGGACAGGCTGCTATCGTTATTCAGCGCATGGCTCAGTACGCGCCTGTCACCGGCGACAAGGACAACGACCAGTTTGACGACGGAACTTCTCAGAAGCCCGAGCCCAAGCCTGAAACTCCGGCACCTAAGCCCGTCGAGCCGACTCCCAAGCCTGAGACGCCCGAGACTCCCGCTGGCCGTACGCTCGCCAATGGCAAGGCGATTACGGAAGCCAACGTAACGGAAATCCTGAACCAGCTGCAGGCCAGATATCCTCGCAAGACTGACTTCAGCAAGGGCTATGCGGGTCTCGGCTCTGGCAGAGCGTCTGCCAAGAACTGCATTGCACAGATTACCAATCGATACGGATGTACAGACTATCACAACCAGCACACCAGCACGGCCGCTGGATGTGGCGGATGGGCCGCTTTCGTCGCCGACGAAATCTGGGGGCAGACTGGCGTGACCTGGAGAAAGACCACGATTGCAAACGCCCGGCCCGGCGACCTGATGATTACCCTGGATGACGCAGGCTATCTTATGCATGTCAGCATCTACGTCAGCGAAAGCACGGATGGCTTCCCCAAGACAATGAAAGTATACACCACCGATGGCTCACCTGTCAACGGCGTATACAAAATTTTCTGGGCAAACAACACCTACCCCTCCACCCACGACATTGACGTTTGGACGGCTTATCCCAACTAAACACATCAAAACTTCAAACAAATTTGGCCGACGGTTTCACAACCGTCGGCCAAATTTTTTAAACAATATTCAAACCATTACGACAAATAACACTTGACCATCTCAATCACAAATCCAACAAACATAAGCCATCAAAATCACATGTATCAAATGCATGTTTCAAACACTCATCAACACGAATCGAATACGCATCTAATGCGTCACGCACAACCAACATACGCTCAAACTGAATCTCATCAAAACGACACATAATACCTGGTATCATATGACCAACGATACCTGAAAAATAATCCTTCGCAAAAAATAAAATGCCATCAGATAAAACACGCGGCTCAAAATTTTCAATCACATAATCTGAGCCAGGATTATTTTCAAAATACAGCCGAACCGTATTTTTAAACCCATCATGCTTATGAAACAAGAAATCATAAAGCATATTCAAAGCATTATCCTCACGAGAATAATTAGCCCAAAATTGAGCGTAAGCGGCTTCAATGAATGCGCTAATCTTGTTATAAGAAATCAAATCTACACCACAAGCAGAAAATTCACAAAACACAACGCCACCATGCTTCTCAAAAACACGTTGAGCTTCATCGAAAATAGCCCTACAAAACGAACGTAACGGCAAAAACAAATAATGACCAGAAAGACAAGCCATACAATCCGTATCAACAATAACAACATGCTCACAGTTTGACTTAATGATGCCCTCATGTGTAAACGCATTTCGCAAATCATACAAATTTTCAGCGAACTCATTTACAGACGAAAAATCATGTAAAAATGGACGAAAAGAAAAAGCATTACGCACAATCCAATGGATAAACAAATTCTTATCAAGCGCTTTATAATCCGCATTTTCACAGCTCACAATCCATCTCATCCGAACTTGAACCAGTTATAGTTTCAAACGCTGTATCCAAATCCGACATATCACGGCCACAACTCGCATCTTCTTAATGCCACCGACGAATCTATCCCGCAGCCCAACCTGCTCAGACGAAACAGGCTGTTCACGCACATACTCAACAGGACCAAGCGCACCTGTTTCTGTCATATTCGAAAAAATCAAATACCGCATCAATCTTGTATCGCCTTGAACAGACGCCGCAAAACTCGCATTCCTCATATCGTTCTCTGATACATGTGAAAAATCCAAATCGTAACCCGCGTTTGACGCCAACTGCTCCACAAACAAACGCTGCGTTCGACCATTACCTTCTCGAAACGGATGAATTTGATTCAATCGGCACATAACAATAGTCTTTTGTGTCCGGCCCTCTCGGGCCGGACTGACAATAATACACTGCGGAGGCGTTTCTAAATTTCTTTTTTTGCCTCTCTGGCGGCATGTGCCGCCAGCAGGGGCCATATTTTTTTGCGGCCCATAGCGGAGCTGTCTGCTTCCCCGCATTGGCTGACTGCGAACTTGCCAATCCGCGCGGCGAGGGAGCACTCAGGGAACGCGGCGATCATGGCCGGGCGTAGGCCCGGCCATGTCGCCGCGCCCCATCGTTGGCTCCCTTGTTCCGTCCTCGGTCCTGGCGGACCTCCGGGCGGAACATCAAAGGAATGTTCGCGCCCGTCGGCCCCCTGCGCATCGGCTTCCGCCCTCCGCCCCCGGCCCCCACGGAGGGGGGCCGCTGGCTACGGACCGCCGCTGCTCCGGGGCTACGGCCCGCCCGCCATGCGGTCGCCTCTCCGCCGTGGCCCTCCGGCCCCCGGCTCCGTTGGCCTCGGGCTATCGCCGCCTGCGCTCACCCGTCGCTCCGCCGCCGTCCCGGCCCCCCACTCGCCTCGCTACGCCCTATGGGCGGCTCGGACGGCTCCGGCACTCGGTCCTCCGGTCGCCCTCGGGCTGCTCCGGGTGGTCCCATGGCCCACCCTCCGCGCCACAGCGGGCTCCCTCCCGGCCCTTCTGCGCCAGAGCCTCGGCGGGTCCCCCCAGGACGGCCCCGCCCGCGTCCTGCCCTCCCTCGTCCCTCGGTCGGTTGGCCGCTCTGGGCGGGCTGCGGGCTCCGCTCCTCCCGCCTGGGGCCTGGAGCGGCCCAGGGGGCCGCTTTTTTCGGCCCCCCGGCCCCAGGCGACGGGAGCAGATACAGCCAGGGGGAATATATCTGAATCGTAGGACTGGCAGATACCAGGGGTGTTTGACGGCTCTTCGCCGTCAGGGGCGGCAGGGGCCAGCGCCCCCCTTCCGGGAAATACACGTCTGAGGAGGGAGGGGAGGATACACCTGGAAGCCCTAATACGTGTCGGAGAGTGGAAAAAGGCAAAAAAGTTGCAAATTCCGTTTGTCCGATTTGTCCGTCTTTTTTTGAACCTTGGCTTAATACGCATTAGGGTATTAAAATAAGAGCTTTCATATAACTTTCTAATATAAAGACGGACAAACCGGACAAAACCCATCAATCCATTGCAGCCGTAAGAATAGCCTCTGTCCGTATTTTATTTTCGTTTTCGGACAGAGGATTAGACGCTCAGCCCGTATTCCTTGTGGCACAAGGCTTCTGTACGTTTTTCCTGTTGTCCGATTTTACAGCTTCAAGAATGTAAAAAACGGACAAAACCAGAGGCCGACCACCGTTCTCTCTCTTCACTCACCACTTTGTATTGGCTTGTCCGATTTTTCCAATATAAAAAACGGACAGGTATTTGCGTTCAAAAAGTTGCAAATTCCGAGTTTTCATGTGCTCTTTTCCGTCATGTATTCTTAGCATTGGAAGCAAAGGGGGGACAGCGGTTTCTGCCGCTGTCCCTCGCCTCAGTCTTTCGCATCCTCACCCGTGTTTGTCGGGCTGTTGGTATTGGGTTTTATACGGGGTATCTTCCGCAATAGACCCGTATATTTACTGGATGACAAAACAGTGGGATTCTGGAACCTGTCGGCCCACGTATATGCAAGACCATACTGCAAATACAGCGGTTCGAGAACATCCATCGTGATTTTATTCCCCACTCGGACATCCATTTTCTTTCCCTTTGCGTCCACGGGCCAATACCAATCTGGATTATTCTTGACAGCTTCCATCACATCGGCGTAAAACATATTCTTGCCGGTCATCTTACCCGATGGACAATTCTCAGCCACCCACCCTTTGTAGGCGTCGTACAGAAATGGAGCAGGTAAAAAATCCCAATTAGCCGCTTCCAACGTCTCGTTGAGAAACGCCCTCACGGGGTCGTTATATTCCTTGTATTCTTCCAGCAGCCGCTTGCAGGCGGCGGGCTCGGAGAGCTCATAGTAGTCCGGCATGTGCAGGACACGGTAAAGGACATACTCTAAAACGTCCTGCCTGGACAAATAGTCATCTTTAATGTATTTACGTTCCGCCCCTGTAAAGCACTTGCCAAACGGGATAATCAGCTGGCGGCGATACAGACTGTCAGACTTATCCTTGTAACGGGGCAATTCGTTGATGCACTGGACCATGAAGCACATGGGCCGAATACTAATAGGCATCTTATATTTACGATTGATTTGGAGCACGTCTTGCGTTACGACGGCCTTAAAACTAGCCGCCCTTTCCACATGCAGCCCCACATCGTTCTCGTCAACAATAATGGCATTGGCATGGACCAGTTCTTCCAACCGGAACTCCGATAAGAAGTCAGCCAGGGAAATACTGGCGTAACTACCTCGCCCGCATAGGTTCCGCATGAGTTCGCAGAGCGTTCCCTTGCCGGAGTTGCCGGAGCGTGAGAAAAAGAACACACACTTGCCCCAGCGGACCAATGGCCGAGCAGCCGCGCCTATAACCTGCCAGAGAAGATTCACGATTCCTGGGTCGTCGGACAATTCCGACATCCAGGATTCCACGTCCCAATCTGTATTGTCATCCGAATTATGTATCGTGATATTCTGGGCGTTCGGATTGTAATTGACCCTGGATTTGCTCAGGAAAATCTTATCCGGGGTGAACGGCATCAAAACTTTACGCTTGTAGTCAAATATGCCGTTGTTGACGGCGATTAAGTCCCGGTCCATGCAGCGGCGTTTCCGTGGAAGCAGCAATCGAAGCATTTGCTTAACTTCTTCCATGTCCCGTTCAACTGCCGCAAAGTTATAATACCTAATGATTTGTTTTAACGCTTTTTCCGACGTGTTGTAGATGCCTTTGTTCGGCCCGTCATACTCATAGACGCCGAGCAAATCAAACTCAGTTTCATCATCGTCGTCCTTCCCGGCTGAAATACAGATGACAGGTTCTACAAGTTCAATAATGCGCGCAATCTGAACGTTCGTCAATCTATCCGGCACTTTCATCTTCGTTGTCTTGGACAACAGAGCATTTTGCATGTCAATAATTATCCGGGTTTGATTGACAATTTCTTCTTTAATTTTTTCGCGATTCGGATTTATGCCTTGCGGATTTGCCAACAGCCAATTGTCGACGGCAGCCAGCAAAATCGAATCCATTGGGACAGCCATAAGTGTCACCACCTCCTAGTGAGAAATAAATCAAGATGTAAAGAAAGCTATCTTTCTTTACCGTACCACCAGTATACCACCGCGCACTCCATTTGTCAACACTTTCTTTCTGTTCAATTTGATTTCTTTCTGTTGCCGCTGCCTCGTCTCCTCCAGAGAGCACCATGGCTGGAGTCTCAATAAAATCTTTCTTAACAATATACTTTCTTTCTTGACTCCCGCGTGTAGATATGCTATACTATATAATATAGGAGAGGTGATAGGTATGACCGTCAATGATAACATCCGAAGAATCCGCCTGGAAAAGGGCCTCACGCAAAAGCAAGTTGCTCAGGCTTGTGGGACTGCCGATGCGTATATACGTGCCTATGAGCTGGGCAAGTACAATCCAAAACCCTCCACGGTGGCTAAAATCGCAAAGGCTCTAGGCGTCACCCCGGCGGAGCTATACGGCAGGGACGAGAGCGGGGAGCGTGACACATACACGGAATTTGCGATTTATCAGGCTGAAAATGGCGGAGAAATTGATGAAACTGCCGTCAATATCCAACAATTGATGGCTACCGCTGCCGGACTTAGCCACCAGGGCCAGGAAATGCTCTTGAATTTGGCAAAGGAAATGTCCTTTGTAACGTCTCTTAATCCCACTAAGACAGTCGCGGGAGCCCTGGGCAACCTCACCGAGGAGGAGCAAGAGCAAATCCTGACGGCGTGCCTCTCGTTGCGGGAAATGAAACTTGAAAAAGCCATGATGGAGCAGAAGCATTGCAAATCCGCTAACTCGCTGCGGAGTAACGCCGTAATCACGGCGGAAAATAACAGGATTTTGGCGGATGTCATCCTAGCCGCTCTCGAACGCGCTGGATTTTTGGATTCTGGCAAGTAATTGCGTTCTCTCGGTAAGTAATTGCCGAAAGGATATACATTAAACTAATGAAAGGGGGCCAAGGTACAAGGTTGCCTTGACTGCACATCGGCGTCAAGGCGTTGTACCGTATAAACATGTGAGGCGGTTCCCGCCTCCGGGTGTCTTATTGCGGCTCATTGAGAGCGCAATACCTATATAATAATGACATCAAATCACGCCCCCAACCAACCAAAAGAAGCCCTTGCACCTCGAACGCGGAGCAGGGCTATCGGCGGAACAACGTATATCGTTGTCTCAGAATTTTCCCCCGATGCACGAGAGACTGCCGTTGAAAAAATGCGGCGAATCATTTTGGAAGATTCTGCAAAAGTCCTATGAATTTACTAAAAACGGACTTTTGCCGGGTCTTATGTTTAATAAGGTTCGGCTGTCACCCAAAGGAGGTCTTAATCTAATGTGGCAGCACGATAAATATTCCAATACTTTTGTCCCTGGTGTCCTCCCCTCTGACGGGTCCCAAATCACCGCTTGTTACACCCGGCTCTCCCAGGAGGACGAACAGGACGGCGACAGTGGCTCCATCCTAAATCAGCGCGATTTCCTCCTGAAATATTGCACAGATTTACGCCTTGCCAATGTATTCTTTTTCAGCGACGACGGCTATTCCGGCGTTTCTTTTGACCGTCCCGGCTTCAAGGAGTTGATGGACTTAGTGGAGCAGGGCCGGGTGAAATCCATCATCGTCAAGGACCATTCCCGGCTGGGCCGAAACCGCCTTGCGGTGGGTCTCCTGATGGAACGGTTTGAAGATTCCGGCGTAAGGTACATAGCCGTTGCGGATGGTATTGACAGCGAAAAGGGCCTTGACGACATGGTAGCGGTGCGGGAGCTTTTCAACGAGTTTTACCCCCGTGATACCTCTAAGAAAATCCGGGCCGTGCTCACGAGCAAGGGCAACAGCGGTCAGCGGTTATGTACTCAGGTCCCCTATGGCTACACCGGCAACAAGTACGGCTGGGAAGTGGACGATGAAGCCGCCCAGGTCGTGCGGGAGATTTTCCGGCTCTGTATGAACGGCCTGGGACCGATGCAGATTGCCAAGCGGCTGAAAGCGGCTCAAATTCTGACCCCAACGGCGTATAAGCTGCAAAGGGGCTATTCCGTGCCAAACCACCCCCGCGAGGACCCCTTTGATTGGGATTCCCGTCTAGTGGCGAAGATTTTGGACCGCATGGAATACCTGGGTTGTACCGTCAACTTCAAGACCCGCAAGAAATCCTATAAGTCCAAAAAGACCTTAGTTCTCCCACCGGAGGAAAGAAAGGTTTTCGAGAACACCCACCCGGCAATCATTGACCGGGAGACATGGGAGCGGGTCCAGGAACTGCGGAAGAACAAGCGGCGTCCCACTAAGACGGGTAGGCAAAGTATGTTCTCCGGGCTGCTCTACTGCGCGGACTGCGGGGCAAAGCTCCACTACTGTACGACCGTCAGCTTTGAGGACCGGCAGAATCATTTTGTGTGCTCCAACTACAAGAGCAACACGGGGACCTGTTCCGCCCACTTCATCCGGGAAGTAATACTTTATGACATCGTTTTGGCGGACCTGCGGGACACGATTGCCTACGTTCGGGACTACGAGCAGGAGTTTGCTCAGGCCGTCATGGACAAGAGCTATGCGGAGCAGAGAAAAACCACAGCTCAGAAGCGGCGGGAACTGGACCAGGCCCAGCGGCGTATTCCTCAGCTGGACACGCTTTTCCAACGATTGTATGAGGATAATGTGTCGGGGAAACTTTCCGACGAACGGTATTCCAAGCTGGCGAAAGGCTATGAAGACGAGCAGCGGGAATTGACCGAGCGGGTGAAGGTCCTGCAAGCGGAGCTTGACGAGGCCCAGGGCAAGGCCGTGAATCTGGATAGATTTATCTCCCTGGTCCACGAAAACCTGGAGCTTGCAGAACTGACGCCTAAAATCGTCAATGAGTTTATCCGGCGTATTATCGTCTATGCCCCGGACAAGTCCAGCGGCAAACGCACCCAGAAGGTTAAAATCATCTACAACCTTATCGGTGACGTGCCTAAACACGCAAGAAAGACGGCGTAGCCTTTTGGCTACGCCGCCTTCCTTAATACTTGATACTTCCTTATCGGCCCCCGGATTTTTCCGGCGGTCCTTTTATCCATGGCTACAGGTAGTTCAGCGGGTTCTTGGCCACGCCGTTGTAGCGGACCTCGAAGTGACAGTGGTTTCCGGTGGAGTTGCCGGTGGAGCCGGCCCGGGCGATCTGCTGGCCCTTGTAGACCTTCTGGCCCACGGAGACCGTCAGGCTGCTGTTGTGGCCGTAGCGGGTCACATAGCCGTTGCCGTGGTCGATCTGGACCAGGTAGCCGTAGCCGCCCATCCACCCGGAGTAGGTGACCGTGCCGCCGTCCGCGGCGTAGATGGGGGTCCCTCTCGGGACGGCGATGTCGATGCCCTTGTGGTTGGTGGACCCGATGCCGCCGGGGGAGCTCCGTCCGCCGAAGCGGGAGCTGATCCGGCCCGTGGTGGGCCAGCGGAAGCTGCCGGTGGGAAGCCAGGTGGGCCGGGGCTTCGTGCCCTGGAGCCGGTATTCCGTGACGGGCTGGCGAAGCGTGACGCTGGAGAGGACGGTTCGCTCCGTTTCCTGTCCGTTGATATAAGTGACGTTGGCCACCGTGTCCGCCGCGCCGTATTCTCCGGCGGAGGTGACCTTGTAGTCGCCCACGTAGATGTCCGGGCTATCGGTGTACTCCACGTCGAAGGCTACGCTGTCCACATACCGCTCCTGCTGAACCACGGTCATGGTCAGGTAGGGCACGGAGGCGGACATGGTGAGGATTTCGCCGATTTGCAGCTTGTCAATGTTGTAGCCGGGGTTCAGGGACTCCAGCTCCTTGGAGGTCAGGCCGTGGTCCTCGGCAATCTCGGACCAGGTGTCTCCCTTGGCCACGGTGTAGGTGACCTCGGCGGTTTTGGTGCTGTACAGGGTTTCGGCCACATAGCCCAGGTTCATCAGGCTGTCGGTGGGCACGTATTCCTCCTTGACCTCCACATTCTCGGCAAAGGAGACGGAGATGGTGCCCTCGTTGGTGGCGGAGAGCTGGATCTGCTTTAGCAGCTGCTCCAGGGCTCCCTGGTAGGGCGTGGCCCCGATGCGCTCCCCATCCACGTAAAGGCAGTAGGCGGCGGTGACCATGCCCACCTCTTCGCTCAAGGCCTCCTCGTAAACCTCCTTGTCCACCAGGTCCTGGCGGCGCAGCAAACCGGAGGAGTACTGAATCAGGGAGTCGTCGATGGTAAAGCTCCGGCCCAGGGTACGGGCGGTGACCTGCTCCAGCTCCGCCCGGGCCTCCTCGGCCTCCGCCTCGCTGGAGAGGGAGCCCAGCACCTTCCCGTCGTAGGTGACGGTAACGCCGTTGGTGTAGGTGGAGAAGAACAGCACGATCGCCGCCATCACGCAGCCCCCCCCCAGGAAGACGGCGGGGTGAATACGCCAACGGCGCTTTTTCTGGTCGCTCCGGGCGCTCTTCTGCCGGGAGGCGCTGTTCTTTTGCAGCACCCGCTCCTGGAGGAGGCTGCCCCACATGGGCAGCAGGCCCCAGAGAAGCAATACCAGTTGAATGGGCAGCCGTTCGGACTCCGGGAAGCGGTGGGCCTTGTTCTCCCGGACGATGCGCCGCCAGCGGCGGCGGAAATGCAGCCGCTTTTCGGCGATGGCCTTCCGGGGGGAACGGTTCTCCTGCCGCTCCTGCGGACGGGCTTTCCGGGGGGCGGCGCTCCGGCGGTTCCGGCTGCGGGCGGCGCGGCGATCCGAGCGCTCCGGGCGCTCCCGCCCGCCTTCCTCCGGTTCCCAATCCCGGATGGACGGCGGGAGGTCCCACTCCCGCCAAGGGCTCCAGCCCTCGAGGAAGTCCTCCCGCTCTCCGGCGGCCTCCGGCTTCGGCTTGCCGTCCTGCCGGGGCGGGGCCTGGGCGGCGGTTTTTTTCCTGTCTTCGCTCATAGGGTCTCCTTATATGGGGCCCTCCCCGGGAATGGGCGGGCCGGAATGTTCTAAAAAAGTTACAATTTGTTACCGATGCCTATCATACCGCTTTTTTCCCCTTCCGTCAAGTCCTGAGAGGAGCAAAAAAGCGCGGGTTTTCCGGGCGTTTCCGGCGTTTTCGACAGCAGACGGCCCAGGCGGCGGGTTCAGTGTGCCATATTGGGGCTGGGAATTGGTGACAAAACCGTAAATTTTTATGCGGCCGTCCCGAAATTTGGATTGACCGGGGCGGGCAAACGTGTATAATGGATCTATAAAACCCCCGCGAAGACTTGTACATCTGGAGGAAAAGACATGTTTGAATTTCTCATCAAAAAGCTGAAGGCCCATCCCCGCAAGATCGTGTTCACCGAGGGCACCGACCCCCGCATTCTGGAGGCCGCCGCCCGCCTGCTGTCCGCCACGTTCCTGATGCCCGTGCTGGTGGGCAACCGGGAGGAAATCCTGTCCGCCGCCGAGGAGGTTGGCTTCAACGTCAAGGGCGCGGAGATCCTGGACCCCGAGACCTTTGAGGACATGGACAAGATGGTGGCCGAAATGGTGGCCCTCCGCAAGGGCAAGATGACCGAGGACCAGTGCCGCGCCGCCCTGAAGCAGGGCAACTACTTCGGCACCATGCTGGTGAAGATGGGCTACGCCGACGCCCTCCTGGGCGGCGCCACCTACTCCACCGCCGACACCGTCCGCCCCGCCCTCCAGCTCATCAAGACCAAGCCGGGGTGCAAGATCGTCTCCAGCTGCTTCATCCTGGTCCGTCCCTCCGCCACCGGCGACCCGGACGTGTTCGCCATGGCGGACTGCGCCATCAACATCAAGCCCACCGAGGAAGAGCTGGTGGAGATCGCGGTGGAAACCGTCTCCACGGCCCGGACCTTCGGCATCGACCCCAAGGTGGCCTTCCTCAGCTACTCCACCCACGGCTCCGGCGCGGGCGAGGATGTGGACAAAATGCGGGGCGCCTGCGAAAAGGCGAAGTTCGCCCTCCCCGGCGTGGTGGTGGATGGCGAGCTCCAGTTCGACGCCGCCGTGTCTCCCCGGGTCATGAAGACCAAGTGCCCGGACTCCCCTGTCCACGGCCAGGCCAACACCTTCATCTTCCCGGACATCAACGCGGGCAACATCGGCTACAAGATCTGCCAGCGCATGGGCTCCTTCGACGCCTACGGCCCCATTCTCCAGGGCCTGAACGCCCCCATCAACGACCTCTCCCGGGGCTGCAACGCCCAGGAGGTTTACTCCATGGCCATCATCACAGCCGGCCTGTGCGAGGACTAACTTTTTCTCGCGAGAAAAAGGCAGCATAAAGAGCTTTCGCACGCTCTTTCTGTCTGGTGAGAAACCGGGCCGGAGCAACGGCAACGCAGTTTTCCAGGTGAAAAAAACGCCCCCTGGTGGAATGGATTCCATCAGGGGGCGTTCCTTATTCTGCTGTCCAGAACTCCCGGACCCGCTCGATTTCCCGGCGTCCGTCGAAATAGCCCTCCTGCCACAGGCGGCGGAGGGTGTCCAGGTTCTTCTCCGTCCGGGAACAGCCCAGGGTGTCCCTGGGGGCGATGACCAGGACCCGGCCCTGCCGTTCCAGGTCGAACAGGGCCTCCCGGCAGGCGTTGTAGCGCTCCGACCGGGTCCGCATGGTCTCCTGGAAATAGGGGTATTTTTTGAAGGCCCGGCCAATGGCCTGATCGGAGCGGCCCGGCTTCTTGTAGTAGTCCCGCTCCCGGGTCAGCACCACCACCACCCGGTCACAGCCCTCATGGAAGGCCCGCCGCCAGGGGATGGCGTCGGCGCAGCCGCCGTCCAGATAGGGCTGGCCCCCGATGCGGATGATGGGGAACATCAGCGGGATGGCACAGGTGGCCTGCAGATGCAAATTGGGCGAGTCCCGCCGGGGGACGGGGAGATATTCCGCCTCCCCGGTGTTCAGATTGGTCACCACCGCCTCCGCCCGGCCCGGATAGGCGGCGAAGGCGTCGTAGTCAAAGGGAATCAGCTCGTTGGGGATAGTCTCATAGGCGAACCGGAGGCCGAAGTAGGAGCGGTTCCGGGGGTCCGCCAGGTTGCGAAAGCCCATGTAGCGCTTGTCGTTGGCATAGTGGCAAATCAATTGCAGATTCCGGCGGCTCTGCCGTGAGAGATAGCTGACGCCGTAGGCTATCCCGGCGGAGACCCCCAGGGTGTAGTCCGGCAGGGGGAGCTCCCCGTCCAGGAAAGCGTCGCACACGCCGGAGGAGTAGATGGTCCGCAGGGCTCCGCCCTCCAGGACCAGCGCGGTTTTCATGGTATCACCTCAATCACAATACTTATCGGTATAAATGCTTTTTCAATTTCCAGTGCCAGATATTGGTCAGCCGGGCCAGGGTGGAGTCCGTCAGCAAAAAGACCACGTTCCCCGCCGCCAGCAGCGCCGCGTTAAAGTACCAGGCGGACTCCAGCAGCTCCGCCGTCAGGCCCATGAGCCGCAGGACCAGGCCATAGAGCAGCAGGGCTGTAACATTGCACACCGCCAGCCGGGCCGCAAGGCGCAAAAGCCGGGAGGGCAGGGCGGCGATCCTGGGCCGGAGGATGGGATACCAGCCGAAGAACAGGTAGACAAAGGCGGTCTCCCGGTCCGGCGCCAGCAGAAGGGCCAGAATGGCCGCGGCGGCGTAGGACGTTCCGGCGGCCTTGGGGCCCAGCTCTTCCAGCACCGGCAGCAGCGCGCCCATGGCCAGGATGGGGGCGCAGAAGACCATGCCGGGAATCACGCCGCCCAGGGCAAGCAGGGCCGCCGCCAGGGCGGTCAGCACGCCGCACAGGGCCAGGGGCCGGGCGCTCATGGGACCTCCTTATACTGGAGCTTGTAATAGCTCCACCGCCGCCACTTCTGAACGAGCTCCCGCTGCTCGCCGGAAAGCGTTCCCGTGAGGGAGCCGTCCGCCAATTGATACGTGCTCTTCTGCACCACCGGCAGCTCCCGGCGGAGCGCATTCAGGAAGGAGAACCAGGGGCTCTCCTCCCCCCGGCCCGTCAGCTCCAGAACAGCGGCCCCCAGGAAGCAGGCGGAGACGGTCTCCGGCAGGTCCAGGGCCTCTACGGCGTTGTCCCAGTCCAGAACCTCCGCCGCCGCGTCGTTGGCCCAGAGGACATAAGGAGTCTGGTATGCGGCCAGATTTTCCTGCCCCTCCGGGCCGGGGAACACATCGATGCCCAGCTGCCGGTAGCCCAGCATGTCGTTCCCCAGATAGGGCAGGTGGTCCCCCCAGTAGACCAGAACCACCGGCTTTTCCTGGGCGGCGAAGTACCGCCAGAGGCGGCCCAGCATGGCGTCCGCGTCCCGGAGGCCCTCCACGTAGACGCTGAGGAGGGTTTCCACCTCTGCCGAGAGGCCGGGAATGCCCGTGGGGGGGAATTCGTAATCCGATCCGTATTTGTCGGCGGTGTAGGACATGTGATTCTGGATGGTGGTGGTAAAGTGGAACAGGGGGGCCTCCGCCTCTTCAAAGGCTCTTTCAATCAGGTCTGCCGTATAATCGTCGGTCACCCAGCGGCCCTTGTACTCCGGAGCCTCCATGTCCCCGATAAACAGGCTTTCCTCCGCGCCAAGCCAGCGGTAGACGTTTTCCCGGTTGTAAAACCAGTTGTCCCCCGGATGGCAGAAGGCGGTCTCATAGCCGTCGTTCCCAAAGACCCGGAAGAGACTGTCCAGATTCCGGTTCACCACCCGCATGGCGGAGGTGGTGGAGGCGGAGAGGGCCATGGTCTGCATCCCCGTCAGCACGTCGAATTCCGTGTTGGCCGTGCCCCCGGCGAAGCCGGGTACCACCACATGGCCGCTGAGGGCGTGGGGGTCCCGCCGGAGGGCGTGGAGGTTGGGCAGGGGATCGTTCTCCTCCGTATACGGGAAGGCCGGAGCGTCGGTGATGTCGGAAAACGCCTCGTTCATCACCATGATCACGCTGACATCCTTTCCCAGCCCGGTACGGTCCCCGGTCTCCCACTCCTCCGCCCCGGCGCGGCTGAAGCCCTCGGGCCGGTCCACCAGGTAGGTGGTGAAATGGTGGCAAAAGGCATAGGGGAAGCCCAGGTCGTTGAAGACGGCGGGGACGTATTCGGCGTTGCTGACCTTGAAGGACTGGTAAAGGCCCTTGGAGGCGTAAACGGTGAAAATCAGCCCCGTCAGGACGGCAAGGGAGAGCGCAAAGCCCGCGAGGCTTCCGGCCCAGCCCCGGAGCCGCTCCGCCGGAAAGGGCTTGCAGCCAATGAAAACCCCCAGGGCCAGCAGGGCGGCGGTCACCAGGACTGCCGCCGCGATCTGCGCCGCCGGATAGTGGATGTCGTAGCTCTCCAGGGCGCTGCCCACCTCTTTTAAAAGGGCAAAGTCCCGGGGGAACACCGGCTCGTCCCGGACCTCAATTTTCACCCGGTTGGCGATGGACAGGGCGCATACCGCCAGATTCACCAGGGCCGCGCCGAAGAAGACGTTTCGCAGAAGCGCCGCCGCCGCCAGGAGCAAAAGCCCCACGGGCAGGGCGTTGAGGACAATCAGCAGGGGCTGGCGGAGGAAGCCGGAGAGGAGCCCCCGGAAGGAGTTGGGCTGGCACCAGAGGGCCAGCAGGGTGATGCCCCCGGCCAGCAGCACCGCCGCCAGCAGGCTGAGGGGCAGGGACAGGCGGCGCCGGGGATTCGGAAACGGATTTCTCAAAGGGTTCACTCCTTGAAATGCTCGTGGTTGAAGATGTGGTCCACACAGAAGCAGTGGTAGCCCGCGCAGCGGGAGCAGTAGCGGAATTCCAGGTCCGGGCAGTCCGTGTCGGTCCGGCCGCAGACGGAGCACTTGTGCCGGTAGCCCTGCTGGGCCTCCTTCTTCCGCTGCTGGCGGACGGCGGACTTGAATTGAATCGTCTGGTGGGAGTTCCGGTGCCGGGCGTAGGCCCGCCGCCGGTCAATTTGATCCACGATCTCACACCAGAAGAAGATCAGGAAGTTCAAAAGGGCGATGACGGGCAGCAGGGCTCTGAGCCAGTCCCCCCGGAGCAGGGCGGCAATGATGTCCACGGCGAAGAGGGCCACGTCCGCCAGGGCCAGCCACTTGGCCTTCACCGGGATGATGTACAGCAGCATCAGCCGGGCGTCGGGATACAGGGCGGCGAAGGCCAGGAACATGGACATGCCCACGTAGTAGGTCCCCATCAGCACGCCGTAGCCGAAGGCGTAGTGGCTGGCGACGCCCGTGATGAGGGTCAGGACCACGCCGGAGAGGTAGTAGAGGTTGAATTTCGGCGTGCCCCACTCCCGCTCCAGCATGGAGCCGATGAAGTACATGAAGTACAAAGACAAAATCAGGTTGAAGGGCTGCGTGCTCTCCGGTACAAAGACGAAGGTCAGCAGCCGCCAGATCTGCCCGCGGAGAACCAGCCCCCAGTCGAAGTATAAAAATTGGATGGCCAGGCCGCTGGTCATGCGCAGCAGGAAAAAGGCGATCGCGTTTCCAATGACGATGTACAGCATGAGGTTGGGGACGCCGAAGTTGGGGTGCTGGAGCGCGAAGCGCTCCATGGCGCTGTTCAGCTTTCTCAAAGGGGCTCCCTCCCGATTTCAGTTTTAGAATTAAAGAGCATTATACCCCGTTCGCCGGAAAAAGTCACCAACATTTTTTGAACATTGCCTTTACCGGGAAAAATTTCCGGCGAAAAAGGGCGGGGAGCCCTTGACAAACCCGCAGGACCTGATACAATATTACGTAAGTAAATATCCTTATCAAGAGTGGCGGAGGGAACGGCCCGATGAAGCCACGGCAACCTCCCTAGGAAAGGTGCCAAATCCGGCGGAAACGACAGATGAGGAGCGAGGAAAGATTTCCCGTGCGTTTCGCGTCGAAATGCGCGGTTTTTCTTTGCCTTTCCGGGCTGTTCAGCCGCCCCAAATTGTCCCAGCGCGCGGGAAGAAAAAAGACGCGCCGCTTTCAGGGAAAGCGAGAAGGAGAACGCTATGGCAAGACATTATCTCTTCACCTCGGAGTCCGTTACCGAGGGGCATCCCGACAAAATCTGCGACCAGATTTCCGACGCCGTCCTGGACGCCATCATGGAAAAGGACCCCCAGGGCCGGGTAGCCTGCGAGACTACGGCCTGCACCGGGCTCATCCACGTCATGGGCGAAATCACCACCAACTGCTATGTGGACATCGACAAAATCGCCCGGGAGGTGGTCCGGGACATCGGCTATGACCGGGGCAAATACGGCTTCGACTGCGACACCTGCGGCGTCATCACCTCCATCGACGAGCAGTCCGCCGACATCGCCCTGGGCGTGGACAAATCCCTGGAAAACAAGAACAACGAGGAATCCGAGCTGAACCACGGCGCGGGCGACCAGGGCATGATGTTCGGCTACGCCTGTGACGAGACGGCGGAGCTGATGCCCCTGCCCCTGTCCCTGGCCCAGAAGCTCTGCCTTCAGATGACCAAGGTCCGTAAGAGCGGCCTGGTCTCCTACATGCGCCCCGACGGCAAGAGCCAGGTCACCGTGGAATATGACGAAAACAACAATCCGGTCCGCATCGACACCGTGGTCATCTCCACCCAGCACAACCCGGACGTGACCCTGGAGCAGATCCGCCGGGACATGATCAACCTGGTGGCCAAGGAGGTCCTGCCCGCCGAAATGCTGGACGAGAACACCAAGTACTATGTGAACCCCACCGGACGCTTCGTCAAGGGCGGCCCCGCCGCCGACGCGGGACTGACGGGCCGGAAGATCATCGTGGATACATACGGCGGCAGCGCCCCCCACGGCGGCGGCTGCTTCTCCGGCAAGGACCCCACCAAGGTGGACCGCTCCGCCGCCTACGCCGCCCGCTGGGTGGCCAAGAACATCGTGGCGGCGGGCCTGGCCAAGCGCTGCCAGATTGAGCTGGCCTACGCCATCGGCGTTGCCAAACCCGTGAGCATCATGGTGGAAACCTTCGGCACGGGAACCGTCAGCGACGGGAAGCTGGAGGAGGCCGTGGGCAAGGTCTTCGATCTCCGTCCCACCGCCATCATCCGGGACCTGGATCTCCGCAAGCCCATCTACCGCAAGCTGGCCGCTTACGGCCACATGGGCCGGGAGGACCTGGGCGTAGCCTGGGAGAAAACCGACCGGGCGGAGGCCCTGAAGGCCGCTGTGAAGGAATAAGTGTGTTCAGGGTTTCTGGAAGAAGCAAAAATGGTTACTTTGCGTTTAGCATAAAGGCCCTTGTATTCCGGGGTGTACCTGGCGTCATCAGACAATTCCTCATATCTGTCTGTGCCCCGCCTCCTCCTCACTGTACAGTGGCTCCACAATTTCGTACAGTTTCTCAAACTTTACCGCTGCATCCACCTGCCGCAAAAGATGACCGGGCAGCATGAGGCTTTCTGTGTCCACCATTTCTATAACCCCTCGCTCATTTTTCCTCGTTCCAGCATCTTTCTCACCTCTATTCCTATTTTACTACATTTACTGATACCGAAAAATGTCTGCCGGATGGCAGACTTTTTCGACAAGCTGAATGCCGGACGGAATTTATCCGCCCGGCATTTTTTGCTCTCCAAGCATATCCATGAACTGGGCGATGCCATTTAGAACATGGAAAAGGTTACAAAGCGCCGCAGGAATGTGACCAACCGTTCACAAAAGCAGCTAGCGCGTCTGCTGAGAGTGGACAGAAGTACCATTTCCTCCTACGAAAGTAGTATCCGCCAGCCTCCGGTGGGTGTGTTTTTTGAGACGGATCACCTGAACACGCTGGGGAAAGACTCTGAATTGATGCTGACCTTTCTCGCCTCCATTGCCCAGGAGGAATCCATTAAAAAGCGGGAAGCCATGGTCTGGTCCCTGGCCCAGAGGTTTAAGGACCGCAAGCTGCTGACGCCCCCGCCGCTGGGCTATGACCGGCAGAGGGACGCCGCCGGAAACTATATCAAATACGCGCCCCTTGTGGTCAACGAAGCAGAGGCCAAAGTGGTCCGCTTTATTTTCGACGCATATCTCCACGGCTGGTCCCAGGCGGATATCGCAGATTTTCTGACGGATATCGGCTGCCGGACAAAAACCGGGAGCACGGACTGGAACAGCGGCTCCATCGGCTACATTCTCACAAATGAGCGGTACTGCGGCGACGTCCTGACCTGGAAAACCTTTACCTCGGATTTGTTTGAGCACAAGCGCAGAAAGAACCGGCAGGACCTGGACCAGTACCACTATCTGGGCCAGCATGAGGCCATCGTTTCGCGGGAGACGTTTGAGATGGTGCAGGCGCTTCTTCAAAACCGAAAGCACCATATCCGCGGCGGACTGCCCAGCCTTCAGGTCATAGACGGCGGAGTTTTCCGCGGATTCGTTCCCATCAACCACCACTGGGTCAACGACGATCCCGGACTTTACTACGATGCATACAACAGCGTCAAGGGGCCGGATCGGAAAACCCGGGTGCGGAAAAGCACGTTTTCCGCCTTTGATCTGGAGGGCTATCAGGTCGTCCGAAACCAATTTTTGCAGGCCCGGTATGAGGGCCCGGCAATGACGGTCTCCAGGGACCGGATCACCTTCAATCTTTTCTGCATGAGACGGTTTGCGGATATCGCTTATATTCAATTGCTTCTCCATCCTTCCGAGCGCAAAGCCGGTGGATGGAGAGGAACCGGAAGCCGTGGCGGGCCTGGCTGGATATCAGGTAACCAGGGCGGAGCTTTTCTCACACACCTATGAGCCGGCCATTACCATCTGGCCAACCCGGATCAAGTTCAATATGGCCTGCTTGCGGAGGTTTCCGGGTGTGACCCATATTCAAATTCTAATTCACCCGGAACAGCGGCGTTTGATTATACGCCCCTGCCTCCCCGACGCGCCGGACTCTCTGCGGTGGGCGAAAGGCGGGGGAGAAAAAGAGCTCTCTAGCCGGGACATGCTGTGCAGAATCTTCGCGGCAAAGGTCTTTGACTTGATGAAATGGGATTCGGAATACCGCTATAAAATGATGGGCAGACGGTTCATTTCCATGGTGTTCGTTCCTTTCCTGATGTTCTCAATCGTACAGGACGGCGGTCTTTCGCTTCCGGTTCATAAGTTCCCTCCCCCTTTACACGGCATGGAAGGCCCACAAATTGCTGATCTGGGGTTCCAGCGTCTCATAATCCCAGAGCATGCTGCTTCGCTCGGCGCTGTTGGGGTCGTTGACGGTAAACTGCCCGTCCCGCATCCCGGTGATAACGATGAAGTGCCCACTGGTGGTAAAATCCCCGGGGCCCACTACGCAGATGATGGGACGGCCCTCCCGCAGGGCGCTCTCCATCCTGGACTTCATCAGGGGCAGCTCCTCCCCCTCCACGCCGAAGTGGGAAGCCCCCCGGCTCATGAGGCTCCAGGACGTTCCCGCGCCGTAGACATAATAGCCCTCCTGGCCGGCGTATTGGGCCACGGCATAGGGCGTAATAGCGCCGTCCCCCGTCAGCCCGGCCGCCACCATAGAAAGACACGCGGGCCCGCAGCCGCTGACCGCCACGGAGCTGGCCCCGTAGGCCCCATAGCCCCAGCGCTGGTCGTACTGGAGCAGGAGCGGGATCTCCCCAACCTCCACCTCGCCGATGGTGTCGGCAAATACCCGCCCCTGCTTCTCCGGGTATTCCAGGACAAAGTCCAGCATGTCCGGATTCCGGGACAGCATTTTCAGCAGGTCCCCCGGGTAGTCCTGACGGCGGTCAATCACATCCTGGACCCGCGGGTCCTGGGCCGCCAGGTTTTGGAGTTCCCGCAATATCTCACCGTCCAGAGGGGCCTGGGTGATATCCGCCTGTCCGCCGCCCGCCGGTTCGGCCCCTTGATAGGCCGAGCCGGTGGGCGGGGGGGAGATCCGGCGGAACGAGGAGATCATCTCCCGCCCCAGAACAATCAGCCCGGCAATGGCCAGCACCCACACAACGGCCCGAAGGAACCGCGCCCTCCGAATCTGTCTGCGCCGCCGCTCCCGGCGGAGGGCCTGCCGGCTTTCAAAATCAATCACTCGTTCTTCCATCGTAAGCATTCCTTTCTTGCATTCTTTGGTAAATGGAAAAGCGCCTCTGTTGGGTTTGATTCTACCAGACAGAGGCGCCGCATGCTTTAAGATGGTATTGCCGAATGATTAAGAATTTCCTAAGAAAACGCTGAGATTTTATAAGTCTCCTCCGGGCAGGCGGATGGCGAAGGTGACTGTGTGATTTTCACTGGACGCCTGGATGCTCCCGCCATGGAGAAGGACTATTTCTTTCGCAATGGCCAGCCCCAGGCCCGTGCCTCCCGTGCCGGTGGAGCGGGCCTAGTCCAGCCGGTACGCTTTGTCCAGGGCGATGCGCACCCGCTTGGCCCGTTGCTCCGGCGGGCTGTCCGGCTCCTCCTACAGGAGATTCAGGTAGCCGATCACCGAGGTCAGGGGCGTGCGGACGTCGTGGGCCAGATACATGACCAGCTCGTCCTTCCGCCGTTCCGCCAGGGCGGTCTGTTCTTTCCGTTCCGCCAGCGTCCGCTTGACGGCGTTGAGCTTGCGCTCGAAGGGCAGCATTTCCGGCGAGAGGTGAATCTGTTCCCCGTCGTCTGCCAGCAGGGATTCGATGCCCCGGTTGATTTCGCTGAAATAGCGGCTCATTCCCCGAAAGACCTGCCACAACATCATGGCAAAGACCAGAAACACCGCCCCGCAGAAGAAGAGGTCCTTGTTGAGGCGGAAATGGTCGCTGTAAAAGTAAAAAGCCTCCTGGCGGCTCAGGTCCAGGACGTTTACCAGAAACCAGACGATGACATCCCCCATGCGCCGTTTCCAGAGCAGCCGGTACAGCGCCGTGACGGTCAGGACCGACAGCGCCACGCTGCCGCAGACCCGCCGGGTAAGCTTGGAGTGAAAGACCGAATAGCGGTACAGTGGACGCCGTTGTATTCGGCCAGATACAGGTTGTTTCCGATGGATTTGATAATCGCGGCCTCGCCCAGCACACGGCGGTTATGCTCATGGTCTTTCAGGCTATGGATATACGCTTTCACGGTCATAGTGCAATACCCCCTTCATAGATTCTCCAGCTCGGTCCCTGGCGTCCCGGCAAAGACGCAAAAAATCTGCTGGCCCCATGCCCGGGACCAGCGGAATAATGAGATTCAATTTCTTTGAATGACTATTGCAAAAAAGAGCCGGTACTCTGACCCGCTCCCACAAAATCACCGTCTTTCCATTAGTCCAAACCAGATAAAAGCCCCTTGAATTGCCTCCTCTTTCTCCGGGGGCAGTTTAGGGATATAATGTCCCTCGGCACCCACATAACCCTTATACTCAGTCTTGGCAAGTCCGTATTTTTCCTTGGCCTGCGATATGCTGAGATTGCTGACATGGAAACCGTATTTCTGCTTAACCTACGTCTGAATCTCTTTATATGTGGCACGTTTACTTTGTAGGCGCGTGCCGTCCTCATAGTCGTCTATATGAACTATGAGGACGAACACGTTACGATACACCGCCAGACTGATGTTTGACATGGTGTTCGTATACCTAACGTTTGGTGGAGGTGGCGGGAGTTGAATAAGAAATTCTTGTTCAAAAGTTCTCTAATTCTCTGCAAAAACCACGTATTCCATCTTTACCTCCGCTCAAAAGTCAGCCAATTTTGACCCATAAAATTTATGCCAAAACCCCCGATTAGGGAAATAATTAGGGAAACCGCAAGGCCATGCAGATACGGAAATAAGGCATGTCATACAGGCAGGGAGTTGGAGGAAACTTCTTCTCTCTGCCAAAAATTTTTTCGTATGTCTGGGTGGACCTCATGAGCCTATCCCAACAAACAATTCCGACCTCAAAAATGTAAATTCGCCTTTTTGAATATGACGCTTCAAGACCACTGGAGTTTATTGCTCTGGCGGTCTTTTTTCATAGATGTCCCTATCCGAAACTGACAGAAAGGAGGACATACACATGATTGCGTTCTATTTCATCAGCCTGTTCCTGTTCGTCTACATAGACCAACACGGCCCTTACCTGAATATCTTTGACGTGGTTCTGCTGTCTGCGGCTGGCATGTTCGTCCTGTTTATCGCATTCATCATTATCATGTCCATCATTGACAGCGGAAAAAATAACGCTCACCTCAATACAAAATATGAAAAGGAGATTCATCATGAGCATTCACGAACTGGAATCCAAATGCAGAAAATTGCAAGAGCTGAAAGACTTCGAGAACGAGGTCAAGGCTGAAATCGCTGCTATGGAGAATGAAATCAAAGCCCTTATGCAAGAGCAGGATACAGAGGAGTTGACTGCCGGACAGTATATCATTCGCTGGGCTACCGTTCTCAGCAATCGCTTTGATACCACTGCCTTTAAGAAGGTCATGCCTGACATTTATCAAGCCTACACCAAGCAAATTACGTCCAGGCGGTTTACCATCAGCGAGTAAGAAAATACCCCTTACCTAGCCGACCAAGCCACAGGTAAAGGGCAACCATTCCTCAACAGGAGCGGATAGGGTCAGTATATCCTATCCGCTCCTTTGCGTCAAGATGAAGGAGAAAAATCATGAAAGAATTGACAACCTACAACCGTGTCGCTGGATATCTGAACAAGGTATTTGATATGCTGAACACTGAATTTTTTGAAAACGCACTTTCAAGACCCACCATTACCATCCAGTCCACACCCAGAGCTTACGGGCATTTTTCGCTTAGAGAAGACACCTGGCTGTCCAAGCTGGGAGCTACGCATGAACTGAATCTGGGGGCTGGGACTTTGGCAAGGCCGATAGAAAATGTAGCCGCTACCCTGCTCCATGAAATGGTCCATCTGTATTGTTACGAAAACGGAATCAAGGATACCAGCCGAGGATTTACCTACCACAATAAACGCTTTAAAGCAGCAGCAGAATCACACGGCTTGATTGTAGACCACCACGATAAATACGGCTGGAGCATTACCCACCCCTCAGACGCTTTGCTGGATTTTGTTTTAGAGACTGGCCTGACGGACATTCTGATTTTCCGCAATGAATACAACGGCATTTCTATCTCCGGCACTGGCACTCATAGCAGCAGCGGAACCCCCATTCTCCCAAAGAAATCCAGCAGTCGAAAGTACATCTGCCCTTGCTGTAGGAACTCTGTACGGGCTACCAAAGTAGTCAATATTGCTTGCTTAGACTGTCAAATCCCGATGCTGGAAGCACAATAAAAATAAATCCGCTCCTATTTTCTCATTTTTTAATTTCCAGAATCGTTCGGAGAAAGGGGGGGTATAGTTACCCTACCCCCTCCTCTAAAAACGATTCTGTAAAACTTTTTTACCAATATTGCTTTTGAAATTTTTTTAAGGAGGACTTCACAATGGACCCTTCCCTGATGAGTAACGACGCAATTATGTTCGGTATCATGCTGCCTATTATTATCTTCTGGCTGCTGATGCTCCGCTGCAAATAATTCCATAAACGTATACCTTTAGGAACATAGGAAAAAGCCCTGTGAACTATATTCGTAAAGTACCAAAATCAGTAAGCGGATATGTTCGCAGGGCTTTTGACTTTTATGAACACAAGGAGGATTTACATGGACAGCAGGACCTACTACTATGCCAGAGTTTCCAGCAAAGAACAGAACCTTGACCGACAGCTTGCAGCATTTGCTTCTCTGGGGGCTTCTGAGAGGGATATCATTACAGATAAGGAATCTGGTAAGGATTTGAACAGAAGCGGCTATACAGCCCTTAAAACGGCTTTGCTGAGGTCTGGTGATACTCTGGTTGTGAAGTCCTTGGACAGACTGAGCAGGAATAAAGCCGACATCAAAAATGAGCTGCAATACTTCAAGGAGCATGGTATCCGTTTGAAGGTGCTGGACTTACCCACAACGATGATTGACTACCCGGCAGGACAGGAATGGGTCCTTGATATGGTGAACAATATTCTGATTGAGGTTCTTTCGAGTATCGCCCAGCAGGAGAGACTTACCATCCGCCAGAGACAGCAGGAAGGAATAGCGGCAGCTAAAGCCAAGGGAAAACATCTTGGACGGCCTGGGTTGGTTGTACCTGAGAATTGGCAAGAGGTTTATTCTGCTTGGAAATCTGGAGCAATCACAGCGAAAACCGCTATGGAGCAGACAGGGTTAAAGAGAACGAGCTTTTATAAATTGGTGAAGGAAATGGAGAGATAAAACAATATCCCCTATGCCCGGAGCGATTTCTAGGCATGGGGGATTTTTGAATATCAATATGCAAAGCGAAAACGGTCATTCCGCCGTCTCCTTATTCTGGATTTCCAGTAATAGGTCAATCTGCTTCAAGACATAATCCTGGTACTCCGGCTTTAGCTCCTGAAATGTAGCACACGCCAATTCGGTCATACGGCTAGGAGATTTATTGAACATCTCCCCTTCCCCTGTTCGAAGCCACTTATCACTTACATTGAATGTAATACAAATCAGGCGGATAATGCGGTCATTAACTTTCCGATTTCCGACTTCAATCCCTGCAATATACCCGCTAGAGGCAGAAATAGCCTCTGCAAACTTCACTTGTGATAGTTTTAGTTCATGGCGCAGCTCTCTCACACGTTCGTTAATCGTCATTCAACCACCCTCCTTCTGATTCAGTTTTTTCCACAATACCATATTTCTACTCACAACGCAAGCAAAGCGAACAAATTATTTGACATACTTTCTATGTTGTTGTATTCTACTTCATAGAAAGCGACAGAGAGGAAGGACAAGCTATGGAAAACAAGTCACTGATAGATTTCATGGTCAAGTTCAACCAGCTAAACGAGACGAATCAAAAGTACATTATCGCTATCCAACAGGCCCTAGCCTTTGCTCAGGAATCCGCAGAAGGAGAACTGTGCAGGAAGTCAAAAAAGAAATAGACGATAACAAAGGAGTTGGTTCTCATGTTCTGGACAATTTTTTATGGAATTGGTACACTTTGGTTATTAGCGGGAAACTCTTTAGTTCCTAATAACTTCTTAACAGCCATGTGGTGGGCTGTAGGTATTTGTGGGTTAATTCCTTATTTATTTCTCATTGAAAGTAAGGAAAGGAACAAAAGAAGGAATTGTGAAGAAGCAGAATGGTATATCTTAAACTATCAAAGGATTTGGTGTTCTCCTAATCCTTGGAATGCTTTAAGTAGCTTTGATACCGATACTACAATTTATTATAAGCCAGATGATTATAGGGCAAGGAAAAGAAGAGAACTATATTGGGATATAAGAGAAAACCTGGACAACAGACTATACAATAAGCCATTAGTTGATACTTATAGCAAATCCTATGGGTGGATGTCAATTAATTGCTCAGCTAGTAAGATTTATGAGCCTAAGTATAAAGGAGTGGTGAATGATATAGAAAAATTAAAAGCATGGAAACCTAGTATGGAAATTAATATGGGCTGAAAGGAAGTGGTGAATTGGAAGATATAGTTTGGATGGCCCCTAGAGGGTATGTATTTTGTTTCAGTTTAGCATTTATTCTAATTGCGGTTTATCTATTAAGAATAAATGGCAGGTGGTGAATAATCACGAAGCGCAATAATCATGAATAGTATGTGTTATCGCTCCTTAATACGGGCAGAAAGGAAATGTAAAATGAATACTGCTGTTAAGATCTTTACTGATTACATGGATAGAAAGGATACCAAATATACAATTTTAGAAGAAGACCGGGTTCAAATTGGGTTTAACGGAGATAATATGCCTACAATATCTCTAGTTTTTGTCTTTGGAGACGATGGAAGAGATGTTGGTATCCGAGTGTTTTCTATCGCAAAAGTTCCCGAAGATAAAATTGGAAATGCTTGCTTTGCGTGCTCTAAGCTAAATTCTAAATTTCGTTGGGTAAAATTCTATCTCGATAGCGATAATGAAGTTACAGCTAGTATGGACGCTGTAATTGACCCATATACGACTGGCGAAGAATGCTATGAACTACTAATACGTACTACAAATATTGTAGATAAGGCATATCCTGACATTATGAAAATGCTTTGGTCATAATCGTTTTATTTTTGAACCTCAACCTTCAATCTCCCCCAATAAAACCACTCCCCAGAACTTAGCCAACACTAAGCCTGGGGAGTTTCATTTTATCCACTCTCAGGTAAAGTCGCTCTAGGTCAACCAGATACAGCGTTTATTTCCTGACCCGTAGAAATATCTGTATCATTCGACCCATCTTTATCGTTCATCCCATATAGCCCCTTCAATTTCTTGTGGAGTTTGACTGCTGACTGATAACGTCTTAGCGCACCATCAGGAACCCTCCCGAAAGCCCCTGGAATATCTTTCCAATCATCAGGCTTTGCCTCTACAATGTGGTTCTCTAGCTGCTTGTCCATATACTCCAGAATCTTTTGTGACAACCGATTAGCAGATTGCCTCTGGTCAAACCCTTTTAAGTACCTCTCGGCTTTTTTCTCGTCGATAACTCTGTACTCGATTTCCCGCCAGAACCTGATATTCCCAAACAGGAGGGGCCTCAGTTTATTGTCAATCTTGTTGTAAATCTGAACTAACCGTGGATTTTGGAAAAATAAACCCGACTTTGTGATGAGTTCTTCCCCATCCACAACTGGCAGTTTATCCAAATGGCGATATTCCTTCATAGCACATTGCCTCACATAGAACTGGTAATTCTCAATAGCTGCCTCTTGCTCTGGGGAACATATAACGGGATTCTCTCCAGCACGTAGCAGTTGATAGTCAAGAGAATACGCCTTATCAATTCCAAAAATCAGATGTTCGGCCAACTCGGTATTTAACACAGAATTTTTCCGACTGGCCTCCCGTTCAATGGCCTTACGGTGTTCTTCCCATCCTTCAATTTCTTCTGCTTTGCTCATGGGTTTGGTTCTATAGTCCTCCATCGTGAGCGAAGTATCCGGGATGATTTTATAGTGAGCCTCATACTGTACGGTTCCTTCTCTATGTAAAGCCTCCAGATTGCTTTTCAGGATATCCTTCACCTTCTCGGATATGATACTACGATATTCCTTTTCACCAGGGGCCATAAACTCATTTCGTTTCCATAGGTTATAGTCCAGCTCATTGGTCTGCCGCTCTAATTGCTTCACCAACTCGGAATTGTTTTTCTTCAATTCGTCGAAATACCTGGAGAATACACCTACTTGATTTGCCAGAGTAGAGTATTTCCCCTCAAACGTTCCCAAGCTCACCAGCAGCAGCCTTATATTGTCAGCATATATTCCACGTCTGCCCCTGCCGTCATTTTCTTTAGGCAGTGGTGGATTGTGAATTTTAGTGACTATAACGGCATTCTTTTTTGTACACAACGGGTCCACTTCACATAGTTTTCGATATTCCAAATACCTGAACAGTTGCCCCAAATCGCTTTTTCTGGTTTTTCCTGATGAAAGCGGTTTGTTTGCAACTGCTACAAATAGGGCTGTGATAGACGGAAATATGTCATTTACCTGGATATTCTGGGTGTTAATTATGAGCGCTGTTTGTGATTTTGTCATATATCGCCTCCTTGAAATCAGATTTTCAAACTATGGTACTTCTTTCCTCTCTATAATAAATTTATATTATAGTCTGGTAAAAAGTACCCCAAAATTTTCGATTGGTCAAAGTAGTGTAGTTCTTCGGTCCCCTATATATTAGATAGCCGTCAGCCTCCACACCCTGCGCCAATTCTGGAAATCAAAAGGAAAACCCCCGCCAGAATCATCCAGCGAGGGTCTTGTCATTGGAAGTTATCCCCAGTCCGCTTTCATCATCTCAGTCAAAGTGCCATCTCATATTCCAAATTCCGTGTTCCAGTCAAGTTCCGTGTTCTTTACCATTGGCCCGGGGCTAACTGATGAGTACATATTACCATATATCGCTCCATTTGTCAAGGCGATTTTGGAATTACTCATCCAAAAAATGATTAGTTTATCTAAAATTTTAGATTAATTCATTTCAATTTGTGAAGAAAAGTTATGAACAAATTGCACAATGCCTTGACACCCAGCTATCTCTAGGTGTATAATACCTGTGATAAATAAATTTTGAAAGGGGAACCAGAAATGACTACTTCAACAAAAATCCTAACCCACTACGGCTAGATGCCGACACGCTCATGCGCCTTATCACCGTATCTGCGTGGCGAAGAAAGGAGAAATTATGCCACGCCCAAAGAAAAAGATTACAGCTCAGAACAAGAAGCCTGAACCGGGAAGAAAAGCAAACGGTATGGGTTCCCTTAGACAGATAATCAGAAATGGTAACGCCTATTGGGAGGGCCGATTCTCAGTAAAGGACCCCGAAACCGGAAAGCTGAAACAGCATTCTATCTCTGGGAAAAATAAAACCGAAGTCGAGAAAAGATTACGCAAGGCACTTGTAGAAGCCGAAGAAGGAACCTATGTAGAACCCTCCAAAATAACCGTGGGCCAATGGCTGGACATTTGGCTGGAGACTTATCTGAGCAGTGTGCGGCCTTATACGGTCCTGAGCTACACCCAGCACGTCAACAATCATATCAAACCAGCACTTGGCGAAATAAGGCTCGATAAGCTGCACACCCATTCAATTCAGCAGTTTTACAATCGTCTCGGAATGGCGCATGGGGATAAACCTGGGCTGTCCCCTAAAACTGTGCAAAATATCCACGGAGTGCTTCACAAAGCGTTGCAGCAAGCGGTTAAAATCGGCTATCTGCGTATAAATGCTTCGGATGCCTGTGAATTACCCAGGGCAGAAAAAACGGAAATCAAGCCTCTGAGCGAAGAAGAAATTCAAATCTTCATGAAAACCATAAAGGGCCATAAATTTGAAACCGTCTTTTTGGTGCTGATGTTTACTGGCATACGCCGTGGGGAGGTTTGCGGTTTGACCTGGGACCATGTAAACTTTGAGAGAAATACCATCTACATCAACCGACAACTCCAACAGATTCCAGGTCAGTCTGGAGTTTTTCACCTTACGCCTACAAAGAATGGAAAAGGACGTACTATTACCGCCGCCGCCTTTGTTATGGATGCTCTGAGGCAGTACAAGGTTCAGCAGACAGAAGCACGATTAAAAGCCGGACCCGATTGGCAGGACGAAGGATTTGTATTCACAAATCACCTGGGGCGGCATCTTTCTCCCAACACGGTCTATAACAACTACAAGCGGTTAATGGCCTCTATTGGCTTACCGCAAGCCCGGCTCCATGATTTGCGTCATACCTATGCTACCATTTCTCTTGATGCTGGGGACGATATCAAGACGGTACAGGAGAATTTAGGGCACCATACCGCCGCCTTTACTTTGAGCCAATACGCCCATTCCACGGAGAAGATGAAAACGGAGAGTGCTGCCCGGATGGACCAGTTTATCAAAGGGGTTTCCGGCGTATAAGCAGAAATTAGGGAAACTGTTGGGAAATCGATGGGAAACCAAAAGGAAAAAAGCCTGTAACCATTGAGATTACAGACTTTTTCGTGGTGGAGGTGGCGGGAGTTGAACCCGCGTCCGAAAGCACTTTAACGGGACTTTCTCCGGGCGCAGACGGTGATTGCGGAGGGCCTTACCCCTCCTGTTCCCCTCGGAGACGGCACATCGTCACGCCGTCAATTCAGGTGAGCTTCATGATGTGTGGCACAGGCAAAGCTTACTGTACGCACATTTACCGCTAAACGACGCCCTTCCCGGCTCGCGGTCCTTCCGGGTCGGACGGCTGCCTTTAGTTAGGCAGCAACAGCAACAGTGTTGTTGTTATTTGATTTATAATTTGCCCGTTTTATGGCGGTCAGGCGCCGCCGCCCGCTGGTCCCGCCTCCATACCCCCGTCGAAACCCTTACACCCCCGGATGTGTCGCAAAGTCCGCTATGCTCCGTTCCCGCCAAGCGCCTTCGGCGGTTGGCGAGAACTGCGCCCGCTCCCTTGCTCCACTTCTTCAAGGGGGATCGGGCTCCCCCTTGAGCAACCCCCACCCCCCTGCGGGGGGACGAGGGAGGAAAGACGGGGGATGGGAACGGGGGACTTGCGCGGGGTCTTGGTCTTTTGGGTGTTTGCAGGTGGAATCGTTAAATTAGTATAGCACAGGTTTGGACCGGTGTGTGTTACGGTTTTGTGACATTTGGGAGAGAGGCCCTTGAGAGGCCCCCTTCATCTTGTCTTTTCTGCTCAGGTCTTGACAAACTTGACTAAAAGCTGGGAGGGAGTCAGTTTGGCCAGGAGGCGGTAGAATTTATACAGAAGCTTGGGGGTGTAGATCGTGCGGCCCGCTTTGGCGGCGCGGAGAGCGCCCCCGGCTACTCTTACCTGGTCACAGTAAGGCAGGAATTCAAAGGTGCTGGAGCGGCCCGTGATTCCGGCCAACGGGAGAAACTCCGTCGCCATGGGACCGGGACAGACCGCCGTGACGCTGACCTTGCGGCGGCGCAGCTCCTCGTTCAGGCCTACCGTGAAATGGGAGACGTAGGCCTTGGTGGAGGAATAGACCGTCATCCGGGGATTGGGGCAGAAGGAGGCAATGGAGGACACATTCAGGATATGGCCCCCCTCGGGCATATAGGGGAGAACCAGGTTGGTCACGGCAGTCAGGGCCCGGACGTTCAGGTCCACCATCCGGGTCTGGGAAGCGGTGTCCATCTCCCCTACCCGGCCCAGACAGCCGCAGCCCGCGCAGTTCACCAGCAGGGACACCTCCGGCTTCTCCTCCGCCAGGCGGTCTTTTAAGGAGACAAAGCTCATGGGGTCGCACAAGTCCAGGGCCAGGCAGGTGGTATGGCAGCCCGGCAAACTGATCGCCAGGCTCTCCAGCCGGTCCTCCCGGCGGGCGATGAGCCAATAACACGCGATGTCGGGAAACACGTCCTCGATTTGGCGGGCCAGCTCCCGGCCCAGGCCGGAGGACGCGCCGGTGATGATGGCGGTTTTCATGGCTTCCTCCTTCTCATGCGCTTTGTTTTGTTCAGCGGGTCTCCGGTTCGGGATAATCCACGCCCTTGGTATCCACGCGAATGGACTGGATGACCACGGGCTTCTTGGGCTTGTCGTCCATCATGCTCCGGGGGACCCGGGAGATGGCGATGGCGTCGTCCACGCCCTCAATGACCTGGCCGAAAGCGGCATACTCACCGTCCAAGTGCCCTGCCGGGGCCACCATGACGAAGAACTGGCTCCCGGCGGAATCCGGGGCCATGGTCCGGGCCATGGAAAGGACGCCTGTAGCGTGCTTCAAGTCGTTCTGGGCGAAGCCGTTGGAGGCAAACTCCCCTTTGATTTCATAGCCGGGCCCTCCCATGCCGGTGCCGTCCGGGCAGCCGCCCTGGATCATGAAGCCGGGAATGACCCGGTGGAAGGTTAAGCCGTCGTAAAAGCCCTTGTTGGCCAAGGTGATGAAGTTATTCACCGTGTTGGGGGCCTTTTCGGGATAGAGCTCGGCGGTCATTTTTTTGCCGTCCTCCATGAGGATGGTGGCGATTGGATTGCTCATGCCGGTCGCTTCCTTTCTGTGCTTTTATTATTTCCAAGCTTAAAACTCGGAAATAATCCATTTGATTTAAGCCGTTTTGCTCGCCGCTGTAAACAGCGGCAACCGCAAAACATGGCACATATTACTTCCGGCCTTTCCGTTCGGAAGTAATATATAGTTCCTTTAAAATTTATCGCGCTTTCATGGCCCGGTCGATCTCCCGTTTGGCGTCCCGCTGGGCGGCGGCGGACCGCTTGTCGTAGTTCTTTTTGCCCTTGCACAGGCCCACCTCCACCTTGACCCGGGAGTCCTTGAAGTATACGGACAGGGGGACCAGGGTATAGCCGTCCTGCTTCACCAGGGCATGGAGCTTCCGTATCTCCCGCTTGTGCATCAGCAGGCGGCGGGGCCGGACAGGGTCCTTGTTGAAGATGTTCCCTTTCTCATAGGGGGAGATGTGCATCCCGTGGACGAAGAGCTCCCCTTCCTTCACGGAGCAGTAGGAGTCCTTCAGGTTCAGCGTCCCGGCCCGGACGGACTTGACCTCCGTGCCCGCCAGCTCGATGCCCGCCTCGTATTTCTCTTCCACATAGTAATCATGGTGGGCCTTCCGGTTTTGGGCGGCGATTTTCACGCCCTTCTTTTCCATCGCGGTCACCTCCTGGAAATCATGCCCGGTTTTTCCGGTATTTAGTATACCATGGTTTTCCCGTTCAGGCAAGGGGAGAATCTGGAGAACGGAAGCGGCCCCGGCAAAAAGCCGGGGCCGCATGTCTTGGGAATGGGCGCGTTTTCTTTGCTTACGCCGCGGGGAGAATCAGGACCTGGCCGATCCGGATGGCGGCGGGGTCCTTGACGGTGGAGCGGTTGGCGGCGTAGATGGCGCCCCACTTCGTTCCGGTGCCGTAGGTCTTCTGGGCGATGCTCCAGAGGCAGTCCCCGGCCTTGACGGTGTATGTCCCCTCGGAAACGGCGGGCGCGGGCTCCGGCTCGGGGGCAGGCTCGGGCTCCGGTTCAGGCGCGGGCTCGGGGGCCGGGGCGGGCTCCGGCTCCGGTTCGGGAGCAGGAGCGGGAGCGGGTTCCTCAGCGGGCTCCTCGTCCTCCAGCGGGGGCAGGACGCCCTCGGATCGCAGGGCGGGACCGTTCAAGGAGGCGATGTTGGGGGTGCGGCCGTCCTCACTGGTGGGGATGGCAATCTCGCCGGAGCGGACCTTCTCGTAAATCAGATCCTTCTGGGGATCGTCCAGATCCGCGCCCACGATCTTCCAGTTGTTGTCCACCTCGGGCATCAGGGGGCCGTCCAGGGATTCCACGTACTCCGTAATCATATCCCGGACCGCGCCGCCCTCATACACCACGTCCGCCTCGTTGATGAGGCCCGCGGAAACCAGGCCGCCGTAGCGGTAGTTGTTCAGGGCCAGGACCATGGTGTCCGTGTCCTTCATGGGCTGTCCCTTGTAGACCACGTTCTGGATGCGGGACCCGGCGGGCTTGGAGATGTCGATCTCATAGTCCAGCCCCGCGAACATGTCGTAGTTGTACAGCCGGATATTGGGGTTGAAGCTGATGGTCACGTCGCCGGGCTGATACTGGTTGAAGAAGTTCCCGGCCTTTTCCTCCATGATGGCCTTCATCTGTTTTCCGGTGACTTTCACGCCATAGAGGGTGTTGTCGTATTTGTAGATTTTCACGCTGTCCCGGTGCAGGAAGGGGCCCTCCTGGAGGTTGCTGGTGGAGTCAAACAGCGCCGCCAGGGACACGTCGGCTCCCGCCCGCTCCATCTGGACCTTGTTCACCAGGTCGGTTACCGCGTCATCTTCCAAAACCGCGGTGGGAATGCCGGGGAGAACTTCCAGATTCTCAATGAAGGTCTTGCCCACGGTGCCCACTTGCCGGGACGCCAGCTCCAGGCTCTTTGTATGGAGATCCTTGACCTGGGCCAGGAAGTCCGGGTCGGGGGTGGCCTCGGCGCAGTCCAAAAGCGCGCCCTCGGCCTTCTCCACGGCCCAGCCGTCGCCGTCGGCCTTCAGGGTCAGGGTGACCTTGCTGACAAATTCGCCGTTGCTGCCGGGCTCCAGGACGGGGATGCCCCCGATGGTCTCATTGACCTTGGCGTGGGCGTGGCCGATGAAGAGGGCGTCCATCCGGCTGCCGTACTTCTCCGCCACTTCCCGCATGCCCGCGACGCCATATTCGCCGTCCAGGCCATAGTGGACGGAGCCGACAATCACGTCGGCCTTGCCTTCCAGCTCGTCCAGGATTTTGCCGATTTCCTCGTCGGGGTTTGTGATCTTCATGTTGTCATAGTGGCCCGGGTCGGATTTCTCCCACTGGGGGATGTGGGGCGCGTCCACGCCGAAAACCGCCACCTTCACGCCGTCCACCTCGAAGATCTTGTAGGCGTCGATCCAGCGGGAGCCGTCGGCCTTGTAGAAGTTGCCGCCCAGGGTCACGCCCTGGAACTCCTCGATTTCCCGGGTGGTGTACTTGAAGTCGAAGTTGAACTCGTGGTTGCCCAGGGTCCAGGCGTCGTACTTCAAGTAGTTCATGGCCGCAATCATGGGATGGGGCTCCTCGTCCAGGAATGCCTGGATGTAGTTGGCCTGGGTGGTGTCGCCGGTGTCCAGCAGGAGCAGGTCCGGGTCCGCCTCCCGCTCCGCCTTGATGATGGCGGCGGCATGGGCCATGCTGGTTTTGTTTTCCTTGTTGGAGGCATAGTCAAAGGGATTGACCATGCCGTGCAGGTCGCTGGTTTGGAGAATGGTGACGGTTTTCCCGCCCTCCTCCGCCGCCAGGGCGGGGACGGACAGCCCCGCCAGCATGGCCAGGACCAGCGCCAGCGCCAGGAACTGCTTGCGCGCGGTGTTTCGCATAAAAATGACCTCCCGTTCTTTCTTTTCCTCTTTGTGGAAACTATGTGTTTTTATTATACGACGCCTTCTTCCAAAAAGCAATCGTTTTTGTGAAAATTAACCATTGACTTTACCCCTTTAAAGCTGTATAGTACAAAAGCGTCAAAGGAATACTTTGCGATGGAAGGCGGTCCCGCCTGCGGACGGGCCGCTTTTTATCATGAACCCGGCAAAACCGCGCACACTATAAGAACATAAGGAGATTGGAAACCATGAAGAAGAAACTGCTTGCGCTCGTTCTGACTCTGGCCATGGCCCTGAGCCTGGCCGCCTGCGGCGGCTCCAGCGAGTCCTACAAAATCGGTATCTGCCAGCTGGCCCCCCACCCGGCGCTGGACGCCGCCACTCAGGGCTTTACCGAAGCGCTGAACAAGCTGCTTCCCGGCCAGGTGGAAATCGATTCCCAAAACGCCGCGGGAGATACCCCCACCTGCGCTACCATCATCAACGGCTTTGTCTCCGGCGGCGTGGACCTGATTATGGCCAACGCCACTGCTCCCCTCCAGGCCGCCGCCTCCGCCACTGCCGACATTCCGGTGCTGGGCACCTCCATCACCGAGTACGGCGTGGCCCTGGGCATCGAGAACTTCTCCGGCACCGTGGGCAGCAACGTCTCCGGCACCTCCGACCTGGCGCCCCTAGACCAGCAGGCCCAGATGATCCATGAATGGTATCCCGACGCCAAGACCGTTGGACTGATTTACTGCTCCGCCGAGCCCAACAGCCAGTATCAGGTGGACAACGTCCAGAACTATCTGGAGGACATGGGCTACACCTGCACCCAGTATCCGTTCTCCGACACCAACGACATGGCCTCTGTGGTCCAGAGCGCCGTGGACGCCTCCGATGTCCTGTATGTCCCCACGGACAACACGGCGGCCAACAACACGGGAATCATTGACAACATCTGCCGGGGCGTGAAGCCCGTCTTCGCCGGAGAGGAAGGCATCTGCGGCGGCTGCGGTGTGGCCACATTGTCCATCAGCTACTATGACATCGGCTATAAGACCGGCGAAATGGCCGCGGACATCCTGACGGGCAAGGCCAAGGTATCCGAAATGGCCATCGAATACGCGCCCCAGTTCGTCAAGAAGTACAACCCCGCCACCTGCGAGGCCCTGGGCCTCACCGCCCCCGAGGGCTATGAGGCCATTGTCACCGAGTAAAGCGTTCTCACAGGGGAGGGCGGGAAGCCCTCCCCTGCTTCCTTCCATTTGGGATGCGGAAAGAAACGCCCTAATTTCAAGAGAGGTCGTGAAATCAGATCATGCTGAGTTTCCTCAACGCCTTACCGGGGGCCATGTCCCAGGGTCTCATCTGGGGCATCATGGCCATCGGCGTATACATCACCTATAAGATTCTGGGCATCGCGGACCTGACTGTGGACGGCTCCTTCTGCACCGGCGGCGCGGTGTTCGTCATGCTGTTCTCCGGTGGAGCCAACGTCTGGGCGGCGATGCTGGCGGCCCTGCTGGCGGGCATGCTGGCGGGCCTGGTTACCGGATTGCTGAATACCCAGTGCGGCATCCCCGCTATTCTGGCGGGCATCCTGACCCAGCTGGGGCTGTACTCCGTCAACATGGCCGTCATGGACTTCAAGGCCTCCGTGGCCATCAACGTCACCCAGGCGGACACCCTGGAAAAGCTGCTGGTCTCCCTGCGCTTCGTCCAGGGGGCCATCCGGGGGGACTTTCCCCTCTGGCGGCACCCCATTTTGGTGGTGGGCCTATTCACCGTGGGCCTCATTGCCCTGCTGTACGGCTTCTTCGGCACAGAGCTGGGCTGCGCCCTCCGGGCCACGGGCTCCAACGGCAGTATGGCCCGTGCCCAGGGCATCGACACCGACTTCTGCAAGGTACTGGGCCTGATGATCTCCAACGGCCTGGTAGCCCTCTCCGGGGCGCTTCTGTGCCAGTACAACGGGGCCAACGAAATCAACGTGGGCCGGGGCGCCATCGTCATCGGCCTGGCGGCGGTCATCATCGGCCAGGTGCTGTTCAGCAAGCTGTTCCACAACTTCGCGCTGAAGCTGCTGGCGGTGGCCATTGGGGCCATCCTGTACTACATCGTCATCCAGGCGGTGCTGGCCGTGGGCCTGAACCCCAACTATCTAAAGCTCCTCTCCGCCCTGGTGGTGGCGGTGTTCCTCTCCCTGCCCTATTGGAAGGGCAAGTATTTCCACGCCAAGGTCAAGACGGGAGGCGCCAGCCATGCTTGAAGTAAAAGAAATCTGGAAGGTTTTCAACGCCGGGACGGTCAATGAGAAACAGGCCCTCCGGGGCGTGAGCCTGACGCTGAAGGACGGGGACTTCTGTACCGTCATCGGAGGCAACGGGGCGGGCAAATCTACCCTTCTGAACGCCGTGGCGGGGACCTGGGCCGTGGACGGCGGGTCCATCTCCATCGGCGGCGTGGACGTAACCCACCTGCCGGACCACAAGCGGGCCCCTTATATCGGCCGGGTCTTTCAGGACCCCATGCTGGGCACCGCGCCTACCATGCAGATTCTGGAGAACCTGGCCCTGGCGGCCCGCCGGGGCCAGAGGCGGGGCCTCCGCTGGGGCGTGACCAAGGCGGAGAAGGAGCAGTACCAGGAGATGCTGAAAAATTTGGACCTGGGGCTGGAGGACCGGCTGACCAGCAAGGTGGGCCTCCTCTCCGGCGGACAGCGCCAGGCGCTGACGCTGCTGATGGCCTCCTTGAAAAAGCCCAAGCTGCTGCTGCTGGACGAGCACACCGCCGCCCTGGACCCCAAGACGGCGGCCAAGGTGCTGGAGCTGTCGGACCGCATCGTGGCGGAAAGCCATCTCACTACCATGATGGTCACCCACAATATGAAAGACGCCATCCAGCACGGGAACCGGCTCATCATGATGTACGACGGAAAAATCGTCATCGACGTCTCCGGGGAGGAGAAAAAGAAGCTGACGGTGCCCCAGCTGCTGGAGCTGTTCAGCAAGGTCAGCGGCTCCGACGAGGCGGACGACAAGCTGCTGCTGTCGTAAGGACACAAAACGCGCGGCGGGGTTTTCAGCCCCGCCGCCTTTCTCACTACATACGAAAGGGGTCCCTTCCATGAAACTGATTACCTGTCTTTACAAGGGCGAAGAGCGCGTGGGCGCGCTGACGGAGGAGGGCGTGGCTTTTCTCCCCTATCCCGACATGAACACCCTGATTGAATCCCTTCCTCCGGCGGCTTTTGCCGTCACCTCCACCGCCAAGCCGGTTCCCCTGGAAGACGTAACCCTCCTGGCCCCTATCCCCCGGCCCCGGCAGGACGTGATCTGCCTGGGGATGAACTACCGGGACCACGAGAAGGAAGCCGCCAAGTACGACGCGGAGGCCTTTAAAAAGGAAAAGCCCGCGGCGGTCTATTTCTCCAAGCGGGTCTCCCGGGCCGGGGACCCGGATGGGGATATCCCCCGGTATGAGGGCTTGGTGGAGCGGCTGGACTATGAGGCGGAGCTGGCGGTGATCATCGGAAAGACCGCCAGAAACGTCAAAGCGGAAAACGCCGGGGACTACGTTTTCGGCTACACGGTCCTAAACGACGTGTCCGCCCGGGATCTCCAGACGGGGCACAAGCAGTGGTACTTCGGCAAGGGCCTGGACGGCTTCACCCCCATGGGGCCCTGCATCCTCACCGCGGACGAAACGGCCTTCCCCCCGGCCCTGGACATCTCCTGCGCCGTCAACGGGGAAGAGCGCCAGCGCTCCAACACCGCCCTGCTGATTCACGGCATTCCGGAAATCATCGAGGAGCTCTCCGCCGGGATGACCCTGCTGCCGGGGACCATCATCGCCACCGGCACTCCCGCCGGGGTGGGCATGGGCTTCGACCCGCCGAAATTCCTGAGCGCCGGAGACGTGGTGGCGTGTACCATCCAGAACGTCGGAACCCTGCGGAGCACGGTTCGCTGACGGCGCAAAAATCTCTAAGGCCGGACGGTTTGCGCCGTCCGGCCTCAATTTCTGCCTGGGCTTCCAGAAGCTGTTCCTTGCCCCAGAGGGGGAATCTGCTGTAAAATAGGGCGTAGAGTTTGTTGAAAGCTATTTTATAACGATTTTTTTATTATTTTGTTGAGGAGTTTGGAACGATGCGGAAAACACGCCGTTTTGCCCTGTCAATCCTGGTATTCGCCCTGCTGCTGTCCCTGATCGGCAGCGGCAGGGCCTCCGCCGCCGGAGGCGGCGGTGCCGGGGAGGTGGTGGGCTATTACGCCTCCTGGGCCGCCGCGCAGGGCCACACGCCGGACAAGCTCCCGGCGGAACAGTTTACCCAGATTAATTACGCCTTTGCCAAACTCGAAGACGGCAGAGCCGTCCTGGGCGACCCGGCCCGGGATGGTAAGACCCTCCGGGAGCTGACTGGCCTGCGGAAGCGGAACCCGGATTTAAAAATCGTGCTCTCCCTCGGCGGCTGGGACGATTCCGCCGGGTTTTCCGACGCGGCGGCTTCCGCGGAAGGCCGGAGGATGTTTGCCCGGTCCTGTGTGGACTTGCTTCTGTCGCACGGCCTGGACGGCGTGGATCTGGACTGGGAGTACCCCGTTTCCGGCGGGGCCCCCGGCGTGGTCCACCGGCCCCAGGACAAACAGAACTTCACCCTGCTGCTGCGAGAGCTCCGGGAGGCCCTGGACCGGCAGGGGCGGCGGGACGGGAAGCGCTATGTCCTGACCATCGCCGGGGCGGTGAGCGGCGGCTATCTGAACAGCATCGAGCCCCAGGCGGTGGCGGAAACCGTGGACCATATTTTTCTCATGGCTTATGACCTCCACGGGCCCTGGGACTCCTCGGCGGACTTCAACGCGCCGCTCTACACGCCCTCGGACGGCCCGCCCCGCTACCGCGCCAGCGTGGACGACGGCATTTCCGCCTGGCTGGCCCGCGGCGTCCCGGCGGAGAAACTGGTGCTGGGAATGCCGCTGTACGGGTACATATACCAAGGCGTTTCCAGCAGGAACAGCGGGCTGTACCAATCCTTTCAAAGCGCTAAATCCGTCTCTTGGGACAAGGTGAAGGGCGAGTATCGAAACCGCTCCGCCTACCGGCAGTTCCGCCATGAGGAGGCGAAGGTCCCCTACCTCTACGGAAGCCGCTCCTTCCTCTCTTACGACGATCCGGACTCCATCGCCGCCAAGGCGGAGCTGGCCCGGCGGCGGGGTCTGGGAGGCGTGGGTTTTTGGGAGCTGTCCCAGGATACGGCGGGGAACCTCATCCAAAGCGCCTGGAACGCCTGGAACGGCGGGCGCTTCCAGGACGTGCCCCAGGACGCGTGGTACGCCGGGGCGGTGGAACGGGTCTGTGCCGCCGGGCTGATGAACGGCACCAGCCCTACCGCTTTCTCCCCCGGCGAAACCGTGACGCGGGGACAAATCACCGCCATCCTCCACCGCCTGGCGGGTAAGCCGGAGGTCCGGGGCTCCTCTTTTTCCGACGTGCCCGACTCCGCCTACTACAGCGGCGCCGTGGCCTGGGCCGCCCGGCGGGGCGTGGTGGAGGGCTTCTATGACGGAACCTTCCGCCCGGACCTGCCGGTAAGCCGCCAGCAGCTGGCCTCTATCCTCTGGCGCTATGCCAAGCTGGAACGGGCCGACCGGGGAAGCCGGGCTTCCCTCCGGGGCTTCCCGGATGCCGTAGACGTGGCGGACTACGCCGGGGAGGCCATGAGCTGGGCCCTGGCGGAGGGGATTTTGCAGGGGACCAAGGAGGGACGCCTCCAGCCGCAGGGCCGGGCCGCCCGGGGGCAGACCGCCGTGCTGCTGGAGCGGTTCCAAACTCTGCTGGAGCGCACATAGCTTAAGAGGCAAGGGCTTTTTCCCTTGCCTCTTTTTGCCGAAGCTGATATACTGTCCCCATCAGCAGAAAGGATGATGGACATGAAACGCTGGCTTGGCGGCCTGCTGGCCGCTTTTACCCTGTTCTCCCTCACCGCCTGCGGCGGCGTGGTGGACCTGACGGATGTTCCCGAAGACGGGGCCCGGTTTGAAGACGCAATGGCAGATCTCCCCGTCGCGGAAGATCCGGAAGATCCGGAAGACAGCTCCGGCCAAGAGGACCCGCCGCCGGAGGACCAGTCTCCCGGCCAGGAGGACCCGGACGCGTCCAAGGAGCCGGATCGGCCCGGCAACGCTTCTTCAGAGGACCAGTCCGACGGGCTGGACGCCCTGCCGGAGAACGGGAGCTACACCACCAAGGAGGACGTGGCCCTCTATATCCACACCTACGGCCGTCTGCCGGATAACTTCATCACCAAGAAGGAGGCCCAGGACCTGGGCTGGCCCGGCGGGAATTTAGAGCCCTACGCCCCGGGCATGTGCATCGGCGGCAGCCGCTTCGGAAACTACGAGGGCCTCCTGCCCGAGGCCAAGGGCCGGACCTACACGGAATGCGACATCGACACCCTGGGGGCCAAAAGCCGGGGGGCCAAGCGGATCGTCTTCTCCAACGACGGCCTTGTCTACTACACCGGGGACCACTACGAGTCCTTCGAGCTTTTGTATGGAGACGAGGGCGATGGCTGAAATCGTGCTGGACGGGCTGGAGCTCCGGTCCCTGGAGGAGGTCCATGACCGCTTTGCCCAGGCCTTGGCGCTGCCGGAGTGGTACGGGCGGAACCTGGACGCCCTATTCGACTGCCTGACGGAGCTGAAAGAGCCTGTGACGGTCCGCCTCCTTCATCAGGAGACCCTGGAGGGCCGGCTGGACCGCCGGGGGCGGGCGCTGGTCCGCCTCCTCCGCCGGGCGGCGGCGGAAAATCCCCAGGTGACGCTGCTGGAGAAATGAGCGGAGGAAAATTGCCCCTTTTCAGAAGCTCCTTCCTGTGCTATACTATGGGAATCAAATTGACTCCTGAAAGGACCCGTTTGTTATGGATAAACATTACGCGCTTCCCTTGACGGCGGCGCTGGGCGGGGCCGCCGCCTGTGTGCTGCGGCTGCTGCAAAACCACACCGGCTTCGAAACGGACACCGGCCTCCCCATCCCCGGCAACCTCGCCGCCCTGGCCCTGGCGGTCCTTCTGATCGGATTGGCCCTTGCCCTGGCCCTGACGGCCCGGCTCCTCCCGGCGGAGGAGGAACCCGGCCCCGTCCTGCCCAGGGATTTCTCCACGGAAAATACCGGCCTCCTGACCATCCCCATGTGCGGCGTGTTCCTCCTGGTCCTCAGCGGCCTCAGCGACCTGACGGAGAGCCTGGCGGTCCTGCCGGAGGGATTGGTCTCCTCCCGGCACGCCATCTACGGCATCCTCCGGGCGGGAGGGCTGGGCTTCTCACCCCAGGGGCAGACGCTGCTGGGGGCGCTGACCCTTCTGGCCGCCGGGTCCCTGTTTCCGGTGCTGGCAGGCTGCCGCCGCCGGGAGGGCGGGCCGAAGCACAAGGCCCCCGCCGCCATTACCCTGCTGCCGGTGGCGGCGCTGGTGGTGCGGCTGGTGCTGACCTACCGCATCGACTCCGTGAATCCCTCTTTGACCATGTACTACGTGGAGCTGCTGGCCCTGGTGTTCATGACCCTGGGCTTTTACCGGCTCAGCTCCTTCGCCTTTCAGGCGGGGCAGACCCGGCGCTTCGGCTTTTACGCCGCCGGGTCCCTGGTTCTCTGCGCCGCCTCCCTGGCGGACGGCAGCGCCTACCTCTCCTCCCTCCTCCTCTACGCCGGAGGGGCCCTGACCCTGACGGGCTTCTTGCTTTTGCGGATCGCCAACGGCCTGGAGAAGGAAAAGAGCGGCGGGACCATCGTCGGGCCGGTGGAGTAACGCTTTTTCCGGTTCATGAAAAAACGAAAGCCCCGGCGCGTTGCACGCGCCGGGGCTGTTCTCATTTTGGGGCTTTTGTGATCTGCACATCCAGCTTGTTATAGGGGATCTCCACCTGCGCTTTGGCAAACTCCGCCCGCAGGTTCTCCGCCAGGGCGAACTGGGTGGTCCAGAAGTCCTCCGCCAGCGCCCAGCAGTAAACGGTGAAGTCAATGCCGCTTTCTCCAAACGCCGTCAGGTACACCGCCGGGGCCGGGTCGGGGAGAATGTGCTCCGTGGCCTCCACCGCCCGGTAACAGGCGGCCTTCACCGTCTCGGTAGGCGCGTCATAGGCCGCGCTCATCTTCCAGACGATTCTCCTTCGGCCCAGGGTCGTGTAGTTCGTCACCTTGGAGGCCGCCAATTCCTTGTTGGGCAGCAGAGCCGTCAGGCCGTCCGGCGTGATCAGCCGGGTGTGGTTCAGGCTGATCTCCTCCACCGTGCCGGAGACCCCGCCGGACTCGATGAAGTCCCCGATGGCAAAGGGATGGGAGGACAAAATCACCAATCCCCCGGCCACGTTGCCCAGGACGTCCTCCGCCGCCAGAGTGACCCCCAGGGACCCAACGGACAGCAAAGCCACCAGGGAGGTCATGTTGACGCCCAGGCTTCCGGCGGTGAAGACCACCGTCAGGGTGTACAGCACCAGCTTCACCAGCATCAGGATATAGCGCCGGATGCGCTCTTCCAGCTTCGTCCGGCAGAGGAGGCGGCGGGCCAGCTTCAGCAGCAGGCGCACCGCCACCATGCACACCAGCAGCGTGACGGCGGCGGCCAGAATGTTCTCCAGGGCCAGCTTCCCGGCGAACCGCTCCAGGGCCCCGTTCAGATCGAACACAGGCGTCCCTCCTTATTCAGTTTGTAAAAAATATTTAATCAATCACCCGTACCCGGATGACGTTGGACAGGCGCTTCAAATCCTCCAGGACGGCGGGCTCCACCCTGGCTCCCAGGTCCACCAGGGTGTAGGCGTAGTCCCCCTTGCTCTTATTGCTCAGGTTTTCCACGTTTACCCCGTCCCGGCTGAGGAGGGCGGTGATGTTGGCCAGCATGGCGGGGATGTTCTTGTGGAGGACGCAGAGCCGCTGGGCCCCGCTCCGGTCCAGGTACACGTCGGGGAGGTTTACGGAGTTTTTGATGTTTCCATTCTCCAGGTAGTCCCGCAGCTCCTCCGCCGCCATGACCGCGCAGTTCTGCTCGCTCTCCGGGGTGGAGGCGCCCAGATGGGGCATGGCTACCACATGGGGATTTTCCACCAGCTTGTTGGTGGGGAAGTCGGTAACATAGGCCGTCACCTTCCCCGCGTCCAGGGCGGCAAGCAGCGCCCCGTCGTCCACGATGCCCCCCCGGGCCAGGTTGATGAGCCGGACGCCGGGCTTCATGGCGGCGAAGGCTTCCGCGCCAATCAGGCCGCGGGTCTTTTCGTTGAAATGGATATGGGCGGTGATATAGTCCGCCTTTCTATAGAGCTCATTCACGTCCCGGACCACATGGACGTGGCGGTCCAGCCGCAGGGCGGCGTCCACGGAAAGGAAGGGGTCGTAGCCGTACACGTCCATGCCCAAATCCAGGGCCACGTTGGCAACCAGCGAGCCGATGGCCCCCAGGCCGATGACGCCCAGGGTCTTTCGGTAGAGCTCCGGGCCCACAAAGGCGGCCTTGCCCTTCTCCACCACCGTCTCCACCTCCACGCCGGAGGCGGCCTGGTTCTTTACCCAGCGCACCGCGCCGGTGACGTCCCGGGAGGCGATGAGCATGGCGCAGAGGACCAGCTCCTTCACGGCGTTGGCGTTGGCCCCGGGAGTGGAGAAAACGGCAATGCCCTTTTCCGAGCAGCGCTCCAGGGGGATGTTGTTCACGCCCACCCCCGCCCGGGCTATGGCCAGCAGGCTCTCCGGGAAGGGATAGTCCAGGAGGCCCGCGGAGCGGACCAGGATGCCCTCCTCCTCCGCCACGTCTTCCCCCACCTGATAGCGGGCGGGGTCCAGCCGCTCCAGCCCCTGGGGGGCGATTTTGTTGAATGTTTTAATCCGGTACATGGGAAACCTCCAATACTGAAGAGATGATGTTTCAGGGAACATTCCCGCCGGGCGGGTTTCCGGTACTAGTATAGCCCTCTTTCCCTCCGGGGGCAAGTGGCATTTCCACCGGATTTCCCATCTGGTGTTGCTTTTGCCATGGAGCTTTTCGAGAAAGACGCTTATACTGAGACTAATATTGCATTCGGGAGGTTCATGCCATGGCGATCTTTACCCCAAAGCCCCTTGCCAAATCCTGCCCCCTGGAGGACCCCGCCGGGGATTACAAGACCGCCCGCCGGGCGGAGCAGTACCGCTTCAGCAAAAAGGCCGTCTACTTCCCGGCCTTCCCCGGGACGCAGTACCTCTCCTTCGCCTCCCTGACCAGGGCCCTGACCCGGAACACCAGCCTGCCCCTGACGGGCTGCTGCGGCAAGGCCCTTCCGGTGACCCGGCTGCGGCTGTATTACGACGGCGGGGAGTTCTACCAGGACTTCACCTTTGAAAAGCTGGCCGGCGCCAACGAGGTGCTGGATACCATCGCCGCCGCCCGGCCGGACCTCTCCGTGGAACGGGAGGAGCGGGCCCAGAGCGCCATATGACGGAAGCGCCGGAGGACTGTCCTCCGGCGCTTTTTCGCTCTTTTTCGGAAATTTACAAAATTCCTCTTGACCTTCCCCCTGCTGGAAGGTGTATCATGAACCCGGAAACCGAGGTGAGGAACTTGAAAATCAACGAGGTGGAGGCCCTGGTGGGCATTACCCGGAAGAACATCCGCTTCTATGAGGCCGAGGGCCTTCTGGCCCCCCGGCGGAACAGCGAGAACGGCTACCGGGATTACGGGGACGCCGAGGTCCAGGTGCTCCTCCAAATCAAACTGCTGCGGAAGCTGGGCGTTCCCCTGGAGGAGATCCGCCGGATGCAGAACGGGGCCCACACGGTGGGAGACGGCATGCGCCGCCATCTGGTTTCCCTGGAGCGGGACCGGGACAACCTGGAGCAGGCTATCCGCCTCTGCGCCGGGCTGACGGACCGGCAGGAGCGGCTGGGGGATCTGGACGCGGGCAGTATTTTAAAGGAGATGGAGGCCATGGAGCAAAGCGGCGCTACCTTCCAGAATAAGCAGCGGCAGGACGTCCGCATCCGCTATGTGGCCCCGGTGGCCATCACCGTGCTGATGCTGCTTTTGATGGGGGGCATCGCGGGGCTGATTCTCTGGCTCACCGCCCTGAGCGCCAAGGAAGCGCCCCCGGCCTTCATGCTGGCGATCATCGCCCTGGTTCCCCTGGTTATCAGCGGCGGCGTGGTGCTGGCCCTGGTTCAGCGGATTCAGGAAATCGGGAAGGGAGAGATTGACGATGCGAAAAACTACTAAAAAGAAGATCGCCCCCATTGTCATCACCGCGGCGGTGGTGCTGTATGTCGGGCCGCTGGTCCTGGCGCTTCTGGCGGCCATGGGCGGCCTTTTTGAGGAAGGGGGCTTTTTCCCTTTGATCTTCCTCGCGGCCTATCTGCTTATCGGCGGCGCGGTGATCGTTGGGGTAATCAAGGCCCTGCTCCAGCGGCTGGATGAGATTGACGGCGGCGAGGAGGAGGAGGCCAGCCGGTACTGAGCGCGAAAACGGGGCGCCTCCGAAGAAGCGCCCCGCGGGGATCGCGTTTACCAGTGCCCATCCTCGGTGCGGCTGTGCTCCCGCCGGTTGCCGAGCTGCATGTTAAAGAGGACCTTGGTCAGGGAGTTGATTTCCTCCTTTTTCAGCTGGGCAAAGAGGACTCCGCAGCGGAATTCATTGGGCCCGCACTCCACCACCCGGATAACCTCGCCGATGAAATCCATGGCGACGTAATCCTCCAGCTTAACCTTGATCCGCAGCACCTCGCCCTCCCCGTGGAGGTACTCCGAGGTGAAGCAGCAGCCGCCGGTGCTGATGTCCACCAGTTTGCACTCCTCCGGGCGCTCGAAGCGCTCGTCGTTCAAGTAGTAAATGGAGATGGGGACATTGTTCACCGCCAGGCGGAAGGTGTCCCGGTGGTTCTCGTGGACCTCCGGCTCCAGCTCCTTCAGCCGCATGAGAATGCGGGAGGACTCCTCTACGGTGGCCCGGAGATAGAATTGGTTCATCTTGTTGTCGCAGCCCCGGACATACACCGTGCTGCCCGGTTCGCAGACTTTAAAGGACAGTCCGCCGGGATGGCGGCCCATGGTGAGCTCCGCTCCCCCATACTCCGTAATCAGGCCTGTGTTCAACACCCGGCCGGACTTCTCCACCACCTCGATGGGCATTTCCCTGCACATCTCGGGGAGGCTCGGGCCCGTTTCCTCCAATGCCGGCGTCACCGGAGCGGGAATGTACTCCGCAAGGTCCTGGTCCCGGTTCAAAAATGAAAAGATACCCATACCGCACCACCTGTATCGAAAAGATTGGAAAGCCGTCCGGCCGGAGGCGGTTCTTTGGTTTGACCGCCGCTTATTGGGCATTATAGCATAAAACCTTTCCCGCCGCAAGCCCTTCCCCATTTTTACGGAGGAGGGAAACTCTGGGGGAATTTTCATCCCCCCCATTATACGATGAAGGGAGGGACCGCCGTGACGGTCTCCATGAACTTTCAAAAGCGCCGCCTGAGGCGGCAGGCCCTGCTGAGCGTGACGCTGTTCGTCCTGTTTCAGACGGCCTGCGCCGCCGTATTCGGCGCGCTGTGTTTTATCCCGAACCTGCCCAGGTGGGCAATCTGGCTTTTCGCCGCCCTGGCGGGCGGATGCGGACTGCCGGTCATTCCCGCCCTGGTGGTGTTAAAAGAACGTTTTCAAGAAATTGAAGGAGGAGAATCCGATGCTGCTGCTGACTATTGACTATGTGCCCGGAAAGGAACTTGAGGCCCTGGGAATCGTGAAAGGGACCGTGGTCCAATCCAAGAATTTCGGAAAGGACTTTATGGCGGGCATGAAGACCCTGGTGGGCGGCGAGATCGCGGGCTACACGGAGATGCTTAACGAGGCCCGGCAAATCGCCACAAAGCGCATGGTGGACGAGGCCCAGGCCCTGGGGGCCGACGCGGTGGTCAACGTCCGCTACGGCTCGTCTTCCGTGATGCAGGGCGCCGCCGAGGTGGTGGCCTACGGCACGGCGGTGAAGCTGAAGTAATGCAAGTCACCTTTCTGGACCACAGCGGCTTTCTGGCGGAGCTGGACTCCGCCGCGCTGCTGTTCGACTGGTGGAAGGGGGAACTCCCGGCAATAAAGCCGGGGGTCCCCCTGTATGTCTTTGCCAGCCATGTTCACCCGGACCACTTCGATCCCCGGATTTTTACCCTGGACGATGGGAGCCGGGAGGTGCGGTTTATCCTGGGCCATGACATCAAGCTCAGCTCCCGGAATCTCAGCCGCTGGGGCGTCTCGCCGGAGACGGCGGAGAAGTGCCGGAACCTCCGGGGCGGGGAGACGCTGGAGCTCTCTGGGGCCACGGTGGAGGCCCTGCCCTCTACCGACGAGGGGGAGGCGTTTTTGGTGACGGCGGACGGGCAGACCGTCTTTCATGCCGGGGATTTGAACTGGTGGCACTGGGAGGGGGAGGACAAGGGCTGGAACCGGAACATGGAGGTCAACTTCAAGAAATACGCGGAGGCGTTACGGGGGCGGACGATTGATCTGGCGATGCTGCCTCTGGACCCCCGGCTGGGGGAGGCGGGCTTCTGGGGCCCGGCGTATTTCCTCGAAACGGCGGAGATCCGGCGTTTCCTGCCCATGCACCAGTGGGGCGAGTTTGACTTTACATGGAATTTTTTGGAAAAGCACCCCGCCTTTACAGACCGCGTCCTGCCGGTAAAAGAGCCTGGACAGGTCTTCGCGCTCTGACAAGGAAAAGCCCCTCCGGGAAGTTCTCCCGGAGGGGCTTCTTTTTATTCCTCTTTCAGCAGGTATTCCGGGCCGAAGCCGTGGGGCAGCAGCTCCCGGAGGGTCCGGGACAGCTCCTCTCCCTTGCCGTTGAGGCTGATGATCTCCATGTCCGGGGCGAACTCGTAGAGCACCTGGCGGCAGACGGCGCAGGGGACGCAGAAGTCCTCGCACCGGCCCGCCACCGCGATGCGGACAAAGTCCCGGTGGCCCTCGCTGACGGCCTTGCCAACCGCCACCCGCTCGGCGCAGAGGGTGGGGGAATAGGCGGCGTTCTCGATGTTGCAGCCGGTGAAGACCGTGCCGTCGGAGCACTCCAGGGCCGCGCCCACGGGGAAGTGGGAGTAGGGAATATAGGCCCGGTCCAGCATGGCCACGGCGGCGGCTTTCAGTTCTTCTCTTGTCATGGAAAAAACTCCTTTCTTACTCCTCCGTCCAGGAGACCTCTCTCTGGGGGCGGACTTCTAAGTCTATGATATCCTTGGCGTCGTAGAATTGGAGATAGCGGTCCCGGGAGTGGCGCAGAGTCGTCCCGTCCGGGTGGAGGCGGTCGCAGATGACGGCGCTGATATCCTTTTTGATGAAGCTGAAGCTCTCCACGCCTACGGAGCAGAAGACCCGGAAGCCCTGGCTCTGTAAGTACCGGAAAGCCGGGCCCGTTATGGTCCAATCGTTGCCGTCGGGGCGCTCGCCGTGGGGGTAGAAGAGGATCGCGGTCTCCCCCACCAGGCTTCCCACCTCGTCCAGCCAGCGCTGGGTGTCCGCCTGGATGCGGGTCATGTTGCCGTCCCCCAGGCGGATGTGGCCCCAGGTGTGGCTTCCGAAGGTCCAGCCGGTGCGGCGGAGCTCTTCGACAATGGGCTGGACGGCCTCCCGCTCCTTCTGGCGGTTGGCCTCCTTGGCGTCGTCCCACTCCTTGGTGTCCGTCTGGGTGCGGTAGCCCAGGATGCCCTCATAGCCCGTCAGGCTCAGGCAGCCCTTGGCCCCAAAGGGGGAGAAATCCGGGTGCTCCTCCACAAACTTGTCCAGGATGGGGATGGCGTCCAGGTCCCGGCTGACTACTTCGTTCCCCTCCGGGTCCAGGCCGTAGGAGGCGATTTTCAGGTCCTCCCCGATGATGAGCTTATGGGCAAAGCCGTTTTCCAGCATGTAGGGATAGTAATTCGTATCGTCGTAGCTGAGGATCAGGGGCTTCTTTCCCTCGGGGAGGTAGAGGGTATTCCGGACCATATGGGGGCCGTCCTCCCCTTCCTCCTCACTCCAGACACTGTTGATATCCACCAGGACGTAGCCCTTGTCGTAGACGCTTTGGAGGATTTTATTATACTCGTCCACGGTGACCATGAAGTCGTCCAGGCCGTTGGCCTGGTTATCCCCGTCGAAGGCCAGCTCCGGGTAGGCGATGACGGGATGGAAAAACAGGTGCTCTACAATGCCGGTCCAGGGGACGTAACCCTCCTGCTCCTGGGTGGGGTCCTTGATTTCATAGGGCTCCTGGACGGGGGCGGGGGTCGGCTCCGGCTCTTGAATTTCCGGTTCCGGCGGGGGCGGCTCCTCTGCCGCCGGAGGGGCGGAAGCACAGGCGGTCAGAAAGAGGAAGCACAATCCGAGGATGAATAATCGGCGCATGGCGTCGGGTCCTTTCTGTCGAAAAATCTGTGGTCTTAGTATAGCAGATTCTCCGGCAAAAAGGGGTAACAATTTTGTGACAGATTTTTGACGGCTTCCCGGCCTCATTTGCAAATGGCTTGACCGGCACAGCAGAGGCAGCTAAGCGAAACAAACTCCCGGAGAGAGCCTACCTCTCCGGGAGTTTGTTTTTGCTGTGTGAAACCATGCTATCCTCACTAGCTTTTGGCAAGTATGAGTATACCACACCCGCCTGGAAAAGGCAAGGGGATTTTTCAGCGCTTCGTGCTGGGCTTGAACACCGAAGCCATGACGGCGGCGAAAAACGTCGCGGCGGCTACGCCGCCCGCCGCGGCCGTCAGGCCCCCGGTGAGGACCCCCAGCCAGCCGTCCATGTCCACCGCCTTGCGGACTCCCTTGGCCAAGAGATGGCCGAAGCCCGTCAGGGGCACCGTCGCTCCCGCGCCGCCCCACTGGGCCAGAGGCTCGTACAGGCCCACGGCGCTGAGGATTACCCCGGCTACCACGTAGCCCGTTAGAATCCGGGCCGGGGTCAGCTGGGTCCTATCGATCAGTATCTGCCCGATGGCGCAAAGCACGCCGCCGCACAGGAACGCGTTCAAATAATCCATGAAAAAACCTCCCTTTTCCGGTAGCTTCTCCCGGCTGGGCGGTTTTATGCGGCCGGGTTGCACGGTTTCCGGCAACTCTTCCTTTATGGCCCCCCTCATTTAGGTACAACCATATACCAAAACAGGAGGTTATTTTTATGAAGCAAACAGACCAGTATGGATTGAACCAATGGGATCTCTCCGACCGCATCCGCATGGAGGACTTCAACGCCGACAACTTCAAAATCGCCGCCGCCCTGGCCGGGCTGGACGCGCGGGCCGACGGGCTGGGGGGGCAGGTCTCCGGCCTGGGCGGGCAGATTGCCACTTTGGACGGGCAGGTTTCCGGGCTGGGGCAGCAGCTCTCCACCCTGGGCGGAACCGTGGCCGGACTGCCCACCTCCGCCAGCCTGGAGCAGCTGAAAGCAACTCTGCAAAAGGCGGACGCGAAGCTTCAGGAGACCAAGCTGGGCACCGAAACCATCCGTCTCACCGGCAGCAATGGCTTTCACGCTTCTGAGGACGGCAGCCACTTTATCTTGAACGCCTCCTCACATATCAATCTTACGAGCTACTATATCTTGTTCATGATGTTCCAGATGTCCTACTCGGAACGCGAAACCTTCTACCTCAAGCCTGTCAATGATTCAAAGCTTTCCACCGGCTGTATCTCCACCCAGGGCGTTCTAAACACGGGCATCGCCACATTCATCCATTCCAGGCCGGTTTCCCTGGTCTTCTTCCCCGTGAAGGGCCTGGCCAGACAGCTGAACTGCCTGTTTTTCAGCGAGACCGCCGGGATCGGATACTCTCAGCTCCCCTTCGCACAAACTGAGGGCTTCGCCATCGTTCCGGTGTCGGGAAAAGCCGTCAACCCCCACTTCCAATATGATGTCACTTTTTTGGGCATTAAATAAAGAAGAACCCCGGGCCTAGGCCCGGGGCTCTTCCTATCCGAATTTTACAGCGTCAGATATGCGCTTTCATAAACCCTTGGGGAATCAGCCAGAGATGGTCATGTCGCCCTGGATCAGGAGGCCGGTCTGCTCGCCCCGGACTTCCCAGTGGTACGTGCCAGCAGACAGCGCATCCCGCAGGGTCGCAGTGATTCCGGCATGGTTGTATTGGACGGCATCGCCAAGGACGCAGAGGTAGAAGAAGCAATCTTCATTCGGGTCCAGGGTGACGGCCTCATCGTGCAGGATCTGCTTATACGCCTTGTTTTCGGCGTACAGAACGAAGGTGCACTTCTGGGCTACGTCCGCGTTTCTGAACTTGAAGAGGCGGTTATCCGTGTTGCTTCCGCCAATCCACAGGACAGTGTCCGCCGTGTCGCCAACGATGGTGCTGAGGTCGGGGAAGATATGCGCACCGTCACGGTAATTCTCCTTGATAAAGTCACGGACCGCTTTGGCGTTTTCCTTCCGGACATCATCATAGTCTTCCGCGTCCTCCTCGGGAAGTTCCACAGCGCCCTCAACCTGTCCGACGGAAATCGTCGTGGCGTCGGTCGTGTTGGCAGAGGTCTCAACTACGTCCTCAACGGAGATCGTGCCGGCGGCAAGAGTCACACCGCTGGGGGAAGTGATTTCCCAGGGAACATTCGTCTGGCCATTGATGGGAGTTCCGTTGCCAGACATGGACCCGCTTCCAGAGTTATGGAAGACAGTGCTGTACTTGGTGCCGACCTGGACATTGAAGAGAGATCTACCAATTCTATCCGCGTCGGCGGTGTAGCTCACGGTCTCAGTGAAGAGAGCCCCACCCTGACCGATCTTCAGGGTGTAGTTGCCAGATTCGCCGTTCCTCTCATAGACGAAGGTACGAGTGTCGCGGCTGTCGCAGGTCTGGGCGAAGGGACCGTTGCCAGAGTTCTGGGACCAATCCTTCGACAGTCCTTCAAGGACATACACGCCGGGGCCCTTGTTCTTCAGCACCCACTCACGGGTTCCGCTGGCGGGAGGAGCTCCCGTCACGGTCTCCTCGACGCAGTCGAGAGGAGACTCAACGGGGAAGACTTCCGTCTGCAGGGTAATCTTAACCTCAACAGCTCCCACATAGCCGACTTTCTCCTCAGTGTTAATAGTAACACTGGCAAGACCAGAGGTGAGCTCAGCAGTGGTCAGATCCCGGTTCAGCAGTTCATCGCCATTCTGGGTCACAACCACAGTACCGGCCCGGTAGCTCTTCTCGCCAAGATCGAGCGACAGGCTGGCCAGAGCGTTGGTCGCAACGGCCTTGGTATTAACCTTCACACCCTCGGGAGCAGTATAGGTGACATTGACGGAGGACCACTTGGCCTCAGTCACAGAAATCCGAACCTCGCTGTTGGCATCGGCCGTGTAGCCGCCGTTCGTGAAGCCGGAAACAGTGGCCACTTCGCGCTTGCTGTCATAGACAAAGTTATTCTGGTTGAATTGCGCACACGAAATATCGTCAATATAGACGTTGCCCTTAACAGAGGTCAGCACTACGTCAGTTCCATCAGCGTTCTTCGCGGGAACCCAAGAAGGACGATCGATCTCGACGGTGTAAGCCACAACGCCGCTCCGCTCGTTGATCTTGTAGGATTTGGTGACAGAGCTGCCGTCCACCTTGCCGTCGGAGCTGCCGGAGCCATCGGAGGGCTTCGCGTTCAGGATCATGATGACATAGGCATGGCGGAAGCCATCACTGCTGGGATTGCCGTTGACCAGGATCTTCAGCTCGACGGTCTGCTTGTCGCACTTGTCGCCGTCGAACAGATCGCCCAGCTCGGTGATGTCGCCGGGACGGCCGTCGCGCAGGTCGATGAACTGGGTGGTGCCGTCGACCTTGATCAGGCCTTCCTTCCTTGTGGGAGTATCAATACCCATGACATCCAGGCTGGTGAGGATCTTGGCACCGGTGGCGTTTTCATCTTCGGGCTTGATCAGGTCCTTGCCATTGCCCTTGACGCTGGTGCCCAGGTACTCGACAACGCCGTTGCCGTTCTCGGGACCAACATAGAAGGCGTAATCGGACTCCTTGCCTTCGTTGGTCTCCAGGGGCTCGATGCCCTTGGCATAGAAGCCGTCGGGATTGCGGTTGGTGTACTCGTTCGCGTGGAAGGTGCGGGTCTTAAAGACGTTGTTGGAATCCAGACGGCCGGTGATGACAGTGCCCACGCTGAGCGCACGGTCGAAGTAGCCGGTCTTCTCTTCCTTGAAGCCGTCCTCACCGGAGACATACTGACGGGTGTAGTAGGTACCGGAGGTGGGGGCCTCAGCGCCGCCCTTGGTGGAGGTGTTGGCGCCGCGGTTGTCGGTGATGATCATCAGATCCTTCAGGCTCGCCTCAGCGGAGTCGGACTTGACGACCACGGCCTTGACCTTGCCGTTCTTGTCGACATAGGCCTCGGCGGGGCTGGCGACGAACTCTTCGTTGTTCGTACCAACGTTCTTCCACCAGCGGTTGATCTGGATCAGCTCGTCATAGGCGACGTTCTGCACACCGTCCAGGACGTTGATGGTATCAACCTCGCCGTTAGCGGGATCGAAGCCAACGAAGATGAACTTCACGCCGTCATAAACAGCGGGACGATACGTCCACTTATTGTGGTTGTCGGTAGCGCCCTTCCAGTTTCCATAGAACTCGTTGGAATCCGTACGGGAAATGTTGCCGGCGGTCGCAACATCCTTGAGGGCGCTGGTGTCGCTGTACTTCTTGTGCTCGCCGACAGCAGTGCCCTCACTCTCGGTTCTGCGGCTCGGGTCGGTGTCATAGAACTCCAGGGGCAGCAGGGTGTTCCGGCTGCTGATGCTGTACTTCTGGTCTTCGCCGCCCTGCTTGGCAAACTGGGCGATATTGTAGATGCCCTCGCCGGTCTGCACGTTGCCGTCCTTGGCGCCCAGAGGCTCAACCCAGGAGGACACACCGCCATTCTTCAGAACACGGCGGCCGTTGGGATAGTTGGCGTTGGAAGCAGCATCGGTGGCGTACATGGGCTTCACCAGCTCATACTCGCCATTGCCTTCCTCGGCAACACGGTACTTCACCAGCTCACCGGGAGCGTACTTCTCAGCCGCGCCGCGGATGGTGCCCAGCTCCAGGTCGACCTCGTCGCCCTTGATGGTCCAGCCGTGGACGAACCAGCCCACACGGCTGTTGGTACCGGCGGCCTGATAGTAATCGCCGACGATGATCCAGTTGTCGGAAGCGCCCACATCCTTGGCCAGCAGGGCGTTGCCCATCTTGTCCAGGAGCAGAGTCACGTCCTTCTTGGAGGACCGGATCTGATAGCCGTCGATCTCGCGCATATCCTTGTTCCACTGCGCGATGGGATAGGTGGTTCCACCAACCGTGATGGCAACGGCGTTGCCGTCGGGCTTGCTCTTGGTGTTGTAGATGTCGACGTTGGTCAGAGCGCCGGAAACGGTCTCGGGCACATAGGCCTCGCCGACCTCCCAGGTCTTGCCGTCATCGGCGGTGTAGGGGATGATAGCAACTTCGTCGCCGGCCTTCAGGTCCTTCAGGACGTTGTAGGCGTCATAGTTGTTGTCCTTGACGCTGATGACTTCGTCATAAAGGGCGTAGTCGTTGTAACCGGCAATCTCATGCAGGTCACCGTCCTTGCGGGGGTCCTTGCTGTCGGAGTCGATGACATCCAGCTCGACATAATCGGTGGCAACGCGGTCCACTTCCATCAGCTGGGTCCGGGTGACGACGACGTCGGTGATGAAGTCGGCGTCAACGGGGCAGACATAAACCTCAACGGTCACGCCGTTGTCGGTCAGGTCGCACAGCTCAGACAGAGAGGGGGCCAGGTCCTTGCTGCTGGAGTCGATGCTGCGGGCATCGTAGGTGTACCACTGGCCCTGCTTGGCAGACTCGCCCTTGATAACGGCAGTCTGCTTGTAAGCGTCGTTCCGCACACGGGCATTCCAGCCGTTGATGTGAATCTGGGTAGCATCCGCGAAGGGGCTGCTGTAGTACTGGTTGCTGGCAGCGGTGCTCCAGTTCACATAGCCGCCCTTGTGGTCGGTGCTGTAGGTGTCGTAGCCGCGCAGACCCAGAGCCTTCTCCTTGGTGGCCACGGTGTCTTCCAGGTGGGCCATCTGCTTGGTGAAGGTGAAGTCAGCAGGCAGCTTGAAGGTGCCGATGGTGACCTTCTTGTAGGACCACTCGTTGGAGGGATGGCCGTACACGTCGTAAGCGGGGTCATAACGATCGTGCTCCAGGCGCAGATCCTTGAAGTGCTCCTCGCCGAACTCGAGAGTCATCTCGTTGTTGGCGGCGTTGATCACACGGCGGTTGATGTTGGCGTTGATGTCACGGTTGTTGCTGGTGACATACTGAGCCTTGCTGCCCTGAACGGTCAGGACCTCGCCGGAGGAGCTGACAACGGTGTTGGCGTTGCCGTAGTCCACCATGGTGGCCTTCAGGGTGTTCAGAGCCAGCTGGCAAGCCTCGTCACGGGTCACAGCCTTCGCACCGTCAAAGCTGATGCGGTCGAACAGGCCGGCCACGTTGCCGATCCGGGCCACGTTCATGGTCCAGCCGGTGTCCACGAAGCCCTCGATGTTGCTCTTATAGCCGATGGCGCCGAGCAGCATCTTCGCAAAGGCGAAGCCGGTCAGGGGGTTGGCGGGCTTGAAGGTGCCGTCGCCATAGCCGCTGATGTAGCCGGCCGTCTTGCAGTAGCCGATGACGCCCGCGAAGGTGTGGCCCGCGGGAACGTCGGGGTAGGGACTCGCGTTGTTGGGCAGAGCGGAGGCAGCGTCGGGGCCGATCATCAGGGAGACGATGATCTTGGCGGCCGCGCCGCGGGTCAGCTCCGTCTCGGGACGGAAGCTGCCGTCCTCGTAACCGGTGATGACACCGATACGGTTCAGAACGGCAACTGCTTCCTCGTACTGGATCTCGTCCTTGTCGGTGAGATCCCGGTACTCGGTGGCTCCCGCGCTGATGGTGACCAGAGACATGGTCATAATCAATGCGAGAACCAGGGACAGGAATTTCTTCATTGAACATTCCTCCTTTAAAGATTACGGTCCGTTCGAACTTCCAACGCCCCCTCCAGGATTCGTGTCGGGGCTAGCCGATCCCACATCAAGCCTGGAATTGGCCTCTTCCGCCCGTCGTCCGCAAATGCAATCTATCAGGAAAAAAAAGCCCTGACAAGGCTTTTTCCGGCCTTTTAACCGAACTGAAAACCGCCATACGATAGCCTTTGGGTATTTGCCGGAAAGGAATAACGCAATCCAATTTTTCCCAAAAAGTGAAAGCCGGGCGGCAGTTCCCTTTGGCGAAACGCTCCGCCCCTGCCCCCGGCTTCCAAGAAAGTTATTCGGCTTTTCGTTTCTCCCGCTCCGGGAGGAAGTATTTCTGCCCCAGCTGGACCAGGGCCCCCTCCTCCACCATGCGGTGGAGCACCAGGGTGCACTGTTTCGGCTGGATGTGAAGGAGATCTACGATGTCCTGCCGGTAGGCGAAGCCCGCCCCGGCCAGATACTCCAGGATGGCCTCCCGGTGCCGCTCCGGCGGAACCACGGTGCCGGGGAGGTAGTACTTGCCCCCCACGCGGACCAGCCGCCCGTGCTCTGTCAAGCGGCGCAGGCGGGCGTATGTAGCGGTCTTAGACAGGCTCAGCAGCTCCGACACGTCTCCCCGGGAGACAAAGCCCTGCTCCAGGGCCCGCCGGAGGATGCGCTCATCCTCTATATCCCGGCAGTCGTCCCGTTTCAGGTCCCGGAGGGTTGCCCGCTCCAGCCCGCCCCGGATCAGCGCGGCCCGGGTGAGCCGGGACAGCCGGGGAAGGTCCAGGGGCTTTCGGGACTGCTCCGTCAGGAGGACATGCGGATCCTCCTCCGGGTCCCTCCGGCGGTGTTCCTCCTCCAAAATCCGCCGGAGGGCGCTGGTGATGGTCACGCTCCGGTCCGGCAGATGAAGAACCCCCTCCTGGAAATCCACCTGCTCCCAGGTAAGCGCGATCATCTCCTGGGCCTGGAGGCCCAGCTGCCAGCCCATCCACATAGCCAGGCCCGCCGCCGTGTCCCGCTCTGCCTGGAGAAGCTTCCAAAGCTTAAACTCGTCCACCTGGGCGGCCGGGGACTTCGGCGCTTTTCTGGCCGGGGCGCTGGCGGAAAAGCGGAGCTGCAAAGTCGCAACCTCCACGCCGCTAACCCGGGCAGCCTCAGGCCAGTCCATTCGGTCCAGGCAGCGGATGATCCAGTCATAGCGCAGATCCAGCAACCGCACACCTTTCAGCCCGCCCCGGTCCAAGGCCAGCCGGGCAATTCGGGAAATGGATTCCAGCCGCATCGGCTTCCGCTCCCGGGCGGAGAGGAGAACATGCGGGTCCCCCGGTTCCCCCCGGGCCTCCCGGGCCTCCTGAAGCTTCCAGAGGAACGCACGCATCTCCTGGTCCAGGGGCACCATCCGGCCCGGAAGCTCCAGCCTGTTATCCAGGAAGGAAATCTGATCCCAAGTCAGGGCGGCGATTTCCTCCCGGGTCAGCCCCTCCAGCCAGGCAAGACGGAGCACCAGAGCCTCCGGTCCCGTCTGCTCCTGCTCCAGCAGACGGCGCAGGGCGGTTTCGTCCAACCGTCGGTTCTTTTCCTCCATGTGCTCCTCCCCCCCAGCGTTAAGTTATTTTCATCTGACAAGTCGGGCGGACTTTTTGAAATAACTTCCAATCCTGCCTGTCAAATCGGGCTTATCCCCCGCCGGCGGTTTCCTCCCCTTCTCCGCGGGCGCCGAATCGCTCCACGCCCGTGAGATCCCAGCAGCCGTGCCGGGTCACCAGCCCGCCGGACAGACGGCCCTGACGCACGGTAAAGATGGCGTCATACGGCTCTTTATCCACCTGGCACCGCAGTGCGCCGGAAATCAGATATTTGCCGCTTTGCAGCACGCTGCCGGAAAAACGGTTCCGGCGGCTGAGCAGGCGCAGCTCCCCGGAGACGGTTCCCGCCTCCTCCAAAAGCAGCAGCTCTCCTGCCCGGGGGCCCAACTGGCTTTGCAGTATAACGGTGTAACAGACTTTTTTCACAGCATCACTTCCTGTTATGGTTCGATTATAAATAGGCAAGCGTTTTTACCAAAGGGACAATTTTATAAAAACCGTCTAATTTTGGACATAATTGAAACAATTGTCAAAATCCTCCCGTTTTGTGTCGACTGAATGAAAAAAGAGGGCGGGAAAACCCGTCCTCTTTGCATGCTCCGCCCATCAGGGCATTGGATTCCAATCGCCCCGCTCCTGTAAGGTCTGCCACATGGCTCCCGCCGCGCTCCGCTCCGCCGCCTGTTCCAGCGCGTCCGCCAACTCCTCCGGCCGCAAAACCTCGCCGTTTCGAACCCAGCTCTCTATCAGGGACAGCAGCAAGGCCCGGCCCCATCGCCGTTCCCGCTCTGCCGCCTCCTGATCCGGCGGCGCGCCGCATCGGTTCCGATAATAAGCCTGAACCGCTTTCAATACTTCTTCCAGAGGGATCATTTCCCCCAGCCCCGTCTGGCCGCCCTGCTCCAGAACCGCCCGGTAAAACGCCCGCTCCTCCCCGGCCCTGTCCAGCAAATCCAAAAAGGCCTGCCGCCAGGTGATGCAGTCCGCCAGGCGGTTTGTCAATAAGACACGCTCCTGCCGGACAGTCCAGGCGAAAAGGTCGTAAACATCCTTGAAGTGGTAATAAAAAGACTGCCGCCGGAGTCCGTACATCTCCGTCAGTTCCCGGACGCGGAGCTGGTCCAGCGGTTTTTGCCTCAGCAGCGCCCGCAGGGCGGCGCTGAGCTCCTGCCTGGTTCGATTTTCATGTCCCGGCATAAACTCCTCCTGACCGCCGGAGCTCCCTTCCCCGGCGCATTTGAATAATCTCCGGCCTATCCGGCGGAAAGCCCGCTTTTTCGCCGCTTTAAGCATACTCTACGCCCTCCTTCCCGTCAAGATTTCCTGCTTTTGCATTTTTCCATTTCCCTCGACAAATTCAGACAAGTTATTTCCCGCTTCTTGTGTATCATATCCATAGAACCCAGCTACATTTTGTGTTTCATCAGAAAGGAAGACCTGCTATGACCGCACTTTCCAAAGAATACCTGCTGCTGTTTAACGCCGTCACCGACGCAGAACGGACCCTGTTCCAGCTGCGGGAGGCCCTGCTGGAATCCCAGCGGCAGGCGGAGGAGCTTTTTCTGGAGGAAACGGCCTGGGACAGTCCCCCCGATGAAGCCCGGCCGGTTTCATAAGCTGTCGGAAAAGCCGTTGACCTTCCGCTGTAAATGGGGTACAATGGTTTTATATTCCGGCAGCCGCTGCCATGGCAGGGGGCCTTCCGCGGGAAGGCCCCCTCTTTAATTTAAGGTTAAACGCCGCCGCCGGACCCCATGGAGGTCGCCTATGCCCAGTATCTCTGTCATCGTCCCCGTCTACCAGGCGGAGAAGTTCCTGCACCGCTGTCTCGACAGCGTAGCCCGCCAGACCTTTTCCGATTGGGAGCTCATCCTGGTGGATGACGGGTCCACCGACGGCTCCGCCGCCCTGTGCGACCGGTTCGCCGCCAAGGACAATCGGGTTCGCGTCTTTCACCGGAAGAAGAACCAGGGCGTCAGCGAGGCCCGGAACCTGGGAATCAACGAGGCCAAGGGGGACTATATTGCCTTTCTGGACGCCGACGACTGCTATGAGTTCCAGGCTCTGGAAACCCTTTGGAATCTCCGGGAGCAGTCCGGCGCGGACGCCGCCGCCTGCGGCCTTACCTATCTCTGGCCCGGCGGGAAGCAGTCCGTCCAGGCCCAGCTCCCCGCCGGGGTCTACGGCGGGGCCGAGATCCGCGAGAAGCTGGTCCTTCCCCTGACAGGGGATCGCCTGACCCAGCCGGTGTTCAACGGCTACAGCGTCTGCTACCTCTTCTCCACGGAGCTCATCCGCAAAAACCACATTGCCTTCGACGGCCCTTATTTAGAGGACGAGCTCTTCGTCCTGGAGTATTTCTGCAACGCCCGCACCCTGGCGGTGACGGACCAGCCCCTCTACCGCTACTTCCTTCACGGGGAGTCCGCCACCCACCACTACATGAAGAATTTCCCTCAGGTCTTCGCCCGCTTCATGGAGCGGAAAGAGGCGCTGGTTTCCAAGTACGGCCTGGAGTCCCTCCGGCCCCAGTGGCGGGAGAGCTCCAACTGGGCGGGCCTTCTGATTGCCGTGGGCAACGAGTACGCCCGGGACAACCCCAAATCCATCCGCCAGCGCCAAAAGGCCGTCAAGGAGTTCTGCCAGCGGCCGGAGATGCAAAAGGCCATTCGCGAAATCGCTCCCGCAGGCCTCAGCCCCAACAAGCAGATGGTGGCGAACCTGGTCCGGGGAAAGCACTTCTTCACCCTGACCCAGCTCTACCGTTTGAAAAACCGCATTTGAGGAAAACGCCATGACTCTTTTAAAAGAAAGCTATCTCTGCCATCTTTTGTCCCTGCTCCTGGCCGCCTATCAGCACAGCGCTCTGCACCGCCTGGCCGTCCGGCTGGGGGCCTGGTGCAGCCGCCAGATAGAGGAAAGCGCCATTCTCCGCCCCCTGTGCCGGGAGGGGGCCGTTGCCCGCTCCTGGCCGGACAGCCAGGCCTGCAAGCTTTTCAGCCGCCTGGTGAACCTGCCAGGCCGTCTGCTCCGCAAGTTCTACCTGCTTTTGGAGGGGACCTTTGAAACCAGCTTCTTCGCCCAGCTGGCCTTCCGCCTGGGGGATGAGACCGCCGTGGCCGAGGGCTGGCTGATTCTCCTCCTTTGGATCATCCCCTACGAGTACTGGAACAACGCCTACACCCTCATGGCCTTCCTGCTCCTCCTGCTCCTGCTCCACGCCGGGGCCATGGGCCGGGGGGACCGGAGGCTGGACGTGGAGGCCATCGGCTTCTTCCCCGCCCTCTTCTTTGGGGCGGTGGTCCTGGGCGTGGTCTTCTCCCTGACCCGAAACGCCTCCACCCGGTTCCTCGTCTACCACATTTCCGCCGCCCTCTGCGTGCTGGTAACCGTCAGCGCCCTGCGCTCCGCGGAGGAGCTCAAGCGCCTGGCGGCGGGGGCCTCCGGCTGCGTGGCCGTCTCCTCCCTGTACGCCATTTTCCAGCGTCTCTCCGGCTTGGAGGTCAACGAGTCCTATGTGGACATGGATCTGAACGCCGACATGCCCAGCCGGGTTCTCTCCTTCTTCGACAACCCCAACACCTTCGCTGAGGTGCTGATTCTCCTTCTGCCCCTCACCCTGGCCCTGATTCTGTGCTCCAAACATTTTATTTCCAAGCTGGCGGCCTCCGCGGCCTTTGTCCTGGGCGCCGCCGCCCTGGGCATGACCTACTGCCGCGCCGCCTGGATCGGCATCGCCTGCGCCATGGTGGTGATGATTTTCCTCTGGAAGCCCAAGCTGCTGCCCCTCTTCTTCGCCCTGTGCCTTCTGGCGGTGCCCTTCCTCCCGGGCAGCATCTGGAACCGCATCCTCACCATTTTCGACGCCTCCGACTCCTCCACCAACAGCCGCTTTCCCCTGTTCAAGGCGGGGCTGGAGGTTATCACCCGCCGCCCCCTCTCCGGCGCGGGCCTGGGCACCGCCGCCGTCCAGCGCTATGTGAAGCTGCTGAACTTCTACCACGCCCGAACCCCCTTCGTCCACTCCCATAACATCTATATTCAGGTCTGGGCGGAGATGGGGGTCTTGGGCTTTGTGGGCTTTGTGGGCTCCGCCCTCTGGGGCGTAAAGCGGGCGGCCTATGCCGTCCGGCACTGTGCCGGCGGAGCCGCCAGAACCATCACCGCCGCCGCCTGCGCGGCTCTCTGCGGGGCCCTGGTCTGCGGCCTGGCAGACTACCTCTGGAACTACCCCCGGGTGATGTGCATTTTCTGGTTTGTCTTCGCCGTGGCCCTGGGCGGAGCGAAGCTCTGCGCAGAAAGCTTAAATGAACGGGAACGCCCGGTTTAAAGACTATGCCTCTGGCCCTGTGTGTCCGCCCCTAAGGCTGCACGCACAAAAAGCGGGTCCCCGGAGAGACGCGCCTCTCCGGGGACCCGCTTTTGCATGGCAGAGCTATTCCTCAATTTTTTGGCTGCACCCATTACAGCGCACCCAAGACAGGATATGTAAGCGCCAATTTCCCTATCCCTCAGCTCTTGCTGGGCAGCACCGAGGCGATGGACCCGGCGAAAGCACTCAGCGGCATGGTCTGAAGCACCACATGGCCCGGCCCTGTGACCACGGTGTTAAACATCCCCTCCCCGCCGAAGAGGACGTTTTTCACCCCCTTGACGGACTGGATGTCGATGGAGCAGGTCTCGTCCATCATGGCCAGATTTCCGGTGTCCACAATCAGCTGCTGGCCCGGGGCCAGGTCGTACTCCACGGCGGAGCCGTCAATTTCCAAAAAGGCGATCCCCCGGCCGGAGAGCTTCTGCATAATGAAGCCCTCGCCGCCGAAGAAGCCCGCTCCCATCTTCTTCTGGAAGAACACGGACAGCTCCACCCCCTGCTCCGAGGCCAGGAACGCGGACTTCTGCGCCACAATGGACTTGCCCGGCCCGATCTCCACCGCCCGGATGGTCCCGGGGAAGCTGGAGGCAAAGGCAATCATGCCCGGCGCGCCCTTGGCGGTGTAAAGGTTCTGGAACATGGACTCCCCGGAGAACATCCGGCCAAAGGCCTTGCCCAGGCTGCCCCCGGCGGAGGTCTGCATCTCCATATTGGGGCTCATCCACACCATGGACCCCTTTTCCGTAATCATCGTCTCCCCGGCGTTCAAATCGCAGATCACCACGGGCATGGGCTCGCCCTTGATTTCATAGTTCATCCCGCACACTCCCTTTCGTTTTATCCCCCTTCAGGGTTCGTCATATTTTACTATAGCAAAGTCCCCTTTTCTCCGCAAGAGCCGGAAGCAAAGAGGACACCTTTTGCCTTTTTCTCCCGCATAAAGTGCCCGCCCGCGGGCATCCTAGGAGGAACACCACTGCCACAAGGAGGCGCGCTATGAACAACAAACGGATCGGGCGCCGCACCGTCGCCCTGGAGCATCCCCCCTCCGTCATCTCCTACGCCAACATCGGCGGCAAGCTGGAGGGGGAGGGCCCCCTGCGGGAGCACTTCGACGAGCTGGAGCAGGACTCCTTCTTCGGGGAAAAGACCTGGGAAAAGGCGGAGTCCGCCATGCAGAAGCGGGTCCTCCAGCGGGCCCTGGACCAGATTAAGCTCAAGCCCGGAGACCTGGACTATATCTTCGCCGGGGACCTCTTAAACCAGTGCATCGGCTCCTCCTTCGGCCTGCGGGAGTTCGGCGTGCCCTTCTACGGGCTCTACGGGGCCTGCTCCACCATGGGGGAATCCCTCTCCCTGGCGGCCATGGCCATTGACGGGGGCTTTGCGGAAAAGGCCGCCGCCATGACCTCCTCCCACTTCTGCACGGCGGAGCGCCAATACCGGATGCCCGTGCCCTACGGCAACCAGCGGACCCCCACCGCCCAGTGGACCGCCACCGCCGCCGGGTGCACCATCCTGGCCTCCCAGGGGGAGGGACCCTATATCACCCACGTCACCTGCGGAAAAATCGTGGACAAAGGCATCGCGGATGCCAACAACATGGGGGCCGCCATGGCCCCGGCGGCCTACGACACCCTTTCCGCCTTTTTCCAGGACACAAAAACCAAGCCCCAGGACTACGACCTGGTGGTCACCGGGGACCTGGGGGAGCTGGGCCACGCCATCGTCCGGGACTTCTTTTCCAAGGACGGCATCGACATGGGGGAGCACTTCCAGGACTGCGGCCTCCTCCTCTACGACCGGGAAAAGCAGGACATGCACGCCGGGGGCTCCGGCTGCGGCTGCTCCGCCTCGGTGCTCAACGGCTACCTCCTCTCCGGCATGCGGCAGGGGAAGTGGAAAAAAATCGTCTTCGCCCCTACCGGGGCCCTGCTCTCCCCCACCTCCAGCTTTCAGGGGGAATCCATCCCCTCCATCTGCCACGTTCTCTGCATCTCCACTTCAAAATGAGAAGAGGCCCGGAAACCGGGCCTCTTCTTACACATTTCACAAGAAAAGGATTATGTATTTGTCCATATTGACGGTTGACTTTGGTATGAAATCAGACTATAGTATCCTCTGCAAGTCCGATATCATACTATAAGGGGCCGTGAATGATGGACGCCTACCGCCTGTTTCAAGAATACATTCAGATCCAGCACCAAATTGACGAATTTTACCACGAGCTGGCTGTCCGCCAGAAGCTCTCCGACAGCGCCCTGCTGGTGCTGTGGACCCTGTTGGAGCTGGGGGAGGGCTGCACGCAAACCGACATCTGCCGCCAGTTCGCGCTCACCAAGCAGACTGTCCACTCCTCCGTGCAGAAGCTGGCGAAGGACGGCTTTTTGTCCCTCCGGCCCGGTCCGGGGCGGGAGGTCCGGGTGTATCCCACGGAAACGGGCCGCGCCCTCATTCAAGAAAAAATTCTCCCCCTCAAAAACGCCGAGGAAGCCGCCTCCCGGCGCATGGGAACCGACGAACTGGAAACCATGCTCCACCTGACCCGGAAATGGCTCTCTCACTTTCAGGAGGCCGCGGCCTCCATCCCAAAACCATAAAACCGCCGGAACGCCTCCGGCGTGATCTACAGAGAAAGGAACTCCTATGCACATCCGTTTATCCGAGCATTTCAGCTATGCCAAGCTCCTGCGCTTCACCTTCCCCACCGTCGTCATGCTGATCTTCACCTCCATCTACGGCGTGGTGGACGGCGTGTTTGTCTCCAACTACGCGGGCAAGACCGCCTTCGCGGCGGTGAACCTCATTATGCCCGCCCTGATGATTTTCGCCACGGTGGGCTTCATGCTGGGCACCGGCGGCAGCGCCGTGGTGGCCCGCACCATGGGAGAGGGGGACCTGCCCCGGGCAAACCGCTACTTCTCCCTCATCGTCGCCGCCGGCGTCCTCGCCGGCGCGGTGCTGACGGTTCTGGCGGAGCTCATCATGGAGCCCCTCTGCCTCCTTCTGGGGGCCGCAGGAGAAATGCTTCCCCTTGCCGTCCGCTACGGGCGCATTCTCTCCCTGGCCCTGGTGCCCTTTATTTTGCAAAATATGTTCCAGAGCTTCCTCGTGGCGGCGGAGCGGCCCAAGCTGGGGCTGTGGCTCACGGTGGCGGCGGGCCTGACCAACATGGTGGGGGACTGGCTTCTGGTGGGGGTCCTGCCCTGGGGCGTGGCCGGGGCGGCCATCGCCACGGTGGCCAGCTCCCTGGTGGGGGGCGTGGTGCCCCTAGTCTACTTCCTCCTGCCCAACAGGACCCCTCTCCGCCTGACGAAAACCAGACTGGAGGGCCGGGTCCTGGCCCAGACCTGCTCCAACGGCTCCTCGGAGATGATGGGGAACCTCTCCACCTCCCTGGTCAGCATCCTCTATAACTTCCAGCTCATGCGCCTCATCGGGGAGGACGGCGTGGCGGCCTTCGGGGTCATCATGTACGTGAACTTCATCTTCATCGGCGTCTTCATGGGCTACTCCATCGGCGCGGGCCCCATTGTCAGCTATCACTATGGCGCGGGAAACCAGGAGGAGCTGCGAAGCCTCCTGCGCAAGAGCCTCCTTTTGATGCTGGCGGGCTGCGCCGGGCTCACCGCCGCCGCCGTGGGCATGGCGTTTCCCCTGTCCCGGATCTTTGTGAGCTATGACGCGGACCTGCTGGCCCTCACCGCCCGGGGCTTCCGGCTGTACGCCCTGTCCTTCCTGGCCATGGGCTTCAACATCTTCGGCTCCGCCTTTTTCACCGCCCTGGGAAACGGCGTCCTCTCCGCCGCCATCGCCTTTCTGCGGACCCTCCTCTTTCAGACGGCGGCCATCTTCGTCCTGCCCCTCTTCCTGGGGCTGGACGGCATCTGGCTGGCGGTGACGGCGGCGGAAGTCCTGACCCTGGCGGTAACTGTCCTGTTCCTCCTCACCCAGCGCAGACGTTACGGCTACGGCGGCTAACCCCGAAGCTCCATCCCCGCCGTGCCCCCCACCACAATGACGGCGGGGGCCGCGGCCTCCCGGGCCCGCTCCGCGATGTCTCCCAACGTCCCCCGGATGGTCCGGGGGGCGTTTTTTCCGCCGATCACGGCAACAGGGGTATCCGGCGGCAGTCCGGCTCCGGTAAGCCCCCGGGCAATTTCCTCCAGCCGGGACAGGCCCATGAGAAACACCAGCGTCCCCCCCAGCCGGGCCAGCTCCTCCAAATTCTCCGGCAGTCCGTCCGCCGAATCCGCCGTGCGGGCCGCAACCACGCAGAAACTCCGGCTCACCCCCCGGTGGGTGACGGGAATCCCCGCCGCCCCCGGCACAGCCACGGCGGAGGTAACCCCGGGCACATACTCCCACGCAATTCCGGCGGCCTGGAGGGCCAGGGCCTCCTCCCCGCCCCGCCCAAAGACGAAGGGGTCCCCGCCCTTGAGGCGGACCACCTGTTTTCCCTCCCGGGCCTTGGCAATAAGCAGGGCGTTGATGTCCTCCTGGGCCATGGAGTGCCGTCCCCGCCGCTTGCCCACATAGATTTTTTCCGCCCCCTCCGGGGCCGCGTCCAGCAGCGCCTGATCCAGCAGATCGTCGTAAACCACCGCCCCGCAGCGCTCCAGCAGCCGCAGGCCCCGGACGGTAATCAGGTCCGCCGCCCCGCAGCCCGCGCCCACCAGATAGACCTTCCCCATCCCGGGCGCACCTTCCAGCACCGCCGCCAGCGCGGCCTCCTTCAGGGGAAAGCCCTCTTCCATACAATCCGAAAACAGCCGGGCAAACACGGCGGCGCGGTTTTCCTCCGCCACCCGTTTTTGGACCATGGGACGCAGGGAGGCCAGGTAGTCCAGCAGCTCCCCGAAGTCCTCCGGCAGACGCTCCGAAACCCGCCGCCCCACCCAGGCGGCGGCGCTGGGGCTGGCCCCGGCGGTGGAGACGCCCACGGTCAAATCCCCCCGCTTCACCAGGGCGGGAAACAGGAAGGTGCACTGCTCCTTGTCGTCCACCGCGTTCACCGGAATGCCCCGCTCCCGGCAGAGGGCCGCAATCCCCCGGTTCACCTCCCGGTCATCCGTGGCGGCAATCACAAAGCCTTTCCCCTCCAGCATCGCGGGCGCAAAGGACCGGCGGAGCCGCGTCAGCCCCGGCAGGGCCTCGATTTCCGCCAGCAGCTCCGGTGCGGCCACGGTGAGCCGGGGGCCGTAGGGCAGCAGCTTTTGAAGCTTCCGAAGGGCCACGGCCCCGCCGCCTACGACCAGGCCCTCCCGGCCCTCCAGGTCCACAAAAAACGGAAAATACCCCATGTCAGCCCTCCTCCGGCAGTTGGCAGAAATAGCGCCGCCCCCCGGGCCCTTCGCTCCGGTCCAGCCGGACCCCCATGACCCGCTCCAGCACCTTGCTTTGATAGACCGCCTCCGGCCCGCCCAGGGCCAGCAGGCGTCCCTCCCCCAGCACAGCCACGTCATCCGCCGCGGTCAGGGCCAGGCAGAGGTCGTGGAGGGCCAGCACCACCCCCCGCCCCTCCTCCGCCAGGCGGCGGACCAGGGCCAGGACCTCCAGCTGGTGCCGGATGTCCAAAAAGGTAGTGGGCTCGTCCATGAGAATGGCCTCCGTCTCCTGGGCCAGGGCCATGGCGAGGTAGGCCTTCTGCCGCTGTCCCCCGGAAAGCTCCGGCAAAGGCCGATCCGCCAAATCCAGGGCGTCCGCCGCCGCCAGGGCCCGGTCCACCGCCTCATAGTCCTCCCGGCCATAGCGCCGGGGATAGGAGAGGTAGGGAAACCGCCCGTGGAGAACCAGCCGCCGGACCGTGATGTTGGGCGCCGTCCGGGACTGGGGAAGATAGGCGACCCGCTGGGCGGCCTGCCGGGGGCTGTAGTCCCGCCTTCCGTCCAGCAGCACCTCCCCGCCCAGGGGCGGCAGAAGGCCGGCCATGGTCCGCAGCAGCGTGCTCTTTCCGCAGCCGTTGGGCCCCAGCAGCGCCAGCACCCGCCCGGGCTGCGCCGCCAGGGACACGCCCGCCAGCACCGCCCGGCCCGGATAGCCCGCCGAGAGATTTCTCGCCTCAAGCATGCCCGCGCCTCCTTCCCCGTCTCTGCCGCAGAAGAAGCCACAGGAAAAACGGCCCGCCCAGCAGGGACAGCACCACCCCCACCGGCAGCTCATAGGGGGCGAACAGCGTCCGGGCCAAAATATCGCATACCGTCAGCAGCGCCGCGCCCCCCAGGGCGGACGCCCAGAGCAGCCGGGCGGAGCTGTCCTCTCCCACCAGCCGCCGGACCATGTGAGGGGCGATGAGGCCCACAAAGCCCAAAAGCCCCGCAAAGCTCACCGCCGATCCCGCCAGCGCCGCCGCCAGAGCCAGCAGCACCAGCCGCAGCCGCCGGGCGGGAAGCCCCAGGCTCCGGGCGGTCTCCTCCCCCAAAAGCAGCACGTCCATCTCCCCCGCCAGGGACAACGCCAGAAAAAGCGCCGTCAAAGCCACCCAGAACGCCGGGGCTACCCGGCCCATGGCGAGGTTCGCCACGCCTCCCACCCGGAAGTCCGTGTAGCCGTTCAGCGCGTCGGGGAAGAAGGTCAGCACGGCGTCGATGCCCGCGCTGAACATGCCGGATACCGCCACCCCCGCCAGCACCAGGGTCATTCTGGACGCGCCGGTCCGGGTCCCGATGGCCAGCACCAGCCCAACGCCCCCCAGGGCGCCCAAAAAGGCGGCGAAGGGAAGCGCCGCCGTCCGGGCGGGCCAGAGGGCGGCGCACAAGGCCGTACAAAGCCCCGCCCCGGCGTTGACGCCGATGACGTTGGGCGCCGCCAGAGGATTTCCCAGCACCCCTTGGATGATGGTCCCCGCCGCCGCCAGCGCCGCCCCCGCCAGGAGGCAGCCGCAGGTCCGGGGAAGCCGGGCATAGAGGACGATCTGAGCCGCCGCCCCGCTCTCCCTCCCCGCCAGGGCGGAGAAGACCTCTCCCGGCCCCAGGGGGACCGCCCCCAGGCACAGGCTCAGCAGGGCGGAGAGGACCGCCAGCGCCCCCAGGGCCGGGATGGCATATTTAGTTCGGGTAGAGGATATCCGCAAGTCCTTCATAGGCTTCCCCCCAGCGGGCGTTGGGCTTCAGGTTGTAAAGCTTGTGGTCCAGGGTGATGAACCGCCCTTCCCGCACCGCCCGGAGAGTCCCCCAGGCGGGGTTCGAGAGCAGGGCGGCGTCCAGGGACTTCCGGGCCGCCGCGGCGTCCGCCCCTTGAAGCACGGCGAAGATATAGTCCGGGTCCCCGGCGATGATGCCCTCCAGGCTCAGATTTTCCAGCAGCCCCCCGCTGTCGGCGATGTTGACGCAGCCCAGCGCCGCCAGCATCTCCCCCAGGACGCTGCCCTCGCTGCCCTTGGCCTTGCAGCTGCTGCCGCTGGCCCGGACATAGAGAACCTTCGGGGCGCTGCCGTCCTGCCGGGCAACCGCCGCGTCCACCTGGGCCCGGACGGCAGTCCCATAGGTCTCGTACCGCTCCGGCAGTCCCGTGAGGCGGGTGCAGATTTCCAGCATCCGCAGGTAGTCGTCGAAGCAGTCCACCTCGAAGTAGGCGGCGTTCAGCCCCGCCTGGGCGAAGGTATCTTTCAGTTCCAGGTTCGCGGCGGTATTGACGCTGGCCAGAATCAAATCCGGCTCCGCCGCCAGCAGGACCTCCAGATTCGGCTCCTTCACGGCCCCCAGGTCCGCCACGTCCTCCCCCAGTCCCAGATCGAAGGACGTCCAGGAGTCCCCGGCGGCGGCGATGAGGCTGTCCCGCCCCCCGGCCAGGCACCAGATGTCGGCAAAGCTGCCGATCATAGCCGCCACCCTCCGAGGCGGCTCCAGGGCAAACGATTGTCCCAGGTCATCCGTAAAGGTTACCGCCTTTTCAGAAGGCGGCGGGTCTCCGGCCGGTTTCTCCGGCGCTCCACAGGCGGTCAGCGGCAGCAGCAGCGCAAGCAGCAGGCAAAGGCGTTTCATGGTTTTCCATTCTCCCATCAAGCGGCAAAGGAGACGGACCCCAGGCCCGCCTCCTTTCCGTCAAAATCGTATCAGGCGTACTTCGCCACAATGGCGTTCAAATCCTCCCGGTGAGTCTCGGACCACTGGGCCCAGCTCTGTCCCTGCGCCGCCGCGGCCCTTCCCAGCTCCACCAGCAGGGCGGGGATATCCTTCTCCAGGATTACCGCGCCCGCCTCGCCGAAACGGGCCTCGTCCAGGGCGTCGCCGCCTCCCAGGAACAGGCGGAACGCGGGCTGGGGCTTCTTGTCCTCCAGGCGCACGCCGCCCTGGAAGCCGATGGTCCCCGCCTGGTGGGCGGCGCAGCTGGAGGGGCAGCCGGAGATCCGAATCCTGGGCAGGGCCCCGTCGGGGATGCCCGCCTCCCGGACCGCGCTTACCGCGGCCCGGAGCAGCCCCTGGCTGTCCCGGACGCCCTGCTGGCAGACTGTGGCGCCGATACAGGCCACGCTGTATTCAAACTCCGTCTTCGCCCCGTCCTCCGTAAGGGCCAGGACTTTTTCCGCCCCGGCGGCGGGGAGGTTGACGATATACAAGGTCTCGTCCGGCCCCACCCGGCACTCCGCGTTGCACAGGTCCTTGATGGCGGCGTACAGCCGGGCGGGCTTCTCCACCGGCAGGAGGCCGCCCACGGGGTGGTACTTCACCGTATACATTCCCGGCTGCTTCTGCCGGATGGCCCGGGGGTGTTCCAGCGTCTCCTCTCCCCCGCAGACATCGGCCAGGGCCTCCAGCCGGGGCAGTTCCAGCCCTCCCTCCGCCTTGGCGGACTCCACGTTTTTCAAAAACGCCTCCTTAAGCCCCTCGGGGCCCAGGGTGTCCTGCATGAAGCGGGTCCGGGCCTTGGCCCGGTTCTCATAGTTGCCGTGCCGGCAGAAGGTGTCCACCATGGCCTTGACGTAGTAAAGGACCTCCCCAGGCTGGACAGCCTCGTCCACCAGCACGCCCATGCGGTGGCCCATGGCCCCCAGACCCCCGGCAATGCGGAGGGAGAAGGTCCCGTCCGCTTGGGCCCGGAAGCCCATGTCCCGGAAGGCGCTGTGGACAGAGTCGTCCGCGCCGTTGGAGAACGCGATTTTCAGCTTCCGGGGCATGTGAATCTCCCGGCAGACGGAGAGAAGGTAGTCCGTCACCGCCGCCGCGTAAGGGGACGGGTCAAAGGCCTCCCCCTCCTGCACGCCGGAGAGGGGGCTGCACATGACGTTCCGGGGGTTGTCCCCGCCGCCGCCCCGGCAGAGGATGCCGCAGGCGGCAGCCTCCTCCATAATGGCGGGCACCTGCTCCGCCGCCAGGTCGTGGAGCTGCACCGTCTCGCAGGTGGTGAGCTTCAATCGCCGGACCTGGTACTTCTCCACGGTATCCGCCAGGAATTTCAGCCGCTCCAAGGTCAGCCGCCCGGCGGGCAGGCGCAGGCGGAGCATGTGCTTCGCCGCGTCCCGCTGGGCATAGCTGCCCATGCCGCCGGAGCAGCCCTTGTAGTCCTTCCTGTCAATTTTGCCCTCCTGGAAATCCCGGATTTTCCCGGAGAAGGTTTCAATCTCCTCTCGGTAGGTCTGGAGCCATTTCTGGTCCATCATCACACACCGCCCTTTTTCAAGCTGTCCGCCCAGCGGCGGATTCTAATCACGGAGGTTATTTTACCACAGGGACGGGCCCGACCGCAATCCCCTATTTCAGGTTTTCACGGCAGATCCTCGGGTTCCAGAAGCGGGAAGCCGCTCTCCGCCAGCAGCCTGGCAAAGACGCCCTGTCCGCTGACTCTCCGCCCGCTGAATGTGCCGTCATAAACCTGCTTCACGCCGCAGCTGGGGCTCCTGGGCTGGAGCACGGCCAATTCCGCGCCCTCCCGCCGGGCAATGCCCAGGGCCGCTTCCGCTCCCCGGCGGAAAGCCTGGTCCACGTCCTCCCCGTCCCGGGTGGTGACCGCGCCGCCCACAATCTCCGCCGGAGTCCGGGGCGTGGGCAGGCCCCCCAGTTGTTCCGGGCAGACGGGCACGGCCTCATGGCCCTCCTTTTTCAGCCAGTCCAGCAGTCCGGGACACAGGTTGTTCCCGCCGCTGTACTTGCAGTTCTCCCCCAAGAGGCACGCGCTGACCAGCACCTTCATTCCGCCAGCCCCTCCAGGTAGTGGACGAACTGCTGGGCCGTCCGGCCGGAAAAGCCGCCGTGGCGGACCTCCCAGGCGTTGGCCTTGACCATCAGCTCCTTCTCGTCCATCTGAATTCCCTGGCGCTCCGCCAGGGCCTTGACGATGGCCTGGAACTCCTTGGGGCTGGGGGCGTTGTAGTTGATGGTCACGCCGAACCGGGCCGCCAGGGAGAGCTTTTCCTCCATGGTGTCGGAGCGGTGAATGTCCCCGTGGTGCTCCATATCCTGCCGGTCGTTCCAAGTCTCCCGGATGAGGTGGCGGCGGTTGGAGGTGGCGTAAATGAGGACATTCTCCGGCCGGGTCTCCACGCCGCCCTCAATGACGGCCTTGAGGAACTTGTATTCCACCTCGTTTTCCTCGAAGGAGAGGTCGTCGATGAAGATGATAAAGCGGTAGTTCCGGTTTTTGATCTCCGCCAGGATGCGGGACAGCTCCCCGAACTGGTGCTTGTAGATCTCGATCATGCGAAGACCCCGGTCGTAGTACTCGTTAATGAGGGCCTTGACGCTGGTGGATTTTCCCGTCCCCGCGTCGCCGTAGAGCAGCACGTTGTTGGCGTGCTTCCCGGCCAGGAACGCCTCCGTATTCCGGCGCAGCTCCGCCTTCTGGCTCTCATAGCCCAAAAGATCCTCCAGCCGCACGCCGTCCACATTGCTGATGGGCAGAAACTCCAGCCCATCCTCCCGCCGGATGCGGAAGGCCCGGTTCATGGCGAAGACGCCGTAGCCGTACCGCTTGTAATAGTCTGTCACCAATTGGAACATCTCATGCCCGTTTTCCGCCTCCGACAGGGCCTTCCGGAGGGCCAGGACCTGGGCGCTGACGTCCCGGTTATAGGTCCGCTCCCGCTTGGGGATGGCGTGGTAGGCGGTGAGGATGGAAAAGCAATCTGTCAGCAGGTACTGCTCCAGCTCGGAAAAATCGTAGTGGAAGAGCTGGTGGAAGGCGGCGAAGTCGCTTTCCGCAAAGCGGTTCACGCTGCCGCCCTCCGTGGCGCCCACCCGCTCGCAGGTCCGGGTGAAGGAATTCTCGTTGGTCATGAGGACCCAGGTGAGATAGCACTGCCAGAGATTTTCGTCAAAGCCGCAGGCGGTGGAGAGGTCCAGGATGCGCTTGACCTCCGCGTTGGCGCGCAGAAGCAAAGGCCCCTTCGCGCCGCCGGTTTTGCACTCCCGGATAATCTCCGCCAGGCGGACCAGGATGCTGTCCGGCCCTAAATCGCTGTAGAGAATGAGGTGGGGAAGGATACGGTTCATAGCGGTCAATCCTTTCTTGAAAAAACGCCGCCTGGGGAGGCGGCGCTTTTCGGAAGCTGAGCAATCAATTGGAGGCGGTATCGGGGTCGGTATCGTCGCCCCAGAGCATATTGCGCCGGAGCTCCGCGCCCACGGTCTCCATCTGGTGCTGGGCCAGCTGGCGGCGCTTGGCGTTGAAGAAGGTCCGGCCGTTTTTGTTTTCGGCAATCCACTTCCCGGCAAACACGCCGTCTTGGATGTCCGCCAGCACCGCCTTCATGTTCTTCTTGGTCTCCTCATAGGGGAGAATCCGGGGACCGGAGACATATTCGCCGTATTCCGCCGTGTCGGAAATGGAGTAGTTCATCATGGCCACGCCGCCCTTGTTGATGAGGTCGATGATGAGCTTCATTTCGTGGATGCATTCGAAGTAGGCGTTCTCCGGGGCATAGCCTGCCTCCACCAGAGTCTCGAAGCCCAGCTTCATCAGCTCCACCACGCCGCCGCAGAGGACGGCCTGCTCGCCGAAGAGGTCGGTCTCCGTCTCGTCCTGGAAGGTGGTTTCCATGACGCCGCCTCTCGCGCCGCCGATGCCCGCCGCATAGGCCAGGGCCAGATCCAGGGCCTTCCCCGTGGCGTTCTGCTCCACGGCGACGAGGCAGGGCACGCCCTTGCCGTTGACATACGTAGAGCGGACGGTGTGGCCCGGGCCCTTGGGGGCGATCATGGCCACGTCCACCCCGGCGGGGGGCACAATCTGCTTAAAGTGGATGTTGAAGCCGTGGGCGAACATCAGCAGGTTCCCGGCTTCCAGGTTGGGGGCGATGTCGTTTTTGTAAACGTCCGCCTGGACCTCGTCGTTCACCAGAATCATGATGATATCGGCCCATTTGGCGGTATCCGCCACGGTCTGGACCTTCAGTCCCGCCGCCTCGGCGCCCGCCCAGTTCTTGGAGCCCTGGCGCAGGCCCACGCACACGTCGCAGCCGGATTCCTTCAGGTTCAGGGCATGGGCGTGGCCCTGGGAGCCGTAGCCGATGATGCCGATTTTCTTCCCGTCCAGCTTGCCCAGGTCGCAGTCCTTTTCATAGTACATTCTTGCCATATTCATATTCCTCCTTCAATTTGCTCTCGTCATATATCGTGCTACGCCCTCTTTCGATGGCGATAGTACCCGTTTTGGCAATCTCCAAAATGCCGAAGTCCTCCAGCATCTGAATCAGCGCCGCGTTCTTGCTCTGGGAGCCGAAGACCCAGACCGTCAGGGACTCCTTGTCCACGTCGATGATATGGCCCCGGAAGATGTTGGTCATCTGGATAATCTCGTCCCGGGTGCCGTGGTCCGCCGCCCGGACCTTGATGAGGGCAATCTCCCGGCGGATGCAGGTCTCCTCGTCGAAGATCTTCACCGCCTGAACCCCCAGGAGCCTGCGGCACTGAGTGGCCAGCTGGTTGACCACCAGCTCGTCCGCCAGCAGCTCGATGGAGATGCGGGCGGTGTGGGGCCGGTCCGTGGCGCCGGAGACGATGGACTCAATGTTATAGCCCTTCCGGGAGAAGAGCCTCGCCACCTGGCTGAGGATGCCGGGGGTGTCCTCCGTCAGGATGCAGAGGGTATAGAGCTTCTTCTCCGTGTCCCATTGCTTTCTCATGACTCTCCTCCTTCGCTCAGCAGGAAATCCGTAATCTCGGACCCGGAGGCCACCATGGGCCGGACCATCTCGTCGATGTCCAGCATACAGTCGAGGACCGCCGGCTCCCGGGCCGCCAGGGCCTGGGCCAGGGCCTTTTCCATGTCCTCCTTGCTCTTCACCCGGAAGCCCCGGATGCCATACGCCTCCGCCAGCTTCACGAAGTCCGGCCCCCGGTCCAGGGTGGTTTCGGAGTAGCGCTTTCCGTAGATAAGGCTCTGCCACTGGCGGACCATGCCCAGGGTGCCGTTGTTAAAGACCACGGTTATGATGGGCAGCCCGTAGTGCTGGACCGTCGCCAGCTCGTGGCAGTTCATGCGGAAGCACCCGTCCCCGGTGATGTGGAAGACCCGCTTGCCGGGGTGGGCCGTCTGGGCCCCGATGGCGGCCCCCAGGCCAAAGCCCATGGTGCCGAAGCCGCCGGAGGTGAGCATCTGGCCGGGGTACTGGAAGTGGAGGTACTTGATGGCCCACATCTGGTGCTGGCCCACGTCCGTGGCCACCACCGCGTCCTCGGGCATCTGGAGCCGGATGGTTTCCAGCACCTGCTGGGGGGTGAGGTGGTCGCTGTCCTCGGCCACCGACGGGGCCCGGAGGGGCAGGATGTGGGCCTTCCAGGCGCTGTGGTCGTACTGGGGCAGCTTCTCGTTCAGCATGGCCAGCACCCGCCGGGCGGAGCCGATGATGTGGTGGTCCGTCAGCACGTTTTTGTCAATCTCCGCCCGGTCGATGTCGATTTGGCAGATCTGCGCCTGGTGGGCAAACGTCGCCGGGTTCAGGGCCACCCGGTCGGAGAAACGGCAGCCCACGGCGATGAGCAGATCACACTCGTCACAGGCGGTATTGGAGGCCTTGGAGCCGTGCATGCCGATCATGCCGGTGGTCAGGGGGTGGCTTCCGGAGAAGCCGCCGCCGCCCATGAGGCTGATGGCTACCGGGGCGTCCAGCTTTTCGGCAAACGCCTTGAATTCCTTGTCCGCCCGGCCCAGCACCACGCCGCCGCCGCAGATGACGAAGGGCCGCTGGGCCTGCCCAATCATCTCCAGGAGAATGTCCACGTCCTCCCGGTTCGGGGTGGGTTTTTTCAGCTCGTGGTCCCGGTTCAGCTCCCGCATTCCGGCACAGCCCCGGTTCTCCCGCCAGGGGACGAACTCATATTCAATCTCCACGCTGGGGAAGGTCACGTCCTTCAAAAAGTCGATGAGCACCGGCCCCGGCCGCCCGCTGGCGGCCACGGCGAAGGCCTGGCGCATGACGGCGGGAATCGCCGCCGGGTCCCGGACTAAGAAGGTGGCTTTTGTAATCGGCATGGCGATGCCGGTGATGTCCACCTCCTGGAAGGCGTCCTTGCCCAACGTGGCCTCGGTGACGTTGCAGGTGAGAAAGACCACCGGGGAGGAATCCAGATACGCGGTTGCGATGCCGGTGGTCAGGTTCGTGGCTCCGGGGCCGGAGGTGGCGAAGCACACGCCGACCTTCCCGGTGGACCGGGCGTAGCCGTCCGCCGCGTGGGCCGCCCCCTGCTCGTGGGCGGTTAATACGTGGTGAATCTTGTCCTTGTACCGATACAGCTCGTCATAGACGTTCAAAATGGTGCCGCCGGGATAGCCGAAGACGGTGTCCACCTCCTGCTCCAGCAGGCACTCCATGATGGCCGCGGTCGCTCTGATTTTCATAGGCGCACTCTCCTCCTCCGGCGGTTCATTTCCATATTTTCACCGCGTGTTCGTCCTCCGCCAGGCACAGCTCCCGCAGCGTCTCCAGCTCCTCGCTGTGGTCCTCCAGCGGGTCCTCATACTCCAGCACGGCGGCCACGGAGAACGCAAAGCCCTCCTCGCCGTACTGCTTCCATAGCTCCATCAGCCGCTTGTTGGGGTGCAAGCCGCCGGAGAGCTTGGCCCGGACGCTGTTGAACGCCGCTTTCGTGTCCTTGGCGGTTCCCAGGAAGACCTCTCCCGTCTCCCTGCACCGCAGGGAGATGACGCCCATCTCCGGGCGGCGGTTCTTCCACTCCTCCGTCAGGGCTTTTTTCTGTGCTTTATCCATATCGTGGTCACTCCTTCATGCCGTCAGATTTTTCCCCCGCCCTTTTGCAGGGCGATGACTCCGGTCCGGGCCACCTCCAAAATGTTGAAGGGCCGCATCATCTCCTCGAACACGTCCACCCGGTCCGGGGTGTCGGAGATCTCCAGGGTCATGGAGGTAGGGGAAATGTCCGCCGCCTTGGCCCCGCAGATGCCGCAGATGGTCATGATGTGTTCCCGGTTGTTTTTGTTGGCGCTGACTTTTATGATCATCAATTCCCGGCCAATCATGTTCCCCTCGTCCAGGGTGCGGACCTTGATGACCTCCACCAGCTTGTTCAGCTGCTTTTCCACCTGCTCCACCACGCTGTTCCCATTGTCCACAATAATGGTCATCCGGGACAGGGAGGGGTCGTCCGTCACGCCCACCGCCAGGGAGTCGATGTTGAAGGCCCGGCGGGAGAACAGGCTGGCCACCCGGTTCAAAACGCCCGCCCGGTTCTCTACCAGTATGGAAATTGTCTGTTTCATCCTTCCGTCCTCCCTCTCAGTCCGTGGTTTTCCACTCGGGGCTCACCTCCGCGATGAGGAGGCAGGGCCCCTCCGTCGCCAAAAAGCGGTCCAGCGTCTCCTCCACCTTGGCCTCATCCCGCAGCGTCATGCTGGGGACGCCGTAGGCGGAGGCGATGGCGGCGAAGTCCGGGTCCCCCTCCAGCCGCACGCCGAAGGGGCCGTGGTAGGGCTCCTTGCCCTGAATCTGGTTCACAAGGCCCAGGACACCGTTGCGGAAAAGGACAATTTTCAAATCAAAGCCTCCGGCCTTCACGGCGGCCAGCTCGTTCATGGACATCTGGAAGGACCCGTCGCCGCAGACGGCCACCACCTGCCGCGACCGCTGGGCGGTCTTTACGCCCACGGCGCAGGGGATGGCGTAGCCCATGGTGCCAAGCCCCCCGCTGGTCAGGAAGCGGGCCCCGTTGAGCCGCAGGTGCTTGCAGGCCCAGATTTGATTCTGCCCCACGTCCACGCAGACGGCGGCGTCCTCCTTTAGACGCTCGCCCAAAAGCCGCAGGAGGCGGCCCGGGAAGACGTACCCGTCCTTCGTGGGATAGCCCCGGCCCAGGTTTGTCCGGCGGAGCTCCTGGAGCATCTCCCGCCACGCCCCGCACTCCGCCCGGGCCCCCCGCTCCATCAGCTGCTGGAGGATCACCTTGGCGTTCCCCACCAGAGGGAGGGTGGACTGCATGTTTTTCCCGATTTCGGCGGGGTCCACGTCGATGTGGATGTTGGCCATCCGCTTTTGAATCTCGTCCGGGGAGACGATGGCCCGGTCCGCCACCCGGGTGCCGATCATAATGAGAAGGTCCGACTTTACCAGGGCCTTGTTGGCCGTATTGTTCCCGTGGGCCCCGATCATGCCCATGTTCAGCGGGTGCTCCGTAGACAGGAGGCTGAGGCCCATCATCGTCGTGACCACCGGGATGCTGGTGTACTCGGCAAACTGCCGCAGCTCCTCCTCGGCATGGGCCAGGAACACGCCGCCCCCGGCGCAGATCACCGGCCTTTGGGCCATGCCGATGGCCGCGGCCACGTTGGAAATCTGTTTGTCGTTGCCCCGGACGCTGGGGTTATAGCCCCGGATGCGGACTTCCTCCGGGAAGACCACGTCCGGCACCAGCTGCTCCTGCACGTCCACGGGGATGTCGATGAGCACCGGGCCGGGGCGGCCCGTGGAGGCGATGTGAAACGCCTCCTTGAGGACCACCGGCAGCTGGGCCGCGTCCTTCACCAGATAGCAGTGCTTGGTAAAGGGGGTCACCGCCCCGGTGATGTCCACCTCCTGGAAGATGTCCCGCCCCAAGAGGTTGGAGGGCACCTGGCCCGTGATGGCCACCAGGGGGATGGAGTCCATATAGGCCGTGGCCACGCCGGTGATGAGGTTCGTGGCGCCCGGGCCGGAGGTGACGATGCACACCCCCGTCTTCCCCGTCACCCGGGCGTAGCCGGAGGCCATGTGCCCGGCGTTCTGCTCCGTGCGGACCAGGGTATAGTCGATGTTCGGGTCCTCCCGCAGGGCGTCGGCAATGGGGCAGATGGTGGCCCCGGCGTAGCCGAAGATCCGCTCCACGCCCTCCCGGGCCAGGCCCTCCATCAAAATCTGCGCGCCTGTCAGTTCCATGCTCAGCATCTCCTTTCGGTGTGGAAAGCAAAAAAGCCCGTGTCCCTCGTCGGGCCACGGACTTGCAAGAGTTCCGGTTTTGGGGGACCGGCGGTTACGCTGTTTTGGGAAAACCGCTTATCACGCCCTTGTTTCGCGCATGACCAAACGCACTATTCTGTTTCGGCGGCAAAACTACCAGTACCAGAACCAGAATAATGTACAGGCCCAGAATGCTGTTCAGAGCGTGCATCGTCATCATCAGGCGTTCCCTCCGCCGCGCAAGGCGGCCTTTCGGCGGCCTCCCCGGCAAGGGGACTTCGCCTGTCTTGAGTCGTTATTATACATGTCCGGCGCGCAAAGCGCAACAAAAAAATTGGATTCCTTCCGTTTTCCGGATAAATTCACGAATACCCGTGAATTTCCACAGCCGTTCTCGTCAAAAATGACGGAGCTTTTTCCAGGATGCGGTATCAGACCGCACAGCTTTTTTGCAGACAACGCCCGCCGGAAAACCGGCGGGCGTCGTTGGTCAGATATGAAGATTAGAGGGAAATGGAGGTGCCGGTCTCCCCGGCGATGCCGGCCTTGGCCTTTTCCAGCAGGGTGATGAGGGCCGTCCTGCCCGGGCGGGACTCGGCGAACTGCACCGCCGCCTGGACCTTGGGCAGCATGGACCCGGGGGCGAACTGCCCCTCGTCCATGTAGCGCCGGGCCTCCTCCGGGGTGAGGCTGTCCAGCCACTTCTGGTCCGGCTTTCCGAAGTTCACCGCCACCTTTTCCACGGCGGTAAGGATGATCAGCACGTCGGCGTCCAGCTGCTCGGCCATCTTTTCGCTGGCAAAGTCCTTGTCAATGACCGCCGCCGCGCCCTTGAGGTGGTGCCCCTCGGTCTTGAAGACGGGGATGCCGCCGCCGCCGCAGGCCACGACCACCAGCCCGGCCTCCACCATGTCCTGGATGGACTGGATTTCCACAATGGAAACCGGCTTGGGAGAGGCCACCACCCGGCGGTAGCCCCGCCCGGCGTCCTCCACCACCTTGTAGTCCCGCTCCTTCACCAGGGCGTCGGCCTCTTCCTTGGTCATGAAGGCGCCGATGGGCTTGGTGGGATTCTGGAAGGCGGGGTCGTGGGGGTCCACCTCCACCTGGGTGAGCACGGTGGCAACCCCCTTGTTGATGCCGCGGTCCAGCAGCTCCTCCCGCAGTCCGTTCTGAAGGTCATAGCCGATGTAGCCCTGGCTCATGGCCACGCACACGGACAGGGGGCAGGGGATATACTTTTCGGGGTCCGAGCGGGTCAGCTCGGTCATGGCGTTTTGAATCATGCCCACCTGGGGGCCGTTGCCGTGGGCGATGACCACCTGGTGGCCCTGCTCAATCAGGTCCACAATGGCCCTGGCGGTCTGCTTCACCGCCGCCATCTGCTCCGGCAGGTTATTGCCCAGGGCGTTGCCGCCCAGAGCGACTACGATACGTTTACCCATGATGCGCGGCCTCTCAGAAGAACTTCCGCTTGCCGGCGGCGTCCAGGGCCATCAGGGCGGACACGGGGTCCTTCACCTTGCTCATCATGATCATGGCCGCGATGACATAGGGCTTGTAGCTGGCTTCCTTGTACAGGGGCACCAGGTAGCGGTCGAAGACGGAGTTGTCCACCTCGCCCTCGGGGCAGCTCAGGCCGGTGATATCGGCGGGGAGGCAGTGGAGGTACAGGGCGGAGCCGTTCCGAGTCTTCTTCATCATCTCCTCGGAGCAGGTCCAGTCCTTGTGCTGGGCGTTTTGAGCCAGGAGCTTCTTCTCCAGGGCGTCGATGCCCGCCTGATCCCCGGCCTGATAGAGCTTGGTCCGCTCCTCCATGGCGGCAAAAGGAGCCCAGCTCTTGGGATACACGATGTCCGCGTCCTGGAAGGCCTCTTCCATCGTCGCGACCTTTTTGTAGCTTCCGCCGGTGGCGGCGGCGTTCTTCTTGGCGATTTCCTCCACCTCGGGCATCACGTCATAGCCCTCGGGATGGGCCAGGACCACGTCCATGCCGAAGCGGGTCATGAGGCCGATGACGCCCTGGGGCACGGAGAGGGGCTTGCCGTAGGAGGGGGAGTAGGCCCAGGTCATGGCGATTTTCTTGCCCTTGAGGTTTTCCACGCCGCCGAACTGGTGGATGATGTGGAGCATGTCGGCCATGCACTGGGTGGGGTGGTCCACGTCGCACTGGAGGTTTACCAGGGTGGGCTGCTGCTCCAGGATGCCGTCCCGGTAGCCTTCCTTCACGGCGTCCATGAAGGTTTTCTGATACTTGTGTCCCTCTCCGATGAACATGTCGTCCCGGATGCCGATGACGTCGGCCATGAAGGAAACCATGTTGGCGGTCTCCCGGACGGTCTCGCCGTGGGCAATCTGGGATTTCTTCTCGTCCAGGTCCTGGACGGTGAGCCCTAACAGATTGCAGGCGGAGGCGAAGGAGAACCGGGTCCGGGTGGAATTGTCCCGGAAGATGGAGATGCCAAGGCCGGAGTCAAAGATCCGGGTGGACTTGTTCCGCTCCCGGAGATCCCGCAGGGCGTCGGCCACGGTGAAGATGGCGTCCAGCTCCTCGTCGGTCTTGTCCCAGGTCCAGTAGAAGTCAGACTTGTACATATTGTTGATGTGCAGCTTCTCCAGGTGCTGTGCCAGCTCGATGGTCTTAGACATAGTGTTGTACCCCTTTATTTTAATAATTAGAATCTGTGATTGGGTATGATTATTTGATGTCGTTGTCCGTCAGGCTCTGGCGGAACTCCGTCACGTCGGCGGTCTTGTTCTCCGGCTTGTACAGGGGGATGGCGGCGGCGTACAGGGCGGCGCAGGTCACCAGGTCCTGCTTCCAGGTAATCTCGTTGGGGGCGTGGGCCTGGGACTCCGCGCCGGGGCCGAAGCCCACGCAGGGGATGCCGTACCGGCCCTGGATGGACACGCAGTTGGTGGAGAAGGTCCACTTGTCCGTCAGGGGGCGGCCGGTGCGCAGGTGCATGGCGTCCTTGGCCTGGTCCGCGTCGGCGTGGCCGATGCGCTCCTGGCCCCAAAGGGCATGGTGGGCGTCCACCAGGGCCTGGACATGGGCCGCGCCGGCCTTGTTGATCCAGGTGGGGAAGAAGCACTCCGTCTCATAGACGGTTCCCGTCCAGGCGGGACGGTCGTACATGTACATGGAGACCTTCACGTCGTCCCCGTATTTCTTCACGCTGGGCAGCTGGCGGATTTCCTCCAGGCAGGAGTCCCAGGTCTCCCCGGCGGTCATGCGCCGGTCGATGGAGATGGAGCAGCTGTCCGCCACGGCGCAGCGGCTGGGGGAGGTGTAGAAAATCTGGCTGGTGGTGCAGGTGCCCCGGCCCAGGAACTGGGCGTCCTCATAATGCTCGGGGTTGAACGCGGGATTCAGCATCTTCACCAGGCCCTTGACGGCGTTGGAGGGGCCGTCGCCGTTTTCGTTCAGGGCCCGGACGTCCTGGAGGATGTCGGCCATCTTGTAGATGGCGTTGTCGCCCCGGTGGGGGGCGGAGCCGTGGCAGGAAACGCCCTTCACGTCCACCCGGATTTCCATGCGGCCCCGGTGGCCCCGGTAGATGCCGCCGTCGGTGGGCTCGGTGGAGATCACGAACTCAATCTTGCTCCGGGCGTCCTCCGGGCCCTGGAAGTACTTGTTGACGATGTACTGCCAGCACATGCCGTCGCAGTCCTCTTCCTGGACGGAGCCCACCACCATGATCTTATAGCCCTCGGGGATGAGCCCCAGGTCCTTCATGATTTTCGCCCCGTACACGGCGGAGGCCATGCCGCCCTCCTGGTCGCTGCCGCCCCGGCCGAAGATGATATCGTCCGTCTCATAGCCCTTGTAGGGGTCCGCTTCCCAGTTGTCAATGTTTCCGATGCCCACGGTGTCGATGTGGGAGTCGATGGCGATGATTTTTTCGCCCTGGCCCATCCAGCCGATGACGTTGCCCAGGCCGTCGATTTCCACCTTGTCAAAGCCCAGCTTCTCCATCTCGGCCTTGATGCACATCACCACTTCTTTTTCCTCGCAGCTCTCGCTGGGGTGGGAAATCATGTCCCGCAGGAACCGGGACATCTCCGCCTTGTAGCCCTCCGCAGCCGACTTGATCTTCTCGAAATCCATGATGCAGACCTCCGTTTTTATTTTATGTTGACGGCTTCGCGACCTCGCCGCCTGTTCCCTATAACCCTATCATAGCACAAGATTTCCCGTTGTCAAACAAAATTTTAGAAAACCAAAAAATTTTTTTGAATTGCTGTTGATTTCTCCGAAACTTCGTGGTATGATGCTAGTATAAATCGGTGTCTTTATCCAAAAATCAACCAAAAAAGGGGGGAGCACCCACGGAAAACAGCAAGCTGGAGCTGCTGCGCCAGGTAGCCGCCGGCATCGCCGCCCAATTCGGTTCCAACTGCGAGGTGGCCATCCACGATTTAAGCCGGGACCCGGACCGCTCCATCGTCTTCATCGCCAACGGCCATGTGTCGGGCCGGAAGGTGGGGGACGGCGCGTCCAACGTGGTGATGGAGCAGCTGCGCACCCAGGACCCGGAGCCCAAGGACCACCTCTGCTACCTCACCAAAACCCCGGACGGGAAGATTTTGAAATCCTCCACCGTCTATATCCGGGACCGGAAGGGGAAGGTCTCCGCCATCCTGGCTATCAACTACGACATCTCCCGCCTCATCCTCATGGAGGAGGCCCTCCACGACCTGACCTCCACCGGGGAGGAGGTCCCTTCCGAGCCGGAGCGCATCACCAACGTCAGCGATTTGCTGGATGAGCTGATCCAGCAGTCCGTGGCCTTGGTGGGCAAGCCCGCCGCCGTGATGAACAAGGAGGACAAGGTAAAAGCCATCCAGTTCCTCAGCCAAAACGGGGCCTTCCTCATCACCAAGTCCGGCGACAAGGTGGCGAAGTACTTCGGCATTTCCAAGTATACCCTGTATTCCTATATTGACATGAACAAACAGGAGGGAACTTAGTATGATCGATCTCACCATCCACCGCCAAGGCCTGGAGCACAACCTGAAAAAGGCCCGGGAAAACAACATCCTCATCCCCACCATCGCCCAAATGCAGCACCCGGAGACCATCCCCGGCAAGGTCCAGGACAAGCTGAAAGCCGTGGGCCTCTGGGACGTGAACCCCCTGAACCTCTTCCGGGTCACCTGGAAGAACGAGGCCAAGGAGTCCGGCGGCCTCTTCCAGGACGTCCCCAACTACATTGAGCTTCCCCCGGAGCTCACCGGCGTGCCCTGCCGGATCATCGCCATGGTGGGCAAGTGGTTCCCCACCGGCTGCCATAAAGTCGGGGCCTCTTTCGGCTGCCTTGCCCCCCGGCTGGTGACGGGCCAGTTCGACGTGGATGTCCACAAGGCCGTCTGGCCCTCCACCGGCAACTACTGCCGGGGCGGCGCGTTCAACTCCAAGCTCCTGGGGGCCCAGGGCGTGGCGATTCTCCCGGCGGAAATGAGCCAGGAGCGTTTCGACTGGCTCCATGAGATCGGGGCGGAGGTCATCGCCACCCCGGGCTGCGAGTCCAACGTGAAAGAGATCTTCGACAAGACCAACGAGCTCAAGCAGGACCCCCAGTACATGATCTTCAACCAGTTCGAGGAGATGGGGAACCCCCTCTGGCACTACAACGTCACCGGCACCGCCCTGGCGGACGTGTTCGAGGCCGTCAAGCGTCCCGGGGACCGCTTCGCCGGCGCCTGCTTCACCTCCGGCTCCGCCGGGACCATGAGCGCGGGCGATCTGCTGAAAGAGCGCTATCCCCACCTGAAGCTGGGCGTGGGCGAGGCCCTCCAGTGCCCCACGATTCTGAACAACGGCTTTGGCGGCCACCGGATCGAGGGCATCGGAGACAAGCATATCCCCTGGATTCACAATGTAAAAAATACGGATATGGCCATCGCCATTGACGACGAGGACTCCCAGCGGCTCCTGCGCCTCTTCAACACCCCCAAGGGCCAGGACTATTTGCTCCACACCCTCAAGCTGGACCCGGCGCTGGTGGAAAAGCTGACCTGGCTTGGCATCTCCGGCATCGCCAACGTGCTGTGCTGCATCAAGATGGCGAAGTACTACGAGTTCACCAGCCGGGACGTGGTGGGCACCGTGCTGACGGACTCCGCCGTCATGTACCGGAGCCGGATTCAGGAGCTGAACGACCAGTTCGGCGCGTACACCGGAGAGGAGGCCCGGCTGGACCACAACCTCCACATCCTGGGGCTCAAGACCGACAACCTCATCGAGCTGACCTACGCGGACCGCAAGCGGGTCCACCACCTGAAATACTACACCTGGGTGGAGCAGCAGGGCAAGGACATGCACGACCTCAACGCCCTCTGGTACGACACCGAGGGCACCTGGGACGCGGTCCACGCCCAGGCCAAGGATCTGGACGAGCTGATCAACGCCTTCAACGAAGAAAGCGGCGTGCTGAAAAACCTGTAAGCGCAAAAAAGAGACGGAAGGGAAAATCCCCTTCCGTCTCTTTTTCGTTTAGGCGAACAGCGCCTCGAATTCCTCCACGGCGGAGGCGGAGGCGTCCCCCACCGCCAGCATCACGTAATTGCCGTGGCTGACAATCCGGGACTTGGTCTTCCAGCCCTCGATGGTCTCGGGATACCAGGCGCCGCCGGGGGTCGCATCGTCTCCCACCTGGTAGTCAATCCGGGCCTGGAAGATGTCTTCCACGGCCTGGACGTCTTCGGCGTTCTCCACCTCCACCAGGGCGATTTCACCCACGGCGGCAGACATGGCGGCAATATAGACCCTCCGCTGCTTGGCGGCGATCTCCGCGAGGCCGGGGTAGTAGCTGTCCAGCAGCTCCTTCATGTTCGCGTCTGTGGTCAGGTCCATCAGCTCCGGCCAGATGTTCCCTTCCCGGAGGGTGTTGTAAAAAGTGGAGAGGTTAATCTCCTCCGGGGCCTCCGTTTCCGGGGAATCCGTACCGCCGTCCTCGGGGGCGGAGGCATCCGGAGCATCGGTTTCGCCGTCTTCGGGAGCGCCGCCCTCGGGGGCGTTCACCTCGGGAACGCCGGAATCCGCGTCCTGGCCGGGGGCGTCCTTGCCGCCGCAGGCGGACAGGGACAGGGAAAGGGCCAGCGCCAAAGTCAGCGCGAGAATCTTCTTTTTCATGTCAAATCTCCTTGTGTCAAAATGGCCTTGTGGTCTGCTTCTGATAGATAGACGGCGCTCCGGGAAGAAAAGTTTCCGTTTCCGCAAAAAAATTTTCGCGTCCCCCCAGAAAAAGCTGAGGCGGCCTTTGGCCGCCTCAGCCCGGCTTATCCCCCGTCCCGCAAGCGGAAGGCCGCCTTGACAAAAAGGTCCACTTCCTCCATGGTGTCGAAGCAGGCGATGGCCACCTGGTTTCCCATGGTCCCCGCCAAAGCGTCGGGCATCCGGGTGAAGAGCCGGGCCCGGTCGCCGCAGCGGGCCTCCAGCTGGCCCAGGGAGACGTCGTAGCGCACCCCGTCCCGCCGCCCGGCGTAGACGCAGTAGCGGCGGGGGCCGATGTAGGTGTGGCGCAGACGGTCGAAGGCCACCATGTCCGCCCAAATCTGATACACGTCCACGCTCTGGCTGAAGTCCAGCATGTCCGGGGTATAGCCCCCGGCGGGGCGCATGTTGACCTCCAGGGCCACGATGTCCCCCACGCTTCCCAGGCCCTCCTTCGCCTCCGTCAGGCGGAAGAACTCCAGGTGGAAGAAGCGGCTGGACGCGCCGAAGGCTTTCAGCGCGGCTTTGCCCGCGGCCTCCACGTCCGGCGGGACCTCCTTGTCCACGTAGTAGTACGTGGGCACATGCTTGTTCACCATGTCCATAATGGAATTCCGGGTCACATGGCTGGCGGCGAAGAGGACTTCGCCCTTGGAGTCACAGACGCCGTCGTAGGTGGTGACGGAGCCGGAGACGTACTCCTCCATAAGATAGGGGGCCTCCGGCGGGGCCTGGAAGAAGCGGCGCAGGTCCTCCTCGTTTTCCAGCTTCCAGGTGGCCACGGCTCCCACGCCGTTGTCCGGCTTGACGACGACGGGATACCCGGCTTCCCGGACGAAGGCCAGACCCGCGTCCAGGTCCGTCACCGGGGCGCACCGGGCGCAGGGAATGCCCGCCTTTTTGTAGTATTCCTTCATGGCCAGCTTGCTCTTGTACTTTTCGATCTCATGGGCCCGGGGCCCGGTGGTGATGTGGAAGTCCGTCCGCAGCCGGGCGTCCAGCTCCAGCCAGTACTCGTTGTTGCTCTCCAGCCAGTCGATCTTCCCATAGCGCCCGGTAAAGTACCCCACGGCCCGGAGGACCTGGTCATAGTCCTCCAAGCTGTCCACCCGGTAGTACTCGGTCAAAGCCCGCTTCAGGTCCGGGTGCAGGAAGTCATAGGGCGCGTCCCCCACGCCCAGGACATTGACGCCGTTCTCCTTCAGGCGGACGCAGAACCAGCGGTAGGCCTCGGGGAAGTTGGGGGAGATGAAGACAAAATTCATAGAGGATTCCTCCTTTGCCGGCGGTGATTTCACGCTTTAAAGTATAGCACATCTCTAGGAAAAGCGCAAGAGGCGGAACCGGGGAGGCACAGCCTCCCCGGTTCCCGGTCATGTTATCCAAATTTCGCCGTCAGGCTGCCCTTTTGCAGGATATGGCCCTCCGCCGCCTTGAGGAAGTGCTTCTTCCGGGCGTTGGAGCTCAGGCCCAGGACGCAGTCCAGTGCGTAAACCGTCAGCCGGTAGGAGTGGACGGACCAGACGGGGGGCTTGGGCCCGGCGTAACGGTGGATGCCGTAGGCCATGCCCTGGACCACGCCGCTCTCCAGCCGGTCCCGCTGGGGGATGCCCCCGGGAATGACCGGGCGGGCGGGGAAATTCCACATCACCCAGTGGGTGAAGCCCTTTATGGGGTGAGACATATCCTCCAGGGTGACCGCCAGGGTCTTGGCCTGGGGAGACAGGTTCTCCAAAACGATTTCCGGAGAAAGATCCTTTCCCCGGCCGGTGTTCTCCAGGGGGAAGCGGCCGCCGTCCTCCAGGCCGGGGCAGCGAAAGCGCAGAATTTCGATTTCCATGGTTACCTCAATCTCTCTCAAGCTTTCTCTTTGGGCAGAATCAGGTTCAGCAGCACCGCCATCAGCGTGGCGATGACCACCGGGGATTTGCCGAAAATCATGGTGAAGCCCTCCGGGAACTGGGCCAGGGCCCCGCTGGCCTGGGATACGCCCACGCCCAGGGCGGCGGACAGGCCCACGATGGTGGTGTTCCGGGCCGTCAGGCTCTGGGAGGCGATGAGCTTCATGCCCGTCATGGCGATGGTGGAAAAGACGGTGATAGTGGCCCCGCCCAGAACACACTGGGGGATGGTGGTCAGCACCGCCGCGAACTTGGGGGACAATCCCGCCAGCAGCAAAAAGCCGCCGGTCATGGTAAAGACCACCCGGTTCACTACCTTGTTGGTGGTGACGATGCCCACGTTCTGGGAGTAGGTGGCGGTGGGCAGGCCGCCGAAAAAGGCCGTCAGGATGTTGCTGAAGCCATAGGCGATGATGCCCCCCTGAAGCTCCTGGTCCGTGGGGTCCCGGTCCAGGCCGCCCACGGTGGTGGCGGTGAAGTCGCCGATGGCCTGGATGGAGTTGATGGCGAAGAGCAGACCGATGGCCACGCAGGAGGGCAGGTCAAAGGTGACGCCGAAGTGCATCACCCGGGGCAGGGAAAACCAGGCGGCAGGCCCCACCTCGGCGAAGGAAACCATGCCGAAGAACATGGAAATCACATAGCCGCAGAGCATGCCGATGAGGATGGAGGCCAGCTTGCAGATGCCCTTTCCGTGGTTGTTCAGCAGCATGACGATGGCCAGGGTCAGCGCGGCCACCAGCCAGTTCTGCCAGGAGCCGTAGACCAGGGCCTCCGTCTGGCGCTTGGTTTCCACCACCAGCTCATATGTATTGGCGGTTCCTCCCGCCATGTAGTTGATAGCCGTGGGGTAGAGGGAAAGGCCGATGGTAAAGACCACCGTGCCGGTAATCACCGGCGGAAACAGGAGGCGGATTTTCTTCACGAACACGCCCACCACGATGGCGACGATTCCACCCACGATCATGGCCCCGGCCACGGCCCCCACGCCGCCCCCGGCGGAGGCGATGGCCTGCATGCTGGGCACGTAGGCAAAGCTGACGCCCATGATCACCGGCAGGCCGGATCCGAAATACTTATTCACAGGGTAAAGCTGGATGAGGGTGCACACGGCGGACATCACCAGGGACGCTTGAATCAGCAGTACCTGATCCGCCGGGCTGAGGCCGATGGCCCCGGCGATGATGATGGGCGGCGTGACGCAGCCCACAATCATGGCGACAAGGTGCTGAAGGGACAGGGAGACGGCGGACCCAAGCGGGGGAATGCCTCGAATCTGGAACAGCGCCTGCTGGCCGGAGGGGGGTGTCATGGCGGGGTTCTCCTTCCTGTTTCTTCTGTCTTAATGGACGGCGGGCCTTAAAAAAGGTCCACCTTTCCCAGTGTACAGGAGCGAAAACCGGATGTCAAGGACAAAACTTTACTCTCCCCCGCCGCCGAAGGCCCCCAGGTCCCGGCGGAATTCGCCGTCCACCAGGAACCGAACCTCCTCCACCGCCTCCAGGGAGGAAAGGGAGTCCTCCAGGGCCCGGAGGGCGGTTTGGAGGGCGCTTTCCCCCAGCCCCTCCAGCAGGGCGGAGGAGAGATTCACATAGCAGATGTCCTCCTCCAGCCAGACGGACTTCACCTGGAAGCCCTCCGGCAGGGGGGACAGCAGGTCCCGGCCCTCCGGGCGGCCCTCCAGGGCCTTGGCCACGGCGGAAACCTGGGTATCGCCCTCGTAGAGGTCCAGAATCTGCTCCGCCGCCGTGAGGCGGCCCTCCTGGTTCAGGAAGTAAAGCCGGGCCTCCACGGTGCTGATGACGTCCTCCTCCGGGGTCAGCAGGATGTCCCGGAGGTTCAGCACCGGCTGCTCCCGATAGGCCAGCTCCCGGCCCCGGACGGTGATCTGGACGGAGGAGACCTCCGGCACCTGGGAGAGGGTCATGGCGATGGCGCTGTCCGCCAGGGTCAGCGCCACGCCGGAGAGGCTCTCATAGGAGGGGGACAGGTCCACCCGGGCCCGGTCCCCCTCAATCTCCAGGGAGAGGAGGGTGGTCCCGGCGGGGAGGGTGCTTTTCAGGGTCTCGTCGGCGGGGCCCTTCAGCAGCTCGCTGATCAGCGCCTCCGCCAGGCGGGGGGCGCTGTCCGTCTCGGCGTCGTATAAGTACACGGTCTCCGTGCGGAAGGGGGACTCCCCGGCGGAGTAGGTCAGGTCCGCCTCCTGGAAATAGAGGGCGTAGGCGGTGCGGGCGGGCTCCTCCCGCCGGCAGCCCGGCAGCAGGAGCAGGAGCCCAAGCAGCAGGCAGAGCCGTCTTTTCACGCGTCCTCCCTCCTCTCCAGCGCGGGCCAGCGGACGGTGAACACCGCGCCGCCGCCGGGGCGGTTGGCGGCCTCCACGGCGCCGCCCCGGCGCTTCACCGTGTCGCTGACGATGGCGAGCCCCAGGCCCGTGCCTCCCGCGGCCCGGGACCGGGCCTTGTCCACCCGGTAGAACCGCTCGAAAATCCGGGGCAGGTCCGCCTCGGGGATGCCCGCGCCGTTGTCCGCCACGGTGAGGACCACCAGCTCCCCCACCCGCTCCAGGGAAACCTGGACGGAGCCGCCGATGGCGGAGTACTTCACCGCGTTGTCCACCAGGTTGTAGATAACCTGATGGGTCTCGTCCCGGGTGCCCAGGACCGCGCAGTCCCCTCCGGCGGAGTAGGTCAGGTCCACGCCCTTCTCCTGGGCGACGAGGTTCATCATCCGCATGACCTGCTCCAAAACCGGCAGGATGTCCACCGCCGCCGGGGGCTCCAGCACGCCGCTGTCCAGCCGGGTCAGGCGGAGGAGGTCCTCCGTGATGCGGGAGAGGCGCTCCGCCTCCCGGCCGATGTCGGTGACGAACTCCTTGGTGGTTTCCGGGTCGATGTTCTCCGTCTGCAAAATGGAGTCCGACAAAAGGCGGATGGCCGCCAGGGGGGTTTTCAGCTCGTGGGACGCGTCGGAGACAAAGCGGCGGCGGGCGTTCTCCGTGGTTTGGAGGCGGTCCGTCAGGCTGTTGAACTCGTGGCCGATCTGGGCGATCTCGTCCCGGCCCCGGATGTCCGCCCGGTGGCTGTAGGCCCCCTCCCGCACCTGGCGGATGGCGGTGAGGAGCAGGCCGATCTTATGGGTCAGGGCCTTGGAGAGAATCAGGCTCAGCACCAGCACCAGCCCCCCCGCCACAGCGGAGAGGCGCAGCAGCGTGTCCTGAAGCCCCAGGAGCAGGGCGGCCTGCTCCGTGTCGTACTCATAGGCGTAGACCGCGCCGATCACCTGGTTTTGATACATGATGGGCGAGGAGGCCCGGCTGCGGAAGGCCCCCTGCCGGAAGGTGCAGCTAAACGCGTCATAGCCCAGCAACGCCTGGACGATCTCCGTGTAAAGGGCCATGCTTCCCACGGCGGAGCCGGTCTCCCGGGTGTCGTAGAGCACCCGGCCCGCGCTGTCGGTGACCAGGATGCGGGAGAGGCCCGCCTCCTCCGCCACGGCCATGGCGTCCGCCACGTTCTCCTCCGTCAGGGGGGAGAGGCCGGAAAGGGCGTTCACCATGACGGAGACGCTGCTTTGGAGGTTGGTGGCCTTAGAGTGGAAGACCAGGTCCTCGGACACCAGAAGGGGATAGGTGTTCAGCAGCAGCAGCACCGCCAGAATGACGGCGATGTAGCTCAGGCCGACGCGGAACTGCAAGCTGCCCCAGCAGGGGCGTTCACTCCTTGAAATAGTACCCCACCCCCCACTTGGTCATAATGTGGTCCGGCTCCGCCGGGTTCTCCTCCAGCTTCTCCCGGAGGCGGCGGATGTGGACGTCCACCGTCCGGTAGTCCCCGGCGTAGCTGTAGCCCCAGACCACGTTCATGAGATTTTCCCGGCTGTAGACCCGCCGGGGATTGCGCATCAAAAGCTCGATGAGGTCGTACTCCTTGGCGGTGAGGTCCACAGGCGTCTCCCCCCGGGCGGCGGAGCGCTCCTCCGTGTTCAATGTGATGCCCCCGGCGGTCAAAATGCTGCCCCGGGTCCGCTGGACCCCGGCGGCCCGGCGGAGCAGGGCCCGGACCCGGGCCTTCAGCTCCAGGATGTTGAAGGGCTTGGTCAGGTAGTCGTCCGCCCCGCACTCAAAGCCCATCAGCTTGTCCGCGTCCTCGCTCTTGGCGGTCAGCATGATGACGGGCACGTTGGAAAATTCCCGGATGCGCATGCAGGCCTCCAGCCCGTCCACCTCCGGCATCATCAGATCCAGGATGATGAGATCCAGCTTGCCCTCCCGGGCCAGCTCCACGGCGGCGGCGCCGTCATAGGCGCACTCCACCTCATAGCCCTCGTTCTCCAGGTTGAATTTAATCCCCTTCACCAGGGTCCGCTCGTCGTCCACCACGAGTATTTTCATTCGCTGTCCTCCACTGTCACAAGTCCCTCCAGCGCCGCCAGCTTCCCCTGGCCGATGCCGGAAACGTTCGTCAAATCCTCCACGGCTTCAAAGGGCCCGTGCTCCTCCCGGTATTCCACGATCCGCGCCGCCAGCGCCTCCCCGATGCCGGGGAGGGCGGTCAGCGCCGCCTCGTCCGCGGTGTTGAGGTTTACCGGGGACAGGTCCGGCCGGACCTCCTCCACGGGGGCCGTCAGGGCCGTCTCCACGGAGGCGGGCGCCTCCATAGCCGCCCGGTCCCGGAGAAACAGGCCCAAAAGCAGGCACAAAAACAGCCCCGTCAGGCCCAGCAGGGCCCCTTCTCCCCAGGCGGCGTTCCGGCGCGTCTCCATGGTTGCGTTCCTCCGTTTTTTTTGGTATACTGTAGGGGAAATCATCGAAGGGCGGCGCTTCGCCGCCGGTTCTGCCTTTGGCTAACGCCTATTATAACACAAACTTTGGGGGATGGATATGAAAACAAAGCGCTTTGTATCAGTTTTTTTCCTGGCCCTTCTGCTGGCCGGGCTGCTGGCCGTCCCCGCCCGGGCGGCGGGCCCGGACGTCTGGTCCGGAAAGGTGACGGACCCACAGGTCCAGGCCAAGGCCGCCCTGCTGGTGGACCGGAAGACCGGGGCGGTAATCTATGCCTTAAACGAGCATGACGAGCTCTACCCCGCCAGCCTCACCAAGATCATGACCTGCCTATTGGTGCTGGAGGCCATCGACGAGGGGCGGCTGAAGCTGAGCCAGGAGGTCACCGCCACCCCCACGGCCCTGGAGGGGCTGGCGGAGGACGGCAGCACCGCCGGCATTGAGGCCGGGGAGATTTTAACGGTGGAGCAGCTTCTCTACTGCCTGATGGTGGTCTCCGCCAACGAGGCCGGGGCCATTCTGGCGGAGAAGATCTCCGGCTCTGTGGACAGCTTCGTGGACCGGATGAACGCCCGGGCGGAGGAGCTGGGCTGTGAGAACACCCACTTCATGAACCCCCACGGATACCACGACTCCCTGCACTACACCTCCGCCTGGGACCTGTACCTCATCACCAAGGCGGCCCTGGAGCACCCCATGTTCATGACCGTCTGCGACGCCGCTTCCCACACCGTCCCGGCCACCAACATGTCCGAGGAGCGCACCCTCAACAACACCAACTTCCTCATCCGCAGCGGCCGGGAGTACTACAACCCGGACGTTCACGGCGTCAAGACCGGGTCCCACTCCCAGGCGGGGAACTGCCTGGTCACCACCGCCCAGCACGCCAGCATGGATCTGCTCTGCGTCATTCTGGGGGCGGAGCGGACGCAGGATGAAAAGGGCATCTGGTGGACCTACAGCTTTGTGTATACGGACAAGCTCTACAACTGGGCCTTCGACAACTTTTCCTATCAGGTCATCCTCAAGGAGGACGACGCAGCCGGAGAGGCCCCGGTGTCCCTCTCCTCCACGGACCATGTGACCCTCCGCCCCGCCCAGGCGGTGGAGCTGCTGCTGCCCAAGGGGGCGGATCTGGAGGAGCTGGAAAAAACCGTCGTCTTGAAATCCGACCCGGTGGAGGCTCCCATCACCGAGGGAGACGTGCTGGGCTCCATGACCGTTTCCCTGGACGGAGAGGAACTGGCGGAGGTGGATCTGCTGGCCTTCACCAGCGTGGAAGCTTCCCGCATCCGGGTCCTCTGGCGGGACGTGAAGGAATTTTTTTCCACCACTGCCGCCAAGGCGGCCCTGGGCGTGGTCTTGGTCCTGGCCGCGGTCCTCGGGGGCTGGAAGCTGCTGTTCAGCCGCCGCCGCTACCGCTATGGCCGCAGCGTCGGCGGCGGGGGCCGCCGGGGCGCCTACCGGGGCCCGAGAAGAAGACGCTGAACAAAACGGAGGCTGCCGGGCGGCAGCCTCCGTTTTTTCGGCGTTACAGGTATTGCACCAGCTCCTCCAGGGGACGGCGGTCCGTGTGGAGCCGGGCGGGGTGAGCGCCCTCCGCCGGATAGCCCAGGGGCAGCAGGGCGATGGGGCAGGTCCCCGCCATCTCCGGGAAGGCCGCCAGAAGCTTGTCCGGCTCGAACATGCCCACATAGGTGGTACCCAGCCCCAGGTCCGCCGCCTGAAGCATCATCTGGGCGGCGGCGATGGCGGCGTCGATTTCTCCATGGTCCTTGCCGTCGTACTCCCGCTTCCAGGAGACGGCGGGGTCGTAGGCCACCGCCAGGATGACCGGGGGGTTGAAATGGGACCCGGCGCAGGCGTCGGCCTTCTCCAGGGCCTCGGGGCTTTGGAGGACGAAGATGCGCTGGGGCTGGTAGTTGTGGGCCGTGGGGGCGTTCCGCCCGGCTTCCAGGATCCGGTCCAGCTTTTCCTGTTCCACAGGCCGGGAGTCGAATTTGCGCAGGGAGTACCGCGCGGCGGAGAGGGTCTGGAAGTCCATAGAAATTACCTCGTTTCCATCAAAAGCTGATGTAGTAAATGAAATGCGGAAAATCTCGCTTGACGCCTTGCGGTTAAAAGATAGCATAGGATTCCCAAAAAAGCAAGCCCCGCCCCCTCCGAAATAAAGGGTGACAAGCGCGGGAAACTCTGGTATACTACAGGCAGCACACTTTCCAATCTGGAACATCAAGGAGATGTGACTATGAACATTGTCTGTCTTGACATGGAGGGCGTCCTGGTCCCCGAAATCTGGATCGCCTTTTCCGAGGCCAGCGGCATCCCGGAGCTCCGCCGCACCACCCGGGACGAGCCCGACTACGGCAAGCTGATGAACTTCCGCCTCGGCATCCTGAAAGAGCACAACCTGGGCCTCAAGGAAATCCAGGCCACCATCGCGAAAATCGACCCCCTCCCCGGAGCCAAAGAGTTCCTGGACGAGCTCCGCTCCATCACCCAGGTCCTGATTCTCAGCGACACCTTCGAGCAGTTCGCAAAGCCCCTGATGGAAAAGCTGAACTGGCCCACCATCTTCTGCAACACCCTGGAGGTAGCGGACAGCGGCGAAATCACCGGCTATAAAATGCGCTGCGAGAAGTCCAAGCTCACCACCGTCAAGGCCCTCCAGTCCATCGGCTACGAGACCATCGCCGCCGGGGACAGCTTCAACGACCTGGCGATGATCCAGGCCAGCAAGGCGGGCTTCCTCTTCAAGAGCACCGAGCAGATCAAAAAGGATTACCCCGGGCTCCCCGCCTATGAGGAGTTTAGCGATCTGCTGGCCGCCATCAAGGCCACCCTGTAAGGCGGGCATGGACCTAGCTTTTTTCCGGGGGGCTCTTTGGGAAATTTTCAAAGGCCCCCTGCTGATCCTGGCCGCTCCGGCCTTGCCTCTGCTTTTAATCTGCCTGGGGGCCATTGCCGTAATGGTCCTTCGGGAACTGCGAAAAAATAAGTAGGAAGGGAGACCCGGCATGAATCCGAAATTTGAAAAACTGGGCTTTTACCCCGCCGACATCCTCCTGCCCAAAAAGGGCACGGACATGACCCGCTGGGCGGTGGTGGCCTGCGACCAGTTCACCTCCCAGCCCGAGTACTGGCAGGCGGTGGAGGACACCGTGGCAGACGCTCCCTCCTCCCTGCGGCTCATCCTCCCCGAGGCGGCGCTGAACGCCCCGGACGTGGAAGACCGCATCGCCGCCGTCAACGCCGCCATGGGCAAGTACCTGGCGGAGGGTCTCTTTGAAACCCTGGAGGACTCCCTCCTCTACATCGAGCGGGTCCACTCCGACGGGAAGGTCCGCCACGGCCTGATCGGCATGGTGGATCTGGAGCAGTACGACTTCACCCCCGGCTCCGGGGCCCTGATCCGGGCCACGGAGGGCACCGTCCTCTCCCGCATCCCCCCCCGGGTGAAGGTGCGCAAAGACGCCCCCATCGAGCTGCCCCACGTCATGCTCCTCATCGACGACCCGAACAAGACGGTGATCGAGCCCCTGACCCGGGCCTCCGGGGAGATGGAGCGGCTCTATGCCTTTGATCTCCAGCAGGGCGGCGGCTCCATCACCGGCTGGAAGCTCACCGCCGCCCAGATGGATGAGACGGCGGACGCCCTGGCGGCCCTCTGCTCCGCGGAGGAACAGGCCTGGAAGTACGGCGTGAAGGACGTTCCGCCCCTGCTCTTCGCCGTGGGTGACGGAAACCACTCCCTGGCCACCGCCAAGCAGTGCTATGAGGATTTGAAGACGGTCACGCCGGAAAGTGAATGGGCCTCCCTCCCCGCCCGGTACGCCCTGGTGGAGGTGGTGAACAACCACGACGGCGCCCTCCAGTTCGAGCCCATCCACCGCTGCGTCTTCGGCGTGGAGCCGGAAGAGGTCCTGGACGCCTTCAAGGCCTACTACCCCGGCGCGTATGAGGGCAAGGGCGAGGGCCACGTCATCGCCTACACCCACGCGGGGGGCCAGGGCTTCCTCACCGTGCCCCAGCCCCGGGTCCAGCTGGCGGTGGGCACCCTCCAGGCCTTCCTGGACGCCTATGTGAAGGACCACGGCGGCGAAATCGACTACATCCACGGCGGCGAGGTCACGGACCGCCTGGGCCGCCAGGCGGGCGCCATCGGCTTCAAGCTGCCCGCCATGGGCAAGCAGCAGCTGTTCAAAACCGTCATGGCCGACGGCGTGCTTCCCCGGAAGACCTTCTCCATGGGCCACGCCCAGGACAAGCGCTACTATGTGGAGGCCAGAAAAATCCGGTAACAAGACCATAGGAGTGAACCATTGTGGGACTGTTTGATAAATTGAAGAAGAAAGCGCCGGAGCCCCCTCCGCCGCCCAAGCCTGCGGATACCTCCGAGGACGTGTCCGTCTACTCCCACATGCGGGTGGAGGTGACCACCAAGGACGGGCAGATGCTCTTCGTGGCCAAGCTGATGTACCCCCAGCGGACCACGGCGGAGCTGCACCAGTACTCCGAGGCGGAGGTTTCCCTGCTGAAGGACTGCTCCGAGGCGGAGTCCTTCCCCGTCCACATCCGGGGCTATCACGACCACCTGCGGAAGGCCGTGTATATGGAGGGCTTCATCACCCCCCAGCCCAAGCACATCTGGCTGGTGTCCCACCTGTATGTCGCCCGGGTGGGCAACGACCGGGCCTTCTTCCGCCTGGACACGAACCTGGACGCCAGCATCACCAAGTTCAGCGGCCGGAACGCCGGGGAGTTCCCCTGCAAGCTGCTGAACATCAGCGTGGGCGGAGCCCGCGTTTCCTCGGAACAGCAGTATTGGGAGGGGGATAAGCTCCTTCTGACCGTGAAGCTGCTGGAGGATCGGGACCCCTCCATCATGTACTGTCAGGTGCTGCGGGTCATTGAAAAGGAAGACGGCCCCCGGGAGTACGGCTGCCAGTTCCTGGAAATGAACGAGGCCGATCAGGACAAGATCACGGAAAACATCTTCGCCGCCCAGCGCAAGAGCCGGAAGGGCTCCCAGGGCTTATGATGAACAAAGGCCGTCCATGCCGGGCATGGACGGCCTTTATTCGCGAAAAAGCCCGAAAGCTTCAGAGTCGGAAGAGCTTCAAAATCACGCCGTACAGCACCGAGGCCACGGTGCCGAAGACGATGACCGGCCCCGCCACGGTGAACATCTTCGCCGCCATGCCGGTGACAAAGCCCTCGCTCTTGAAGTCGATGGCCGGGGACACCACGGCGTTGGCAAAGCCCGTGATGGGCACCAGCGTCCCCGCCCCGCCGTAGCGGGCCAGCTTGCCGTAGAGGTTCAGCCCCGTCAGCAGGGCGGAGAGGAACACCAGCGTGCAGGAGGCGGCGGTGCCCGCCTCCTCCTTGTTCAGGCCCGCGGCGCTCCAGCCGTTGGTAATGGCCTGCCCCAGCACGCAGATGGCCCCGCCGATAAGGAATGCAAAGGTCACGTCCTTGACGATGGGCGATTTTTTCGCCTTCTGCTTGACGTAGGCTTGATACTCCTTGGGAGACATGTCCATGGAAAGCACCCTCGTTTCGTTCTGGATTTCCTGGATAGTGTTGCCTGGGAAGGCGAAAATATTCCCGCCCCCAGGGCGGTATTGAATCCGGCGGGCGCTTGTGGTACGATGGGGGCAATCAACATCACGGAGGTTTCCCTGTATGGAACTGAAAAATCCCCTGACCATGGACTACGTCCGGGAGTGCACGAAATGAGCCGGGCCCTTGGCATCTACATTCACGTCCCCTTCTGCAAGCAAAAGTGCGTCTACTGCGACTTCTACTCCCTCCCCCGCCGGGAGGACCAAATGGACGCTTATGTCTCCGCCCTCCGCTCCCAGCTTTTCGAGACGGACTTCTCCGGCTGCGAGGCGGACACCGTCTACTTCGGCGGCGGCACCCCCAGCTATCTGGGCCCCCGCCGCCTGGCGGCCCTGCTGGAAGCGGTCTTTGCCGCCTGTCCCATCGCCCCCGGCGCGGAAATCACCCTCGAGGCCAACCCCGATTCCGCCGGGGACCCGGACGCACTCTCCGCCCTCCGGCGGGCGGGGTTCAACCGCGTCTCTCTGGGGATGCAGTCCGCCGACGATGGGGAATTAAAATCCATCGGCCGGGTCCACACCATGGCCCAGGTCCGCTCCGCCGTGGAAGCCGCCCGCAAGGCGGGCTTTGACAATCTCTCCCTGGACCTCATCTACGGCCTGCCGGGCCAGGACCTGCCCCGCTGGCGGAAAAACCTCTCCGCCGCCGCGGAGCTTTGCCCGGAGCATCTTTCCTGCTACGGCCTCAAGGCGGAGCCGGGGACTCCCCTCTACGCCCGCCGGGAATCCCTGCCGGGGGACGAGGTCCAGGCGGACATGTATCTGGAAACCGTGGGCTTTCTGGAGAAGCGGGGCTGGAAGCAATACGAGATCTCCAACTTCGCCAAGCCCGGCCGGGAGTCCCGGCACAACCTGAAATACTGGACCCTGGGGGAATACGCCGGGTTCGGCCCCGGGGCCCACTCCGACTTCCGGGGCGTCCGCTATGCCTGGGCCAGGGATTTCGAGGCCTTCCTCCGGGGGGACCGCATCCTCTCCGAGACCCGGCGCATGGCCCCCCGGGACCGGGAGGCGGAGTGGCTGATGCTGTCCCTCCGTCTGGCCCGGGGCCTGGACGCGGCGGATTGGGAAGCCCGCTTCCGCCGCTCCTTCGCCCCCTTTTTACCCTTTCTGGAGCGCTGTGAGGCGGCGGGCTACGCCGCCCGGGCGGAAGGCCGCTGGCGGCTGACCCCCCGGGGCTTCCTGGTGTCCAACCAGATCATCGGGGAACTGCTTGCGCAAATCGAGGAGGAATAAACGGATGCACGTCTACACCACGGGCCAATGGGTCCTGCTGTTTTTCTTCTACTGCCTCTGCGGCTGGATTTGGGAGTCCTGCTATGTCTCCCTCTGCCAGCGGCATTGGGTGAACCGGGGCTTTCTCCACGGCCCCCTGCTGCCCATTTACGGTTCCGGGGCCATCATCATTTTGCTGGCCACCATTCCCGTGGCGGAGGATCTGCGGCTGGTCTGGCTCTTCGGCATGCTGGCGGCCACGGCCCTGGAGTACGTCACCGGCGACGTGATGGAGCGGATTTTCAAGGTCCGCTACTGGGATTACTCCAATCAGAAATTCAACCTCAACGGCCACATCTGCCTCACCAGCTCCATCGCCTGGGGCTTCTTCTCCATCCTGCTGGTGCGCTTTGTCCATCCCCCCATCGCCCGCCTGCTGGCCCGGGTGCCCGCCCTGTGCGTGGACCCCCTGGCCATCCTCCTCACCGCGGCCTTTACCGTGGACGCGGTGCGCTCCGTCCAGGCCGCCCTGGATCTGCGGGATCTGCTGGCCCGGGCCGCCGAGGAAAACGAGGACCTGCGCCGCCTGGCAAAGCGGGCGGAGGTCTACGCCGCCTTTGCCAAGGACGACCTCCGCCGCTTCCGGGAGAAGACGGAGCTGGAAGCCCTGGAGCTCCGGCAGAAGGTGGAAGAGGAGCTGGAGGAGCGCCGCCAGGCCCGGGCGGAGCGGGTGGAGTCCTCCCTCCGCCGCCTCACCGCCGCCAAGCTGGAAGCGCTTTCCACCATCTCCAATGCCCTGGAAACCTGCCGGGACCACCTGGAGGACCTGCCGGATTCCACGCCGGAAAACCTGGCGGAGCGCCGGGCGGATCTGGAGGAGGCCATCCGCCGGGTCCGGGCCCGGGAGGCCGCTTTGCAAAACCGCTCCGCCGCGCCCTATCACCGCTCCCTGCGGCTTTTGAGGGCTCACCCCTCCGCCTCCGCCAAGGACTTCGGCGAGGTGCTGGAAACACTGAAAAAACTGGGGAAGGACTAAGCCATCCCCAGCTATAAGTCCAGGGCTTCTTTTCCCCACCGGGCTTCCCGCTCCCTCAGCTCGCTTAGAAGCTCCTGCCGTTTCTGGGCCAGGAAGTCCTTTGGAACTTCTACGGTGACGCAGTCCCTACAGGCTCCCACAGCATCCAGGCTGATTTTTCTCAGCGTGCAGGTATCCTCCGACCAGTAAACGCAAAATTGGTTTTCGCACATTACGTGCATACTATCACCTCTAGTCATATTATATTCTATATTGAGACGCTTGTCTATATAGAGCAAACGCCAAATATAGAATATGTTCAATTTTTTGACTTTGGTTTAAACTAGGGTTAGGTGATAGTTATGATAATTTATGACCCCTTCTGGCGTACGCTGAAAGACCGGGGAATCTCCACGTATAAAATGATTAACAAATTGGGCTATAGCAGCAGTACCCTCTACCGTCTGCGCCACAACAAGGGCATCTCCTCCCGGCTGATCGACGACCTCTGCAAGCTGCTGGACTGCCGGGTGGAGGATATTCTGGAGTACGTCCCCGACCCGGAGGAACCGGAGGCCCCCGGCACAGAGGAAACCCCATAACAAAAACCGCCGGACGGCTTGTCCGGCGGTTTCGCTTTTAACTCATCTGCTTGCGGCGGCTCAGGTTCATGGTGCCCTCCTGCATGTTGCCCAGGGTCTCCAGGCTCATGCCGGTGCCCAGGGCCACGCAGGAAATCGCCTCTTCGGCAATCATGGTGTGGATGCCCGTCCGGGCCGTCACCAGCTTGTCAAAGCCGGACACCAGACTGCCGCCTCCGGTCATGACGATGCCGTTGGTGGAGATGTCCGCCACCAGCTCCGGCGGCGTCCGCTCCAGCACGGAGTGGATGGCCTCCATGATGCGCTCCACCGGCTCCTCGAAAGCGTCCATCATCTCCGTGGAGCTGACGGCCACCACCTTGGGAAGGCCCGTCAAGAGGCACCGGCCCTTCACGTCCATGACCTCCTCCTCGTCCTTGGGGAAGACACAGCCGATCTGCTTCTTCATTTCCTCGGCGGTGCGCTCGCCCACCAGGAGGTTGTGCTTGCGGCGCATATACTTGACCACGGCCTCGTTGAGCTGGTCGCCAGCGATTTTGATGGAGGCGGACTCCACCACGCCGCCCAGGGAGATGACGGCGATGTCCGCCGTTCCGCCGCCGATGTCCACCACCATGTGCCCGTCGGGCTTGGCGATGTCGATGCCCGCCCCGATGGCCGCCGCCACGGGCTCCTCGATGAGGTAGACCTTCCGGGCTCCGGCGGAGATACCCGCGTCGATGACGGCGCGCTCCTCGACCTCGGTGATGCCGGAGGGAACGCAGATGATGACCCGGGGCTTGAAGACGGAAACCCCGGCCACCTTGTGGATGAACTCCCGGAGCATCCGCTCCGTCATGTCGTAGTCGGAAATGACGCCCTCCCGCAGGGGGCGGATGGCAATGATGTTGCCAGGGGTCCGGCCCAGCATGGCCTGGGCCTCCTCGCCCACCTTCAGGAGCTTCCCGGTGTTCTTGTCCAGCGCCACCACGGAGGGCTCATTCAAAACGATGCCTTTGCCTCGTACAAAAACCAGAACCGAAGCGGTACCAAGGTCGATACCGATATCCTTTGCCATGGGCACTTCCTCCATTTATCTTTTGTCCAAATTTATGATAGGCGGATAACCGCCAGCGTATCCATAAAGTTACAAAGTACATTATACTGGCAGTCACGCCAGAATGCAAGCCTATTCTTTCCCTTTTTCTCCCCTCTTTTCCTCCTCCGGCCTGGGAAAGGCCGCGGAGGCGCAGACCACGCCCGCCGCGCCCGCCGAGAAAAGGACCCCCGCGGCGGAAACTAGGGTGGACCCGGTAGAGCACACGTCGTCAATAAGGAGAATCCGCTTCCCCGCCGGGCTGCCCGCCGCCTCGTAGACGCCCTGGGTGTTCTTCCAGCGGTCCCCGGCCCGTTCCAGGCTGGATTGGGCGGGGTTGTCCCGGATTTTGCGGAGGAGGGCCTCCGGCTCCACGTCCCAGAGCCGGCACGCCCGCTCCGCCAGAAGGCGGGACTGGTCGTAGCCCCGCTTCCGCAGCCGCTTGGCGCTGACGGGGACCCAGGCCACCGTGTCGAACTCGCCGGAGAGGCGCTCGGCGGCGGCCTGGGCGATGAGCTCCCCCAGGGGCCCGGCGGCGCAGACGCCGCCATGGAACTTGAAGCGGCGGACGGCCTCCCGGACAGGGCCCTCATACCAAAGCGGCGCCGCGCAGAGGAGGCCGCCCCGCAGTTCCCGGAGGCTGTGGGCCTCGTCCGTCCAGGGGAGGGTCTTTTCGCACTCCGGGCACATGCCGGGAGCGTCCAGGACCCGGCGGCAGAAGGGGCACTTGGGCGGGAAGAGGAGGTCCAGGAAAGCATCGGTGAGCTTCATGATTCTAGCAGCTCGTCGTAGGTGACGCCCAGGGCGTTTTTGATGGCCCTCAACTGGGACGCCTGGATGTGCTGGGTCCCGCGCTCAATTTTAACCAGGGCCTCCCTGGTCATGGGAACACCCTCTAATTGCAGGAGGCCCACCAGCTCCGTCTGCCCTAATTCCTTCTCTTGACGTATCTTCCGAATGTTCGCACCGATGCAGATGTCCTGCTTGATTTTTTGTTCCATTATGGCTGCCTCCGTTTTCGGGGATACGGAGCAGTCTCATCCGTCAAGCCCACTAAATAGTCAATACTGACATTATAGTATTCTGCTAATCTAACAACTGCGTCCAGAGGGAAACGAGAGATGCCGATTTCATATTGCGAATATGTGTTTTGACTAACATTTAGCAATTTTGCGACTTGCTTCTGCGTCAATCCACGGTCATTTCTCAAGTCTCTAATTCGTCCATATTTTAGGATTTCCATTCTCATACTCATCACCGAGTATGAGTATATGTATCTGAAATTCAGATATTTTGCTTTATCTAGTTTTTAGATATTTTGTGCTTGACAGAAACAACTTCACAGCCTATAATAATAGTCAGGAAGCACTCCGACAGGCGGTTAGCCCACATCAGGTTTGGGAGGCAAGCCAAAGCCTTGAAACTATCACTTGCCGGGGTGACGGTTTCCGCTTTTCACGATGATCGTAACTATCCGAAGAAGGAGAAGGACCGCCCCACGGCGGTCCTTCTCCTTTTATTCTCCTCCTTTGGCCAGCCGCCAGCGGAGGCCGGAGTACCGCCTCTGCCGCTTATCATTCGCCGCCATGGCCCGGACCGCCGCGTCGTCTCCCACGACCACCAGCAGCTCCTTCGCCCGGGTCAGGGCCGTGTACAGCACCCCCCGGACCATCAGGGAGGAGGGCGCGGGCATGGCCGCCAGCACCACGCAGCGGTACTCGCTGCCCTGGGATTTATGCACCGTCATGGCGAAGGCCAGGTCCACCTCGTTCAGCTGCTCCGCGCCGTAGACCGCCCGGCGGCCGTCAAAGTCCAGCTCCAGCCACTCGCCGGAGTCGTCGATCTTCACGATCCTTCCCACGTCCCCGTTGAACATCCCCGTGCCCACGGTTCCGTCCTCTTTTTCCCACACCACATCGTAGTCGTTCCGGGTCTGCATCACCCGGTCCCCCTCCCGGAAGAGCCGGTCGCCCCACAAAAGCTCCCTCTTCTCCGGCCCTTTGGGGTTCAGCGCCTCCTGGAGGAGGCGGTTCAGGTTCACCGTCCCGGCGGGGCCCTTCCGGGTGGGGGTCAGCACCTGGATCTCCGCCGCCGGGATTCCCATGTTCTCCGGCAGGCGGGTCCTGCACAGCTCCACCAGGGTGTTCAGCGCCCGCTCCGGGTCCCGGCGGCAGAGGAAAAAGAAATCCCCCTGGTTGCTCTGGAGGTCCGGGGCCCTCCCTTGGTTCACGGCGTGAGCCGCCCGGATGATGGCGGACTGCTCCGCCTGGCGGAAGACCTCCCGAAGGAATACGGTTTCCACCCGTTCGCTGCGGATGAGGTCTGAGAACACGTTCCCCGCCCCCACGGAGGGCAGCTGATCCGCGTCCCCCACCAGCACCAGCCGGGTCCCGGGCCGCAGGGCCCGGAGCAGCGCCGCGAACAGGGTTACGTCCACCATAGAGGTCTCGTCCACAATGACGGCGTTCGCTTCCAGGGGCTCCTTCTCCGTCTTGGTGAAGGTCACCTGCCGGGCGTCCTCGTTCCAGCTCATCCCCAGGAGCCGGTGGACCGTCTGGGCCTCCGCTCCGGTGAGCTCGCTCATCCGCTTGGCCGCCCGGCCCGTGGGGGCCGCCAGCACCACGTCCAGGCCCATCTTCCGGAACAGGGCCGCAATGGCCCGGACGGTGGTGGTCTTTCCGGTGCCGGGGCCGCCGGTGAGAATCAGCACGTTTTCCCTGGCCGCCAGCTCCACGGCCTTGCGCTGCTGGGGGGAATAGGCAACGCCCTGGGCCCGTTCCAGCTCGTCCACCGTCCGCCCGGCGGAGACCCGGCCCTGGGGCTTCGCCGACAGCAGGGCCTCCAGGCGCAGCTGGGCGGTGCGCTCCGCCTCCCACAGCCGCCGGAGGTAACAGGCGTCCACATTGGCCACCCGCTCCTGAATCACCTGTCCCCGGCTAATAAGCTCGTCCAGGGCCAGCTCCGGGCCCTCCTCCCCGCACTGGAGGAGCTGGGCCGTGGCGGCCACCAGCTTCCCCCGGGGGAGGAAGACGTGGCCGTTGTTTTCGTTGTGGCTCAGCTCAAAGCTCACCGCCGCCTGGAGCCTGGCCCCGCTGTCGGGCTCAAAGCCCATGCTCATGGCGATCCCGTCCGCCACGGAGAAGGCCACGCCGCATTCGTCGCCCGCCAGCAGATAGGGGTCCTGCCGGAGCTTTTCCAGCGCCGCGTCCCCGTACTGCCGCCGCAGGCGCATGGCCAGCACCGGGGGCAGCTCATACCGGGCCAGGAAGGCCATCAGCCGCCGCAGGCCCATGTGCTGCCGGAAGGCCTCGCCGATCTCCTGGGCCCGCCGGGCGGTGACGCCCTTGAGGGTGGTCAGCCGTTCCGGGGCGGTCTCCAGCACGTCGAAAGTCTCCAGGCCGAAGCGGTCCACCATGTTCCGGGCCGTGGCGGGGCCCACGCCCTTCAAAACGCCGGAGGAAAGATAGCTGAACATCTCCGCCTCGTCCTCCGGCAGTCTCCGCTCCACCTCCGACGCCCGGAGCTGTTCCCCGTGCTGGGGGTGGCGCTCCCATGTGCCGGTGACGCTCAAGCCCTCGCCGGGGGCGGCGCAGGGGATGCAGCCCACAACGGTGACGACCTCCCCCTCCTCGGTGAGGAGGCGGAGGACCGTGTACCCGTTTTCGGCGTTTTGAAAGATGATGCTATGTATCGTGCCCTCCCGGCAGATGAGCTCTTCCATTTGGGATATCCTCTCTTTTCGCCCTCCAGGCGGGCTCATATTTCCGCGATGATGTCCCCCGGCAAAACCAGGGCGGCGTTTTTCTCCCGGTCCGCCAAGTACCGGGCCAGCGCCTGGGCGTCGGGGGTCAGCCCGCAGTCCGCCAGGACGATTTTGGCCCCCGGCAGGCTCCCCTGAACCCGGCGGAGCTCCCGGACGTCGGCCTCCATGGCCAGGGCCTCCCCTTTCAGGGGCAGGACCAGGAGCAGCCCCGGAATGGCCGGGCGCCCGCCCATATGGAGCAGGGCTCCGGCGGCGGCCCACACGATGGTTGTCAGGCCGACGGCGGACAGAAAGGCCAGGACGCCGTCTTGCAGCAGCAGCATTTGAATCACCTCGGTTCAGTCTATGCGGAACCGGGGGATTCGGTTAGCCGCCCTTGACGCGCCGTTTCATTTGTGCCGCTCAAATCCCGGGGGGCCCGCGGTCCGGGCCGGTCCCCTCCGGGTCTAGCCCGTAATTCCAAGCTCCGCCAGAATGGCCTCTTCCCTCGCCCGCATCTGCGCTTTCATGGGCCCCTCGTCCAGGTGGTCATAGCCCAGCAGGTGCAGCGCCGAGTGGACCACCAGATACCCCAGCTCCCGCCGGTTCGAGTGCCCGTACTCCTTGGCCTGGGCCGCCACGCGCTCCAGGGAGATCATCATGTCCCCCAAGGGCACCAGGCCCGTCCCCGGGTCCGCGTCCCCGGGTCCGGGCAGCTCCCCGGGCCGGAGGTCAAAGGCCGGAAAGCTCAACACGTCCGTGGCCCGGTCCACCTTTCGGGCCTCCCGGTTCAGCTGGTGAATCTCCTCATCGCTTGTCACCAGCACGTCCACCTCGCAGGGGAAGTCCACCCCCTCCGCCGCCAGGGCCGTGCGGATGACCTTGCGGATAAAGGCTTTCTGGCTGTCGTTCACCCCAGGGACCCCGGCGGTGACGGGGATATAGTGCCGCCTCATTTCCGCCGTCCCTTTCCCGGGTCCTTCCCCCGCTTCTCATAGTCCTCGTAGGCCTGGACAATTCGCTGGACCATGACATGCCGCACCACGTCGGCGTTGGTCAGCTCGCAGATGCCGATGCCCTCCACATTGCGGAGGACCCGCATGGCCTCCCGGAGGCCCGAGGTCTTCCCGTCGGGCAGGTCGATCTGGGTCGCGTCGCCGGTAATGACGATTTTGGACCCAAAGCCCAGGCGGGTGAGGAACATCTTCATCTGCTCCCGGCTGGTGTTCTGGGCCTCGTCCAGGATGATGAAGCTGTCGTCCAGGGTTCTTCCCCGCATATAGGCCAGGGGGGCCACCTCGATGTTCCCTCGCTCCAGGTATTTCTGGTAGGTCTCCGCCCCCAGCATGTCGAAAAGGGCGTCGTACAGGGGCCGGAGGTAGGGGTCCACCTTGCTCTGAAGATCCCCGGGCAAAAAGCCCAGCCGCTCCCCGGCCTCCACGGCGGGGCGGGTGAGGATAATCCGGTTCACCTGCTTGTCCCGGAAGGCCATGACGGCGGCGGCCACGGCCAGATAGGTCTTTCCCGTGCCCGCCGGGCCCACGCCGATGGTCACCGTGTTTTTCAGCACGGAGGCGATGTAGTCCTTCTGGCCGATGGTCTTGGGCTTGATGGGCCGGCCCTTGGCGGAGATGCAGAGAACGTCGCCGGTCAGCTCGGCGATTTTCTCCTCCTTCCCCGCCCGGACCATGCTGATCACATACCGGACATTCTGCTCGGCAATGGGCTCCCCCCGGCTGGAGAGGGTCAGGAGAGCCTGGATGGCCTTGCAGGCCAGGGACACGTCCTCCGCCTCGCCCTCCACCCGGAGCTCGCCCTCCCGGTTGACAACGGTGACGGAGAACTCCTGCTCCAAAAGGCGGATGTTCTCGTCAAAGGACCCGAAGAGGTTCACGGCCTGTTCCAGCCGCTCGATGCTGATTCTCTGTTCCAATGCGTTCACTCCCGTATTTACGCGGGCCTCAGCCCGTTTCTTCTTCCGTATAAATGGGGGCCGTCTGCCCAATCTCCTCCAGGCACTCCGCCGACAGCGTAACGAGGAGCGCGTCCCCCTTCTGCCGGGCGGAGCAGAGGGTGGACTTCACCTCTCCATAGGGCTCCACCATCTCGCGGAGCTGGGCGGTAAGGATGGCCTCGGCGGCCTTCTCCGCCTCCGCGGCGGTCCGGGGCGTGGGGACGGTTTCGTAAAAGCGCCATGTTTCCACCTCCACCGTCACCGGCAGGGGCACGCCCAGGAGGTTCAAGGGATGCCTGCTGGTTATTTTATCATATTCCGCCCCTTCAATGCTACTGTTTGAGAAGAATTTTATTCGCCGGGTCCCGAAAATCAGGGAGAACCCCGTCTTCTCCCTTCCCAGGTACCGCTTTTCCAGGACCGTCAGGGGCATGGAGGCGGTGAGATCGTACCAGGTCCGGGCCTCCACCTTCCCCAGGCCCGCCAGGACGCGGGCCCCCACGGTGCCCGTGTCTTCCACGCCGGAGACGAGAATCTGGCCCTCCGTCACGGCGCTGCCGGGGACGACACAGGACACGCCGCCGATGGTTTGCACCTTTTTCACCAGCCCCGCCCGCCGGGCCACCAGATTGCAGGGCTCCCGCCGGTCCACCATCACCGGGGGCGGCGTCCGCTCCCGGACCTGGACCTCCGCCCGGCAGCCGGAGACGTTGACGGCGATCCAAATCAGCTCCGGCACATCCAGAAGCACATGATTTCGGATGTCCTCCCCGTCCAGGGAGAGGCCGAAGGTCCCCAGGCTCACGCCGTTTTTCTCCAAAGCACGGAGGATGCGCTCCGTGGGCACGGTCTCATTGCCCTCCACCTGGAAGTCCCAAATGAAGAAGGACCCCAGGAACAGCCCCAGGGCGCAGCCCACCAGGCCTATCGCCAGGGCCTGGCGGTGCCGGAAGCGCAGGAAGAAGTAGGGCGCCCCCTCCAGGCCCACCAGGTCGAATTGGCAGTCCAGGTTTTTCCCCGCCTGGCGGAGGCGCTTCCAGTCCCGCCGGGACAGGCGGCAGGTAAAGGCCGTGGGGGACTCCCACTCCAGATCCCAAAAGGCCAGGTCCTGGGCCCCGCAGAGGTTCAGCACCCGCTCGGGAAAGGCGCACTCCGCCCGGATGCGCACCTGGCCCCGGAGGCGGTTCACCAGTCCCGTCAGCATGGCCCCACCCACTCCACGGAGCTGATGCGCCCGCCGATGCGCAGCTCTCCCGCCGTCATGGCCAGGAGGGTCAGCCGCTCCCCCTTCACCCGGAGGACCCCGGCGGGGGTGTTGGCGTCAATCTGCTCCTCCGTATAGGCCAAAAGGCCCGTGTGGTGCTCCAGATACAGCTGGCGGCTCCCCACCATTTCCAGCCGGGGCAGGCCCGCCACGATGTCCGCCGGCAGGTCGAAGAGCTCCGCCGCCGCCGCCAGCACGCCGCCCTCCCGGTCCCGTCGATTGCGTTCCATATGTCTCACCTCAGCAAATCCTATGCGGCAGGGCGGACCGGCATGATTGCCTCCTTCGCCGCATAGGGTTTTTCGAGGTGAGGCGTATGAAACCCCGTTGGCGCACCGGCGCGTGCCTGCTGCTCTGCGGGCTTTTGATCTGGTTCCTGGCGGACGCGGGAGCGGTCCGGGCCGCGGCGGCGGAGGGCCTTGCCCTCTGCGGCCGGGCGGTGATTCCCGCCCTGTTCCCCTTCATGGCGGCGTCCACCATGCTGGTATCCCTGGGCTTCGGGGAGTGGGCCTCCCCCAGGCTCTCAGGACTAATGAGCCTTTACCGCCTCCCGGGTCTCGCCGGGTCCGCCCTGCTGCTGGGCCTGGTGGGGGGCTACCCCATCGGGGCCCGGACGGCGGCGGAGCTTTACAAGAAGGGCCTCCTCACCGTGGACGAGGCGGAGCGGCTCCTGGGCTTTTGCAGCAACTCCAATCCCGTGTTTCTCCTCAGCGTCCTGGGGGGCGGGGTCTTCGGCAGTCCCCGGGCGGGGGTCTATCTGTGGCTTATCCATGTGCTCTCCGCCCTGCTGACGGGCCTTTTCTTCCGGGGAAGCGGAAAACCCATTGGGCGGCAGCGCCTGCCAAGGCTTTCCCCCTGTCAGGCCTCCTCCCTTCCCGCCGCCTTCGTGGAGGGGGTTAAGAGCGCCTGCGGCAGCATGGTCTATGTCTGCGGGTTTGTTCTCTTTTTCTACGTGCTGGCAAGCCCCCTGGCGGCCCTGGGGGGCCCCTTGGGCGCCGGGCTGGTGGGCTTTTTGGAGCTCTTCTCCCTGACGCCGCTGCTGGCGGCGGACCGTCTGGGCTTTGTCCTGGCCTCCGCCTGCGCGGGCTGGGGCGGAGTCTCCATCCTCTGCCAGACGGCGGCGGTGCTGGAGGGCAGCGGGCTGAGGCTGCGAACCTATATCACGGGAAAAGCCCTCCAGGCCCTGCTGGCGGGGGCACTGGCGGCGGTGGTGAGCCTTTCTCTGTTCTAGGGAAGCACCCAACTGCTCTAACCCAGAAAACGAGCGGCTCCGCCGTGGCGGAGCCGCTCCGTTTTGTATTTTTTCGACAGGATATGACGGTTTGTACTTACCTCTGCCCCTTGTCGTAGGGAACGCCCTCCGCCTTGGGGGCCCGGGACTTCTTGGACGTGAAGGCCAGCACCACCAGGGAGATGATGTAGGGGAGCATGTTGTACGTGGCCGCCGGGAGGTTCAGGGCCTTGAGGAAGTCGAAGCCGGAGTACACGTTGCCCAGGGCCCGGCAGAAGCCGAAGAGCAGCGCCGCCAGGGCAATGCGGGTGGGCTTCCACTGGCCGAAGATCATGACGGCCAGGGCCAGGAAGCCGAAGCCCGCCACGCCGTTTTCAAACTTCCACTCGCTGACGCCGGCGGTGATATACACGATGCCGCCAAGGCCCCCCAGCATGCCGGAGATCAGCACGCCGGCGTAGCGCATCCGATAGACGTTGATGCCCACGCTGTCCGCCGCCTGGGGATGCTCGCCGCAGGCCATAAGCCGCAGGCCGAACCGGGTCTTGTACAAGGAGACGTAGGACCCCACGAGGGCCAGGGCCGCCAGCAGCATAAACCAGTTGAACTCAAAGCCGCCCAGGTTCACCAGGAAGGCCTTTTTCGCGTTGATGTACTGGATGGTGGAGGACACGTTGTCCACGCTCTCGGCGGTGTTCATGGCCTTGACAAAGACCGTGGCCGCCGCCGTGCCCAGGAGGTTCATGGCGGTGCCCACCAGGGTCTGGTCCGCCTTGAAGTTGATGGCGGCCACCGCCAGCAGCAGGGAGTACACGACGCCCAGGGCGATGGCGGCCAGGACCACCAGCAGAATCATGCCGAAGGCAGGGGTGCTGTCCGGCAGGAACTTCATCATCAGCGCGCCGCCCAGGGCGCCCATGACCATGATGCCCTCCAGGCCGATGTTGATGACGCCGGAGTGCTCGGAGAAGCAGCCGCCCAGGGCCACCAGCAAAAGCACAGACGCAAAAATCAGCGTATATTGCAGCAGTAAGATCATTTCCCGCCGCCTCCTTTCTCAGCCTTCTTCTCGTCCCGGCGGTTCAGCCAGGCATTCAGCGCCGTCTTGAAGAAGAGGACGAAGCCGCAGAGGTAGATGATCAGCGCGGAGATGAAGTCGGAGATCTGGGAGGAGTACATGGTCTTGTCCACATAGGCGCCTCCGTTGGTGATGTGCTGGATGAAGTAGGAGGAGAAGATGGCCCCGATGGGGTTCAGCCCGCCCAGGAAGGCGGCGGCGATGCCGTTGAAGCCCATGGCGGGGACGGCGGACTGGGTGCACTGCCACTGCTCGAAGCCGGAGAGGAACAGCATGGCCGCGCCCATGCCGGCCAGGCCGCCGGAGATGGCCATGGTGAGAATCAGGTTCTTCCGCTCCCGCATACCGCAGTACTTGGCGGCGAACTTGTTGCAGCCGGTGGCTTTCAGCTCATAGCCCAGCTTGGTTTTCTCCAGCAAAACCCACACCAGCACCGCCGTCAGGATGGCCAGGGGAATCGCCAGGCCCACGTACTGGTTCTTGCTGAACAGGGCCCCCAGGCCCAGGGAGGGGAGGATGGCCCCCTCGTTGGTGCTGGAGAGGGTGAAGGTATAGGGGCTGGTCTCCTCCTTCACCAGGGTCAGCAGCATGTTCACGGCGTAGAGGCTGATCCAGTTCAGCATGATGCAGGAGATGACCTCGTTGACGTTGCAGTAGGCCTTCAGCAAACCGGAGATCGCCCCCAGGGCGGCCCCCGCCAAAATGGCGGCGATGAGGCACAAAAACCAGGGCAGCTTCAGCCCCAGGGCACAGTACAGCGCCGCCCCGGTGCCCACCACGTACTGGCCCGCCGCGCCGATGTTGAAAAGGCCCACCTTATAGGCGAAGAGCACCGAGAGGCTGCACATCAGCAGGGGGGCGGTCTTCACCAGAGTGCTGCCGAAGTAGCGGAGCTGGGCTGTGGACTTGGAGTAGGTCATGAAGTTTTCCACGATGGCTAAAATAGCCCCGTTGGCCCCGGCGGGGTTGATGAGAAGCAGGGCGATATAGCCCACCACCAGGCCCAGGATGATGCACAGCAGGGAGGCCAGCAGGGACTGCACCGCGCCGTTGCGCAGCAGGGAGGTTTTTTCTTGTTTCATGCCTTACGCCCCCTTCTTCTTCGCGCCGGCCATGTAGAGGCCCAGCTCTTCCACCGTGACTTCCTTGGGGTCGAACTCGCCCACGATTTCCCCTTCGTACATGACCAGAATCCGGTCGGAGACGTTCATGACCTCGTCCAGCTCCAGGCTCACCAGCAGCACGCCCTTCCCGGCGTCCCGCTGGGCCACAATCTGCTTGTGTATGTACTCAATGGCGCCCACGTCCAGGCCCCGGGTGGGCTGGACGGCGATGAGCAGCTCCGGGTTCTTGTCAATCTCCCGGGCGATGATGGCCTTTTGCTGGTTGCCGCCGGACATGCTCCGGGCCGCCGTAAGGGGGCCCTGGCCGGAACGGACGTCGTACTGCTCAATGAGGCCCACGGCGTACTCCCGGATGGCCTTCCGTTTCAAAAAGCCCGTCGGGGTGACGAAGTGGCTCTCAAAATACCGCTGGAGCACCATGTTGTCCTCCAGGGAGTAGTCCAGAACCAGGCCGTGCTTGTGCCGGTCCTCGGGGATGTGGCTCATGCCGGAGGTATTCCGCTTGCGGATGGGGGCCTTGGTGATGTCCTGGCCGCCCAGGGTCAGCGTGCCCTCCTTCAGGGGTTCCAGGCCGGAGATGCCGTAGACCAGCTCCGTCTGGCCGTTGCCGTCGATGCCCGCGATGCAGACGATTTCGCCCCGGCGGACCTGGAAGGTCACGTTCTTGACGGCGTTGTTTTTGTGCCGCTTGGAGGCCACGGTCATGCCCTTCACGTCCAGCACCACCTCGCCGGGCTTGGAGGGGGCCTTTTCCACCACGAAGTTCACGTCCCGGCCCACCATCATCCGGCTCAGCTCCTCCTGGGAGCTGGCGGCGATGTCCACGGTGCCGATGTACTTGCCCTTGCGCAGCACGGAACAGCGGTTGGCCACGGACATGATTTCGTTGAGCTTGTGGGAGATAAACAGGATGCTCTTCCCCTCGGCGGAGAGGTTTTTCATAATCTGCATCAGCTCGTCGATCTCCTGGGGGGTCAGCACGGCGGTGGGCTCGTCGAAGATCAAGATCTCATTTTCCCGGTACAGCATCTTCAAAATCTCGGTGCGCTGCTGCATGCCCACGGTGATGTCCTCCACCAGGGCGTCCGGGTCCACATGAAGGCCGTACTTCTCCGAGAGGGCCAGCACCTTCTCCCGGGCCTCTCCCTTCTGGAGGAAACCGTGCTTGCAGGGCTCCACGCCCATGATGATGTTGTCCAGCACCGTAAAGCACTCCACCAGCTTGAAGTGCTGGTGGACCATGCCGATCCCTAAGTCGTTGGCGTCGTTGGGGTCCTTGATGGAGACGACCTGGCCGTCCTTTTTGATCACGCCCTCCTCCGGCTGGTACAGGCCGAACAGCACGCTCATCAGCGTGGATTTTCCGGCGCCGTTTTCGCCCAGAAGAGCGTGAATCTCGCCCTTTTTCAGCTGTAACGTGATATTGTCGTTGGCCACGATGCCGGGGAACCGCTTGGTGATATTCAGCATCTCAATGGCGTAACTCTGTTCCAATTTCACAACCTCCTCCTTCTCTGTTTCCCGGAACCCTTTGCGAAAAAATAGGTTCTTGTTTATTGTACCATATCCCGTCCTGGATTTCAAAGCAATTTTTGAAATTTTTCACAAAGTCGACCCTTTCTCTCCACTAGCCGGCGGCAAGTAAAAAAGTGAGGACGGGAAGATCCCGTCCTCACAGTGCTTGAGGGGGTTTTTACTTGATGTTGCCCAGATCGCTGACCGTGATATTGGAGACGGCGGGCATAGCGGAGATGTCGTCAGAGACGGTGATTTTGCCGTCGAACATATCCTTCACCAGGGCCTTGTAGTCGTCCTGAGAGAAGCCGTCGCCCCACAGGGTGGTGTCCATGGGCAGCAGGACATAGTTGGCGCTAGGGTCGTCGCCGGAAACCAGGCCCAGGGCCTCGGCCTTGCCGCCGTAGTTTCCGAAGTTGCCTGCGGCCACCTCGTCCAGCATGTGGTTGACCGTGGCGGCCAGGCCCTTCATGGCGGAGGTCAGGGTCACGCCCTCGCCGTAGGCGGCGTCCATGGTAAAGCTCTGGTCCACGTCCACGCCGATGACCTTGGTGCCGGGCACCTTGGCGGCCGCCTCACCGGCGGAGGTGAAGATGCCGCCGCCGCAGGCGAAAACCGCCTGGACGCCCAGGTTCTGATACCAGTTGTCCGCATAGGCGGTGATGTCGGGGTCGCCGAAGAACTGGTTGCCGTAGACATACTCGACGGTGGCGTCCACGCCCAGCTCACCAGCGGCGGCGTCCACGCCCTGGACGAAGCCGTAGCCGAAGCGCTGCACGGCGGGAACGGCCATGCCGCCAAGGTACCCCAGGTGGGTGTAGCCCAGCTTCACGGCGGCGACGCCGGCCATGTAGCCGCAGAGCTCTTCCTTATAGACGGCGCAGTACACGTTTTCGGGCACCGTTCCGCCCACGTCGCCCTCGCTGACGTCCAGGGCGATGAAGCTGATGTCGGGATAAACGTCGGCCACCTGGGTAATGGTCTCGCCAAAGGCGAAGCCGGGCATGACGATGACATTGTAATCTTCGTCAGCGGCCTTTTCCACCATGGCCACGCGCTCGGCGGTGGAGTCTCCGGCGGGCTTGTAGTAGGTGAATTCCACGCCGTTGGCCTCGCACCAGGACTTGCTGGCCTCGTAGGTGGTCTGGTTAAAGGACTGGTCCGTGATGTCGCCGTAGTCCGTGATCATGGCGACCCGGATGTCGGCGGCCTCGCCGCCCTGGTCTTCGCCTTCATCGGCGGGGGTGGCGGCGGGCTCCTGCTGCTGGCTGTCTCCGCCGGCATTGCCGGAATCGCCGGAATTCCCGGAGTCGTTGCCGCCGCAGGCGGCCAGGGACAGAACCATCGCCAAAGCCAGCAGGATTGCAAATAACTTCTTCATTGGTATCAACCTTCCTTCCATATGTTCCCCTGAAAACAGAGGGCGGCCTCATTGGGCCAAGCCTATTATAACAATACCTTCCATGGATTTCAAGGAAATTCGCAAAATGTTTTCCTTTTGGGAAAAACGCCGGAAGTCTCTCTCTTACCGCCCCGCCATTTGGACGGCGGTCTCCAGGGCGATTTCCATCATCTCCGTTAAGGAACTCTGCCGCTCCTCGGGGGGGAGCTCCTCTTTTGTGACCAGGTTGTCGGTGACGGAGCAGATGGTCAGGGCCCGCTTTCCCGCCCCGGCGGCGGTGGCGTAGAGGCCCGCCGTCTCCATGTCGATGGCCAGCACCCCCATGGGGGCCCACTCCAGGCCGCTTCCCGTTTTATGGTAGAACACGTCGGAGCTGAGGATGTTCCCCACCGGGGGCTCCAGCCCCCGCTTCCGGGCCGCGGCCACGGCGGTTTCCAAGAGCCGGAAGTCCGCAATGGGGGCGAAGACCCCGGGAAGGCCGAAGTGATGGGCGAAGTTGGAGTCCGTGCAGGCCCCCTGGGCGATGACCAAATCCCGGAGCTTCAATTTTTCGCTGAGGGCCCCGGTGGTGCCCACCCGGATGATGTTCTCCACGCCGTAGAAGTGGAAGAGCTCGTGGGCGTAAATGCCGATGCTGGGGATGCCCATGCCGGAGGCCATGGTGGAAACCTCCACGCCGTGGTAGGTCCCCGTCCAGCCCTGGATGCCCCGGACGTTGTTCACCAGCCGGGGATTTTCCAGGAAGGTCCCGGCAATGAACTTTGCCCGGAGGGGGTCGCCGGGCATGAGGACGGTCTTGGCAAACGCGCCCTTGGCGGCCTCGTTGTGGGGAGTGCCCATATCAGCCCTCCAGAGCCTTGACGGCCTTGACGATCCGGCTGGTGCCCAGGCGGGAAGCCCCCAGGTTGATAAAGTCCTCCGCGTCCTTCAAATCGGCGATGCCTCCGGCGGCCTTGATTTTTACGTTGGGCCCGACGTGCTTGGCGAAGAGGGCCACGTCCTCCCGGGTGGCTCCGCCGCCGCCAAAGCCCGTGGAGGTCTTGATATAGTCCGCCCCGGAGGCGGTGACAATCTCGCACAGTTTGATTTTTTCCTCGTCGGTGAGGAGGCAGCACTCGATGATAACCTTGAGGAGCTTGCCCTTGCAGGCGGCCTTGATGGCCTTGATTTCCGCCAGCAGCTCGTCCCACTTTTGGTCCTTCACCCAGCCGATGTTGATGACCATATCCACTTCTTCCGCCCCGTTGTCCACGGCGTCCGTTGCCATGAAGCATTTGGCGGCGGTGGTGTCATAGCCGTTGGGAAAACCGATGACCGTGCAGATGGGCAGCTTGCCCTGGACGTACTCCGCCGCCTGCTTTACGCAGCTGGCGGGGATGCAGACGCTGGCGCACTGGTACTTTATCCCATCGTCGCAGATGGCCTTGATTTCCGCCCAGGTGGCTCCCTGGGCCAGCAGGGTGTGGTCACACTTTCCAAGGATTTCCTTCAGTTCCATTTCAGCGTTCTCCTTTACAGTTATAATACGATCCCAGCTCAGGGGGAAAGGTCTACCCTTTCATTATACCAGATCATCCGCCGCCTGTCCAGTGGGCAGATGGCCGCGTTTCCCCACTTGCAAAGCCGGTTTCACCGTGCTACAATAGGACGAATATTCTTGATGGAGGCTTATCCCATGAAAAAACGAATCCTTCCCCTGCTCTGCGCCTTGATCCTGCTTCTGGGCGCGGTTCCCTCCGCCGCCGCCCTGGAGGGAGAATCCCGCCGGGCCGCCGGAACCCTGGCCGGTCTCGGCCTGATCGATTCCGTGCCCTCCGACGAGGTTTTGAACCGCCCCGCCGACCGGCTCGACGGGACGAACCTGCTGGTCCGCCTCTCCGGCGCCGTCCGGGCCGATCTGCCCTCCGGCGCCCAGGACTACGCCGTGGCCCAGGGCTGGGTCACCGTCACCGGCGGCCAGGATGAGCCCCTGCCCACCGCCGAGTTCTGCGCCTCGCTGCTGCGGCTGCTGGGGTATGAGGGCTTCACCGGCGAAAACGCGGATCTCTTCGCCCGCCGGGCGGCCCTGACCACCCGGGACTACGGCGAAACCCTCACCCTGGGGGACCTGTACCAGCTGGCCCTGGACGCCCTGACCTTCCCCGCCCAGGACGGCGGGACCCTGGCCCAGGGCCTGGCGGACAAGGGCCGCTGCACCCAGGCCCAGATCCGGGGCCTTTTCCCGGAAGAGCTCACCGCCCGGCAGGTGGCGGACCGGCACATGGCCGCCGCTTTCCAGCTGAACGTGTACTACACGGAAAACGCCTATAAGAAAAATATTCAGAGCAACGGCGGCAGCGGTTTCTTCGTCTCCGCCGGAGGGCTGGCCGTCACCAACTACCACACCATTGAGGACGCTGTCCGGGCCACCGTCACCCTCATCACCGGAGAGACCTTCCCGGTGGACCGGGTGCTCTTCGCCGACCCCGACGCCGACCTGGCCCTGCTGCGGATCTCCAAAACCTCCGCAGACGGCAAGACGGAGGTTCCCTTCTTCTCCTTCCTGGAAATCGCGGAGGAGCCCGCCCTTCGCCGGGGCGACCGGATTTACACCCTGGGCGTGCCCCTGGGCATCACCCCCGCCATCAGCGAGGGCATCGTCAGCGCCACGGACCATATGGTCTCCAAGTTCAGCGCTCCCTGCGTGGTCAACACCGCCGACATCTCCCACGGCAGCAGCGGCGGCGCCCTGCTGAATGTTTACGGCCATGTGGTGGGCGTCACCTCCGGGGCCTATGAGGCGGGAAACAGCCTGTACATCTCCGTCTCCCTGTCCCCCATCCTGGAAACGGACTGGGAAGCCGAGGGCATCACCCTGGCGGAGCTCAAGCGGGAGCTGCAGCAGCAGGAGTAAGCGCGCCGGAGAATTCCCGTAGAATTTTCTCGAATACCCCTTGAAAACCGGGAAGCGTTGTGGTATGATAAGAAGCTGTCAAACACGCTTCACGCTCCGCGTGATCTTAAATTGGAGGTAGAACGTCTTGAAAATCACCATCACTGTTTTGCAGCTCCTCTGCGGGCTGGGCATTATCCTGATTGTACTGTTCCAGTCCGGCAAGAGCGCCGGGCTCTCCGGCGCCATCGGCGGCGTGGCCGACTCCTTCCTGGCCAAGAACAAGGCCAAGACCATGGACGCCAAGCTGGCCCGCGCCACCAAGTGGATCGGGGCCCTCTTCCTAATCTTGACCCTGGTTTTGCTGATCCTCGGCTGAGCGAAGCAAAAACCGCCTCTCAGGCTTCTGGGCGGCGGTTTTCTTTTTGAATTTCTTCCAAACAAATGTTTGCCTTTTGCCCTCCGATGTGCTATACTGGAGAAAATAACTGTGCCTCAGGGCGCTCGGGAGGTCCTGTTATGGCGAATCTCACCCATATGCAGCAGAAGGTCTATGACTACATCGTCTCCTGCATCCAGACCCAGGGCTATCCGCCTTCCGTCCGGGAAATCGGCGACGCGGTGGGCCTGAAATCCCCCTCTACCGTTCATTTCCACCTCAAGCACCTGGAAGAGGCCGGGGTCATCGTCAAGGGCGCCGGGAAGGGCCGGGCCATCGCCCTGACCGAGTTTCCCGCTCCCAAGGACCGGGTGCCCATTGTGGGCAACGTGGCCGCGGGAAGCCCCATCCTGGCGGAGGAGTGCATCGAGGACTACCTTCCCTTTGACGCCGGAGGCCGGGAGGGGGAGTATTTCGCCCTGCGGGTCCGGGGCGAGTCCATGATCAATGCCGGGATTCTCCCCGGAGATCTGGTGGTGGTCCATAGCCAGCCCACCGCCCGGCACGGGGAAATCGTGGTGGCCATGATTGAGGACGAGGCCACGGTAAAGCGCCTCTCCCTCCGGGGGGGGCAGGTCTGGCTGCTGCCGGAGAACGACGACTACTCCCCCATCGACGGCACCTATGCCAAAATCCTGGGGAAGGTGGCCGCCGTGGTGCGGCATTACTAAAGGCGGTTTTGAAGAAAGAAGGCCGGAGCCCTTTGGGCTCCGGCCTTTTGTTCAGGCGTAGGTGTCGATATAGTCGCCGACGCCGGGAGTGGGAGGCAGCATAGCCAGCTCTCCCATTGCCTGCTGCTCCATGTCCGTCATCACATTCTTTTGCAGGGACATGGCATACTGGGTTGCCAGCCGCGCGGAGCTCATCTCCATGGCGGCTATCGCAACATCATTCATCATGGTTTCGCGTCTCCTTTCTCATGCTTTTTGGAAACAGGCATTCCGCCCAGCAGCCCCAGCAGTTCCGCGGGGGCCGCTTCCTCAACGGCGGAATCCTGGTTCGCCAATTTGGCATCCAGCAGCTCGCTGCGAAGGATGGATACTTCCGGCGGCGCGGAGATGGCCAGGCGGACCCGCCCGCCCTCAATCGACACCACGGAAACCCGTATTTCCTCCCCAATCATCAGGGATTCTCCGATCCTGCGCTGTAAAATCAGCAAGGCGCGGCCTCCTCCCCGCGGCCAAATTCCGCCAGGGGATGCCGCATTTCATACCGCTCCATAATAATCTGCCGGGCCTCCCGGGTCTCGGGGTGGACAACCAGAGGGCACTTCAGATTCACCGTGCTTTCGGAAACCGGGTTCTTCACCGCGCAGAGCACGTAGAAACCCAGCTCTCCCGCCTCCTTTACCCCAAAAGCCTTCAGCTCTCCCCGCTCCAGCTCCGGCGCGTAGTCCGGTTTCAGCGTGAAGGGGTCCAGCACCACAAAGGCCAGGGCAGGGGTCCGCACGCTCTGGAGGCAGAGCATGCCGCCGCCGCTGCCGTCGAAGGGCAGGAGCAGGAAGCCCCGCTCCTCCTCAAAGCCGAAGAGCCCGTCGGGGAAGCGCACCACGTCCTTGTCCGCGTACTCAATTTCCCCGAAGTACTTGGTCTGAAGCTTGATCGTCTCTGTCATGCCTTCACATCCACCGGCTCATAGTCGGGATCGGCGGAAGGAGGCACGTAAAGAGGCCCGCCGATATACTTAATGATGACCTCCGCCTTTTGCTTGACGGAAATCTCGATGTCGCCGGGAACAAACTCGAATTCCGTCTGGTTGATCCGCCAGTCGAAATTCAGCTTATCCATCTCATAGCGGATGTTCATCTCCCCGGGGTTCCAGTCAATCTCCGGGCCCTCCTTGGGAATAAAATCCATGGCGGGCTGGCTGAACATCTGCTCGCTGATGGCGGTCCTGGAAATCTGGGCCTGAACGTCCTCGCCGAACTTGGCCTTCAAGTAGAGCTCGCCCTCCTGGGCCCGGGCGGCGGTGGCGCTGTAGGCGGCCTCCCGGCCCTTCTGGGCGCTCTGCTCGATGCTGCGGGCCGCGGTGGGGACGATGGACTGGCGCATCTCGAAGGTATCCATGTTCAGCTGGATGGGCCTGCTCTTAATGCTTAAGCCTCCCTTGTCCCGGGAGATTTCCAGCTCCGCTGTGCCCCGGGTGTACTGCAATTGCGCCCGGGAGGTCCGCATCTCGATTTCAATGGGCACACTGGTGATTTCAAGAAGCTGTCTCATAGGTCATGGCGCACTCCTTCCTCTGAAAAAATATATTCATTCTCTTTTAGAAATTCATATAATCCATCAGGCTCTGGGAAAGGACGCTGTTGCCGACCTTCAATGCCGCGTCGTAGCAGTAGCGGGCGAACATAAAGTCGGAAATGGCGGCGGCGGGGTCCGCGTCCTCCAATTCCATATACTGCTGCTTCAGAGAGTCCGACGTGTTGGTGAGCAGTTCGCTGTTGTCCCGGAGGAAGCCGCTCTGGGTATCCATTTCCGTCCAGCGCTCCCGGAAGGCGCTGCAGCCAGCCTCGTACTCATCCACCAGGGCCTTGAAGCGGAACTGATCCTCTTCGCTGGCCCAGGCGCCGTCGTCCTTGTTGCAGCGCTGGAGAATCTGGCCCATTTCGTTGACAATGGAGATGACATTTTTCGGAATGTTGTCTACCGTCATGGTTTTTACCTTGCCGTTTTCGTCCTCGATTTCCACTTCTACGCCGTTCTTGGTCCCGTAGCCGCCGGAGTAGTAAATGCCCTGGAGAGAGCTGTCGAAAACGGTGGAGGAAACGGCTTCGCCGTCCGCCTCCTTGTGGCCCAGGCCCACGTCGACATACTTATGCTCGCCTTTCAGGAAGTACTCCATCTTCTCCACGTCCGCGGGCTCGTTGGAATCCACGGGCACCCCCCGGTAGTGGAGGACCTTGGCGGCCTCGTTTTCCGAATCGGTCCCGGTGCCGTCGGCTTTCAGATATTTGAAAAAAACGTTGGGGTTGTAATCCTCATTCTCCTCGGGAACCTGGGCCGCTACGGCAGGGTCAGGATTGGTGGTTCCCTTCCCATCCGGCGTCAAATACTGGCCGTAACGCGGGTCGTCTACATCCGCTGCCGTGGCATTCTTGGTAAACTCCTCGTCATAATTGGGGTTCGGTTTTGGCACCAGGTTCGCGTCGGCAGCCTCATTGGTCAGACCGCCGGCCGCAGCCACGTATTTGAAGGCCGCCGCGTGATCCGGGTTCGCAGGGTCCGGGGTCCCGTCGATATACGCCGGGTTCTCCTTCGACTCCCAGGTAAAGGGGGCGTTCAGGGTGTCCGCCCCGGCAAAGACATAGTTCTCACCATAGCGCCCGTTCATGATCTGGGCCAAATCCTTCGCTTTGGCCTCCAGGGACTGGCCCAGGGCCACGCGGCCCGGGCCGGTGGGCCGGTTCAAGGACCGGAGCACACTGCCGTAGGCCGTGTCCTCCGCCAGCGCGTATAGATCCGTGGACATGCTCCCCAAAGACTCCCAGGCCACGTCGTACTTGTGGCGGAGGGACTCGTTGACGTTCAGCTGGCCCTTGGCCTTCCAGTAGGAATTGCGGATCTGGAAGCAGCGGGTGGCCAGGGCCGGGTCATCGGCGTAGGAATTGAAAAGCCGCCCGGTGAGAACCGTATTCATCGCCTTGGTCATGGTATTGTTGGAGCTGTTCAGGCTGTAACGGTAGTTTTTCAGCGTGCCTACCGTGGTCATTCTTGGAATCATAAGGCTTCTCCCTCCTTATCAGGTTGTCATGCCGGTGCCGTTAATCAGCTTATCCAGCACACTGTCGATGGTGGTCATGAGGCGGCAGGCGGCGTTGTAGGATTTTGAATACATCATCAGGTTCATGGCCTCGTCGTTGAAGTCCACGGAAGACACGGCATCCCGCTCCGTATCCACAGACAGGAGATTTTTATAGTGGGACTGGAGCTGAACCTCCATGTGGCTTTCGTCCTTGCCCCGGGTGGTACCGATATTGTTCCACATTTCGGAGAACGTACCGTTGAGCATGGGCTTTCCGCTGGTGTTCTCATAGCCGTCCAGGCTCGTGGGGATGAAGTCGAACTTCTGCTCCGACAGCAAATACTCGAAATGGAGCACGTTGTCGTTGGCGCCGGAGGCGGGTTTCGTTTCACCCGGCGGGCACTTGTAGGCGCACACCAGCATATGGGTCGTTTCCCAGGTGTTGGAAATGGAGATATTGGAGGCGGTGATGCCTGTGGGATCGTCGTTTCCGGGGTTGTTGCTGAACAGCACGCCGCCAACAAAGAAGCCCTTGGCGGTTTTACCCCAGCCGGCTTCCAGGACCGTGCCGTCTTCGGCCAAGATATCCTCTTTATTTTCGGGGATAAATTTCCCCTCGCCGCCGTCGTATTTCTGTCCCTTCATAAAGGCGTCCAGAACGTTCTTGCCGGTGAGCCCCGCGGCTTCCATCGCCGCCTTGTCGGCTAATCCCACCTCTCTTAGGATCGCGTCTTGAACATCCGCGTTTATTTTGGACCAGTCGCTGTTGACTTTTTCATCCTTGCCGTTGACCTGGATGGTCACCGGAACGCCGATTTCTTTGCCCGTGTCGCTTTTTCCCGTGGTAATAAAGTTCCCTTCCGGGTCCTGGAGGAAGCCCTGGTTGGCCTCGTTCATGACCTTTGCGAACTGGTTGGCCAGCAGGTCCAGGGTCCGCTGGTAATAGGGGATGCCCCGCTTTCCGCCGGCGTTTTCGTCCACGTTTGTAATCACGTCCCGGTCCGTGAACTCGCCCTTTTCCGTGAGCATTTCCCGCCATGCCTGAAGCTTGCCGCCAAGGTCGTTGTCGTCCAGGCTGACCTTTTTGGAAACCTCCTGGGTGACCATCTGCTGGGTGTAGGCGTAGTTGCCGTTGGCCAGCAGGACCCGCTTGTAGATCATCAGGGTTTTGTCTCCCACAGTGGGAAGGTCCGGGGTCTCCACCGTGAAGCTGTTCCGGTCGCCCTTAAACAGATCCTCGATGGCTACCTGGTTCCCGGCGCCATCGTCTACGATATCGGTTCCCGAAACCCCTTTGACGGTTCCTCTGTTGATGGCTACGTAGACTTCGTTGATACTATTTTTCAGCTTGGTGATGGACATATTGTAGTTGGGGTCTACCACCTTTTTTGCCTTTAAGATGTCGTTCGTGGGTTTTCCGTCCTCGGTCAGGTAGGGCTGATAATCATCGTTGGCCCTCGGCTCCTCGGCGGCGTGGGCCTCGTCCGTGGGCTTTCCGTCCGGGCCCAGGAACTCCGTATTCGGATCCGCCTGGTCCCAGTCCGGATTTTTCACTTTGACCAAAGCGGCCTCGTCTTTTGTGGCGACCGGGTCTCCGTTCGCGTCCGCGTAAGGCCACGTTGTGGTGTCATTGGGGTCAAACTCCCGCTTTACCGGCACCTGATCGATTTTCATCTGGGCCGCAAAAACGCCGTCCACCAGCAGCGCCTCGTCCGATCTGACCGAGCCGTCGGGGTTGGCATTGCCCAGGCGGATGGTCAGCTTTTCCACCGTCAGCCCGGCGGTGATCTCTTCCTCGCTGTAGGTCACGTCGATGTCAATCAGCTCGGAGAGCTGGTCGATCTGGAGGTTCCGCTCGTCCCGGAGCTCCAGGGCCGGGTCACCGTGGATTTCGCTCTTGCGAATCTCCTCGTTCAAGGAGCGGATGGTGGTCAGGCAGCCGTTGATTTTGTCAATGTCCTGGTTCAGCTTGGTGATTGTGCTTTCCTGGACCTCTTCCAGCTTGTTGGCGTATTTATTCAACAGGGTGACCAGGTTCTGGGCCGTCATACGGACGGTGTTGTCGTACTCCTGGTGCCCGGTCTGCTCTTCCAGGTTTTCAAACGCCTCCACCAGCTTGCTGATCTCCAGGCCCAGGATGCCGAAGCCGCCCTCGCCCTTGCTGGCGTCGCCTTCGCCCACCTCGTCCAGAATCCGCTTGATCTCGTCCAGGATCTCCAGCTTGCCGTCCGCGTAGCCCATCTGGGCGTTCAGCGTCCGGTAGCGGATGTCCAGGTAGGGGCTGCGGATCTGGGAGAGGCTCTTGACCAGCGCGCCCTGGCCGGTGCGGATATCGCCCTCGGCGTAATAGCGGTCCGCCCCGTTGACGTAGAGGCTTACCTGATCCAGGCGCTGGCGGGTGTAGCCCGGGGTGTTGATGTTGGAAATATTGTTTCCTGTCACGGTAATACCGGTCTGGGCGGCATAAATCGCCAGCCGGGCCTGCGTGAAGGAGCCAAAGGTACCAATGCTCATATCGATATACTCCTTATTTTGTCTTTACTTGTCAGGCTCGGAAATCCGTTTTCATGGACGGAGGCGGGGCGCTGCTTTCCTGCTCCTTGCCGTAGCCGGGTCCCCCCGGCCCGCCGGAGGGAGGGCCGCCCATCTGCACAATGACGCTCTCCACCTGGTGGAGGTTCTGCTCCAGCAGCCTCCGGGTCTTGCCGGACGCCTGGCGGTAAGCCGCGTAGCGGAGCTGTAGCTCGCTCACCGCCTGCCGGGCTTCTTCCTGCATGGCGGGGGGAAAATGACGGGGGACCTGTTCCAGGGGCACCCCCTCCAGCCCCAGCTGGGGCAGCAGCTTATCCCGGGTCAGCTCCAGGCCCCGGAAGTTCAGGGCTTGAGCCTGTTCCTGGTTCAAAAGATCGTTCAGGCCCATCAGGTCCTCCTGCTGGGCGGCGGTCAGTTTTTTCTCATTCAGGCCGGTCAGGCTCTCCAGCCCCCGGCTCATGGAGCGCAGGAAGCTCAGGTAGGAACGGTACAGCTCATCCATGGCTCATTCCTCCACCATGAGCAGCATCCGCCCCGCGATGGCCATGGGGTCCGGCCGGTACTCCCCGGCGGACACCTCACGGCGAAGCTCTTGGATATCGCCGGTGGTGTTGGCGGTCCGCACCTCCCGGGAGAGGCGGCTCACCATCTCCATCTGAAAGCTTCTCCGGCCCGCGGGGGCGGAGAAACTGGCGGAATCGTAGTTGTGCCCGGAGACGGGCTGGGCGGCTGCTTCCCGCTTTTGGGCGGGGTAATAGGTTTTCGTCCGGCCAATGGAAGAGATGGGGCCGGAACCGGTAGAAGTCAGCATAATCACTCACATCCTTTGCTCTTGGCAGCATTCCACTTCTTATCACTTCATTATTCATATCGGCTAAACGCCAGGAAAGTTAAGAACGGGAGGGAGAATTTTCTTGATTCCCGGGGAAATGGGGAGGCCAGGGCACGGGTTCCGGCAAAAAAACGGCCCCCGCCTCCTTCCCGGAGACGGGGGCCGCGCAGGACGTTAGGGATTTCAGTGCAGCGTCTTCAAATGCCGGAGCAGCACGTTGGCCACGTTGTCGCAGGACGCTTGAATGCAGACCGCCCCGATGTCGTTGGCCACCATGGGCATGCCGTACACCACGCTGGACTCCTTATCCTGTCCGATGGTGTAAGCGCCCTTTTTCCGCATTTCCAGCAGCCCGGCGGCGCCGTCCTGGCCCATGCCGGTCATAATGATGCCCACCATCTTGCACCGGACCACCTCCGCCATGGAGTGGAACATGGCGTCCACCGACGGGCGGTGTCCGCTGACCTTTTCCCCCGGCGTGCAGGAGACGGTGTATTTTTCCCCGATGCGCACCACCCGGCACTGGAGGTCCGCCGGGGCCACCAGGGCCAGCCCGCGGTGCAGCTCGTCGCCGTTCTTAGCCTCCCGGACCTCCATCTTGCAGATGCGGTTCAGCCGGTCGGCGTACATCTGGGTGAAGCCCTTGGGCATGTGCTGGACGATGACCATGGGCGGAATGTCCGCCGGCAGGCGGCGCATGACCTCCAAAGTGGCCTCCGTGCCTCCCGTGGAGGCGCCCAGGCCCACCAGCACCCGGTCCAGGGCCGGACCGCCTCCCAGATTCGGCGTGGCCACCGCTATGGAGGGGCTGCGCAGCGGGGCGGAGCGGGGCCGGGCCATGGAGGCCACCAGAACCTTCTGGGTCAGGTTGCTGATGAAGACCTCCTTGCTCTCCTGCACGTCCGGCTTGCGGACAAAGTCCACCGCGCCGGCGTTCAGCGCGTCGAAAACCTTCAGGTTCAGGGAGGAGCAGAGGATCACCGGCACCGGGTTCGCGGGCAGGTATTCCTTCAAAAAGTCGATGCCGCTCTGTCCGGGCATTTCCACATCCATGGTCACGACGTCCGGCTTCAGGCGGGGTATCTTCTGTTTCGCGTCCAGGGTGTTGATGGCGTATCCGACAATTTCCATTCTGGGATGCGCCGAGAGGCCCTGGATGATGAGGTTTCGGGCCAGGGCGGAATCATCCACCACCAGCACGCGGATCTTTTTCCCCAGTTCCATTGTGAGGGAACCACCTCCTTGTTATTTTTGGAAGGTCGCCGTAGCCAAACGGCGATAGGGCGCGTTCTGGCTCAGGTTCTCCGAAGCGCTGATCAGCAGATAGCCGCTGGGGACGGTGGCGTCGTAGAAACGGCGGACCAGTGCGTCCTTCGTGGGCTGGTCAAAGTAGATCATCACGTTCCGGCAGAAGATCACGTCGAACTTCCGGCGGAATTTGATGGGGTCCATCAGGTTGAAGGTCTGGAAAATCACGTTGTCCTTCACGGCGGGGGTGACGGTGTGGGTGCCGTCCCGGCCCGGCGTGAAGTACTTCCGCTTCCAGTCCGCCGGGATGGTGTCCGGCAGGTTGTAGGTCCCCCGCCGGGCGCTGGCCAGAGCCTGGGCGGAGATATCCGTGGCCAGGATGCGGGTGTCCCAGTCCTTGGCCCGGGAGCCCAGGTAGTCGTAGAGGAACATGGTGATGTTATAGGGTTCCTCCCCGCTGGAGCAGCCCGCGCTCCAGATGGCCAGGGTTTTGTCCCGCTCGTGGCGGCGGACAATCTCCGGGATGATATTGTTGCAGAAATAATCCAGGTGCTCCTTCTCCCGCATGAAGAAGGTGTAATTGGTGGTCAGTTTGTTCAGGACCAGGGTGACCTCGTCGTTCTCCTTCTTGTCCAGAAGGTGGTTGACGAAGTCGGAGAAGGTCCCGTAGCCCAGCTTTTTCAGGGCCGGGGAGAGGCGGCTGGTGATCAGCTGCTTCTTCTGGCTCAGGTCGATGCCGTAGCTGGACTGGATGAAGTTCACCATCCGCTTGAAGTCCGCGTCCGAGATCGTCATAGGGCCGAAGCCGCCCATTCCCTCACTCTTTTTTGCCGTATCCATAGTTCTTATTCACCGCTTTGTCAGGAAAATTAGTCGCCGTAGCCGTGGGCGATCAGCTGCTCGCAGTCCAGCACCAGCATGGTGCCGGAGCCGTCGGGCAGGGTGCACATGCCGGAGACCAGCTTCTGGGCGCTCTGGGAGGGGATGGGGACGATGCTCTCCAGGGGAATGTCCAGCATCAAATCCACGGAGTCCACCTGAATGCCCAGCTGGTTGTTGTTGTAGTCAATCACGATCAGGATGCCCTCCTCCGCGAGGGGCTTCCCCAGGCGGAGGCGGATGTCCATGATGGGGATGATCTGGCCCCGCATGTTGAAGATGCCCTGGATGTAGTCCGGCATCATGGGGAGGTAGGTGGCGGTGTAGACGTTCATAATTTCCACTACCTGATTGGCGTCAATGCCGATTTTCAGGTCATCCACTGTGAAAATGAGGTGCTTCCGGCTGCCCGCGCCCTCGTCCTCGGGAGCCGTGGTCTCGATGTCGTCTTCCTCGACCTGGAACAGGACGTTTTCTTTACTCATTGCGTTTCCCTCCTTCGGCGCTTAACCCCGGGTGGCCTTGTACAGGTCGCCCGCGTCAAGGATGATGCTGATGTTGCCGTCTCCCAGGATGCTGCATCCGGTGATTCCGTAGTTTTTGATATCAAAGTTGTTCACATAGGCCGGGAGGGGCTTGACGACGATCTGCTGTTCGCCCAGGAGCTCGTCGACAAACAGGCAGTAGGAGCAGTCGCCGGACTCCAGCCACATCAGGACGCCGTCGTCGATCTTCTCCGCGCCGCCGGGGAGGTTGTAGAAGTCCCGGGCCCGGATGACGGGGTAGTAGCCGTCCAGCATTTTCACCATCTCTCCGTTGACGGAGTCGTGGAGGATGGCCTCCTCCGTGGTTTTGATGCTGGAGCGGATATTGTTGATGGGGATGGTGAAGATGGAGTCTCCCACGGAGACCTCCATGCCGTCCATGATGGCCATGGTCAGGGGGATGCGCATGATGGTGGTCATGCCCTTGCCCTGCTCGCTGGTGATGGAGACGGAGCCGCCCAGGCTCTCCACGCCGCTTTTCACCACGTCCATGCCCACGCCCCGGCCGGAGAACTCCGTCACCTGGGCGTTGGTGGAAAAGCCGGGAGCCATGAGGAAGTTCAGGATCTCTTTATGAGAGTATTCCACATCCGGGGAGGCGATGCCGTTGCGGATGGCCTTGGCCAGGACGGCCTCGTCGTTGACTCCGGCGCCGTCGTCGGAGATCTGGATGATAACCTCGCTGCCCGTATCCTGGGCGGAGAGCAGAATCTCGCCCACGGGGTCCTTTCCCGCGTCGATGCGGTCCTGGACGTTTTCCTCAATGCCGTGGTCCATGGAGTTGCGGACCATGTGCATGATGGGATCGCCGATGGAGTCCACGATGGTCTTGTCCACCTCGGTGTCCTCGCCCACCAGGGTGAGCTTCACCTGTTTGTTCAGCTTCTTGCACATATCCCGGACGATGCGGTTCATTTTCTGGAAGGTGTTGGACACCGGGATCATCCGCAGGGACATGGACACGTCCTGAAGCTCGTCGGTAAGCTTGCGCAGCTGCCGGGCGGACTTGGAGAAGGCGTCCAGATGGAGGCCCTTCAGGTCCGGCGAGCCGGTGACCATGGCCTCGGTAATGACGATCTCGCCCACAATGGCGGAAAGCTGGTCCAGCTTGCTCAGGCCCACGCTGATGAGGCTCTCCTTCTGGCCCTGGTGCTGCTGGGCGCCCCCTCCGGCCGCCTGGGCCGCGGGAGCGGCGGGGGGCTTCTGGGCGGCGGGAGCGGCCTCCTGGGCGGGGGCGGGCTCCACCGGCGGGGGCGGCGCGGGAACGAAGTTCTCCTCCTCATAGGAGTGGACGGACCCGGCGGTCATCACAATGGTCACGGCCCTGGCCCGGTCCGCGTCGCTGCGGAACTGGAGGAGGAAGCCGTGTTCAATCACCGTGTCGGACAAAGAGGCGTCCGACTCCACCCCGGCGGGCTGGTACGCGAAATCCGCGTCGGCGCAGAAGCCCTGCACGGAAGTGACCAGCATGAAGGCCCGGAGGTTCTCCATGCCGCAGCCCTCGTCGAAAAAGACCCGGAGGCCGTAGGGGAATTCGGCGCTGCCCTCCGTGGTCTGGGCGGGAACGGGCGCGGCGGAAGCCGCCTCCTGAGCGGGGGCGGGAGCGGCGGCCTCCTTGGGGGCGGGCTCGGCTGGAATTTCTTCCCCCTTAATTTTGGCGATCAAACTATTAATATTTCCAAGGAAACTGTCGACATCTTCATTAAGGGGCTGCTCTGCTTCCACCTTCTCCATTTCCTCCCGGAAATAATCCACAGAGTGGAGCATCACGTCGAAAAGCGCCGGACGGTCCTCATCTTTCACCACGGACATGGTGCCCTCCCGAATAAGGAAGAACATGTCCTCGATGCGGTGAGAAACCCGGGCCAGCGTATCGAACTCCATCATGGCGGAGGAGCCCTTGATGGTATGCATGATGCGGAAGATCTCGTTGACATTGTCCTGAGAGAATGTATTTTCCTTTTCCGCGTCCAGAACGATGCTCTCCAGCTGCTCCAGAAGCGTATTGGTTTCGTAGATGTACATATCCAGGATATCATTGTTGCTCACGAAAACACCACCTTATCAGCCTTTTTCATTACTATCGACCTGTTGCGCTAAAAAAATAAGTAGCAGCGGCAAGTTTTTTCTGTGAGGTGTCTTGAATGCCCGAACTGCTCGGCGCCACCAACCCGGTACCCGGTTATGATAAGACCACGGTTAACCGGAATATCACGGTTTCCCCGGACAATACTCAAATTCAAAACGTCCCCGATCCCAGCAAGGTCGTCCGCGCCGACGGGCGGACGGAACAGCAGGACAGCAACCTCCAGGGGGACGGGGGAATCCGTTACGACTCCAACTTTCAAACCTTCCTCCAGCGGCTGCGGGACACTCCCAGCCTGGCGGACAGCCTCTCCCGCATCTTCTCGGGGCGGGAGGGCATCGTCGTCTCCTCCGGCCTCAGCGCCGGCATCGCGGAGGAGATGGGCCGCCTGCTGGAAATGCTGCGGATGGACGAGAGCCAGCTTCTGGACTTTCTCCAGGGCCAGTTCAAAACCGGCACCCGCTTCGGCGGGGCCCTCTTCGCCCTGCTCCGCAGCGCCTATGCCCGGGCCGCCTCCGAGGGGGTGCGGACGGACATCCTGCAATTTTTGAAAGCCTACGTGGACTTCGACTCCACCACCCACATCGAGGGCAACCTCCTCCGGGACCTCCAGTCCATGGCGGACGCCATGCCCGCCAGCTGGGCGGAGAAGCTCCGGGACCTGACGGCCCAGCTCCAAAACGGCATCGCCGCGGGAAACCGGCAGGGAAACCTCCAGCTTCTCCAGCGGGAGATCTTCCCCTATATGTCCTCTTATGTGGAGCGGACCCATGACATGGGCACCCCCCGGGCCCTTTTGACCATGCTGGCGCTGAACGTGGCCCGGTATGAAAACGGCTCCGAGGAAAAGCTGCTGGAGGGCTTCCACCAGCTCAGCGGCTACGGCACCTTGAAGGGCCAGCTGGGGGGCATCGACGACCAGTCGCTGCTGCTGCTGCTCAAGAACCGGGGCGGCGGGGATTCCAAGGCCGTCGAGTTCTCCAACCACCTGGCCTCCGCCGCCGCCCGGGCCTTCCGGGGCGAGGGCAGCGCCGAGGTGCAGCAGGCCTTCCAGAACCTCATTGCTGCCATGCTGGTAAATGAGAGCGTCTATATGCCCATCAACCATTACCTCCTCCCGCTGGAGTGGGACGGGAGGATGCTCTTCTCCGAGCTGTGGGTAGACCCCAACGCCGAGGACGAGCAAAACCGGGGCGGAGACGGGGGCGCCAGGAACACCATGCGCTTCCTGTTCAAGATGGACGTCCAGGGCCTGGGCCTGTTCGACGTGATCCTCGCCGCCCAGGGGACGGACGTGGACGTGCAGATCGCCTGCCCGGACAAGGCGGCCCCCTTCTCCAAGCAGATCGGGGACGCCGTTTCCCAGATACTGGCCCGGAACGACCTCAAGCCCGCCCGGGTGGCCGTCCGGCGGATGGACCGCCCGGTTACGCTGACCGAGGTGTTCCCCAAAATCTTTGAAGGGAAGAACAGCATCAATGTCAAGATCTGAAGGAACCACCAGGGCCAAGAAGGCCGTGGCCCTGCAGTACGGCCCGGGGGACACCGCGCCGGTGATCGTGGCCTCCGGCATGGGATATATGGCGGAAAAGATTGTGGAGACCGCCGCCGACTGCGGCGTGCCCATCTATGAGGACAACTCCCTGTCCACCATCCTGACCCAGCTGAAGCTGGGCCAGGAAATTCCGGAGAGCCTGTATCAGGCCATTGTGGAGATTTACGTGTACTTCCTCCACTTCGACCCCACCGGAAATGTGAAAACCCAGCAGGAGGGCGGCCGGACGCCGCCCCGCGAAACGGAGGAAACCACATGACAGCAAACCGTACATACCTGATTCTGGACACCCAGAACCACGCCCTGGCCAACGGCCAGCTGGCCACGGCGCCGGGAGACTCTCCCATGCGGCTGAACATCCAGGACCACAAGGTGGACGACGTAATGGCCCACGAGGTGGTCACCCTCTTCAGCTCCAGCAGCGAGGAGCTGCCCATTCAGTGCCGCATCCTCCGCCAGCGGGGAGATGCGGTGCTTCTGGAGAAGATCGCCACCCTGGACCCGGAGGTCCGGCGGAACCTGCGGGTGCCGGTGAAGTTCAGCACCTTCCTCTACCCGCTGCCCGGCTCCTCCTGGACGGGGCGGCGGAGCGTGCAGTCCATTGACCTTAGCTGCGGCGGCATCGCTTTCTACGCGGACTGCCAGCTGGAGCTGCACGAGCAGATGGAGATCGTCATCGTCCCTACGGAGGAGCCGGTGATCCTGCGCTGTGAGATTCTCCGAAAACAGGAGCTGCAAAACGACCGTTTTCTGTACGCGACCAAGTTCGTGGACATGTGCGAGGACGAGGAGGTCGTGGTGCGGGAGGCCGTGTTCAGCCTCCAGCTGCAAAGCCGCGGCGCCCAGGACTGACGGAACGAGGAGGAAAGAAGTTATGACAAAAACACCCCGCGCCCATCGCGCCCGCATACCAGGGCCCGTCCGTCTGACGGCCCTGGTTCTCACTGCCCTGACCCTCTGCGCCTTTCTCGCCGTCCGCCCCGTCCGGGCGGCGGAGTGGATGACCCCCTACCTGGAGCAGGTCCAGGAATGGGGCGTCATGCGCGGCGACTCCCAGGGCAACCTCCACGAGGACCGGAACATCACCCGGGCGGAGTTCGTCACCCTGGTGAACCGGGCCTTCGGCTATGAGGAGCCCAGCCCCAGCAACCCCTTTACCGATGTGAATCCCAACGACTGGTTTGCCGAGGATGTCAGCATCGCCCACCAGGCGGGCTACTTCAACGGCACCAGCGACTCCACCGCCTCCCCCTATTCCCTGGTGACCCGGGAGCAGGCCGCCGTCTTTCTGGGCCGGTGCCTCCGGTTCCAGGGCGTGCCCAACGCCGCCAACTCCACCTTTACCGACATGCACGAAATCGGCGGCTGGAGCCGTCCCCTGGTACAGGAGGCCGCGGAGCTGGGCATCATCCAGGGCTACGCCGACGGCAGCTTCCGCCCCAACCTGCCCATCACCCGGGGCCAGATGGCCTGCTTTTTGGTCCGCGCCCTGGGCACCCTGGTCCAGGAGCCCGGCGAGCAGACCTCCGGCGGCGTGTACGGCAACCTGACCATCACCACCCCCGGGGTGAAATTGAAAGACACTACCGTCACCGGCAACCTCTACCTCACCGGCGGCGTAGGCCTGGGAAACGTGGAACTGGAAAACGTCAACGTCATGGGCAAAATCATCATCTGCGGCGGCGGCGAGGCCGAGGCGGGCAAGCAGAGCGTCCTTTTGCGCAACGTCACCGCGGGCGCCTTGGAACTGGACAGCCTGACGGAGCAGTTCCTCTCCATCCAGGCCGAGGGCCTCACCAACATCGGCGAGGTCACCCTCCGCACCCCCGGCTACTTGGAGGACCGGACCGAGGACGGCCTGGGCTTCCAGACCATCCGGCTGGACGGCGTCGCGGGTTCCCTCTTCCAGCTGGCGGGCAACATCAAGCGGGTGGTAAACCTGACTCCGGAATCCACCCTCCAGCTGGCCCAGGGCGTGGCCGACGTGATCACCATGGACGAAAAGGCCGTGGACGCCAAGCTGACCATTGACGACCGGGCCTCCATCCGGGAGCTGAACCTGGACCGAGGCACCGACGTGGACGGCAAGGGCAGCATCGGGCACCTGAACATCAATGCCCCGGATTCCAATGTCACCATGCTGCCGGATACCATCTATATCCGGCCCGGCATCACCGGAAACGTCTATAACCAAGACATGGATAACATTGCCGCCGCCGAATCCTCCGAGGACCCCCGGCTGCTGGCGGGCTATCCCAAAGCAAAAAACATCGCCCCCACCTCCGCCAGCGCGGTGTTCAGCACCAATAAACCCGGCACCATCCACTGGGCTATCACCGCCTTGATGGACGGCTCCCTGGGGGAGGAGGAGCTGATGAACCCCGGCTCCCATCCCAAGATTCTCCGCAGCGGCACCCTCAAGGCCACCGCCTCCAACACGGAGTTCACCGCCCGGCTGACGGGCCTGACGAAGCAGGGCTCTTACTACATCTCCGCCCTGCTGGAGGATGCCCGGGGCCGGAGGAGCCCCGTGAAGATCGCGGCCTTCACCACGCCGGATGACACCGCCCCCAACTTTGTCAGCGGCTATCCCCAGACCCCCATCCTGACGGTGGACGCGGACAACGAGCAGGTGGCCCAGATCATGGTCATGGCCAATAAGGACTGCCAGATGTACTACGTCCTTCTGCCCAAGGGCGCCGCGGCTCCCACGCCGGCGGACTTCCGCTCCGCAGCCCTGCCGGGGAACCTGGGCTACGGCATTGTGGACTTGAAGAAGAACACGCCCTTCCTGGTCTCCCGGATCAACACCTCCCACCTCCAGGAGCAGACTCAGTACGACCTCTATCTCTGGCTCAACGACGCGGACAACGGGAAAAGCTCCGCCGTGAAGAAAGTCACGTTTACTACAAAGGACATGACCCCGCCCACGATTCAGTTCCTGCGCACCAAGGTCATCGCCGCCCGGCAGGTGACGATGGAGTTCGCCCTGGATGAGCCCGGCGTGCTGTACTGGGCCGTGGTAAAGCAGGGGGCCGCCTTCTATGGCAGCGGCATTGACAAGGATAATCCCGGCCTTGCCGGACAGATCCAAATTGAAAACGGCACCGGCAGCAACGTCGTCCGCCGGGGCGGTCCCGTCCGGGCCGCCAGGGCCGGAACTGGCTATAACTTCGCCATCAGCGGACTGGAGCCCCAGACGGCCTATGACCTTTACTACGTGGCCAAAGACCTGGCCGGGAACTACTGCGTCTATACCAAGGAACTGACGCCTCCCATGACCATCAACACCTTGGACAACGAGCCCCCCACCGTCAAGCAAACGTTCACCAACGAGCCCGAGGGCAGCCCCGAAACCCGGCCTACGCCCTATCCCACCTCCACGGTGAACCTGGTCTTCTCCGAGGTGGTCCTGGCCGCCCGGAACGAAAACGGCGAGGATTTCTTCGACAGCTTTGAAGAGGCTTACAACAACGCCCAGGGCGGAAGCGAGGAATACGCCAAGATTTTCGCCGACCTCCTGCGCAAGCATATCAAGCTCTATCGCCAGCCCGCCCGGGGCACGCCGGTGCTGGTCTCTGAGCGGACGGCGGAAAACGCCTCCACCATCGGCAGCGACTGGGTCATCGACTACCGCTTCGCCACCGTCAGCCGGGACCGCACCGGCACAGGGGAAATGACCATCTCCTTCCCCTGCAAGGACAACGACAAGGGGGCAAGCGCCATCAATCTGGGCAGCGGCCAGTCCTACTTCTTCATTGTCTCGGACATCGCGGACAACTCCGACGCCCACAACCGCATGAAACATAACGTCCAAACCCCCTCGGAGGGCTATAAGCTCCCCGTCTTCACCACGGTGGACGCTCAGCTGGAATACCAAAAGGGCCCCCGTACCGGTCCCATTGACGCCAGCGGAAATCCCCTGGTTTTCGACATGAGCTTCACCCTGGAGCCCAAGAACACCGGCAACGCCGGACCGGAAACCGTTTGGGACATGATTCTCTGGACCAAGGACCATATGACCATCGACCTCTACCGCAAAACCGCCAGCGGAACGTGGGAAAAGATCCTTGCAGACACGCTTTTCAACGTCACGCCCCGAAATCCCGAGGTAGGCCTGAGCCTTGCCCACACCATCTGGAAGCAGGGAGGTCAGACCACCCAGGTCTACCCGCTGCAGGCCCTGAGAGCCGTAACGGAAAACCAGGATTACGGCATTGTCGTCAAGAGCCTGAATGGTGTTGACAAACGGGAAAACTTCACCGGAACCGTCAAAATGGACGTCTTGGTAGTGGCCAAGGATGAGAGCTCCATGACCGCGTTGATTGAGAAATCCCTGACGCCCACGGTCTACGACAACCACCAGCAGTCCAACGACCGGGTGGACGAAATCGGAACGCCCTCCAAGAAGTGGCCCCTGGAGCACACCTTCCAGGACACAAAGCCCCCCACGTTCATCAGCGACACACCTACCATCATCCCCAGCGATACGGGAGTCACCATCAACTTCCTGCTCAGCCGCACTCCCAGTCATTACTATTACGTGATTGCCGAGGCCGGGGAAATCTCCACCACCTTGACCGACGGCACCCACATCGGCCTGGGTGACCGGCCCAGCTGGGAGAAGCTGCCGGAGAGCGGCTATGGCATCACGGAGCCCAATGTCTCCGCCCCGGTCAGCCTTGCCATTACCAACCCCGACGACAGCCTGATCCATGGCAACGACCCCTATCCCGGCAAGATGGTAAACCTCCAAGTTCTAAACAAACTGGAGCCCCTCACCCCCTACATCGTCTACTTCGTTCTGGAGGGTGAATCCCAGGACTCCACCTCCGCCGTCTATGCCTTCCGCTTCGAGACCCGCAAGGTCTCCCGTCCCGTCCTCCAGGCCACGCTGAGCAACCCCTCCGCCTCGGTCAGTTCCCTGGCGGTGCCCAAATCCGTTTCCGGCGCAACGGGCGTGAAAAAGGATGCGGATGTTAACTACCTGGTTATCAACGATCTAAAAATCGGCGATCCGCTGAACGGCATGATGGCCGACCACTGGGATCCCACCTATGCCGAAGCAATGAACATTTCCCCCGGCCGGATCGCGGAGGCGAAAACCAAGTACATCGGATACAGCTTCCTGGAAGCCATGGCCACCCAATTCGTCTACAACGACGAAAACTACGGCACAGTGTTCGACCTCTTCTGCAGCCCCTCCACTCAGGAAATGCTGGGCGGCTGGTTCAACACCGCCCAAACCGACGGCACCAATATCATCAAAGTCGGCATTGGGCAGGGCAGCGGTCTGCAATTGCGGACACCTTCCTGGCAGCAGAAAGTGGACTGCACCAAGGAGCTGAGCAACGCCAGCGGAAAATACTGGTTTGTCGCCTGCGGCCAGGGAGACGGCTCCGCCTATGCCTTTACCGCCGCACGGTATTTGACCAATCCCAACGAGAAGCATCCCATGGTTAACGCCATCAGCTTCGAGTCGGAGGCCTACGCAACCAGGGAAGAAGCTCTGGCAGCGCTTAACCAAGGCGTCAGCGGACCTCTCTCCATTGCCTTTGACAACCCAATCTACTACGCCTACAATGGCAATGAACTCATGCAGGTTGTCGACACATCCCCTGCAAACCTGCTCGTGTATGAGGGCTACTACGCCAGCTCCCTCACCTTCAAGTCCATAAGTCCCAGCATCAAGCACGTACCGCAAATCAAAGATCTCAGCGCTTATCCCCCGGGCTCCACTCTGCCGAAGTGCAGCACCCTGTCCTTCACGGTTACAAACGCCAAGCTGGGCGCGTACATCGAATTTGACAAGTACCTTGCCCATGAAAACGCCAACTACGGCCAGGCGGGCTTAACCATCCGCCTTGACGTAGCGCAGGACAAAAACGGCTTCTGGCGGCCTATGTTTATCATCGCCACAGAAGGCTGGGACGCTACCACGAATTAAAAACAGCACCACAGCCCCCTGAGGGCGGGCGTCACAGCCCGCCCTCTTTTTCGCTTTTTGGAAAAGGAGTGTATGCTTTATGAAATCCCGTATTCTCCGCCGGGCCGGAGCGCTGCTGCTGGCCCTGACGCTGGCGTGCTCCCTGCTGGTCATCCCGGCCACGGCGGATACCCCCGTCAGTTCCATTAGCTTGAACGTAGCCGATTATCACTTTTCTGCTATTGGTCAAACATATCAGCTTTCCGCAACCATTCAACCCCAAGACGCAACGAACCAGGCGCTGGAGTGGAGCAGCGATAATCCACCGGTTGCAACTGTCAGCAATACCGGACTTATTACCTCCATTGCTCCGGGATCGGCTACCATCACCGTCCGGGCACAGGGTGGCTCCGGTGTCCAGGCATCCTGCACGGTCGACGTACCCGACTCCACATCGACTCCCCCCGCCGTCACCGGGGTGACCGTATCCCCCAAAACAGTCAGTGTTGCCGCCGGAGGCTCAACCAATTTGTCTGCTTCTGTTCAGCCCAACGGCGCAGACCAGTCCGTCAGATGGTCCGTCTCCCCCAGCTCCTCTCCTGTCACCGTAAGCAGCAGCGACTTTGTTTCCGTACCTTCCGGCACGCCCGCCGGGACGGTTACCATCCGTGCGACATCCGATGCGGACACCTCAAAATCCGATACCTGTACCCTTACGGTAACCGCCTCCTCCGTAACGCCTCCCTCCTCCAGCATCAGCCTGACTCTGGATCGGACCTCTCTCAGCCTCGCCCCGGGTGAAAGCGCCACGTTAGACTCGGAGGTGACGGGCTCTACAAATCAGTATGTCACCTGGAGATCTGAAAACGACGCCTTAGTCCAGGTCAATACAAACGGTAAAGTCACCGTGTCCCCGAACGCCCCTGTGGGGCGGACCGTCACCATCACCGCCGTCGCCGCCGCGGACCCCCGGGCCACTGCCTTCTGCGTCGTTTCCATTGTGGAGGCCCGGCCGCCCAAGGTCACCAATGTGGCCATCACCAGCCCCGGCACCAATGACTTTAAATTTGTGGACCCGGGCAAAACCTTCCAGCTCAAGGCCACCGTCACCCCCTCCGACGCGCTTGAGGAAGACAAGACTATCACCTGGACCTCCAGTGACACCTCTGTGGCCACCGTCTCTCAAGACGGCACCGTCAAGGGCGTCTCTCCCGGCCCCGCCGTCATCCGCGCCCAGGCAGGAGGGTCCGACGGCCCCACCGCCGTCCGGGAGATTGAGGTCTCCGGCCTCCTGCTGAGCTACGTCAAAAAATCCACTTCCGGCAGCAAAGGCGAGACCGTGAAGCTCTCCGAAAGCAGCGTGGTGGATATCTATCAGTATCGGGACATCAGCGTCATACCCGACGCTTATGGAAACGCCAAATACAAAACCATCAACTGGGAAAGCTCCAACAACTCCGTGGCCCAGGTCATCAGCGGCCGGGTCACCGGCAACTACCCCGGCACCGGCGCGGTCATCAAGGCCGCTGTAGCCGGAACCAGCTACAGCGCCAGCTTCAAAGTCAACGTCTCCGAGGACGTGGCCCAGGCCATTACGGTCAACATGGGTTCCGAGCCCTCCTACTCCTTCTCCGGCCTGCTGAGCCAGCTGAACAGCCGCTCCCAGGAAAAGGCCGGCGGCCCCCTGGACAATGTCTATAACCTGAAGGTCTCCACGGAAAACGGCGTGCTCTATTACAAGTACGCCGCCCCCGAGACCCCGGGCCACGGCGTGGGCGGCACGGAGCGCTACTACTACCAGCCCACCGGCCAGGGCCAGATGGCCCTGCGGGACGTGACCTTCGTCCCCCTGCCGGGCTTTGACGGCACCGCCGTGGTAGCCTACAATGCCATCTCCACCAACGGAACCACTTTCACCGGAACCATCCGCATTGAGGCCACAGCCACCGGGGACGTGAGCTACTCCACCACCGTGGACCAGCCCGTTTCCTTCTCCGCGGAGCATTTCTCCGCCGTCTGCAAGGGCCGCACCGGCCGGTCCATCAGGTACGTCACCTTCGGCCTGCCCTCCTCCAGCCGGGGCGTTCTCTACTATAACTACAGCCCCACCGGCGAGTACTCTCCCAAGGTGGACAGCAACACCCGGTATTATGCCTCCAGCCGTCCCTTCCTGGACGACATCACCTTCGTCCCGGCCAAGGGCTACGTGGGGGACGTGGACGTTCCCTACCGCTGCACCGACAGCTCCGGCGCGTCCTACAGCGGCACGGTCCGCATCCGGGTCTACGGGGCCAATGGAGAGGGCAGCGGCAATGTGGAGTACTCCATTGGCCGGAACCAGCGCCGGAGCCTGAACGGCAGCGACTTCAACGACGCCTGCCAGAGGGCCGCCGGGGGGACGCTGAACTACATCCGCTTCACCAGCCTGCCCTCCTCCAGCACCGGGACCCTCTACCTGAACTACAACAGCAGTTCCAGCAGGAAGGTTGCCACGAACCAAAACTACTACCGGAACTCCACGCCCCGGATCTCCAGCATCACCTTTGTGCCCGCCTCCAATTACAGAGGCACCGTCACCATCCCCTTCACCGGCACCAGCACCACCGGGGCCACCTTCTCCGGCGATCTCATCCTCCATGTGGACGACGGCGCGGGAACCGTGCACTACAACACCCCCAAGGGCCAGGCCGTCACCTTCGCCGCCGGGGACTTCAACGACGCCGGGCAGGACATCACCGGCCGGACCCTGGACCACATCCGCTTTACCAGCCTGCCCTCCTCCAGCGCGGGAATCCTGTACTATAATTACCACAGCTCCTCCAGCTACCGGGCATCCACCGGCACGGACTACTACCGCAGCAGCTCCCCCTCCATTTCCAATCTCACCTTTGTCCCCGCCTCGGGCTACACGGGCACCGTTTCCATCCCCTTTACCGGCTATGACGCGGACAGCGTCCGCTTCAACGGTACCGTCACCATCTCCGTGGGCGGAGGCGGCAGCCAAATCGTCTCCTACAACGCCGCGGCCAACGGCTTCGTCCGTTTCAACGCCTCGGACTTCAACAGCGCCTGCCGCAGCGCCACCGGAGACACGCTGAACTACGTCCGTTTCGACCTTCCCTCCTCCCAGTACGGCACGCTCTACCACCAGTACAACAGCGCCAGCCGCACCGGGAACACCGTCGGCAGCTCCACCGGGTACTACTATTCCAACAACAGCCGCCTGCTGGGCGACGTGAGCTTCGCCGCGTCCTCCATCTCCGGCACCGTCACCTTCGGCTTCACCGGCTACAGCACCCGGGGGGATTCCTTCAACGGCACCGTGGAGATCACCATTGCCGGCTCCACTTCCACCGGCTCCCTGATCCGCTACACCGGCAGCTCCGCCCACCCCATTTCCTTCCGTGCCGCGGACTTCCAAAGCGCCTGTCAGGCGGCCCTGGGGACCCAGCTTTCCTATGTCCAGTTCAACTCCCTGCCCTATACGGGACACCTCTATCAGAATTACAGCAGCCCCGCCCGGACGGGCACCGGCGTCAACACCGCCGCCCATTACAGTTCCCAGCAGCTCAGCCAGATTTCCTACCTGCCCAAGGCGGAGTTTCAGGGAACCCTGACCATTCCCTATACCGCCGTAGACACCCAGGGAACCCGCCACTCCAGCACCGTGGAGCTTCAGCTCTCCAACGGCTACTGCGCCGCCACCTTCGCCGACACCGCCGGCGGCTGGGACTGGGCGAAGCCCTCCATTGAGTTCCTCCGCTCCAGCGGCATCACCACCGGGTACAGCAACAACACCTACCGCCCCGGGCAGTCCATCAGCCGGGGAGAGTTCACCCTGATGGTCTGCCGGGCCTTCCAGTTCTCCACCGGCGGCTCCTCCGGCTTCCCCGACGTGCCCGCAAACAGCACCTACGCCGGGGCCGTGGCCGCCGCCAGGGACCTGGGCATCGTCCAGGGCAACAACGGCCGCTTCCAGCCGGACCGGCCCATCACCCGCCAGAGCGCCATGACCATGATCTGCCGGGCTCTGGAGGCCGCGGGGCAGTCCCTGCCCGCCGCCGACGCCGGTCTTCTCTCCTCCTATGCCGACGGCTATCAGGTTTCCGCCTTCGCCCGGCCCTCCGTGGCCGCCCTGGTCCAGATGGGAGCGGTCCGGGGAAACAGCGCTTCCCGCCTTAACCCCGGCGCGGCCATCAGCCGGGCGGAGATGGCCGTTATCCTGCACCGGGTTCTGACCCGCTGACAAGGAGGATCGCCATGGCTTTTTTCAAATCCCTTTTTAAAAAAGAAGAGCCCGCCCCCGTCACCCTGTCGGAGGATTTCCCGGACCTCTACAACGGCATGAAGGTGGAGGTGATGACCCCCGCCAACACCCTGATTTTTGTGGGCAGGCTTCAGCTCCTTCAAGGAAACCAGGTGGACATCTTGGGCGAGAGCGGAGGCTTTCTCCCCCGGGGGCTGTACAACCAGCGGGTAAAGCTCCGCTGCTTCCAGCGGGACGGGGACACCTTCACGCTGAACGGCTCCGTGGGCCCCAACGGCCCCAAATTCTGGCGCATTGAACGGCTTCAATCCCTTCAAAGCAGCGAAAACCGCAACTTTTTCCGTCTGAATGCCGGTGTGGACGGCCAGGTCCGCTCCATCTCCGGGGAGAAATTCCCCTGCAAGGTCCTGGACATCAGCGCCGGAGGCGCCCGGATTCTGACCACGAAGCTCTTCCAGCTGGAGTCCACCTTCCAGCTGGAGGCCGCCCTGATTCCGACGGAGGAGCCCTTCACCCTCACCTGCAAGGTCAGGCGGACCTCCGTCCGGGCCCAGACCGCCAGCCCCATGAAGAAGTTTGAATACGGCTGTCAGTTTGTAGAGGTTCCGCCCCGGGAGCAGGAGCGGCTGCTCCAGGTCATCTTCACCCTCCAGCGGAAGGTCCTTCGGGCCCGGCGGGAGGAGTAATCCGCTCACCTCCGGCGTCCAAAAAGGCCATGGATGATTTTCGTCATCCATGGCCTTTTTGTCTTTTGCCCTTTTAAAATTTCCTCAATTTGGAAATCCTACTAGGAAAAGGAGGGCTTTTTCATGCGCGTCACCTTTTCCCAATTCTGCTCCTGCGGGCCGGAGGTCCGGGAGGCTCTGCGGAGCCGCATCGACGATCTGGGGGACCAGGGCCGGAGCTATGAATTCCCCGACTGCCGGATGCCGGAGGGCTGCGTCCCCCAGCAAGCTGTCTTGGGCTTTTTGAAGCGGGACCGGGGGTATCTCCTCTACTGGCGTCCCGCCGTCGCTTACCAGGGCACAAGCGTAGTGCTGGCCGCCCTCTTCGCCCGGAGCGTCTGGCGCTTTGACAGCTACGGGGCCCTGACGGCCCGCCTGGCCTCCCTCCGGCGGGAGGCGGAGGGCTCCGCCTTCCGCCCTCTCCATCCCCCGGTTTCGGCGGAGGGCTCCGCCTTCCGTCCCCTCCGTCCCCCGGTTTCAGCGGAGGAGTCCGCCTCCCCCTGGCCCCCCCTTTACCGCAGGCTCCGGGAGGAGCTGGAGGCCCGGGTCCTGGGACAGCCCCGGGCCGTGGAGGCCGCCGCCTTCCGGCTTTACAGCCACGCGGGGAAGAAGGCCCCGGCCCGCCCTTTGTCCCTGGTCTTCCACGGGCCCACCGGCGTGGGCAAGTCGGAGCTGGGGAAAGCCCTGGCCCCGGCCCTGGAGCGCTGCTGCGGGCGGCGGTACTCCTTCGTCTGGACGGAGCTGAACACCTTCACCGAAGCCCACTCCGTCCATCGCCTCACCGGCGCGCCGCCGGGCTATGTGGGCTATGAGGACCAGCCCATTTTCGAGGCGGTCCGGCGGGACCCCTTCACCGTCTTCATGTTCGACGAGCTGGAAAAGGCCCATCCGGAGGTCCTGAAGGTCTTCATGTCCATCCTGGACGAGGGCCGCTGCACGGCCCGCAGGGCCGACGAACAGGGAAACCGGGAGCTGGACTTCCGCCGCTGTATCCTCGTCTTCACCACCAACGCGGACCTGACGGCGGCGGGTGGGCGTCCCCTGGGCTTCTCCCAGGACCGCGCCCCCCTCCGGGAGAAGGCGGCGGACCCGGGGGAGCCCGCCGGACCGGCGGAGCTGGCGGAGCGGCTCTTCCGGGAAAACGAAGAAGCACGCCGGGCGATGGTGCGCCTCGGCGTGCTTCGGGAAATCGCGGGCCGCTTCAGCGGCGTCATCGGTTTTCGCGCCCTGGATGGGGAGGCCCGGCAAGCCGTCACCGTCAAACAGATTGCGGCCCTGGGCCGGGAGTACGGCGTGGACGTCGTCCGGGTGGCCCCGGAGACCGCCCGGGCGCTGACGCCGGGGCGGGACGCCCTCTCCGTCCGGTCCTCCGCCTGCGTGCTGGAGAGCCTCTTAGCCCCCCTGCTCACAGCGGCGCAGGGCCGGACGGCCTACCGCTTAACGGGACTGCCCGGAAGCCTCCGGCTGGTTCCGGATCACTCCCACTCCAGCTCCACCACCTTGTTGACGCTCTCGTCCAGCTTATAGAGCTTTCCGTCGGTAGACAAGAAGTAGCTTCCGGCAAACTGGTTGCCCTCGCCGTAGATATTCACCCGCACGCAGATGGACCCGGCAATGCGGACGGACCCTTCCTGCGGAATCATCTCATAGGCCTCCATGGACTCGCCGGGCAAGCCCAGCTTGGAGGGATGGATGGCCTCCAGGTCCGACAGGCCCCGCCTGGGAGCGGAGGGAGCGGACGCTTCCGGCTTCGGGTCGTGGACCCGGCCCTCCGGCGTATCCAGCAGCACGGAGCAGCTGGTTCCCTCCCAGCTCAGCAGCAGGGAGGAAACCCCTCCGCCGGTTCCATCTTCCCCCTTGGGCTCGTTCCGGGCCAGCTGGACGGAACCCTGCGCGGCAAACTCCTCCGGCGGATCGATCCGCAGCAGCGTCTCGTCCACCACGGAGAAGCCCGCGTCCTCGCAGGTCATAACCGCCGTATAACCGGCAATCAGGCCGGCGGGGTTCTTCAGCCCCTCGTAGCGGTAGAGGGTTTTCGGGGGAGCCTCCTCCGTTTCAGCGGCGGGCTCTTCCGTTCCGGCGGGCTCCTCCGCCTGCCCCTCTTCCCCATTCTCCTCGGAGGCGTCTTGCTCCTTGTCTTTTTCTTCCTCCTTCTCCGGCTCCGCAGGGGGCTCCGGCTGGACCTCCTCCTGGTAGACCAGCACCTCTTCCCCGCTCACCGGAAGGGCGGTGATGTGGACCTCGTTCAGCACGTACTCCAGCGGAATCTGGATGGGCTCCAGCTCCTCCGCCTCCTCTTCCCCGCCGCCCTTCAGGAAGAAGAATGCCCCCACGCCGACGGCGGCGGCCAGCACCGGGATGAGAATAAGCAGCAGCTTCTTCTTGCCCTTCTTTTTCTTTCCCTCGGCTTCACCGCCCTCGCCCTCTTTCGCGGGCCCGGAGGACTTGGAGGCGGCTTTGGCCAAGGCCTTGGCCTTTTTCTCCTCCGCCTTTTGCGCGGCCGCCTGGGCCTTCTTGGCCACGGCCTCGGCCTTTTTGGTCTTGGCGGCGGCTTTTTTCGTGGCGGCGGCGGCAGCCTTGGCGGCTTTCTTCTGGGCCTGGGCCTCCTGCTTTTTCCGCGCCGCCTCGGCCTTTTTGCCGGCGGCTTCCACCTGCTGGGCGGCTTTTTTCGCCTTGAGCTCGGCCTTTTGTATGATCTTATCAGCCTTATCCTGTTTCAACGCTTCACTCTCCTACTTATACTCAAGCGGCCCGCTTTCAGTGGATGGTGATGGAATCCCGGTCCTTCACCGCCTGGCTGAAACCGCATTCCGTTCCGTTCACCGCCAGGCGGACGGGGCCCTCCAGCTTCTCGAAATCCACGCCGGACCGCTCCAGCAGGTCCATAACGTAATAGGGCTGGCCGTTCTCCTTGGGCGGCAGAACCACGGGCTTGCCGTTTAGGAGGATCTCCACCTCCCGCTTGCGGATTCGGGGCTTCACCGGCTTCGGGGGCTCCGGCTGGGGAGGCTCCTCAGAAACCGGCTCCGCCTTCTCCTCCGGCAAAGGCGCCGGAGGCGGGGCGTCGGGTTCCGGCTGGGGGGCGGTCTTCTCCGGCTGCTCCGGCGGAAGCTCCGGCAGCGGGGGAATAAGGCCTGCCGGGCCCTCCAGCGTCAGGATCACGTCCCCCTGGCGCAGGGGGGCCTTCCGGTCACCCTCCCGGTTGTTCAGCAGCACCCGGCCGGAGAAATCCTTCCCCAGCAGCTCGCCCAGGGTCTTGGCGGCGTCCCTGCCGCTGCGGGCGGGCTGGAAGCGGATGCTGTCCCCCGCGTGGACCACCGCGTTGATGGCCGCCTCCTCCCCGTTCACCCGGAGAATGGCGGGCGCGGCGGGCTCGCCCCGGAGGACCATGCGCCGCCCGTTGAGGGTCACCCCCAGGTTCTTCCCGGAGCGGCCCAGCATGTCGGCGTAGGTGTAGCCGTTCATCAGCAGAATGTCCCGGACCGTCAGCGTCCCGCTGCGGAAGAGCTTGGCGGTCTCCCCGTTGAGGGTGATGACATAGCTGTCGTTCAAAAGCCCCAGGCCCGCGGAAATGGCAATCCCCAGGGGCGTGGCATACTCCGGGTTGTTCAGGTCCATCTCGTCGGCAAAGGCGCTTTTGGCAAAATTGTTTCCGGCGATGGCCACCCGGCGCTCGTCCATCCCCAGGCTGGCGGCCACCTTCTCCCGGAGCCCCTCCAGCTTGCTGCCGCCTCCGGCCAGGAACAGCGCCGAGGGCGCGCCGCCGTTGAGCTCCGTCACCTGGACGGCGATGGCCTCCGCCAGGCGGCCCATGGGCTCTTGAATGGCGGCATAGAGCTCCTCAAAGGCGGCGGTGTTCTCCAGGCCGAGGATATCCGTGTAACAAACGTCCTCCCCAGGGCGGAGATTCCGCTTCATCTCCTCGGCGGTCTGGAAGTCCACCAGGAAGGTCCGCATAATGGCCTCGGTAATCTCATCCCCGGCGATGGTGGCCATGGTGTAGCCGGTGACGCTGCCGTCCCGGCAGACGGCGATATCCGTGGTTCCCGCGCCGATGTCCACCAGCGCCAGGTTCAAAAGCCGCAGCTCCACGGGGATGGCGGCGTTCATGGCGGCGATGGGCTCCAGGGTCAGGCTGGAGACCTGGAGGCCCGCCGTCCGCATGGCGGCATAGAGGCTCTCCACCACCTCTCCGGGGAGGAAGGTGGCCACCACGTCCGCCTCCGCTTTTTGCCCGTTGTGGTCCAGCAGGGAGGCCAGGGGATAGTTATCCAGCCGGTACTGCGCCACGGTGTAGCCCACCATGAAGAACTGCCTCCGGACCTCGTCCTCCATCTGCAGGGCCTCTTCGGCGGCGGAGAGGGCCCCCGCCTCCAAGCGGCTGATGGTCTCGGCGCTGATGGTTTTCTCCGCGCTGATATCCATGGTAAAGCTGCCGCTCTGGGTCCGCAGGGCCCGCCCGGCGGCGGCCACGCAGACCCGCTCCAAACGGACGCCCAGGCGCTCCTCCAGGCGGTCCGTCACCGTCCGGGCCAGGGCGCCCACCTGATGGATGTTATCAATTTGTCCGTCCAGCATGGCGCGGCTTCCGTGCTCCGCCATTTCGATGTCCAGGGCCTTGAACCGGCCCCCGGAGGGCCGGCCCACAACGCCCACGACGCTGCGGGTCCCGATATCCAGGGCAAAGATCAAATCCTGCTCCTGGGCTCTCAAATCCTTCATCATGCGACGCTCCTTTTCCTGCCTCTTCATAACCGATTCTCAAGCGCATCGACGATAGAGGCGCAAATGATGCCAGAAAGCGGCACCGAACCGCTTTCTGGCATCATGGCAGGGAACTCTACTGCCAGCGCGGGATGGCGCGAGTGGTCCTGCGTTCATTCCATGTCCATGACAGCTCGCGTCTTACTTTGGCCGGCGGAACAACCGCTTAGTACTTGCTGAAGGCGCTTCCGCCGCTGGTGTAGCCGGTGTCATAGGAGGTGTCGGCGCTCTCCTCCGTGTAGGCGGGGGCAGTGTAGGTGCTGGTTCCGCTGTCGTTGCGGAGGCGGAACTTGCTCAGCAGATCCTTCATCAGGCTGGCCTGGCTGCTCAGCTCCTCGCTGGCGGCGGCGGACTGCTCGGAGGTGGCGGAGTTGGTCTGCACCACGCTGGAAATCTGGTCGATGCCCTCGGTGACCTGGGCGATGGCGGAAGCCTCTTCCTCCACGGCCTTGGCAATCTCCTGGAGGGCGGACATGGACTCGTTGGTGGCCTGGACCGTCTTGTCCAAGGACTCGGAGACCCGCTTGACGATTTCGCTGCCGTACTGAACGGAGGTGATGGAGTTGTCAATCAGCTCCTTGGTGGCCTTGGCGGCCTGGTCAGACTTGGTGGCCAGGTTGCGCACCTCGTCGGCTACCACGGCGAAGCCCTTGCCGGCGGAGCCCGCCCGGGCGGCCTCCACGGCGGCGTTCAGCGCCAGGATGTTGGTCTGGAAGGCAATGTTTTCGATGGTGGCGATGATCTTTCCAATCTCCTCGGAGGAACTGGAGATTTTCTCCATGGCCTTGACCATCTCTTCCATGTAGTCGGCGCTCTCCCGGACCCGCAGGTCGGCGTTCTTGGAGTGGTCGATGGCATCCTCGCTCCGCTTGGCGTTGCTCTGGGAGCGACTGGAGATCTCGGCAATGGTGGCGGACAGCTCCTGAACGGCGCTGGCCTGCTCGGTCGCGCCCTGGGCCAGGGCCTGGGCGCCGGTGGACACCTGGTCGGAGCCGGAGGAAACCTGCTCGCCGCTGAGGCTGATCTGGGCCAGGGTGTCGCTGAGGCTGCGGTTGATAATCTGGATGGACTTGAGCATGTCGGACAGCTCACCCACGTAGTACTGCTCGGCGTCAGTGCGGCAGTTGAAGTTGCCCTCGCTCATCTCCTCCAGGAGGTGGCAGGCGTCCTTGATGACGCTGTCCAATACCTTCTGGCTGGTCCGCAGGGCGTCGCACATCTCGCCCAGCTCGCTTTTGCTCTCATAGTCCACGGGGATATCCAGCTTGCCCTCGCTGAAGCCCACCAGGGCAGCCCGGACCTTCTCCGTGGGGATTACGATGCTCTTGATGATGATCAGGGCCAGCCGGAGCACCACCAGAGTGGCAATGATCATAGCTACCACAATGCAGATCATGGCAATGTTGGAAACCGTGCTCTGCCGCTTGATGATGGCTTCCTGCTCCGCCTGGAGCTTGGCGGCCAGTCCTTCGCCGGCGGTGGCCATTTGATTCAAAACGGGAGTGCAGTCATTGACCAGCATCTCGGCTGCCTTCTGCTGGTTTGTACGGGCCGTCTCGCCGATGCTGGCGGCCTCCTTCTCCCAGGCCTCCACCAGGCTGATGAAGGAGTTCAGCTCAGTCTTGTCGTCCAGGGGATAGGTATTGGACAGCTCGGTCAGCTGGGCGCTCAGCTCACTGATTTTACTGTTCGTGGCGTCCACATTGGTCATGTCGCCGGACAGCACCGCGTCACGCAGATTCCGGGCGGCGATGTTGTAGCTGATGCGGCACTCGGACACCAGTTCATTGGACGCCACGTACTTATCCAGAATGTCGGTGTACTGCCCCTTCTGCATCGCCATCAGGACCAGCGACACGATGATGATGATCGCGGAAACAACGATGGTGATCCCGAACCCCATAATCAGGCTCTTCCTGATCTTCATGTTTTTTATCATTTCCTGCTTCCTCCTCGTTTTCTTAAATGCGTCAAGATTTCTTTTATTCTAATCGGCTTCCCGAGGCTTTCACACCACGTCGCCGTATCTTCCCTTCTCGACATCGCCGAAAATCTTCCCGTCCACCAGTGTAATCACCCGCCGGCGCATGATGTTGACATACCGGCTGGCGTGGGTGGCCATGATGACGGTGGTGCCCATGCGGTTGACCTCCTGCAAAAGCTGGAACATATCCCAGATGTTGTCGTCATCCAGGTTGGCCGTGATCTCGTCCAGCACCAGAATGGGGGGGCTGTTGATAAGGGCCCGGGCCAGCTCCACCCGGCGGCACTCGCCAATGGACATCTCCACGGGATACCGGGCTTCCACGCCCCGCATTCCCACCAGGCCCAGCACCTTCTTCACCCGGAGATCCACATGCTTGCCGCTTTCAAAGCGGCGCCGTCCCACCTGGGCGGCCACCCAGAGGTTTTCCTCCACGGTCATTTTCCGGATGAGGCTGTGCTCCTGCTGGACCTTGCCGAAGAGGATGGCCATGCGGTTCTGGCTCCAGGGAATCAGCTTGGAGAGGTCCTTTTTATCCAGGTACACCGTGCCCTTGTCGGGCCTAATCTTCCCGGAAATCAGGTCCAGCAGCGTGCTCTTGCCTGCGCCGCTGCTGCCGACCAGGAAGACAAACTCCCCCTGCCGGATGGTCAGGTTGATATCCTCCACGCCGACCTCATACTTTTTACCCTTCTGCTCTTTTTGCTGCCGTCGGTCCAGCTTATAGTTCTTTGTCACATTTTCCAGCGTAATCGTGGGCATACTCTGCGCTCCCGTAGTCTTGAATCATGCCTCCGGCGAACTGGGCTTCGTCCTCCGCCGGGCGGCGGTTTCCCGGTATCCGTCCTTACGCGCGCAAAGGCGGGAGCCCGGACAATCCGGCCGGGCTCCGGCTCTCGCGCGTTGTCTTATTTGTAAATGGACTTCTCTCGCGCCAGCTTGCGGTTGACCACCTGGTCCAGCTCCACAAGCTGCTTCAAGACCCGTTGATTCACGCCAACCTGGGCCGTCAGCGGAGCCTCTTCCGCCGACTCCGCCGCCTCGCCCCTCAAAATGGCGGAAAGGCGGGCGGCAGCGGAGGGCGGCAAGCTCTGCCGCTGCTGGTCCAGGGCCTGGCGGGCCCTGGACAGCTTGTCAATGGGCTCCTGCCGCATGGAAACCAGCATCTGCGCCGAAACCTGATCGTCCCGGTCCACGGCGTCCGCCAGCTGGCGGGTCAAATCCAGGGCCTCGTTCAGCGCGGTATAGATTCGTTTCAGCTGTACGTGGGCATCCATCAGCGCCGGTGCTTCCATCTTGAATCCCTACTTTCCCGAGTCTCCGCTCTTTTGCGCCTGGCGGAAGGCGTCCCGCAGTTCGCCCACCATGCTTTTCACATGGGTCAGGACCTCCTTGCGGCGGCCGATTTTCGCCCGGCCCAGCTCATAGGTAAAATACTCGTACAGCTGGGCCAGGTTTTTGCTGATGGGATACTGCCGGTCCAGCGTGGAGTCCAGGTAGTCGATGATGGCGACCGAACGCTCAATGGAAGCCTCATAGACGGGGAAGTTTTGCTGATCCAGCATGAGCTCCGCCTGAGACAGGCGTTTATACAGCTCGTCATACAAAAGCAGCAGCAGCTCCCCCTGGGTCATGGTGTTGACGCTTTGCTCCTTGTATGACTGGAAGCCTTTCATATCCATTGTTTGTGGATCACCGCCTTTTTAAAATCAGCCGCCCGCCATCAGCTGGGAGAAGTAGGAGCTCTGGGAGTTCATCTGCTGGATGAGCTGCTCCAAGCGGGAGAACTGGCTGGTGTAGTGGTCAATCTGGTCCTCCATCTTGTCCTGCCAGCGCTCAATTTGCGAGTCGATGTTGTTGAGCTCTTTTTGAATGGTGTTGTTGTACATGGTGCTGGGCGCCAGGGGAGAACCCGCCTTTTCCACCAGCACGCCCTTGCCGCCCTCGGTCTTGCCGTAGATATCCAGGGGCTGCTTCAGGGCCTGCATCAGTCCGTTGCTCTTGGCGCCGGACTCCACGCTGGAGGTGAAGGCGTCCCGGACCTTATCGGGGTCGTTGTTCAGGGCGGCGCGGAATTTATCCTCGTTGAACTCCAGGGTAGTCAGGCCGTTGGAGTAGTTTACGGTGATGCCCGCCTCCCGCAGGGCCGCGCCGTGCTCGCCGGTCATGGAGACGGCGGAGGTCAGGCGCTGATAGAGGGACGCCAGGTCCCGGTCTCCGAAGAGGATGCCCTGCTTGGCCTTCTCCGTCCAGTTCTTGACGGCGCTCTCGCTCATCTCCTCCTCGTCTTCGGAGGTCAGAGGCTCATAATAGGCGCCGTTGGACCGCTGGGCGGGGAGGGTGGAATAGGCGTCCTTGATCTCTTTCGCCATGGCGTTGTAGTCTTCCACCATCTGCTTGACCACGTCCACGATTTTGTCCGCGTCGGAGCTGGTCTCAAAGGTGACGCCTTCCGCCTTGGTATCCTTGATGGCCGTTTTGTTCATGACCGCGCTGCCTTCCACGGCCTGGGACGCGTCCGCGTCAAACCGGAGGCGGTTCTGGGCGTCCACACGGGCATAGACCTGAGCCCCGGCCTGGTTTGTAAAGGTCAGCTTTCCGTCCGCGTCAATGGTGCCATAGACGGTTTTCCCGCTCTTTTCGTCCGTGAATTCCAGCTTGCCCCCATTTTCAGAGGCGGCCTTCTCTACTCCCTGGAAGCTGAAGAGCAGTCTTCCATCTTTGTCCTTCGCCTGCTCGGACTCATACTGGATGTTTCCGTCTTCGTCCGTCTGATAGCCGAAGGTCCCCTTGAGGCTGATGGTCATGCCGTCCATTTCCACCTCGTTGGAGCTCCGGGTAATCTCTCCCAGGGAGGTGCCGTTGATGCTGGCCTCAAAGATGGCGTCCTGGCCCGCGCTGTAGCCCGCGGCGCTGGTGTCAACCTTGCCGAACAGGGCCGCCGCCATGGATTTGTCGTCTCCGAAGTCGATTTTGCTGGCCGCTCCGGTGTCCTTAGCGGTGAAGGTCAGCTCGTTGGTCAGTTTGGAGTAGCCTACCTTAACCTCGGAGTCGCTGTTGCTGTTCATGGCGTTGAAGACCGTGCTCAGGGCCGTGTCTTCGTTGAACTGGCCGACTTCCTTGCCGTTGACTTTAAAAGAGTAGAGCTGTTTGCCGTTGGCGTCCGTCGCCAGCTTATTGGTTTTGTTCCCCTTGGAATCCAGGACATAAGCCTTCTCAAAGGTGGAGAAGTCCTTGCCCTTCATCAGCTCGCCCAGGGTCTTCCCGGTGTTGAGGTAGCTGGTCACCCGGTCGCTTTCGCCAAAGCCCAAAATCTCGCCCTTGGTGGAGCCAATGGCGAAGGTAGATCCTTTCGGCGCGTCGAACTGGAACTGGATGCCATTACCGTCTCCGTTCGCGTCGCTGACGGTCAGTTTTCCCTTGCCGAAGGCGTCGTCAATGCTCTTTTGGAACGCCTTGACATAGGCCGCGTCCCGGTCCGCGCCGGTCAGGCCCTTGACCGCGTCCTCTCCCGGCAGCTTGACGGTCTTGGTCTTGCCGTCCAGGGTGATTTCCATGCTGGCACCCCGGGTGGACAGGTACTCCAGCGTGCTCATCTTTTCCGTGTCCAGGGCACCGTCGGCGAGGGTCAGGGACTTGATCTGCTTGCCCGCCTCGGTGCTGGGCTCACTCCCTCCCAGGAGCTGCTCCTGCACGCTTCCGGTGGCGCCGCTGACATAGACGCCGTTTTTCTTCGGGTCCGCGAAGGTGATTTTGCCGTCCGCGCCCACCTCGGCCTTGACCACATTGTCCAGCAGCTCTTTGCCGGTGTAGGTTTTGGTTCCGATGGAGACGCTCTGGCCCTCCAGCTGCTTGTTGATCTCCGCCACCAGTTCATCCGCGTTAGCGTAGGTCTTGGTTTCGTCGAAATTGACGGTCAGATAGCTCTGGGCGTTGGCGCCGCCGTAGGCCAGGGTCAACGAGCCGTTCAGCTTGCTGATGTCAATTTCCTTATCCAGGTCCAGCGTGCCGCTGGCGGAGGCGCTGACCTTATCCTGCCCGAAGGCGGCGGTGGTGCCGTCCAGCGCGGTGCCGCTGAGCTTGTAGGTGGCGGCGGTGGCCAGCTGGCGCACCCGGTCGATGCGGATATCGCTGCTGGCCCGGCCCACGGCGGACACCAGGTCCTTGTTGGCGCCCTTGGAGACCGTCTTCACCGCCTGGTCGAAGAAGCTGGTGGACATCAGGTTGTTGGCGGACCGGTAGGAGGTGTACTTTGAGAGGAAGGAGGACATCTTGCTGATCATGCTCCTGTAGGCGTCCTGCTTCCACTCGGTCTTGGTTCGTTTCTGGCTTAGTGCGGAGATTTTGTTTTTGTACGCGGAGATTGCGTTTTCGATCATGCTCTCCGTGTCCATGCCGCTGGCAAGGCCCGTAATCACATTTCGATTTCCATAGATACTTCTGGAACTGCTTACGCCGCTGACTGCCATATCATACAACCCCTTTCAGGAATTCTGGTGTCGCCCCGGCCCTTTCGGGGCGGGGTCTATCGAAGTTAGAATTTTTTTGATATTCCTCTATGTTTTTTTATCGACATATAGTATAATAAAAATAAGAGGTCCCCGTTTAGTTTTTACAGTAAGGAGGAAAATCCTTTGACACAGGTCATCACTGTCACGAATCAAAAGGGCGGCGTGGGCAAAACCACCACCGTTTCCGCGCTGGTCTGCGGCCTGAAGCAGCGGGGCGCGCGGGTCCTGGGCGTCGATCTGGACCCCCAGGGCAACCTGGGCTTCACCCTGGGCCTGGACATCGGCGAGTGCAAAACCGTCTACGACGTGCTCACCGGCGCCTGTCCCATTGAGCGGGCCATTTCCCACACGGAATACGGCGACATCCTCGCCTCGGACATCATGCTCTCCACCGCCGAGGTGGAGTTCACGGCCCCCCGGCGGGAATTCATGCTCTCCCAGCAGCTGGACGTGGTAAAGCCCAACTACGATTTCATCATCATCGACACCCCGCCGGCCCTGAACATCCTGACCATCAACGCCTACGTGGCCTCCACCGGGCTCATCGTCCCCATGGAGGCGGAGGTCTTGAGCCTTGTGGGCGTCTCCCAGATTCAGGATACCATCGACACCGTCCGCAAGTCCTTCAACCCGAACCTGAAGGTTCTGGGCATCCTTTTGAATAAGTACGACCGCCGCCTGACCCTCTCCCGTGAGATTCTGGATCTGGCGGAATCCGTGGCGGAGCAGCTGGACAGCCAGGTGTTCCACACCAAGGTCCGCCGGAGCGTCAGCGTGGCCATGGCCCCCGCCCATGGGCAGAGCGTTCTGACCTACCAGCCCGGCTCGAAAGCCTCCGCCGATCTGCGCAGAATTGTGGACGCCGTGGCGGGCCCGGACTTCCCGGCCCCCCGTCCGGCCCCCCGTTCCAAGTGGTTCTAAGCTTTTGATTTTTCTGATGTAAAGGAGTTTTCGTTATGGCATCCAACAACAGCAGCAAAACCGCCCATGTAATGAACCTGCTCAGCAAGAACCGGGGCAGCGCGCCCGAGCCCCCGGCGGAACCCAAGGCGGAGCCCGCGGCGCCCCAGGCAGAGCCCGCGCCCCAGGCGGCCCCGGAGGCGGAGCCCGCCCATGCCGCGCCGGTGGCTCCCATCATTTCCTCCATCACCGCCGACGCCGCCGTCTCCTCCCAAATCAAGGACGCCCTGGAAGCCGAGCTGGAAACAGCCCCCAAGGCCGCCCCCACGGCTCCCGCATCCCAGGCAGCTCCGCAGAGCGAATCCGCGCCCCAGGCGGCCCCGGCACAGGAAGCGCCCGCCGCGCCGGTCCGGGAGGATGTTTCCCAGGAACCCTTACAGGAGGAACAACAGGACCAGGAGGAGCAGCCCTCCTATATCAACGTCATGCAGATTCTGGTGGAGGAAAAAGCGGATGAGTACATGAAAATGTTCGGCATCTGCTGCTGCGACAAGTGCCGGGTGGATGTGCGGGCCTACGCCCTGAACCATCTGCCGCCTAAATACGTGGTCTTGAGCCAGAACGAGCGGGTTCCCCGCCTTACCGTCTACGAGAGCCGGTTCTCCAGCGACGTGACCTCCCAGCTCATTCAGGCCTGCAAGAAAGTCATGCTCACGCCCCATCACTCCCGGCCGGAGAATTAAGTCCCCAGGGGGAACGCCCGTTCTGCTTACGAAGGAGGCCCCGAAACGGGGCCTCCTTTTTTGGGGCCGCGCGTTTCCATGCGCCCGCCGAATGTTCAAGGCCTTCGCGGCATTCCTGAAATTTGTTCAGCCCGGCGAAATCACGGTTCGCCGGGCTGTTCAAGTTCCCTATCCTGCTCCTTCCCCGGCTCACTCGCCGTCCTCGGGCGCGGTGCCGGCCTCCGGCTCCAGGCCGGCGGCGGTACTGCTCAGCTGCTCCCACAGGACGTTGACATTTTCCATGCAGGTGAAGTATACATTGGTCAGAATCTGGTTGGGGATGCCCAGCTCCTCCGCCAGGGCGGTGATGGCGTTCCAGTTGGCCGCCTCGTAACTCAGCAGCAGCTCATAGAGCTTGCCGCAGCGGCCTTCCTTCTTTACCAGCGCGTTTCGCACCATGTCCGAAACCGGAAGCTCTTCCAGAATTTCCTCCAGAGGCGCGTCCACCAGGTGGTTCAGCGTGGAGAACATGCCCATCAGATAGGCCTCCGCCGGGGTGATGGGCATATTTTTGGCGTACTTCATCAGCTCCTTGCAGAAGGAGGCCCGCATGAAGGAGCGCTTCAGGAATTCCTCCGTCCCCGCCTCGGCGGACTCGGTGCTGACGCTGGCGCTGAGGAGGTAAATCCACTGCTTCAGCTGCCCAAGCCCCAGGGTCATGATGGCCTGGTGCACCGTCGTGGCCCGGTTCCGCAGGGCGAAATAGGCGGAGTTGGCCACCTTCAGCAGGTTGTACGTCAGGCTGGCGTCCATGGAGATCAGCTGCTCAATCTCGTCCACGTCCGGCTCATCCCGGGTGATGGCCACCATCAGGCGGAAGAAGCTGGACTGGAGATAGGCGCTGGAGTGGACCCGGGTGGTCATCTGCTCGGCAACATAGGTGCCCTCCAGGCCGTCGGCCTTCATCAGCAGCGCCTTTTGGTACTGCTCTTCCGTGTCCACATTGGTGATGATGCATTTTTTCTGCATGCTGTGGGCCACTTCCACAATGTTGTGCATGGCCAGCTCCGGCGTGGTCTGGATGTTGACTTTGATGTAATCAATGCTGTCCAGCAGGGCCAGGTACCGGGGGGCGAACTGGAATTCGTTCACCGCCACCTTATAGCCCTCTTTCGCGTATTGGTTGACGAAGTGCATGGACAGCGGGTGGATGATGACACTGTCGTTAATCTGGATGACGAGCTCCGTCTTCTCGAAAAGGCGGGGCGTCTTTTTCATCAGCAGCGTCGTCGTGAAGGTCATGAAGTTCAGGGACCCCCGCAGCGTCGTCGTACTGTTCTGAGTGAGGAAGCTGTAGATCGTGTCGGCGGAGGCGAATTCCTTGGCCTGGGGGGTCTCTACGGTGAAAGCCTGATTCTCCCCATGGTACAGAATCTCATACCCCAATATCTTCCCCTGGGGATCCTTGATCGGCTGCCTTACGATGTATTTACTGCTCATGATATCCCTCCGCGATTATTCTCGCCGCCCGGCTTCTTCCAGCAGATGGTCGATGACCCGGACCAGATGGCCGATCTCCGGCTTGCTCATCTGCTCGTCCGCGCCCAGCTCCTTGCCCTTGCGGCGCATCTCCTCCGTAATCAGGGAGGAGAAAATGATCAGCGGCAGGTGCTTGAAGTCCTTGTCGTCCTTCACCAGCTTCGTCAGCCGGTGACCGTCCATCTGGGGCATTTCGATGTCGGTGATAATCAGCGCCACCTCGTCGTCAAAGTTGTCGTGGCCCCGGAGGCTGTTGAGGTACTCCCACAGCTTGCTGCCGTCCGGGAACATCCGGGTATTCCCGTAGCCGGACTTGTGCAGGGCCTCTTCGATCATCTTGCTGAGGAGCACGGAGTCCTCCGCCACCAGGATGACGGCGTCGCTCCGCTTCCGCTCGCCCAGCTGGTCGATCTCGGACATCTGGATGGTGGTCTCCGGGGCGATTTCCGCCACGATTTTCTCAAAGTCCAGGATGGTCACCAGATCGTCGCCGCACTGGGCGATGCCGGTGGCGATGCCCTCGTTTCCTCCGGCCACGGTTTTGTCCGGCTTCTGGATGCTTTTCCAGGAGATGCGGCTGATGCCCACCACCGTGTGGACCCGAAAGGCGATGTTCATCTTGTTGAAATTGGTGATGATGAACAGGTCCTTGCTCTTTTTCTCCCCAGTCTCGCCCAGGAGGTACGTGGGCAGATCCACCACGGTAATCACTTTGTCCCGGGGCTTGAAAATGCCCTCCACCGCCGGGTGGGCATGGGGCATGTGCTTCACGGGCTGAGAGACCAAAATCTCCTTGACCTTCGCCACGTTGATGCCGTACAGGCTTTCATTGATGGTGAATTCCATGACCTCGATCTCATTCGTGCCTGACTCCAGCAAAATGCCCCGCTTGTCCTCTTCCAACAACATTCCGAACACTCCTTTCAGTGCTTGACTCTATATGCCATACAAAAATGAGCTTGTTAAAAAATCATCTCCGGCCGGCCGTAGCTCCGAACGCAGGCCATTCCCGTGGCGGGGTCGAACAGCAGCGTCCGGGCCACGGAGCCCCCCACGTCCTCCTTCAAAAGCTGGATGCCCTCCCGCTTCAGGTGCATACGGACGCTCTCGATGTTGCGCTGGCCGATGTTTCCCAGGTTTCCGCCGCTGATTTCGAACATCTTGGCCCCCCCGGCGATCTTCGCCGTGATGCGGGAACGGGACGCCCCCTTGGACTCCATCAATTTCAGCGTCTCCCGGATGCCGGTGTCCGCGTACTTCATGGTGTTCTTCCGGCCCGGCTCCATGTTCAGCGGCAGCATGATGTGAATCAGCGACGCCAGCTTGATCCGCTGATCATACAGGCAGATTCCTATGCAGGACCCCAGGGCGTAGGTAATCAGCATGCCGGAGCCCTGGGCCATTTTCATATCCGCGATTCCAACTGTGATCTTACTCTCCACTGTTCACGCCCAGCTTCCTTAATAAAAAGTTCAGCGACCGAATATCCGGCGACAACAGCAAACGGCAGGGAATCTCCTTTCCATTGCAAATAAAGTTTCCGCCGATGGTCATGATGTAATTGGACTGTCCGCCGTACTCCGCCATGGGCACGGCCATGATGGCCCCCTGCATATCCACGGTGAAGGCGGGCACGGTCAGCTTGATGTCCAAGTCCGCCAGGCCGCTGAGAGCGTTGATGAAGGTGGAAATCATGATGTTGCCCACCTCGGTCAAGGCGGAGCGCTCAATTTCACCCAGCTCCATGTAATCCTTGATGGTTCTTTCCATCATGCTCTCCAGCACCAGGTTCACAAAGTCCAGCTGCTGCACCGACAGCATGATGCCGCTGAGCTGTCCGCTCATCCCCACCAGCACGCCGGCGGTGATGGGCTCCGGGCCGCCGATCCACTCGATGGCCTCGTTGTATTCCATGATGCGGACCTCCGGCTGCTGAATGCGCACGGGCTTGCCGATGAGGGCCGACAGGCTGGTGGCGGCGTTGCCGGTGCCGATGCTGCCGATTTCCTTCAGGGTATCCAGCTCCAGGGAGCTGAGTTCGTCATAGCTTTTAATGGTCATGCCCTTCCCCTCTCTTAGCCGCGCAGGCTGTTGATGGTGGTCTCAACTTCGTCGGAGGTCTGCACCATCTTCAGCGCCATGCCATAGGCCCTCTGGGACTCGATCACCTTGGTCATCTCCTCCGCCAGGTCCGCGTTGGACATCTCGATGAAGCCCCGCATCACCGTGCCCCCGCCCTGGCGGATGCTCCCGTTTTTATCAACGGCCCGGAAGCGGGTGTCGTTCACATGCTCCATTCCGTCGTAGTTCATGTAGTCAAAGACACCCACGGGCTGCGGCTCGTGCTCGTCTCCCACTTCGATCATGCTGCCGGTCTCACTGAGGACGAAGCGCCCCTCGTTGTCGGAGAGGTAGTAGATTCGCTCTTGAATATCCTGGCCGTTTTCGTCCACCTCGCCGGTGGAGCGCATCAGCTCGGAGATGACGAAGGCGCCGTTCCGGGTGAGGGTAATCTCCCCCGTGGTCAGATCCGCGATGGCAAAAAAGCCCTCTCCCGCGATGGCGTAATCCTGGTCCCGCTTGGTCTCCTCCAGAGGGCCGCTCTTGAAATCCGTGTCCGTGGTCCACAGGGCCGCGCCCACGCCGGAGGGAAGCATCTCGAAGCCGGGGTCCTCCCCCTCGTAGCCGCCTTCCGTGGCGGTCCCGACGCCCTTTAGATCGTCGTACATCAAGGAGGCGAAGCGGCTCTTTTCCGCCCTGAAGCCGTAAGTGTTCAGATTTGCGATGTTGTTGCCGTGGACTCCCAGCCGCATAAGCTGCTGGTGGGCTCCCACAGCCGCAATGAAAAAGGATTGATTCATAGGCTTCCTCCTTAGGCGAAGCGGCCGACCTCGCCGGTGGCCTTGGTCATCAGCTGGTCATACATCTTGGTGACCTGGGCGGCGCTTTGCAGCGCCCGCTGGTAGGTAATCATCTCCGTCATCTGCTTGACCATGTCGGTGTTGGAGCGCTCCAGATACTTGTTCCATATCTCAAAGTCCTCGCTCTGCTGGGCGCCCTCGCCGGTAAACAGGCCCCGGTCGTTCCGCTCCAGGGCCAGGTTGTCTTCAAAGCTGAAAACGCCCAGCTGGCCGATGGCGGTGCCCCCGCCCTGCTCCGGCGGCTGGTCGAAGTAGATAACGCCCCGGCTGTCCCCCCGGATTTTGTCGGTGCCCAGGTAAATGGGCCGGCTCTGGGGGTCCAGCACCTGGCCGAAGCCGGGCAGGCAGAGGTAACCCTCGTCGTCCAGGCAGAAATTGCCCATCCGGGTGTAGGCCACATTGCCCTCCGGGTCCTGGACGGCGAAGAAGCCGTCTCCCACAATGGCGAAGTCCAGGGGCAGCTCCGTGGGCTCCGGGATGCCCTGGCTGTAATCCGTGTAGATGTCGCTGGCCGCCCGTATGTAGCTCTGACGGCCGATTTCCGTGCCGCCGCTCTCATTCACCGTTACCCGGCTGTACATCACGTCGTCAAAGGTGGTCGCCACATAGCGTTCCTGCTTGTAGCCCGACGTGGAGATGTTCACCATATTGTTGCCGATGACATTGAGATTGTGCTGATGGGTCAGCATGGCGGAGGTCAGATTGTAAAAGCCTTTATACACGCGTTATCCCCTCTTCCTCTTAGGTTTCGGCTCCGGTTCGTCGCCCAGATAGTTTTCCATATACGTCCGCAGCTTCTGAATGGCCCGGGTGTGAATCTGGGAAATGCGGGGCTCGCTGAGCTCCATGACCTGGGCGATTTCCTTCAGGTGCAGATTCCGTTCATAGTACAGGGAGAGGACGATCTGCTCGTTCTCCCGCAAAGACGCGATGCCCTGGGCCAGGGCCCGCTGCATTTCCCGCTCCTGGAGCACCAGCTCCGGCTGGCTCCTGGCGTCGCTGGAGGGCACCTCCAGCGGGTAGCCCGTGGCTTCCCGGGTGTCCATCAGCACGTCCAGGGACAAAACGTTGCTCAGGGCGATGTTGGCGGCGTCCTTCTGGTACCGCTCCTGGGTGATGCCCAGGTGCTTGGCGATCTCCCCGTCGGTGGGCGTCCGGCCCAGGGCGGCGGACAGCTCCGCCGAGGCCATGTCAATCTCCTTGGCCCGCTTCCGGACGTTCCGGGGAATCCAATCCTGCTTCCGGGCCAGGTCGATGACCATGCCCCGGATGCGCTTGGAGACGTAGGTTTCGAACTTCACGCCCTTGTCCGGGTCAAATTTATCGATGGCTCCCAGGAGGGTGATGATTCCCTCGTTGATGATATCGTCGATTTGGGCGAAGCTGCTGTAGACGCCCCGAATCTGCATGGCAGCGTTTTTAATCAGCCCCTCATAGCGCAGGACCAGGGGCCACTTCAGGCTCTCGTCCCCCGTCTCCTTATAGAGCTGGAGGAGGTCCTGAGTCTCCATCTCCTCAATCTCCCGCTCGCTGTAGCGAACGGAGGCGGTCACCTCGCTCATGTGCCCACCGCCCTTCTCTCCGTCCGGGCCGCCGGTTCCAGGGTAATGTTCCCGATGGCCTGAATTTGCACGGCGCTGGTGATTTCATTGAAGGACAGCACGTACACGCCGGGGTAGAACTGGGTAATCATCTTGGAGAAATAGCCCCGGATCACCTGGCTGACCAGAATGATGGGCGTCTGGGAGAGGTCGTTGAACTTCTTCATCTGGTTTGCCAGCTGGGAGACGATCTGCTGCATCAGCTCCGGCCCCATGGCCAGATACACGCCCTGCTCGTTCCGGGTGAGGGAGGCGATGATCTTTTTCTCCACCTCCGCGTCCAGGGTGACCACCCGGAGCTGACCATCCTCGCAAAAGCGGCGGGTAATGGTCCGGGCCAGGGCGCCCCGGACCTGCTCCGTAGCGGCGTCGATGTCCCGGCCCTGCGTCAGGGCGTCGGCCAGGGTTTCCACAATGGCTCCCAGGTCCTTGATGGGCACGCCCTCCTTCAGGAGGTTCCGCAGCACCTTCTCCAGCGTGGAGTAGGAGACGATAGCGGGGATGGCCTCCTCCACCAGCTCCGGGGCGCTGCGCTTCAAATTGTCCACCAGCTGAATGGTCTCCGTCCGGCCCAGCATCTCGTAGGCGTATTTCTTCACCGTCTCCGACAGGTGGGTCAGCATGACGGACAGGGGGTCGATGACGTTGTATCCGTAGATCTCCGCCATCTCCTTGTTCTCCGGCAGAATCCACCGGGAGGGGATGCCGTAGGCGGGCTCGATGGTCTCGATGCCGTCGATTTCCCCCAGGGGGTTCGCCGGCTCCAGGGCCAGGTAGTAGTCCACCAGGATTTCGCCCCGGGCCACCTCCTCGCCCCGGATGCGGATGACGTACTGGTTCGTCCCCAGGGACGAGGCGTCGTGGAGGCGGATGGAGGGGAAAACGAAGCCCATGTCCTGGGCGTACTGGCGGCGGAAAATGACGATGCGGCTGATAAGCTTGCCGCCATGGCTCTCATCCACCATAGGGATGAGGCTGTATCCAAACTCCATTTCGATGGGCTCCACCGAGAGGAGGTTGTAGACGTTGTTGATGTCCTTGTAGTAGTCGGTTTCGCTGGGGGCCGCGGCCTGGGAGGCCTGCTGCTGCTGTTCCGCCGCCACCTGGAGGGCCTCGGTCTCCTGCCGCTCCCGTTCCATGCGGCCGCTGACGAACCAGCCCACGCCCAAGAGCAGCCCGCCGCCGATGGCCAGGGCCAGGTGGGGCGTATTGGGAATGGCCGCCAGGAAGAGGAGAATGACACCGGTGGTCATAATGGCCCTGGGCTGATTCTTGAATTGCCCGATGACGTCCTTGTTGAGGCTTCCCTCCGACACGGACCGGGTGACAATCATACCCGTGGCGGTGGAGATCATCAGTGCCGGAAGCTGGGAGACCAGGCCGTCGCCGATGGTGACGATGGAGTACCGGGAGAGAACGTCGGTAAAGGTCCCGCCGTTCATCAGCATCCCGATCAGGACGCCGCCCACAAAGTTGATCATCGTGATGATCAAGGACATGGTGGCGTCGCCTTTGACAATTTTGGTGGCGCCGTCCATAGCGCCGTAGAAGTCGGCCTCTTTTTGAATCTTGTGCCGGCGGCCCTTGGCCTCCTGCTCGTCAATGAGGCCGGAGGAGAGGTCCGCGTCGATGGCCATCTGCTTGCCGGGCATGGCGTCCAGGGTGAACCGGGCAGCCACCTCGGCCACGCGCTCGGCGCCCTTGGTGATAACGATAAACTGCACCAGCACGATGATCAAGAAGACCACCACGCCGACGACGATGTTGCCGCCCGTAATCAGGTTGCCGAAGTTTTGAATGACCGTTCCGGCGTAGCCGTGCCAGAGAATCTGCCGGGTGGTGGAGACGTTCAGTCCCAATCGGAACAGCGTCGTAATCAGCAACAGGGAGGGAAATATGGAAAACTCCAAAGCCTCCGAGATGTTCATGGTGATCATCAGGATCATGATGGAAAGCCCGATGTTGACCACCAGCAGGATGTCCAGCAGCTGCGTCGGCAGAGGAATAATCAAAAACAGGACAATGACCACGACGGCGAGGGATATTACGTTGTCAAAAATTCTTCTCAAGCGCCGGTCACCTCCTGTCCCGCAGATTCCTTTCCGCCCCGGCGTGTCTTTCAAAGCCGGACTGCCTTATCCTTTGGACAAAGCGGCAAATTTATTTTACCAATTGATGCTTTTCATTCAGCCGGAAGATGTAGACCAGCACCTCCGCCACGGGGTTGTAAAGCTCCGGGGGAATCTCTTGGTCCAGTTCCGTGTCCGCGTACAGGGCGCGGGCCAGGGGCACGTTTTCCACAACGGCCACCTTGTTCTCCTCCGCGATTTTCACGATCCGGAGGGCCAGGGAATCCTGTCCCTTGGCAAGGACGATGGGGGCCGCGTCCTGATCCGGTTTGTACCGGAGAGCCACGGCGAAGTGGGTGGGGTTTCGGATGACCACGTCGGCCTTGGGAACCTGCTGCATCATGCGGCTCATAGCCCGCTTGCGCTGCATTTCCTTGATCTTCCCCTTGATCTGGGGGTCGCCTTCCGTCTGTTTGTATTCTTCCTTAATCTCCTGCTTGCTCATGCGGAGATTCCGCTCATAATCCCACCGCTGATAGAAGAAATCCACGGCCGCCAAGGCGATGAAGGCGATGCCGATTTTCACAATCATGCTCATCCCTTCGGAAAACAGGTGCTGCGCGGAGGCCAGGAGCTCCACATAAAGATATTTGGCACTCTCATGAAACATCCCTTCGATGCTCATATAGACGATGACCATGAGAATGCTGATTTTCAAAAGCCCCTTCAGGGCATTGATAACGCTCTTTAAGGAAAACAGCCGTTTGAAGCCCTCCAGGGGATTGATGCGGCTGAATTTGGGTTTCATCAGTTCGCTGCTGACCAGCAGCTTGGTCTGCGCAAAGGTGGCCGCAATGGCGCAGCCCGCCGTTACCAGCGTAATGGGAAGCACGCTCCGGATCATCAGCCCCAGGGCCTGCATCACCAGCTCGTTGAGAATGTCGCCAATGACCAAACCCCCGGCCAGATCCACCTTGGAAAAGCAAAAGCCCATAAAGCCCGCCAGCTCTTCCCCGATACTTCCGGCCAGCAGCCAGAAGGTGAAGAAGGACCCCAGCAGCGTGACTACGGCCACCGCGTCCTGGCTCATGAAGACGTTGCCTTTTTTTCGTTCGTCTCTTCGCTTTTTTGGGGTTGCTTTTTCGGTCTTAGAACTGTCCGCCAACTGTCATCCCCCCTTTCGGACGTCCGCGCGGCTTGAAACCGGCTATGCCATCAGCCGCAGCATCGTGTGGAGGCTGTTCAGCATGGTTTGTTCCGCCTCCAGGAGGAACTCGCTGACCGGAAGCATCAGCATCAGCAGCAGCGCCAGGCCGATGATCACCTTCAGCTCGATGTTAATGGAAAACACATTGATTTGGGGAATGACCTTCATCAAAATGCCCATCCCCAGCTGGCCAATCAGCTCCGCCGCCAGAATCGGCATACAGAGCTTCACCGCCAGGACGGTACACTCGATAAACAGCTCCAGCGCCAGGTTTGTCAGGTCGTTCCCAATGGAGACGCCGCCGTATCCCACCACCTCGCCGGAGGTAATCATAATCCGCAGCAGCGTGTGGTGTCCGTTCCCGGCAAAGAAGAGCAGAATCATCAGCGTGTTCAGCATCGTGCCCGTCACGGACATGTTGGAGCGTGAGCCGGGGTCATAGGTCTGGTTCATGGTCATACCCATCTGGGTGTCGATGGTCAAACCCGCCATCTGGGGAATATAAAGGAAAAAGTTTACCACCATGCCCAGGGCAAAGCCTATGGCCATTTCCAGCAAAATTGCCCCCGCAAAGGGCAGCATGCCCGCCGGCGGCTCCAGCCGCCCGCCTGTCACCGAATAGGTGAAGACCGACAGCAGCAGCGTAAACCCCGCCCGGAAGGTCCCGGGGAAATTCTGGCGGCTCAGCAGGGGATTGAACAGCACGAAGCCGCTCATCCGGGCCGTAATCAACAAAAACAGCGTCAGGGCCCCTTCGTCTATCATAGGCGCCTCCGCTAAATCTGCGTCATCAGGTCAAAGACCTCCCGGGCGTACTCCTGAAGCGTCGTCAGCATCCAGCCGCCCGCCAGCAGAAGGACGCCCACAATAATGACCACCTTTAAGATAAAGCCGATGGTCTGCTCGTGAATCTGGGTCACCGCCTGGAAAATGGCAATCAGCACACCGGCCAGCATGCTTAAAACCAGCATGGGCCCGCCCAGCTTGATGACCACGCCCACGGCGTCCCGCATCACGTCGGTTATCATTCCCGTATCCATTCGTCAGCCCTCCGCTAGTGGAAACCCCGGACCAAGGTGGAAAACAGCAGCTCCCACCCGTTCAAAGTCACGAACAGCAGCAGCTTGAAAGGCGCGGAAATCATGGACGGCGGAAGCATAATCATACCCATGGACATCAGCGTACAGGACACCACAATGTCAATCAGCATGAAGGGAATATACAGCAGCAGCCCGATGGTAAACGCCCTGGACAACTCGCAGGTCACAAAGGCGGGTACAATGATCCGCAGGGGAATCGTCTCCACCACCGTCTGGGTGTTGACCTCCTCCGGCATCTCCACATGGGCCATGTCGCAGAACATCTCCAGGGTGTTGGTCCATGTGTTTCGCACCATAAACTCCGACAGGGGCACCACGGCCCGTTCCAGGAACTCCTCCTGCCCAATCTCCTCCGCGGCGTAGGGCTCATAGGCCTCCTCCTGAATGCGGGTGATGGTGGGGGACATGGTGTAAAACGTCAAAAACAGGGCGAGGCCCACCAATACTATGTTGGGCGGCGTCTGCTGTGTGCCCATGGCGTTGCGCAGGAACGAAAAGGAGATGATAAACCGGGTAAAGGACGTCATCATCACCACGAGAGAGGGCAGGAGCGTGATTGCCGTCATCAGGAAAAGAACTTCCAGCGCCTGCACGTTCTCGCCGTTTACATTGATCAGCCCTTCCGGCACCTCCGGTTCACCTCCGCTCTTTTTGCTTCATCATGGTGAGAAACGCCTCTTTAAAGCCCGGCTTCTCACCCTCCGCCGTCTCCGGCGGCTTCCAGGCGGCGGCCTCTTCTCCAGTGAGCTCCGCCAGCAGGGTCACCCCCGCCGTTCCGGCCCCCAGGAGCAGATACCGCTCTCCCACCCGGGCCAGGACCACGCTTTGGTCCCGCCCCAGGGGCAGCCGGTCCAGGACCTCCATCCGCCGTGGCCCGGAAAAAGCGCTCAGCGCGCCCCGGCCCGCCACATATCTTGTAAACCAATAGGCCAGGCCGATGATCAAGACGACGCAGACCAGCATCCACAAAAAGGAGCCCAAGGCCGCGTCCCCTTCCAGGTCCAGCATCCCGTCAGGGATTGCCCAGGATGGTGCTGACGGTCTTCAAAACACGGTCAGGCTTGAAGGGCTTGACGATGAAGTCCTTCGCGCCGGAGCGCACCGCGTCCATGACCATGCTCTCCTGGCCCATGGCGGAGCACATAACCACATTGGCGCCGCTGTCCTTGGCACGGATGGCTTTCAGGGCCTCCAGTCCGTCCATGTTGGGCATGGTGATGTCCATAATGACCAGGTCCGGGCCGATCTCGCTGAATTTTTCCACGGCGTCCGCGCCGTCCACAGCCTCGAACAGCTCCGTGTACCCGTTTTTGCTCAGGGTGTCCTTAATCATCTTCCGCATAAAGGCGGCGTCGTCGACCAGCAGAATCTTCTTAGCCATAGTCTTGTTCCTTCCTTCTTATCCAAAAATAATCATGTATGCCGGATGTTGTTATCTGAAAAGCGCCCAAGCCGGGCCGCTTATTTCTTCACCAGCTCAATGACGGGGTCCTGGACAATCTCGGTGATACGGACGCCGAAGTTGTCGTCAATGACCACCACGTCGCCCTTGGCCACGCATTTGCCGTTGACGAACAGGTCCACCTGGTCGCCCGCCAGCTTGTCGAGGACCACCAGGGAGCCCTTGGAGAACTCCAGGATGTCCTGCACCTTCCGCTGGGTCCGGCCGATTTCCACCGTCACCTGGAGGGGAACCTCCATAATCAGGTCCAGGTTCTGAGCCTGCTCCTTTCCCAGAGCCTCCGCCGGATCGATCTCCCGCAGGGGCGCGGGCCTGGTGTTGATAACCTTGGGCTCCGGAGCCTGATGCACGGGGGCCGGAGCGGCGGCTGCGGCGTTGTTGGCCATGGCCGTGGTCATGGCGGACATCATAGCCGCCATCATCGCCCCGATGTCCGCCGCCGTCGCGGGCTGGGACGCTGCTGCGGGCTGAGCCGCCGCGGGCTGGGCCGCGGGAGCCGGCTGGGCCGCCGGGGCGGGCTGAGGCGCGGGAGCCGGGGCAGGCGCGGGAGCGGGTTCGCCGCCGCCCATGCCGGACAGCATGGCCTCGATCTCCTCCTGGCTCATCTTCTTGTTGGAGGCAGGCTCCGGCTCCGGTGCGGGGGCGGGTTCTCCGCCGCCCACGCCGGACAGCATGGCCTCGATTTCCTCCTGGCTCATTTTCTTGCCGGAGGCGGGCTCCGGTTCCGGCGCGGGAGCGGGTTCGCCGCCGCCCATGCCCGCCAGCATGGCCTCGATCTCCTCCTGGCTCATCTTTCCGCCGGAGGAAGCAGGCTCCGCCGCGGGAGCCGGGGCGGGCGCGGGGGCCGGTTCGGGGGCGGCCTCCTCTTCCTCATCGCCGCCCAGGCCCAGGCCCTTCAAAAGCTCCTTGGCTAGCTCCACGCTCATGACGTTCATGAACTCGCTTTCCAGGGCTCCCTCGATCTTGAGGGAGAAGCGGACGATGACAATGGTTTCCGCCCCCTGGGGCAGATGGTTCTCTTTAAAGGCGGTCAGGTCCTCCAGCTCGAAGGGCTGGGGGGTGGAAATGTCCACCTGGTAGCCCAAAAAGTCGCTCATGGCCGTAGCGGCCGCGCCCATCATCTGGTTCATGACCTCGCAGACGGCGCTGATGGTCAGCTCGTTGAGCTCAAACTCCTCGTCCGGCGTTTCCCCGCCCATGAGGATGTCCACAATGACCTTGATGTCGCTGCGCTTGAGCAGCATGATGTTGCTGCCCGCCAGGCCCTCCACGTATTTGATTTCGATGCCCATGGCGGGCTCCAGGTTGCCCAGGGCAAACTCCGCCGTCTGGATGGCCGTGACCTTGGGCGTCGTAATATCGACTCTGTGCTCCAAAAGGTTGGATACCGCGGTGGCAGAGGAGCCAAGGCTGATATTCATCATTTCCCCGAGGGCGTCTATCTCCATCGGGCTAAATAATTTTTTCTCCATTCCGTCTACTCGCTCCTTTGCTCAAGCTGATAGCATACTTCATCTATTTTCACAGCCATGTTTTTCTTATGGGTACCCATCTTTCCGGTGAACCAGTGATAGCCGCCAATCTCCAGATAGATCGGGGATTCCTTGGGCTGCCCAAGGTCGATGACGTCGCCCACGTTTAAGTGGTAGATGTCGCTGAGGGAGAGCTGGGCGCTGGCCAGCTCCGCGATAATCTCCAGCTTGGAGTCCCGCAGCTTGTCGAAAATCTCGTCGGACTTGTCTTCCGCCGCCGTCCGGCGCAGGGGGCTCTCCCGGCTGATTTCCGCGAACACGTTGGTCAGGACCTCTCCCGGCAGGCACACGCTCATCCGGCCCGCCATGTTGGGGAACTGGAGCTTCAAGTCCACAATCACCACCGTCTCGTCCAGGCCGATGACCTGGTTCAGCGTGGGGTTGACCTCGGTGCGGCTGTAGTTGAAGTGGATCGGCACGTAATTCTCCCAGCTCCGATCCATCACCTTCACGGTGTCTCCGGCCAGATCCTCGTAAAGCTTCAGCTCCAGGTCCGTGTAGCTGTAGTCGTCTTGCAGCTCGTCGTCCACGGCGCCCTCGCCGCCCAGCATCCGGTCCATCATGCTCAGGGCCGTGCTGGTGGAGATAAAGAGCATGGCCGGGGTCTCCTGAATCTGTCCTTTCAGCTCCACATCGATCATGCCCAGCACGTCGCCCTCCGTCAGGGCGTTGGAAAACTCGAAATAGCGCTGTTCCTCGATGCTCTCCACCGTAACTTCGCAGGTGGAGCGCAGGCGGGCGTTCAGCCGGGAGCTGATCACCCGGGAATAGTTGTCAAAAATGCCGTTAAGCATTTTAATGCGGTCTTTGGTAAATTTGCGGGGACTGCTGAAGTCGTATTTCTGATATTTCTTTTCCTGCTTTTCAGCGGACGGCTCCGAATCCTTTTCGCCGCTCCGGACCGCGTTCAGCAAAGCGTCAATTTGCGCTTGCGATAATACGTCTGCCATATCATCCCCCCTATTCTACCTGGATTCCGGCGAACGGCCGCCGGTGGCCCTGTCATGACGTCATCACGATATACTGCTGGATGCCGCCCTGTTCTTCCATCTCGGCCTCGATATCCCGGCCGCTGACGATCATTTCCACCCGGCGGTTCTTCGCCCGGTTCTCGGCGGTATCGTTGGCCGCCACAGGGCGCCACTCGCCGAAGCCCTCGCTGACCAGGCAGCTGGGGGGGACGACGCTGTGCTCCTGAATGTAAATAATGACATTGGCCGCCCGGTTGCTGGAGAGCGTGCGGTCATTCACCACATTGTTGGGTCCCTGCCCGGCCCGGGCCGTGTGGCCCTGGACCCGGACCTCGTCCAGAGATCCGGCCACGCTGCTGAGCATATCGCTGACCCCGTCCAGAATGGGATATGCCTCCTTGCGGATCACCGCGCTTTCCCCGGCAAAGAAGACGGACTGGCTGAACGTGATGAAGATTTTTCCGCCGTTCTGGCTCACCGTCACCGCGTCCTGGAGATTCTGCTGCTGGACAAACTCCTGAATCTGCTGAAGAAGGTCCTCCATGTCCTGCTCCACCTTCTCCTGCATCTCCTCCATCTCCTCCTGGGTGGGAGCCACGCCGGATTCGCCGTCGTCGGCGCTGGGGCCGTCGGTGCCCACAATCGTGGGGTCCGGGTCCAGCACCGCCGAGGGGTTGAAGCTCTGGACGATGGCTTTCCAGTTGTCCTCGCTGATGGTGGACATGGAATACAGCAGCACGAAGAAGCACAGCAGCAGCGTCACCATGTCGCCGTAGGTATCCATCCAGTTCGCGCCGCCGCCTCCGCTGCTTTTTTTCTTAAGCGCCATTGCCGCTCACCTTTCCTTTCGGGCCGGAGGGGTCATGCCTTGGCCTCGCCGGCGCCCTCGCCGCCCATCTCGCGCTGCTTCTGGGACATGTAGGTCAGGAGCCGCTCCCGCAGGGACTTGGGGTTTTCGCCGGCCTGGATGGCCATGACGCCCTCCACGATGATCTGTTTGCAGAGGACCTCCTCGCTGTCCCGCCCCCGGAGGAGCTGGGCCACGGGGCCGAAGACCATGTGGGCCAGCAAGCAGCCGTACAGCGTGGTGATCAGGGCGGTGCCCATGCTGGTGCCCAGGGAGCTGGCGCCGCCGCCGTCGCTGAGGTTCATGGATTTCAGCATGTTGATCAGGCCCACCAGCGTACCCACCATGCCGAAGGCCGGGGCCACGCTGGACGCCTTGTCATACAGCGCCGCGGCGTCCTCGTGCCGGGCGGACATGCACTCGATGTCGTTTTCCAAAATGCCCCGGACCTTATCCTGGTCGTTGGCGTCCACAATGAGCATGATGGCCTGCTTGAAGAAGGGATCGCTCTGCTCGTTGGCCTTCTCTTCCAGGGACAAAAGGCCGTTCTTCCGGGCGATCTGGGCCAGCTCCACCAATTGCTCGATGTAGCCCTTGGGGTCGAACAGCTTGTTGTTCAGAATGATCTTGAAGTGCTTGGGCATGGCCTTGAGCATGGAGCCGGGGAAGCTGGCCGCCACGATGAAGAGCGTACAGCCGATGGTGATGAAGATGGACGCCGCGTCGAAGAAGTTCCAGAGGTTCTTCGGCGTAAACGTAAACAGATCCAATCCCGCCGCCGCCGCGTCGGGGCCGATGTTGATGCCCAGAACGCAGCCCAGCAGGAAGATGCCGAACGCGCCGACAATACCAACGATATAGTTTATATTCATGAAGAAATGCCTCGCTCCCTCGGCCGGGCGCCGGGCCCCGCCTGTGAATTTTATCTATATTCCATCAACGCTTGTCCGATACCGCGATTTCGCGGTGGATATCCTGGACCTTGGCGTTGTACTCCGCGATTTTATGGATGATCTCCTCCACGCTCTCCCGCACCAGGTAGTAGTCGTGGTTCATCATGGTGATTTTGGACTCGGGGATGCACTCGATGTGCTCAATCTGCTGGTGGTTCAACAAAAACTTGTCGTGATTTCTCTTTGTCAAAAGGATCATAAAGACCGCCCTTTCATGCCCCGCCGGGGCCGGAGGCCCCGGCGGGCAACTGTTTTTATTCAGCCGTTTGATAAGCGTTCCGCCCGGTGGTCAAAGCTTAAAAGAAGCCGCTATCAGCGCTTCATGTTCACCAGCTCTTCCAGCATGGAGTCGGTGACGGTGATGATGCGGGTGTTGGCCTGATAGCCGCGCTGGGTGGTGATCAGGGCGGAAATCTCCTCGGCCAGGTCCACGTTGGGCCCCTCCAGGAAGCCTGTCATCATCTTGGTGCCGCCGGTGCCGAGAATCGCGGTGCCCGCGGGGTAAACGGGATTTCCGTCATCCGCCGGGTTTCCATCTTCATCGAGCGCTTGGCACATATAGCTGTTGACGTTCGTGATGCCCAGTTCCTTCTGGGCCCCGCCCAGCATGCAGATCCGCAGATCGCCCGCGCCGTCCTGGCACTGGTAGTAGGAGTCGCCCACATGGGTGACGCCGTTGGGGTTGGAAACGCTGCCGATGGCCAGATATCCGATGATGACCGGCTCGTTTCCCTCCCGGCTGTAGCCGGTGATGGCTCCGCTGCCTTTGTCAATGCTGATGCTGGAGAACTCGGCCAGGTCCAGGTCCTTCATTAAGGTTTCATTATCGGTCTTTTCACCTGTAGAGGAATTGACCCGGTTGTCCTCATGCTGGGGTTTTTTGGTATCCGTCAGGGGGCCCACCACCGCGTCTGCATCGTCGCCTTCGCCCTCTTCGACGATATCAGTGGGATAGCGGATTTCATATTTGTAATCGGGCACCGTGATGTCGTTGCCGTTTTCGTCCTCCGCAGGTCTATCATAGGGAACCTTCTCCCAGCGGGGCTTGCGGATGGGGACCAGCTGGTCACTGACAACGGGCTTGCCGTCTTCCATGCCGGTGACCAGGAAGCCGTAGACCGGGTTTCCGTTGCCGTCGCAGAGGTAGCCGTCGGCCTTGAACTGGAAGTCGCCCACCCGGGTGAGGGTCAGGGACTTGAGGCTGTTGGGGTCCGTGCCGTCAATGGACTTGGCCACCTCTTTGTCGCCCACTAGGAAGAAGCCGTCGCCGGTCAGGGCGCAGTCCATGGGGCTGCCGGGGTTATAGCTGGAGGAGGACATATTCAGATCGATGCTGCCCACTCTGGAGCCGTAGCCGATCTGGGAGGGGTTGATGCCGCCTATCACTTCGGTGCCGTTGCTTCCGCTGGTGTACATGCTGTACACGCTGTCCCGGAAGACGGTTCTTTGCTTTTTGTATCCTTCGGTGTTGACGTTGGCCACGTTGTTGCCGATTACGGAGAGCTTTTGCATGTGGGTCCGGAGACCCGCAATGGATGCGTACATTGATCCGGTCATAGGGAAATTGAACTCCTTTCGAATCCTTGGCGCCGCCTGGGCCCCGTCAGTCGGACGGGACCCAATGGCCTCCGAAAGTCCGGTCCTGCCATTTCGCTTACAGGAACACGGCGCCGTCGATATTGGTGAATACGCTGTCCTTCATTTCGTCCTGGGTGATGGCCGTGATGACCCGCCCATGGGGGACATTGATAATGAAGGCCTTTTCGGTGTCCATAGCCAGGATGTTCGTCGCGCCCTTGGCCTGGGCCCGCACCATGCTGCCTTTGATCTGGTCGATGAGGTCCGGGGTGATTTCGATGCCCCGCTCCTCCGCCCGGCTCCTGGCATGCTTGGAGAATTGGACGTCCTGTCCGGCCCTGGTCAGCTCCGCCTGCAAAGCCATGGCGAAGCCGCCCGCAGCCGTCCGCTTCCCTGCGTCCGGTATCTGCTGGATTTGGCTCTGTCTAGCTACGCGTTCGATCATGGAAGGATCACCTCAGCCTTCGCCTTCTGTGGGTGCGCCGTTCTCCCCATTGTCCGGGGACTCCGTTCCGCCGCCGGGCTCTACGGGCTCGGTGGGCTTATTGGTTTCATCCGGTTTTTCGGTTTCGCCGGGCTTGGTGGTGTCGGTGGGCTTATCGCCGTCCACCTTGTCGTCGTCCTCTTCCTCCGAGGGCTCGGGCAGCCGTCCGACGGCCATAATATCGCTGAGGTAGTAGTACTTGTCGTCGACGAAAATCACGGGCTGTCCATCCATCGTGCCTGTGGCGGTAACGGTGCCGACTACCTCCTGGAGCTTTCCGTCCTCGAGTTTGCCCACGGTGACTTCCTTGCCTACCAGGGACGCGGCGTAGTTCATCGTCACGGCGTCGGTCATGTTCACCATGGACTGGATCATCTGCATCTGCACCATTTGGTTCAGCATTTCCGAGGTGTCCATGCTGTCGTCGATGCCCTGGTTCGTCATTTGGGTAATCATCAAGGTGATGAAATCCGTCATGTCCAGGTCCATGTTGCTGCCTTTTTTCTTGATGGTGATTTCCGTGTCGCCCACTTTATGGGTTCCATACAGGTTCCCGATATCGCTCATAAAATCGCTCATTGGTTCACTCCCTTTCCGCGCTTACTCCCCGTCCAGGGGGATCAGTCCCAGCCGGAGCTGCTGGAGGAAATCCTCGCCGCTCGTCTGCTTGCGGCGCTGCTCCTGCTGTCTTTGCCGGTGCTGCTCCTGCTGCTGCTCATAGAGATCCTGCCGCTGGCTCTCCTCCTGACGGGGGACTTCCACCCGGACCTCCTGCTGGGCCTCCCGGCCGAGCAGCTGCTCCAGGCCAGCCGTGTTCTTAGACAGCAGATTCTGAGTTTCCCGGTTCTCGGCGTGCAGCTGGACCACCAGGCCGCCGTCCTTGCTCCAGGTCATTTCCACGGTAACCTTGCCCAGGTTCTCCGGGGTCAGCTGGATTTCCACACGGGTTTCGCCGTTTTGCAGAGCTTCCGCCAGCTTGGGCCCGATCTGCTTTTCCACGGGCTCCTGGGTTTCCGCAGCCTTGGGGGCCTCGCCCACCTTCACCGGGACGGCTTTCACGTCCTCAAAAACGGGGGCCTCGGTCTCCATGCCCTGGAATTCGGTGCCTTCCTCCGTGTCGGAGGTTTCCGTCTCCCGGACTTCGGCCTTGCCGGTCTCCACCTTGATTTCCACGGTCCGGCCCTCCGCCTCCTGAGAGGCTTCCGGGGTCTTGATGGTCTGGGGAAGCTCCTCCGCCAGGACCTTCTGGTCCGCCGCCGGGGCTTCGCCCTCCTCCACGGGGGCTTCCAGTACAGGCTGTTCCGCCTCCTGGACCAGGCCGCGCGCCTCCGGGGTCAGAAGCGTTTCCGCCGCCAGAGGGGCGATTTCGTCCGCAGCGGCCTCCGCCTGGACTTCCGGCGTCAGGGCCTGCTCCACAGGCACCACCGGATTTTGCAGCATCGCCATGGCCGCCAGGGCCATTTGATCCTCCAGCTCCTTTTGGCCCTTGGGTCCGGTCTGAACCGGGGTCTCCGTTTCCTGGACCTTCTCCGCGTCCTGGGCCTCCTGGGGCTTTTGCGGGGTCTCCGCCTTCTCCGGCTTCGCGGGCTGCGGTGCGTCCGTCTGCTTTTGCTCCAGCAGCTTCTGGAAGCCGTCCTTCTGTGCGGAGGACTCTCCCTTCTTCGCCGGCGGGGCCGCCTGGGGAAGCTGGGTGTTTGCCAGCATGGTGTTTATCAACTGTTCCATACGCTTGTTCACCTCCTTATTCATAGAAAGTATCTATTTCCAAACGGCGCTTTCGCGCCGCGTGGAACCAAGTTACGAGGCCGCGTGGGCCCGGGTGGAGCTGACGAACTCCTCGATAAACAGCTCCTCGCTCTTGGCCTCCTCCTTGTGGTAGGCCTCCAGCTTTTTCTCCTTGAGCTTTTCGATGGAGGAGGTCTCCTTTTTCGCCTCCACCATGGCCTCCCGGCGCTTCTCCGCCTCGGCCTCCAGCTCTTCCAACCGTTTCGTCTCCCGCTGAATTTCCAGCTCGGCGGCCCGGAGGGCGCTTTGATACATCAGCGCCTCCGTCACCGGCATGCCCTCCAGCGCCCGGTCCCGGTAGTCCTCGTTGCAGTCCCGGTACTCCCGCCAGAGCTTTTCCAGCAGCTCCTCCTGGGCCCGGACCCGGGCCACGGCCTCGGCATGCTCCCCCTGGAGCACGCCCAAGACCTGTTCCTTGTAAGAAAGGACGGTATCCAAAGCGAACTTGAATTTCTTCACCGCGCGTTCTCCTTTGGTTCGGTTAGTTCAGGATTTGTTTCAGCTTTTCGATGCACTGGCTATAGCTGAAGGCCTCGTTGATGTCCTGGGTCAAAAAGGCGTTCACCGCGTCGATTTTGCTCAGGGCGTAGTCCAGGTTCCGGTTGGTTCCCGGCTTATAGGCGCCGATGGCCACCAGGTCCTGATTCTTTTCGTAGGTGCTCAGGATATCCCGCAGCCGGGAAGCCAGCTGCCGGTGCTCCTGGTCCACGATTTCCACCATCAGCCGGGAAATGCTGGCGGAGACGTCGATGGCCGGATAGTGGTTGCTGTTGGCCAGGGCCCGGGAGAGGACGATGTGCCCGTCCAGGATGCCCCGGACCGTGTCCGCGATGGGCTCGTTGGTGTCGTCGCCCTCCACCAGCACGGTGTACACGCCGGTGATGGAGCCTTTATCGAAATTGCCGCTTCGCTCCAGGAGCTTGGGCATTTCCGCATACATGGAAGGGGTGTAGCCCCGGCTCACCGGCGGTTCGCCGATGGCAAGGCCAATTTCCCGCTGGGCCATGGCGAACCGGGTCAGGGAGTCCATCATAAGGAGGACGTCGTAGCCCTGGTCCCGGAAGTACTCGGCGATGCCCGTGGCCACGCTGGGGCACTTCATCCGCAGCATGGCGGGCTGGTCGGAGGTTGCCACCACCAATACGGAGCGGCGCATGCCCTCCTCGCCCAGGTCCTTCTGGACGAATTCCAGAACCTCGCGCCCCCGTTCGCCCACCAGGGCGATGACGTTGATGTCCGCCTTGACGTTTTTCGCGATCATGCCCATCAGCGTGGATTTTCCCACGCCGGAGCCCGCGAAGATGCCGATGCGCTGGCCCTTGCCTATGGTAATCATGCCGTCTATGGCTTTAACTCCAAACTCCATCCGCTCCCGGATGGGGGGGCGGCGGAGGGGATTGATATAGGAACCGCCCACGCAGTAGGCGTCGCCGCCCTCGAAGGGGGGCTTGCCGTCTATGGGCTGGCCCATGGCGTTGATGATGCGGCCCCGGAGGAACTCCCCCACCCGCAGCGTCAGCTGCCGCCCGGTGTTTCGGACGAAGTTGCCCGCCGAGATGCCCGCCATGTCGGAATAGGGCATCAGCAGAATGTGGTCGTTCTTGAAGCCCACCACCTCGGCGGTGACCTGCCCGCCGGAATCGCCGTTGTAGATCCGGCAGATGTCGCCGACGGCCGCCCGGCCGCCGCTGGCCTCAATGGACATTCCGACAATATTCTCAATTTTCCCGGTCAGGCTGTAGGTCTCCGCGTTGTAGACCTGACGGATCATTTGCCGGAACATACATACTCCTTCTACACGCCGCCGCTGAAATTCAGGTTGCCGAAGCTGACGCCCTCTTCAACGGGCCCGGCGTCGGACAGCAGGGTTCGGATGTTGTTCATCTGTGTGGCGGCGCTGGCGTCCACAATTTCATCCGGGGTTTCGATGATGCAGGTGCCCGCCTCGTCGTCCGCCATGGGAATGATGCGCACCCGGTCCGAGAGGGCCGAGAGGGCGTTCATCAAAGAGGCGGGAACCTTGGAAAGGTGCTTGGCGTCGCATTCCGCGATATAGATATGGGCCCACTCCCGGCGCTTCCGCTTGTCGATGGCGGTTTGAATCATCCGGCAGATGACCTCGCTGCTGCTTTTGAGGCTGACGCAGACCACCTTCTCCGCAATGGCGATGGCAAGGTCCCGCAGCTCGTCTACGTTGTCTTCCATCTGGCGGTCCAGGGCGGTTCCGGCCCGCTCCAGGAATTTGTCAAAGTCCGCGGCCAGCTCCTCGGCCTGCCTCTGCCGGGCACGCTGGCCCTCTTGAAGGGCCTGGGTGGCCCCCTGGGCCAATCCCTCCGCCCGTCCGGCCTCCAGGCCGCTCTGGCGGGAGGACTCGAAAAGCTCCTGGGCCTTGATCTCCGCTTCCAGCCGGGCCTGGTCCAAAATCGCCTCGGCCCGGCGGTGCGCGTCCGCGATGATCTGCTCCGCCTGGATTTGGGCGAAGCTCACCGGGTCCGGTTCGGGCTCCGGTTCCGGTTCGGGCTCCGGGGCTTCCGCCTCTTCGCCCACCCGGACGTCCACCTCCGGCGGCGCCTCGCCGTCCTCCTCCTCAAGGGGGGGCGGCGGAACCCCGGCGGCCGTTTCCTCCTCCAAAACCAGCTCCTCCGCCTTGGGGAACTGGTAGGGCTCGGCCTTGGGACGCATGATGGATTTCCAAATACTAGGCAATGATATCGTCCTTTCCGCCCTTCAGGATGATGATTTCACCCTTCTCCTCCAGTCCGCGGATGATGCCGACGATGCGCTGCTGGGCCTCTTCCACGTCCTTCATGCGGACGTTGGATGTAATTTCCAAATCGTCCTTGATGCTCTGGGCCATGCGGGAGGACATGTTTGCAAACAGTTTGTTGGCAACCTCCGTGTTGGCGGCCTTGAGGGCCAGCACCAGGTCCCTGGGATCGCAGTCCCGGACAAAGCGCTGCACGGAACGGTCGTCCATGGTGATGATGTCCTCGAAGACGAACATCCGCTTGCGGATCTCGTCCGCCAGGTCCGGGTCGGACAGGCCGTCGAAGATGTTTTTCTCGCTGGTCCGGTCCAGGTTGTTCATCACGTCGGCCACATAGTCTATGCCGCCGACCTTGATGTTGGTATCCGTCATAATGTTGGAGAACCGGTTGTGCATTTCCGCCTCCACAATCTTGATGGCCGCCGGAGAGACGCTGTCCAGCTTGGCGATGCTCTCCACCACCTGGATCTGCTTTTTCTCCTCCAGCTGGGCCACCACGCCCGCCGCCTTGTCCGCGTCCACGTAGGAGAGGACCAGGGCGATGGTCTGGGGCCGTTCGCCCCGCAGGGCGGAGAACAGGGACTTGACGTCCGCCTTGTCCATGAAGGCGAATTCCCGGTTTTTCAGGCTCTTGGTGACCTTGCCCAGGAGCTCCGCCGCCGCCTGCTCGCCATAGGCCTTCTCCAGGACGGCCCTGGCGTATTCCAAGCCGCCCTCGGTGACGGCCTTGTTGGTCAGGCACAGCTGGTAGAACTCGTTGAGAACGTCCTCCGTCTGCTGGGTGCTCAGCACGCCCAGGCGGGCCACCTCCAGGGTGAGCTGCTCGACCTCCTCGTCCTCCATGTACTTATAGACGAGAGACGCCTTCTCGGCTCCCAGGGCGATGATGACCGCCGCCGCCTTCTGGGCGGTGGAGAGCTCCACCTGCTTTGCCGCCTGGGGGGCGGCCGCCACTGCCGTCTCAGCCATTGCCGTCGCCCCCTTTCAGCCAAACCTTGATCATCTGGGCCGCAATCTCCGGGTTGTCGCTGACGAACTGGCGGATGTCCTTGCGCAGCTCCATGCTCCGCTCCATCTCCAGGTCCATCACGTCGGCGCCGGTCCCGGGAATCTCGCCGTCCAGGCCCAGGCCGGCCGCCCGCATAAGGGCTTCCGCCTCTTCCCGCTGGCGGGCCTCCTCTTCCTCGCGCTTCTTCCGGTTCTTTCTGCGCAGCAGGAGAATGACGGTCAGCAGAATGATAAACAGCAGCAGCCCGACACCCGCCGCAATCAGCACCCACACGGGTACCGCCGGCGCGGGAGGCACCACTCCGGGCGCGATGCCCTGGTTGGGATCGAAGAAGTTCATGGCCACCACGGAGATCTTGCCGTCCAGGATTTCCTCGCCGGTGACGGGGTCCACCTCTCCCGCGATGCCCGCGGCCCGGGCCGTATGCTGGCGGATGCTCTCCACATTAAAATCTTCCGCCGCCCGGGCGTTGATGGAGACCGCCACGGAGCAGTCGGTCATTTTGACCGCCCCGTTGTTGTCAATGTTAATGGTGCTGTGGGTGTTGTCCCAGTCCGTCTGTTTGCTGACGTAGAGCCCCGTGTCGTCGTCCCGGACGGTCATTCCAGCCTCCACGGTCTCCCGCAGGTCGCTGTTGACCTCCGTGCCCACCACGCCGCCGACGGTGCCGTCGCCGGGGCGGGAAATCCAGGCCTCGTCCCGCTCGGAGCCCTTGATGCCCTCTCCGTTGGTGGACCCGTCCTGGGCGTACTCGGGGAGGATGGTCTCGTTCCGCACCTCGGTGGTGCGGTCCACTTCCACCTCGCAGGTGACGCCTACCCGGACGTTGTCCTCTCCGAAGAAGGGGCTCAGCACGTTCATGACCTGGGTGCGGATGCGGTTTTCCATAGCCTGCTGGAGCTGCATCTTCAGCGCCGAGACCTCGCCGTTCAAGGCGTCCTCCGTCAAATAGACGTTGCCCAGCTTGTCTGAAATGCTGACGGACTCGATTTTGAGCCCCTGCACGCCGTGAGCCAGCAGATCCCGGATGGCCTCCGCCTGCCCGTCGGTGAGCATCTTGCCCTCCACCATGGTGACGCTGACGGCGGCCGTGGCCTCCACCACGTTGCCGCTGTCCAGTATGTAGGCCCGGTTCTCTCCCGGTGTAATGAACACGTCCGCGTCCATCACGTCGGGGAAGTTGCGGATGGTGGCCGCCATGCTGTCCTGCAAATCCTGGAGCTTGGCGTATACCCGTTCCTCATTGGTGGAGAACGCGTTCATGTTCTCCATGTAGTAGTTTCCGGTCTGGTTCAGGTTCGCCATGAGGATGCGGGCCTTCAGCGCCGCCTCCTGCCCGGCGGGGACCATGACGGTGTTCCCGTCCTCCACCCGGTAATTCGTGACGCCCTGCTCGCTCAGGAAGGTCAGGATCTTGGACGCCTCGTCGTCACTCACCTGGGTGACCAGCACGGCGTAATCCTGCTTGTTCAGCGTCAAAGCGATGGCGGCGACCACAATCAGGGCCACCAGTACAGCGGCGATGACGAGCCATACCTTTTTCGATACTTTTTTCAGGCGTTCCCCCGTCTTGCTCAGAAACGCCCTGGCCTTTTCCTTCACGTCGTTCAACCGCTGTCACCTCCTTCTCTCCGCCGCGCCGCGGCGTCCTGTAGACATGTATAGACATGATTTATGCTGCCCTGGTCCTGGGGGCCGGGCAGCACGGGGAACTCCCCCGCCCGCCGGCCGCGCTTACAGGCTCATTCTGGTCAGCTCGGAATAGGCGTCCTGGGCCTTGTTCCGGAGCTGAATCAAAAAATCAACTGCCATCGCGCTTTTCGTGCCGGCGATCATCGCCATAGCGGGATTGTCCAGCTGGCCGGTGGCCAGCAGATATTGCGCTTCTCTCGCTTCCGCGTCCGTCTCTTTGACATTGTCAATGGCGGAGCGGAAAATCGTGCCGAAAATGCTCCCCTCCACGGAGGAGGAAGCGTCCTTGCCTTTTTGTTCTTTACCCGCGTTCAGCGGAGCCAGCGGGGTCAGCTTTTCCATCGGCGTCAGCATAACGGGAACCATCTCCTCTCTAAAACTCTCTGCGGCCCCTCACCGTCACTTGCCGATCTGGAGCGCGTCCGTCACCACGGTTTTCATGGTGTTGAACATGGTGACGTTGGAGCTGAAGGCCTGGGTGGCGGCCATGGCGTCGGCGATTTCCTTTACCATGTCCACATTGGGCATTTCCACATACCCGTCCTCGTTGGCGTCGGGGTGGGTGGGGTCATAGACCAGCTTCATGGGGGACGGGTCCTCCACAATCTGGGCCACCCGCACGCCGCCGGGAACCTGGTTGTTCGGCACCATGCCGGAGGAGGCCCGGGCCATGGCCCGGCGGAAGCCGTCCCGGCCGGTTTCGGCCTCGAAAACCACCATCTTCCTCCGGTAGGCCCCTTCGCCCTCTTCCACCCGGGTGGTGGTGGAGTTGGTCACGTTCTCCCCCACGATGTCCAGCCGCAGCTGCTGGGCCGTCATGCCGGAGGCCACAATGTTCATCGAACTCAAAAATGCCATAGGTCAAATTCTCCTCTGCTGTTCCATTCCCCGCCGGGCGTGTCCCGGCAGTCCTGTGCGGGGCCGGAGAATCCGGTCCCGTAATCGTTTGCTCTGCCTTCCGGCAGTCCTTATTCAGCAATGTGAAGCGGAAAAGCATCCGGCGGGCACTCCCGCCCGGATCGCCTCCGTTTCCTCACTGGCCCCGGATGGCGGTGCGCAGCGTGGTCAGTCCCGAGTTGATGGAGCTCATTACATAGCGCATCTGATAGGCGTTGCGGATGGCCTCCGACATTTGGGCGGTGACATTGACGCCGTTGTCGTCCATCCGGGTCTGAACCGCCTGCTCCGTCACGCGGAAGGAGCTCCCCTCCAGAACTTCGCGCATCGACTTCACCGGAGCGGCCCCCCGGGAAGCCTGAAGCAGCTTGCTTTTCAGGCTCTCCTCAAACGTAACGATTTTCTCCCGGTAGCCGGGCGTTTCCGCGTTGGAAACGTTGTCCGCGATGGCGCTTTGTTTCGCCCACAGGTAGCCCAGGGACTTTTCCAGCATCAAAGAGGAGTTGCTCGACAGGAAATCCATGTGGTCTCACCCTCCAGTCATATCCCGTTTTTGGAAAAACGGCCCGAACCCGCCCCTTTCCTCCAGGCAAGACAAACGCGCGGGTTGTCGCCAAGGCGCGCGTTTTCCGGTTCGTATAAATGGCCCTCCATCCTATTCGGCGGAACGCCGTTTCATTCCGCCCGGCCCATGTCGTTTCTCCATTTTACATGTGCGTTTTGCAACACTAATTTCCGCCTGCTTTAACAGGCAACCCTCATTATGAACTATTCTCCCAAAAAAATCAAGTACTTTTTTGCCGGGCACATCTTCCATTTTTAACAAAATCTCAACGATTTTCTCTAGTTTTGCCGCCTTCTCCAAAAATCCCCGCCTTTGTTGCGCCCCCTTTGGCGCTCCTTGACGGCTCCGACAATTTTTTGCCTCTTTTTTGTCATTATTTGTAGAAAACGCCGGTTTGCTTCCAAATAATAGAAGTGTCAAAATGACGGGGCAAGTACGTTTCTTTCCCCTTGGTTCCCCTCGGTTCGTTCTTGCTATTTTCAATTTTCTGTGGTAGAATCAGCATATTGTAACATGGCTGTTTTATGTCCCCTTCTTTTAGGGGGATCCGCCGCCGGCGGACAGGAACCCGAGGACAAGGAAGTGATCCCTTTTGAGTACGGAACAAAAGCAGAAAATTTTGATCGTGGACGACTCGGAGCTCAACCGCGCCATCCTGGCCGACATGCTGGACGACGAGTATGAGATCATCGAGGCCGAGGACGGACTGCAGGGCGTGGGCCTGCTCCAGCAGCGGGGGAGTGAAATTTCCCTGGTTCTCCTGGACATCGTCATGCCTCAGATGGACGGCTTCGGCGTTCTGGAGGTCATGGCCCAAAACCATTGGATCGAGGACATCCCCGTCATCATGATCTCCGCCGAAACCGGCTCCAGCCACATTGAGCGGGCCTATGAGCTGGGCGTCACCGATTTTATTTCCCGGCCCTTCGACGCGCTGATCGTCCACCGCCGGGTGGTCAATACCATCATGCTTTACGCCAAGCAAAAGCGCCTGGCCAACATGGTGGCGGATCAAATTTATGAAAACGAGCAGCGCAGCAGCCTGCTCATCGACATCCTCAGCCACATCGTGGAGTTCCGAAACGGCGAGAGCGGCCTCCACGTTCTCAATGTCCGCACCCTGACGGAGCTGATGCTGAACCACCTGGTCCAGAAGACGGAGCGCTACCAGCTCTCCCCCTCGGACATCTCCATGATCTGCACGGCCTCGGCCCTGCACGACATCGGAAAGATCTCCATCGACGAAAAGATCCTCAACAAGCCCGGCCGCTTCACCGACGAGGAATTCGCCGTCATGAAAACCCACTCCATGGCCGGGGCGGAAATGCTGGAAAACCTCCCCATCCACCAGGACGACCCGCTGGTGAAGGTGGCCTACGACATCTGCCGCTGGCATCACGAGCGCTGGGACGGCCGGGGCTATCCCGACGGGCTCCTGGGAGACGAGATTCCCATTGCCGCCCAGATTGTGGCCCTGGCGGACGTGTACGACGCCCTGACCTCCAAGCGGTGCTATAAGGATTCCTTCTCCCATGAGAAGGCGGTGGACATGATTCTGGCGGGCCAGTGCGGCGCCTTCAACCCCCTGCTGCTGGACTGCCTGCGGGAGCTGTCCCCGGATCTGCCCGCGCTGATGAGCGGCAGCAACTCCGTGGCCCAGCGGGACCGCCGGGAGATGCGCAACGTGGCCCAGGAGATCCGCCGCCATGAGGAGCTCACCGCCTCCGAGCGGACCCTCCAGCTCCTGGAGCACGAGCGGATGAAGTACAGCTTCTTCGCCGACATGAGCAAGGAGATCCAATTCGAGTTCACCGTCTCCCCGCCCATGATCACCCTCTCCAACTGGGGCGCGGAGCACCTGGGACTGAGCGAAATCATCATGGACCCCTTCCACCAGCCGGACACGATGAACGTCATAGACCCTGCGGACACCCAAAACCTCTCCGACGCCCTGCGCAGCACCAGCCCGGACCTGCCGGTGGTGACCTACGACTGCAAGCTGAACTACAAGGGCGCCTGGCGCTGGACCCAGATTGTGGCCCGGGCCACCTGGTCCAGCGACGAGCCCCCCCGCTATACCGGCGCCATCGGAAAGGCCATCGACATCCACGACTCCCGGATGAAGCTGAACGCCCTGGAGCGCATGGCCTCCCACGACGCCCTCACCGGCCTTTTAAACCACGCCTACGCCAAAAAGCGCATCCTCGAGCGCATTGAGACCCGCCCCACCGCGTCCTACGCCCTGGTCATCTTCGACCTGGACCACTTCAAGTCCGCCAACGACACCTACGGCCACTCCTTCGGGGACCAGGTGCTGGTCCACCTGGCGGAGAAGCTCCGCCAGTGCATCCGGGGCGGCGACATCGCCGCCCGGGTGGGCGGGGACGAGTTCCTCATTTTCTTGGAGTATAAGGACGACGTGGACGCCGTTCTCTCCCGCATCTTCCAGTCTCTCTGCGGCCGGTTTGAGCAGTTCCCCCTCTCCGTCAGCATGGGCGCGGCCCTGACGGCCACGGTCCCCGGCGGCTACGACGCCCTGTTCCACGCGGCGGACGCGGCCCTCTACACCGTCAAGCGGGGCGGACGGGGCCAGTACCGTTTTTATGACGAGTCCATGCGCGACACCCTCTCCGTCATCTCCCCCATCGAGGACGGGCAGGACCCGGGGGAAGACGTTTTAAAATAAAGGAGGAGCATCCACATGACCTTACAGGAGTGCTACGCCGCCATGGGCGGCAACTATGACGACGCCATCGGCCGCCTGCGCAGCGAACGGCTGGTCCAGAAATTCGTTTTGAAATTTTTGAGCGACGGCAGCTATGAACTCCTCTGCCGCTCTTTGGAGGAGAAGAATTACGAGGAGGCCTTCCGGGCCGCCCACACCATCAAAGGCGTGTGCCAGAACCTGAGCATCGACAAGCTCCAGGCGTCCAGCAGCCGCCTCTGCGAATCTCTGCGGAACGGCTACACGCCGGAGTCCGACGCTCTGGCGGAGGAGGTGCGGGCGGATTACAGCCAGACCGCAGCCGCCATTGAAGCCTTCCAGAAAGAGAGCGCGGGATGAAAAAGCTTCTCAACAGCGCCACCCGCTTCCTCACCGTCAGCCTGGCGCTGATTCTCCTGCTGACGGTGTGCATCTTCTCCTTCCTGGCCTTTTTCATGAGCCGGAAAAGCGGCGAGACCATCAGCGCCGTGGGCACCACCTACATGACCGGCATGGGGGAAAAGGTCACCCAGCACTTCGCCACCACCATCGAGCTGCGTTTGTCCCAGGTGGACTCCCTGGTGGGGAGCATTCCCCCGGACAGCGCCTCCCCCTCCTCCCTGCGGGCGGAGCTGGCCCGCAACGCCAAGGCCCGGGACTTTGTGGCCCTGGCCTACTACTCTCCCACCGGCGCGTTCGACATGATCTACGGCGACGAGCCCGTCCTGGCGGACCCGGACTCCTTCCTGGCCTCCATGAACAACGGGGACAAAAAGGTGGCCGTGGCCTCCATTGCCACGGGGCAGAAGGACGTGCTCCTGGGCGTCTCCGCCGAATACCTGATGGCGGACGGGACGACCTCCACCGCCCTGGTGGCCAGCCTCCCCGCCGACTACATCGCCGACACCCTTTCCCTGTACAGCGAGAACTCCCTGGTCTATTCCCACATCATCCGCCGGGACGGGTCCTTCGTCATCCGCAGCGGCGACGCCTTCCGGGAAAACTACTTCGACCGCATCCAGTCCCTCTTCGAGGAGCAGGGGGAAAGCGGGGAGCAGTACATCCGGGAGCTGGAGGCCGCCATGGATAAAGGCGAGGATTACTCCGCCCTCATGGTCTTCGGCAGCGAACGGCGGCACCTCCAGTGCAACAAGCTGCCCTACTCCGAGTGGTACCTGGTGACCGTGCTGCCCTACGGCGAGCTGGACCAGGCCGTCAGCGACCTCAGCCACGCCTGGCTGTACCTGGTTTTCCTGGGCTGCGCCGTGGTGCTGCTGGCCCTGCTGCTGGTGTTCTGGCAGTATTTCCGGCTTCTCCGGGAGCAGATGGTGGAGCTGGAGGCCGCCCGGAAGGAGGCCGTCCACGCCAACAAAGCCAAGAGCGAATTCCTCTCCAACATGTCCCACGACATCCGGACCCCCATGAACGCCATTGTGGGCATGACGGCCATCGCCACCGCCAACATTGACGACAAGCAGCAGGTGCAAAACTGCCTGAAAAAAATCACCCTCTCCAGCCGCCACCTCCTGGGCCTTATCAACGACGTGCTGGACATGAGCAAAATCGAAAGCGGCAAGCTGACGCTGAACATGGACCAGATCTCCCTCCGGGAGGTGATGGACAGCATCGTCAGCATCGCCCAGCCCCAGGTCCGCTCCAAGCACCAGCAGTTTGACGTGTTCATCCACGACATCTCCACGGAGAATGTCTGCTGCGACAGCGTGCGGCTGAACCAGGTCCTTCTAAACATCCTGGGCAACGCCATGAAGTTCACCCCCGACGGCGGGCTCATCCAGGTCTCCCTCTATGAGGAGAACTCCCCCAAGGGAGAGGATTACGTCCGCACCCACATCCTGGTGAAGGACAACGGCATCGGCATGACCCCGGAGTTCAAGGCAAAGATCTTTGAATCCTTCGTCCGGGAGGACAGCGCCCGGGTCCGCCGGACCGAGGGCTCCGGCTTGGGCATGGCCATCACGAAATACATTGTGGACACCATGGGCGGCACCATCGAGGTGGAAAGCGAGCTGGGCAAGGGCAGCGAGTTCCACGTCACCCTGGACCTGGAGCGGGCCGAGACCCCGGAGGAGGAGATGATCCTTCCCGAGTGGAACCTCCTGGTGGTGGACGACGACCGGCAGCTGTGCGAGAGCACCGCCGCCTCCCTGAAATCCATCGGCGTGAAGGCCGACTGGACTTTGAACGCGGAGGGCGCCCTGGAGATGCTGGACCAGCGGGCCAAGGCCCGGGACCACTACCACATTATCCTCCTGGACTGGAAACTGCCGGACATGGACGGCATCACCGCCGCCAAGGAGATCCGCCGCCGCTTCGGCGACGAGACCCCCATCATGCTGATCTCCGCCTACGACTGGAGCGAAATCGAGTCGGAGGCCAAGCAGGCGGGCATTACCGGCTTCATCTCCAAGCCCCTGTTCCGCTCCACCCTCTTCTACGGGCTCAAGCCCTTTATCAACGACGCCAGCGCCGCCGCCGAACAGCTCCATGAGGAGAAATACGCCGACTTCACCGGCCGCCACATTCTCCTGGCGGAGGACAACGACCTGAACTGGGAGATTGCCAACGAGCTTTTGTCCGACCTGGGGATGGAGCTGGACTGGGCGGAAAACGGCCGCATCTGCGCGGACAAGTTCGAGGCGTCCCCCGTGGGCTTCTACGACGCGGTGCTGATGGACCTCCGGATGCCGGTGATGACGGGCTACGAGGCCACGGAGGCCATCCGCAACATGGACAGGCCCGACAAAGACATTCCCATCATTGCCATGACCGCCGACGCGTTCTCGGAGGACATCAAAAAATGCCTGGACGCGGGCATGAACGCCCACGTCGCCAAACCCATCGACATCCGGGAGGTCTCCCGGCTGCTGGAAAAATTCATTCACGAGCGCCGCTGACGCGGCAAAAAGGCGGCGGGGAAGCTTCCCCGCCGCCTTGGCGTTTTCTCTGTTCAGCACTCCGCGGTTTCTCCGGCGGTTTCCGCGGCCTCCGTGGAATCCGCCGTCTCTCCGCCGGAGCCGTCCTCCTCCTCTTCCTCCAGAACAGATTCCCACTCCTTGGGTTTCTCCTTGGGCACCCGGCAGGCCAGGGCCAGCTTGTACCCCTCCGGGTCAGCCTCCATCAAAAACTGCTCGTCCTGGGGCGGCACCTTGTCGCCCTTTATGATGCGGGAGGCGATCTTCCGGCACTTCTCCATAACGTCCAGGGACTTGGAGAGCATTTCCAGTTCCCCGTTCTTCTGCTGTTTGGCCTCCAGCCGCTTCCGCTCCTCCTCCATGCTCTGCCGGTCCATCTCCCGGAGGAAGGCCAGCGCCGCCTGGGACCAATCGGCCTTGTCGCTTCCCGTCCGTTTGGGGGCCGTCCCCGTTCCGGCGGGCTGCTTCTCCGCCCGGGGTTCGTTCTTCACGGCCTGTGCGGCCCGCCGCTGCCGTCCGTTCACGCTGAGCTCCATGGTCCGCCCTCCCTTGCCTTATCTCAATTATCCGTCCCGCCCTTCGGCTTCTTATGTCAACGATAACATAGAATCCGAAGAAAAACAATCCCTTTTCCTTGTGAAATCTTCCACTTCCCTTTCCCTCCCGAGTATGATATCATCTTCCTGTCTAAAATAAGTCATACCTTTTTATTTCACAAAGGAGGGCCCCGCCATGCACATTCCGTCCGACATTGAGATCGCCCAGTCCTGCCAGATGCGCCCCATCGGGGAGATTGCCGCCGCCGCCGGGGTGGACCCCCAATACCTGGAACTCTATGGAAACTACAAGGCCAAGGTGGACCCCCGCCTCCTCCGGGAGAGCCGGCGGGGCGACGGGAAGCTGATTCTCGTCACCGCCATCAACCCCACCCCCGCCGGGGAGGGGAAAACCACCACCACCGTGGGCCTGGCCGACGCCCTCCGCCGCCTGGGAAAGAGCGTCCTGGTGGCCCTGCGGGAGCCCTCCCTGGGCCCCGTCTTCGGCGTGAAGGGCGGCGCGGCCGGGGGAGGCTATGCCCAGGTGGTGCCCATGGAGGACATCAACCTCCACTTCACCGGGGACTTCCACGCCATCGGCGCGGCCAACAATCTCTGCGCCGCCATGCTGGACAACCACATCCAGCAGGGGAACGCCCTGGGAATCGACGTGAAGAAAATCACCTGGAAGCGCTGCGTGGACATGAACGACCGGCAGCTGCGCAATATTGTGGACGGCCTGGGGGGCCGGATGCAGGGCGTCCCCCGGGAGGACGGCTTTGACATCACGGTAGCCAGCGAGATTATGGCGGTGCTGTGCCTTTCCAGCGGCATTCTGGACCTGAAAGAGCGCCTTGGCCGGATGGTGGTGGCCTACACCTGCGACGGCAAGCCCGTCACCGCCCACGACCTGAAAGCCGAGGGGGCCATGGCGGCCCTCTTAAAGGACGCCCTCAAGCCCAACCTGGTCCAGACTCTGGAGGGCACCCCCGCCTTTATCCACGGCGGGCCCTTCGCCAACATCGCCCACGGCTGCAACTCCGTCATGGCCACGCGGCTGGCCATGCGCCTGGCGGACTACGCCGTCACCGAGGCAGGCTTCGGCGCGGACCTGGGGGCGGAGAAGTTCCTGGACATCAAGTGCCGCCTGGCGGGGCTCAAGCCCTCCGCCGTGGTGGTGGTGGCTACCGTCCGGGCGCTGAAAAACCACGGCGGCGTCCCCAAGGCGGAGCTGAACGCCGAGAATCTGGAGGCCCTGGAGAAGGGGCTTCCCAACCTCCTCCAGCATGTGGACAACATCAAAAACGTCTACGGCCTGCCCTGTGTCGTCGCCATCAACGCCTTCCCCACGGACACCGCCGCCGAGCTGAAGCTGGTGGAGGACAAGTGCCGGGCCCTGGGCGTGAACGCGGCCCTCAGCGAGGTCTGGGCCAAGGGCGGCGAGGGCGGCGCCCTTCTTGCCGAAGAGGTCCTGCGCCTCTGCGATGAGCCCAACGACTTCCGGTTTGCCTATGATACCGAGGACACGATTGAAAACAAAATCAACGCCATCGCGAAAAAGGTCTATCACGCCGGCGGTGCCGTCCTGACCCCCGCCGCCAAGAAGCAGCTCGCGGAGCTGGAGGCTCTGGGCTTCGGCAAGCTCCCCGTCTGCATGGCAAAGACCCAGTACAGCTTTTCCGACGACCCGGCCCTGCTGGGGGCTCCCAAGGGCTTCACCATTACGGTGCGGAACCTGAAGGTAAGCGCCGGGGCGGGCTTCCTGGTGGCCCTGACCGGGGACATCATGACCATGCCGGGCCTGCCCAAGGTCCCCGCCGCCGAGAAGATCGACGTGGACGAGAACGGCAAGATTACGGGGCTGTTCTAAGTTACTTTGGAAATGCTCATATAGAAGGAGAATGGCCTGAGCAGGGGCTCAGGCCCCACAACCAAGTCCCTGCTCCTCTTGGAGCGGAAGCATTGCGGGCCTTTGAAAGGAGTAGAACCTTGCATTACCTTGCCCCCAAGGAATTTTTGGAGCGTTATGCCGCCGGAGGGACGGCCAAGACGCAAAAGAGCGCCGGGAAGCTCCTGGTCCTCTCCCTGCTGGCCGGGGCCCTCATCGCCCTGGGCTGCGCCGCCACCAACACCGCCGTCCATGGGCTGGAAAACGTGGGCCTTGCCCGGACCGTCTCCGGTCTCCTCTTCCCCTTCGGCCTGTGCATGGTCATCGTCACCGGGGCGGAGCTCTTCACCGGGAACAGCCTGCTGGTCCTCTCCCTGCTGGAGCAAAAATGCACCCTCTCCGGCCTTTTGCGGAACTGGGCCCTGGTCTACCTGGGGAACTTCCTGGGGGCCCTTTTGGCGGCGGCGGGCTGCGTCTTTTTCGGGCAGCTGAACTACTCCGCCGGAGGGCTGGCGGTCTACACCGTCCGCCTTGCCGCCGGGAAGTGCGCCCTGCCGTTTCTAAGCGGCTTTGGGCTGGGGATTTTCTGCAACGTCCTGGTGTGCCTGGGGGTGCTGCTGGCCCTCTCCGCCCAGGACGCGGCGGGCCGCTTCATGGGAGCTTTTATCCCGGTGTGCTACTTCGTCCTCTGCGGCTTCGAGCACTGCGTGGCGAATATGTACTATGTCTCCGCCGGACTGCTGGCGATTCAAAATCCCCAGTACCTCCAGCTGGCCCAGGAGGCCGGGGTGGACCTTTCCGCCCTGACCGTTCCCAATTTCCTCCTGGGCAACCTCCTCCCCGTCACCCTGGGGAATGTCCTGGGGGGCGTTGGGCTGGCGGCGCTGCTCTGGTATGCGCATTTGAAGAAGGACTGAACAAACACCGAGCCGGGAGGCAATACCTCCCGGCTCGGTGTCTTCAGCTGTAGGAAGAAAACCCGCCCCCGTCCAGCTCCATTTTGGTAATCACATTCCCCGCCAGGTCCACACCTGTGACCGTGGTTCTGAGGTTGGAGCCGTACTCTCCAAACTTCACCGAACGGCTTTTCAGCAGGAAGTAAGACCGCCCGTCCTTTTCCAGCAGGTCCTCCCGCTCAAGGCCCCAGGAAAAGATGTCTCGCCGGACAGCCTTGAAGCCCGCCCAGTCCTCATACCAGACCTGAACCGTCAGAAGGTCGATCCTCGGGTCGTCCACCCGGCCGAAGACATAGAACAAGGGGTCCCGGCCCTGGCGACTCATACCCCACCAGCCGCCGTGAATGGGCTCTTCCTCTGTGCAGTCCAACGGCACGCCAAAGTTCTCCATCCAGCCATAAAGTGTCAGGCGGGCTCCGCTGAGCATGGTGACGTTCTTATTCTCCGTCAGGTACACCAGGCCGGTTTTGAAAATCTCCGGGGCCCAGTCCCGGCGGACCACCGCCGTCCGGCCCGTGCCCTGCCGCTCCTCGTAATGCCGGATGGCCTGGATGGGGAACAGGAAGCCGACCCAGAAAATCCGGTTTGCCAGCAGCACCGCCGCCGCCGCGATGAGGACCCGCCGGAGGGTCCTTCTCCTCCGGGAGGACATTTTTGTTTTCTTCATGCCGCCTCCTCCCCTCCCGGCAGGGGGATTTCCAGCCGGACGGCCTCCCCGATGGCCCGGTACTCCCAAATGACGTGGGTGTCTCCCGTCTCCACCGGGGCCCAGAGAGCGGCGCATACCGCCCCCGAGTTTCCGCTGCCCCCGCCGCTGGTTCCCGTCTCGCCCCGTTCGTTCCACAGCTCGCTCCGGCCGAACAGACTGTCCACCACGATGCCGAAGGGCCAGCGGTCATAGGCGCAGGCCAGCACCATGGCCGCCCTTTGGCCGTCCTTCTCCCCCACGGACACCTGGTAAATGCGCAGGATATCGTTCCCAATCTCCGCACGGATGTCCAGCTCCTCCTCGGCCTCCACGTTCTTCAGTTCGCCGATGGAAATGGTCCTGGGCGGGTTGAACCGGACCGTCAGGCTGTCCCAAGCGGCCCCCAGCATCCCGACGCCAAGCAGCGCCTGGATACACACCACCACCGTCAAAACCACCGCCGCCCGGCCCAGCCACAGCCAGCCCTTGCCCCGGTACTGCCTGGCCATCTCCCGGCCAATCTCCGCCGGGTCCCCCATGGCCTCCAGGCACCGCTCTTCCGCCAGTTCCGCATCCCAGCCCATCTCCAAAAGGGCCTCCATCCGGTCCTCCACATGCTCCTCCAGCTCCCGGCGGACGTTCTCCCGCTCCTGGGCCGTCAGCCGCCCCAGGGGCGAGAGCACCTGGTCCAAAAACTCCTGCCGGGTCATACGGCCTCCGCGCCGCCCCGCAGCACGTCGTTCACCGCCCCGGAGTACCGCCTCCAGGCGGCCTCCTCCTCCCGGAGGGCCCCCTGGCCCTTCCGGGTGAGGTGGTAGTATTTCCGCTCCCGCCCCGTGGGGGCCTGCTTCCGGTAGGCCTCCACAAAGCCCTCCTGCTCCAGCCCGTGGAGCACCGGATACAGCGTCCCCTCCTTCATGTCGAAGGTGTGGTTGGACCGCCGGGCCAGCTCCACAATCATCTGATACCCGTACATATCCTCCCCCGCCAGCAATGAAAGCGCCAGCAGCCGGGTATGCTCAATGGCCTGTTTCTTCATCGCGTCCGCCTCCTATACCTAGAATTTCTATGCTTATTATACATAGTATTTCTAGGTATGTCAAGCCCCTGGAAAAAACTCTGTCCATCTTTTGAAATCTGTGCTATAATCTCCCCATGAACGAAAACGCTATGACATTATCGCGGCTCCCGCCGCCGCTGCTGGCCTGGTACCGGGCCAGCGCCCGGGACCTTCCCTGGCGGAAAACCCAAGACCCCTACCGCATCTGGGTCTCGGAAATCATGCTTCAGCAGACCCGGGTGGCGGCGGTGCTGGGCTACTACGCCCGGTTTCTGGAGGCCTTCCCCACGGTGGAGGCCCTGGCCTCCGCGCCGGAGGAGCACCTGATGAAGCTCTGGGAGGGCCTTGGCTACTACAGCCGGGCCCGGAACCTCCAAAAGGCCGCCAAGCTGGCGGTGGACCGGGGGGGCTTCCCCGATACCTATGAAGAACTCCTGACCCTCCCCGGTATCGGGGACTACACCGCCGCCGCCATCGCCTCCGCGGCCTTTGCCCGGCGGGAAGCGGCGGTGGACGGCAACGTCCTCCGGGTTGTCACCCGCCTGACGGACGACCACAGCGACGTTGCCCTCCCTCAGACGAAAAAAGCCATCCGCTCCCAGGTCCAGAATATTTTCCCGGAAGCCAAGGCGGACACGCGGATTTTCAACCAGTCCCTCATGGAGCTGGGGGCCACGGTCTGCGTGCCGAACGGCCCGCCGAAATGCCTTCTCTGCCCCGTCCGGGACCTCTGCCTGGGCCGGGCGCGGGGCACGGCGGAGAGTCTGCCGGTAAAGGCCCCAAAAAAGTCCCGCCGGGTGGAGGACAAGACGGTGTTCCTCCTCCTCCGGGAGGGCCGCGCGGCCCTGCGGAAGCGCCCGGCCTCCGGCCTGCTGGCGGGGCTGTGGGAGTTTCCCAACGTGGAAGGCGACCTGGACGAGCCCGCCGCCGCGGTCGCGGTCCGGGCCTGGGGCCTGGAGCCGCTCGCCTGGAAACGCCGCCTGACGGCGAAGCACATTTTCAGCCACGTAGAATGGCACATGACCGGCTACGCCCTGGAGGTTTCCGGGGACGGGCCGGAGGATTTCACCTGGGTGGATACCCTGGAGCGTCACGCCGTCCCCTCGGCCTTCTCCCGCTTCACGGAGGAGGTCCGGCGGGAACTGGAGGAATAGGAGGAACCGTATGCCATTCTGGAAACAGAGCGAGGACCCCTGGGACCAAAAACCGGACAAGCCCCGCCGGGAACCCAAGGAGCCGCAAGCAAATCCCCTTGACAGCCTGAAAGCCTGGAACGAGGAGCGCAAGGCCAAGGCGAAGGAAAAGGAAGAGGCCAGGCGCCTCCCGCCGGAGCCCTGCCCCTGGTGCGGGAAAGAGATGGAGCAGGGCTTTCTCACAGGCGGGCGGGACAGCGTCCGCTGGTACCCCGGCGTCCACAAGTTTGATCCCCTCCGGGCCCTGGACGGAAACGCCCTGGACCTGCTGGACGAGGGTGACCCCTGGGGCGTTTACAAGACCGTCTGGCTCTGCCGGGACTGCAAAAAAGCGGTTTTCAACATGCCGGACCCGCCGGAGGACTACAGCCCCTTCGCCGCCCCGGCGGAAACGGAAGAAACGAAAGAGGAGGAAGAGAGCGAGGAATAATCTGCCAAATTCCATCGCTTTTTGTATATTTATGGCACAATTATACTTTAAGTATGGGGCCATGGGCTCCAGCAAGTCCGCCAACGCCCTGATGGCCCGCTTCAACTACGAGGAGCGGGGCCAGAAGGCCCTGATGGTCAAGCCCCGGCTGGACGCCCGGGACGGGGAGCACATGGTCTATTCCCGCATCGGGCTGAAATACCCCTGCGTGTACTTTGACGAGATGCAGGAGATGACCGCCATGGAGCTCCAGCAAAACGCCTGCATCATTGTGGACGAAGCCCAGTTCCTCACCAAGGAAGAGGTCATGTACCTGGTGGATCTGGTGGACCGGCTGGACATCCCCGTCCTGTGCTACGGCCTCCGGGCGGACTTCAAGGGGGACCTGTTCCCCGGCAGCTATCAGCTCCTGGTCATGGCGGACAAAATCGAGGAAGTCAAGACCATCTGCTGGTGCGGCAAAAAAGCCACCTTCAACGCCCGCTTTGACGAAAACGGCAAGGTCCTCAAGGAGGGGGAACAGGTGGTCCTGGGGGCCAACGACAAATACATCGGCCTCTGCCGCCGCCATTGGATGGAAGGCAATCTGGGACCGGACTTTGACGTGGAGGCCCTATGACCTGCGCCCTCTGCCCCCGGAACTGCCGGGGGCCGCGGACGCCGGACCGTCCCGGCGGCGTCTGCGGCCAGCCCTCGGCCCCCGTCGTCGCCCGGGCGATGCTCCACCAGTGGGAGGAACCCTGCCTCGTCGGGGAGCACGGGGCGGGAGCCGTTTTTTTCTCCGGCTGCAATCTCCGCTGCGCCTACTGCCAGAATAAGCCCATCTCCCAGGGCGGCGTGGGGAAACCCGTTTCCGTCTCCCGCCTCCGGGAAATCTTCCGGGAGCTCATCGCCGGAGGGGCGGCCTGCCTGGACCTGGTGACCCCCACCCACTTCGCCCCCGCTATTTTAGAGGCCCTGGGGGACGGGCCCTGGCCCGTCCCGGTGGTGTGGAACTGCGGGGGCTATGAAAGCGTCCCCACCCTGCGGTCCCTGGCGGGAAAGGTCCAGATCTACCTGCCGGACCTGAAATACGCCCTCCCCGGCCCCGCCGGGAAATACTCCGCCGCCCCGGACTATTTTGACCGCGCCGCCCCGGCCATTTTGGAGATGTTCCGCCAGACGGGGCCTTACCGCATGGAAAACGGCGCGCTCAAATCCGGCGTGCTGATCCGCCACCTGCTGCTCCCCGGGGAGCTGGAGAATACCCGCCGCTGCATCGACTGGGTGTCGGAAGCCTTCCGCCCCGGGGAGGTGCTGTTCTCCCTCATGAGCCAGTACACCCCCCAGCCCGGGGCCTCCGGGAATCTCAGCCGCCATGTGACGAGGGCGGAGTACCGGGCGGCGGCGGAATACATGGAAAACTGCGGCATCGCGGACGGCTACACCCAGGAGCGCACCTCCGCCAGGGAGGAGTACACCCCGGATTTTGACCTGTCGGGAATATAAAACAAAAAGTCCCGTGAGCATTGCTCACGGGACTTTTATGTATCCCTTATGAATTACTCCTCGGGGACGATGGCGCCGTTGGGGCAGGTGTCGCTGCAAGAACCGCAGTCCAGGCAGGCGGCAGCGTCGATGACGTAGGAATCATCGCCCTGGCTGATGGCGCCGGCGGGGCAGGCGTCAGAGCAGGCGCCGCAGCTCACACAGGCAGAAGTGATCTTATAGGCCATGGGTTGCACCTCCATTAGAATTGTATTCCCATTGTAGCATACTCTCGAAAAAAAGCAAGAGCTTTGTGAAACCCCTGACGGAAAATTTTTACTCCCCTGTTCACACTTTGTTTTCACAAACGTCAAAGAACGTCAAAGATTTCCTCTTGACATTTCTCCGGCAGGTGGTATACTAACATCATCCAAAACATCAAAGATAGTCAAAGTCAAACGAGGAGGCGTACCCATGGGGATTTCCGATTTAATTGCCGGCTTCCTTCAAGAATGCCTGGACGAGACGGGAGACGGCGTGCTGGAGGTCCAGCGGGGCGAGCTGGCCCAGCGGTTCAACTGCGTGCCCAGCCAGATCAACTACGTCATGTCCACCCGCTTCTCCCCCGAGCGGGGCTATATCGTGGAGAGCCGCCGGGGCGGCAACGGGTATATCCGCATCACCCGGGTCCAGGTGGACCGGGAGACTCTTTTGATGCACGTCATCAACTCCCTGGGCGAGCGGGTGGACCTGCCCTCCGCCCGGGCCATCTTGGGGAACCTGGCGGAGGCCGGGGCCCTGCCGGAGGGCCTGGCCCGGACGCTGCTGGCCGCCGTGGGAGACAAGGCCCTGGGGGCCGTGCCCCGGGACCTCCGGGACCAAGTCCGGGCGGACGTTTTGAAAAACGTCCTGATTCTCCAGGTCTAGCGGGGCATACGCCGGAGCGGCCCCACCTTTCCATCTGTCACCAAAACATTTTCCGTATACAGGAGGTTTTTATTATGAAATGCGAAAATTGTGGCAAGAATGAAGTCACCTTTGTTTACCAGAGCAACGTCAACGGCCAGATTACCGAGAAACACCTGTGCGCCGAATGCGCCGAGCGGCTGGGCTACACCCAGCGCCTGGCCGCCCAGAGCCAGCGGATGATGCGGGGCCTCTTCGGCGGCGGGCTGTTCGACGACTTCTTCACCCCCGTCCCCTCCCTGCTGAGCCGGATGAACCGTATGCTGGAGGACCCCTTTGACGACTTCTTCGCCGATATGCCCGCCCTGGGCGCCCCGGCGGAGGCGAAGCAGGAAGCTCCCAAGGCCCAGGAGGCCCTGCTGGAGCAGGAGGAGCAAAACGAGATTTCCAAAAAGCGGCAGCTCAACGCCCTGCGGATGGAGATGCAAAAGGCCGTCCAGGAGGAGAACTTCGAGCGGGCGGCGGAGCTCCGAGACCAGATCCACAGCCTGGAACAGAACTGAACCACCCGACTGCACGAAAGGAAGTGTCTTGCATATGAATGAGAAAAAATTCAGCCCCGGCGCGGAGGAGTCTCTCCGCCTCAGCCAGGAGGCCGCGGGAGAGCTGGGCCACGGCTACGTGGGCACGGAGCACCTGCTTCTGGGGCTCATCCGGGAGGACCAGGGCACCGCCCACGACGTCCTCCTGGAATCCGGGCTCACCGACGACATGATCGTCCAAATCATCAAGCGCAGCGTCGGCGCAGGCCTCCCCGGCGGGAACCCCGCCCAGGGCCTGACCCCCCGGGCCCGCCGGGTGGTGGAGATCGCCGTGGAGGACGCCGTCCGGGGCGGCAGCCCCTATGTGGGCACGGAGCACCTGCTGGCGGGCCTCCTCCGGGAGGGGAACAACATGGCGGTCCGCATCCTCCGCACCGCCGGGGTGGACGTCCGGCCCCTCTACGCCGCCCTGATGCAGAAGCTGAACCAGCGGCCCCAGAGCCGCCAGCCCGCCGCCCCCCGGGACGACCGGGGCCCCTCCTCCGGCGGGGCTAGCGGGAGCGGGAAGACCCTCCGGGAGTTCACCCGGGACCTGACCGCCGACGCCCGGAACGGCAAGCTGGACCCCGTGGTGGGCCGGGACGATGAGATCCAGCGGGTCATCCAGATCCTCTCCCGCCGGACGAAGAACAATCCCTGCCTCATCGGTGAGCCCGGCGTGGGCAAAACCGCCATTGCCGAGGGCCTGGCCCGGAAAATTGCGATGGGGGACGTGCCCGAGGATTTGCTGGACAAGCGCATCCTCTCCCTGGACCTCTCCGGCATGGTGGCGGGGACCAAGTACCGGGGCGAGTTTGAAGAGCGCATCAAAAAGGCCCTGGACGAGGTGAAGAAGTCCGGGGACGTGATCCTCTTCATCGACGAGCTCCACACCATCGTGGGGGCAGGGTCTGCCGAGGGGGCCGTGGACGCGGCCAACATCATCAAGCCCGCCCTGGGCCGGGGAGAAATCCGCTGTCTCGGGGCCACCACCCTGAACGAGTACCGGAAGTATATCGAAAAGGACGCCGCCCTGGAGCGCCGCTTCCAGCCCGTCCAGGTGGGCGAGCCCAGCCAGGAGGCCAGCCTGGAGATTTTGAAGGGCCTCCGGGAGAAGTACGAGCAGCACCACAAGCTTCAGCTCACTGACGAGGCCCTGGAGGCCGCCGTCTCCCTCTCCGCCCGGTATATCTCCGACCGCTTCCTGCCCGACAAGGCCATTGACCTGATGGACGAGGCCGCGTCCAGGGTCCGCATGGAGGAGGAGGAAATTTCCCCGGAGCTGAAATCCCTGGAGGAGAAAATCGCCGCCCTGGCCAAGGACAAGGACGCCGCCATCCAGCGTCAGGACTATGAGACCGCCGCCCAGCTCCGGGACATTGAGAGCAACTACCGGGACCAGGTGGAGCAGGAGCGGGAGAAGCGGCGCTCCAGCCCCCGGCAGCACCGCCCCGTTACGGCGGAAGACATCGCCGCCGTGGTGGCGGGCTGGACGGGCATCCCCGTCACCCGCCTGACGGAGGACGAGGGCAGCCGCCTTCTTCGGATGGAAGAAATTCTCCACCAGCGGGTGGTGGGCCAGGACGAGGCCGTGAAGGCCGTGGCCCGGGCCATCCGCCGGGGCCGGGTGGGGCTGAAGGACCCCAAGCGGCCCACGGGCTCCTTCCTGTTCCTGGGTCCCACAGGCGTGGGCAAGACGGAGCTGTGCAAATCCCTGGCGGAGGCCATGTTCGGCGACGAGAGCGCCATCATCCGCATCGACATGTCGGAGTATATGGAGCGCCACACCGTCTCCCGCCTCATCGGCTCCCCCCCGGGCTATGTGGGCCACGAGGAGGGCGGCCAGCTCACCGAGCGGGTCCGGCGCAAGCCCTATTCCGTGGTCCTCTTCGACGAGATTGAGAAGGCCCACGAGGACGTGTGGAACATCCTCCTCCAGATCCTGGACGACGGACGGATTACGGACTCCCAGGGCCGGACGGTGGACTTCAAAAACACGGTCATCGTCATGACCAGCAACATCGGGGCCAAGAGCCTCACCACCGCCGGGACCCGCTTGGGCTTCAATTCCGGCGAGCCGGCGGCGGACGACGAGGAGAAGAAGTTCCTCCAGGCCAAGGAGACGGTCATGGCGGAGCTCCGCCAGACCTTCCGGCCGGAGTTTTTGAACCGCATCGACGATATCATCGTCTTCCGCGCCCTGACGGAGGCGGACATCCACGAGGTGGCCCGCCGGATGCTGGAAACCGTCTCCGCCCGGATGGAGTCCATGGGCCTGCACCTCAGCGCCTCCGACGAGGCGGTGGCGGAGCTGGTGCGGGAGGGCTATGACCCGAAATACGGCGCCCGGCCCCTGCGCCGCTGCATCCAGAGCAAGGTGGAGGACGCCGTGGCGGAGCGGATGCTGGACGGCACCCTCAAGGAGGGGGACACCGCCGCCCTCACCGTGGAGGACAGCAAGCTGCTGGTGACCAAGGAGGAAATCCCCGCCTAAACAAAACCAACGGCCCCGCCGGAAGGCGGGGCCGTATTCGCTCCTCAATACTTTTTCACAAACCGGGAGATCAGCGCCCGGCAGGTCACCATGCGGATGCAGGCGTAGAAGGCCTCCGCCTCCGCCGTGCCCTGTCCCACCGTGGTGGCGTTCTGGGCGTCCTCCTCCGTCTCCCAGAGGACGAAGTCCGTCCAGGTCTCGTCCTGCACATAGTGCTCCCAGGAGAGAAAGCCCTTGGCCTTGGAAATCACCGCGTCGTGGAGCGCCTGGGTCCGCTCCATGAACTCTTCCGGGGTCACGCTCTTTTTGAGCTTGTAGGAAAAAATCCACGCTGTTTTCGCCATACATGTTTCCTTTCCGCGTTTCGCCAAATGGTTGGATGGTACCGCCCAGACAGTCCGGTCCTAGAGGTTCCCGAGAAAATAGAAGCCCGCCAGGCCCCACAGGGCCAGATCGGCCACGCCCACCAAAACCAGCAGCACCGTCAGCACCGTCAGCGCGGGCCCGTCCTTTTTCTTGGGCTTCTCAGCCGGGACAGGCGCCGCCTGTGGGGGGGCCTCCGGTTTTGGATCTTCTTGTTTTGGAGCCTCTTCTTCAGGGGCCGCCTGTACGGGCTCGGTCATTTCTTCCGCCATGAAGGGTTTCCTCCTCTCCTCGCCTGCGGCGGCCCGCCGGAAGCGACAGCTTATTGCAAAAATATCCTACCACAGATTTTCTCATCCATCAAGAGGAATCGTCAAAACGCCGCCCTTGCCTTTTCCCCCAAAAGCGTGTACACTGTCAGGGAACACCATTTCTCCAAAGGAGGCCCCGCCATGCCCTTCACCGCCCTCTCCGCCCTGCTGGGCCTGGCCCTGCTGGCCCTGGACCAGTGGGTCAAGCACTATATCACCCTCACCCTTCCCCTGGGAGAGACCCGTCCCCTCCTGCCGGGCTTTGTGGAGTGGAAAGCCGTCCACAACTACGGCGCGGCCTGGTCCAGCTTTTCCGGGCAGCGCTGGCTGCTGGTCGCCGCCACCGGCCTCATTGTCCTGGCGATTTTGGCCCTGCTGGTCCGCCGGGTGGTCCGGCACCCCCTGGGGACCCTGGCCTGCTGCCTTATCGTCTCCGGCGGTCTGGGGAACATTCTGGACCGGGTGCGCCTAGGCTACGTGGTGGACATGTTCCACTTCCAGTTTTACGAGAGCTATCCCGTCTTCAACGTGGCGGACATGTGCATCGTTTCCGGCTGCGTCCTGGGCCTCGTCTACTACCAGTGGTTCTACGAGAAGTACGACAAAAAGGAGAAGCCCCATGGAAACGCTGACGCTCCGTCCCACGGAACTTGACGCCGGGAAGCGGGTGGACGCCTGGCTTCCCTCCCAGGCGGAGGGCCTGACCCGTTCCGCCGCCCAGCGCCTTCTGGAGGAGGGCCGGGTCACCCTGAACGGGAAGCCTCTGGCGAAAAACTATAAGCTCACCGGGGGAGAAACGCTGGCCGTCTCCCTGCCGGACCCGGAGCCCCTGGACGCCCTGCCCCAGGACATCCCCCTGGACGTGGTCTTCGAGGACGCGGACGTCATCGTGGTGAACAAGCCCAAGGGCCTGGTGGTCCACCCCGCCCCGGGCCATCCGGACGGCACCCTGGTCAACGCCCTGCTCTGCCACTGCGGCGGCAGCCTCTCCGGCGTGGGCGGGGCCCTGCGCCCCGGCATCGTCCACCGCATCGACCGGGACACCTCCGGCCTCATCATCGCCGCCAAGAACGACTTTGCCCATCAGGCCCTGGCCGCCCAGCTCCAGGACCACAGCCTGGCCCGGACCTACGAGTGCATCGCCGCGGGCGGCTTCCGGGAGGACCGGGGAACGGTGGACGCCCCCATCGGGCGGCACCCGGCGGAGAGGAAGAAGATGGCGGTAATCCCCACCGGCCGCCCCGCCGTCACCCACTGGGAGGTCCTGGCCCGCTTTCCCGGCTTCACCCACCTCCGCTGCCGCCTGGAGACCGGGCGGACCCACCAGATCCGGGTCCACCTGGCTTATCTGGGCCGTCCCATCCTGGGGGACCCGGTCTATGGGAAGCCCGCTCCCGGCCTCCAGGGCCAGTGCCTCCACGCCGCGGGCCTGCGGTTCGTCCACCCCCGCACCGGAAAAACCGTGGAGCTCTCCTGCCCCCTGCCGGAGGAATTTCAAGCCCAGCTCCAAAGGCTGGCCCGGCGGCTTTGAGGGTTCTTCCGGGGGCGGTGATGAATTTTCAGAAAAAACCAAAAAATTTTGAAATACGCCTTGACAAAACCGAAATCTTTTCGTATACTAGTCAATGCCGTTTGACGTGGGCGGTGACTTGGGAGCATAGCTCAGCTGGTTAGAGCATCTGCCTTACAAGCAGGGGGTCACTGGTTCGAGTCCAGTTGTTCCCACCAGATCCCCACTCTTAAGCCCCTTCCACGCAAGGTTACGGCCCGGTAGTTCAGTTGGTTAGAACGCTAGCCTGTCACGCTAGAGGTCGACGGTTCGAGCCCGTTCCGGGTCGCCACTTGCCCAGATAGCTCAGTTGGTAGAGCAGTGGACTGAAAATCCACGTGTCGCTGGTTCGATTCCGGCTCTGGGCACCACACGCGGGCACTGCGCAGTCGTTGGCGGCTTGCCGCCTTACGAATGCGGCGTGCCCCATATGCGGGCATAGCTCATCTGGTAGAGCGCCACCTTGCCAAGGTGGAGGTAGCGAGTTCGAGCCTCGTTGCCCGCTCCAGCTCAGGAATTCCCATCATAGCGGAGTTTTCGCCGCAAGGCGGAAGCGGAGCGGTGATGGGAATTCCTTCGCTTCCCCACCGGAACCGCTGCGCATCTCTTGCGGATGCTTCGCCGGGTTCCGGGGCTCCGGTTTTGCGCCGCATTGCTTCGTTCGCGGCGGGGTTCCGGCGGGCGGGAAAAATTTTTGAGTTTTTTTCAAAAAGGGGTGGACTTTTTCGGAGAGTTCGCATATAATACAGTGTAGATGGTGACATAGCCAAGTGGTAAGGCAAGGGTCTGCAAAACCCTGATTCCCCGGTTCAAATCCGGGTGTCACCTCCAAAAAAGAAAGACCGCCGTCGGCGGTCTTTCTTTTTATTGATTATTCTTCCCGGCGGTAATCTTTTTCCCCATTTAGCAATTTGAGCAAATCCACCGCTTTCGTGAAGTTTTCCGGTTGTAAAAACCAATTTTTGAATTCCCTCATCTTCAAGTATTTATCATCATACCAATCTCGTTCAAACATCCTTGAATAAAAAACATCCTTATCCTTTTCGCCAGTCTCTCCTGGGTATGCGCATATTTTGGGGCAAGTCAGCTTTCTGAATACGGATAGGTACTCCTCCCGCCTTGGATCCGAGGCTTCAAAAGCAAATTTGACAAACAGCCTGTCTTCATTGATTCTCTTTACTCTTCGATTCCAATCCTCCTCCGCTTCCTGAGAGCTTCTTGAATGGACAAAGTGTAATTCCACGCTCCTGTTCTCATCCCCAAGCCTTCCAATCGGAAACGCGCTTTCCCGGGGAACGCCGTCCCGCACCATGTGCAGCGGTTTTCTCAGGTAAAAAAGCGGGTCCTTTATGAATTCACAAAAGGATTCCCTTGGCCAAGCTATATTTATAAGAGGTGACGTAAACGGTAACTCCCTTTTCAGATTAGTGTTGCTGAAGACCGCTTCGTCAAACCACTCGTCAAAATATCCAAAACGGGCAGCCATCCATTACTGGATGGCCACCCAATAAACTGGAATTTATCTATACAAGGAAATACAATACCTCTCTTATATCTTTCCCACCGATATTATCATCCCGAAATACTTCTGAATAAATAAATCCGTTTTTTTCATAAAATTTTCTTGCTCTATGATTATCCTCCAAAACCCATAAAAGCACTTTACTAAATCCGCATTGTTTTAATTCTTTAATACACTTGTTAAGCAATAACCTACCGTATCCTTTTCCAATGTAATCAGGCAAAAAATATATGGAAACGATTTCTCCATATTCGCTGTATTTTTCCCATCTTGATTTACAGAAACTTGCAGTACCTATAAGACTCCCATGTTCTATCAGAACAAGGTTATTCATACCAATTTTATTGATACTATTAGCCCATTGCCCCGTTGGAATACTATTAAGATAGTTTTGAGGAATAATGTTTTTATATGCGTATTTCCAACTACTTTCATATATTTTGCTTATTTCAAGAGGATTATCATCTTTGGTGATGTATCTAATCTCCATTTCAACAACTCCTTAAATTCCGATTTGTCGAGCCGATTATAGCACAGGACTCCTGCTGTTTCAATGTGCTTTTGTGGAAACCGCCGAAGTTATATCCCAGCAGCACTTTTCTGAAAAGGGACAACGGTAAATCCAATTCCCGGTATACCAGCCCTCCCCAGCAATCATTTGACAATATAGTGACCGGGTTTTCACGTAGGGATGCGTATCTTTTAAAATCAAAGCATGGAATTTGGAATACCCTGCTGGAAATAATTTTATTGTTCGGTATTCCCAGCGCTAACGCTTCCAGTTTAATTTCCTCATAATCCTTTCCCTGCGGAATAATCAGATAATCAAATGCTATGCTTTTTAAATCTTCTTTGCAAATGAGCGGGTAGCCGTCAAACTTTTTAATATAGCGCGCTTTACTTTTTGACAATACCGCCACACATTGCACATTGCCCTTCCATTCCTCAAATTTTACCTGGTTAATGATATGTTCGTATTCCCTTGCCGCTCCCCATATCACACATCGCCTCATAAAAACACCTCAACTTCAATCCAATGGTTTTTGTTGTTTGGCTAATGCCAAACAACATCGGGGTACCCCGATGGAAATTTTTTTAGCTGGTATAATGAACCGCCGAAACAGGTTAGCCGTTTAGCCGCAGATACCAACCTTTCCAACCGTTCGGCAGCTTCATCTGTGTAAAACTTTTCTCCGCATTGCGCACATACCTCGCAAGGAACATTTTTGGCATAGTGATTGAATTTTTTGAATGTCCATCTCTACCCCTCCAGCCTATTATTATCATATCCCAACAGGCCAAAAATGCAAAAGCAATCTTCAAACAGCGAAAACCCGGCAGCCTTCCCCCAAGGGCCACCGGGTTTCCTCTACTGGTGCCTAAATTTATATTCCTAGAATCTGAGTATACTTGCTTGATTTATGATACCTCCATTTATCCATGCACCAGCAACCCACAAAATTTTTTACTTTTCGATTCCACTTCGAGCGAGAAATTCCCAACTGTTTCGCTCCTGCGCTGGCTGACAGCCTCCCCTCCTTCACGTCAAGGTAAACGCCCTCGAAAGTAACAACCGCTTTCTTGGGTCTGCCAGTCATGCGGCCCTCTGCCTTGGCTATGGCGATTCCCTCGGCTTGACGCTCCAATATGTTATCCCGTTCGAGTTCAGCCAAAGCGCAAAGACCGCCAGCATGAATTTTCCTGCCGCTGTGCTGGTATCAATGTTTTCTTTCCTGCTTATGAACTGCACACCTTTTGCGTCCAGTGTTGCGGTTAGGTCAAGCAAGTCACGGGTATTCCTCGCAAAGCGTGAAATACTCTCTACGGTCAGACTGTCACCCTCCCGCACAAAATCCATCATCTTGCGCAGTTCTGGCCTTTCCTGATTCTTTCCGCTGACCTTATCCGTGAATACCCGTTCAACCCCTAATTCCTGCATGAGCAAATCCTGTCTTGCCGTGTTCTGCTCCTTGGTCGATATCCTCACATATCCGACTTTCATTGTACTTGCTCCTCTCAACTAGATTTTCAAATGAAACCAAACACCGAAACCGTCCCGAAAGTGGTGTGCCCGGAAAGCTATACCTTTCAAAGCGTTTCACCCTCCCCCCTCTGGACACGTCCCAAAAGCTTGCTTTTTGTTTTTGAAACATCCTTTTGGTGCGTTCCATTTGATACTTAAATTTCATTTCAGGGCAATCAAAAAAGCATATGGTCAAATGATTTGGAATTTTTGGAATTTGTAGACACAAAAAATGGTACTGCCCGGGATTTCTCTCAAGCAGTTCCATCTTTATATTGCGAAGAACTCAAATAAATATTTCTTTGTTTGCTTCCTGAACGATTGTACAATTTTGCAGATAGTTGTATATCAATAGGCATATTAGCTTAAAATGCAATCTATATATAGTAGCAATATATATTAAGATATCAATATTTTCAACTTGCAGAAAATATATTATTGTGTTACAATTTATAGAAAGGTTCATTAAATTATGTCGACCAAAAGAAGGAATATTTTTATGGCTAACATATATTCTTCGTCTTTAGTAAAACATCATAAACATTCGTTCTCTTCTAAACAAAAGCCAAATGATACAATGCTACGCGCTGAGATTGCAAAAGACTTTTCAACCCATTGCACAAAAAAACTGTTAATAGTTATACGGCAGATGAACAAAGATATCACTCATTATGTGATAACTGACTTGGCCACGAAAGGATTAAAATGAAATGTCTACACCTGAATCTGACAAAATTTTAAAAAATCTGGCTTCTTCCCCAGAGGTTCCCCAAAATGATGATTCAAGCGAGGTAGATACTATTATTGAAGATATTGAGAATCTACCTAAAGAAGCAAAGCAACTTGTTAAAAAACTAGTTATTTCAGAATTTGGTATGATGGGCATTGGTCATCTTTCCCAAGAAAATGAAGTAGCAAAAAAGATTAACGAATCGCATATCACCAATTATCTTGATGGTGCAAGAGAGCAGATGCAAAATGACTATAAGGAGCGACATGAGAGAAAAATATATACTGCCATTCTCGTCTTTTTTGCATTAGCATTTTTTGTTATAATCATTGTTCTTTTAAAAGATAATCCTGATATTCTAGAAAAAATTACTTATTCGGTAGGCGGTTTAATAGCAGGTGCTTTTGGTGGATATGGATTTGGCAAACGCAAAAACCAAGATGATGACTAATTAAAAGCAGACGGTTTCCCATTTAGTCCCATGGGAAACCGCCTGCTCTCTTTTAGGCCCATCGTAGAAGCGGTAAAAATACGGTATGACTACCCCTTAAACCTCTGACGGCGCCTCACTCGAATCCCCGAAAGTCCTTATGGCTCTAGCGGTTTCAGCCCGCTTCTCTTCCAGGGATTCCTTCAAAATCATGTCCTTCACCTTCATAAGCCGGATGGTGGTTGCGCGGTCGTTTTCATCCAGCTTCATGTTGATATACCGGATCGCCTCCTGGGTATTGGGAATCATCACATACTCCAGTGCGTTGACCCGCCGCCGGGTCTTCTCAATCTCCTCCGCCATCAGCTGGGCGGACTTCTCAATCTCCGCCAGCTTCAAGAGCTTGCGGAACACCTTCCCCAGCGCGTCCACCGCCGTGTCCAGCTCGCCGGACGTGGCCGCGAAGCCGTAGGGATAGATGTCGGAGTCCGACCGGGTCTGGGTCTGGAAGTCGTACACCGGCACGTTGACGGACATGATATTCTGGGTGGTCTGGGTCAGGACCACGCTCTGCTTCGGGTACAGCAGGGCCTGCTCCATAGCCTCGGAGCTCATCAGGGCGGAGGCCACCGTGAAGGCCCCGTGGACCCTCATCAGCTCCTCCTCCACCTCGGCCCGGAGGGCCCGGACCTCCCGGACCGTCTCCAGGAACTGCTTCATCAGCTCATCCCGCTTGTCTTTCAGCAGCTTGTGGCCCCGCTGGGCGGTGCGCAGCTTGCCCTTCAGGCGGGTGAGCTCCATCCGGGTGGGGCTTACCGTGATATTCGCCATGGCTCACCCCTCCTTACTGCTCGTCTTTTTTCGGCCAGTACCTCTCGATCAGCTCCGGCTTGATGCGCTTCAGCTCCGCCTTGGGCAGGATGCTGAGGAGCTCCCAGCCCAGGTTCAGCGTCTCCTCGATGGACCGGTTTTCCTCATAGCCCTGGTTCACGTAGCGCCGCTCGAACTCGTCGGCGAACTTGGCGTACAGCAGGTCCGTGGGAGTCAGGGCCGCCTCGCCCAGGATGGACATCAATTCCTTGTTGTCCTTGCCGGTGGAGTAGGCCGCGAAGAGCTGGTTCATGGTGTCGGCATGGTCCTCCCGGGTCTTGCCCTTACCCACGCCCTTGTCCTTCAAACGGCTCAGGGAGGGCAGCACGTCCACGGGGGGATGGATGCCCTGGCGGTACAGGGACCGGGCCAGGATGATCTGGCCCTCGGTGATATAGCCCGTCAGGTCGGGGATGGGGTGGGTCTTGTCGTCCTCGGGCATGGTCAGAATGGGAATCAGGGTAATGGAGCCCTTCTTCCCCAGCTGGCGGCCGGCCCGCTCGTACAGCGTCGCCAGGTTCGTATACAGGTAGCCGGGGAAGCCGCGGCGGCCCGGGACCTCCTTCTTGGCGGCGGAGACCTCGCGGAGGGCCTCGGCGTAGTTGGTGATGTCGGTCATGATGACCAGGACGTGCATGTCTTTCTCAAAGGCCAGGTACTCCGCGGCGGTCAGCGCCATACGGGGCGTGGCGATACGCTCGACCGCCGGGTCGTTGGCCAGGTTCGAAAACAGCACGGTACGGTCAATGGCGCCGGTGCGCTTGAACTCGTTGACGAAGAACTCCGACTCCTCGAAGGTGATGCCGATGGCGGCAAAGACCACGGCGAAGTTGGCGCTCTCGTCTCCCAGCACCTTGGCCTGCCGGGCGATCTGAGCCGCCAGGTTGGCGTGGGGCAGGCCGGAGCCGGAGAAGATGGGCAGCTTCTGCCCGCGGACCAGGGTATTCAAGCCGTCGATGGTAGACACGCCGGTCTGGATGAACTCGTTGGGATAGTCCCGGGCGGCGGGGTTCATGGGCAGGCCGTCGATGTCCCGGTACTCCTCCGGCAGGATGTCGGGTCCGCCGTCGATGGGGCGGCCCATGCCGTTGAAGACCCGGCCCAGCATGTCGCCGGACACGCCCAGCTGGAGGGGATGGCCCAGGAAGCGGACCTTGGCGTCGGCCATGTTGATGCCGGCGGCGGACTCAAAGAGCTGGACCACGGCGGTGTCGCCGTTGACCTCCAGCACCTGGCCCCGGCGGGTGGTGCCGTCGTGGAGCTCCACCTCCACCAGCTCGTTGTAGGTGACGTTCTCCACCATGCGGACCATCATCAGCGGGCTGACGATTTCCTCTACGGTTTTGTATTCACGAATCATTACTGGTCACCTCCCTGGGCGGCGATCTCGGCGATCTGCGCCTCCATCTCGGTCCCGATTTCCTCATAGACCTTGACATACTCGTCGGCGGGGACGCTCTTGGCCCGGCCGATCTTCTCCCGGACGGGAATGTCAAAGAGCTTCATCACGTCCGCCCCCTTGGCGATGGCGTCCCGGCACAGAGCCTCATAGCGGAGGATCAGCGCCAGGAGCTTGCCCTGGCGGTCATAGCTGGAATAGCCGTCGATGTCGGTGAAGGCGTTTTGCTGGAGGAAGTCCTCCCGGACCATCCGGGCCACTTCCAGGGTCAGCTGGTCGGCGGGGGACAGGGCGTCCTTGCCGACCAGCTGGACGATTTCGTTCAGGCTGGCCTCCTGCTGGAGGATGCTCATGGCCTTGCTCCGGTCCTTCATGAAGTCCTCGCCGAAGTTCTCGTCGAACCAGGGCTTGAGGGTGTCCAGATACAGGGAATAGGAGTTCAGCCAGTTGATGGCGGGGAAGTGGCGCTTATAGGCCAGGGACGCGTCCAGGGCCCAGAAGACCTTGACAATGCGCATGGTGGCCTGGGACACGGGCTCGGAGAGGTCGCCGCCCGGAGGCGACACGGCGCCCACGGCGGTCAGGCTGCCCCGGCGCTCGTCGGAGCCGATGCACTCGACAGACCCGGCCCGCTCGTAGAACTGGGCCAGGCGGGAGGAGAGGTAGGCGGGGTAGCCCTCTTCGCCGGGCATCTCCTCCAGGCGGCCGGACATCTCGCGGAGGGCCTCGGCCCAGCGGGAGGTGGAGTCGGCGATGACGGCCACGTCATAGCCCATGTCCCGGAAGTACTCCGCGATGGTAATGCCGGTGTAGACGGAAGCCTCACGGGCCGCCACGGGCATATCGGAGGTGTTGGCAATCAGCACCGTCCGCTTCATCAGCGACTCGCCGGTGCGGGGGTCCTTCAGCTCGGGGAACTCCCGCAGAACGTCGGTCATCTCGTTGCCCCGCTCGCCGCAGCCGATGTAGACCACGATGTCCACGTCGGACCACTTGGCCAGCTGGTGCTGGACCACGGTCTTGCCGGAGCCGAAGGGGCCGGGAACGGCGGCGGTGCCGCCCTTGGCGATGGGGAACATGGTGTCGATGATCCGCTGGCCGGAGCACAGGGGACGCTCGGGGGAGTATTTCTTCTCATAGGGACGGCCCACACGCACGGGCCACTTCTGGACCATGGTCAGGGGCACGTCCCTGCCGTCCTCGGTGGTGAGGGTGGCCACGGTGTCCGTGACCTTGTAGCTGCCGCTCTGGACGGACTTGATGGTGCCTTTCAGGTTGGGGGGCACCATGATTTTGTGGAGCACCACGGCCGTCTCGGGGACGGTGCCGATGACGTCGCCGCCAATCACCTTGTCCCCGGCTTTCACCGTGGCGGTGAAGTCCCACTTTTTTTCGTGATCCAGGGGGGAGACCTCCACGCCGCGGGTGATATTGTTGCCGTGGACCTTCTCCATGATTTTCTCCAGCGGGCGCTGGATGCCGTCATAGATGCCCTCGATCATGCCGGGGCCCAGCTCCACGCTCATGGGCGCGCCGGTGGTTTCGACGACGGCGCCGGGGCCCAGGCCGGAGGTTTCCTCATAGACCTGGATGGAGGCGGCGTCGCCCTTCATGGTCAGGATCTCGCCGATCAGGCGCTGGGGGCCGACGCGGACCACGTCGCTCATGTTGGCGTTGGACAGGCCCGTGGCGACCACCAGCGGCCCGGAAACTTTAACAACTTTGCCGCTCAAACTCTAAAACCTTCTTTCAGGATAGATTTGCGGGAAATTGAATCATTTTTGCGACGACATGCGCGTCACAAAAATTCCTCGACTCGCGCGCCTTGGGCGCGCTCACCAGTCCGCAGACTGGTGGGGGGAATTTAAAGGGGGGACGAAGTCCCCTCTTTAAGAGGCTACAGGATGTCCGCGCCGACCGCGCGCTCAATCGCTCTTTGAATGTTATTCTTGCCGATGCCCAGGGACCCCTGGCGGCCGGGGATGAGGATAATGGCCGGGCGGATTTCGTCCTTGTAGCGGGAAATCACGTCTTCCATATCCTTCGCCAGCTGCTCCGTGAGGTAAATCACGGCGCAGTTCCCCTTGGCCAGCTCCTTGATTTTCTCCCTGGCCTGCGCCGCGTCCGCGACGGGGTAGGTGTCCAGCCCCAGGGCCCGGAAGCCCATAACGGACTCCCAATCGCCTACGGCGGCAATCTGATAGGTCATAGCCATATTGTCACCTCACCGCCTTACACATACCCGTTCCGCAGCCGGGAACGGATGACCTCGGCGGGCAGGCCCGCCCCGCGGCCCATCAGCAGGATGCGGATGTTGGTATACTCCGTCTCCCGGGCCGCCAGATACCCCAGCAGCGGGGCCTCGCCGAAGGGCACGAACTGCGCCCCGGCCAGGTACTCCCCCACCGCGTCGTCACAGAGCTTTTCGAAGGCCGTCAGCGGCCCGCCCCGAAGGGCCTCCGCTCCCGCCTCCGCCGCCGCCTGGAGGGGCGTGGGGCCGTAGAGCTCCTGGAGGGAACCGGAGTTCCCCGCGGCGGCCACGGCGTCCGCGCTGACGCCGCCGCCCTCCAAAAGCACGGTTTTCAGGAAATCCCCGCTCTTGCCCATCCGCAAGGTGCGGACCAGGCTCCGGAGGTTCGCCGCGTCAATCTGGATCTTCACGTAGCCCGCCAAAAAGGCGCTGCCCGTCTCCTCCGCCAGCCGCGCCATCTCCTGGTAGCACCAGCGGTCCAGCACGATGTCGGAAAGCTGGGGGTCCCGGGTGGAATCCAGCACGTCCTTGGCCTCCGCCGCCGCGGCGGCCAGGCCCTCCGGCAGCTCATCCAGCCGTCCGGCCTGGACGGCCTCCTTCAGCTCCGCCGCGCCGACGCGGCCCATATCCATCAGCATGGAGTCGGGGCTTACGTTCATCGCCGCGGCCTTCAGCACGGCCTTGATGTTGTGATAGTCGTATTTCAGCTTGAAAATGTCGATATACCTGGGGTCCGGCGCGCCGTCCAGCACGTCGGAGAGGGTGGCCTCCCGGGCCGCCGAGAGGGCGGCGTCCATGGCCTCGGGGTTACGTGCGTCCAGTTCAGGATATCCGCACTCCTGGAGGAGCTTGACGGCTTCCTCGTCCGTGCGGGCGTCCAGGACCTGTTCCATCCGTTCCCGTGTCAGGAGCCCGGTCTCCATGGCCTTGATGCGGGCCGAGATCGCCAGGTAATCGGTGTCTTTGATTTTTTTCGCCAAGACACTTCCTCCTTCATTATGAGAACAGCTTCTTCACCACTTCTCCCGCGGTCTCCGCCTTTTGCAGGCGCACCAGGGTGTCGAACGCGCAGTTGACCTCCACGTTCTCGGAGCGGAGGATGAAGCCGCCCTGAATGGAACGGGTCTCCCCGGAGAGGGTCAGCTTTTTGCCCCCGTCCTTGTTGGCCTTTTCCACGGCGGCCTTGCCCACCTTGCGGCGGTCCTTGTCGGAGAAGATGACCTCCTCCTTTCCGGTGGAGGACGCCTGAATCAGCAGCTCCGCCAGCACGGCGGCATACTTCTCCTCGGGCAGGGAGCAGAGCTTTTGGAGGGCCAGGTCATAGGCCTTTTCCACCATCTCCTGCTTGGCGGCCAGGGCGGCCTTCCGGGCCTCCATCTGGGCGGTGCCGGCCAGGCGCTCTTCCCGCTCCGCAGCGGCCTTTTTGTTCTTGGCGTCCAGGTCCGCCGCCTCGGCGTCCGCCTGGGCCTTGTACCTGGCGGCGATCTTCTCCGCCTCGGCCCGGGCCTCGCCCAGGACGCGGTCGATCTCCGCCTGGGCCTCGGCGCCGATGCGCTGGGTGATTCTTTCAATTCCGTTCATGGTTCAATCCCCTTTCCGCGGGGCGATCAAGAAATGTTGATGATCATCAGCATGGAAGCCAGCAGAGACAAGATGGCGTAGAACTCCACGGTGATGCAGAGCACCATGCCCTTGGACCAGTCGTCGGGCTTCTTGGCCAGGATGTTGATGGAGCCGGCGGCCACGCGGCCCTGGGCGATGGCGGAGAACAGGCCGCCGAGAGCCATGGGCAGGCACGCGCAGAAGTACTGGAGGCCCTGGGCCACCGTCATGCCGCTGGCGTCGCCGCCAAGCAGGCCCATGGAGAAGATGGCGAAGAACCAAACCACCAGGCCGTACAGGCCCTGGGTGCCGGGGATAACCTGAAGAATCATGACCTTACCGAACTTGCTGGGGTCCTGGCAGAGGAGGCCGGTGCCCGCCTCGCCGGCGATGCCGGTGCCCTTGGCGGAGCCGATGCCGGGGAGAACCGCCGCCAGGCCCGCGCCCAGAAGAGCCAGGGCCAGGCCGCCGAAAGCGCCCAGGAAGGATTGTGCCGCCGCGTTCTGCTCGATCGCCTGAATGAGTTCCATATCCACCATAATGTTGTTCCTCCTAAAATAAATTTACTTTGTAATGTCCACGTATTTGGTCTCCATGGCCAGGGGCTTGAAGGGCTTGCCGCCGTCCTCATAGAACTTCCCGAAGTACTCCAGGCACTGGAGACGAAGGTCGTGGACGTAGCAGCCCAGCAGGTTCAGCGCGAAGTTCAGCGCGTTGCCCGCCAGGGAGATCACAAGGAAAATGACGATGTTGCCGGGAATCGCCCCCAGGGTGTTGAACACCTGGGCAATGACGCTGCCCGCCAGCATCAGGGCCATGAGACGGGCGTAAGAGAGGATGTCGCCGAAGTAGCCCGTCACATGGTTGTAGAGGGAGCCGAAGATGCCCATGATCTTGCCGAAGCCCTGGCCGGTGACCAGGGGCCCGATGACGATCAGGGCCAGGCCCGCGTAGAGCACCAGGTTCGTCACCCCCGCCGCCATCAGTCCGATGCCGATGAAGACGATCCACCATGTGACCTCCTCGAAAACGGCGTCCAGCACCTGCCCGGCTTTCAGCTTGCGGATGAAGCTGACCGCCATGCCGGTGACGATCTGGACAAGCCCCAGGGCCATGGCGCCCACAAGAATCATCAGCGTGTCGTTCAGGGGGGTGAAGAGGGACGGCAGGGCAAAGTCCCCGCCGGTGGTCAGCTTCACCACCTGGGTGAGGAAGTCTCCGAAGAAGCCGCCGGTCAGCGCGCCCCAGAAGAAGGTAGAGACGCCGCACAGCTGCAAAAGGCCCATCATATGGCCCATGGTGCCCTTGGGCCGGTACTTCTTCGAAACGATCGTACCCGCCAGGAACATCAAAATGCCGTAGCCCATGTCCGCCATCATGATGCCGTAGAACAAAATGAAGAAGGGCGCCATGAGGGGGTTGGGGTCTACGTTGTTGTACGCGGGGAGGGAGTACATCTCCGTCACCATGTTCAGGGGCTTTGTGAACCAGTTGTTCTTCAGCCGCACCGGCACGTCGGGGATGTCCTCTTCCGCGGGGTCCTCCGCCTCCCAGGCGCAGCCCTTGGCATCCAGAAGGGCCTGGACCTCCGCCAGGTTCTCCGCCGGGGCCCAGCCCTCAAAGAAGACGATGGTCCCGTCGGTAAGGAGGCGCTCGGTGTTCAAATCCTCCGCCGCCTCGGCGCTGAGCCGATCGGCGTAGAGCCGGAGCCGGTCCCGCTCCGGCGCCAGGGCGGCGATGGCGGCCTCGGCCTCCTGCCGCTGCTTCCGGTTCTCCGCCAAAGCCCCGTCCAGGGCCTGGACATTCTGGGCCGCCGTGCCCGTCACGCCCTGAAAGACCGTGACGCTGAACCCGTGGGGCCGGAGAATCTCCAGGGCCTTCTCCTCCTCCGCCCGGTGGGCGGCGAGGAGGCAGCAGCGCTGCTGCTTGTCGGCGCTGATCTCATAGAGCTCCGCCGCCGCGTCCGCCAGTTCCGCGCGGATGGCGGCGGTGTCCGCCGCGCCGGGGAAGACGCCCAGGCGGAATACCGCGTGCTCCGTGCCCCCCAGCTCCAGGGGCATGTCCAGGGGGACCCAGGGCTCCAGCCCGGCCTTCCGGCTCAGGAGGCGGTTTTCCTCCCCCTGCAGGCGGGAGATCTCTTGCAGGTACCCGTTGATCTTCCCGCTGACGGCCCGGGAGCTCTCCAGGGTCTCGTCGCTGAGGAACTCCGTCTCGCTCACCGCCCGGCGCTGGATGAAGAGGCCGTCCTTGGTCCCTCCGTAGCGCTTTAAGGCGGCCAGGGCGGCCCCGGCCTCACCCTGCTCGTTCTTGGTCTGCGCCAGCTGGGAGGCGTCCCGCCGCAGCAGCGCCGCCCAGGCGGGGTCCGAGAGCTTCCCGGCGGGCTCGCTGATCTCCACACAGCCCAGGCGCAGAAGCTCCCGCAGGAGGGCGTCCCGCTGGGCGGCCATGGCCATGACGCGGAGCTTTTTCATTTTTACAATGGCCATCTCAGTTGCTCACAACCCTTCCGACAATAAACTCCGCCGCGGCCTCCAGGCGCTTTTCGGCGGCCTGGCGCAGCTTGGCGGCGTCCGCCTCCGCGGCCCGGGCGGTCTTTTCCGCCGCGGCAGCGGCCCGCTCCTCCGCCTGGCGCAGAAGCTCCCGGCCGGCCTCCGCCCCGGCGGCGCGGGTCCTTTGCAAGAGCGCCTGACCTTCCTTTTCCGCGTCGGCGACAAGCTGCTTCGCCTCCGCCTCGGCGGCGGCGCGGCGCTCCCGGACCTCGTTTTCCACCTGCGTTACCTTTTCGATCGCTTCCAGGGACATTCGTTCTCACCTTCTCTCCATGTGCCATCGCCCCCGGCCTTCGTCCCGCCGGGCGCATGGTCATTCTGATTATACAGTATAGGCGAAGTCTTCCGGTTTTGCAAGGGAATTTTTGCCGGATTGGCGAAAAGGGCGTCAAAGAAAGAGCGGCCAATCCCAGCCCTTTTCTTTTTCCCCAAATTGTGGTATACTGCTTTTTAAATTGGAACGTTATGGACAAGGAGGGACCGTTATGCGGGCCGGGGAACGGCGTCAGGCCATTTTAGAGCACTTGCGGCACTCCAGCCGCCCCGTCAGCGCGGGGTTCCTGGCGGAGCGCTTTTCCGTCAGCCGCCAGGCGGTGGTGGGGGACGTGGCCCTGCTCCGGGCCTCCGGGGCGGACATCTCCGCCACCCCCAGGGGCTATGTCATTTTAAAGCCCAGCCAGGACCTGGTCCGCCGGGTGGCCTGCCGCCACGACGCTGCGGGCATGGAGGCGGAGCTCTGCGCCGTGGTGGACCAGGGCTGCTCCGTGCTGGACGTGATTGTGGAGCATCCCGTCTATGGCCAGCTCACCGGCCCCCTCCAGCTTTCCAGCCGGTACGACGTGGGCCAGTTCCTCTCCCGCTGCGCCGGGGCCCGGCCCCTGTCGGACCTCACCGGCGGCATCCACCTCCACACCCTCTCCTGCCCGGACGAGGACGCCTTTTGCCGGGTGCGGGAGGCCCTGGGGGCGATGGGAATTTTATGGGAGGGCGAAGAATGAAGCGGCATAACGGCCTCCGGGACATGACCGTGGGCAGCCCCGCCGGGCATATTCTCTATTTCGCCCTGCCCCTTTTGGCGGGGAGCCTCCTCCAGCAGCTCTACAACATGGTGGACAGCTGGGTGGTGGGGCGCTATGTGGGGGACGGGGCCCTGGCCGCCGTGGGGGTGGGCTTCCCGGTTCTGACGATGTTCTCCTCCCTGTTCATCGGCCTTTCCAGCGGCGGCACGGTGGTCATCGCCCAGTTCTTCGGCGCGGGGAAAATGGACCGGGTCCGGGACGCGGTGGACACCATCTACACCGCCTTCCTCACCTCCATCGTCCCCCTGACGGCCCTGGCCCTGCTGGCGGTGGGGCCCATCCTCCGCCTACTCCAGGTGGAGGAGGCCGCCTATGGCGAGGCGCACCTCTATTTAATGGTGGTCTGCGCCGGGCTCGCCGGCAGCATCGGCTACAACCTCAACGCCGGGATTTTGGGGGGCCTGGGGAACAGCCGGAGCACCCTTTTGTTCCTGGCGGTGGCCTCGGTGATGAACATCCTCCTGGACCTGGCGCTGGTGCTGGCCTTCGGCCTGGGGGTTTTCGGCGTGGCCCTGGGCACGATCCTCGCCCAGGCCTTCTCCTGGCTTTTCGGCGTGTTCTATATCAACCGCCGCTACCCGGAGATCTCCCTCCGCCTCCTGCCCCGGAGGTTCGACCGGGCCCTCTTCCGGCAGATCATGGGCATCGGCCTTCCGGCGGGAATCCAGATGTCCCTGGTTGCCCTGGGGGCCATGGTGGTGATGGGGAAGATCAACTCCTACGGCAAGGAGTTCACCGCCGGGTACAACGTGGGCTTCCGGCTGGACCAGCTGGCCTTCCTGCCCATTCAGAGCCTGTCCAGCGCCGTCATCTCCTTCGTGGGCCAGAACACCGGCGCCAGAAAGCCGGACCGGGCCCGGCGGGGCATCCGGGTCGCCGTTGCCCTCTCCGCCGCCTGGGCCCTTTTGATGACGGCGGTTCTCCTGCCCCTCCGGGAGCCTTTGGTGGCCTTCTTCTCCCCCACGCCGGCGGTGATTCACGCCGGGGCCGTCTACCTCCAGTGCATCATGCCCTTCTACTTTATGTTCGCCGTCATGTTCTGCCTGAACAACGCCATGCGGGGCGCGGGGGACAGCGTGTTTCCCATGGTGGACGTAATTTTGTCATTGATCCTGGTGCGGGTCCCGGCGGTATACTATCTGGCGGAGCGCTATGGGCCGGACTATATGTATTACGGCTGCGCCGTGGGCTGGGCCGTGGGCCTGGCCCTGTCCCTGGTCTGGTACTTCTCCGGCCGGTGGAAGCGCCGCGGAAGCCTGGCGGACCGGGAGGGGCCCGAAATTTCCGGCCCGGAACGGTGAATGCCGCTTGTAATTTTCCGGAAAAGTCAGTATAATAGATCAATTGAGCCCGTCACTACCGGCGTCCCTTCCATTCGGGGCCGCCGCTTTAAAGGAGAAAGAGCATGGAAAAGAAAAAATTCTATATCACCACGCCCATTTACTACCCCTCGGACAAGCTTCACATCGGCCACACCTACTGCACCGTGGCCACGGACACCCTGGCCCGCTACCACCGCCTGCTTGGCGAGGACGTCATGTTCCTCACCGGCACCGACGAGCACGGACAGAAAATCGAGGAAAAGGCCAAGGAGGCCGGAATCACCCCCCAGGAATTTGTGGACCGCATTGTGGACGGTCCCCGGGGCGTGCGGGATCTGTGGAAGCTGATGAACATCTCCAACGACCGCTTCATCCGCACCACGGACGATTACCATGTGAAATCCATTCAATATATCTTCCGCAAAATGCACGACAACGGCGACATCTACAAGGGGACCTACAAGGGCAAATACTGCACCCCCTGCGAGGCCTTCTGGACGGAGAGCCAGCTTAAGGACGGCTGCTGCCCCGACTGCGGCCGCCCCGTCAAGGACGCGGAGGAGGAGGCCTATTTCTTCCGCCTGAGCAAGTACGCGGACAAAATCCGGGACCTGCTGGAAAACACGGACTTCCTGGAGCCCCCCTCCCGGGTCCACGAGATGGTGCGCAACTTCATTGACCCGGGTCTTGAGGACCTGTGCGTCTCCCGGACCAGCTTCAGCTGGGGCGTGCCCGTGGACTTCGACCCCGGCCATGTGGTCTATGTCTGGATCGACGCCCTCTCCAACTATATTACCGCCCTGGGCTACGGCAACGACCGCTACAGCGATTACGAAAAGGGCTGGTGGCCCGGCGTGAACATCGTGGGCAAGGAGATCGTCCGCTTCCACTCCATCATCTGGCCCGCCATGCTCATGAGCCTGGGCGAGCCGGTGCCTAAGAAATGCTTCGGCCACGGCTGGCTCCTTCTGGACGGCGGCAAAATGTCCAAGTCCAAGGGCAACGTGGTGGACCCCTATATCCTGGCGGAGCAGTTCGGCGTGGACGCCCTGCGCTTCTTCCTGATGCGCACCTTCCCCTTCGGCTCCGACGGCAACTTCTCCAACGAGCTTTTGATCCAGACCATCAACACGGACCTTGCCAACGACCTGGGCAACCTGGTCAGCCGCACCACCGCCATGGTGGGCAAATACTTCGGCGGGACCCTGCCCGCGCTCTGCGGGATCTGGGCGGAAGCGGTCTCCTTTGACACGGAGCTGAAGGACCTGGCCGGGGGCCTGCGGGAGCGCTACGCCGCCGAGATGGATCGCTTCGCCCCCCACAAGGCCCTGGAGGAGATCTTCAAGGTCATCCAGCGGGCAAACAAATATATTGACGAGAACACCCCCTGGACCCTGGCGAAGGACATGGATGCCAACGGCCCCCGGCTGGCCCATGTGCTGTATAATCTGCTGGAGGCGGCCCGCATCTGCGGCATTTTGCTGACTCCCTTCATGCCGGAGAGCATGGACAGGCTCTTCTCCCAGATTGGCGCGGACGCTTCCGCCCGGACCTGGGACTCCGCCGCCAAATGGGGCGGATTGCCGGAGACCGCCGCGGTCTCCAAGGGGGAGAACCTCTTCCCCCGGGTGGACATGGACAAGGCGCTCCAGAAGCTGGAGGCCGCCGTGGAGGCGGCGAAGCAGGCGGAGTCCGGTGTGGAGCTGGAGCCCCAGCTGGCGGAGAAGGTGGACTTCGACACCTTCTGCAAGTCGGACTTCCGGGCAGTGAAGGTAAAGGCCTGCGAGGCGGTGAAAAAGAGCGAGAAGCTTTTGAAGTTCACCCTGGACGACGGCACCGGCGTGGACCGGCAGATCCTCTCCGGGATTCACAAGTGGTATGAGCCGGAGGATCTGGTGGGCAAGACCCTGGTGGCGATTGTGAACCTGCCTCCCCGGAAGATGATGGGCCAGGAGAGCAGCGGCATGCTCATCTCCGCCGTCCACAAGGAAAAGGGGGAGGAGGTGCTCCACCTACTCATGGTGGACGACGCCATCCCCGCCGGGGCGAAGCTCTGTTAAGCGTATAATCCCCTGAATGTGGGAAATACTGCCTCCATACTTCAAAAGTAGGGAGGCAGTATTTTCATGTCCAAAAACTTAAAAGAGAGCGAGACGCTCAAAAACCTCATGCGCGCCTTTGCCGGGGAAAGCCAGGCCCGGAACCGCTATACCTTTGCCGCGGGCCTGTGCAAACAGCAGCAGCTCCACGTCCTGGAGGCCATTTTCACCTTCACCGCCAACCAGGAGAAGGAGCACGCCGAAATCTTCTACAACCACATGAAGGAGGTGGCCGGGGAGACCGTCCATATCGACGGCGGCTACCCCGTGGACCTGACCAACGACGTGGCCCAGCTCCTCCGCATGGCCCAGCACAACGAGTTCGAGGAGTTCGACCCCGTCTACCCCAGCTTTGCCCAGACCGCCCGGCAGGAGGGCTTCCCCCAGGTGGCCTCCTCCTTCGAGCAGATTTCCAAAATCGAGAAGGCCCACGGCAGCCGCTTCGCCCACTTCGCGGAGCTTATGGAATCCGGCAAGCTCTTCGTCTCCGACGCCAAGTGCGGCTGGCTCTGCCTGAACTGCGGCCACATTCAAGAGGGCCTCCAGGCCCCCAAGTCCTGCCCCGTCTGCTCCCATGACCAGGGCTTCTTCATCCGCCTGGAGATGGCCCCCTACGGCGGGGAGATCCTAAAGGCGTGACCCGTCTCCGCCGGGTGTTTTCCGGGGGGCTTCCCGCCTGGCGGGGGCCCCTCCCGTCTTCCGGCGGGCAAACTCGGCGAAAAACCGCCCAATTTTTGTAGACAATCCGCTCAACCTTTGGTATAGTATTAGCAACAGCACCGGCGGGCGGCGTCTCCATTCTACCGCGTCCCCGCCCGGCGCACAGGGGCGGCGGCCCATTCCCGATACGGCGGCCCCTGGGTCTGCCGGGACAGCCCCGTCATGCGCTTCGACCAGGAGGCCGCCGCTTTGACGAGGGCCTGCCCCCTATGGAAAAGCGCGTCCTCCCCTGTCAGGAGGAATTCTATATCCTCAGCAATTCCGTTTTGCGCTGACCCCCGCTTCACCAAATCACGACAAAGGAGAATCACCATGGAAGAATCCGGCATTGTTTCCATCTGGCTTGGCAGCTTTGAGAGCAGGGAAGCCCTGGCGGCCTACGCCGAGAACCGTTTCATGCAGAACGAGAACGGCGAGAAGGTCCCCTCCTTCACCCAGGACTTTTTCAACGGCGACCTCTGGCCCTTTGAGCCGGACGTGTTCGATTATGAATTTAACGGCGCCCCCTCCCAGGACCCGGCCGTGGTGGCGGCGCCCCTGGGCGAGGAGCTGTGCGCCGCCCTGACGGAGGTTTATTCCAAGGGCTTCGACCAGCCCTATAACGCCGTGATTGCCGTCTACGACTATCAGTTTGAGGGCAGCCGCTACGTCCCCGGCGCGCCGGCGCGGTTCGTGGGGTCCTTTTCCTACATAGAGCGTTGAGCCATTTCAAAAGCCGCCCCGTTTGGGGCGGCTTTTTTTCAAGAGCGCAAGCCGGGCCGGCGCATTGGTTCCCTGGCAAACGCAGCGATACGAGACGACGAAAAAATTTTTCCCAGGGGTGAAAGTTTCCGCCCCGCTAAATCGTATCCATAACGAGAGCGCTCCAAAGGAGTTGATACCATGAACATAAACCACCAGGCGGAGCGGCTGGCAAACGCCTACGCCGACGCGATTCTCCGCCTCAGCTACACTTATTTAAAAAACACCTACGACGCACAGGACGTCTGCCAGACGGTTTTCGTCAAGCTCCTGACGGAGCCCCGGGAATTCGACAGCGCCGAGCATGAGCGGGCCTATGTCCTGCGCATGGCGGCCAACGCCTGCAAGGACCTTTTGAAAAGCCCCTGGCGGAAGCGGACCTGCGGTCTGGAAACCGTGCTGGAGGTCCCCGCCCCGGAGGCGGGGGACGGCTCCGTGCTGGCGGCGGTGAACGAGCTGCCCGCCCACTACCGCACGGCAATCTACCTCTTTTACTACGAAGGCTACCAGGCGGCGGAGATCGGGAAAATTCTCGGCGTGCCCACCGCCACGGTTCACACCCGCCTGGCCCGGGGCCGGGCAAGGCTCAAGGATATCTTAGGAGGTATGGACTATGAGCGATCTGTTTGATTACAAAAAGGAGATGAGCGAATTGCGCTTTACGGAGATTCAGAAGAAAGCCCTGGCGGAGGCCGCCGCCTCCGCCGCCCGGACCCCGGCAAAACGCCGCCGCCCCGTGTTCCGCACGGCCCTGATTGCCGCCGCCATGGCCGCCGTGCTGGTGGTGGGGTCCAGCGCGGCGGGGATTCTGCCCAGCCCCGCGGAGATTTTCACCCCTCTGTTCGGCGGGGCCGCGGCCCAGACGGAGGTCATTGACAAAATTGGACGCCCCATCGGGGCCAGCGACACGGACAATGGCATCACCATCACGGCGGAAGCCATCATGGGCGACCAATACAACGCCGTCATTGTCTACACCCTCACCCGGGACGACGGGGAGCGGTTTTTGCCGGAGGGCAAGGGCCTGGACGAGACCTATCTGATGATGGGCGGTTACGGCGGGGCCAGCTGGGTCAAGGGCGGCGCCCACGGCGGGTCCTGGTTTGTGGACGAGGACCCGGAGGACAACCAAATCCAGCTGGTGGAGACCGCCAGCTCCAACGTGGCCATGACCAAAGGAACCGCCAACGCGAGTTTTGAGGACCTGCAATACTGGAACGCGGAGACGGAACAGGCCGAGCTCCTCTATCCCGGCAAGTGGAAGCTCCGCTTTGAGGTGGACTACGAGGACTGCTCCGTCCGCCTGGGCGGCGGCGAGACCTTCTCTCAGGACGGCCTGAACTTCACCATTGACGAAATCAGTGTCTCCCCCATCGCCGTCCGGGCGGCCTACACGGCGGACGAGGCGGTGGTCTGGAGCGACGCCCCCAGCGGGCGGCAGTCGGAGGAGGATGCCCGCCAGTCCCAGCGGTACTTGGAGAACGTGGAAGTTCTCTTAACCAAAACCGACGGCACGGTGCTTGATCTCAGTAATGCCGGCGGCAGCATTTCCCCGGACTATGACACAGGTATCTCCCTCTGTGCCAAGGGCCAGGTCCTGGAGGAAATCATCCCCCTGGCGGAGCTGCAAAGCATTTCCGTGGGCGGCGTGGTTTACGAGATTCCCCACAACTGATTCCGCAAAGAAAGGCCGGGACAATTGTCCCGGCCTTCGCCTTACTCAATTTCAATATGTACCGACTCGTGGAACACCGGCTCCACCAGCCCGGGAATCTCCACCGCGTCGGTGAAATGGAGCTCCTCCGCGTACTCCTTCAAGAGGGACACAATGTAGGGATGGGGCCGCTCGTCGGGCCGCCCCGCCGCCACGCTGACCACCATGGTCTTGGGGGCCAGGCGGCTGATGGCCTTGCGGTTGCTGGAGGACAGCGACGCGTGGTGGGGCACCTTCAAAATGTCGCAGGGGGTCAGGGTGTCGTTGTCCCAGACGGCGCAGTACATGTCGCCCCCCAGGACGATCTCCTTCCCGTGGTAGTACAGCCGCTGGCGGAGGCTGGAGATGTTCATGGCCTTGGTCCAGCGCATGAGGTCATAGCGGTTCCGCTCCCCCCGGAAGGCCGCGTCGTACACCGCCTTCTGCCGGGGGTACAGGGAGGGCTCGCCGGGGAGGATCTCCATGGTCAGGTTCTCCGTCAGGGGAAGCGTCTCCACCTTGTCCCCGGGGATCTCCGTAAACTCCCCCACCCGCCCCGGGTGGTCCCGGAGGGCCGAGGCGTAAATATCCAGGCACCGGAGGAGGTTCCTCGCCGCGCCGGGCAGGCCGTTGTCCCCGTCGGGGTCCAGGGGGCCGTGCCCCTCCGGCGGGGTGTAGGCGGAAATAAACCGGTCCGCGGTTACCGCCTCCAGCACCCGGCCAAGGCCCCCGATGTGGTCCCGGTGGAAGTGGGTGGCCAGGAGGACGTCCAGGCGGCCGATGCCCTGCTTTTTCAGAAAATCCCCGGCGTAAATCCGCCGGGACCGGGGGTCCAGCTCCCCAGGGTGGTCGTCACGGACCAGATTGTCGTGGCCGCAGTCCACCAGCATGGCAAAGCGCCGCGCGCCTCCTTCCAGCTCCTGCACCAGAATGGAATCCCCATTGCCGACGTTGATGAAATCCAAAACCAGCATCAACCATTCCCCCTCACTTTTTTATTTAAGATAGGATACCATAGCCCCGGGGGGCTTGCAAGAAAAAGCCTTCCTCCGCCCCCTCCAAAATTTCAGCCCTATTTTTGACATCCTGCTAAAACCCGGCTCCGGCCTTTTTTCCAGGCGGCGAAGCCCTCTTTTTCCCCTCATCTTCTGGACAGGCGGGGAATAGGGTGTTATAATAAACTTGTTAGGGTATCGCTTATAAATGGGAGGAAGCAATCGGTTTTATGGATAGTATGACAATGGGTTTATGGACCACGCTGCTGGTCACCGCCGCCGCCGGCATCGGCGGCACCGGGCTGGGAGGCACGCTGGCCACGCTGTTCCGCCGGGACTCCGGCCGGGAGGCCAGCCTGCTTTTGAGCTTCGCCGCCGGGGTGATGGTGTCGGTGTCCTGCTTCGGCCTTTTGACGGAGGCCGCCGCCCCGGGCGCCATGGAGCTGGTGGCCCTGGGGGTTTTCCTGGGCTGCGCCGTCACCGCGGGGCTGAACGCCCTGCTGGACCGGGGCCAGCCCACCGGCGGGCTGGTGCTGGCGGGGCTGGTGATGGCCGCCGCCATCGCCCTGCACAACGTGCCCGAGGGCATGGTTATCGGCGCGTCCTTCATCGGCGGCACGGTCCGCCAGGGCTGGACCATGGCGGCGGTCATCGGGCTGCACAACATTCCGGAGGGCATGGCCATCTCCGCCCCCATGGTGGCGGGGGGCGAGCGCCGCTGGCGGGCGGCGGGCCTGGCGGCCCTCTCCGGGGCCCCCACGGTGCTGGGGGCGGCCCTGGGCTACTGCCTGGGCACCCTGGGCCCCACGGCCCTGACCCTCACGCTGAGCTTTGCCGCCGGGGCCATGCTGTACGTAGTCTTCGGCGAGCTTTTGCCCGAGGCCGCCAGCCTTTGGAAGAGCAAGCTCCCCGCCCTGGCGGCGGTGCTGGGCATCCTGGTGGGGATGCTGATTGACGGTTAGCTCTGAAAAATTTTCTCCTCCGGTTGTCCTCCCCCGTGCAACGCCGCCCTTATGGGGACCGTTGTTGACGGCGCTGTTCTTCGGCGCGTGAATTGACGGCGAGGAGGAACTTTTCATGAATGGAACGACGCAAAAAAAGCGTCCGGTGCGGAATCAGGACATCCGGGCGGCTATCGAGGGAGCTGGCCTGCGGTACTGGTGGGTGGCCGAGGAGCTGGGCATGGCCTGCGGCACCCTCTCCAACCACCTGCGCAAAGAACTCCCCCCGGAGGAGCGGGAGGCGGTCCTGACTGCCGTCCGGCGGCTGGCGGAGCGGCTGGGCGCCCCCGCCCCGGCATCCCCCCGCCGGGAAATGACCCTGGAGACCCGGTCTACCGTTTCCGCTCCGATCTGGCAATGAAAAACGAGGCGGCATGGCTTTCAGCCATGCCGCCTTGTTTTATTCCCCTCCGCACAGCGGGCGGTAGTACGCCACCAGCAAATCCACCACCATCCCGTAGGACTGGATGCCCCGCTCATCGCCGTAGCTTTTCAGCAGCCCGTCGTAAACCTTGTTGCTGGCCTTCTGGACCGGCGTATCCTGAAACTGGGCCCAGTAGGCGTTGTTATAGGCCAGGTCCAGCCGGGCCTCCTCCGGCAGGGCCTCCCGGATGGCCCGGTAGCCCTCCGGGTCCTGGGAGTACAGGGCGTTTCCCAGATAGACGTACCCGATGAGCCAGCCGGAATAGATATACGCCGGGTCGGAGCAGGTGGTGGAGGCCAGCACCGCCAGGAAGTTGCACTCCTGCTCCGAGGCGAAGCCCCGCTGGTGGGCCAGCTCGTGGGCGATGGTGGAGGGCAGCATGCAGGCGGGGCTGTCCACGTTGACGTTGGACTCCCCGGTGAAGGAGCTGTAGAACCCGGTGAAATCCATGGCGCTCATGAGACGGGAGAAGGCCATGGGCTTCACGCCGGGGTCGTCGAAGGCCAGGAAGGGAAAGTCCTCCGTCAGGCCGTCATAGGCGTGGACGCTGTTTTCCAGAATCTCCTCCCGGGGGACGGCGAAGAGGCCGTGTTCATCCCGCTTTACATCCCCCGCCGTCTCGGACACCCGGTCCGCGAAGTACTCCGTCACCGCCCGCAAATCCTCCAGGGCCACGGGCTGGGCGTAAATCCCGGACTGGTCCTGGAAGCCGTCGGTCCAGTAGTTGACCCCCCATAGAAGGCAGAATCCGGCCCACACGGACAAAACGGCGCAGAGGGCCCCCAGGCCCAGGCCATAGGCCCGCTCCCGCCGCCGTCCTCCGGCCCTGGCCACGGCAATCACGCTCCAGACGAGGTATCCGATGCCAAGGAGCACCGCCAGGGCTTCCACCACCTCCATGACGGAGAAGGGGACCAAATAGCAAAGCCGTCCCAGCCCCCGCCGGAGGGGGCCGGTGAAGCCCTCCGCCACGGCGTTCATCAGCCATCTCTGCCCCCGGAGGGAGAAGAAGGCCAGCAGCAGGATGCAATCCGCCAGCAGCCAGATATGCAGGTTTCGGTACTTGTGGAAATATGCTTTCATCGTCACTCCGCGGCAGCCAGAAGCTGCTTGGTATAGTCTTCCTTGGGATGGTCGAAAATCTCGTCCACGGTCCCCTGCTCCACGATGCGGCCGCTCTTCATCACCAGCACCCGGTCGCAGAGCTGGTAGACCACGTTCAAATCGTGGGAGATAAACAGGTAGCTCAAATCCAGCTCCCGCCGGAGGGAGCGGAGCAAATCCAGAATCTGGGCCTGGATGGTCACGTCCAGGGCGGACACCGGCTCGTCGGCAATCAGGAATTTGGGCCGCCGGATCAGCGCCGCGGCGATGCTGACCCGCTGGCGCTGGCCCCCGGAGAGCTCCGAGGGCTTCGCCCCCAGGCATTCCGGCCGCAGCTCCACCCGTTCCAGCATCTCCCGGACCCGGCGCTTCCGCTCCGCTTTATTGTACTTCCCGTAGACCCGCAGGGGCTCTTCCAGGGTCCACTCCACGCTGTAAAAGGGGTTGAGGGAGCTGTAGGGGTCCTGGAAAATCATCTGGGGCCGCTTCGTGTAGTGGGTCACGGTCCCCCGGTCCGGCTTCACCATCCCCAGGATGGTTTTCGCCAGGGTGGACTTTCCCGTCCCCGACTCGCCCACCAGGCCCAGAATCTCCCCGTGGCGCACGTCGAAGGTCACGTCGTGGAGGACCTCCTGGCGCGTCCGCCTGCCGAAGGGTCCGGCGCCGTCGCTGTAGCCGCTGTATACATGGTCCAGGGATAACACCAGCTCGTTCATGCCCCGCCCTCCTTCCGCGTTCTTGTGGGGATGGCGGCGATGAGCCGCCGGGTATAGGGATGATGGGGGTGATGAAAGACCTCCTGGGCCTCCCCCTCCTCCACCAGCAGCCCCCGCTGCATCACCGCCACCCGGCCGCAGAGCTTCCGCACCACATTCAAGTCGTGGGAGATGAAGAGCATGGACACGCCGGACTCCCGGTTCAGCCTCTTTAAAAGCTCCAGAATCTGTGCCTGGATGGTCACGTCCAGGGCCGTCGTCGGCTCGTCCAGCAGCAAAAGCTTGGGTTTTGCGATGACCGCCGCCGCGATCATGGCCCGCTGAAGCATACCCCCGGAAAGCTGGTGGGGGTACTTTTCATACACCGCCTCCGCCTCCGGCAGCTCCACCGCCGCCATGGCCTCCACCGCCTGACGGCGGCGCTCCTCCCGGCCCAGTTTGGTGTGGACCCGGAGGACCTCCTCCACCTGGGGGCCGATTTTCATCAGGGGGTCCAGGGCGCTCTGGGGCTCCTGGAACACCACGCCGATCTCCCGGCCCTGGATGTTCCGCAGCTCCGCCCGGTCCGCGTGGAGCAGCTCCTTCCCGTCCAGGAGAATCTCCCCGGAATAATCACACTGCTTCCGGGGCAGCAGGCCCGCCACGCTCATGGCGGTAACGGTCTTCCCGGACCCGGACTCCCCCACCAGGCCCAGGATTTCCCCCGCCCGGATGGAGAGGGACACCCCGGCCACGGCCTCCCGGTCCCGGCCTAGGAACTTCACATGAAGGTCCCGTATCTCCAGCATCACAGCACCCCCTTGTCCTGCCGCCGCAGGCCCTCGCCCAGCAGGCCCACGCTGAACACCATCAGCACAATCACAAGGCCCGTCCCGGCGGCGTACCAGGGGGCGGCGAAGAGCATCCCCTGGGCCTCGGAGAGCATATAGCCAAGAGACGCGTCCGGCGGCGTCACGCCGATGCCAAGAAAGCTCATGGACGCCTCCGCCAGGACCGCGTTATTAAAGCCGATCGTCAGGGCGGGCAGCAGCACCGGCGCCGTGTTCGGCAGCATGTGGATTGCCAGAATCCGGGGATTCGACGCTCCCATCAGCCGGGCGCTTTTGATATAGTTCACGTCCCGGAGGGAGGCGAAGGCCGTCCGGGTCACCCGGGCAAAGCTGGGGATGAACACCAGCCCCAGGGCGAGAATGACGTTGATCTTCTTCCCCGGCTCCAGCAAGGAGATCACCACCAGGGCCAGGAGGATGTTGGGAAAGGCCGTCAGCGCGTCGTTGAGGCGCATCAAAAGCTCGTCCACCGGCCCGCCGAAGCAGCCCGTCAGAGCCCCCGCCAGGCACCCGCAGACCGCCCCGATGGCCAGCGTCGCCAGGGCGATGGAGGCCGTGGCCCCGGCGCCCTTGAGGACCCGGCTGAAAATGTCCCGGCCGAAGTTGTCCGTGCCCATCCAGTGGGCCGGGGAGGGCCCGCCGAACTTGGGCCCCGCCGCCATGGCGTTGGGGTCGTAGGGCGTCCAGAAAAAGCCCAGGAGGATCAGCGCCGCCAGGGCGCAGGTCAGGACCAGCCCGGCGGTTAAAAAGCCGTTTCGCCGTTTCATGCCGCACCTCCTATCCGGAGCCGGGGATCGATGCGCTGATTGATTAGATCCGCCGCCGTCCCCGCCAGCACCACCCAGAAGGCCAGGATCACCACAATGGCCTGGACCACCGGATAGTCCCGGCCCGCGATAGAGGTCACCAGCATCCGCCCCAGGCCGGGGATCACAAAGACCTGCTCCACCACAATGCTCCCCGCCACAATCTCCGCCATGGTCTGGGCCAGGAAGGTGACCACCGGAGGCAGGGCGTTTTTCAGCACATGCCGCCGCAGGACCTGGCCCCGGTCGTTTCCCCGGGAAATGGCGGTGCGCACATAGTCCTTCCCCAATTCCTCCTGCACCGTGCTGCGGAGCATCCGCACCGTCATGGCGATGCGGGGAATGGAGAGGGCCGCGGCGGCAAAGAACAGATACACCGCCGCCCCGGCGAAGTCCTCCTTCCCGTCGGGAAACTGCCCCGGCATGAACCACTTCAGCCCCACGCCGAAGACCCAGGACAGCAGAATCCCCGTGAAGAAGGACGGCACCGCCATGCCCAGCTGGTTCAGGGCCGTCCGGGCCCCCTCGAACCGCCTCCGCCCGGCGGACCAGAGCCCCAGGGGGATGGACACCGCCGTAATCAGGACAAAGCTCAGCAGGCTCAGGCACAAGGTCAGGCGAAACTTCGCCCCCAGGATCTCCCACACCGGCTGCTTATAGCTGGTGGAAACCCCCAGGTTCCCGGTGAAAAAGCCCAGCAGCCACTCGCCGTACCGGACCAGCAGGGGCCGGTCCAGCCCCAGCTCTGCCCGGAGGGCCGCCAGGCGCTCCGGCGTGGCCGAGGTGCCCAGCATGGCGGTGGCGGTGTCGCCGGAGATGAGAGAGAAGGCCGCAAAGGTCAGGAAGGAGACGATCAGGATGGTCGCCAGCCCCGCCGCAGCCCGTTTCAACGCGTATTTCATCAGCAAGTACCCCTCTGAAAGGCGCGGAGAGCAGAGCGTGAAGATTTCGCTCTTCACACTCTGCTCTCTCGTTTTTGAAATTAGTCCGTATACCGGATGCCGCTGAGATCCAGCACGTAGATGGGATAGAACCGCACGCCCGTGAGGCCCTTGCGGATCGCCACCAGATCGGCCAGATCCTGGATGTACACGTTGGCGGCGTTCTCCGTCAAATTGGCCTCCGCCTGTTTGTAGGCCGCCGTCTGGGCGGCGTCGTCCGCCGCGGCGAGGGCCGCCTGGAAGATGGCGTCATACTCCGCGTTGTTATAATTGATAAAGTTATTACCCGCCGTAGAGGTAAACCGCTCCAGCAGGGCCCGGGCCGTCATGGTGGAGGCGTCCACGCCCACCACGGTGGCCTGGAACTGCCGGCCCATGTAGGTGTCGTTGAGCCAGCTCTCCCAGGTGACGGGGAGAATTTCGGCGGTGATGCCCACCTGCTTCAGCTGCTCCACGATAACCTGGGCGGTGTCCAGGTGGGGCTGGTAGTTGGAGGGCACGGTGATGGTCATGGCAAAGCCGTCGGGATAGCCCGCGTCGGCCAGGAGGGCCTTGGCCTTCTCCACGTCGTAGGTATAGTAATTGGTCAGGGAGTCGTCGAAGTACTTCCCGAAGGCGGGGTACATGCTGGAGCCGATGAGGCTTCCGTAGCCGTCGAAGGCCAGGTCCAGAATCTGCTGGCGGTCGATGGCGTAGCACAGGGCCTGGCGGACCCGCACGTCGTCGAAGGGGGCCACGGCGTTGTTCAGATACATGGCCTGAACCAGATTCATAGTGCCCTCTTCAATGTTGAACTCGTCCCCCAGCTGGGCCACCTGGGTGCTGGTCAGGTGGGCGAACAGGTCCACCGCCCCGCTCTGGAGGCTCATGAGGATGCTGTCCGCGTTTTCGATAATCTTATAGGTGACTTTATCCAGATACGCTTTCTCGCCCCAGTAATCGTCAAAGCGCTCCAAGACAATGTTGTCCTGGGCGGCCCGGGAGACGAATTTGAACGGCCCGGTGCCCACAGGGGCGGTATCCTGCCCGTCATAGCCCGCGGGGAGAACCGCCGCGGTCAGATAGGACAAAAACTCGCTGTCGGGCTCTCCCAGGGTGATGGAAATGCTCCGGCTGTCCGCCGTCTCCATGTGTTGAATATTGGAAAACGCCTCCACCTCAAAAATGCCGTCGCCGCCATTTTTGCAGCGGGCCAGGGACTCGCCCACGTCCTCCGCCGTCACGGGGTTGCCGTTGTGGAACTTGATCCCGTCCCGGATGGTAAAGGTATAGGTCAATTGGTCGTCGGAAATTTCATACTTTTCCGCCACGGCGGGGATCAAGTCCCCCTCCGGGGTGGGCTTCATCAGCCCCTCGAATACGTTGAACATGACCTCCTTGGTCCCTGCCGCCACCGCTTTGTGGGGGTCAAGGCTCTCGTCCAGGTCCTGGGCGATGCCGACGGTGATCTCGTTGGGATGATCCGCCGCGGGCTGCGCCGCCGGTTCGTTGGAGCCGCTTTCGTCCTCCGGCGTCTGGGCCGCGCTGCCGTCTTTGCATCCGCAGAGTACGGCGCACAAAAGCCCCAGCAGGAGGAGAATCTCCAAAAGTTTCCGCTTCATGTCTGTTTCCTTTCGTCGCTGCCCGTCCCCGGGTCAGCGCTGGACGGGGAATGTCCCGCCCGGACAAAATAATTCGGCTCTATTCACTTTTGCGGGCTCTTCATGAATAAAGCCCCGGGACCCTCCGGTCTCCCGGAGGCCCCAAGGCCGTATTGTACACGACGGGAAAAACGATTGCAATAGTTTTCACAAACTTTTCCCTAATTTTTTTACCCCCACCCCCAGGGGCGGAAAATCCGCAGGGCCGCGCCCGCCCCCTTGAAGCGCGGCCGGAAGAACCGGAGCGGAAGGGGCCGGCGCTTATTCCGGCCGGGGCCCATAGGCCCCTCCGGCGGCATACTCCCCAGAGTCCGGGGAGAGGCCCTTTTTCCGCAGCCGGGCGTCCACGAAGAAGTTGATGAGGCTGTTGAGGCAGGCGCACACCGGCACGCCGAAGAACATGCCCGCCACGCCGAAGAAGCCGCCCCCCACCAAAATGGCGATGATGACCCACAAGCTGGAAAGGCCGGTGGTGTTTCCCAGAATCTTGGGGCCGATGACGTTGCCGTCCAGCTGCTGGAGGGCCAGGACGAATATCACGAAATACAGCGCCTGGCGGGGGGAGACCAGCAGAATCAGGAAGGTGCTGGGGATGGCCCCCAGGAAGGGGCCGAAGAAGGGGATCACGTTGGTCACGCCCACGAAGACGGACACCAAGGGCGTGTAAGGGAACTTTAAGATGGAGCAGCAGACAAAGCACAAAATGCCGATGATGATGGAGTCCAGCAGCTTCCCCCGGACGAAGCCGGAGAAAATGGTATCCGCCCGCTTGGTCCCCCGGAGGACCAGGCCCACCTGCTCCCGGGGGAAGAGGCTGTAAACCAGCTTCCGGCCATAGGCGGCGCAGCGCTCCTTGGTGGCCAGCAGATAGACGGAGGCGATGATTCCCACCAGCAGGTCCATCACAAAGTTCACCGCGCTCCACACGCCGCCGGACACGGTGGTCATCACCGTCTGAAGCTGGGGCAGCAAACCCGACAGCCACTTGCCGAAGTCCTGGAAATAGTCCCCCAGCTTCTCCACAATCTGCTGAGCCAGGTCAGGGTTGGTCTCCAGGAGATGATTGGACAGGCTGGTCACCCAGCCGCTGATGGTCTGATAGTACTTATCCACGTTGGCGATGAGCTGAAGGACGCTCTTATACAGCTCCGGCAGCAGCACGGAGGCCAGCAGGTAGAAGAAGAACCACACCACCAGCCAGGCAAGCAGAATGCCCACGGTGCGAATCAGCATGGCCTGGGAGCGCTTCCGCTCCCGCTCCGGATGGGGCGGGAAGAGGTGGCGCTCGAAGAAATTCACCATAGGGGCCAGCAGATAGGCGATGAAGGCCCCGTAGAGGATAGGCCGCACGGTCTCCAGCAGGGCCAGCACGGCCTTCCCGCCGAAGAGGGTATCGTAAAACAGCAAAACGGCGGCGGCGGTCACAAACGCCGACACCCCCATGCTGAAGTAATGGTTTTTCCGTTCCATGGCCCGCGCCTCCTTTTTTCTCTCCTCCCATTCTACACGGGGCCCGGGGGAATTGCAATCCTCTTTTTCCCGCCCCATGGGAAACCCCGCCAATTTTAACAGTAATTTCACAAGCGCTGTGCTATACTGTACGGTAATCAAAACTCTCTCTGGAGGTGGGCCCCATGAAACCCCGCAAGCTCCTGATGATCGTCAACCCCCGGGCCGGGAAAAGCAAGTCCCACGGTCCCCTGTTCGATGCCGCCGCCGCCCTCTCCCAGGCGGGATATCTCCTCTCCATCCATGTGACCTCCGCCCCCGGCGACGCCGCCGAAACCGCCAGGCGGGAGGGCGGGCGCTACGATCTGGTGGTGGCCGTGGGGGGCGACGGGACGCTGAACGAAGTCGTCTCCGGCCTGGTCCAGCTCCGCCGCCCTCCGCTGCTGGGCTATCTGCCCCAGGGCAGCACCAACGACTTCGCCGCCAGCCTCCGCATCTCCGGCGACCCGGCGGAGGCCGCCGCCGCCATCGCCCGGAACGTCCCCCGGCTTTTGGACGTGGGCTTCTGGAACGGGCGGAGCTTTCTCTACGTGGCCTCCTTCGGGGCCTTCACCCGGTCCAGCTACGCCGCGCCCCAAAACGCCAAAAACGCCCTGGGCCACTTCGCCTATATCCTGGAGGGCATGAAGGACCTGAGCACCCTCCGGCCCTACCACGTCCGCCTCACCGCCGGCGGGGAGGTGCTGGACGGGGAATACCTCTTCGGCGCGGTGTGCAACTCCACCTCCATCGGGGGGCTGATGAAGCTGAACCCGGAGCGGGTGGTGCTGGACGACGGCCTGTTTGAAATGCTGCTCATTCCCAGCCCCAAGACGGCGGCGGACCTCCAAAGCCTGGTCCACGCCCTTTTGAACCAGCAGTACGACAGCCAGGGCCTGGTTTTCCGCCACGTCTCTTCCATTCACTTTGAAACGGAGGAGGAGCTTCCCTGGTCCCTGGACGGGGAGTACGCCCCCAGCGCCCCGGCGGTGGACATCGAAAACCGCCGCCAGGCGCTGACCATGCTGCTGTGACGGGGGAGCTGGAGCGGCTGGCCCGCCGCTTTCAGGGCCATGAGCCGGGCCTCCTGGGGGCCTCCCGGAGCTATGCCGTCCTCTGCCCCCTGGTGGAGAGTGAGGACGGCCTCCGCCTCCTCTTCGAGGTCCGGTCCTCCCAAGTCTCCCAAGGGGGGGAGGTCTGCTTCCCCGGCGGGCGGATGGAGCCCGGGGAGACGCCTCAGGACTGCGCCCTGCGGGAGACGGAGGAGGAGCTGTCCATCCCCCGGGAGGCGGTCACCCTCCTGGGCACGCCGGATTTTATCTGCAGCCAGCGGGGCTTCCTCCTCCGGCCGGTGCTGGGACTGGTGTCCCAGGCGGGCCTTCAGTCCCTGCGCCCCTCCCCGGCGGAGGTGGCGGAGGCCTTCACCGTCCCTCTGGCCTTCTTCCGGGAGACGCCGCCGGATCTCCGGCGTTACGAGCTGGTCCCCCAGGTGCCGGAGGACTTCCCCTACGGCCCCGTGGGCATCCCCCGGGACTACCCCTGGAGCCGCGGGCAGGTGGAGATTCCCATCTGGCGCTATCAGGGCCGCGCCATCTGGGGAATGACGGCAAGGCTCGTCCGGGAAATCATCCGGTAACGCGGCGGGAGACGGGTCTTCCCCGTCTCCCTGTTTTTCATCCGGCGGACTCCTCCGCGCCCTCCAGCCGGACGGCAATATAGCCCTCCACATGGTCATAGGGAATCTCCAGCGCCGTGGCCAGCTCCCCGTAAAGCAGGCGCTCCGCCTGCTTCATATACCGCTCGTCCACCAGTCCCAGGCGGCGGTTTTTGGACTCCGCCATCCCCCGCTTGTGCCGGATGGCCTTCATCATCTCAATCAGGGCCTGGTGCCCCCCGTCCCGGACGGCGGACTGGTACTGCTGGGCCAGGGCCTGGGGCGTGCCGCCCCGGCAGGCCGCCGCCGGAATGGCCGGCATCCGGTCAATGAGGGCCTCCGCCTCCTCCCGGCTGATCACCGGGCGCATGGGCACCTTTTCGCTGTCCACCGGGGCGTAAATCACCCCGTCCTGCCACAGGGGCTTGAGGACATAGTACCGCTTGCCCCGGTCTCCGCCGGGCTGGTCCATCCTGGAGACTCCCTCCACCCGGCACACGCCGGTGGAGCCGTATACCACCAGCTCTCCGACTTGAAACATCGCTCCTCCCTTCCGCCGGGTTCCGGCCCGGCAATTTTGATTTTCTTTTCCTTTAGTTTACCACATTTTAGGGGAAACATGTAATAGAAATTTTCAAATTTTTGCATTTTCTCCGTTTTCACCCAAAAAGGATTGACAAATATCCCCAATTTTTTTATGATAAACTTTCCGCCGGGCCCTCCCGGCGCAGCGCACGTGAAAAGGAGCGTACCTATGAGCATCGACGTGAAAGCCACTATTGAGGAGCTGGTCTCCAAACTCCAGAAGGACCCGGCCCTCCTCCAAAGCTTTCAGAAGGACCCTGTGAAGGCGCTGGAGCAGCTCACCGGCATGAATCTGCCCGACGAGCAGCTCCAGCCCCTGGTGACGGGAATCAAGGCCAAGCTGGCCGCCTCCGGCCTGGGGGACAAGCTGGACGGGCTGAAAAAGCTCTTCTGAGCCGCAGGCAGAAAAAATACTCCGGGAAATTCCCGGAGCGTTTTTCCGCTCTTCTCATTGAGCGACGGCCTCATACAATATCCGGCTGATTTCTCCGCAGACGGCGTAGATGCCGTATTCGTCCCTTCCCCCGTCTGCCCCGGTGGTCAGCACCACCACTCCGTCCCCTGCGTCCGGGTCATAGCTGAGGAGGTTGTATACGCCGTAGGCGCTGCCGGTGTGGTAATAAAGCCGTTCCCGGTCGTAGAGGCCGGACCCCAGCCGCACGGGCAGGGCCTGATACGTCCCGCCGGAGATCGCCCGGTCCTCACAGCTCTCCATCAGCTCTACGGAGGGCTCTTCCATAAGCCGCACGCCCTCGAAACAGCCGTCCCCCGCCAGCAGGGCCGCCAGCTTCCCGCAGTCGTAAGCGCTGGCGGTAAAGCCCCCGGCAAACTGCCGTCCCGTGGCCCCCGGCGCGCTCCACCGGCGGACCCCCAGCTGGCTCCCCACAGAGCGGCCCAGGGCGCTTCCCCGGTACAGCTGGGTCACCAGCTCCGGCTCCCTCAGCTCTCCGGCGGCGAAGGAGCCGTCCGCTCCCATGGGGCCCAGAAGCCGCTCCTCCAGCACGTCGTCTAAGTACCGTCCCGCCGCCAGCTCCAGGGTCTGGCCCAGGATGCCGAAGGCGTGGTTGTTATAGCTCCAATACCGCAGATCCCCCGGCGCGCCCCCGCCGTAGCCGGAGGGGCCCTTCAGCTGGGCCTTCACGCCCGCGTAGTCCCAGGCGATGCTCTCGCTGTTCAGCAGGGTGGAGGTGTGGCTCAGCATGGAGCGGATGGTGACGGGCTTCCACGTCTCCACGCCCCAGTACGCGCCGATGTCCGCGTCGTAATCCACGGCCCCCTCCTCCCACAGCAGCGCGGCGGCGAGGCCCACCGCCACCTTGGAGAGGGAGGCGGTGCGCAGCTTGTGGCCGTCCGTCATGGGGACGCTCCCCCGCACCGCCCAGCCGTAGTGATACACGTCGGTGACGGCTCCGTTTTCAATGACCGCCGCCTGAACCCCCACCGCCCCGTGGCGGCGGGCCGCGCCGGCAATGGCCTGGTCCAGTTCCTCATGCTTCAGCCTGGAAAGGCTCACGGTTCCGCCCTCAGGAAGAGACAATTCCCCCGCCAGCGAGTCCCGGTCCTTTTGGAGCCTCGCCAAAATACAAGCCAATTGCAGCCGGGACACCGGAAGATCCGGGTAGAGCCCGCGGTCCGTCATGCCCTCATAGAGGCCCCGTTCCAGAACCCAGTTGACCGCCTCCTCCGCGTAAGGCGGGACCTGTCCCCCCTCCCAGGAGACGGCCAGGCGGCACTCCATATCCTCCCCGCGCCAGGCGGCGAAGCGGTGGAGCATCACCGCCAGCTGGCTCCGGGTCACCGGAGAAGCGGGAGCGAAAAGGCCCTCCGACACGCCGCCGCTGACCCCCACGCTGTCCGCCCAGGCCACGGCGTCCTGATATTCCTCCGGCACGTCGGCGTACGGGCACTCGTCCACCCGCACCAAAATGCCGCTGAGACGGTAGAGGGCCTGGACCGCCCCGGCCCGGCTCACCGGCTCTTCGCCGTCAAAGCGCCCCTTCTCCCCCGGGGGCAGCAGCTCCCGGTAAAGGGCCCACCGGGCGGCGTCCCGTCCCTCTTCCGAAACGCCCGCCGCCTCCACGGCCCGCAAATCTTCCAGGACGGCGGCGGGCTCTTCGATCGCCATTACCTCCAGGCCCTCCCCGGCCGTTTCCTCTTCCGGTTTTTCTTCCAGAGCTTCTCTCCCCGCCGATCGCTCCTGAGCCCACGCCGGGGGCGAGGCCAGGACCGCCCACAAAAGCGCCAGCGCCAAAAGCACGCCCGCCGCCCAACGTTTTCCCATGGTTTCCCGGCCTCCCGCCTCCGGGCCAAGGCGCCCGGGGATTTTTTCTTCTGATTCGACATTATACCGGGAGTTTCGACGGCTGTCAATCTTCCCCATCCTCGTTTATTCCGGCTGCGGGTTCGGTGCTTATGATGAGCCGCGCCCGGCTGTTACATAGCCGGAAACCGACATTCGGTGCTGGCCTGCACCGGCTTCCCAGAGGGGACTGTTTCCTGCTTACTCCATCAGCATGTACGTGTACACGGCATCCAGATGAAGATATAGATTACTAAAACTGGCATATCGGTCACTATGGCAGCGGCCTCTCCGACCAGACGGTGTGGGTGTGCCACACCACACTCCGCTCCGCGCTGGAGATGGCGGTCCCCAAGAAGCTGATTTCCCGTAACCCCGCAGACGGCTGCCGGCTTCCTCCCGCCAAGCCCAGAGAAATGCAGGTGCTCACTCCGGACGAGGTCAAGCGTCTGCTGATCCAGGCCAGGGAGGATGGCTGCTATGAACTGCTTCTGCTGGAGATTGCCACTGGCCTGCGGTGGGGCGAGCTTCTGGCTCTCCAATGGGATGATCTCAATTTCAAGACCGGGACGCTGCGAGTGGAACGGCAGGTTCACCGAGCAAAGGGGGGAGTTGGTAATCTCCCAGCCCAAAACTAAAGCCGCCAACCGGACAATCATCCTTCCCGCTCCGCTCCTGGGTGTCTTAAAGGAGTACCGCCGACAGGTACACTCCCGCTGGCTGTTCCCCTCACCGAGGAAAGATGACCTGCCCTTAGACCCCGCCTCCGTCCGCAAACACCTGACCACCATTCTGGAGAGAGCCGGGTGCAAGCATATCCGCTTCCACGGCCTCCGCCACCTGTTCGCCACCATGTCCCTGGAGCATGGAATGGATGTCAAGACCCTCTCCACGGTAATCGGGCATGTGTCCAGCAGCACCACGCTGAACATCTACGCCCATGTCACCGATGAGATGCGCCGTACAGCGGCAATGAAGATTGACCAGGGCGGCGTCAAATCTGAGGCACAAATGGAGAATCAGCCAGTGCCACGAAAGCCCGCTCCCAGCACCTTCCAGCCTTACAAGGGTAAACGTCGCAAGCCAGGCACCGGATGCGTCACACAGATCAATGACCACCTGTGGGAGGGCCGCTACTCCCCAGTCTGGCCTGACAGCAAAAAGCATCCCCGCAATATCTACGCCAAGACCAGAGAGGAATGTGAGCGGCTGTTATCGGAGATGATTCTCCAGTTGAAGGCGGAGATCGCCGCTGAAAAGGAGCGGCTGAACGCAAGCTAACAAAACGAACGGCTCACCGAACAGAATATCTCTCGGTGAGCCGTTTGTCTCTGTCTGCGGCTGGTTATGCCAGTCAAATCGTGCGTTCGGTTACGGTAACTTGAGTAATCACATCCCGTAGGCGATCATCGCCAACCATATACTCCAGAACCTCATCGGCAGTATCGCACCACATTCCTGTTTGAGCAAGAACTTCTGCGGAGCCTGCCTGTGCAATTACCATACGCGATTTCTGGCCTGGGGCAGGACATACAGTTCCATAGCAACAATAAGAAATACCCTTCCAGTCAAATTGAATCTCGCTGCCGCATTTCATACTCCACTTGAAGTCGCTGATTGTTTTAAACCGATATGCTTCCGGGTCATATTGTAAATTCATAAAGCGTAGTCCCTCCTGTTCATATCGTTTGATTTCTGGGATATTCCCATCAAAATAGTTAATTGGCGGACTGGGGTCAGGTCTAAAAGCGGGGGGTATCCATCGAATAATATGATCGTGAGGATTAGAATGAATTCCGTTTGGAACATGGACGGTCTCGTGCCTGATTAGAACCGCTCGCCCTATGGAATCATATTTCACGGTTGCCCAGTATCCACCTTTTCGCGTTGAAATGAATACTCTTTGAATTGTATTAGCCGGCCCCCAGTAAATTGCGTCATTGGGTTTGTTCGGGTTTGGCCTCCACTGTCCTCCATAGGCACTGCCACCGCCTTTCAGCGGCACATCTATGAACAGACTGATTGTATCATAGAACGCCTGCGGTTGTCCACCAACTTTAAATGCGTCTAAATTCTCTGCTTTGTATGACCTCTCGTAATTCATATACCGCCAGGAGCTGCGGTTATAGTCCACAAACACAACATCGCCCTGCATCTCCGGGAAGGGTGTATTGTAGCAAATTATTTTTTCCGGTTTGATCCGCCGCAGCATCTCGTTGTAACCGGCCATGAACCATTCCTTCTGATCCTGCCGGTTATCATGGGCTGACGCCATATAGGTGGACACAGCAACGGTACTGCCAATCTCGATTCCCTCGAAGCAGAAAGCAAATGTGGATTCATCGCCCCAATTTACAGTAGGGATCACACGGATCCCTTTGGATGCCCAATAAGCGCCGCACCAGCGGTTCCTGAACACGTTGTAAAGCTGCATGACAGGCGCCATTTCAAGATACATACTGAAATCGGGAGAGAGCACCGCCCGGTATCGGGACAGCTTTTCAATGTCGCTGTCCGGATTCTTCCAGACTCGCTCAAAACGGTAATCGTACAGAAAGAAGTGAACCATACGGTCAAGGTGATTTTGGTCCTCCAGGTTGGTCTTATCAAAGCCAATCAGTAGTAAGTCGTCAAAATCTCCCAGCCTTGGTTGAAATTTTGGGATAACGGGAATTTTCAGTTTTCCTTTTCCAGGGAATTGGTTTCGCAGCAGAATTTGGCTGGTGCGGTAGTTGTAGTTTTCTTCTGTCATGTCAGAGCCTCCAAATCAAAAGTAAGGACTAACATCCTTCTATATGAGGCTCTTATAGAATTGAGAGTTGTACATCAGTGTACAACTACTGACCGTTTTCTGAAGCTGACCTAACAGTAAAAAGCAGCCCCGCAACGTTTACGCCAAAACTAGAGAGGACTGTGAGCGGCTGCTGGAGGAGATGATCCCCAGATGAAAGCAGAGATCGCCGCTGAAAAGGAGAGGCTGCGGTTGGAAAAGCAAGTTGGTTGATATGAGCCGAGGGACTCTGGAGCGTAAAATCCAGAGTCCCTCGATTTTTCTCTGTCTGTGGGCAGATATGTGGTCACGCAGAAAGTACCAGAATGAAACACGCAATAAAAGTGCTGAATATTGTAGGTATTCCGGGCGTTTGCAGAAGAATCCGGCCCATTGATGATGGTACTATTTCGATATGGACACGTCTCTCTGTCCTTACCAAGTGATTGAAAACCTCGGGAGTGCTGCTGTTCAGCGCTTTCGGGACATTTTTGTTGCAGAAATGCATAGTCTCTGGCACTTTCCCGTCCATTGTCCCCGTCCGCTTTTTTCCGCGTGTGGGTCACGGTGTGGGTCAAACCCAAATCACGAAGCAAAGGCGGGGCGCATCTCAGAGAGCGGAAGTCCCAACTTGATTGCCCCCTCTCGCTCATCAGTAGACCTGATAATCTCCTCCGCAAACTGCCGTTCTTCTGTTTATATCAGTTCACCATGGAGAACTATGAAATGCAAGTTCCGCTCCCATACAGAATGTGCTATTCTGTAAACAATATAGCGTCTGAAAGCGCAGTTTGCTTGATTCTCACCTCTGTATTTCTCCGTTTATTCCAATCGCGTTTCGTCTCTTATTTCGGTATGGTGTTGCTTGTAAAAACCCCGCAAAATACTGAAATCAGATAGCAACAGAGATACCATCTATAGCAAGCATCAAAATTCCCGACAAACAGGTCGGTCAGGGGGCCGACTCCTACACACCTCTGTAAAGGTCGCCGCCCCGGCGGCCCGCTGGCAGCAATTATAATGGTTGCTGTAGGTAAGCAATTACAAGGGCAGTACCCTGGAGGTAGGAGAGCGCAGCGGCCTCATCATCGGACCCAGTGGTACAGATAAATAGAGAATTCCTTCTCTGTGCCCGTTCCGGCGAAATCACAAAAAAATATTCAAAATTTTATGCGCTCTGCGAATTGAACCCCGGTTGAGGACATGTTATATTGTACCTGTCTTCAAGAATACGAATTCACACGGTAATAGCTATGATTACAATGACTGAAATTGCACGGCTGACCCACGTATCCCAGCCCACAGTATCCCGGGTGCTTAATGGCAGCCAAACAGTTGCTCCGGAGATTCGGGAGCGAGTGCTGGCCTGTGCCAAGGAACACGACTATCAGTTCAACGCCCTGGCAAAAGGGCTGCAAGGCAGCAAGACCCAGCTTCTGGGAGTGCTGGTCACCGACATCTCCAACGGCTTTTTTGCTGACCTTGCCAAACAGATTGAGACAGCGGCCCGGAAACGAGGGTACAGCATTATCCTGTTCAACAGCGACTACAACCCTCAGAATGAACAGGAGTATCTGGATGTGGTCCGCCGCTATCGGGTGGACGGTGTTCTGGCGGTTCCCATCCGGGAAACCAGCGCCGAGTGGCAGGAATATGTTAAAAAGCTGGATGTCCCCATTGTCACCGTTACCCGCCGGGCCAAGGGCCTGGATTCGGTCTATGTGGATCACATCCAGGCCGGATCCATGGTGGCATCACACCTGCTGGAACAGGGCTTCCGCCGTTTCCTCTTTATCGGAAAAGACTACGATGGGAAATATGTGGGATTTCGTCAGATGCTTGTTCAAATGGGCTATGGCGAACAGACGGCAAATCTTGTCTATCAGGACGATGTCCAGCTGAAGCAAGCCCTGGAGCTCTGGTTCCGTCAAGCTTCAGAGCGCGGGGCCGTCTTTGCCGGCAACGACATTTACGCCCTGCGGGTGCTGGACGCCCTGCGCAAGCTGGATGTTTTCATCCCGAAGGAAGTCGGGGTCATTGGCTTTGACAACACCTCTACCGGCCGCTATCTCAATCCCCGGCTAAGCAGTGTATCCCAGCCCATTGCACAGATGGCCCAGGAAGCTGTAACGCGTCTGCTGGACCGGATCGAGCACCCTGGACAGTGGGAGGTTCTGGATTACCCCCTATCAGCGGAACTGGTGCTGCGGGAGAGCACATAAAAAAGGACGGCATCTGGTTGTCCTTTTTTTGGGGCCGCCAAGAATACGTATTCTTCAAATGGCTTGCCTATCTGCTCCAAGTGGAGCTGAAATAAAAAGGAAGGGAACATGCGCTATGGACTACAAAAAAACAGCCCAGGAAATCTATGAAAAGGTAGGCAGAAAAGAGAACCTTGTCTCCGCCGCCCACTGCGCCACCCGGCTGCGGCTTGTGCTGGCGGACAACGCCAGGTGCGACGCCAAGGCTGTGGAGGACATCGACGGAGTCAAAGGGGTGTTCAGCGCCTCGGGCCAGCTCCAGATCATCCTGGGCACCGGCACGGTAAACAAGGTCTATGACGAGTTTATCGCCATCTCCGGTCTCACCGCCGCCACCAAGGAAGAGGTGAAGGCTGCCGCCGCCGCCAAGCAGAATATCTTTAAGCGGGCCATCAAGTGCCTGGGAGATATCTTTGTTCCCATCATCCCCGCCATCGTAGCCAGCGGTTTCCTCATGGGCATTATGGAAGCGCTGAACTTCATGGTAAACAACGGCTTCCTGAATATTGACACCTCCGGCTCAATCTATGTCTTCGCCAATCTTTTTGCCAATACAGCATACGTATTCCTGCCGATTTTAATTGCCTATTCCGCCGCAAAAGCCTTTGGCGGCAATCCCTACTTAGGTGCGGTCATCGGTATGCTGATGATTCATCCCGACCTGCAAAATGCCTGGACGGTAGCTACAGAAGGCGTGCTTCGGACCCAGAGCGTGTGGTTTGGACTGTATGAGGTGGACCTGGTGGGCTATCAGGGCCATGTGATTCCGGTTATTATTGCCGTATGGGTGATGTGCTTTATCGAAAAGAGACTGCACAAAATCGTCCCGGCTATGTTTGACCTGTTTGTCACCCCCCTGGTCAGCGTGTTCGTCACCGGCTATCTGACTTACTCCATCATCGGTCCCATCTTTGTCACCATTGAAAACAGCGTCATCGGCGGTATTCAGACCCTGCTCACTCTGCCCCTGGGTCTGGGCAGTCTCATGATGGGCGGCCTGTACTCCACCACCGTGGTGGCTGGCATCCACCATATGTACACGGTCATCGACATGGGCCAGCTGTCCATGTACGGCGTAACCTACTGGCTCCCCCTGGCCTCCGCCGCCAATATGGCCCAGGGAGCAGCCACCCTGGCGGTGGCCCTCAAGACTAAAAACGGCAAGACCAAGTCCGTAGCTCTGCCCTCTGCCTTCTCCTGCTTCATGGGCATCACTGAGCCCGCCATCTTCGGCGTCAATCTGCGCCACTTCAAGCCCTTTATTTGCGGTGCCATTGGCGGGGCGGCAGGCGCTATGTACGCCTCCCTGGCAGGCCTGGGGGCCAGCGGCACTGGCGTGACCGGTCTGTTCGGCCTGCTGCTCTGTCTCAATGACCCCATCAATTACATCATCATGACCGCCATCGCCATCGGCGTGTCCTTCGCCCTCACCTGGATGTTCGGCTACAAGGACGCCGCCCCTGCGGAGAAAAAAGCCGCTCAGCCCCAACCCGCCGTCCCCGCGATCCAGTGCCGGCCCGGCGCCGTGTACGCCCCCGTGTCCGGTACGGTCATCCCCTCCGAGGAGATTCCCGACGAAACCTTTGCCGCGGGCGTTCTGGGCCAGGGCGTGGGAATCCAGCCCGAAAACGGGGTTGTGGTTGCCCCCTTCGATGGAGAAATCTCCTCTGTCACCGACACCAGGCACGCAGTGGGCATCTCCTCCCCCGACGGCATGGAGCTGCTCATCCACGTGGGTATAGACACCGTCGCCATGAACGGTGATGGCTTTGAATGCTTCGTTCAGGAGGGCCAGCAGGTAAAGGCCGGAGACAAACTGATTGCCTTTGACCGGGAGAAAATCGCCGCCGCCGGACACCCCGACGTGGTAGTGATTCTGGTAACCAACTCCGATGATTACGAGAATCTCACCATTCAAACCGGAGCCTGCAATGTGCTGGACAAGGTCATTCAGGTCTGATATGATATAGCCGGCACAGCTGAACACCGGCAGATACCGGTTTTCAAACAGCGGCAGAGCCGCTGACGGGTAAGACCAAACCCCTGTGCCGGCTATGAAGTCCACCGCAAGGCCGTTTTGCGGCCTGCGCGGCGAATGATCGCCGCGCTTGTTGAAAAGAAGCGGATGCTTCTTTTCAACTGCGGTGACCATAGCAGCAAATCCGCAAAAATTTTCCAGGGAGGCCGCTTTTATATGAAGGACATCACTGCTGTTGGAGAAATTCTGATTGACATGACCCAGACCGGTCTCAGCGAAGCGGGAGTCCCCCTGTTCGCAGCCAACCCCGGCGGGGCGCCGGCCAATGTGGCTGTAGCGGCCTCCCGCCTGGGGGCCTCCACGGCATTCATCGGCAAGACAGGCAGAGACCCGTTCGGCGCCTATCTGCGCAGGGTACTGGAAGACGACTTTGTGGACTGCTCCGGGATGCACACTGGAGACCAGCCCACCACCATGGCTATCGTCTCGGTGGACAGCACCGGGGAGCGCAACTTCAGCTTTGTCCGGGGAGCGGACTGTGAGCTTTCCCCCGACGAAATCAACGAGTCTGCCGTTTGCCGGAGCAGATTTCTCCACTTCGGATCGGTCAGCCTGACCCGGGGGATCGCCCGCAGCGGAACCATCTTTGCCGCCCGGGCCGCCCATCTGGCAGGGGTGCTGGTGAGCTACGACCCCAATTACCGCCCCGCCCTGTGGCGCAGTGAGGCCGAGGCGGCGGAGTGGATGCGGGTTCCCCTGCCCCTGGTAGATGTCATCAAGCTGTCGGAGGAGGAACTGCCCCTCCTCACCGGTTCCTCCGATCTGGAGGAGGGCAGCCGCCTGCTGGCGGAGCAGGGCATCTCCCTGGTGCTTGTCACCTTGGGCGGCGCGGGCAGCTTCTGCCGCTGGCAGGGGGAGAGCTTCACTGTCCCGGGCGTCAGCGTGAAGGTTACCGACACCAACGGTGCGGGGGACACCTTCCTGGGCGCGGTCCTCAGCCGACTGAGCCGCCGGGGGGAGAGGCCTCTGGAGGGCCTGACCGGGGCTGAGCTGAGGGACATTCTGGACTTCGCCAACCGGGCTGCCGCCCTCACCTGCGCCCGCAGCGGTGCAATCCCCGCCATGCCCTTACTGGATGAGTTGAGTGACAAATAGGAGGCGCATATTTGTTATGAAATACGCCAAAACAGAATTTACTCGCCGTCTGGCGCGGCACTATGACGAGCTGAAATGGCTGTATCTGGAGCTGTATCGGGACGAGGGCGCTTTCAGCTATTTTACGGGGATGCTGGAGCGCTGCTGGAAGGACCGGAAACAGGCCCTCCGGAACCAGGACGCGAAGCGGGAGGCGGACCCGGACTGGTACCGCCGGCCGGACCTGCTGGGCATGATGCTCTACGTGGACGCCTTCGCGGGGAACCTGAGGGGTGTCAAGGAAAAGCTGGGATATCTTCAAGAGTGCGGCGTGAACTATCTCCATCTCATGCCCCTGCTGGATACCCCCAGGGGCCGCAGCGACGGAGGCTATGCCGTCAGCGACTTCCGGGCCGTCCGGCCCGACCTGGGCGCCATGGAGGACCTGGAAAAGCTGGCCGACGCCTGCCGGAGGCGGGGAATCAGCCTGTGTCTGGATTTTGTAATGAACCACACCAGCGAGGACCATGAATGGGCCAAAAAGGCCCGGGCCGGAGAGCCGGGTTACCAGGAGCGGTATTTCTTCTATGACAGCTGGGACGTCCCCCGGGAGTTTGAGAAGAGCGTTCCCCAGGTGTTTCCCACCACCGCCCCCGGCAGCTTTACACAGCTGGAGGACGGGCAGATTGTCATGACCAATTTCTATCCCTATCAGTGGGATTTGAACTATGCCAACCCCACGGTGTTCAACGACATGACGGAAAACCTGCTCTTCCTGGCCAACCGGGGCATCGACGTCATCCGCCTGGACGCCATTCCATACATCTGGAAGGAGCTGGGCACCGACTGCCGGAACCTCCCCCAGGTCCACACCCTGGCCCGGATGCTGCGGATGGTCTGCGAGATTGTCTGCCCCGGCGTGCTGCTGCTGGGGGAGGTGGTGATGGAGCCGGCCAAGGTGGCCCCCTACTTCGGCACGCCGGAAAAGCCGGAGTGTCACATGCTCTACAACGTCACCACCATGGCCACCACCTGGCACACCCTGGCCACCGGGGACGTCACCCTGCTGCGGCGGCAGATGGAGGCGGTCTGTGCCCTGCCCAGGGACTTTCTGTTCCTCAACTACCTGCGCTGTCACGATGATATCGGCTGGGGACTGGACTATCCCTGGCTGGCGCAGAACTCCGGCGCCGGTGAGGTGGCCCACAAGCGCTATCTGAACGACTGGTTTACCGGGAAATTCCCCGGCAGCGACGCGAGAGGAGAGCTGTATAATGACGACCCCCGTCTGGGCGACGCCAGGCTCTGCGGCACCACCGCCTCCCTCTGCGGACTGGAAACGGCGGAATACGAGGGGGACCCCTTCAAGCGGGAACGGGCCGTTGCCTGTGACCTGACCCTCCACGCCTGGATGCTGTCCCAGAGCGGCATCCCGGTTATCTACAGCGGGGACGAGGTGGGCCGGTTCAACGACTATACCTATCACGACGATCCGGACAAGCGGGACGACAGCCGGTATATCCACCGGGGGGCCTTCCAGTGGGACCTGGCGGATGGGCGGAAGGACCCGGATACCTACCAGGGCAGACTGTTCCAGGGCCTGCGGCGGCTGGAGTCCATCCGCGGGTCGGAACCCTGCTTTGACGCGCAGGCGGACGTGAGGGTGGAGGACAGCGGAGATTCCCGGGTGCTGGCCCTGTGCCGCCGGATGGGAGACCGGGAGCTGATCTGCCTGTTCAACTTCAGCAATCAGTTTGTCCGGGCCGGCGCAGACCGGCCGGGGCGCTACACGGAACTGATGTATGGCACGAGCTATGATGATATCCGCCGGATTGAGCTGTGGCCCAATGGATTTGCATGGCTGCTGAGAGATACGGAACATCCCGAAAAGGAGGCATCTCAATGAAAATACGCTACTTGGGTACTGCCGCAGCCGAGGGCTGGCCCGCCCTCTTCTGCTCCTGCCCCATCTGCACCCATGCACGGATACAGGGCGGCAAAAACCTGCGCACCCGCACCCAGGCCATTCTGGACGGTGAACTGCTGATTGATTTTCCTCCGGACACCTACTGCCACGCTCTGCAATACGGTTTGGAGCTGGCTAAAATCCACACTCTGCTGGTGACTCACAGCCATATGGATCACTGGTTTCCCACCGATTTAATTCACCGCCATGAGCACTTCGGCCATGGGGCGGCAGGTACTCTGGAGATCTACGGCAGTCAGGCGGTCAAGGACACTTTTGACGCGCATATTCTTATTGACCGCTTCAAGCCCCACCCCATTGACGGTGTGGTGAATTTCCATGTTATCCGCGGCGGCGACCGCATCCAGGCAAATGGCTGGGAGATTGCCGCCGTCCCCGCCGACCATGACAAGCGTGAGGAATGTCTGGTTTACATCTGCAAAAAGGACGGTAAAGCGGTTTTTTACGGCCATGATACCGGCGTCAACCTGAGTCCTGATGCATGGGCGCTTATCACAGCTGAACACTACGACCTCATCAGTCTGGACGCCACGATGGGCAAAAAGACGATTCCGGGCTATCACATGGGCCTGCCCAACGATGAAGCTATGTTTCAAAGGCTGACGGAGCTGGGATGCGCGGACGAACACACGGTCAAGGTAATCAACCACTTCAGCCACAATGGCGGGATGACTCACGACCAATTGGCCGCGTGGGGCGCCGAACGAAATATTCTTGCGGCCTATGACGGCATGGAAATTGAATTTTAACAGAAAGGAAGTATCCCCGCAAAAAGCCTTGAGTGCGCTGTCACCGATTCCCCGGCATTCCCGCCAGTCCCGCCGGCCTGCCGGAAGAAGCTGCCGAGGGCGTGGCCGGCGGTAGCCTCTTCCGGCAGGAGGCCTTCCTGACCATCGGCATCGACGGGCTATCCGTCTTCCCCGCCTCAGTCCTGCCTCTCCGTGCGGAGATTTGCAAGTCCATTGCAAAAACCTGTACCCTGAAACAGCCGGAGTGCTGTCCCCCCCCCAAAAAAAGAAGCCAGAAACTAAAACAGTGCAGGGGCACAGGGCCACTGCACTTTATCAAACAGGAGTCGGAGGAACCGTTATGATCAGCGAAACATTGCAGAAAGCCCGGGCGTTTGAGGCCCAATACGGCCCCCATATTCCCGACAGCGAGCGTCCCGCGTTCCATGCCACTCCCACCATCGGCTGGATGAACGATCCCAACGGCTTTTCCTTCTATAAGGGCGAATGTCACCTGTTCTACCAATATTACCCCTATTCCAACGAATGGGGCCCCATGCACTGGGGGCATCTGAAAACCCGGGATTTCCTCCGCTGGGAACGCCTGCCCGCCGCCCTGGCCCCGGACCAGGAGTATGATTCTTCCGGGTGCTTCTCCGGCGGCGCGGTAGAGCTGCCCGACGGACGGCAGCTGCTGATGTACACCGGCGTTCAGCGGAGCCACAATGCCGACGGTTTCCTCCAGGATGTGCAGACTCAGTGCGTGGCCGTGGGGGATGGCGTGAACTACGAGAAGTGGGGAGGCAACCCCGTCCTGGATGGAAAGGATCTGCCCGAGGGCGGCAGCACCATCGATTTCCGGGACCCCAAGGTCTGGCGGGACAAGGACGGGGATTTCTACGCCGTCATTGGCAACCGGACCGCCGACGGCAGCGGTGCAATTCTCCTTTACCGGGGCATTGAAGACTTCAAAGGGGAGTTTGTCCGCACGCTGGACCAGTGTCACAACCAGTATGGAAAGATGTGGGAGTGCCCGGATTTCTTTCCTCTGGACGGGAAGCAGGTGCTGATAACCAGCCCCCAGGACATGAAGCCCGTAGGTCTGGAGTTCCACGCCGGAAACGGGACCCTCTGCCTGATTGGTGAATATGACCCTGAAAAAGGATTTTTCCGGCAGAGTGCGCAGGCCATTGACTACGGCCTGGACTTCTACGCCCCCCAGACGCTGGAGGCCCCGGATGGGCGGCGGATTATGATCGCCTGGATGCAGAACTGGGACACGGTCAACGCCAAGCCCTGTCACTGCCGCTGGTTCGGACAGATGACCCTGCCCCGGGAGCTGTCCCTGAAAGACAGTCGGCTGATTCAAAATCCGGTCCGGGAACTGGAAGCATATCGGAGCCAGCGAGTCGCCCATCGGAATATCCCTGTCAGCGGCGAAATCAACCTGCCGGGGATTCGGGGCCGGGTGCTGGACATGACCGTCACCGTCCGTCCCACCGGTCCGGAGCTCTACCGCTGGTTCCGGGTCCGGGTGGCCAAGGACGGGGAGCATGAGACCGTCATCCGTTACCGCCCGGACCAGGGCACGCTGAAGCTGGACCGCATCCGCAGCGGTCTGCCCCGTGATATTGTCCATACCCGTTCTTTTTTAGTGCGGCCCCGGAACGGTGAAATCAAATTACGAATGATTCTGGACCGCTATAGTCTGGAGGTCTTCGTCAACGACGGCGAGCAGGCGGCCAGCGCGGTGATTTACACCCGGCAGGAGGCGGACGCCATTACCTTCGAGGCCGGCGGCTCCGTGATGATGGACGTAGAGAAGTACGACCTGGACCTTTTCTAAACCGGCGCTATTCTATCTTGTTAAAACGCGTAAAACCGCTTCTGCATTTCCCCGTCCGACAGTTCTCCCCGCTCTGCCACGTCCAGAACTTTCTGTGCTCGAGATACGGTTGTAAAGACAAAGAGCTGGAGCCCATCATATACCCTTCAAATCTTCCGATACGATCACCCGCCAGGCTCAGCTCTGGCGGGTGATTTTTTTACAGGAAACTTTTTCTGATTTTTCTGAAAATAAAGCTTTCAGCCGCTGGAGGTTGTGGTATAGGGATGAGGGGCCACACTCTGAGTTGGCAAATATTTTGTAAACTCGGTTATAAGAAAGTTCCGTTTCATCCGTCAGAGGTTGTGGTAGAAGAGTGAGGGAAGTCAGTCCAGAAAAGCAAAGAAGAAAACCGTGTCCTGAAAAAAGGAGGCCAAGCACAACATGAAAGAATCCGCCTACAAGAGCTACGATGAACGGCCGTTGTTTCTGAACGCAGAAACAGTGGCAAAGGTGCTGGGCGTCTCACCGTCCAGCGGCTACGAGTTAATGCACGAGCAAGATTTCCCGGTACTGATAATTGGCAGTCGGATGGTGGTACCCAAAGAGAAATTCGTGAAGTAGGGTGTCACAGCACACCCAAGTAGGTGCGGATTGAAATACAAGCCGTGGTCCAAGCGTAATCCGGTCAAGAACTACTTCCAACTACCCAACGAGATATTCCTGCTGGGCCTATCACCCGGTGCACTTGCCGTCTACTCGTACCTGCTCTACTGTGAGAACAGGAGTACCTATCAGTGCTGGCCCAGCTACAAGACCATTGGCAAAGCAGTGCGGATGAGCGCCAACACCGTCCGCAAGTATGTGTGTGAGTTGGAGGAGCGCCAACTCATCAGTACAGAGAGCACGACGGTTACCACCAGGGATGGTCTGAAGCGCAACGGCAATCTGCTCTACACCATCCGTCCCATCCAACTGGCGCTGGATCAGTTCTACGACCAACAGATGGCGCAGATGGATGTGGCGGCTGAGCGTCAGCGAGTCACGAAGACACTCGCACTCCGCAGTGATAATCGCGGCTCAGTGTGACAGCCTGTGCGCCGCTGTGTGGCCTCGCTGGTATCCGGAGGGTAACAAGCCGCCGCTCATTACCAAACCGCAACCCAGCGCAGCGGTTGCGGTTTGGAGAGGAGGAGCAGCGGAGTGAGTGAACCTTGCCGCTTGCGGCGAGGCGAATGATACGGAGTTTGCGACGACGAGAACCGGGGGGTCGAAAAATGTGCAGGATAAAGGCCGGGGGTCGCTTACGCGCCCCCCGGCCAGCCACACCGCCCCGCAGAGCGGGTCGGGGATTTTCCATAGGTGGTCGGAATTTTTACTTTTTGCTGTGGCAGGTGGCCGTAAATGAGGAGAACAGAGGAAAAACTGTGTCGTTTCACCATTTCACAAGGTGGCTTTCACAGGTGGTTTTCAGAGATTTTGCGGAGATCAGCGCGGGGGTCATTTTTCACCCCCTGGGGTCAAACCGGGGGTTAGTTTTTCCTCTGCTCTTACAACCACCACGATACTGCCGGTTCCAGGCGGGGATATGCGCAGAATTTGATGCGCAGAAAACAAAGAAGAAGTACTGCCATAAAATGCACCAGCGTCTCCAATGAGAAAGCTGTCTGCAACAGTTCGGATTTTCTCCTCTGCCTATGCAACACACCTGGAAAAACACCACCCTCGAGAGACGCACAAAAAAGTAGTAGCTATTCCTGCCAAGGTGTGGTATGGTGTGTGGCTGCAAGGAGGTGATGACCCATGCCAAAAAAGAGAGCAAACGGTGAGGGCAACATCCGCAAGCGGAAGGATGGCCGCTGGGAGGGTCGCTACACTGCTGGGTACGATTCCGAGACTGGCAAGCGGATAATCAAGAATGTGTTGGGTAAGACCCAGGCAGAGGTCAAGAAAAAATTAGCCCACGCCCAGCAGGAAAGTGCAGGTTTGGATGTGAGCCACAGTGAGGACTACACGGTAGCCACCTGGCTTCGAAGCTGGTACGAACTCTACGCCAAGCCCAACGTCCGGCCGGCCACGGCGGATCGCTACCATCTAATCATCGAAACCTACACCATTCCTCGTATCGGCAGGATCAAACTTAGCAAGCTGACCTCCCGTGATCTGCAAAAGCTCTATAAGGACCTGATGGAACACGGCAGAATCCAGACGCGTAGCGGCAAGGGAAACCCTGGCTTAAAGCAGTACCACGGTCAGAAGCGTCCACCTCACCCTCCACTGCGCCTTTGAGAGAGCGGTCAAGGAGCGGTTGATCTCCCGCAATCCCACCGATGACTGCATCGCTCCCAAGGTGCAGAAGATAGAGATGAAGACGCTCTTACCGGAACACCTGAAAGCCTATCTGGATGCCGCCACTGCCAGAGACGTCCTCCCCATGTTCTATCTGGAGTTGGTCAGTGGCCTGCGGAAAGGTGAGCTGGTTGCCCTGCTCTGGTCTGATCTGGATGCAGATCACAAAACGATCTTCGTCAGTAAGCAATATGTCCGCAATCCCAGCGGGGAGGTAATCCTCTCCAGACCAAAGACGGAGACCTCAGTACGGCAGGTTTCTATCCCACAGGGTGCGGTGGACCTGCTGATTCAGGAACACGACAAGCACCCTGATAACCCGTATATGTTCCCCTCGCCGGTCACAGGCGAAATGTATCATCCAGATTCCGTGGTAAAGCTCCACGAGAAGATTCTGAAGGATGCTGGGCTGGAGCATATTCGCTTCCACGACCTCAGACACACCTTCGCAACCCTGGCGCTTCAAAACGGAGTGGACGTGAAAACGGTCTCCAGTATGCTGGGCCACTATGATGCCGGATTCACGCTCAGAACCTACACCCACGCCACCCGGCAGATGCAGAATCAGGCTGCAGAAACCATGGGGAATTTTATGGCGAAGGTCATGTAAAACCACCGCAGAGAATAAAACACCAGGCAGGAGGGAAAAACTTCCTGTCTGGCGCTTTCTGTCCCTCTCCGGACATTTCGGCGTGTGGGTCACGGTGTGGGTCAGGCCGGTTGACCCAGATTCTGACCCACACGAAATCTCGCAAAACTGCAACAAAAACTCCCGAAACCCTGTGATTTCGGGAGTTTTCTGGAGCTGCTGGGCGGATTCGAACCGCCGACCTCATCCTTACCAAGGATGCGCTCTACCGACTGAGCTACAGCAGCAAATATGGCGACCCGGAACGGGCTCGAACCGTCGACCTCTAGCGTGACAGGCTAGCGTTCTAACCAACTGAACTACCGGGCCATATGAAGATCTATCGCAATACGGCAAAGCCGTAGAATTGTATGGCAGGGGCAGAAGGACTTGAACCCTCGGCACGCGGTTTTGGAGACCGCTGCTCTACCAACTGAGCTATACCCCTATTTCGCTTTAGGAGCACCCCGCGGCGAACGACCATCTGGTGGGCCTTCGGGGACTCGAACCCGGGACCGACCGGTTATGAGCCGGCTGCTCTAACCAACTGAGCTAAAGGCCCGTGCTGCTCTTTTTCAAAAGAGCGGAATTGCCGCCACCGGCGTGGCGGCAATTCGCTTGGCTCCCCCTGTTGGGCTCGAACCAACAACCCCGCGGTTAACAGCCGCGTGCTCTACCATTGAGCTAAGGAGGAATATACAGGCCCCAGCCCTATCGGGCCAAGACCTGTGTTGGCGCCACCTATCTTCCCGGGCCGTCGCCAGCCAAGTATTGTGGGCAGAAACGAGCTTAACTACCGTGTTCGGAATGGGAACGGGTGGACCCTC
>CAJTCG010000002.1:386256-387044 GCA_910574635.1 Oscillospiraceae bacterium | reverse complement strand
GTGGACGTTTGCCCAAATCCACTGCCTGTGGCGAATCGCCACATCTGCGGCGCATGGTTAAACAGCCCTGAGGGGTAGGGGCAGTGCTGTGCGCATACAAACCTTGGGATAACATTGGGGATGGGCACCTTACGCCTGCTGGCTTCCTGGTGTTATTGACGCCACAGTTGGCAGGTGAGCGGCTTCATTTTAGCCGCAATCTCATTGGAAAGGAGGGCATCCTGGATGCCTTATGTACTCAACCAGCACGGGCGTCCCTTGATGCCCTGCTCTCCGGCAAAAGCACGCCATCTGCTGAAAGATGGCAAAGCAAAACTCGTGAAACGAACACCATTCACCATACAGCTGCTATATGGCAGTTCTGGATACCGGCAAGGCATCACCCTTGGAGTCGATGCCGGCAGCAAGCACATTGGCCTTTCGGCGGTAACTGCCGATGACCGGGAGGTGTTTGCGGCTGAGGTCACTCCCCGCAATGATGTCGTTGGCAACCTGTCTACCCGCCGGGAGTTCCGGCGGACCAGGCGGAACCGTAAGACCCGTTACCGCAAACCCAGATTCAACAACCGGGTTCGCAGCAAGCACAAAGGCTGGCTAGCCCCCTCTGTAGAAGTTAAGATTCAAGAGCACATCACTGCTATCCGTCGGGTATGCAGGCTGCTGCCCATTACCAAGGTGGTGGTCGAAACCGCTGAGTTTGATTTGCAGCTGCTGAAAGCAATTGCCGATGGCAAGCCTGTTCCACAGGGAGAGGACTACCAAAAGGGCGAGATGCTGGGCAGCTACAA
>CAJTCG010000002.1:0-386244 GCA_910574635.1 Oscillospiraceae bacterium | reverse complement strand
TGCGGCAAGCACGGCCATAGAGTCAAGCTCCACGTTCACCACAAGGAAAGCCGTAAAACCGGAGGCGATGCCCCAGACAACCAGACTACACTTTGCGACAGCTGTCACGAGAAGTTCCACAAGGGTGTAATCACTCTGGATAAGCTCAAGAAGCGTGGCCGGCAATCCACCCGGGACGCAGCCTTCATGGGCATCATGCGCAAAACCCTGATGCTGAGGCTTCGTCAGCAGCTGGCTATCCCTGTCTATGAGACCAGGGGATACATCACCAAGTATACTCGGGTGGAGCGGCTGCATCTGCCCAAAAGCCATATCAACGATGCACTGGCTATTGCCATTGGACCCAATGGTCCACAGAAAATCACTAGGGCAGACCGGCGGTATACAATCAAGCCTGTGCGCCACCATAACCGGCAGCTCCACAAGGCTACTACCCTCAAGGGCGGCATTCGGAAAAGCAATCAGGCACCCAAGTACGTCAAGGGGTTCCGGTTATTTGATAAGGCACTCTTTGAGGGCAAGGAATGCTTCATCTGGGGCCGTCGCAGCAGTGGGAGCATGCTTCTGCGTCGCCTGGATGGGAGCAAAGTCAAGGACGGGGCTGGCTTCAAGAAGCTGACCTTGTTGGAAAGAAGTTCTAGCTATTTAGTAAGTTGAAAAGAGGTGCTGGCGCTCATCCCCATGCCTGAAGGCAGGGGTATCCGCGCCAGCAAAAGTAGATGACCCCTTCCTCAGCATCATCACCCCCAACAATCCGATGCGGGACAAGCGATACATGATTCTGGCCTGTTTTGAGAACAAGCCCGGAGCCACAAAAAAAGGTCTTCGACGCCATGAACGAAATCTTCTGCGACATCGCCGGCGGTCTCGGCAACGATTGGACGTTGACTGAGGCAGCGCAGAACATGCAGGAGTTGCTGGCGGAGCACACGGACGTGGAGTGCTGCTGTATCCCCATGGAGACGGTGGACGTTTTCTGAGCCACTTCCTGCCAGAGAACTTTCTCGAAAAATTTCCCAAAACCGGAATAATTTCTCCGCAGTTCGCATACAAGTAAATAGCCCGTTAGGGTGGAAGAAGCAAGTCAAAAAATCGAAGGAGGAAGCCACCTATGGCAAACCGAAAACCCCTGGATACTGGCTACGGCCACTTTTCTCAGGCGCTTTCCGGCATCGCCGGAGAGCCGGTAATCCCTTGCGATAAGGAGACTGTACATATCCAAAGCTTCTGAAATTGCATATGAATGAATGGGGGGTGGCTTTCGAGCCACTCCCCCCCTTTGTGCCCATTATCGTTTTCACCACCTCTGCATACCATTCTCCAAGCACTGCCGAGGAGCATACATACAAACTCTGAAAGGAGAAAATCATGGGAGAGTTTTCATTTACCAAGGCCGATGGCCTTACGCAAGTTGCGAACATTGTTTACGAGGCACCCTTCAAGCTGCTAATTCCGCAGGAGTTCGGCGGCGGCTTCATTAAGGACCGCTACCAGGGCTATGGGCAGCTTGGCCACAAGAAAAGCGGCGAGCCCCAGTACGACATCTTCGAGTTGCTGGCCTTCTGGAACAAGGAGCAACCCATGTCGAAGGACTGCGCGAGACTCGCCTCACTCCCTGGCAAGGCGGTTCAAGCGAGGGGCTCCATTTGTGACTGGCTGAAGTTCGATGGGACAGGAATTCTGCCTATGAAAGAGATGGACAGATATACGGATTTCAACCGCAGCCTTGGAATCGGGCTGTTCCACGACAAGAACATCACCCTTCGATATCCGCTCAAACTGGTTTCCGCATCCTACAAGGGGACATACGAGGAATGTCAGGGGATTAGTGCCAGCGACCCGAACCAGGGGCTGACCCGGTTGATGAGGCCGACAGTGCGAAGGAGAACAGTAAGAGGACACTGGCCCTTCTGAGGGCCGATAGAAAGAGGGGCGCCAGGCGCCCCTCTTTTTCTCAAAAACCGTAATTGGATTTTGTCGCTTTGCATAGCATTCCATACTAAATCAATTAGGGAACCACAATGAATTATGGAGGGAAATATCATGACTTTTGATGAGAAGAAATACATCTGCAAGATGGGCAAGAACGGCCGAATCACTCTGCCCGAGGAGCTTCAGCAGGAAACCCATTCCAAGCCCGGCGACACCTTCGAGGTCAAAGCTGTTTTCGGGGACGATAACCGGACAACTATTCAGATGGTCAACACCAAGTCCATCAGCATGCTCAGCTGTGGGCAATTGATGTTCGCCGCCGAGGCCGTGAGAAAGAATCTCCCCAAGACTATGGATGTCGCCATCCTGTGCGCTGATGGTCCCATCGCCATTTCGCATGGTTCTGGCATCGAGTTTGGCTACATTCCCGGAGTCTCTGTCGAGGCTTGCGTCTCCCTCTACGAGGAGACAGCTGGGGACCGCAGACCCCACAGCTTTGAGAGTGGCGGCAAGCGGATACTGTCCTACCCCATCGACAGCCCCAGCGAGAAAATCATCGCCGCGCTGGTCATCATCGCCAACCTGGATAATGAGGCTGATTTGGCGCTCCAGGAATATGTTGGCAGGATGGCCTCCACGCTCATCTCTTCGATGGTTTGTGAGGGTCTGTCATCCCAAAATCGCTGAGAGGAGGTGGCATTTTGGATAAGAGTAGAGTTACGGAAATTGAGCAAGCCGCAGCGGAGACGCTTATAAGCTTTGGATTCTATTCGGACGAAACGCCCGTTGACTATCTGGATGTCGTCCTCATCGCTAGGAGCCATGGTTTCTCAGTTTACAACGGCGGCCTGCCAGCCAACAGAGATGGTTTTGTTGTTATCCAAGCTGGGCCTGTCATGATACATGGAGAGAAGGTCGACGGAAGGGTAATCGCAGTGAATCGTGACCGGGGCGGACCTTTTAAACGTTTCCTGGTAGCCCATGAGCTCGGTCATTATATTTTGAGACACCACAACAGATACCTCCCCTTCTATCATTATGAAAGCGGGGAAAAAACCACCGATGATGTCGAGGCTGACTACTTTGCCGCCGCGCTGCTGATGCCCAAGGAGATGTTCGTTCGGGACTACCAGCAGTTAGAAAACTTGGAGGACCGGTTTCTTAACCTGGCCCGGGAATACCGTGTTCGGGTTTCTGATGCCCGGTTCCGGGCGGAGATGCTGGGCCTGAAATGATTCAAGCACAGAAGCAGGCTGGTCCACCAGGGACCGGCCTGTTTCCCTGTCGCTGGGAATATGTTTTTTCGGCGCTGCATAGAACAACGCAATATGATTTGAAGGGAGAATACATATCCTGCAAATCGGCGACAAGGTCCGCATGAACATTCCCGTGATTGAGGATGGAGATTTGGATGGTGTCGAAATCACCGCATCGGGTACCAACTACTGGCGGTACATGTGCCAACACCCTGATGAAATTTACACGGTCACCGGCTTTGACTATTCCAACGACGATGAAGTCGGCTACACCCTCTCCGGTGCCATGGAGGGAAACAACTGGTATTCCAACGAGTTGGTTCTCCTGCCGACCGCCAAAACCCGGTTCGAGCAAATCAGGGCCATGACACTTGAGGAAATGGCAGAATCGATTGTTCCCATGGTTGTCTATGGACTCTGTGAAGATGGGGTTCCTGGGCCGGAGGCCATCAAAGAGTGGCTCTCTGGGAGGCCGAACGGAGAATAGCAAAACGGAACGTACCGGTCGATATGGCCGGTGCGTTTTTTCTTGGCTGTAAGAATCGCTTTTAGCAGAACTGCATATGATTCCACAAACTTATCCGGAAAAATTCGAAAGAGTGAGGTAATTATTATGGGCGCATCCATCCACATGCACATTGAGGTCAGGTCTGGCGATACCTGGCACCACTACGCGGCTCCCCATATGTTCCGAAACGGCATCTTCTTTGATTTGGTTGCCGGAATCAATGGCAAGTTGCAGCCTGTAGTGCCACCCCGCGGCCTGCCCGAGAACTTGTCCTTCGTCACCCGGCACGACTGGGAGCAGGACTCCAAAAGCTACCGGCTTCATCATGCTGGCTGGCTCAGTGCTGAGGAACTTGCGGAGCTCCAGGAGCGGCTGAAGGAGGTCTGCGGCAATTCTGCCCGGTCCCATCTGGACTATGACTTGGAGGAGGGCTTTCTGCACACGTATATCAATGGCAACGCCCTGACCCTGCACCAAGGATGGAACGATTTGCGTTTCATCTTCTGGTTTGACAATTGATGGAAAGGAGAATTTGCAATGAGCCATTTGCGACTGCATGAACTTAACACTCGGAGGTCCTACGAACCGACCATGGAACAGCTTCAGCACCGGCTGACCACTGATACGGAGCTCCTCAAGCGGCACCCCGAAAACAAAGAGTTGCTGGAGCGGAGGATTGCCAGGCACAAGAAGCACATCTTGGCCAAGGCTCTCGGCCTTCCGCTCGAATAAGGAGGTCTCTATGCAGATTCAGTGCAGTAACTGTGGGACCATCGTAGAGTTCCCCTATCTCCGAAGGGTCATGGACAAGTTCGTCCGCGAGGGCTGGAACAGCTACGGCAGTGCCCTTTATTGCCCGGAGTGCTCCAGGACCTGGGCCCAGAGAAATAGCAAGGATAAGCGCCTGGCGGGTGCAAAGAACACCATCTCCGTCATGCGCCGGCTTCACGAAATGCAGACATTCCGAAAAAGCTAAAACAAGCCCCTCTTCCTTACTATTGCAAGGAGGAGGGGCAACTCTTTTGTTGGTGGGGATGTACAGAGCCGGTCCCATTGCGGGGTCGGCTTTTCTTGCGTCTGGAATACACCCCTAACCGTTTGCATATCATAAGGAACCAATCGAAATATTCCAGGAAAGGAGTTCAAAATCATGAGAAATACCATAAAAAGGAGTGAAGTTCTACCCGCTATGTTGGCAAAAGAAGAATGGTGGCCATGGCCATTCTGGGGTGCATGAGGCCCGATACAGCTTATGGGATTCCCCTATTCAACCGGGGTATCCTGGACCTCCACAACACTGAGCCGGTATACGACGTGTTGCGTCTCCAAAGGCTCGTGGTCAACGACTCGGCTACAAGTAACCGAGCATGACGAGGGGTAACCCCTCTTGTTATGTGAGGCTGCTTGTAGGTAGTTGAGTAGACACAAGCAAGCGCTACGTTATCAGTTAGGCGGCACGGTGTGCTTTTCCAGCACCGGTGCGGCGTCTTACCACATGGGGTGGCTTGCCCTCCCCGCGTGATACTTCGTCGCATGCGGTGGTTCGCCCTTCGGGGCGAGCCACCGTATCCCCGAGGCATGCAGTCTAAACAGGCCATCTCTCCCTTTCTTCTTGGCGATAAAGAGATTCTATCAGACCTCATGGCCGCCGTCAACGGCCGTCGGGCCGATTCTCTAGCGCCCCGTCCTCTCCCACCCGGAAAAGCAGTTCATTCCCCTGGCCCACCTGCTTTGTTTTGCGAATTTGTTCAATATTCACGAAGTAGGACCCCGGGTCCCGAGATTATCTATCTTCCTGAACCTTGCGGACGGCCTCCGCATAGCATTCGTCCATCAATTCATAGCAAGTTTTTCTGGACACATCCATCACCTCCTTGCGTTTTCTGCGCCATGATATGCTGGTTCCCAATTCCCCATTTGTCGCTAGAAAAAAAGGAGCAGGCAATCGCCTGCTCCCACGTATGTCTCAGTCGTCCGAATATTCGTAACCCATTCCCTCAACAACCTCCGGGTTCCGCTGCCAGAGCTGATACATCAGCCCATCGACTTCAAGGCCACAAAGCCCCTTCTTTTCGCTGTGCGCCTCCTCGATGCGCCCACCGAGGTCCCGCAGCACGGAGGGCGGCGGGTCGAAAGGCAGCTCGTTGATTTCCTTCTGGAACTGGAGCATCACACCGTTTTCCGTGGCCATCAGGAACGTCTCTACATCGTATATCTCGACGTACTCGATGTCGCCGCAGGCAACCAGGTCGTATATGCCCTCTCTGCACAATGCAATCTGGTACTGGTCTTGGTAAATGATTTCGTCCTCCTCAAACAGAGCGTTTTCGCCGCCGGGAGCCTCCATGAAAGCGCCCGCCAGGCTCCAGCCGTGGTTGCTGATTTCGGCGTTGACACGGTTGATGGCCGTCTCGAACGTTCGGATGCCCTCCTCGGTAAACCAGAAGGACACCGACTCATCGAGTTCTTCCACCGGCAGCGAGTCAAACATGCTGAGAAGTCCCCGGACCTCTGCGTTGGAGAGGCCGATGTCATCCAGGCCCTGGAGAAAGCCGACCTGCTGAAGCTCGCCCATGAACATGAGCTCAAAACGGTATATTTTCGCCATTAGATTTTTTCCTCCTCATTGATGTTCCTGCATGGTATGCAAGAGGTGGAATCGCTATTTTAGAGGCTAAGAAGCGATATCGTGCCCGTCTGATATTGGCTATAGCCTGGGATTCCTGGCCAAGACGAAGGCAGATAGGGATTAGATTCTCAAGGCGGTGTTCTGAGAAGAGGCGGGACTCTCCATTATGGAGAGTCCCGTTGCCATAATTGCTTTTCTCGCCCAGGCATATGATATGTAATATGCTATCAAGAAGCCCTGAAAGGAGGCTGTCTGTCATGACAAATCACGAGATTTCCATTAACTGACTCCCTGCTTTGGGCCCTTCCATTACGGAGGGGCCCTCATCATAATCAGAACCCGTATGCTCGCATAGAATACGGCAAACAACAAAAAGGAGACGTTTGTATGATGGACAAATACCAATTCGCAATCGAGGAAATTGGCCTGAGCGGCGCCGTTTCGCTGGGGAAATGCTCTGAGAGTACACTCCGGCGATGGGGCCGGAAAATCAACCAGCGTCTGGCATGGGAGAAATGCGAGTGGCGAGTCAAGACGTTCCGGGATGGGAATATCATCACGAGGGTCAATCCGAAAACCGGTGAAAACTATCTTGCGGAGGCGGAGTAGCTTTGCCACGGGTCCCTTCCTTGCGGGAGGGGCCTTCCCTTTTGTTTGGCAAAAGAAGAAATTGGGTGTGGTTCGGGATGGGGGGCCGGTGAGGCCCGATACTGTTTTGGGGGCAATCCCCGAATCAACGCTCACCATTTTGCATATTATAATTGCAAATCCAAGGCGGAAAACAAAATTTTGGGAGGTATACACAATGTCTGCTGTTTCTTTCGTTCTTTCCATCGCGCAGTCCATCTGCAACGTCGTCCTGGTCCTCTGTATGGCCCTTGGCGCGAAAACCGACCGGGCCATCCAGGCGATGAACCCGGTAGCCGTCACACCAGAGGAGGCCGCTGCCCTACTGAAGAAGTCCAAGCGGTATTCCGTGGCTACCTGCATCCCGTGCCCCACGTTTCTGGGCCTGATGATGGTCCGCAACGAGCACTTCTTCTCCATCCCCACCAGCACGGGAGCCGTGTCCTTTACCAGTTTCCATCTGGGGCTGATTTTCGCCGTGTTTATGGTCGCGGCGACGTGGACGCTGCGCTGCCAGCGGAAGAAAATTGCCTAATTCTCTGCCTCATGGACCTCTCCACCACGGAGAGGCCCTCCCCTTTTGTCAGAATCAGTTGCTTCCACTCAGCATATAACAAACAAATTCCTGCTGGAGAAATATTTTGGAGGTATGTACTATGTCCGAAACCATTTTCTTTGCCTATTCTGCGGTCCAGCTTGTTTGCGCCATCATCCTGTTCGCGTGCATCTTCTTTTCGTTCCGGCTTCAGGCGGCCCTCGCCGACGCCAAGGCGAGAGATGTTGGGGAGGAAGAGCTCAAGGCGCTGAGAACCAGGAGAAAGCGGCTCTCCGCCTTCATGCTTTCGGTGCTGGCGGTGTCGATTTTCCTCGAAATCGCGATGAACCTCCCGATGTGCGGCATTACCGTAGGCGAGGCGACCGTCTCCATCACCTCTCGCCACGCGGGCATCGCCCTCATTGTGTTCGGCGTTATCGTATATCTGTACGCCGGTTGGAAAGTCAGGAAGAAAAAGAACTCCCCCTCATGACGCAGAGGCCTCTCCATTGCGGAGGGGCCTTCTCCTTTGTTGCTAAAGCAGTTGCCATCCGCCCGCCTGTGATATATAATTCCCGATGTCCGCATAGTATACCCAAACTCTCAACAGGAATTTTCGAAAAAAGGAGTTGTTGTGAATTGACAGGTAAATATCCGGCCTTGGCGGGCATTCATGCGGTCAAAAACGAGGCAGACGGTCACGTTTGGACTATCGGGGAAATTCTTCGCGAACTCGACAATGTACGCAGTCTGCTGCGGGAAAAGGGTCTTGAGCCGGCATCCATCGGAAGCGTCGTATTCAACCCGCGCCTTACCAGGTCCTGCGGCAGAACCCGGCGGAAGAACGGAGTCTACTCCATGGATTTCTCGGTAGCGTACTTCCAGCACGCCGCCCCAGACTCCATCCGCAACACCATCGCCCATGAGACCATCCACACCGTGCCCGGGTGCTTCAACCATGGAAAGAAGTTCCAGCAGGTAGCCAGGATGCTGGATGCCGATGGCTATGACGTTTCGACTCGGGACTACGATGAGGCGTACACGGCTTATCGCGAACAAAAGAGAGAAGCCAAGCCCGTATTTTACATTCTCTGCCCCAACTGCGGAAAGAAAATGGACAAATATGTGCGGTTATCCCCCACCTTGAAGGCAATTATACAGGACAAACAGGAGCGTTTCTACTGTCCGGCGTGCATGTCGTCTGGTCTGCAGGTCATTAAGAGGATGCCAGATGGCACAGAAACAGCACTCAAATCTGTCTAGGTCCAAACATAGTCCCCTCCCGGCACATGCTGGGAGGGGATTTTCAGCAGTATCGGACCTCAAGCCGACCGCCAATTTTTCACCCGCCGATTCTCTTTTGCCAAACGTCCGCCCAATAATCAAATTCCAGGGGTGCGCATAGGATAACCCCAAACCCCAACAGGATTCAATTACATAATAGTAAAGGAGAATAATATCATGAGCATGGAATCTACACTGCTGCAGCTGATGCCCGGCTTCACCGGCCCCATCGGGAAGGAGACTGTCGTCACCCTCTCCAATGGCAAAACCATCACCATCGTCAAGGAACCGGAAGGCGGCCTCTGGCCCTGGTCGGTTGACGGCCGGCTGTTCAGCTATGACCGCTGGGCGGAGGAGTACCTCAAGCAGGTAGTCTACGAAAAAGTCACCGGTCTGCGCGTTATGATGCGGCCTCGATATGAAGTTCCCCACATCTGCGGGGGGAATTGCGCCGGCTACCGCAATGAGGACGGCAACGATGAGAACGATTCTCCCTGCGGCCTCTGCCCGATAAGGGATAACGCCGAGGCGGAACGGGATGGCGTGAAGCTCATTTACGCTGTCGACGTGCCCAACAAGAGGGAGGCATGATGATGGAATTGCAGAAGCTGGCCTTGAAAGCCATCCTGAACGCCATCGACGAATCAGGCTTTCGTGTCATTCTGTACACGGAGAACGGTAAGGAGTGTGGCTTCGAAATCGAGGACTGGACACCCAGAGGGGTAGACATGATTCACTTCCTCGACTTGCGGGATGCTGAAAACCCCTATAACCCCTTTTCCGTCCTGGATGCGCTCTGGAGAGTTTCAGAGCTCTTTGACCCCGATGAGGAAACCGAGGTTCACATGCAGGGCAAGGACTTCCACACCGCCTTCTCCTACTATCAGGCGGCAATGGAATTCGAGGGCTGGAAGAAACGGCTGGGAGAGCTCGTGGAATCCGTCAACAAGGCCTTCAAGGAAGCTGTCCCGGGACTCAACCGCAGCATGGAATTTTCAAGCAACCTGACGTACAAGAAAATTTTGGAGGAGGATTAAGATATGTTTTTCGTACTTTCTGCCAACAACACCGACACCAACATCAGCATCAAGGGCGTTTCCACATGCAAGGACGGCGCCTGGGCCAGCATGTACGACGCTTTTGTGGCTGGTCTGAAGGAGGCATTCCCCAACCGCACCCCGCCCAGCGCTGAAGAGGCTGAAAAGGGCTGGGAATACGACCTCTATAGCAGCAGGGCCAGCATCACCGAGGATGGCGCGTCCATCTATGACGGCGACGACATGACCTACTACTCCATTGTGGAGTATGACCTGCCTCTCTACGGGCTTACCAGCGACTACTGTGACGGCAGAACCCTGGATAGCGTTATCACCGTCTTTCTGGGCAAAGATGCCGCCATGGAGGCTCTGGAGAGAGAAATCCAGGGGAAGCAGGCTGAGCTTGGTATTGCTGTCACCAGGGGCAAGAACGGTGCCCACTTCGATGATGGCCTGGCCATTCAGACCATGGATGTCGCACCTCTCGAAATTTACGGCTAAAGGAGAATTCATCATGTACCTCGTAACCAAGGCTGACAATTACACTACCAACATCCAGGTTCTGGCTGCCTCCGAAACGCAGACGGCCGCTTGGGAGAAGATGCACGCCGCATTTACCGCGAAGCTTCAGGAGCTGAATGACACCGCAGAGCCCGATGACAAACCCATTCCTATCCCCTCTCTGGAGGAAGCAGCTCCCCACTGGTGTTACAACCAGGGCGAATCCCTCGCCCTCTTCATTACCGCCAGCTACGCAACTATTGTCGCCGATGGGGACCTGACCTATTTCTGCCTCGGCAAGTTCCCGGAGGAGGGCATGGGGGCGCTCTGCCGGTGCGCCCTGGACTATATGCTTGCCAACTGTGATGGTCTCTCCCTTACCGGTAAGCAGAAATCCCAGCTGGAAAACATCCTCCAGAAAATTTAAGGAGGTCGACATCATGCGCTGTGTAAGCATTCTCTCCTACACAGTCCCGCTTTATGGGAACCACCACATCTTCCCCTATGGGGAGATGCTGGTAGAGCACCAGGGAGAAGAAAAAGTCGTCAAGTTTAGCGATTTCTCCATCACCTTCAATCGAGAGCGCTTCTTTTTCCGCAACGTGGGTGACCTGTATCACCCGAAATTCGAGTTCTGCGAGGACTGAAAGGAGACTTCTATGAAATGTATATTTGGAAAAATTCGAGAGGTTGAAGAAATCGGCTTCTGGATTTCGCGCGAAGTTGCGGCACATATGATTCTTGCTCACGATGTGGAGTATGGCTGCGTCCCCGAGGAAATTCAGAAAATCATCGACGAAGGGGCATTTGCCGACAAGGCGAAAAACGGGCTCCTTCCCAATGGATACTCCGAGTCGTTTGTACTCGCGGACCTCTATGAGGACAAGGACCGGGTTTATTATGCCATGCCCTTTGCGGGTACAATCTCGACACTGTTCCCAAAAAGAGCCGTGTCACCAATCCGAAACTGCATTTGTGCAAGAGATGACGGGCCGTTCTTCATTCCGGCATCGCGCAAGGCCGACATGTTTATTCCCGCTTACTCAAGCCCTGATGAGCTGCTGGACGAGTTCAAATCCGTCCTGGCCGGTTTCGGGGTTGAACTGCCCGATGATTTCGACTGGTTTGCCCATGTCGTACGCATCGATGGCACGGAGTTCTACGATGAATAACCGAAAGAGAGAGCCACCCCAGATTGGGGTGGCTCTTACATTGGGTGATAGGTTATACTGCTACCCCAAGTGCGGCAATCTTATGGACAGAGACCACCAGGCGGCAGTCAACATAGACCGGGAGGGCTTCCGGCTCTTCTGTGCGGCCTGATGGCCGCAAAATTTCTTGAACCGGTGGTTCACCGGGGATAGCCTGCTGTGCTACGGCTTGGATGGTTGTCAATCATCCTGTAAGTCCGGATAAGCAGGAATAAAAGATAAGCAAGCCTACGGGAAACCGCAGACTTGCTTGGAAGCTCGGCTACTTGTAGCCGAGTAGTTCACACGATTGCGTGTAATGTCCAGCAGAACGGCTTTACAGTAAAGCCCTGGGACTTCAGCTCTTTCTCCATGTCACTGATGTCCCACAGCAACCGCTGTAAATCAGACTTATCTTCGCAGCCTGGCCGCTTCCCATTGCCCAGGGTGCCAGCAACATAATAGGTGGTGACCTCCTCGCTATCAGCACGAAGGGGGTCTGCCACCTGCTTCGTCTCCTCATTCAGCAGGAACAGGTGCGGGATGACCAGCAACGGGTTGTCCCACAGGTGATAGAAGCCACCGGCAATGGTCAGCTCCGGAAGGCAGACGGCAACAGAGGTCAGGCCCCGTGTGCCCTGCTGCATCAGCTCCCAGGCCAGCTGACTAGCAATTTCGTCTTTGCTATATGTAAGCATATCAATTTCTCCTTTTTTCGTCAGGTTTCTGGCTTGTTTTGGGTTATGATATGCGAAGAGAGGAAATCTTATCTTGACGGGCAGATACAGTTTTGGGGAACGGAGACATAATCCCTGCTTTGCGGACATATAATAGTCGTACAGCATTGACAAGTCGTACAACTTGTACTAGAATGGAGGTGTAAAGGAGTTGATGGAGATGCACGCGATATGCTCAAGCGAAGTCCGGAATGGTTGGAGCGGTGTTATGGACTCTGTTATACGCAAAAGGCCTGCATTTATCCGGCGGACCCGGGACTTTATGATGCTTTCCTCAATTGAGACAATTTCCGCATTGGTAGCGGATGTGAAATATGTCGCCGATGAATTTCATGAGGAGGATGGGTCTGTCACCCTTTCTTTGCGGGATATGGATATTATTGCAAATAGCAAGGATGTTCTCTCCGCAAAGAAAGCTCTTGTGCAGGATATCCTGGAGTATGCAGACGAGTACTATGCTGAATATCAACAGTACTACGCCGCCCCAAACAGGAAAGGGCACCTCCCCTATGTTATGAAGGCGCTGACAGCCAAGAATCCAGAGGAACTGGAGGAGGCTGTGCTGTGCCAACCTGGAAGGAACTGAGGCGATATTGCGAACGTGATGGTTGGGAACTCTACAAGGAAACCGACCACTATTTCTACCGGAAGCTACTGGCCGATGGGCGCATTCTCCGCACCAAGGTATCCAGAGGCCCTGGAGAGATTCATGGGAACCTGTGGAGAGAAATTCTGCGGCGGCAGCTGGAAACCACGCAGGAACACTTCAACGAGGTCGTATAGGGGCCATGGGTTGGCAAAAGAAGAATGGCTGGCGGCCTGGGAGAAAGCATTCCTGAGGCCCGATACTGCGCAGGGGGTAGCAAAACCGCCCCCCAGGGAGGGAGTGTTAACAAATCAGGAACCTGCATACAATATGACTGGCAATGGGTTGAGAAGGCCAGCTCCACGATGAACTTCGGGATGCGCTTGGGGAATAGCCTCCCCCATAAAGCCTAGAGCCGAGCCTATTGCCGCAAGGACGGCCACCCTTTCTTCCCGGGATGGCCGCTTCTCCAAAAAATTTTTTCAAACCTATTGACAGTTTCCTGTTTCGGATGTATACTATATTCCTCCTTGAAAGAGCGCCTTGTTTTATTGCGCCCATTTTGAGGAGGTATTTTTATGTCTGACTTAATTTCTTGCACACCCGCCGAGTACCATGCCGTCCAGCAGTCCCTCACCTCTCTCCGAGCTACTCTGGAGAAAGCCGCCGCTGCCCCTGCCGGCAGCAAGCTCCACCGCGGCATTGCCTATTTCCAGCGGGGCATCACACGCTATGAGGAGTTCCTCGCTTCCCATGCCCCGGTTGAGGGCTATGTTCCCGCAGGTAGGCCTTATATGGAGGATGACGGTATCATTTGCGACAAATAAGAGATGGCCCCGGGAGAAACCTCCCGGGGCCGCTTGCTGTTCATTCCTTTGAAACCGACGTGCTGGGCCGGATACGGAGCACATAGTCCTCCCCGTTAACACGAAACGCGCCATCAGCCGTCCAGTTGTCCCAAACCGTCTTCAGCAGCACGTACTGGTAACCTGCCTCGAAGCAGAGCGTGTAGCCCTCTTCTTCAAGGATGACAACGACAGAGTTCTTGCCATCCTCATTGAGGGCCACAATCTCCTTGTCCTCCAGACCCACAGGATGGTCGTAAACCACACTGCCAACCAGAGGGTTCTCAAGGGTCTCGACAGCCAGCTTCAGAAGCTGATGCGGGAACGCACAGAAGAGACGCTTAGAACCGCGCTCGACCGCATGCTCTCCTAAAACCACAACTCTGCGCTCGCCGGCGATTTTCGCTGTACCCACAACGAAGCTCTCCGGGTCCAGCCGCTGCTGGTCCAGAAGGTGCTGATAGAATTTGACGGAGGTCATTTTTTCTTCTGCGGAAGCCAGGAACCAGCTCATTTTCTGAGATGTAAAGCCTTTCATATGTATGTTCCCCTTGTCCCCGCCTCCCTGTATAGGTGAGGGCTTACGGGCTTGAATATGTAAACAGACAAGCCCGTATGGACCGTCTGGGAAATCAAATGAGACAGTCCAGGGAAAATGAAGTTTTCCAGAATTTGATGTTGTTCTTTTCTATGCAAAGCGCCGAAATCTCATTCCACAAAACAACTGAAAAATACGTGAGGAAGAAATGACCCGGGGCAACAAATCGTTACCTCGGGCCTTTCGTCCATAATCAAACGGTTCCAAGCTGGTTTTTTATCCGCCGGATACCGCCCTCTGTACCATACAGTATATGCTTGTGGCCGCAGACACACTCCATGCCTACCGCGTACTGCACCCCGTATTCATCGCTGTCACGGTCGCGGTTATACCACTGAATACTAAAGGGTACACCGCGAGCGGAGCCACATTTCGGACACGCAAGCGAGGTCAGTGCGTCTTCGTCAATTTCCTTCTTGAACCACGCCGTGTTGTCAAGTACGCCGCCAACTTCTTGGTACACGCAGTGTCCATTGTCGTCAATCACATAACAGGGCACCTCCGGCCCATACGCGCGGGTAGTATGCTTCTCTACCCCAAGACACCTGAAAACCCTACCCTTTTCATGGTTCGGCAAGTCCTTCAGCAACGTGAACTTGTAGCGCATTGTTGTTCTCTCCTAATCCCCCGCCTCCCCTTGCAGGTGAGGGCTTATGGGTTTATGTATATGCCAAAATCTAATGCTGTTTGTTTCTATGCAAGTCGTTCGAATTCTATTCCACAAAACAAGCGGCCCGCCATCCCGGCGAGCCGCTCTTCTCACACATCACACATAAAATTCTTTCATGTCATTCAGTCTCAAGCAGGCTAATTTCCGTTTCGGGAACATGTGGCCGCATCCGCAGTCGATATCCAGGATGCCCGGCCCGTGCCAGATGAGGGGGACTTCATCCTCTCTTCCCAGCAGGAGTTGAACCGGGGTATGCCCGACGATAACCGTTTTCCCGCGCATTGGCCGCAGGAGCATTTTCGCCTCCGGTCTTTCCCAAAGCTGGTCCTCCAGAGTCTCGCCCGGATACCCATGAACCAAGTGGAACTTCCGGTCATTCACTTCAATATCCAGGGAAACCGGGAGACCTTCCAGAAAGCTCAGGACGCTCCCACGCTCCTCCCGGTTACGGTTCTCTACCAGCTCGATGTACGTTGGGCCTCCCCCATTCAGCTCCCATAGATTCTTTGCCTTCGCTTGGCTGTTGGGGCCAAGGACCGCTAGGCACATCCATTCATGGTTTCCCATCAGCATCTGGATGTTCGGCTGCCCCATGATGTATTCAAGGGCCTTTACACCGTCTGGGCCGCGGTCAACCACATCGCCCAGGACATACAGTGTATCATCGCCAGAAAATTGAATAAGCTCCAGCATACGCCGGAACCTCTCGAACTCTCCGTGTATATCAGACAAGCAATATACCAAACTATCAACTCCTTCTCTTTTGGTTTCTTATCTCAAACTGGCATGGCCGGGAACTCAGTCGTAGCTCGCCTCAATGGTTTCCATGATATCCCTTCCAATGACTACATAGGTCAAATCAGCCAGCACCGCCCGGATGGGCTCTCCATGCCGTTTCGAAATCTCTACAAGCTTGTCATTGACCTCCTTCACCTCATCAAGGTAGTCGCCCCGCGCATCGGCCGCGGCTCCAAACAGCTGGACTACCTTTGCGTTACCGTGTGTCTGCTGCATGCCCAGTATCCACACTCCTTTCTCCCTCCCGCAACCCAGGCGGGAGGATGCTCTTTTGATATTCGCTACTTATATGATATGCCTTTTTTTCTTCCTAAATCAGGCAGAAATGGCTTCTGGACCCTCGATGGAGGCTAAAAAGGACCGTAATATGACGTTAATATGCAGCAAATATGAAAAGAATAAGAAGGTAATACGCCTTTTATATGCTCTGCCTCGGGAATCTGACCCCGAAAATAGGGCTGGAGGGATGGTTTTGGGGCCTTTGTGGAGGCCCTCTTGCTATGTTGGCGGGGATTGGGCAGCTTGCGACGGTGAATCTGGAGGGCAATATGAAGACTATAAGAAAATAATATCCAGATTATATCACAAATTCTGGGGCAATATCAAAATAATATGCAAATAATATGCTATGAGGAGAGATGGCAATATGAACATAATATGCTTTTGGCTGCTTTTTGCCGCCCTTGCTGTACGGCATTTTAAGGGGCCTTAGAGCGATTTTGGGTCGCGGGAGTGTCGGAGGACGGGCAAGAGGTGTTGAGGGCGTCTGGCGGGCTTCTAGGGCGAAATTGGCGGGGTTAAGGGTGTTGGGGCGCATACAGGCTATCGGTGGAGCTCTCTTGGGTGTCCACGGTAAGAACCCGGCGGCTCCTCGGATAGCCCTAACTCTGCTAGGCAGCAAACCCCTCAAACGCCGCTCAACCATTGCGCCATCTTCGAATACCAGCTGCGGCTCAATCGCTGAACCCTTCGCCACCGGCTCCGCCAAACGAGAAGACCTTCAAACTCTGCTCATTCTGCGGCAAAATCTCCAGGGCCCCTTCGGAAGGGACAGCCTGTCACCTCCAAACAGGAAAGCCCCAAACAGCGGCCTTTCAGCGAAGAACAGACAGGCAGCCCACCTGGCAGATAATCTCCCAGCAGCCACTCCAGCCGGATAAGCTATGCGACGCCCACCTGGCAGAAGGCACCCCGGTAGCTCGGCTAACCAAGTTGCCAGAGAGCATCCATCTAGCAAAAACACCCAGGCGGCCACCCCAGCTAGACAAGCTCTACGGTATCCGCCCAGCAGATACAGCGGTAACTAAACTAGCAGAAGCTACAACGGAAATCCGGCGGAATGATGAGGCTTTTGGAATTTTACGGACGGTTCCGTACTGTTTCCCGGCAATCGTGGCTTCTTCCCAGGCGCATTTCCCAGGATTGCTACGGAGAGCTTAATAAGCAATGGGGCCAACGTGCGCCGACAAAAATACGGCCCGTCTGCCCCTGTTGTCGGGACAAACGAGCCGCATCTCACTGCTGGCAGCCTGCATCGGGCCTCTTGAGTCTCTCATTTGGCCGCCTGCCGCATCTTCTTTTGTCAACCAAGTCCCGCCCTTGAGCGCATACGCTCTTTGAGCCACGTCTTGCGCTTACTGGTCAGGTCATTCTCCACGGCCAGCTGGATAGCCTCTGACTCCCCATAGATGATGCTCGTCTTCTGGGCGCGGGTGTAAAGTGTATAGAAGAGTTTCCGATTCAGCATCCGACGGTTGCAGGTCATAATAGGCGCGATTACCACCGGCCACTGGCTACCCTGCGCACGGTGAATGGTCATAGCGTACGACAAAGATAGCTCCGACCAGTCGTCTTCATATAGCGCATATTGGTTGGGTCCATACCGGACATACAGTCTGCGATGTGTCGTTTTGCCGTCCTTGACTTCCATGATTTTCGCAATCCTCCCCACCTCGCCATTTACAATACCTACCCGGGTCAGGTCTTCGGTGAAGCCCATAGCCTTTGAGTAATTGTAGAACTTCATGTCGTAGTTGTTGGCGGTGTTGATTACCTTATCGCCGGTCCGAAACAAGAGCCTTGTCTTTTCCGGCTGCCCCGCCTCATTCCGAATTTCGATTTCCTTCGAGAAGCACTCCAGCCCCCCTGCCGGGGGATTGAGAGCCTGCTGCAAGAAGTAATTCAGCGAATCGATTCCAACATCCGTCATCTTCTGTGGGCAGAGCACCTGGATGTCATCAATGGCAAAACCTCTCCTTTTCAGTTTCATAACCATCTCGACAATCTTGTCCCGGCACGCCGGCGGAGTTTCGGCCCGATATAGGAAAGCGTTGTTCTCCAGGGATTTTTCCTTTACAACCTTTGAGCGGATTGGCTGCCCCTCCAGGATTTGGTTCGCGTTATACAGAATTCCGGACCCCTCAGCCTGGCGGCGTACCACATTCAGGGTCACAACCGGGACGGCCCCAGACTCAATAATGTCTCGCAAGACGTTGCCGGCGTCAATACTGGGAAGCTGTTCGTAGTCGCCCATGATAATCAGTTTAACACCCCCGGCAATCGCCTTTATCAGCGAGGCAGCCAGGCTGAGCCCCATCATTGAGAACTCATCCACCACAACGCACTCGCCCGCAATGGTGACCTCAGAATCCTCATTGCTGTCCGCTACCAGGTGCAGGGCCTTGTGAACAGTGCTTGCCGGGAGCCCAGTCGACTGATTCGCCACTTGGGCAGCCTTGCCTGTTGGCGCCATGATTTTGGCGGAGAAATACTCTCCCTGCGCCCGGTATAGCTCTTTCAGGACCTTGATGATAATATTGAGGGTAAAGGTCTTGCCGCAGCCAGCCCGGCCATTCAGAACGAAAGCCCCACCCTTTGCCCGGCAGAATCGGAGAACAGCCTCTCTTTGCCGTTCCTCCAACACGTACCCCTCCTCCTGACAGATTTTATCCAGCGTTTCCTCGACATTCGGGAAGTCGCAGAATTCGCTTTCCACCATGTTGCAGAGGCGGTTCGAGATAGCAACTTCCGCGTCGTGCATGTACCCGAGGAACACCCGGTCATCCTCCAAGATGATGTAGTTGATGCTTCGGAGGGAGTAAAAGGCGGATTCCAGGTCCTCATCGGGCACCTTGGCGCACACAAACGAGAACGGCAGATTCCCGGCCCCTTTCTTCCACTTTGCGAAGGCCTCTCTCAGCGCCTCTTCATCCACCTTGTAGTCCTGGCTCCCGGCATGCACCGACAGGGGAACCTTCTTCGCCAGCATGGACCGGGCAGCCTTATAGTCAATGCGGACATCCAGATATCTGCGAACCTGCTCTCTGAACTCCTGTAAAGGCACATAGCAGTCGCCCCGGACGCTGGCCGCCTGGCGCAGAACATAGAGCATAGCCTGCTGCAAACGCTCCTGCCCATTCAGCGGGTAACCGTTCTCCAGGGCAATCTTATCGCAGTCCAGGAAAGAGAATCCACGGACCTCCTCAGCGAGGAAATATGGGCTGCGTTTCAGCCTCTCAATGATGTCTGGATACTTTTCCAGAAGCCCCTTTGCCGCCGGCAACGGGATTTTGTAGTCTCGCAGAGCTTGCAGAATGATATCGCTCTCTTTCAACTCCATGAGCTGCGACTGCCACTCTTTGGCCAGTTTTATCCCGACTCCCTTGACTCTCCTGGCAACCACCTCCGGGTCGCTCATGATAAGGTCCAGGGATTCATCTCCCAGCTCCTGATAGATGTAAGCGGCCCTTGTGTCCAGCTTAGGCAGTGTACGGAGAACTGTCAGGATGCCGTCCTCGCTTTGCGGCATGGCGCTCTTGTATTTATCAATTTGTAAGATTCTTCCATATTTCCCGTCCTTCACCACTCCCTCCATGCTATAAAACGCATTCAGCTTGAGGTCTGTAGGAAAGTATCCGCTGATTTTGAACCAACGATTATTTGCATCCTCCACGTTATAGATGCTGTATCCCGTGTCGGAATTTCGATATATGCACGCCACAATACGAGCTTCTGTGTTGACAGCCGCATTGAGCTTCAGTTTCCCTAGAAATGAGGTTTCTTCTGTCTCAACCTCGAACCAGTAGCCTTCCTGAGCCATTGCGCATCCTCCTTTCTGTGCGGTATTTTGGCGATAGCTAGATATTCTCATCCAATAATATGCAGATTCCCTCCGTTAGATTTGCCAACCCCGACAAATATTCGGAACATTTATTTGACGGGAAGCTTGCCGGGGGATATAATGTGTGGACAGAGGGCGGGCAACCCAATATCTTGGGATTTCGGTGTTAATTTTCACACGGCTTGCATATAATATGATTATCAAACAAAAATTTCGGAGGTGTTCCTATGGGACCTTTTACTTCTATTATTGTTAAATTCGCAGCTTACCTGATGATTATCTGCATGTCTCTTCCCTGCGAGGGCCATTCCGCACTGGGCTACATCCTGGAGGGGCTCAAGATTCGTGTCCACGCAATTCCTCTTTTCGCCATTGTCTGTTTCCTCTGCGGCGTCAGCCTGTTCCTGGGCTTTCCCGTTGCCCTGCTACTTGCTGCGCTCGTTCTAATTCAGCTGAAGCTCTCTCTCTTTATTACCCAGGAGGTGATTTCTCGTGCGTAAAGGTATTTCCAGCGACGCCTACACAACAATCGTTAGGGTTGTTACATGCGCAGTGACCCTTGCTGCCTATTTCACCGTGTCTTTGCTTTTCAAATCTGGCTACGTTCCATCTGGGTCTATGTACCCAACATACAACCTTGGCGACATTTGCTTTTATTCAAGAATTTTCCCCGTAGAGAATATTTCCCACGAGGATATTGTGCTTTTCTGTCCCGCTACCAAGGCAAATATCGACATGGGATATTCCGTATCCGATGTTTTCGTCAAGCGTGTCATCGGTATGCCTGGAGACACTATTGAGGTTGCCGATGGACACCTTTATGTAAATGGCCAGGTGCAGGACAGGGACTATACTGCGGAGCCGGGGACCGCTGGAACATTCGGCCCGGTTACAGTTCCTGAAAATTCCTTCTTCATGATGGGCGACAATCGGGATTGGTCTACGGACTCCCGTGCCTATGGCTTTATTCCTTACGAAAACATCATCGGGAAGGTTGTCGCACATACAGGGAATCCCATCCTCTCTCTTTTGGGAAAAGAATCTGCCTAGCTTCTCTTTCTGAACATCAACGGGCGGTAGTCTGGTGACTGCTGCCTTTTTGATTTGCCATAGACTCGGGGTTGACAAAAGAAAGATGGCGGCGGTTGGGGAAATTCTTCTCAAACGGCCCGATGTGGCTGTAAAGCAAAGCACCCTGCCATCTGGCAAGGTGCTTTTCGTGCTCTGTAGCAGTGTCGAGCCGTCGTGGACTTCCCCCTTGGATGCCGCCGACATTCCCTTTTGTCAACAATCAGGAATCTCAGTCGTCGTGAAGGCCACGCAGCCTGGCTGCCGACGGGTAGAAGAACCGTCGCAAACCCTTGGGTTCTGGCTCAGGTTCCGGCTTCGGCTCAGGCGCCGCTTCGGGTTCCGGGGCGATTTGTGCCAGGAACTCCTCGATGGGAATTTCCGGCTCAGTCTCACGGAACTTTTCGTCCACGCTAATTGCCACAACTGCCGATTTATCCATATTGCCAATGATGACTGCGACATCCTGCTTCTCCAGCGGCCTGTCTGGCATGATGGCATAGGACGTAATTGGCTGCAGCAATCCATTATTGTAAAAACCAGATACCGTCATGCCGGCCGGGTCAAACTTCTCCCCTGGCGCGTAGGTTGTCTTACTGGGTGGGGTTGTAACCAGAATCCCAATCAGCTGTTGGGGCGTAATTTCGACAGAAAAGGTTGCTGTAAAGCCCTGGTACTGTACCTCGACCTTGCATTCGCCAGCCTGCCGGTTATCAAACCCATGAACCATCTCACTGCTTATTGGGATGATATTGGGACCGCCAAAGTTGTACTCCAGTCGCAGCTGGCCGCCTTCGGCGTTCAGCGTCTCTTTCTTCTCCAGATACTTCACCTTGTCGGGAAGCCGCTCCACATAGATGCCCGTGATTTGGCGCGGGCTGACACCAACGGGGATTTCAACTGATGCGCCGTCGGCCGACACAAGCACGCACATGGTATTGAGGTCGGCCGTCTTCGGTTCCCAGCCAAATTCCTCGATGACATGAGTTTCTCCATTATCATATTCGGCGGAGAGTCTCAGACCTTCCATACTGATTTCCTGACCTTCAATGTAGTTCACTTTGGCCGGGCTGGAGATGACCTGGAGCCTTGTCGCCTGCTTGGGCCGAATCATCACCTGGAATGTTGTGGTCATTGGCCCCACCTGAACGGTAAGCGTTTGTTCCCCGGTGACAAGGTTGCTAAAACCGCGTACAGAGTTCATTGTCAGTGAGATTTCCTTCTCAGCCCCACTGTCAAATGCCTGAATAATGGTCCCGCCGGAGGGGTCAAAGGCCCCCGCCCGCTCCAAATACTCGGTCTTATCCGGCAGTTTGCCCATGCGGATTCCAACCAGTTTCGCCGGGGAAACTTTGATATAGATGGGAATCGTGATTCCGGAGATGGTCAGCGGGTAAACCGCATCGCCGTCTTTGACTGTATAGTTGACCTCGGGCAGATTCGGCCACGGTTCCTTCTCGCCGGTTTCATATTCCGCGAACAGCACCAGGCCAGTGAGGTCAAGCTTCTCTCCAGCAAGATACCGCGTCTTCGCGGGCGGTTTCTTCACCACGAACCGCCGGACCTGCGGCTGCTGAACCTGAACTTGGAACAATGTTTCCTGGCCGTCATATTTCAGCTTTACCAGCGTCGGCCCTTCCTGCCCAAAATCAAATTCGATGTTCATGTTATTATCCATGGGCCTTTGCTCATAAGAACCATCGTCGTACACGATGCAAATGGTTCCGCCTGAGAGGTCGAGATTCTTTGCTCCAACAAAGTAGCTTGTTTTCCGCGGCAATTCTACCAGCACAAGATTTGCCACGTGCTTATTTTCCATATAGGGTCCTCCTTTCAGGATATTGTTGTCAACTTCACAATGTCGTCTTTCTGTGTCAACACTCGGCAGTGATACGATTGGCTCCCCAGGTCTTCAATTTGCTGATTCCCAGCTTTAGTGTCCGCTTCGCTTACTGATTTCAGAACATCTTTCGCCGCCTGCACTGCCTGGAGTTCGTTCTTGTAGCGGCGACGCAGGATGAGATTTTCTTTCAATGCATCGACATACGCCTTGCACGCTTCATCATCCATCTCGTAGAGCTCAGCCTGATGAAGCCTGTCAGATGTAACCAGGTCAAGCTGGCGAATCTTATCGCGCAGGTCATCTTCCTGCTCATCCAGGGACTCTAGCCCTCGCTGAACCGTCTTCAGCAATAGCCTGACATTTGAAATCAATTCAGTCCCGCTAGTCTCCTCAATATTTGCGGGAGGGAACACCACAGTATTTGCTCCAGGTACTGCATCGCCTACGAGCCGGTCCAGATAGTCTGCGTATACAAGATGACCGTCTTCGGAAGCCGGTCCTTTTTCTGGCATTGTATAGGCAATCGGCTTGAACTGCGGCATCTTCCTAGTCTTTACCTTTTGCTGGAATACCTTGCGATTGAGAACCGAAACACCGCTCCTGGGAAAGTTGGCTTGCATATACATTCTCGCTTCTTCCGCTGACGTAAAGCACCCAACCTCATTAAGCCGCTTCTGAATCTCAGAGGCTGGAATCCAATTCAAGGCATGCCCCAAAACAGACCGCGGCTTGTTTTTCCAGAGGAAGTACACTAAACCACTCCTTTCATTGGTTATGATATGCTTTTCCTGTATTCACAATTTGTCATTGCGTGTGGATTCATGAAGCTCTCCCATCTGGCATGGTCAAGTTAGGGTCGCGATTTATAATCACGAAAAGCGTTTATTGCTTAGAGAATCCAATTTGCCATCATGGCAACTGTTACTAATTTGTAAACAGCATTGTCACATAAGGGGTAAAAGTACACACTCACCAGTACGTGCAGCTGAAGCAGAAGATAATTTGCCATCATGGCAAAACCATTGCAGACACATAAGACACATCTAGTGGGTTCCTTGTAATCAAACAGGGCCAATTTGCCGTCATGGCAACTGTTACTAAATTATGAACAGCATTGTCACATAAGGGGTAAAAGTACACACTCACCAGTACGTGCAGCTGAAGCAGAAGATAATTTGCCATCATGGCAAAACCGTTGCAGACACATAAAAGACACATCTTGCGGGTTCCTTGTAATCAAACAGGGCAAATTTGCCGTCATGGCAACTGTTACTAATTTGTGAACTAATCCAAAGTAGAGTGATTTACACCATAGTAAATCCTTTATCTCATAACAAATAAAAGTTTCGGATTTAAGAGAATATGCAGGAAAATATTCGCATTTTTAGGGGAAATATTCAACTTTAGACGGTCTACAGCGTATCAGAAAAATCTTGCTGAGCCAGCAAAGGAAAGGGGAGGCGACAAAAAAGATTTGCATAGCGGCAAGTCACATGATATACTGACATTGTTTATTAAGAAAGAAGGGATAAAATGGGCATAATTGTTTCCGTTACAAATCAAAAGGGCGGGGTGGGGAAAACTGTCACGGTTTCGTCCCTTGCCGCAGCACTTACGCAAAAGGGGTACAAAGTCTTGTCTATAGACCTGGACCCACAAAGAAACCTCGACGTGGTTGCCGGCAAAGGGTTAGCCATCCCCTTAGGAGACAAATCAACAAAGAGCATGCTTGATGTTTTAAAAGGAAATTGCTCTCTTGAAGATATGATTGTGCCCTGTGGATTTGGCGACCTTGCAAGGGCCTCAAATCTTCTCTCTCAGTGGACTGGTCGACATCTGATTACACGTTCTGAATATGAAAATTTTACAATCGAAGAAGTTTGTCAACTGATGTCCGAGCGGTATGACCAGGGGTGGGGTACCGACGACCATAAGGTTCTTAGGTCTGAGCTATCGTCTGTACGCAAGAACTATGATTTTGTTTTAATGGACACAAACCCCTCCTTAACCCTTCTGACTATCAACAGTCTTGTTGCTGCGGATTATGTGTTAATTCCGGCCTTTGCTGAGGCGGCCTCAAGAGATGCAATCACAGAACTTTGGGACACAATTAAGGGCCTAAAAGCATATAACCCAGATATGCGCCTCAAGATAGCTGGCATTTTGGTCACAAAGTTTAATGCACGAAACCGGGCCGCAAAAAAATTTGTCGAAGTGTATGAGCGAATGGCAAAGAGGATGGGCACAATCGTGTTTAAGCAGAAAATCAGGCAAGGGGTAGCTGTGACTGAGTATTTACTAAGTCAACAAGATTTATTGAAATACGATGCTTATGGAAACGCTAGTCTTGATTACAAGTCATTCGCCAACGAGTTTCTGACAAGAATAAATCTTATGGAGGAGGAAAGAAGCCATGGCTAGAAAGCTAAAAGATGCTGATTTTGAAAATCTTGATGCAATAGAAGGACTCAATAGTGGCGCCGATGTCTCGAAAATGCCAAACGATGTTACGGGTGGCAATACACTCCTCGAAGGATATATGCGTATTCCAGTGAACAGAATAGACCCTTTTTCGCTTAAAGAAGGAAGCGACTTTAGCAGGCCCAAAGGCAGATTTTTCGAACGAATGGTTGATACCATAAAAGAAGTCGGCGTTATTGAGGCCGTCACCGTGCGAGTAAAGGAAAATTCACGCTATGAGCTCCTCGCTGGCGAAACACGATGGAGTGCTGCAAAGGAAGCCGGAGAAAGATATATTCCCGCGCATGTCATAGACGTCGATGACGATATGGCACATAAAATATATTCTCTGACGAACTTAATGCGTAGAGACTTGAGCGTACGAGACAGAATCAACGGATGGTGGCATTACTATTCCAGCTTGAAAGACAAAAACGCCCTGAGTACACTTCGCAATGATGTGGAAGACGAGAAACTGAAGGAGTACGTCCCGTCCGGTGACCTGTTATCCTACCGGCAGATTATGCGCTATGTACAAATGCATGATTTGACCTCTGACTGGATAGACCTTATGGAACCCGATAACTCGCCCTCGGGCAAACCAGTCGTTCAACAAGCTGTTGCGGAGCAGGTCTGCAAGCTTTCACATGAGCGACAAACGGATATTTTACAATTTGCCTCCAAGCTAACAGAAGAAAGTGCAAAAATGATTGTAAAACTTAATAATGGAGTGCTAGTAGATAAGAACAGCAAAGTCCATGACTGGAATACGGAGAACATAGCACGAATCGTTTCTCATCAGAACCTTGATGACGAATCCGATATATCAGCAAAAAGCAATTCGCGACCCAGCGTTTCTCTCACACTAAAAAAAATGAAGACGAGGATAATGAGTGTTGCTCAAGAATCTCTTCATCCTGATGATTATAGTCGTGCGCCTGAGGTAATCAGAGAAGCTCTGAAGCTCTATTACGAAAAAAACGGATGATAGCTCACTATACCCAAGGTCGAGAAATTGCATCATATATGAAATTAAGCGGCCTGCCATAGTTTTGGCAGGCCCTTTTTGCTCTACCCTCTATATATAATCAAAAACATATGACCTGCATATTATAACCTCGCCAAAATACTTCTAAGGAGGATATTCATATGCAGAAACAGCTTCTTTTAGCCATTGACCCTGGTTTTGACAACGTCAAGGTCATCGCCAATGGCGAACACTTCAAGTTCCCCTTCAACGCCGTAGAGACGGATGAGCGCAAAATGAGCGACTATGGCCGCCGGGATGGCTTCATTCTTTACAAAGACGAGTCCGGCGCCACCTGGCGTGTCGGCCAGTACGCCCGCGGCCTGATTTTTGATAACAAGGAGAAACAGGAGCAGGCCGAGAAGATGCGCGGATTCTACACGGAGGAGCGGTTCATCAGCAGCGAGTTCACCGTCGGCCTCCGGGCTGCCCTGGCAATGGCCATCAACAAGACCGGCATATATGACGACCAGGAGAATCTGGACATCCGACTGATTGTTGCTCTTCCGCATGGCTGCCGGGCAAAGTTTGCCTCTACCATCGTCGGCGCTGTGGCCGGCGAGCACTCCTATTACATGCGCTTCGACAACGGCCCTGAGCAGGCCTATCACTTCACCATTCAGGAATCCGGAGTCTTTACCATCTCTCAGACCATTGCCGCCATCCTGGGCGAGACGTCTGATGACGACGGCAACATCGACGACGACAAGTTCTTTTACCTGAGCAACGGCCCGACCCTCGTCATCGACGGCGGTTACTATACCGTTGGTCTGGTTCCCGTGTCTCGCGGCGGCAGCGTAGACGACGCCCGTGCCGAAAGCGACACAGAGCACGCTATGAAGATGGTCAACGTGGCCGTCGAGAAGGAAATCGCCAGCCAGCGTCCTGACATCAAGCACTACTCTATCGAATACCTCCTGGCCCAGAACGACGGCATTGTCCGCTACCTGGAGGGCGGGAAGGCCCGCACAATCGACTTGGCCGCCATCAGAAAGGAGAAAATCGAAGATGTGTGTGACGACTTCATTGAGTACCTGAACAAAAAGTACAACAATCTGCTGGACTTTCGGTATGTCCTGGTCACCGGCGGCACGGGGGCGTGTTTCTTCCCCCAGCTTCTCGCCCACTACAAGGAAATAGGCATCATGGATGACGAGCACATGCTTCTGACCTCGCCCAATGTCTATGACAACCCCCTGCCGATTGAGTTTTCCATCGCGGCCGGCGCCTACAAAGGCCTGCGCGGCAAACTCTCCTAAAGAAGGAGGGTTTGCTTATGGGAAGCCGCCTGAATATCGGAATCTACATCGGACCGAATGATTTGGACATCGCCGCCTGGCTAAACATGCTCCAGGAAAACGGATTGAGCCGGGCCACCTGGATTCGAGGTCTGATTTGCGCCCACAGCCTGGGCCGCCCTCTCATGATTGGCTGTATTAGCACGAATCCGCCGGAACCTGCCAAGCCGGAACCTAAGCACGCCAACAGGCAGCTGCTTTTCGGCGTAGGCGACAGCCAGGCAGCGAAAAAGGAGCAATACAGCTACGGTTGGCAGGTTCGGGGCCCCAATCGGGAGTTCATCGTCGGCAGTATTGCCAATGTATCCATCAGCAAAAACAGCGTCCTGCCCATTCTGGACGAGGTTTGGGCAAATGGTCACGCCGTTGCTACCTTCGTGAAGTCTCTGATTCGCCAGAACCTGGCCTACGCCAGCACACCCATCCCGCCCTCTGCTGACGAACTGCGTGCAACCTTCACGGAATTCAACATCAAGCAGTCAAAAGTGAAGGTCCCAGAGAGGGTAGAGCGGAAGCGTCAGAAGCCCGGGCGTCGCCCGGCGGACCTGGCCCAGAACCGAAACCCCACGCCCCCTCAGCAGAAAGTGGCTCTGGCACCCGCAGAACCGCCGCATGAAAAGAAGAAGAACCCGCTGTTAAGCCTGGTTTGAGATTTGGCCTCCTCTAAGAGCAGGGGAGGCCTTTCTTTTTGCCATTTGAGCTTAGGATTTCTGCATATAATGAGAACAAAAATCGAAAGGAGGGGTCCACGATGGATAACCCGTTCACTATAACGCAAAAAATCCTAGCTCACCGGCTGGCTAATTCAAACACGCCGGAGGATGACGCTGCCCTGGTTGCCGTTTTCCTGGATGCCAGCCCATCCTATCTGGTTACTCGCCCCGATGGAGAGGGTAAGGCCGTCCCATACATCCATGATTCGATGTTTGCCCTGTTTCTCAATCAGGATACAGCAAAAGCAATAGCCGAGAAACTGTCCTGCAAACAGAAAATTTCTCTGGGGGTCGCTGGAGGGAGCTCCAATGATGTAAGACAGCTTCTTTCAGAGGTTGCCAGCAAAGCCAGATGCATTAAACTATATGGCATTCCGCCCATCACGACTACGATAAAAACTTCACTCTCCCAAGAGAGCGGTAATGAAGTCATGCCCGAACCACAAGAGGCGCCAGAGGCAAAAATTGCCCCTGATGTTCCTCCGAAAGCACCCGCGGCAGAAGAACCTCCAGAAGGGGCGTCCACCCACAAAGGAAAGTGGAAGCTGGTCCCGGAAGTCAAGCAGGTCCTCTCAATGCCTGCCACTGCTGACAGACGGAAAATCGACCCGGCTGCCCATTTTGAAAACCTGCACTCCCTGCTAAATAAGCTGGTGCAAACAAATGGAATTAACCCGTCGGACCTGGATAAGCAGCTAGGCATGTCTCCAGGATTTACCAAAAGCCTCTGCGATGACCTGAAGCGGGACAACACGCCCAAGAAAATCGTCATCCTGTACCTGGACTACTTTGGCCTCACCGCCTACCTGTACCTGTTCAAAGGGCAGTGCTCCGAAGTAGCCAAGGAACTGGCCGATAATCCGCATGTGGACTCCTACCGGGTGAAGCAGGCGAGGAATACAACGGAAGAGCGCTTCAAACTGTTGTCCGTAAAAACTGGCACCGACAGCAACGGCGCGTATCTTTACCGGCTGACGCTCCAGAGTCCACATCGGAAACAGGACGTCATTGTCAGCTCTCCATTCAACTTCGTAGTTGGCAGAGAATATGAAATTGAGGGGCTCAGCCCTCTCGGCGACTCCGCCGTGGCAAACAAATCCGCCATCAAGGGAGCGGAGACGACCGCAGCCGCGCTCGTTTCCACTGAGGAGCAGGAGGCAGAGGTCCTGGCCAAAATCGAGGAGGAGATGAAGAACAAGGGTAAGCCCCAGCAGCAGAGGCAACCGCAGCCGCAGAAGAAGGTCAATTCCAGAATGTCGGGAAAGAACCGCTACATGGAGGAGACGCCGGAAGAGAAGTTCGAAAGGGAGAAGAATATTGTCCTTGAGTACATCATCCGGACCGAGGGATGCAGTCCAAGAGACGCCCAGAAGAAATTTGAGCCCCTCAGCGATTTTCCGGACATTGTGTCCGATTTTGCCAAGTATATCAAGACCCGGAAACCCGGCAGCTGCTCCTCCCGTGGCTACAATGCTGCCCGGCTCATGAATAAGCTGCACTATGGACCATATGATGCCTATGTCATGCTTGCCGGGTTGGAGCGCGACCCCAAGAAAACCCAGGAGATACTGAAGTACAGAGAGACAGACCCGCAATACCAGAAGCCGGAGAAACCGCCCGTGAAAAAGGAAGAATGAGTTGCCGACTGCCCGCTGGGATTCCCGGCGGGCTTTTCTTTGACAAAAGAGAATCGGCGGCAGGGAAGATGGATGTTTCCTGCCGGCCCGATACTGCAGGGGAGCCTCCTGGTAAGCTGTATCGGGCCTCAAGCTCCTTCCGCCCAGCTGCCAGCACATTTTTCATTTGCCAACCATGCCTCCATAATTCATTTCGGGCTTCTTGCATACCATACCGGCAACCAAAACTAAATGGATTTACATATTCAAGGAGGCTTATCATGAGAATCGGAAGAAAATTGGTGATTGCTCTGGACGTGGATGACGTTCTGTTCATCTGCCTAGCCCGCGCCGTCAAGGAAGCCCAGCGGAGAGGCTGTGACGTGGAATACGAGCAGATTATTGACTACTATTTCAAGAACCTGCCTGCAGAAACCGGGGAGCTGCTGCTCAAAATCATGCAGGAACCGAGGTTCTATCAGGACCAGGAGGTGCTGCCCGGTGCCGTCGAGATGGTCGATGAGCTTCTGGCCGCCGGCCATGAGGTTATCATCGCCTCGGCTGTTTTCCCGAAGCTGATGGGATACCGGTCTGAGATGCTACTGAGCATCTTCCCGAAGCTGAATCCCAGAAACATCATGCTCGGCGCCCGCAAAGACCTGCTGCACGTCGACTTCTTGCTGGATGACCACCTGGACAACATCAAGACGTCCCCGGCAAAGTATCCCGTGCTGTTCACCCAGCCCTGGAATAAGGATGCGCAGGACTTTTTGCGTGTCTCTTCCTATCGGGAATTTATCCAGCTGGTGGAAGCCGTGTCCCTGGCCCCGGAGAAAGAGAAGCGCAGCCTGATTAAGGCTGGCCGCCCCGGCATCCTCTGCCTGGTTGGGCCGTCCGCATCCGGCAAGAGCTTCATCTGCGACGAACTCGTTCGCAACCCCATGTTCCGCAAGGTGCGGGCCATGACCACGCGGAAGCCTCGTCCCGGCGATATGGAGGCCAACGAGTACGTCTTCGTAAACGAGGAAAACTTCCTCCAGCACCTCGCCAGCGGGGAGCTGGTGGAGTCCACCGTATACAACGGACAGCGGTATGGCATTGCCAAGGAGGAAATCGAGCAGATTTGGCACGATGGCCGCATTGCCATCAAGCCCGTTGACATCAGTGGCGCCCTCGCCTGCAAGAAGGCCTACGGAGATAGGTGCGCGACCGTGTTCGTCCGGCGCAGCAAGGAGGACATCGTCAACGCTCTGCTGGAGCGCGACTGCCCCAACGCCGATAAGGCTGGACGGCTCCTGAGCCTGGATGCCGAGATGGGCAACGAGTCCCTCTGCGACTGGACCGTCAGCAACAACGGCACCCTGGACTATGCCGTACAGCAGATTCTGAAAATCGTGGAGTAAGCGAAAATCCCCGCCTGCACAGAAATGTGTGGGCGGGGCTATCAAAAGGAGGATGTATGGTTCAGTTAGAAAAAGATATGGCTGTCATCGGAGCAGTCAACGAGCTGCTGCGGCAGCACGAGGAGAATATCGTCATCAATGCCAACATCGTCTGTGAGTACACCCGCATGATGGAGGCCCGCAGTGGATATGCGGTTGTAAATGGCTTTTCAGCCGGGAGCCTCACGGATTTTCTCTGGAATCACAGCAACTTCTTCCAGTACGACCCCAGCGAGTCAGAGAAACACGCTCAGCCGTCTTTTCGGCTGCAAACAGGTAATTCCGGGATGCCCCACGAGATGGGTGACATCAGGATGTTTGTCGGCCGCATGCTCACCACCCTGGACCCGACACTGAATCTACCTTACGCGTTCCTGGCGGATATGCAGCTGCTAGACGTTCTGTCCGGCGGATATTCTATGTGAAAAAAGGGGAGGTATTTCGTGGATACACCCAAAAATGCAAACATTTCCTTCAGGAAAATGGTGGATAAGATAACGGAGGACGGTAACCACTTCGCCCGGTATGATGGGGATGTATACAAGGTCTCCGTCTGCGTCCTTCCCGATAAATCATGGACGTACATGAGTTTCGGTTATCAGAACAACACACCCATGTATACGCCCGAGATTTTCGTCAGCGAAGACGACAGGGACATCCCTGTCAGCGTGGCCATCCACGCCCCGGCCACCGGCGGCATTTCGCCCTCCGAAATCACAAAGGTGATTGAGATGCTCCAGTACGCCATTGATGCCGCAGCCGTCATCCAGCACGGCTTCATCGACGCCATTCGTGCGGAGACATTTGATTTCCCCGATGTGGTTTCCGGAGAAACTCTCGAATGAGAAAAGCACCCCTTGCCTGTATAGGCAGGGGGTGCTTTCTTGCAGCCAAATCAAATCTCGGCAAAACCCGGGGCAAGGCGCTCCTCCAAATCGGAGAGCATCTGCTTCGCCTGCTCGGCGATGCCGGCGCTGGCATCCATAACACCCTGCAGGTCCTCGTCGAAGCCATCCTGCCACAGGACGAGAGCCATACCGCGCAAAACCGCGATGCGCTGGTACAGACCAACGGCCTTGTCGGCATCAAACTCATCGCCGTCCATGTTCATGATACGGCTCATCTGACCCGCGATGTCGTTGTTCCGCTGGCACAGAGCCTTCATCCGGTCATGCAGAGCAGAAACCTCCGGCGCCATTTCCGGGGCAGCCTCGGGCTCAATCTGCCGGCGCGGAACAGCCCGCAAGATAGGGGCGCCGGCATTTACGGTTTCGTTTTTCTTGCACTTGATAGCGGTTACTTTCATCTTGATTTACCTCCAAGTTAAAATTCGATTTCTCCGCCCTGGACCACAAAGGACCATCCGGCCTTCCCGAATTGCCCATTGCAAACCTCGGCGATAATGGTACTCTGGGATTTCACGAACGCCTCATTGCTGTACAGTTGCCTGGCTTCACACAAGGCCGCTTCCAGCTTATCCAGGGTCTCCCGAGAAACGGAAGAGCCATAGATAACGATAGGACGGCTGCTCTTGCAGTCAATCCCGGAAGGCGTTTGCCGGTGCATGGTGATATTGACCATAACAGCCATTTTGCTTTCCTCCAATCAACGTTCTGGGAAAATGATATGCGGATTTGCCCAAAACAATTTCAGAACCACAAAGGCCGCCGGGGGATAAGAGGTACCCTCCGCTCATATTCCATAGGAGCACGGGGAGCCGCCGGTGCCTTCATCGCCGTCTGCGACTTTTGGGGTTCCGTTCGCTTAGGTTGGCAAGCGCTCAGCTTGCTGCTGTAGCTGTCATAAAAGTCCATCGAAATCATCCCTCCCTCATCAGTTTTGAGGGATGATATGCAGCTGCCGGAAAAGCAATTCAGAAAGAGAAATGGCCCCGCCCCAAAAGGGGAGAGGCCATTTGGGCGTCAACGCCCGGACATCTTCATAAATTCCTCCTCAGTCAGAACCGGGACCCCCAGGTCCTGCGCCTTCGTCAGTTTGGAACCGGCTCCAGGCCCGGCAATCACATAGGCCGTCTTCTTGGAGACGGAACCGCTGGCCTTCGCGCCCAGGGATTCCAGGAACTCATTGATGCTGTCCCGGGTGAAGTTCTGGAAGGAACCCGTTGCAACTACTGTCTTACCGGCAAACGGGTTATCCCCAGCGGGTGCAGCCTCTGCCTTGGCAGTTTTCTTGAATCGCACCTCCGCCGCAACAGCAAGCACCGTTGCCCGGGACTTCTCATCCGTAAAGAACTCCCGCAGGTTCTGACTCCTCTGCGGTCCGAAATCACCAATCGTAGAGAAATCGAAACCGCTGTCCACGGCGGCAATCAGCTCCTCCAGGGTACCGAACCGCTTCTCCAGGATTTTGCCGGCATGACGGCCGACATTGGGGATGCCGAAGGAAGCCAGGAAGGGGGCCAGCGAGGTGTCGCGGCTCTTCTCGACAGACGCCAGCAGCTTCTCCACCGCCCGCTTGCCGAAGCCATCCAGCTTGGCAATTTCGTCTTTGCGCACCTCCAGGTGGTAAATGGACTGGAAGCTGTCCACGAACCCGTTCTCCACCAGGTCTGTCAGGGTAGACCCGGCAAGGCCTTTGATGTTCATATACCCGCGGCCACAGAAGTGCTCATACCGCCGGACATGCTTTGCGGAGCAGTCGGGATTCGGGCACATCAGGTAGCGAGTCTCCTTCTCATTCTTTGAAGAGGAATCTCGCTTCATTGCCCGGACCTCCATAGTGGCACCGCAGCAAGGGCAGCCGGTGGGCAGGACATAGGTTCCGCTCCTGGTGTTGTTCCTGTCGATGGCAGGAATGATGCAGTTGGCCTTGTAAACCTCCAGCTCGTCACCAACGCCAAGCGCCAACTCACTGAAAATGTCATAGTTGTGGAGGGTCGCCTTGGTGACTTTGGAGCCGCCGATGATAACGGGGTCAAAGCTCGCCGTCAGGCTGACGCGCCCTGTGCGGGTAGGTCGCAGCACGACGTCGCGGAACGTGGTAACGTAAGTTTCATCCGCCCACTTGAGCGCAATCCGGCACTTTTCGTGATGGCCCGTGGCGCCCAGACTTTCGCCATAAACCTTGTCGTTGAACTCAGCGATAAGGCCATCCACCGGAAGAGCATATTCGGCCGGATTGAACTTCCCAATGGCCTCATCTACTTCTTCTACGGGGACAACGACATGGGGAACCACATTGAACCCATACCCCGCCATGGTTTCGTACGTCTCCGAAACCAGGCCGCAGGCGGGCTCGACCAATTCAAACGCCACAAATTGCAGCCTTCTGGTCCTGGAAATGTCCGGGTTCAGCAGCCGGATAGAACCAGCAGCTAAGCCACGCGGATGAGCATACGGGACTTCGCCTTCTTCGTTGATTTTCTGGAAGTCCTCCCAGGAAACAACACATTCGCCCCGGACTTCCACATAAGCGGGAGCAGAAGGGGGAAGCTGCCTGGGAATGTTGTGGACGCCGCCGATATTATGGGTCACATCCTCGCCAACCATGCCGCTACCGCGGGTAATCGCCTGCGCCAGGGCTCCGTTCCGGTAGCGGAGGACCAGCGTCAGCCCGTCCAGCTTCCAACTCACGACAACCTTCTTGTCTGCGGCGTCCTTCACGCCATTTCGGACAAATTCCACGACAGCAGGAATGGATTTCGTCTTGTTTGCCGACAGCATCGGCTTCGTATGGACTACTTCTTCCAGACTGTCCAACACGCCACCCCGCACCTTCTGGGTGGGGGAGTCGGCGTAGATGATGCCCGTCTCTTTCTCCAGTGCCGCCAACTCGTCGAACATGGCGTCGTACTGCTTATCAGAGATGCGGGGGTCATCCTCCATGTAGTACGCCTCATCCTCCAGCTTCAGCTGCTGGAGCAGTTCCTGCATACGAGCAAGTTTCTCCATGAAAAATTCTCCTTTTCTATCAATTTCCGTTTGGGATTTGGGGGATGATATGCAGTTGGCTCAAATCCCATTTCAAAGAGAAGCTGCCCGGGGAAATCCCCAGGCGGCTCTTTTGCTGCGTATCAGTCCTCAAACTCCTCTTCCGGCTCGACATGGTTTACCGCTTCGGCAAACTCACGAGCCACTTCGCCCATGTTGGCAGTGGATACCTGCGGCTGGGCTTCGTTTCCCATCGCGGACAGCTTGCGGTAGATGAGCATGAGCTTCTTCCGGCTCAGGAAAGCGTTGGTGCCGATAAACAGGCACGCGAACGTCGTCCAGGTATGATACGCGAGAATGCCCTGGATGAGCTGTGCGACATAGCCGGCGCCCGCCATCATAAGGAACGCGGCGGCAGCGGTCACCAGCAGACGCAGGAAACGCTTCTTGCCGCAGAAAGTCTCAACCATGCCCATGCCGTTCTTCACGAAAGTCTTCATAATATGTACTCCTTTTCAAAATCGCAAAATGCCTATACCTGCTATATTATCGTAAGTGTTGCCATTACCACAGCAAAGAAAGACCTCCGAACAGTTCTTTCTCCGCTGTCAGCTTAGCCGAGGGCAGCGCTCACGTTATTGATGATGGAGAAGCCTCCAGTTCCGACGGCTTTTGTAGCCGTGCGGGCATCCAAATCGTTGAAATGCCACCACTCCGAAGCGAGAGGGGACATGCCAGCGTTGGTGCAGTAAGTACGAAGCAGCTTCGCCGCATCATTCATCGTCCCAGCCATGGGGACCTTCTTCCAGGCGGTCGCGGACTTGCTGTCCACGCCATACGCCAGGGAGGCTGCCGCAGGGGAGAGCTCGTGCATCTCCGTGGGCATCTTGAATTCCGTGTAGCTGCTGGGAATTTTCACTGTGCGGCCATCAATTTCTACATCTTCCAAAGAAGTGACTTCCGCGAGGGACGTGTCGATTGCGAATCCCCTTTGGTGATTGGATACAGATTTCGCGATAAACCAGTTTTTGCCCCATCCAGAATGGGCAACGGCCTTATTGACGGCAGCATCGGCTGTCATGAGGGCGCCTAGGCCCTTGTTGACGGCCTGCTGAACAGTCAGAGGACGATAGCCCTCATAGATGACCAGGGTCCGGCCATCCGCCATCGCGGCAGACTGGGCGGAGGCGATTTTCTTTGCCATCGCATAAAGGACGGGGACATTGAATTCCTCGTAACCCAGCTTGGCATTCCATGTTTTGCCCTCATAGAAGGCTTTTCCCGTCACCTCAGGAATCTCTTTCCCGCAGCTCCGGTAGAGAGCGCTGTAGCTGTTGGTAGCGTTGTACCGGATGGAGGGAATAAGGTCAGGCAGGTTGACCATGGTGTAGGTCTTGCTCACCCAGCCGATGTTCCCGTCTTGAAGCTTCATACGGAAATAGCTGGAGCCCTCCTCCAAAATGGTGAAGACAGTGCCAGCCGGAACGGTTCCCAGCTTCTCAGTCTTGGAGCTGTCTCCAGACCGCAAACCCAGGTCAATGATTCCGTAGCCAGTCGTGCCAGCCAGGGGGAGCTCGAAGGTTGTCTCCGCAGCAGAAGCGGGAACACAGAGAGCAGAAATGATGAGTACCAGGGTTACGATTGCTGTAAATGTCCTTTTCATGATGCTTTCCTTTCGCAGTATGTAGCCTATCCGAACATCTATAAAAATCACCAATTTAAGTGTTAGGGCGTTATATGCCTTTCATCAAAATCCAATTCCGTCCCTGCGGCATCGGGCCTCGTGATTCTCTACCACCCGCACTCCAGTAATTCTTTTCTGTCAACCCGCATACAATCCCCCCAACTTTATTTAGGAGGATTTTTTATGATGGACAGAAAAAACAACAGCCCTAAGCCCTCTTTCAGAGACATGTTGCATGCGGAGGCGTCCATCCAAGCGGAGCTGCTTTCTCTGCAACAGGCCATCGACAAATCCCTTCGCAGGTTGACCCTTCACGGTGTCAGGGAGTACTCCAGCCCGGTCCACTACGCCATCGTCCCATTTTCGGCAATTGCCGCCTCTGGGGCCTTCTGCCTGAGTGCTGGATACTATGTGCAGAATTCCCAGGCGGATGCGGTGACTGCAGTTCTTGCCAGGAAGAAGACTGCGACAGATTTCCTGGGCGCAATCGAAGCAATGCTGAATGATAGATGCGCCAGCGTCGGAAGGGACAGCACGCCCCTGAATGGCGAGACGCTCCGGGTACTGCGGTCCTTCTACGATAAGCTGGCGGGCTGAGGAGGGAGCACACATGGGAAAAGGTAAACTGATTGTGCTGGAAGGCACCGACGGGTCCGGGAAGGAGACCCAAACAAAGAGGCTCTGCGAGACTCTTACGCAGTACGGGTACAAGCTTCGGCAGCTGAGTTTCCCATGCTATGGGACAACCGCAGCCGGGCCTCTGGAGATGTATCTGCGGGGAGATTTCGGGAAACATGCCGCGGAAGTCAGCCCCTATGCGGCCTCTATGTTCTACGCAACCGACAGGTTCGCTTCGTACAAAACGGGTTGGGGTAAGTTCTACGAGGATGGCGGCCTGATTATCTCGGACCGCTACACCACCTCCAACGCCGTCCACCAGGGAAGCAAGCTGCCGTCTTCTGAAAGGGGTGCCTTCCTGGACTGGCTGTACGATTTCGAATACCAGAAGATTGGGCTCCCGGCCCCCGATTTGGTCATCTACCTGGACGTACCCGCAGAGGTTTCCGCCAAGCTGGCCGCCATGAGGAAGGGAAAGGCTGGGGTTCAGCATGATATCCACGAGACGGATACCGAATACCTGGCTGCTTGCCGGGATGCTGCCTTGGATATTGCCATGCACAGCGGCTGGACGACCATCAACTGCACCAGCGGCATGGCCCTCCGGTCAATTGAGGACATCCATGAGGCTGTCCTTGCCGCAGTTAGACCGGTTCTCCTCAAACAAACAGCATAGAAAAAGGAGGGGCGTTTGCCCCTCCTTTGTTTTCCAAATACAACTCCTTCCGCCTGCATATAATACGATACTATGCATCGAAAGGAGTATTTTCATGGCTGATTTACAAGCTATTTACCAGGAGTTTGGCACTTCCGGCCTGATTCCGTACGCGTTGACGCCCGGCAGTAAAGGACGGCAGCTGCTGATTGACAAAATCAAGGAAGGAGCGTCTCTCTACTATCTGGAGTCTGTTTTCGGGACCCCGTTTATCCGCGTCTATGATGGCGCCTACCACATGGTGGCCTACACAGAGGAACAGGAGGCAGAAGCCGCCCGGGAAGCCGCCCAGCAGGACAGGTACGAAACCGTCGTCCGAGCTCTTCCGGCGGAGGACAGGGAGGAGGCTGTCAAACGGCTCTTCTCCAGCGGCCCCGAAGCCATCAGGATTGACGACGCCCTTTCTATCCCCTTGAAGCAGCTCGCTGAGGTCCCCACCTATGATGGCCGGCCCACAACCGACTTCATCCTCCTGAACCGGGACTTGAACGGCGCTGTCTTCTACTACTTCCAGACGGCCTACGCCCAAAAGAACAATGCTGCCGCTGAACGCCGGTGGGCGGAGACTATGTTCCAGAGCGAGTTCCTTGTCGCCGTGGAGGATGACGCCGCCAACGGCTACCCGTTCCTGACCACAACCGTAAACAAGACCACCTGCCTCTATATCTTCTCTGATTGGGATGAGGTGACCAAGGTTTTCCCAGGAAAGGCTCCGGCCTGCATCATCGCCAAGTTTGAGGGGTTAGACAACGTCCTGGACCAGTTCCCCGGCTGCAAGCTGCTGTTTAACCAGGGGTCCTGCCACTTCCTCATGGACCCGAACATGATGCTAACTATCCGGACCATCCTGAACTCTGCAAACTTTACCCATGATGAGCCCATTGTCACCCCTCAGGTAATGAAAAACAACTCTACCCCTGCTGCAGCCCTATCCCAGGTACCCGAAGATGACTGGGACTCCGCCGACCCGACGCCGGACTGGCTCAAGTGACTCCATGCCTCCCCACACTGCTGGGGAGGCTTCTTTTCCTTGACAAAAGAAGGTGGCGCCGCCAGGGAAGGGAGGGATGCATGAGGCCCAATACAGTTTCCTGCCAATATATTGGCTTTTTCTGCTGCCATGATGAGGCCAGCCTTACACGCGATTCCTCCAAATCCCTCAGTTCTCCAGAACAAATATTTGACTTTCACATGAATTTCGGGTAATATAAAAGCGCATACTACTTACCGAGAGAGGAGGCGGCTATCCCTCCAAACGCCTTGTGCCGGAGTTGATGGCCGAAAATCCAACATGGAAACAACAGGAAAATGCAGCAGGTGCGGACGGCCATTCCCCACTGAGGAACTCCACCTTTTGCCGGAAAGCGACACATACGAGAGGGCCTACTTCAAACACCTGTCCTCTGGCGGGCCGGCCCCTGAACCAATTGACGAAGATACTCTGAAAGAGAAGTATGGCTTTGACAGCACTGATTTACTCTGCGAGGAGTGCCTGGCTACCCTGACGAAGAAAAACGGATGAATTTAAGTCCCCTGTAATGGTCTAAAACTTTACAGAAATTTTGCTCCCCGCTCGGGAAAACCGGGCGGGGATTGGAACGCCCGTTCTGTAAAGCAATTTAACATTACTTATTTTTCAAAAAATCTCATGAAATTCTTCGCCTTTTTTCCACATTTTCCACGGGGACTTCCACATATTAAGGAAATCCCCGTGATATTTTTTTGAGTTTTTGCTGTTTCGATGTGAAATTCCTGATAAATTTTTGGAAATTTATGTTGACAAATCCAGAGAAATGCCGTTACAATGAGTTAACATGTGTTTTCGGGAGGAGTACCTATGGCGAATTTTTTGATGTACCATACAAGCTATTCCACATTGGCACAGGATATCAAGAACCTGATTGCTGGCTATAACGCGAAGGAGATTTCCGAGAAGCAGCTGCAGGAGGTTGTCCTCGGCTGGAGCGACGCATGCCCAAATTTTCTTTTCGACACTGAGGATGGCAAGAAAAAGGAGCCGCTGGCCATTTCGCCCGGCCTTTTAAGACACATAGGGAAGAAGCGGGGCGTGGTCATCTTCAAAGCCTACGAGGACGCACGCACCCAATAAGCAGGTTCCCAATGCAGCGGTCAGCTGCATTCTCGCGATAGGCTCTTAGACAAAAGGGAAGGGAGGTGCTGGCATTTTGGGCTATTTTTCGAAAAAGGGCAAGAAAGCCCCGAAGACAGACAAGACGAACTCAAAACCGAACAAAATTGTTGAGATAAAAGAAGTCTTAAAGACCAGAGGTCTCGACGCCATGGGTTATGGCCAAGTGGCCCGATATGCCATGCGTGACCCAGACCTCCCTCTGACCTCCAAAGCAATCTATGCTTTCATGTGTTCCATGTGCGGTGGTGGGGGTAACCCTACCTTTAGCCGGGACCTTATTGTCGATAAACTCAAAATAGGGAAGGATACTTACTACAGATACCGCAAAATACTGGTTGACCAGGGCTATATCTCTATAGAACACCAAAAAGATGAAAAAGGATACTTCTACCGGACCGATTTCATTATTGAGGACAAGCCAAAGAAATTCGACGCGGACAAGCGATATGACAGCGATGCCTCCCGCACCTACGGCAAATTTACATTCTCTGGAATCAAAGCTGCCGGTTATGGTAATGTCTCCAGAGCGGTCATGTACGACGGTCGGCTGAGTACGAAAGCAAAAGGACTCTACGCTTATTTCGTGAGCTACGCCGGTGGAGGAAACCAGGCAACCCCTCCGCTCAAGACGATTCTGTACCACTTGGGCGTCACCGAAACCTCCTATCACAAATACCTCGCAGAGTTAACTTCTCTTAACTACGTCATCATCACCCAGAAACATATTAACGGGCAACTAAGCTGCAACGACTATCATATCGTTTCAAACCCAGATGAAGAGTGCGCAGTTCAGCCAAAACGGAATTCGAAAAAGATAGTGCTTTTCCTGGACGCAGAAGGGAAGCCACTTCCGGAGAAGATGAGAACGCATCAGGACGCTAAAAACCCGGACATGGATGAAAGCCTTGCAGCGCAAAAGGTTCATCAGGACACTAAAAAACCGGACACGGATGAAACTGTTGTGCTGCAAGGGATTCGTCAGGACGCTAAAAATCAGGACATGGAGAAGCAGGACACGGCAATTCAGGACATGGAAAATCAGGACACCAGAAAACCGGCCTCTTTTAATACACCTTCCTCTTTAAAAATTCCTTCGTTTAAAAGTTCTTTTCTCGAAAAACATTCTATCTATCCATCAAAAAGCGCAGAGATAGAACCACATTGGATAGATTTGATGGATAGAAATGCGATAAAAGAATACATACTTGACCATATAGGATTTAATTCCGCACAAAATTCCCTAGACTGCGTAGATTTAGCCCGTTTTGGGTCCACAATTCTCTCCCTTGTAGACTTGGTTTCCTCCGTCCTAACAAGAAAAACGCCCACCATTCGAATTGGCAGAGAGGACAAACCTCGCAGTGAAGTATTTGATGCTTTGCTTTCATTGGAGCTACAACATTACAAATTTGTTGCCGTGAATGTTCACCTGCAGACAACGCATATCCGAAACGTCCCACAATACTATCTGACCTCGCTTTACAATTCCCTGGAAACAATAGCGATATGCCTAGATAGAGGAAACGAAGAAACCGCCCACACTGAATGGTTAGCAATGTATCCATATTTGGACGAGCTATCAGAGTAAGACAAAAGTGCAAGAGGCTGACATCTATTCGATGTCAGCCTTTCTTTTTTGGCAGATAAGAAGATAACAACTCAGAACTGAGAAGAGGGGGAGGGAGGCGGATTCCGCAATCCGAGAACCCGGAATCCGAGAGTGAGAACTGTACGCACGAAATCTCCAATCTGAGAACTAAGAAAACAGAAGGAGAGCCCCACCCCCAAAGTTCCGAGTTCTCGGATTACAGAAAAGCGGAGGACTGCTCTTGTCCTGGCGTTCTCAATTCTCAGAACGAAGAACTTGACTTCCTTTCTGTTGACCTGTATAATAAATTTCGAGGATAAAGAATCATTTTCCCTGGGAGGTGCGCACATGAGTACGGAAACCCCGAATATGCCCACATCGGACAGTAAGTTCGTTATCGCCGATGTTCTTTCTTTTCTGATTACACGCTCTGGAGAGTCTCTACGCACTATTTCTGAGCAAACCGGAATCAACTACAAGACGCTGCACTCCATCAAGCAAAGAGCATCGTCCGGCGTGAACCTAAAGACCCTGAAAACGCTGGCTGATTTCTTCAACGAAGACATCACCATTTTCCTTGGGTTGGACAATTATGAGAAGCCGCTCCATCTCTCGGACCGGGAGAAAGCCCTTGTCGAGACATACCGGAAGCTGAACGATGAGGCTCAAGGGAGAGTCGACCAGATGGCCAGAGATTATGTCGACATGAAGAAATATCGTCGAGAAGGCCACTGAGGCTCTCTAGGGGGCCTCTGAACCGTCGGGAATACAGGGACACCACCATGGGTGCAGAACGCCGACAGCGGCCCCAGAAAGGCGAAACAGGCCTATCCGATTTTGCATAGTATTTCCCCAAACCCTCTCCAAAAGCCTCTGAGAAGCTCTCAGGGCGCTTTTAAGCAGTTAGGAATACAGGGAGACGCCCAGGGCTGTAAAACGCCGTCAGCAGCCCAGAAAACGCGAAACAGCCCCAACCGAAACCGGATGGGGCTGAGGTCCTTGTGGTAGGGCTCTGTGAAGGGTCAACTGGAGGAAGGGACCATCAGCGCGAGTATGTCTTGTAAGCAAGGGAGGCGGGAATCGTGGGTTATTGCCAGGAAATAAGCTGTAATGCTATACTGCTTTACAGTAAAAGAGGGGTGCAAACGCGCCGACGAGACGCTCGAAACCCGCTGAAACACTGAAAGGAAAACTCCTTTACACTGATTGCTGAATCAGCCGAAGCGCCTCTTCCCGGGCGTTCATCAGCCCACGCAGCATCTCGCTGCTGTCGGAGGACGTCTGGTCCACGGCTTTTGCGGCAATCCGGAAGGCCTTCTGCACCTCATCTGCCGTCTTGGGGGCGGCATCTGTAAAGCCCAGGCGGGAGAAACAGCCCGGCAGAGGCTCGTGGCAGGGTAGCGCCCTCAGGATACCCTCCACCCAGGTCTGGAGGTCATAGATGCCCCGGTTGGATGCCCGGGCCAGGTCCTCCAGGGTAAGGACGATTTGGCAGAAGGCGTCGGACCCATAACTCAGGGGCTGACCGTGAGCGGCAGCGTTCTCCACGCTGTGCTCGAAACGGTAGTTCTGCCCTTTATAGGCAAAGGTAACCCAGGCCGCCCGCCGGGTGTAGTCGTAGTTGTATTTCTCAATCCCGAGCCGGGTCATGACGGTGGCCAACTTTTTCTCATAGGTCTCGGTGTTGTAGCGTTTAGCTCGCATATCTGCTCCCTCGTCTTTCAAAATTTTGTATTGTATTATATGCAGATTAGAGGGAAGCTAACACGGTTTCGCGGGAAATATCAGAAACAGTATCGGGTCGAAGGACCCTGCCCACTCAAAGCCCAACGCATTTCTCTTTTGTCAACCCACATCTACGCTCCGGCAAAAAGAGCGGCCACCATTTCGGCAGCCGCTTTCGTGTTGGCAGGAATCAATGAGCTGAAAGCCTCCCAATCGCAAAACCGATACCGAACGCAACTAGCAGGGCGATAATAGCAGTTTTCCCGTACAATCCAAAATACATCAGAACGGGCCTCCTTTCTCAATATCATCCATTGTATGCAGAGTCAGCGAACCCAAATTGCAAAAAAGAACGCAGCCCCCGAGACGGAAGCTGCGTTTTGAATCAGGTGCAGGGCATGGCCAGAGAAACGGCCAGGGACTTATTCACCTCGTTCATGGTATTCTGGGGCAGGCGGCCCACATAGCTGATGAGCCTGTCGTTGGAGATGGTTCGTACTTGCTCCAGCAGAATGGTGTTCTCCATGCCGTTGAACCGCGTTTTTACATGCGTCGGGAGCTTTGTTTTGTCCTTTGATGTCAAAGCGGCGACCACGGTTGTGGGACTATGGATGTTACCATAATCATTTTGTAGAACCAGAACACAGCGGATACCGGTCTGTTCGCAGCCGACACCCTCCCCCAGGTTCGCAAAATAGACATCGCCGCGCCGTGCGGCTCCATTGCGGGGGCGGCCTCCTGATGTAAAATCCAAATTAGCTGCGTCCACTGGGCACTTCTCGATGACGCGCCGGGTATCTTCATCGTTGAGGCGGCCCTGGAAAGCCGTCAGGAACCGCCTGGGGAGACGGCAAACCGTATGCAGGAAAACAACAGCGGTGTCACCGTTGAAGTCCACAGAGACGTTGTCGGCCGGGTACAGGCCGCATTGCATGGGGAGCGCCCTGACGAGCATCTCAAAATCATTTTCGAGGTCATCCTGGAGAATGAGATACAGTTGTTTGCCGACACGGAATACATCTCCGCGCCGAACCCTCTGTCCTTCCATGTACTTCATATATGTCAATCCTTTCGAACATAATCCAAAATCTGTCGGTTGGTCCATGCTATGCGAAAGAGAGAAATATAATAACACCCCTGCCGTGTATGGGCAGGGGTGTCTATATTTTGGAGAATCAATCCTCCGCAGCGATTTCATACTCGCCGCCGGGCTCGCACTCGCTCAGGTCTACACGGAGGCCATTGACCTCCACCAGGGAGCCGACAGCGACAACAATGGCTACCAAGTCATCGGGGCCGAGTTCGTCCTCGCCGTAGGAGTCGTAAACCATGTCGCCATCCACACAGACCTTCGCGCCGCAGGGGACCCAGAGGGTGAAGGTGTCCCCGGGAACCTCGTCCTCGTCGTCCTCCAACACCTCAGCAACATGCTCGCTGCCGGGTTCGCACTCGCTCAAATCCATGGCGCAGCCGTCCAGGGACAGCTTGGCATCCTCGGAAAGGACCAGGGGGATGAAACCCTCATCATCCACGTCATTGATGGAGAACACAACAGGGGCGCCGTCAATTTCGATGTCGGCATCGCAGGGGACGAGCACAGTGAAGGAGGCATCGGGGAGGCCGCCCTCATCACCGTCTTCATCGTCGATATCGTAAGTCTCGCCGGGCTCACAGTCCTCGATATCGATGGGATAGCCATCCACAACCAGGACCTCATCGGCGTAGAGAGGAATCGCGACCATATCGTCGTCGGCGGGCAAGTCGCTCATATCAAAGGGCTCGCCGTCAATCAGAACCTCGGCACCAGCGGGGACGCGAACGAAGAAGATGTCATCCTCGTCATCAAAGTCCTCGGCCAGGGCTGCGCCCAGGACCTCGTCGGAGTCGCCAAGAATCTCATCCAGCACCTCCGTAAGCTCGTCGCGCATGTCGCAGACTTCGCTGGTCAGGTCGAAAATCTGGGAGAGCAGGCTGCCGTCGTCCTCGGGCAAATCGGCATCCAGGAAGATGCGCATGGCCACCCGCAGGCGGAAAATCATGGACTCCAGCTTGACCAGAACGGTTCCGGCGATATCCAGGTCAAGGGTATCGCTCTCGACCAGCTCATCCATCACGCAGTCCACCATGGCGGTCTGCATTTCAAGGTCCTTGAGCTCCCGGTCCAGAGTGAGGTAGATGGTCATATCCTTCGCAGTCGTAGAGTTCTTCATAGGTTGTCGGCACGCCCGCTCACGCATGGGGCTGTGCCATCCTCCTTTACAAAATTAGTTTTGTGCTTTGGATAATTTATTCTATGCAAGCTCTGGAAATTCAATCACGGTTGGCGGGTTTGACAAATCCTTCGCCTCCAGTTTGCATAGGATAATCCAAAACATGAAAGGAGGGCCGCGTTTCCTCGCGGTGCTATATATAATGAGAACCATACCCAAAGCAACTCCCCAGCAGGTTGAGAAAATGAGGTCGCTGCCCAACTACCGGTTCCGGCTCTTTGATGAGTCCTTCCCTCAATATCACGATGGGGATGCGAAGATGTTCCTGACATATGGGCGACAGATGCTGTACTCGTCCCTGGAATTGTCGGAGGACCGGCTCCTGCTGGCTAAACTGGAGGCAGGCAGCAAGACGGCTGCCCTGTATGTGGACCGCGACTACTACGAGGTTTCCCTCTGGGACGAGGATGGCCACCATCATCTGGATGGATGGCAATGGGCGGTCGAGTTTGACGGCCATTCCATAGAGGACTTGGAGGACTATATGGCGCAGCTGCTCATCCTCGAAAGTTAAGAACCGGGACCCAACTTTTCGTTGGGCCCCGGTTTTCTGCGTTAGTTCTTGAGCTCCACCAGATACTTGATGGTCGTCTGGTCCTCCCGATAAACGATAATCTCATCGTTCATCAAGACCCGCCCGGCGTGGGCGTGGAGAGAGGTGCAGCCAGGGGCGACCTTCTGCAGCTTGTTCCAGGTCATATCTCCGCAACCATAGTTGTCGGAGACATCATATGGCTTCCCGTAGGCCACTTCATAAAGAGACAGGAATCCGAAGCTGGAGCTGCCATGGGCGTAGGTAGAGCCACGGAGAGAGGTGTAGCGCACCGACTTCCGGGCCTTGGGGGCGAAGTACAGGCCGTACCCGAACATCTTGCCGTTGATAACGGCATTGGTTGGCCGGAGAACGAGGCCAGACCGGAGGATGCCCCACCAGTTTTCGGTGCGGCTGCCGTGCCATAATAGCTTCTTGGCCAGGCGACCCTTGCCTTTGCAAAACTCCTTGAAGTTCTTCCGGGTTGTCTTGTTTTCCACCCGCCACGCCTTGTAGTACATATGAGCGCACTCCGGGCCCAGCTCTTTCTTGATGATGGCGATATCCTTGTCGGTGACCGGAGAGAACTCCAGGCCGAAGGCCTCCAGAATGGTTTCTCCCTCATTCCCCGTATTTTTCTGCTCCACGACATTGCCGGAAACCTGACCGGCCATGACATCCAGGAGCTGCTGCTCACGGTGGATGATTTTGTCGAAATCCGCCCGGCTTTCCGCAAGGTGCTCCGGGACGGAATTCATCTTGCGGGGGATGACGCCAAAGAGCTCAATGAGGTCCTCGTTGAAGTCCTCCACAGAGGCGGTTCCAGACACGTTGTAGAGGCGGTTGATGATGTTCTGGGCCTTGGCGACCATGGAGGCGGACACCTGGGTAGAAGCCACTGTGTAGTTTTTTGCCACGGTGTCACGCGCTTTTTCCCGAAGATAATCAATCAAGTTGGAAATTTCGGCATCCTCGATGGGCTTATAGCGCTCATTGTTTTGGATGGTCTTCACGGCAACCAGGTTCGTCTGGTCCTTGTATCCTTTCCCGATTTTCTGGTTATACAGGGAATACCAGCGGGACATGGGGTAGATTTTCTTGGTGGCGGTGGCGCCAATGCGCCCATAAGTCACCTCGAACTCCCCGTTGCCCAGGTCCTGCATATCGTAGTACTTGTTGTTGTTTGCCTGAGTTACGCAAACCAAGTGGCAAAAATCCGGCATATATATAAATCCTCCCTTTTGAGTTTGGGAGGATGATATGCGGAATGGCGTAAAACCATTTCGGGCAGGTTGGCAAAGGAGATTGGCTGGTGGCGTGTCGTATGGGGACATGAGGCCCGATACTTGCCCTGAGCAGTGTCGGGCCACTTGAGATGATTCCCGGCCAGCCGCCACATTTCTCTTTTGTCAACCAACTGCCCGTGCCTCCTGCCAAAATGGTCCCAGAAGCCCTGGATGTATGATGAAAAAACAAAAATCTGAATATAATATCTCTCGAAAACCAAAGAATGTCTGCCAAGAACTTGACAGGCGAACAAAAATGCGATTATTATAAAACACGCCGTAATACCCCTGCCTTTAGGCATGGGAGCGGCCACGGGCCACGTGATATAAGGCGCATGAAGTGACTATATAGCGGAAAACGCTTTAGGATGCTTCTGCATACAATAAGCGTAGAAGGAGGTGATATCCATGGAAAAGGCCTACAAGTTCAGGCTCTACCCGAATGACGAGCAAAAGGTACTTATTTACAAGACGTTGGGCTGCGCCCGTTTCGTTTACAATTACATGCTGGAAGCCCGAAAAGATGCCTATGCCAGGGACAAAACCTCCCTGCGAAAGTATGACTGCATCAAAATGCTGCCCGGCCTCAAAGAACAAAATCCTTGGCTCAAGGAGGTAGATTCTACGGCACTCCAGGCATCTGTGGAGAATCTGGATGCCGCATACCAGAACTTTTTCAGGAGGCTGAAGGCCTATAAGAAAAACCCGAAGGGCCCAAAGCCCGGCTATCCAGTCTTCAAGAAAAAGCACGGCCGAAAGGCAAGCTATACAGCCAAAATGAACATCTCTGTCAGTGACGATGCGGTAAAACTGCCCAAGCTGGGCTGGATTCCGGCCAAGATTTCTACTCCCGTGCGCGGCCGCATATTGCGGGCCACGGTCAGCTTGACCGGCAGCGACAAGTTCTTTGTGAGCCTTTACTGCACAGATGTGGAGATTCCGCAGCTACCCAGCACGGGTGCCGTTGTCGGGTTGGATGTGGGAATCAAGGACCTGGTCATCGCCTCGGACGGGCAAAAGTTCGAGAATCCCAAGTGGCTGGGGAAGGCTGAAAAGAAACTGTCCAAGTTGCAGCGTCAGCTGTCCCGAAAATCAAAGGGCAGCAGCAACCGCAACAAGGCCAGAATCCGCCTGGCCCGGCAGCACGAGAAGGTCGCTAACCAGCGGCAGGACTACCTCCATAAGCTGACCACTCAGCTAGTGCGCAATTACGATGTCATATGTGTGGAGAGCCTCAACGTCTCCGGCATGATGAAGAATCATCATCTTGCCAAGGCAATAGCTGACTGCTCTTGGAGAGAGCTCTGTCGCCAGCTCAAATACAAGGCTGAGTGGCAGCATAAGGCCCTGGTTGAGGTGGGGACATTCTTCCCAAGCAGCCAACTTTGCGGGACTTGCGGCTTCAAGAACCCAGAGGTAAAAGACCTCTCGGTTAGGGAGTGGGTATGCCCATGTTGCGGAGCCCATCATGACCGGGATGTCAACGCCGCGCAGAACATTCTAAAGGAGGGCCTGCGGTTGCTGACGCAGCCGGCAGCCTGACTTCCTATATTGGTAGGGCAGGACATGCCCGAACCCATACGCCTGGGGACATTGCGTAAGACCTCGCTGGTGCAGGCTGTAATGAGTGAACCAGGAATTCCCCGCCTTTGGGCGTGGGGAGTGTCAATGAAAAGCAATCAACAGAGAGGTGACGAACTATAAAAAGTCAAGAGGAAATTGATAAAAATTTTCGTGAGCAAAAATCACCATTTCAGACAAGCCACTGTGGTTTGAGTCACCTCCGAACAGTCTGGCTGTAGATAAACATGTACAAATCCGCAGTGCTTGTTCTGATTATATTGCAGGTAGATGCTCCTGCCATATAACATCTTCAAAGAAAGGAGAAATAATGAAAACCACCCCTTTCGAGATGGTTTTCATTATACGTGATACACAGATGGCAAAGAACCACGATTACGGCAATGAAGCGATTTCCGCCCTGAAAGGTGCTGACCGCGTCCGCAAGCGCCCCAGCGTCATTTTTGGTTCCGATGGCTTAGAGGGCTGTGAGCATGCCGTCTTTGAAATCATGTCCAATGCCATTGACGAAGCCCGGGCTGGTTACGGTACGCAGGTTCAGGTAACCCGATTTGCCGACGGTTCCTTCCAGGTTGAGGACCAGGGCCGTGGCTGTCCGGTGGATTGGAACGAAAAAGAGCAGCGCTACAACTGGGAGCTGGTCTTTTGCGAATTATACGCCGGCGGCAAGTATGGCCGGGACGGCAGCGGCTACGATTACGCCCTTGGTCTCAATGGCCTCGGTTCCTGCGCCACCCAGTATTCCAGCGAGTACATGGATGTGGCTGTTTGGCGGGATGGATTCAAATACTCTCTCCATTTTGAAAAAGGAGAAATCGTTGGGGAGATGATGAAGGAAACCGTAAAGGGTAAGAAGACCGGTACAACGATTCGTTGGAAGCCAGACTTGGAGGTCTTCACTGATATTGCGGTCCCCGCCGAGTACTTCCGGGACATCATGAAGCGGCAGGCGGTTGTCAACGATGGTATCCTGTTCCGCTTCCAAAACGAGGTGGAGGCTGGACAGTTTGAGACAGAGGAGTTTCTTTATGAGCACGGAATCCAGGACTACGTTGCCGAATTGGCAGGGGAGGATACGCTGACCCTGCCTGTATTCTGGCAGACAGAGAGAAAGGGTAAGGACCGGGCTGACAAGGACGAGTACAAGGCCAAGCTGTCGGTGTCGTTCTGCTTCAGCAACCGGGTTCAGGTCATTGAGCACTACCACAACTCTTCCTGGCTGGAACACGGCGGGTCCCCGGACAAGGCCGTCCGTTCCGCATTCGTCTCCGCAATTGACAGCTACCTGAAACAGCAGGGGAAGTATAATAAGGGCGAAAGCAAGATTTCTTTCCAGGATGTTCAGGACTGCCTGGTACTGGTCTCCAATGACTTTTCCAGTGAAACCTCCTACGAGAACCAGACGAAGAAGGCTATCAACAACCGCTTCATCCAGGAGGCCATGACAGAATTCCTGCGCTCCCAGATGGAAATCTACTTTATTGAGAATCCCATCGACGCCCAGAAAATCGGAGAACAGGTCCTCATCAACAAGCGCAGCCGAGAGAACGCCGAGAAGGCCCGTCTCAATATCAAGAAGAAGCTGACCGGCAATATGGACCTGTCAAACCGGGTTCAGAAGTTTGTAGACTGCCGGACGAAGGACGCCTCCCGCCGGGAATTGTACATCGTGGAGGGGGACAGCGCCCTTGGCAGCGTAAAGCTGAGCCGGGACTCGGACTTCCAGGGAATCATGCCGGTCCGAGGAAAAATCCTCAATTGTCTGAAAGCGGACTATGGCCGGATTTTTAAATCCGAAATTATTACGGACCTTATCCGGGTCCTGGGCTGCGGAATCGAGGTGCAGGACAAGCGGGCCAAGGACTTGGCCACCTTTGATTTGGCGAATCTCCGCTGGAGTAAGGTCATCATCTGCACGGACGCTGATGTGGATGGGTTCCAAATCCGGACACTGATTCTTACCATGCTCTATCGCCTGTGCCCCACACTCATTGAAAAGGGGTATGTGTATATCGCGGAATCTCCCCTCTACGAAATTGTCTGCGGGAAAGAGACCTGGTTTGCCTACTCCGAGAAAGAAAAAGCGGACATAATGTCCGGTCTTCGCAAAAAGAAGTGCGAAATCAACAGGTCAAAGGGCCTGGGCGAAAACGACCCGGACATGATGTGGCTGACCACCATGAACCCAGAAACCCGGCGGCTCATCAAGGCGATGCCGGAAGATGCCGAAAAGACCGCTCAGGTATTCGACCTGCTGCTGGGGGATAACCTCCAGGGCCGAAAAGACCATATCGCCAATGATGGGCACCTGTACCTTGATTTGGCTGACATTTCCTGAAAGGAGGGTTTGAATTGCCCAAAAAGAAGAAAACCCCTGACAGCAAACCAAAAGTCGATGCTTCCGGCGTAAGGGGGCTCCGGGCGGAGGTCATGGAGCAGCCCATCACGGACATGCTGGAAGTCAACTATATGCCCTACGCCATGAGCGTCATCGTCTCCCGGGCCATCCCGGAAATCGACGGCCTCAAACCATCCCACCGGAAACTCCTATATACGATGTATAAGATGGGCCTCCTGACCGGCGGCCGCACTAAGTCCGCCAACATCGTCGGCCAGACTATGCGGCTGAATCCCCATGGAGATGCCGCCATCTACGATACCATGGTCCGCCTATCCAGAGGGTACGGGGCACTGTTGCACCCCCTGGTGGATTCCAAGGGAAACTTCGGTAAAGCGTACTCCCGGGACATGGCCTGGGCGGCGCCCCGGTACACGGAGGCGAAGCTGGACCCCATCACCCAGGAGTTCTTTCGAGACATCGACCAGGAAGCAGTCGACTTCGTGGACAACTACGACAGCACCATGAAGGAGCCCTCTTTGCTGCCCACTACATTTCCCAATATCCTGGTGTCCGCGAACCAGGGGATTGCCGTTGGCATGGCGTCCAACTTCTGTGGCTTCAACCTGGCGGAGGTGTGTGACACCACAATTGCTTTGCTGCAAAACGGGAACCACGACATTATGGCAACACTCCCGGCCCCCGATTTGCCCACCGGTGGAGAAATCCTCTATGACGCTGCCGCCATGGCGGAAATCTATAAGACGGGCCGCGGTTCCTTCAAGGTCCGGGCGAAATGGCGCTACCTCAAGAAGGAAAACATCATAGAGGTATATGAAATCCCATACTCCACGACCATTGAGGCAGTTGTCGAGAAGGTTGCGGAACTGGCCAAGACCGGCAAGGTGCGGGAAATTTCCGATATCCGGGATGAAACGGATTTGAACGGCCTCAAGCTGGCCATAGACTTGAAGCGGGGCGCGGACCCGGAGAAGGTCATGAACCGGCTCTTTAAGCTGACAACGCTGATGGACAGCCAACCCTGCAACTTCAACGTACTCATCAATGGGATGCCGAAGGTGTTGGGGGTCCGGGTTATTCTGGGTGAGTGGATTAACTGGCGGACCGAGTGCGTTCGGCGGCGCATCCAGTTCTCAATCCAGAAAAAGTCTGAAAAGCTGCACCTCCTCCAGGGCCTGGGCCGCATCCTGCTGGATATTGACAAAGCCATCAAGATTATCCGGGAGACAGAGGAGGATGCCAAGGTAGTCCCCAATCTGATGGAGGGCTTTGGTTTGGACCAGATTCAGGCGGAGTATGTGGCGGATATCCGGCTGCGGAACATCAATAAGGAGTACATCCTCAAACGCACCAAAGAAACTACAGCCCTGGAAAAGGAGATTGCCAGTCTGGAGGCCACCGCCAAATCTCCCAAGAAGATTCAGCGAGTCATCATCAAGGAGCTGGAGGAAGTAAAGAAGAAATACGGTATGGAACGCCGCACCAGCATCCTCCGGAACCAGCCTGTTGAAGTGGACGGGGGAGAAGGGGAAGATGTGCCCGATTATCCCGTGAATGTGTTCCTCTCCAGGGAGGGTTACTTAAAGAAAATTACCCCCTTGTCTCTGCGCATGGCAAGTGAGCAGAAATACAAGGAGGGTGACGGGCTGTCCCAGCAATGGGAGGCAAATAACCGGGATGAGCTTCTGGTCTTTACGGATAAGCAGCAATGCTATAAGCCCCGGCTGAGCGAGTTTGACGACACCAAGGCCAGCGCCCTGGGCGATTATCTTCCCTCGAAGCTGGGGATGACCCCGGATGAAAAGGTCGTCTGGGCCTGTCTGCCCGGGGATTATTCTGGGAACCTCTTGTTCTTCTTCGAAAACGGTAAGGTGGCCAGGGTGGAACTGTCTGCCTACCAGACTCAATCAAGACGGCGAAAACTGACAGGAGCCTACTCCGACAAATCACCGCTGGCGACCGTGATGCTGATTACGGAAGACAGGGATTTGGCCGTAATTACAACCGAGGGTCGATGCATTGTTTTCAATACGGAGGCGCTGTTACCGAAGGCCACCCGGTCCGCCCAGGGCGTGGGTGTGATGAGTCCAAGGAAAACCCACAAGGTTGAGCGGGTCATGCCCCTGGAAGAAACACATATAGATAAGGTATCAAGATATCGGGCGAAAACGCTGCCGGCAGTAGGGATGCTGCTGACGCCGCAGGACAAAGGCGAATAAATCAAGGCCTCTTCCAAGCTGAAACCTGGAAGAGGCCTTGATTTTTCGTGAGATGGTAGGTAAGCTTTCCTGAAGGGTGGCCGCATCCAACTCTCTTCCTCCCAACCGCTCCTCTAATCCGGGCAACTGCATTAGAAGGAGGTCCGTCGGATGACTGCTGGAAAGAGCCTTATTGATTGCCGCAGCCCAGGTTTGGGCGCAGAATGGAGGCCGCTCCTCGCACTTGTGGACCCTAGCACTTTTGATGCGGGTTTCATGGAAGTACGGGTGCTGAGCAAACTCTACACCGTCCAGGACAAAGACGCTTTCCTGAAATTTAGGAATCTCGGTTGCCCAGTATTCCTGATTGTGAATCGCATCTCTGACGCCGCGCTGTCTGCATACGTTTATCGGGAGAATCAAGGACTCTCGGGGAATAATCGCCTCATATACATACAACAGCAAAGGGATGTTTCGTTCTTGCGCGATTCTCACCACGGCTGCGCCGCCTGGTTTGGCGTTGATGGCATCCTCGATGGATGGAGCAAGGCAAATGCGCTTTGTCTCGCTGTCTTCCTCGCTAAGGCGGTTCTCAGGGACCCGGAGGTCGAATTTTGACACCGGGTCATATGAGAGATGTAGCAGACGCTGAAACCTCTTGTCCATTTTACCCCTCCTTGACCTTCAGCTTCTTCGCATGTTTCGAGGTCGCAACACTCGCATTGTACAGAGCCACCTTCCACGCTGGCCAGGTGGTCTCTATTTCCTCCTTGATTGACCGATAGGCTACAGAGTAGCCGGAGTTTTGCTGACCCTGCTCAGCCTGTGCCTTCTTACTGTTTGCACCCGCTGCTCCTACCCTTACATCACCCATGCTTATCAAGCCCCTTTCTGCTCAACTGTTCAAAGCGTTTGCTCTGTAGTATGCGGAAGGGGCGGTTTCTATTTTGGCAGGAGGGATGTAGTTGGCAAAAGAAGAATGTGACGGCAGCCCGCGATGGGGTGCAAGAGGCCCGATATTGCAAGGGAGGGGCGTCTGGCGCACAAAAAAAGAAGGCCCTCTCGAAAGAGGACCTTCGGGCGAGGTGTTTGTCTGTCCACAGACATCTCCCAGTAGTCACCGCAGGAACGGGCAAACTCTTGGCTTGCTTGTTCTAATTATATTATATGCGGGCTCTTGTGCTTTTATTCGATATGAGCGCAGAAAGAATGGGTTTTTCAGATTCCGCATACAAAACACCAACAAAGTTTAGGAGGATGTTCCGATGAAAGCTAAGGTCAACGAAATCGTAGTCACAGCATACGAGTTTCCGGCGGAGCTGATGTGTGAAACCTGCCTGTACTCCGACCATTGCGATGGGGCCGACTATGCGGCCTTTTGCATGCTGGAGGAAAGTGGCGTACGCATTCCTCAGACCCTGATGGGACTGCTGGTTCGCTACGAAAACGGGGAACAACTCGTCACCAACGCGGCGTGCGCACGGGCGGTTTCCGCAGAGCAGGTAGTGGAAATGAAGGAGAATCTGGCGGAGAGATTCACCGGCAAGGAAGCGGACGATGATGAGTTGCTGGAGGTATTCCAGCAACTCTATCAAGCCGTTGCCGCCAAAGCATAAATAAATAGCAAAAGAGGCCCGGGTAGTTAACCCAGGCCTCTTCGCTTTTTTGAGAAATTTTAGGAACTGCGAAACAGTCAGCCCAGCCAGATTTTCTGCTTTCCGCCCGAAGCCCTCGGAAGTGGCTTTAGGTTAGAGAACATTTCCTGGTTGGTGTAGCAGGAGAACTTGCCACTCCGCCAAGGAGGCTCCTCTGCTCGCCGAACCGGCCTTTTCGGCTCAGGTCGGATGTTCTAGCCGCGGATGAAGGAAATAGGCGAGGGGATGAAGGCACCTTCTGCCATCAGTCCAGGCCCATTTCCTGCTTCATCCGGGCCAGTTCGTCGTCCACGGAGGCCCCGCCGGCGGCGTATTTCTGAGCCAGGTCATCTGCCGTATCAGTCTTTTTGTTCAATTCAGCCTCAGCCTCGGCGGCATCCAACATCTGGTTGGCCTTGGCCTCCATCCGCTCGAAAGCGGACACGCTGGCGGCGCTGCTCATCCCAGCCACGGCCTTGTTGGCGCGCTGCTGGGCTTTCGCCGTGGCAACCTTGGCCTTGACAGCGGCCTTCCGGCCTTCCAGGCTCTCGATATCCCGCACCAGCTTGTCGTGCATCTCACGCAGCTTGGAGGCGTTTGCGCTGGCGGCATCATAGTTGGTCTGGAGGCCGGGCAGCTGGCTCTCCAGTTCCTGCTTCTTCGCCAGCAGCGTTCTGGCATCGGCCTCGCTGCTCGCGCTCAGGGCGTGCCGGGCCGCGGTCTCGTACTTCTTGATACTGGCCTGGCAGTCGTCTACCAGCCGTTTGGCGTTCTTTTCCGTCGCCATGACAGACGCCGTCTCTTTCTTGACCTCAGCCAGGTCCCGGCGCAGGTCCAGAAGGGTCTGGTCGACCATCTTGGCCGGGTCCTCGCACTTGTCCAACACCGCATTGACGTTGGACCTCATAATATCGCTAAAACGCTGAAGAATTCCCATTTTCATACTCCTTTTCAAAATTTTTTTATTTGGGGGATTGGTGTGTTAAGACCATTTATCTAACACATCATCGCCGGAACCGGCGGAATTGTGGATGTCGGCGTTCAAAATGCGCTCTGTCTCCGCGTTGCGCTCCGCCTCGTGCCTGCGGCGGGTTTTCATAATGACCAGGATGCCGATGGCCCCGACAACCACCAAGGCGACCAGTAGCCCGGTTTTGGCCACATCATTGCCAGTAGTGGACTTGGTCATGATTCTGTCCGCCGTAGAGTTGAAGATGTCAACGAACATATCATCGGTGGACTTGTCGGAATACCAGTTGTTGTCCACATAGGCCCAGAAGATTTCAACTGCCTCGGCATCCATCACGGAGGATACCTGTTTGCCGTTGACGTAGGCCATGAAGCCGACATCCTCATCCTGATTGGGCTCCGCGAAGTAGACAAAGAGGAAGGTTCCCTCATCGTCAATGTTTTCCTCGTACCAGTCTTCGGCGAACTCCGTCTTCTGGGAGTCTGTAGAGAGGGAACTATCGTAGCCTTTCAGGTAGATAAACGGCTGGACGCCGGTTTCGTCGTAGAAGGCTTTCAACCGCCTGGAGGTTTGCCCGATATTGTCAAACCAGCCCAGTTCGTCTATAATGCAGTTGTTGTCGTAACCGGCGCCGGTGTGGATAGGCTCCCGATTGTAGCTGCTCGACGGCACGTCGCCGCCGGAGCCTACAATGGTTGTAACCAGGGTCACGGCAATGAAGGCGGCGAGAAGGTAGATAAAGATGTTTAGCAGCATGCTTCCCAGACAGCCAGGCCCTGACTGGTATCTCCTCCGCACAGGAACCCCGCCATAGGGGATATACGGGGGAGGCGAAGACCTCGGCGAATAGGACCTGGAGGAATATCCGGAACTGCGGCTGGAACTGCCGGAACCCGCTCTCCGGGAACTGGAACTCGAACTCACGCGATGTCCCCCAGAAGACCTGGAGGAACTATGACCGCCGGAACTGGAAAAGCTTCTGCCTCCGCCAGACCCGGCTCCTGCTCGACCCACAAACATCAATCCTTTCTTTTTGGCTTTGGGTTTCTGGGTTTATTATATGCGAAGCCATGGAAAATCATTTGATGCCCAATCCATCAGGCCAAGAATCCCTTTCCGACAGCCTGCATAAGATGCAGACACACACCAATTTTGGAAAAATGATACAGGAGGAAAAGATATGGCTGTTATCCTCGATGGCGCCAAAGTTGCTGGCGAAATCAAACAGGAGATTCGCAAGAAGGTCGACATGCTGCTGGAGGCGGATTACGCCCGCCGGCCGCACCTGTCCGTCATCCTGGTCGGCGAGAACCCCGCCAGCCAGGTATATGTGCGTGGAAAGGAGCGGGATTGCCAGGAATGCGGATTCTCGCAGGAGACCATCCGCTTGCCAGCGGACACAGGGCGTGGGACCCTGCTGGATACCATCAACCGGCTTAACGACAACCCTGGGGTGGACGGCATCCTTGTCCAGCTCCCTCTGCCGAAAGGGCTGGACGAGTGGGCCATGCTGGAAGAGATTTTGCCTACGAAGGATGTGGACTGCTTTCACCCGCTAAATGTGGGGAAAGTGGCCATCGGAACCCCAGAGTTCGTGCCCTGCACGCCAAAGGGCGTCATGCGGCTGCTCTTGGAGTATGGCATCCCCGTTGCAGGGAAGAACTGCGTGGTTCTTGGCCGAAGCAACATCGTGGGAAAGCCGATGGCGCAGCTTTTGACCGCGGCAGATGGGACCGTGAGCCTCTGCCACTCCAAGACAGAGAACCTGGAGGCCTTTACGCGGAACGCCGACATCCTGGTCTCTGCGGTTGGAAAGGCCGGACTCATCACAGCGGACATGGTCAAAGAAAGCGCCGTGGTCGTGGACGTGGCCATGAACCGTGGGGCAGATGGAAAACTCTGCGGCGATGTGGACTTCAAGTCCGTGGAGCCAAAGGCATCCTACATCACCCCGGTGCCAGGCGGTATTGGCCCCATGACCCGCGCCATGCTGATGGAAAACGTCCTGCGGGCCTGGGAAGCATTCTGACAAAAAGAACCCTCTCCAAACAGGAGGGGGTTCTTTGCGTCAGTGCTATATGGGCAAGAGAAAAAACTCCCCGGGATTCCGGAGAGGCTCTGAGGGCTATACTTTGCAGCCATACGACCCTCGTAAAATGGAATATGAACTACCCGCTGTATCCCAGATGGCCGGGTGTGGGACTTGATACAGCTATCAAATGGTGGCCCTCTTTGGAGAGGAGCCCTTCGAAAAAAGCAAGTTGGCAAACGAAGCAGGAGCCGAACCAGGAGACGAGAAAGCAGGAGACGAAGCAGCCAATGAATGAGTTTCCGCGTTTTCACCTCCTATTCCTGAAGCTATTGCTACTTGAGTGGTTCCATACTTGCTGTTTTTCGAAAAAAGCCAGTTTTTTGAAACAATTCCTGCTTCAAAAAGGTAAAATTTTTGAAATTTGCACTTCCTGAAGCTATATAGCTACGAGCCACTTACCTACTCTACTTCAGCTTCAGGTCAGTTGCTTGAAGCTGTTTCTGTTTCGGGAGGTTGTGTTTGCTGTTAGGGCTACTTGTTCCGCAGCTGTATCGGGCCTCAAGCGGCTCAACCGAAGCACCCACGCCAGTTCTCTTTTGTCAAACCCTCAACTGCTCACCAGCAACCAAGGCTTCTCGAAGCCTCGTATGCTATGGGCGCAGCTCCCCCTCTGCCGCTGGCGGTTCAGAAAAGCTGCTGTTTTGTGTGTTTTGCGTAACTCCGGCTGTGCAATGCCTCCCACCCATAAACCACTCCTGCATGCCTGGCGTAGCTTCATGAGACATGACTCCTTATCCTCTCATGAAGCGGATGAGACCCTCTCCCTTTTACAGGCGCAGGACCCTCGAACCCGTCTAATTTAGGAACTCTCCTCACCTACTCTAAAATTGAGGAGTTCTCTATACCGGTCAGACGTATCCGGTTGACAGGGGTTTGATTGCACAACTTGCGATTCCCCCGGGCGAACTCTCTGCAGCGGCTCCGCCAAACCTGACTCTTATTTTTTAAGGGGCAAGAGATGAGCGAAGAAACCCCCGCAGGCCACGGGAGCCTGCCTTTATGCAGCGCCATCCTCAGCAAGGAGCTTTTCCTCCGCCGCCAGCTCAGGGTGGAAATCCACAAGTCCTTTCCCCCTGGGCCCCAGCGGTCCCTTGCAGCGTCAAGCGTGTTGTCATCTAAAACATATTCTATGCAAACAATTTTCTTTTAACACGGCGGGAAGAACCAGTTTTCCCGCCTGTGTGGATATTATATGCGAACCCAGGAGAAACTATCAGACAAAAAATTTGGGGCCCCTATTGGGGCCCCACCTAGAACTCCCACCAGGGAGCTCCGATGTATACGTATGAAGTTATCCCGAGAAGTTAGGGATTAGAAGGGCAGCTCACCCTCCTCGTCGTCAGTGCCCAGGTCGACGAAGCTACTATTGGGAACAGCGGCGGCAGCAGCAGCGGCAGCCTCGGCGGCGGCAGCAGCGGTGCCGACGGGGGCGGGACCCGCAGCAGCGTTGGTCTCGTTAGCGGGCAGGGGAGCCAGTTTCATGATGCCCAAGGCGCGGGCGTTCATGCTGTAGCTCACGTTGCCGTTGTACTCGCGCTCCTGGACGGGGCCGGAAGCAACCACCTGGGCGCCGGCGCTGATAATCCGGCTCAGGGCCTCGGCCTGCTTATCGAAGACCGTGATGTTGGTGATGGTCTTGTTGCCATACTCCGCGCGAGCCTCCAGGCCGTTGGCCAGGTCGTAGACCTTGGCGGCGGGCAAGGCGGTCTTGATGCCGAAGTTGAAGAACGTCTTGCCGTTGGAGTTCCGGAGCTTGGGCTCACCCACGACGGTGCCGGTCAGAAGCTGCGCCATGCGGATGCTTCTGTCGGTGCCGCTCTTGTCCTTGTAGACGTAAGTGGCGGTGCCGATGCTGTCGGTCAGCTTGGGCTCGGTGGTCTTGCCGCCCATGACGACCAGCTTCTTGACGTCGCAGGTCACCTCCTGAGCGGGAGTGCCGTCGTTCTTCTGGTAATCCCGCAGACTCAGCTTGCCGGACACGGCAATCTTGATGCCGGTGGTGTAGATGGCGGAGAGCTCCTCGGCCTGCTTGCCGTAGATGCGCAGGGACACGAACTCGCTCATCGTGTACTTGCCCTTGTCCTCCTTGTTGTACTCGCCCTTGGCGCGGGCCAGCAGAGCGTCAGCGGCCATGCCGACACCGATGGAGATGCCCAGGAAAGCGTCCTTGCCCTCCGACGCCTCGCTGAAGTGGGGGGTCTTGGAGGCGGTGAAGCCCTCCAGGTGGAAAGCAAAGGGGTCACCCTCAACGTTCTTGCCGACCTCGGTGTTCAGGAAGGGGCGCTTAGTAGTAGCAGTAGCCATAATGATATGTCTCCTTTTCAAAAAATTTCAATTTTTCAGCATCCAAATCGTATGCTGATTGGGTTGTATGCAAACCCTCGAAAAATGATTACGGTCCGGGAGAAAAATTTTTAGATGGCAACGGTGACGTCGATTTCCTGGCCGAGCCAATTGCCGAAAACATGGCTCGTGCCGGCGGCTTCATCGTACTCGACTGTCATAACGGCCCGGGCCAACTTTTCCAGCCGGGAGGACTTGACGACAACATTGATGGGCTGCTCTTTCAGATGGGGAGAGAACACGAACCAGAAATCCGGGTCCCCGGAATCCCGGCGGCCACGAAGGCCATCCTCCCGGATTACCTCATCCCGCTTGCACAGGACTTCGCGGGTGTAGCCAAGATTGGCCAGGAAGACCTTCACATCGTCGCTATAGACGAGGGCCATCCGCACCCTGGTAAATACCCCCGGCTGGTCCTTGGGCCCCTCCGGCCAGCAGAACAGGTAGGCCGCCGTGGTTTTCTTCTGGTCAATCAGCCATCCGACATGGACGACGCCGCCCTTGAGATAAGACAGCTCCAGGGCGAAGGTCTCCAGGGGCTTATCTTTGTAGGTCTGCTGGGCCTTCTCGTCAATGGTGGTCTGCCAGGGCCCCTCGTGCAGAATCACGTCAATGCCCCGCATTTGAGGCCCCTTTGCCCAGACCCGTTCGAAGGACGTGGGCGTCGCCTCGGCGGGCGCCTGAATCAGCTTCTCCATGGGCCGGTAGAAGGCCTTGTCCATGAAGTTGGCGAACAGTTCAGAGATGGACAGGTCGCTTTGGAAGTCGTTGGTTTTGTACGGCATAATTATGCCCTCCTTTTTCGATTAGTGCGGTATGATATGCGAATCAGGAGGGAATAATTACGGAAGATATGCGGAAACCCCCGTAAGCAGTAGTTGCTTACGGGGGTTCTTGTTACCAGGAGTGCGTCAGGGCAAATTCCAAATCAGAGACGGCGAAAAACCGGTCCCTCTTGGCGGTGTCACACCAGGAAGAGTCGATGTTCACGGTCTTCCCATCCAGGACAGCGACGGTCCAGTGGTGATTCTCGCCGGCAGCCATACCCTTCTGGCCCCAGCACTTGATTCCGTCCAGGCGCAGCAGGAGCTGGTAGGTAGAGGAATAGCCGTCACAGACAGCGGTGCCGTTGAAGAAGGCGTTCCAAGCAGTGTGGCTCAGGGCGGAGTTGTCGTCCAGGTAGGACACGTTGTCCAGGACCCAGTTGAGGATGACTTTCGCTCTTTCCTTTTCCGTCATGCCATCATGCAGGGAACCGTTATCGATGAGGCCCTGATAGACCTCTTTGGCCTTTGCGTCGGCCTCGGTGCGCTTCAGCTGCATGGCCTCCGTATCCCCAGTTCCATTTTTGGAATTGAAGTTGAGTTTGATGGACCAACCACCAGCTTCCTTGATGGTAGAGAAGGAAACCTTCCGGAGGTAGTTGAAGTACTCCGGGTACCGGTAGGTGTAGGTGTTCACAGTCTCGGACAGGAAGTTTGTGATAAGTGCCTGATAATTGCTCTGGTAGGGGATGGTGTAGGAGATAGTGATAGTGGAGAGGTTGTTCCGGGCGGCATAATTGAACACCTGGTGGAACGCTTCTGCGGTGAGGGGATTCTGCGGCAGCTCACCGGCCAGGGGATTGAGAAGCTGCTCATCCGAGTAGGTGATGACGGATGTCTCAGCACTGTCCGCCGGGGTAAGCGCGAAGGCGGAAACTGCCAGAGAAAGGGTCAGCGCCAGGATGAGGGTGAGATTTGCCATGAAGGTAATGAGCTTTTTCATGATGTGCGTCCTCCTTATGTATGGGTGCCTGAATAATATGTATTTCTCCAAAAACTGATTCTGTGTTATCCTCCTAGTTCAAAATTTGCCCCCATAAATGAATGTTGCTATCATTCTATGCAGCTTTGAAAAGTCCTATTTCGTCAAAAAAACGCGCCCCCGGATGGGAGCGCGTCGTGATTCAGGCGCCAGCTGCTTCTGCCAGCTTTTTCTTTTTTGCTCTTTCGATAAAAGGAAGAAGGGTGGTTTGCAGGAAGCGGTTGCCCTCGACAGTGCGGATTTTGCCCCGCTGGCCGGCATTGACAACATCGTCAACACCTTTGCCGCAGTTGTTTGGCCAAGTCAGGTAGTATACCTCGTATCCTTCGTCCAGCAAAGCCTTCCCGAAGTTTGCGGAGTTCTCCGCAACTGCGGGGTTTCTTCTGGAATCTGCATCGAATGCGATGAATACTCTGGATGTGTTGACTCCCTTGTTTTCCAGGTTCTCCAAGACCGGGAGCACAGACCGCCAGTTGCCGACTCCGCGGATGTTCAGTGCCAGGAACTCCATGCGGGAGAGGTGCAGCGCCTTGAACTTTCCCTCCGTCACGGCGACTCCCTGGATGGAGGAATTGTCAAAGGGTGGGGTCACGACGTCTACCACGGAGCCGACGTTTGCTCCGTACTTGTAGTCGTCCGGGTGGTTCAGGCAGATGCCCTCTGACGAAAAGGGGATGTACCGGGTGCTTCTTACGGCGGAATCAGGCAGTCTCATCTCGATGCTGCTGACGAGCCCCTGTTCGTCATGATTCAAAATCCCTAGAGCGCCGGAATATCCAATAAAGGAGATGCGGTTCTCTTTGATATTCCAGAAAAAGCCGGGGATTCCGAGGAGGCGGTGGTACAGGTTCCCCGCACCCCGCTTTTCGAGCTCCTTGCGGAACCGACTCATGAATTCCTCATCTTTACTGGAGGGGAAACGGAAAAAGTACGGGATTTCCAGGGGACTGACGCCGCGTATCTCCTGCAGGTGCTTTGTCCAGGAAGGGGACAGGGGAGAGGCGGCGGCAAAGCAGGAGTAGACCGTGCTTTTGTCCTCAGCCGTAGGGCTCGGGTCGAAGACGAACTCATCGTTGACAAGGATGGGAGACGGCTTCGGTGTGACGAGTCTCACCTTCTTGCTCTTCTGGAGAAGGGTGGCAGGAGGAGCCTCGGTAATCCTGCCAACGCAGCTGCTCCGCCGGTCATAGAGATAGCGAACGGTTTCCGCAAAGGACCAATTTCTGTGCGCCATAATCAGGGAATAGGGGCCGGAACCACTTTTCCCGCAGACAAAACAGCGCCAGCAGTCCTTGGCCAGACTGTAGCCGAAGTTCCCCAGCTTGTGGTCACCGTGGAAGGGGCAGAGAGCCTCCAGCTGCGAGCCCCGGGCATAGAACTTAACGTCCGGCATCCCAACTTCGAGAAGCGAATCCGCTGGATATTCGTCCAAAACTTCCTTCATTTCAGAGATGGTCATATGTACCTCCTTGGGAATAGATATTTGCCAAGTTTATTCTGGGGTATGCTATGCCGGTTGCTGGAAAATGATTTTCGGAGAGCGGGCATAAGATGAGATATCTCAAGAAGGGAGGTGCGCTTGGTGAGTACGCTAATGAGGCGCTTTATTGACGCGGCAGCACGGGGCAGGGCTCTTGATGAAGAGGAACTGGACAGGATTCCCGGGACCACGAAGCTCCGGACCTGGGCTGCTGCCAATCCATCCCTGTTTTCCGGTGAGTTGGACAAGGCCCTTGCCCGTGTCAAGCATGGGGATGTTTTCAAATGACAAAAGCCCACCGTCTCCTTTGTGTGGAGGCGATGGGCTTTTGCGATATAGGGAGTGGTTGGCAAAAGAAAAGGTGGCGGTATGAGATTTGGGGAGCCATGAGGCCCGACACCGATTCCCCAGCAGTATCGGACCTCAGACGGTCTAAACCAGCCACCATCCGAAATTCTTTTTTGCTAACCTGCATAATACCCACATAAGCATGACCAAGGAGTGCTACTATATATAATAAGGAGAAGGTCACATGAGCTACGCAATTTTTGATACCCACAACGGTGACAGCGAGTGGAATCATCGCAGTGGACAGCGGGCAGAGATTCTGAGGGAACTGACCGAAGAGGAGGCGGATATCTTCGACGTCGGAAGGATGTTCCGCATTCGCTTCGAGGACGGCACCGAGACGGATGCCTTCGAGGACGAACTAACCATTGAGGAAGCTGCAGCGGAACCCGGCATGCGGCATGGTCCTTACACCAAGGTCCTGGACTTCTTCCGCGACAGTCAGGCGGCGGAGCGGTTCATCCGCTATGACGGTCCCCATTATACCGTTCTTCTGTCGGCGTTCCCAACCTGGAACAAGCTGGATATCCGCAAGCGGGATGATGCGCCCCGGTTCCGGCCCAACATCTACATCCGGGAAGATTCCAACTATAGCCCCGTGAGTTTGGACATCCAGACTACATCCTACGGCGCACTGACCATGGACGAGATGAAAGGGCTCCACAAGGAACTCGGAATCGCCATCGAGGCGGCGGGCATCATCCAGAGAGAGTTCATCGACCCGATTCGGGCCGGCACATTCGTGTTCGGCGAGTGTCTGCCGAGGCCTGAAAAACAGGAGGGCGGGCAGTGAGGAAACGGGCAAACAGACAGGAAATCCTGGGTTTCATCGGGAATTTCAAGGATGCCCAAAACACCTTCCTGTTTGGCTGCTGCTACTGGTTTGCCTTTATTCTGAGCAAGCGGTTCGGCGGCGTTACCATGTACCTGCCGGTGGAAAACCATTTTATTCAGGAAATCGGCGGGCTGCTTTATGATGTCTCGGGGGATGTCACTGCCCAATATACGGGCTCTCAGATTATTCCCTGGGATAGCATGGAGGAGTATGATTCATCACTGTACCACCGCATCATAAGAGATTGCGTTAACAAGGAGAACAGAAAGGAGATAAATATGGCAAAATTTGATGTAACGGTAGTTCGCATTGGCAGTTTGAGCATTGAAGCCGATACTGCTGAGGAGGCTATGCGACTTTCGGAAGGCTACGGCAACGATGATGTTGTCTGGGCCGACTGGTTCGAGGCTACGGATGCCCAGCGGGAGGGCGGCTCCGACTAAGCACAAACCCCACCTGGATTCATCCAGGTGGGGTTTTCTCGTGGGAATATGGGCTAGATGTTATCCAGAATGCTCTCAATCATCGCCTCCGCCTTGACCTTCTTTTCGGAATCTAACCCTTCCAACCGTTGAACGAGCGGTGTCCATCGGGTAGGGGAGGCGGCGTGAACATACGCAGCCAGCACAGTGTCCGTTCCTACGCTGAGGGCGTTGCAAAGGCTGATAAGTGTTGGCAGAGATGGGGTGAAAACGCCCCGCTCAATCCTGGAGACTGTGACGGCGGAGGCTCCGGCCATTTCGCCGAGGGTTTCCTGAGTTAACCCACGTTCCTTTCTGATTCGCTGCAAGGCTTTCCCACCCTGTTTGAAATCCATATTACCACCACCTCTTTTGGCTGTTCTGGCCCTAATATTGCCAAACTAATCATATTATGTCCATATCACTGGTGATTTCACTGGACTTGATATGATTAGTATGATAAAATATTGGGCATGGTTAACAGAAGGAGGGGGTTCATTATGGGGATTAAGAGGGACCGGACCATTCAACTCCGGCTGACTGATGAGGAATATGAGGCGCTTCACCTGAAAGCATATCAGGTCGCCATGCCTCCAGAGATGCTTCTGGAGTTGTTTGCTATGGATTTGGTTGCTGGTGGCAGTAGCAAATCCCTTGCAGAAAAGTGGTTGTCACAATTTGCTGCACCGAAGGGTGGTCTGGATTTGTTCCACCAATATCTTGCTAAGAAGGAGCAGTTCATCAGCTTTGCGAAGCAGTGCCTTGAGCAAGACGAGGCTGAGACCAGGCAACGGAAGCTGGCGGGGCAGCTACGCGAAGAACGCGACCCGGCAAAGAGGGAGAAGCTAAAGGAAGAGATTGACGCCATCATTGGAGAATCCGACAAACGTCTCATTGAAATGGAGGAGGTATATTCGGACTATAGGGAGGAAAACCCCAATACAAAATTCTCTTTTGAGGACGCAATTCAGAGCGCTAAAAACACGTACGCTAAGATGCAGATGGCTCTGTCGGGAAAATCCTTTGAGTTTTCAGACGGAAGCAAGCTGGTGGATATCCGGCGGATACTTCCTCAGGAAGAGCCAGATAAAATCACCTTTGATTTTCAGAATGAGCAAATTATCTGGGAGACGCCTGAGAAGGAAGGGACAGACAATTCACTGCCCGTTTCTGAAATGAAGCCGCTTGTGTATGCCATTTTGGGGCAGGGCGAGTTTGACCTGACCCACCTGGCTGATTTCCTGAATATCCTTGTATGCAGTCCTGAGCTGGTAGACCAATTCTATGCGGCGGCAAACCTGTATGGGCAAGACGATGAAGAGCCCATAGATAAATCTGCCGTGTTAGCAGACATCACCGTGACTGTGGCGAAGAAAACAGCTCAGGCCCTGAAAGACGCATCAGAAGAGATGGGAAGGACAATGGGCGAAGTTGTTGACAGGCTGGTCATGCAGCTTGCACCAGAGGAGCAAGAAGCGGCGGAATTCATTGCCCTGGAGGAGATGACAATGTGCTTATCTGGCCTGGGCGCCAAGGATAAGATGGAGAGTGTCAGGGGCATTTGTGCGTCATTGTTGGCTACCATGACCGCAGAGGAACAGGAGGCTACTATCGACCGGGCGAATGAAATGCGCCGGGAAATGGTAGAGAAACTAAGCAAACTGGATGGCAAAACGCTCAAGAAGCTGGGTGATGCACTCAAGAAGCTTTTTAGGAAAAAGGGAGCAGAGTAGAGGTGGGCTAAGGTCCACGAATCAGCTTTGGCGAATAAGCTTTTCTTGTTCTGCATATAATATTCACGAAAACCATCCAAAGAGCTTAACCTTGCGAACCGGCCCGTTGTCCCGATTCTGGCGAATAGGATTTTGTGGGCATGCATACTATATGGGTATAAGCTGGGTTCCAGTTTGTCCTCCGGTGTCCTTCGGGCCCGGGGCCTATCTGGCGAATAAGATTTTCAACCCTTGCATACCATATTCGTGAAAGCGAAAGAAAAATTTTGCGAAACCCCTTGACAGGGGAGATAACACTATGTATAATAAGCACATCATTCGGCGTTGTGCCATCGCGCCAGAAGGGAGACAGCCATGGCTGCTATATTTCAATGGAAACAGAATCATAGTTCAATGTTGGACTGCTATTGCGAAAATAGCGAGTCTAAGTTTGATGCGCCTATTTTTGCTGGTGCAAAGCCGTATGGCTGTCATTGCAGGAGTTAGAGGTACAATTTAGCTCCAGAAGGACACATAGCGGATTTTACACCAGCCGTGGCAGAGATGCCGCCGCTGGTGTTTTTGCATGCTTTTTTAAGAATCCCCTGAAAGGGGCCCATTGTCAAATGGGTCTGGCAAACTATACTATTTGTAATCAATATGACGAGGTGGAGCCCAATTTGGTAAGGCCCCTGACTGCTAATCAGGTCATCCGGTTAACACCCGGATGTGCGGGTTCGAGTCCCGCCCTCGCCGCCACATGCGGCTGCCAGGACCGGCGAGTCTGGCAGCTGCATAAGAAGCAAAACTCGCTGTGTACGGTTCCTTAGCTCAGTTGGCAGAGCGCCTGGCTGTTAACCAGGGGGTCGCAGGTTCGAGCCCTGCAGGAATCGCCAGCGCCGGATATTCCGGCAGTGTGGGTGTGGCGGATGCCCCACATTAAATAACGCCTGCCAAGTCCATGCCGTAGGATGCGTCCTGCCGGCGATGTATAGGGCCCGGGATGGATGCGTCCTCCGGTGCTTTGCGTGGAGGAAGGCTCGGAGGTGCTTGCGTGGCGCCGAGTCCGCCGGGAGCATGGACTTGGTGGGAATCGTATACGGAACAGTTTTGGTAACTGGTAGCCAGCCTGCCTGGAAAGCAGGTGCTTGGGGAAACCCGGGTTGCAGGTTCGAGCCCTGTCTGTTCCGCCATCAAAATACCGCTCTTCTGCTCAGCAGGCTAACACATCTCCCTGAGCTTTGAGGAATAAGGGCAGAGGAGCGGTGTTTCATATGGAGCAATGCGATAATTGGTAGTCAGCCCGTCTCGAAAGCGGGTGCCCCAAAAGGGTTGCAGGTTCGAGTCCTGCTTGCTCCGCCAATATGCGGCTGTAGCTAAAATGGAGAGAGCGCGGCAAAACGGATGCCGGTCGCAATCAGAGGTTCCAGAGGCACCGAAAGGCAGAGATGCCGAGAACTGGTGGGATTCCGGTTCACTGAAATGTGTAGGGAAGCGGGTTGTCCTCATTGATATGCTCAGGAAACGAGTGCGGGTTCGAGTCCCGTCAGTCGCACCATATTGCGGGTTAGAGGAGTGGTTTCCTTAACGGCCTCATGAGCCGAAGACGCTGGTTCGAATCCAGCACCCGCAACCACATGGGTCAGTATCCAAATTGGTGAAGGAAGCGGTCTGTAAAACCGTGACATTAGAAACACTGTTGGTCCGAATCCAACCTGACCCACCAAATAGCGGTACAGCACAGCGGGTTGTGCATCCGGCTTTGACCCGGGGGATGGGGGTTCGATTCCCTCTGCCGCTTCCATATAGCCATGTAGTTTATCGGTAGAATGCCAGATTCTGACTCTGGAGAGATTGGTTCGATTCCAGTCATGGCTGCCATACGGAGGGGTGGCCGAGAGGCCGAAGGCGCCGGATTTGAAACCCGGAGCAGACCACAAGCTGCCGTGGGTTCGAACCCCACCCCCTCCGCCATTTGTTCCGGTAGCTCAGTTGGCAGAGCATGCGATTGATAATCGCAAGGTCGATGGTTCAAGCCCATCTCGGAACACCACATGCTCCCGTCATACTAATTGGTTCGGTGGCCGCCCTCTCAAGGCGGAGATGCCGGTTCGAACCCGGCCGGGAGTACCATTTTCATTAACCCTACACGGAGGGAATACCATGTTCAAAGATATAGTCAATAGCGCCAAGTTCGATGAGACAACAAGCCCGGAAGTCATGGAGCGAGAGGCCCTTAGCGTCTTGATTCCGATGTTCAAGCAGTGGGTCAGCGGGTCCCACGAAGGCGCCGAAGATGCCTTGCGCCTACTCCAGCAAAAGCAAACCCGCGCATTCCGGGAACTCAAACCGGAAACAGAGAAGGAAGCCTGCCTGTACCACCTGGGGATGCTGCAGGGGACCATCTACTCCCTCCGGGAACTGCTCAAGGCGGAAGAGGCTGACCGGCGGCTGAATGAGGAGCTTGCAAAACAGCCTGATGAAGTGAAGAACGCCCTCATGGCTCTATGTAATTCGCCAGACGGTGTAAAACACCCAGCCCTCGCAAATTCGCTTGGGATGACTCAAAAGGATTTGATTCCCGTTATGGCAGAGCTTCTGCGCATTCATGCCGCGGAATCCTCCAGATATGGCAAAAACACCACCTATTTCCCCACCGAGGCGGGAAAGAGATGCATTGCAAAACACACCGTGGGCTGATACCCACGATACGCGCCCTTAGCTCAGCTGGTAGAGCAGTTGATTCTTAATCATCAGGTCCAGGGTTCGAGCCCCTGAGGACGTACCAGAAGCGCGTTGCCCCGCGCCTTGCTCAAAGAGTAGCGAAGCCGGATATCAGGCAGGGGAGTTGGGTGGGTTTTCGGTTAGAGCCCGCCGCCCGGTTGCGCCATAGCGCTGTGGCGCCGCTAGGCCCGAACACTGCGGTTAACCCAAACGCCGCAGTGATATGGCCCCGTAGCTCAGTAGCGTAGAGCGCCGGCCTGTCACGCTGGAGGTCGCGGGTTCGAGTCCCGTCAGGGTCGCCATATGCATCCTTAGCTCAGTTGGAAGAAGCAGTTGATTTTTAATCAACGGGTCCGGGGTTCGAGCCCCCGAGGATGCACCAGAATCATCAGATATAAAATACGAAGGGGGGGCTAACAGGGGGGAGATACTTACGCTGCTTTACCAAATACGATTCTTTCAATCCGCATAAAATAAATCATACTGCACGATTCCATCAATGTTGTCACGAAGCCGCCCTTGGCGGCGGTGGGGGAATAGGGAGGAATCAAATTGGAGGTGATTTGTGGATTTGAAGAAATGTTTATACTGCGGGAAAATAATTCCGATGAACTCTTTGTCCATTTCGGATTATAACCGAAAAAAATTTTGCAATAATTCATGTGCCGCATCATACAACAACAGGCTGAGAGGGAAAAAGAAGAATTATTGTTTAATGTGCGGAAAAGAAATTCCCTTGCAAAATAAATTTTGCTCATGCAAATGTCATAAAGATTTTGAATATGTGGAGTATATTAAGAAATGGAAAGCCGGAATTGTTGATGGAACCATAGGGGACAGATGGAAAGATGTATCCGGTATGGTTAGGCGTTATTTGTTTGAAAAATACGGAAATAAATGTGCGAGGTGTGGATGGTCAGAACTCAACCCTTATACAGGAACTTTGCCGCTGGAAATTGAGCATATCGATGGAGACGCAAGTAATAATGAGGAAGAAAATTTGATTTTGTTGTGTCCCAATTGCCACTCTTTAACTGCTACTTACAGAGGCGCAAACAAAGGCAAGGGCGCAAGAGAAATTAAATGGACTTCTCGTGATTATCGGACCTAAATATTGCGCCCTTCCGGCGCACCATATGCCAGTGTATCACAAAGGTAATGAGGCACAGAAAATCGAAAGATTCGTCCAGGAGATTCAGTGGTTGTGTTGCGTTGCCGGTTCGAGTCCGGCCACTGGCACCGATTTGCCCCCTTAGCTCAGTTGGTAGAGCAGCTGGCTCATAACCGGCCGGTCCCGGGTTCGATTCCCCGAGGGGGCACCAGATATGCTCAAAAAGAGCATATACTCCGAATATGCATTAAAAGAGCATATTTCATATGCCTCAGTAGCTCAGACGGCAGAGCACCTGGTTGAAGCCCAGGGTGTCGGTAGCCCGAAACTACCCTGAGGCACCATATGGGGGTGTAGCTTAACTGGTAAAGCAACGGTCTCCAAAACCGTCAGATGAGTGTTCGAATCGCTCCGCCCTTGCCATTGTCCCGCAGTGCGGCAGCTGCGGTATTGCGGGACCTTTATATGCTGCCGAAGACAAACGGTTGCGTCCCCGGCCTTTCAAGCCGGTCAAGCTGGGTTCGACTCCCGCCGGCAGTACCATGTGTGCATAGCTCAGTTGGTTAGAGCGTCGGAGTGTGGCTCCAAAGGTCGCGGATTCGAGTTCCGCTGCACACCCCAAATGCCTCAATAGCTCAAATGGTAGAGCGGCTCCTTCATACGGAGAAGGTTGCTGGTTCGAATCCAACTTGAGGTACCATCATGGCTCCGTAGCTCAGTAGCGTAGAGCGCCAGCCTGTCACGCTGGAGGTCGCGGGTTCGAGTCCCGTCGGAGTCGCCAAGTCTGCCGGGCGCTTCAAGGGGTAGGAGCCCGAGGCGAAAGTGTGCGGTATGTCCGCGCCGGGGTAAAAGCCCCGGTATCTCGAGACCTTACGGTGTATGGGGTGAACCGGCCGAGTCCGGCAGACTCTTCGATTTTCAGAAAGGAGAGTAAGGATGCTTGATACCCCGAAATACGGCTGGAGCCACGTCTCCATTGGTTCCTGGAGTGACCGCTGCAGCTACCTGGACGACGTTCCCATGGAGTTGCTGAAGGCCATGAAGCAGTTCCGGACGACGCACCTCCCGACACCTGTGAAATTCGACGCGGAGGGCTATGAGTACATCATCCTCTTCGATGTCGGTGTGGTGCATGTTATCACCGAAAGTGAGGCTGATGACGGTTATACCCTGGCATCCCTGGAGGTGGACTACGAGGCCCTTGCAAACGAGTTGGCCGGTGATGTCCGCCGGGACATTGGGGCGTGGACACGGTGGCTCGATTACGAGCACCTCTCCGAGGAGGAATTGGCTCAGAGAAAAGTCCAACTCCTTACCCTCTGTGATGAAATTTTGGCCTTTTAGCTCAGTGGGAAGAGCGGCTGGCTGTTAACCAGCATGTCGCAGGTTCGAGCCCTGCAAAGGCCGCCATATGCCGGTGTGGCGGAACTGGCAGACGCGCGGGTCTCAAAAACCCGTATCCTCCAGGATGTGTGGGTTCGATTCCCACCGCCGGCACCAGGGACTGTTGCCCCATCTGAATCACCCCATAGTATCCCGCCGACCCACTATCCGGGTGCAGGCTATCCTCTGGGGTTTGAGAAGCTGCGGGCGTGGTGGAACTGGCAGACGCGCCGGGCTTAAACCCCGGTGGAGCAATCCGTGCGGGTTCAATTCCCGCCGCCCGCACCATACGCCCCAGTAGCTCAGTAGGATAGAGCACCGGACTTCTAATCCGTCTGCCGCAGGTTCGAGTCCTGTCTGGGGTTCCAAATTCGATGAGGTGCCCGAGTGGCTCAAGGGGGCAGGCTGCAACCCTGTTATTCGCCGGTTCGAATCCGGCCCTCATCTCCATATGCTGCCAAAGACAAATCGGTTGCGTCGCCGGCCTCTCAAGCCGGAGAAGTTGGGTTCGAGTCCCACTGGCAGTACCATTCCGCACCTTGGAATTTCCAGGGTGCGGTTTTTCATAATCAGTTTCTGGCAAAGTGCATATAATACCACAACAGCTCCCGTGAGCCTTTTCGGCGCAATACTACGGGCCATCTGCTGGCGGGGCGGCCTCGCCCCGCCTTTGTTTTCCAAAAATCCGAGGAGGAGGAAGGACCAAGTGAAAAATCTGTATCTCGTCCGGCATGGCGAATCCATTCAGAACGTTGGACTCAGTGACGCTCTCCACATTCCGGACCATGCGGCATACCTGACGGAGCGCGGGATGTACCAGGCTCATGCGGCAGGGGAATTCTTGGCCAAGGCGCTAAAGGATGAGCCGCCCGACTACATCGCAGTGTACGTCTCTCCCTACGAGAGAACCCGCCAGACAGCCAAAGCTATCCTGGACCATCTTACCGTGTCCAGTGTCAAAGAGGACGAAATGTTGACAGAATTGCAATTCGGTGTCTTCGATGGTCTTTCCAAGGCCCAAGCCGAGGAGAGGTTCCCGGCTGAATGGGCCCAGTTCCAGGCCAGCCGCCGGTATAATGGCAAGTTCTATGCCCGGCGGCCAGGAGGGGAGAGCCCTCTTGACTGCGAGATTCGCCAGAGGCTTTTCCTGGATTCTCTGCGGCGGGATTTTGCCCACGGCTGTCCGGACCACATCATCATCGTGGGCCACGGCGCCGCGCTTAACATCCTCCGAAAGGCCGTTTTTGGCTATTCCCATGAGTGGTACGAAGCAGAGCCGAATCCCGGGAATTGTAGCATCCAGCTGTTGCGCCTGAATAACTATGGCCTGTGGCGGTCCGGCAGAATTGGAGGCGATGCCGCACCCACCCCGAAAGATGAGGATGCCGGCTATATTTACGGAGGCCCGGCGGAGAAGGAGGGACAATGCACAACCTGACTTTTACTGCGGTGAGGCGGCTGGAGAAAGGCATCATCCAAACGCCGCTGCCCAAACCGGAACCCAGGCGGCCCTTTGTCTTTCAACAGAAGGGGCCGTGTCCAGAGTCCAAAACGGACCCATTCAACTACTCATTCGACGAAACGCCCATATAGGAGGTGACATCCGTGAAAGATTTCACAAGACAAGATAGCATGGGAAAGAAGCCCATTCCGAACATCAGCACCGTTCCGCCCAGGGTTATGCCGGGCCGCGACAAGAAATCACCCAGGCGGGACCCATTCAAGGAACCTTATGCGCCCTGTATTTTCTGCCCGTAGGACAAAGAGAACCGGGACAGCACAAATGTGCTGCCCCGGTTTTTTTAGCTGCAAAAGCCTTGTCTCTGGAGGTCATCCCAGGAGATGTTCTTGAGCAAAGCCCTGTCGGCAATCAGGATGTCGCCAACCTTGATGGTCTGCACCATGTAGGCGGGGTCCTTCAGCGCGGGCCGGAATTCCAGCCTGGCACCGGGAATGTAGTCCTGGACATCACCGTCTTCCGTGGGGTTCTGGGGTACTTTCACGGGCACCCCATTCATGTAAAGCGTTGCGGCCGCAACCAAAGCCCCATTGGGAATTAGCGTGTCAATGCCCGTGACATCAAATACAGGGCGAAACCCGACATGTGCCATCCGGAACTCCGCATGGCAGTGGCCGTAATAAAAAGCCTCGCGGCCCCCACAGACTTGAAATCTCCGAACTGGGTCTACCTTCCAATCTGCTTCCTTGTTCAGGCACCACGAATACATATACCTCCAATGGGACCGCCTATCGGACCCATGAACAACGTCCATCAAGGCACCCCACTCTCTGCAGAAGGGAAGGCGAGCCGAAATGCGAACGGTTGCCGCGTCTCCGGCCATGACCCTGGCTCTGCTGTCGAGCCAGGTGCCATACCAACCGGCAATGAGCAGCTGCAGGAAATTGCAGTCGCCTGAAATCTCCTGCGGCTCCCCATGTACACACTTGGGATAGGGAGGCCAACCCCGAATCAGGGCCCACATGACCTCATCGAGGTTTCTGACCATGGCGGCGGTAGTACGCCCATCTCGTTTGACGATGTGTCCGATTTTCCCGTCCGGATTCACATAGAATCCGCGATTGATTCTTTCCTGAGAGACAGGACCGTGGAGGGTCGCATCCAGGTTGCTGATGACGATTTCCACGGCCTTGTGTCGCAAGACCATCGAGATGACGGGTGCCACATAATTGACCGCCTCGTCGAAGGGGATGTCATCAGGGTCGACAATGAGGCTGGAGGCGAAGGTTCCATCCAGCCTGTCAACGGTGGCCGCGTATCTCATCGAGACAACAAACAGTTGCTTTTTCATGTGTCTCTCCTTACTCCTCCTCGCCGTCATCGGCAAGTTCGTCGAAAATTTTCGCACGGGCATTGTCGATAGGACAAAACTCGCAGGAGTCCGGTTCGCAGTGGCCCTTCTGGACCTCCTGCGCACAATATTTGTCGAAAAGGTTGCGGAAGGTCTCCATCTCCTCTGTGGTCAGCGGGTTCTTCTTGTCTTCCATGGCGTTTCTCCTTTCACATCTCCGCAATTATCTTGCGGGCATCCTGGTGGGTAGCGGCACGCGAATACTTCTTTTTATCGGGCACGACACGGGTGACGGGATTCAGACCGCCCCAGGAGCCGCGCTGAGACTGGTAGTGTTCACGCTGAGCCTTCTTGCTTTTCTTCTCCAGGGAAATGAATTTGTCCATGATATAATTCCTTCCTTAAATGATATTTGCCATTATCCTATGCAAGGCCAGCAAAATGGATTCCTGGTCAGCAGTATCGGACTTTAGGACCCTTTTCGCTGCCGCCAACAGATTCTTCTTTTGCCAACATTCTCTCCAAAATGATTTTCCTGCTTCGCGCATATCATATGATAGAAAAACAGTTGGAGAATTGCTTTGAAGGAGGATTTACATATGGCTATTTGTGATTTCCCCGAGATTGCCGGGGACCTGTTGAGTACCAACTGCATGGTCCGTTGCCAAGCCGTCAACTGCTGTGGTACAATGGATACAGGCCTGAATGCCCAAGTGAAAGAGAAATACCCTGAGGCGGCCCAGATTCACGCAGAGATGTGCAAGATGTTTGGGACCAAGCTGCTGGGCGAGGTTCAGTTCGTCCCTTGCCATGATGGAGCCATCATCGCCAACATGTATGTGCGGGAAAGCGACTCCGGGAACCTTTCTGTGCTGGATACGGGCGCCCTGGAGGACTGCCTTGACAGGCTCTGCATCTTTGCGGCCAAAACCGGCGCGTCTTTGGGTATTCCGAAGGACTTGGGGCAGCAGGAGGGAGAGTGGGACAACATCCACACCCTCATCCAGTCTTATTTTGGGGCAAAGATGTTCAACTGCCAAATTGTGAACCATATCTCCGCGGAGGAGCCTGCCGCGGCCCAAAAGGAAAAAACCGCAAAGAAAGAAAAGCCGGTAGAGCCTGCAAAGGCAGTGGAGGAGCCCAAGCAGCCTACTATTGACTCTTCCCGCCCCTCTGTTTCCATTATTGTGGCGGGGACCATCACAAAGGACAGTGGGCCAAACGGGTGGGCAGCTAAGTTGTCAAACAGAAAGAGCAGCTCCAAGACCATCACGGGGTCCGAAAACACAGATTCCATTGAAAATCTGGAGTTGATGGCAGTGATTGCCGGTTTGTCCGCGCTCAAGGCTCCGTGCAATGTGGAATTGAGCGTGACCTCTTTCTACATTTCCGAGGTCATCAAGCAGGGGTGGCTGAAAAAGTGGAGTAAGAACTGGGAAAAATGCTTCACGACGTATGGAAACGCTGCCCTTTGGAAGGAACTGGACCAGTTGATGCATGTTCACAATGTCTCTGTGGTTTTGCGGAGTGATGAAGCCCAGCGGGAGGCTGACTGAGGAGGGTTTGATGGGAAGAAATCTTTACATCGCTGATTGGCATTACAACCATGCCAATATGCTGGACTATGACAACAGGCCCTTCAAAACTGTTGAGGAGATGAACGAAGCCCTGGTGGAACGCTGGAATGTTGCCACTACTCCGGCGGACACGGTTTATGTGCTGGGGGATATGTTCTGGGGCGGTGTGACGAAGGCCATCCCGGTCCTCGATAGCCTCAAGGGTCAAAAGGTTCTTATTGTCGGGAACCACGATAAGTGCAAGAACGCCGAATTCCGGCAGCGCTTCGCCCAAATTGCAAACTACCTGGAGATTGTTGACGGTGGGAAACATGTGGTTCTCTGCCACTACCCAATACCATGTTTCAAGAATCACTTCCACGGATGGTATCACCTGTATGGGCATGTCCACAGTTCTTTTGAGTGGAACATGATGGAGCACACCAGGATGTTGCTGGAAAACTTGTACCTCCGTGACTGCAACATGTTCAACGTGGGCGCCATGATGCCCTGGATGGACTATACGCCGCGAACTCTGGAGGAAATCGAAGCTCTGTCAAAGCTGTACCGACAGAAAAAGGCATAACGTAACGCCCCCTCGCTTGAGGGGGCGTTTGTTTTTTGTCAGGGCCCATCCAGGAAGGCAAGGTCTGCCTGAAGTCTGTTAATGCGCTCCTTGATAACATCTGTAATGAGTCGTATGGCCTCATCCTGCGCTTCCTCCCAGGTTAGGTCTCCGGAGATTTTGACCTCTGCGTGGCCCCAGATGGCTGTATATTCGTTGGAGTGACTGGACGGAGTATCAAGCTCCAAGATGCCACCATCCGGCATATACAGGCATTTGATTGAGGGCTCCGTTCTACGCTTATCATTATACAATATTGTGTGCCAATTTTTGCTCATGCAAATCTCCTTTCAGGCCGCCGGACAGTATTTCTGGGCGAAATCCGGTAACGACAGCCCCATGGCCGCCAAAAGGTACTTGACCATCACGTCCAGGTTCAGGTCGTCCTTTACCTTGCGCTGCGAGACATTCCAGACGTTGTCATTGAGGTCATAGTAGATATCGGCGAAGTTCGTGGAGACGTAAATCCGGCGCTTGTTACCTTTCTTCCAGCCGGAAATCCGGTAAATCTGGCAGCTTTCCTGTAGCTGCGCCAGAGAAACCACGCTGGCCTGGCGCTTTTTGACGGCACCTTCTATCAGAGAAATTTGCCCGTTCTCCTGCATTTCCAGCAGTTCCCGCCGCATTTTGCAGTAGCAGGCTGCAGTCCATGCGCAGTCCACAACGGCGCGGTGGTGGCCCTCAATGGGCTTCCCGTAATATTCACAAACCGCGTCAAGATTGGCCGGCAGACCGGGGTGCAGATACTTGAAGAGCTTCACGGAGCAAATGACCTCGTTGGAGAGAGTTTTTCCAAGGAGGGCGTACTTCGTCTGCAGCATCCGCCAGTCAAAGGCGGCGTTATGGAAGGACAGGACAGAGTTGCCAATATAGCGGTGGAAGGCAGTAAGGGCAACCTCCATAGAAGGGGCGTCCACCAGCATCTCCGTGGTGATGGTTGTCAACTCGGTGATTTTGGCAGGGACCTTCTTATGGATTTTCAAATGCACGAAGGTGCTGAACCTGTCAATGACCTTCCCCGTCTCCACGTTTGCCCGGACAGCGCCAATCTCCGTGATGTCATCATACGGCCCAAAGCCCGTTGTTTCCAAGTCGGCAAAGATGATTTCCTTCTCCTGTAATACAAGGGGGAGGACTTCTTCCGCAGGCTTGATGGGATATTGGGCCCCTGTTGCGTTAATAGACATTGCTTTCTCCTTTCATCTAAATTTGCTGAATGGTGTTTGGAAATATTTTATGCAAAGGCTGGGAAAGGGATTCCGGGTTGGCAAAAGAAGAACGGCGGCTGGCAGGCTGGCGGGGCACTTGAGGCCCGATACTTGGAATTGCAATTCTGGAAGCGGCATACAATTCGGCAATTCTAACGAGGAGGAACTGCAGCAAATGGGAAAGATTCTGAGCATCGAAATCCCCAAGGAGTGCAATATCAGCACTATCTATGCCGCCACGGCAGTGGCCGCTGGCCGGGACCCGGAGAACACGCAATATGACTGCCGCCGACTCAAGGTGTCTAAGGCCATCTATGAGGCATATCGCGCCTACATGGAAAGCATTCACGCAGAGCTGGACATAGGTCAGCACTGGATGATGTGCGGGCCCAAGACGGATGAGACCCTCACTGGGAATACCGTTGAGGTGGAGGATGGTTTCTTCAGGAACTATTTCTGGGCCATCCTCATCGATACGAGCTCCGGAAAAAGCATCCCTGCCAGGGACCTCCAGAACATCGCCGAATACTATGGGGGAAATGCGGATTTGGTCCCTGTATCAATATCCGCTTCCCGGGTGGGCCGCAAGTCCGTATTCGGGTTCGTTGTTGCCAAAAGAGTACAGGACAGGAAAACTCTGGCTCAGTTTAAACGGGAGCTGAGGGAATTTTTGGAGAGCGGAGAGAGTATCACGCGGCGCCCGCAGGAATTCGCTGGCATCTTCGGGAGAATCATTCGCCCGGGAGACGCCATTTATCTCTGCGACTGATACCCCAAACCGAGGCCGGCTGAAATAAGCCGGCCTCTTTTTGCGCCTTGTTGCAACAAAATCGGATTTTCTGAAACTGCATACAATAACATAACCCTAATGAGTTCACAAACTTTCGAGGAGGTATCAGATATATGTCATCCTACGGCATCATTGCCAAGACCAATGGTCGGAACAAGGTCCTTGACTTCCGGGACGGCCTGGTCCTGGCTTATCCTGACGACTACGCCATGATTCATGGCAAGGGCGGGAAGAACCATGCGTCCACCAGCGTCATCAAAATCGCCATCTGCGATTACAGCTCCGGCACCGGGGACAAGTCCACCACGCTGTTCGCCAACATCACCCCGGATGTTTGTGAGCAGATTTTCGAGGTCTGCAAGCGGAATGTGGGTACCACCGTTGTGGACAACCAGATGCTCATTTTTCAGGAGATTCGGGCAGCGAACAAGAAGTTGCTGAAGACCGCTGACATGAACTTCAACATCCTCAACAACGTACTGGGGGTCCTGGAGCGGCTGGAGAAGGCGGAGTCTGTGCCTGCTCTCCCCGTTATTGCCGGCGCTCTGAGTAAGCGGCTGGGGAAGACCAAGGAGAAGGTCATGGCATCTGCTGATGAGCCTGGCCTGCCGCCCAGTATGACGATGGCTAGTCATGCGGATTTCAACCATGTGCAGGACCGGGTCCACGCTCAGAAGACGAACAGCGAGGGCTATGCGCCTCTCCAGCGGCTGAACATCTTCCACACGACCTACCGGAAGGATGGGCAGCTGGGCAACTACCCCTGGACCATCAAAATCACGAACGCCTACGCGAAGGTTCGGGTGCAGGCCACCGGTGCCACCACCTATGATGCCTCTACCATGAGAGACGTCAAGGAGGTGTTTATCCAGGTGTCGGATGCGGATATGTTCCGTATGATGAGCCGGGTCACGAGCTTCATCCACGCCTGGGAAGTGGCCATGGGCGCCGATTTGATTCGGGCGGGCGAGGCCGCCCGGGAGGAGGTGCGCAAGAAGTTCCAGGCAGCTAAGGCAAGCGACGAGGAAGAGGCAGGCGAAGTCGCCGAAGCCTCCTGAGCAGGGAGCCCCGCAAAAGCGGGGCTCTTTTCTTTGCCCAGAATGAGTTTTGCCCTGACTGCATATGATTCACAAAGCCAAAATTTGGATACAGAGAGAAAGAAAGGAGTCTGCTAAAAATAGGGAAGAGATAGTTAGAGGAAAAGGTTCTTCATAGAACTGGGGGTATCTTAAAAGAGAAAAGGAGAAAGAGAATGTTGCCGAAGTATAACGCGAAGATGGTCACGAGGGAAAGAATGACCTGGGACATTATGATGGAGGCGCTGGAGCGAGAGGATATTGCCGTTTCGGTTGAAACCGCACGTCAAGCATGTCTTGATGTCATCAGTTTGGGTATCCGGCTGGAGCAATTCAAAAGGGAGTTGTTTTCTGACCCTGGCTATAAGGGACATACCGCCATGGAGATGGCGCTGTTTCTGGCCAAAGACGTTGAAGAAATAATCCACAACAAGGAGGCGGTTTCTTACAAGAAAGCCCACCTTACGACTGAAAACACGTCGGCCGCCATGGAGCGGGCCGGAGTTGTGGTTGAAGCGGACCTCATGTCCTCTATGCTGGCATCGTATGCCGTGGGAGGCAAACAGCTATTGTCCGAGGAGTGGTTACCGTATCTCGCGGAGAATCAGGTTACGCCGGATGACATTGAATTCATTGCGGCTTGTTATTGAATCTCAGACAGGAGGCTCCGCTAACGCGGGGCCTTTTTTCGTTATGGAATTCGAGTGTCCTGCATAGTATTCCCCCAATCACAAGACCACAGGAAATACATATGCGAAAGGAGAATTCATGTGATAGGAGTCTCTTCTTTGATTCTGGAGGTTACCCGCAGGTGTAATATGTGCTGTGAGCACTGTCTGCGTGGCGACGCCCAGAACTTGGACATGGCGGAGGAAACCGTTGACAAGCTGCTGGAGCAGGTGGGCTCTATTGCGACCGTTACCTTTTCCGGTGGTGAGCCGAGTCTGAATGTTCCACTTATCCGGTATTTCTTCAAGAAGGCCCGTGAATGCGGTGTCATGCCATACTCGTTTTACGTCGTGACAAACGGCAAAGCGAACCAGCTAGACCTGGCAGCGGTGCTTCTGGAAGTTTACCCAGAGATGGAGGAACCTGAAGCCTGCGGCATCTCTCTGTCTGTTGACCAGTACCATGAGGAACTGGATACATCTCCGCTGGTAAAGGGGCTTGTCTTCTACGACCCGCAAAAGGAGCATCAGGATTTTGATGAGAGATGGGTCCTGCGGAGAGGCCGGGCTTATGAAAGCGGCATCGGGACAGCCGGTGTCACCAAAGAGTTCCAAGTTGAAGGTGACGGAGGCGATGGCGTCATGGTGGAGGAGTTGTATGTTAGCGCGGATGGGAGCATCTATCCTGACTGCAACCTGTCCTATGATGACATGGAGTCCGACTATGAGCAGGTCCCCATCGAAAACGCGCTGCCCTTCCTGACAGGGCTTCTGAAAGAGGAACTCGCCGAAGCGGTTTAAGAAAGAAAGGAGAAAAAGATTGTGGCTAAATTTGACGAGTTCGCGCATCCCGGCAAGTGTGAGGTCTGCGGCAAAGAAACCCAGGTGGTTACTGCTGCCGCATCCATGGGCCCCATGAGCCTGTCCTATTGCAAAGACTGTCTCAATGCAGGCGCTGAGCCGTATTGGGTCATCCTAGCGCATGTTTCCTCGGCTGGATACTGGCCGGAGGACATCAAGCCCGAGAAGCAGGAATGCATCCGCAAGATGCTCGCTTACCTGGGCAAGACCGAGGAGGAGTTCGCCAAAGATGTGGCGGACCAGATTGAGAAGTTTGGACGATTTTAAGGAGGAAGGAAAATGTACAATTACATCTATCGGGTAACAGAGCGCAATGTGGACGGCTGTGGTGGTGATGCCACAGAGTTTGTTTTGTTCCACAAGCCGCTTGACCGAGCGCTGTCTGCTCTTTTCGCCCACTGCCTGAGAGATGCAAAAGAAAACACAGGGGAAGATGTGGATACCAGCGAGATGATTTCCAGCGCCCTTTCACAGTTTGTGGAGGAGTCAGGCATCGAAGGCCGTATCACGAAACCACTACAAGAACCTGTTCGGCAAGAAACAGGTTGTCCTGATTTCTTCCCAGACGGGGACGCCGATTGGGCTGTTCCAAGGGGATAAATGCAGTACGAAAATCCCGGCGGACCTGCCCAAGACCACTCTGGTCAGCATTGACGGAAAACTGGTGTATGTTCACCGGGCGGCCGTAGACATCATGCCGGCGGCAATGTTCGCGGGCTGAGGAGAAGGGAGATTTCCATGAAAAAGTTCGTAGCAGTGATTGAGTCTTGTGCAGTCCGAGATGTGCAGTTTTGCAACAACGTATACACAGACCCGATGCACGATGAGTATTGGGAAGACCTCCCCGAAGCGGAGATTTTCCTCGGTATCTACGAGGGCGAAAGGGAGGAGGTCTTGACCCAGGCGGCTGCCTACGCCCAGACGTCTCCCTACAACATCCGGCTCATCGAAGTCTAAGCAGCAGCTCTGAGAAAGGAGAGTCTTATGAAGAAATTCATCGCTTTGATTGCGTCCCGCGCAGTTCGAGACGTACAGTTCTGTAACAACATCATCACAGACCCGACGCACGATGAGTATTGGGAGGACCTTCCCAATGCTGAGATTTACCTCGGCATCTACGAGGGGGAAAGGATGGATGTCTTGGCTCAGGCGGCTGCCGATGCCGAGACAGACCCCTATAACATCCGGCTCATTGAAATCTAAGCAGCAGCCCCACCCGAAATCGGGTGGGGCTGTTTTCTGTATCGGACCTCATGAGTCCTTGGGCAAATCAATCAGCCGGTTCTTCTTTGTCAACCGGAGGCATAACCACCCAAGCGGAGGGGAGCCATCGTCCGCCTGCCTGTGGGCTGCTGGTCTTGGTAATCATCTCGCCCATATAGGACATAGAGGCGCTGGAACCTCCATCCAGATTCATGGCGTTCTGACAGCCGTAACGCAAAAGGATATCGGCGCACCCGGAAACCGTAATTCCCAGGCTATGGACCTGCCGGCCATCGATAATCAACAGCAGGGTAGAACCGTCTTTCGTCTGCCCGATGGAGGACCGGGGCTGGATACCCATGCCAAGTGAGCCGTCAACGTGCTTCTCGCCGTCCAGTACTGTGATGGGGTAGAACTGGAGAGCATCCCGCAAAATGCTGGCATCCACATCTTTACCCACGCGGAAAACGTTGTTATTGTCAAACCCAGCAACCTGATAGTTATAGGCCCCGTAGGCGTCGTGCAGCTTCTGCCCATCAGAGATAATGAGCCCCACAGGGGTTACTCCGCTGCCCCTGCCGCTGGGGTCCTCAAAGGCGTTGCCGTTGATGCCCAGGACCGCCCCGGAGGTGTCACACAACTCCGTAACCGTCATACCGCGGTCCCGGCGGGTATTCACCGCCAGCTTCACCTGGGAACTGTCCTTGATAATTGCCAGTTTTCCGCTATATCCATCGCCAGACACCTGAACAATCAGCAGATTATTTATCGTGTCAATGGCCCAGATGCTGTCGCCAGCCGTCGTCTTGATACCCTTATCCACAACATCCGCCATCTGGAAGCCGGTCAGATAATCCGTATCTTCCGGCATGGTGTCCATGTTGATTTCCGAGTACTTCTCAGCAAATGCCAGCTTTGCGGCCTCTTGAGGAGAAACCACTTCCTCTTCCGGCTTCTCCCGCTTTGTTTCCGGCGGGGTGGAGGAAGGAACAACGCTTTCCTCCATCTGTTTCCGTGCGTTCTCCATCACCTCATCAATGACCGATTGGGGGATGAAGGATGTGGCCACCCACTGGTGGTTCATAGTGGACATAGCTGTTTCGATATACAGTGTCCGGTAGTGCTGGATGAAGGGGATGCTGGAGTAGATGGCGATGCAGTAGAGAACTATCAGCGCAGCAAATACTCCCGCAATCCACTTCCATTTCCGTAGCACGGCAACGGCGCACCGACGGCACCCGTTAAGGAAACGACGTCCCAGCCGCCCCAGGCCCCGGATTCCGGCGGCAATCAAGCCAACGAGGCCCAGAAGCGCTGTCTTACTACCCCGGCAGGCCTTGGTTACCTGACGGCCCAGGAAGGTTCCAACTGCCCTACCGCCAGCCTTTGCCTTGATGCCAGCCTTCTTTGCCGCCGCGGACGCTTTCTTCGCCGCCTTCTTCGTGCCGGAAGAGACTTCGCTCCGCCAGGAAAGGGGAGTAGCGGCGTCGTCTGTGGAAAGACCCAGGAGCATCAAATCGTACCGGGACGGGCTGCCGCACTTGGTAACGCCCCTCAGTCCGGAATCCGCACCGGACTCAATGCGAAGGTCTCCGGCGGGGCGGCCCAGGTAGGCCCAGCTCTTCCGCACGTCCGACAGCATGTTATCCACCTCGGCCAGCTGAGCAGGCAGGGACATGCCAACGGGGACCAGTCCCTCCTGTCCGAGAGTCTGCATATTAAGGATGTTGACGCGGTATCTGGAATAGCCGCCTGCCACGAACGCTTCAATGGTAGAGTAAATCCGGTCCAGCTTCTCTGTGGCTGGCAGAGTGACATCGACCCGGACAACTACCTGAGATTTTGGGAATCCGGCTGCCACTAAGTCTGCGGTCTGCTTATATAGCGTACGCACATCTACCGGCCCGGCCCCGTTGATGGGACAGAGGATATGGACAATCAGCTTCCCTTTATGTTCAACCACTTTGGCGCAAAGGGGAGAGGGAACTTCTTCCGTAACCACAATAACGCCATCGGCATTGTCGATTTTGTCCGTCCAGGACAGGTCGCCTTGCTTGCCGGACAAATCCGCGATTCCGATTTTGTAACCCATGAATTGCCTCCTTCTTTGGAAATATAACCTGAAAACAAAAATCCTTTCATTCTCAGTTATATGTTATGCGAAAGGATGAATTGTAAACAGGCAAAACCGCCCCTCCAAAGAGAGGCGGTTTGCGAATCAGTTCTTCCAATAGCAGTACAGGCACCTATGGGGACAGCGTTTCTTTTTGCCCAACAATTCGGTTTTCCCGGAGTAGCACATGCAATGCGTCCGTTGGGGGCCGGTGGAATCCACAGCCGACGGGTCCAACCCAAGAAGTTCTAGGTCATAGGCCGAGATACAGCCGCATTGGATAGTCTCCTTGAGGCCAGGCTCCGCGCAGGACTCGACGCGGAGGATGTCTGCCGGATGCCCCAGACTGACCCACTTCTCCTTCATGTTGGCAAGCATCTTGTCAGTTGCGGCCAGCTGCTCCTTGGAAGGGGCCCAAGAATAGGGGATAGGTAAGCCAGCCGACCGGAACCGCTCCTGGACATGAGGGTACATATCCAGAATGCTGACACGGAACCGTGAAAACCCCTCACACATGAACACCTCAATGACCTTTGCCGCCGTGGCAAGGCCTTTGGCGGTAGGGATGATGGGGTCCACCCGGATGACCATTTTGGGCATCGGGAACCCGCGCCTTACCAGGTCCAGGGCGTTGGACAGCTGCTCCTGCATGGGAGGCACATACGGCTCCACAATGGTCCCGCCGTAGCCCGTACAGGTGATATGGACAATCAGCTTATCCCTGTTTGTTGCGGCTATGGCTCGGAAATCCAGGGCAGCATTCTTGGTGATGGCGATGGCGCCATCTACCGTGTCCAGCTTGCTTGCCCAGGACCTGTCGAGACCGGCATCTCCGGCCTCAGTGATTCCAATCTTATGCTTCATTGCAGACTCCTTCCATAGCGGCTTTCTTGTTCCTCTGGAGCTCATCCGCCAGTTTCTCAAACTTCTGGGGCAGAGGAAGGATAGTAATCAACTTCACCCCTTTGAAAATGTAGACGTGGTGATGGTACACTCGCATGTTGTTGGCTATGCCATATGAGAGATACAAAGAATCCAGATACCGTTTCAGCCCGTTCTTTGTCTCAGCATGGGTGAGGCCGAACTCCATGGCCTTTTTGGCATTCTTGTCTGCCAGCTTTTTGCTGATGCCGAGGCGCGTTTTAGTGCGTTTTTCGGCGTGTTTTGACACAATTGGCGTACTTGTCAAAAGTAACACCTCCTTTCGAAAGGGCGGGCCCCAAAGGGCCCGCCTGATTTGACTTAGAACATGTACTCGGGCGTCTCCTTTAGGATGAAGGCTGCCGCGTCGTCCATCCCATTTGCCTGCAGCATGCCGGCAAGGAACCTCGCGGTTTCAAGGTCCACGTCTTCCGGCGCGAGAACGCGCCCATGGTGGGTTTCCTGGGCACCGCCGGTAAAGCGGAGCAGCCGGGCAGGGAAGTAGGGCTCCTCACACTGCTCGCTAATTTCAATGAGCAGGGAGGGGAACTCCTGCGACATGGCACTAAACACCTCGTCCACGCCGCCCCACTGCGGCATGGCTCCGTCCTCAACCTCATAGGTGAGGGAGCCAGGCTCCTGGTCCTCAGAGAGGGAAAGGTAGTCCGGGACGATGCCGGAATCCTGCATATAGAGGTTGGCAAGAACGAGGTCGTTCTCGTTGCCAGTGATGGTCACGAAATAGGAGCTGCTGGGTCTATCCATGATAAAATCCTCCTGAAAATTTTGTTCAATTTTTGCTGCTTGCTTACTCCTTGGGGTTTACCGCATCGGCCTGAATCGCCTTAACCAGGGAGTCAGGCAGCGCGATATCCATGACATCCCAGTTGAAGCACGAGTCATCCGGGGTCGTATCCAGCATCTCGGCAAGCTCTTTGGCAACCTCCTCGTAGTCAGTGTCTTTGCTGTTCGGGTCGAGAGCCTCAAAAGCGTGGTAAATGCCGCAGTCGTCGTTCTCGACGTACCCATAGACCAGTTCGAGATGATACATATTGATACCTCCTGTTTTTAGTTGCTACTGGAAATGTTAATCCGAAGAAAAGACGTTTCGGGGATGTCACCATCCCAGCCGACTGTCAGCAACCACTGCTGGATACCGCCAGAGAGCATGGACCGGAGAACCTCCGGCGACTCAAGCTGAGCCTTGCTGTACGTGGTTACGCCGCACTCGCGGAAGTTGAGCACAACCGCTAGGTCCTTCTTGTTGTCAATGGCGGCCAGCAGGTCGTTGATGGTATACACGATGTCGCTGGCATAGTGTTCCGTAACCTTGGCCGTGACGCGAATCATCCTGTCAATGACATCCGAGACGTTATCACCACGGGCCACAATACGGTGCTGCCGGTTGTCGCTGTAGGGATAAAACTTCATAAACTGCCTCCTGTAAAATTCTCCTGAAAGATGTTTGTGGGATAATATGCGGGTTGGCAGAAAAGAATTACGGCGGCCCGGCTGGCGGTCTCCGTGAGGCCCGATACTGTCGGTTTGGAATTTCCTCTCCCCTAAATTAAACAAAATCTTTATTTTGTTCAATTAGATATATCCTGGAATTCCCCCCCCCCTCTGCAGATAGATTTCATAACACATATGTATAGGCTGGACTTTTCAGGCTTACTTCGGTATAATAGGCATGAGAGCAATACATCCTGAGACAAGTATTTGGAGGACGGAAAATGAGGCACAATGAACAAGATATAATCATGTCGCGCTCAATGGCCAAGAATCTCAAGGCGTTTAGGGCCAAGACCGGGCAAACCCAGAGACAGTTTGCAGAAAATTGTGGGATTAGCGTCTCAACAGTAAAGACCATCGAAAAAGGTTGTTCGAATCCGAAGGTTAGCACGCTGGGACTCATTTCCTTATATACTGGCATGTCGCCAGAAGAACTAATGGGTGTCGAAGAGCAAAAGCCCCAAACCAATTGACCCCTGTATGCAGAATCCCCCAGGCTATACAGTCTGGGGGATTTCTCGTGCGGCTTACGGCCAGCGAAAAATGGGCCGCAGCTCCTGCAATATAGAAATATCCATGTCAAATTTCCGGGACAGCGCCGTCGCTGTCAGCTGCGGCTGATTCAGCTTGCCAACTCGCAGCTTAGCGGGTGCAAGCCCCATGCTCTTGGAATTGTTCCTCAACACCAGAATCTGGTCATTGAGCCAGATTCCAAACGTCTGCCCAGGCTCCGTCGCAGCAAGCCCGAGTGTAATGATTCCGGTCTCCGCCTGGGTCTGGTTATACGGGGTATCAATTGTCTGCCAGGCCACCTCCTCCACTTTCCTGGTGTCATAGTACAGACTGAACAGGCGTGAGGCGTACAGCATTCGGTTCCGGGAGCCCAGTTCAGAGACGCCCTCCAGCGCCTGGAGGTGGTTTCTTCTCGAAGGATACCTATTCTCGTAACAAGTAACGATTGACGAAACCAGCGGGTATCCATCGTGGATAGCAATCCAAGTGTCTCCATTTCTGCCTTTGGCGGCAAAGACGCGGGCATTTTTACTCTGCGGGTTGCCAAAGGACGATAAAACTTCGTTTAGCTCGCCACCTGTGAATTCAAATCCCATGTCCCGAATCATTTGCCGAAAATCCTGTTTGCCCCGCTTACCGTCAAGACCCGAAACTTTCTGCCGGTTAATCATCTCAATACATTCAGCAAAACGGGTTTTGTCAAAAGCGGTGCGGATAAGATGAAACAGGGTTATGCCCAGCCCCATGTCGCAGCTCGCCAGTGAAGGCATCTTGTCGGAAACATCCACAACCTCGCATCCCTTCGGCAAAGGGCGTATGGCCGGTTCAAATATTTTTCTTGCAGCTTCCACATGTCTCTCCTTTTCGTTAGTGATTTTCCAAAAATAGGGTTAAGCATGTGGTATGCAAAGTGTCTGGAATCAATGAAAGACCGCCCTCCCCTGCTGGGAAAGGCGGTCTGTTTTATAGAAGCGCTTCAAGCTCTGCTTCGGTAACGGTTTCCTTTTCGAGAAGTGCATTTGCCACCTTATCAAGGGTGTCCCGATGCCGGGTCAGGAAGTCCATGGCCTCCTGATACAATTCTTCAGACAGGGCTCTCGCCTCCTCGGCCTGCGAGCCGCGGATGCTGCCGAATACCTCGGGGTCCAGGAGGCTACTACCCAGGCCTCCCTGCAGGTATTCCTTAATCCAGCGGGTCGCCGTTTTGAGGTCGTCGCGGGCCCCGGCAGTCACCTGTTCCCTGCCGAAAACCAACTCCTCAGCGGCCCGGCCGCCGTAGACGGCAACGATTCGGTTCTGCAGGTACTTGGTGGTGTAATGCGTAGTAGATTCGTCCTCCGCAAAGAAGGTGGTTCCAGCGGCTCCGGAGGTGCTTCCGACAATGGAAACTTTGGAGACGGCGATTCCGGCCAGCAGTCGCAGGATAACGGTGTGCCCGGCCTCATGATAGGCATTTGTTCGCAGCTCCTCAGGATTGGCAGTTTTGGCCTCCACTCCGTTTGTTACAATCTGGGTTAAAGCGGCGTCAATGTCCTCCGGGAGGATGACTCCGCGATTGCACATGACGGCGTGCAGGGCTGCTTCGTTGAAAAGCGTGGAGATACCCGACCCAGCAAGGCCGGAGGTGTCCCGGGCTAGAGTCTCCAGGGATACATGCGGGGATACGTTCCTCTGGCTGGCGTACAGCTTGATGATTTCCAGGCGGTCGTCATAGTTAGGCAGTGGCACGGCGATTTTTCTATCGAACCGGCCGGGGCGAATCAGAGCCGGGTCCAGATGCTCAAAATCGTTGGTTGCCGCGATGGTCATGACGCCGCTGTCCTTGGACAGGCCATCCATCTCAGTCAGTAGGGCGTTCAGGGTCTGGCGGTATTCCTGATTCTCGCCCTCCCCTCCCCTGGCGCCTCCGATGGCGTCAATCTCGTCAATAAAGACGATACTGGGAGCATTTGCCCGGGCCTCCCGGTACAGTGCCTGAACGTTCTCCGCGCCCACGCCGACATAGCGGCGGATGAATTCGGAAGCATTAGCGCTGTAGAAGCGAACGCCGGCGGTTCCGGCAATGGCTTTGGCCATCAGTGTCTTCCCCGTTCCGGGCGGGCCATAAAGCAAGATTCCGGCGGGGACCTTGGCCCCTACCTGCCGCAGCAAGTCGGGGCTTCGCAGGCACTTCACCACGAACTCCATATCCCGCTTGGTGGCGGCGTACCCGGCAATGCTGTTAAAGGTGACAGTCTTTTCCTGAACAGCAGCGGGTTTCATAATGACCCCAGCAAAGTAGGGGTCCTCCTCCTTGGGCTGACTTGGCGGCTCTGGAAGCGGGGCCGGTTCCTGCTTGAGCGGAACGGGGGCCTTTGGAACCACGGGTGCCGGAGGGATGGCAACCGGAGCCTTCTTCTTGACGTTCAAGGTGGTAACAGAGGCCGCGGTAGCAGGTCCCAGCAGCATGAGTGTGACCCCGGCAGCCATGAGCATATAGGTACGGACATCATCCATGTTCCTGGTGTTGGAGAAGTACTGTGTGGAATGTCCGTCCAAGGTCAAGCTGTACCACTTCTGATTCGCCAGCTGATATTGGAGAAGGTCCTGCTTCTTAAAGACCAGGATACTGGGGTCACTGCCCGCTTTGCGGACTTCTGTGAGCGTCTCCCAGGAGCCGGTCCCTGCGTCTTTGGGAGACGTAAGAAGAATGATACCCAGCGCCGCCGGGATAAACAACAGCGCCCCCAGAATGAAAGCGACTGCCCCTGCCAGGAGGCGGGGTTTCTTTTTGTGTTTTTGCATATACAAAATCTCCTTTTTTGAGAAAATTTCCAGTTGAATTTGCCTTATCCTATGCAATCCGCTGGAAGAGGATTCCGGGCTGTATCGGGCTCACTCTCCCCTGCCCCGCAGTCGGCAGCCAATCTTCTTTTGCCAATCGAGGGCCCTGTTTTGACCGATTGGGCAGAAATTTCGTGCATATCATCCAGCGAGAAAAGAAAGGAGGGGTGGCGCATGTGCTAAGATTGTGGGCTATTGCGCCAAAGTGTATGAAGTTGTTTGAAAGAAGTTCGGATAAAATTCGCACTCATGAATCGTATGAAACGCCCAAGTTGGTGTATCCCAGACTCTATAAAGACGCTATCCTCATGCTGACAAAGCTGGATGGCACATTCCTCTGCCGTGTTCGCCTGAGAAATTTTTCAACCATGGAGCTGGATTTGGTACGGCCTGTGGGAATGCTGAGCTTCCCTCTGTTTGAGGACGGAGAGAAGTTGGCTGTAACGGGCAGTGGTGAGAACAACCTGCCCTTTTCCCTGTCGGGTATCGTGACCGTATCCAACCGGGTAAACATCAGGCTGGGTAGCCTGGCCCTGATGACTGGGACGAACCAGCGGGAGAGTCCGCGGTATTCTGTTTATCGCAAAGCAAACATCTACCGGCCGGAGTTGGTAAACTCGGCAAAGAAACCGGAGCCCTGTGATTTGATTGACATCAGCATGGCTGGGGCCAAAATCCACTCAGATGAAGTGTATGCGGAAGGACAGACATTGAAGCTGCAAGTAGAATTGTATGAGCGGGCCGGCAAAATCTCATTCATGTGCCAGGTGGTTCGTGTTGAATATGATAAGCAGAGTCGCAACGAATATGGGCTGCTGTTCGAGGAGCTCCCTCTTGCGAAGAAACAGTATCTGCGGGAGGACCTGGATTGGCTTGCCGAGCATGCGCACTGCTAAACGTCAAAATCCAATCACCGACCCGCACCGTAACACCTCTTGTTTCAGGGGTTTGCGGTGCGGGTTTGTTTCGGCGGCCTTAGAATCATTACTCGCGAAACCGCATAGAATACCCCAAATTTTCATCAGGGCGAGAATTCAGAAAGGAGAAACTATGTTGCGAATCAATATGCCCGAAGGGGCAAACAAAATCCTGCGGGCCCTAGTTAGCTGCGACAAAGAGGCATACATCGTTGGTGGCTGCGTCCGGGACACCTGTTTGGGAAAAGAACCCCACGACTGGGATATCTGCACCCAGGCGAACCCGGAGGAAGTCATCAAAATCTTTAAGGGGCTTGGCCACAAGGTCTTCCCCACCGGCCTCCAGCACGGAACCGTTATGGTTGTTATTGGCGGAGCAGGCTTCGAGGTTACGACATTCCGGAAGGACGGAGAGTACTCTGATGGCCGGCACCCGGATAAGGTGGAGTTCACCAGCGACCTCTGCACGGATTTGTCCCGCCGGGATTTCACGATGAATGCCATGGCCTTCTCCCCTACCACAGGGTTGATTGACCCCTTTGGCGGACAAGAGGATATGCGGAAGGGTGTCATTCGCTGCGTCGGAGACCCTGGTAAGCGATTCCGGGAGGATGCCCTGCGCATCCTGCGGGCAGTTCGTTTCGCATCGGTTACCGGCTATGAAATCGAAGTATCGACTCTTGCCGCGATGAGAAGTGAGGCGAAGGGGCTCAAGAAGGTTTCCCAGGAAAGGAAGCAGAAGGAACTGGTTCCGCTCTTGCAGGGCGGTAGCACTCGCAAAGTCCTTGTGGAATATGGAGACATCCTCGCGGAGGTCATCCCGGAAATCCTCCCCTGCATTGGATTCGTCCAGAACAACCCCTACCACCCGTACGACGTGTGGGAACACACCGCCTACGCTGTCGCCCTGTCCCCTCAGTCCGATTGGCTCGTGAGGCTTGCGCTGCTTCTCCACGATATTGGGAAGCCGGAGTGCTACCAGGAAGACGAGGCTGGAGTTGGGCACTTCCATGGACATGGAAAAGTGAGTCAGGGAATTGCGGAAAGCATCCTAATGCGGTTGCGGTTTGACAACGAGACTGTCGCAAAAGTCACTGAACTTGTTGGCATCCATGACCGGAGCATCGAAGCGACACCCAAAGCTGTCCGGCGGCTGATTAGCCAGATTGGCTCTGAACAGTTTTTCAGGCTGATGGATATTCGTACTGCGGATATTTGCGCCCAGGCCTCGGACTTGATTGTTGGCCGCATGGAGAAGGTAAAAAAGCTGCGAGAAATCGGGTGGGCCATCGTCAATGATAAGCCCTGCCTCTCCATCAAGGACCTGGCGATTAACGGGCATGACCTCATTGCTGCCGGTATCAAGCCGGGCCCGGAAATTGGCCGGAAGCTGAAAAGTCTCCTGGATAATGTCATCGAGGACCCATCGCTGAATGAAAAGGAAATCCTGCTCAAGTTGAGCAGGAACATGTGAAAGGAGAAGATATATGTTGCCCAAATATACCATGCCCCAACTGACCGAAGAGCTTCTCACTGACGACATTATGAATGCCGCCCTGGAACGCGAGGGCCTCACCATTATGCCCATTGAGATTGCCCGCAGCGCCTGCTACCAGTATATGGCCCACAGTGCCGTCTGGAACGAGGACCTTGAGGCGTTTGAGGCGGAAATGCGGAAAGACCCCGAGTTTACGGAATCCGGCATCACCGGCCTTGGGGCTGTTGTCTCTCTAGCGGGAGAGGTCTACAGCTTCCTCTGCATTACGGAGGAGCTCAGGTATCGGGAGAAGCATCTTTCCGATGTCTCCACCACAAAGGCCATGGAGAAGGTCGGGGTTACCTGCAATGCGGACAGCATGTCCGGTTTTCTGGCCGCTCTCGCGGTGGGTGGGAAACGGCACCTCTCCGATATTTGCAGCGAACTCCTGGAAGCGAACGGAGTTTCGGCAGACGATGTTTGCCGGGTTGCTGAGTGCTACGAATAAGAAATGGCCCCTCCGCTTGTGCGGAGGGGCTTTGCGCTGCACCTAGATAATCTTCCCGCCGGGCTCCTGAACTGGCCAATCGGCCAGAACCAGGAGCCTATCAGCGTATTCTCGATTGGGGTGGTCTTTCGCTCCTCCCCCGGTCATGTCCATCGCCACGTCGAAAATCAACTGGCGGTAGACACCCATAGAAACGGGCGGGAATTCTTTCTTCTTCTCTTCCTTGGTCATAATGCAACCTCCTTAGCCATGGATATATTGCAGCAGCTCGAACTGCGCCATATAGTTGGTGTACTGCGGGGAATGGTCCTCGGACTCCAAGTCGTGAAAAACCCACTCGTCGGGATTCTCCACCAGGGAACTGTCGGGACCCGCCATGCCCGGGTGTCCAAGCAGCCGGACAACGGTTTGGTGGCCCTTGTTGCCGGGGTGATAGCTGACGTTAGCCAGCCAAATCTGGTATTCCTTGGGTTTGATACGATTTGCCATACTTTCCTCCTTATACGCGGTAGATGGATACGACTTTGCCCTGCATGGGCGTGCCATAGGACATGTCCCCCATTGCGGCGGCGTCCTCCGGGATGGCGTCCTTATCAACGATGAACTCCACGACGTTGCCCTCCCGGTGCCGGTTCGTCTCATCGGTGTCGCAGTCCCGCTTGATATCGGACACCAGAGCCGAGAAGGTGAGGCCGGAGTCCAGGGTGATTTCGAAGACGTCTCCGCAGGTCTCGGCATAGTAGGTACCCATAGCCACACAGTAGGCGTCTCCATACCGGCGGAAGCCATACTCATCTGTCACGGCATCCTGCTGAATGGCCCACTGCGATGTAGTTTTATCCGTGATGGTGCGGTAGTCCATGAACCGCTTGGCTCCATTCTCAGCTTTCGGGACCTCATAGGAGATGCGGGGCAGCTCCTCCAGGGCGGCGTAAGTGGTTGCCGGGATGTGCCACCTCTCGTCATCCTCTTCCTCCACAATCGCTTCTTGGACAGGCTCTGTTTCCTCAGCCTGGGCAGGCCTGGAGGTGATGCCCCAGATAATTACCGCCAGGACGATTGCCGGGATTGCGAGAAATCCAATCTTCTTGATACTCTCCATGAAAAGAATCCTCCCTTATGTATGTTTTGGAGTATTCTATGCAGGTTGACAGAAAAGAATTTTTGGCGGTGATTGATGGCCGCTTCTCCGAGGCCCGATACAGCAAAAGACCAGCCCTTGAGGCTGGCCTTTGTGTCAGACGATGATGAACAGCGCGATGTGCAGCAAGGCAATCGCCGGGAATCCATACCGGAAGTACCAGTGCCGGGTCTTATGGCGGAAGAAGAACATGCCGGCGGTTCCTCCAGCGGCCCCGCCCAGCAAAGCCACCCAAAACGACGTCTTTTCGGGGATGCGGTACTCCCCTCTCCGAGCGTAGGCCTTGTCCAGGCCCATGAAGACGAATTCCCAGAAGTTAATGATGGTGAAATATATAATTAGAACCTTCATATCAAAACCCCTTTCGACTACATTGCGAGAATGATATGCGGCCAGGGCGAAGGCGATTCCAAATGAAAAGGACCGGCATTTCTGCCGGTCCTGCGGAAATTCTGCTATACAATTGGATTAAATCTGCCAAGAGACTCTTGAACCGCCGCATCGTAGACGACTCTGGCGTTTGCCCAGTTAAGGGCATCTGAAACGCAGGAGAATTTACTGATAATGGCAGCCGTTGTCTGAAGGTCTCCACCAGCAAAAGCATCTGCCACACGGGCCTGTTTCTGATACAATTTCCCGCCTTCCCAATCTGTTATCCACAAAAGAGCGGGTTTATCATCAGGATACCTTTCCTGCCTCTCGTAGGCCATCCATACGACAGCAAAATCCCCCGCCAGGCTTTTGCGAATAGTGCATTCATCAAACTTGTTGGTGGCTGGGAGTACGACTTGATGTTTTGCCCAGTCGATTTGAACTTCGTGGCACGTCTCCTTGTCCTCAAAGGCCCTAACCCCATCCAGGTCCGCAACATGTTGAAATCTGTTAAGCAAGGTGGCGTCTTGCTTGTCTCCAAGAGAAAGCCACCCCGTGAGCGCAATGAGTTTGTCGGGTTGAGCCCGAAATTTGACCAAGTCTGCTTCAGGAGGCACAATTTCGCAGCTTAGTCTGCTGTCAATAAGGCTTGTTCGGTTTCTTCCCAACAGTTGAACTTCTTCTTGGGTCCATTCCATCTAATCCTGCGCGGGGTACCCCGTCCGACGCAGTCGGGCGGGGAGGAATGCGCAGAATCTGCGCCTCCTGCAATTACCCTGCATCCTCCTTTACAAATTATTACAGGATGATACCGACCATCCAAGCCGTAGTAGTGCAAGCTATCCCCAGTGAACCACTGGTTAAGCAGCCGAAGGCTGCGGGTGAGCTGAAAGCTCTGCGCGGGGCGAGTCCCCGCATCCGGAGGGCAGTTCCTCACAAAAGAGGCGGAAGCCCTCCTTATCTATGTTAATTGCCGCCTGATGGTCTCTGTCCATGAGGTTGCCACAATTCGGGCAGCAATATCTCTTTGAGCCACTCCAGCCCGGGAACCTTCTTGTACTTTGCCGGGGTTGGGCAGGAATATTTTTCTCCGGCCTCGTAGCCTGCGTTGATGTCCGTAAGCATGCGGTTCCACATAAAGCGGCAGCTTCCGGCAAACTGGCTATGCTTCATAGAAACCTCCTTCTTTTGTAGTGCCCCACGGGCGGCCGGCCTCCCTTGGGGCCGGCCCTGCCCGCGAAGCAGCCTCCGCAGTCTTCTCCGCAGAGAACATTCCGGCATGCGCCGGTATATTAGAACGCATCCCCATGCGTCCTACTGGTCCGAGATGGGAGGCTCGAACTCCCGACCCCATGCTCCCAAAGCACGTGCGCTACCAACTGCGCTAATCCCGGATGTGGTGGGGACTCAGAAAAGTCCCCCGTCGATGATGGACATCAGAACCAGGCTCATGGCAAAGGAGCCCAGGCATACTCGTCCCGAAAGCAGGGCAATGTCCGCAATCACGGACGGCTCATTCAACTCCATAATCGCTGAACGGCCGGGCCGGGAGGGCTGATACTGAATCGTCACCGTGTCGCCGGTACGCATGTGGTCGATATCCTTTTCTGTCAGGTATCTTCCAATATAGCGAACGCCGTTTACAAAATAGCTGACGTTCAGGGTAGATATTCCATACTTTGAGAGTTTATCAAGCGGTATGACATGGAGGATAGTTCCCTGAGTTTGTCTGGAGAGCCGGAACGAGTAGTACAAAAGTATAATGTGGTAAATGATATGGAAGACGCATGCCGACATGAGACAAACGAGAATGATGTCCATGGCGGACCTCCTTTCTGCGAGATTCTGGAGTACGGGTTAGACGATTTGCGGGTTCCTGGAGAACAACTCCACGAAGCGGGCCTCGTCAGCCGGCTGGGAGCAGAACAGTTCCAACTCGCCACGCTTGTCCTGGAGAAGGTTCCCCATAGCAATGTAGCGGGAGAACATGGATTTCAGGGAGAAGCGGTCCCCGGCGGAATCCTCCAGCCAAACATCGCCCTTGCAGTTATCGACAGTTTGCAGGAAGTCGTCTACCTCCTGGATGTTTGTAAGTTTCACGAAAATTCCTCCTTTTTGGGATGACCGCCCTGGAGCGGAGTGGCAGCTTCGCCCCGGGCAATCAACGAAACAAAGAAAACCATTTGATGTCTTTGCAGGCGCCGGATTTGAACCGGTATCCTCCGGGGTTATGAGCCCCGGCGTGCGCACCTTACACTGTCCCACATGTTTGCCCCAGATACGGGGGCCGAAGCCCCCGCCTGGGAGGAGCAAGTCCCAATGATGTTGTTTGCGGAAGCCGGATTCGAACCGACAGCCTCTGGGGTCTTGGGCCCCAGTGTGCGCACCTTACACTGTCCCGCGATGTTTAGTCCCAGTTACGGGGGCCGAAGCCCCCCCGCTCCGGGCATGGAGATAATCATGCTCATGTTCGACTGACGCAGCCCAGGGATAGTGTCCTTTCCCTGAGTGTTACGGCCTTGCCAGCCCGGCATCCGGGGGCCATTACCACCCCGAACGCCCGCTGTTACACACCTATTCAAAAATCATAGAAAGGAGCTATGCGGAGGCCGGCTCTTGCACCGGCGCCCACCAGGAATGCCAAAATTTCCCGATGAGTATTCCTCCACGTATCTAAATGAAAGCGAATCCTGGGTCGTTCATCCCCCACAACTTGAGGAATGCCCCACAAATGGGTCCTCCTTGCCCTTCCCGCGGCGCCACGGGTTAGGCCCCTTACTGGACGCTTAGCTGGACATGTTGAGAGCCAGCACCCAGGATTCGATTGGAGCGGCCAACGGGACTTGAACCCGCAACGGCCTGCTTGGGAAGCAGGAGCCCTGCCAATTGGGCGACGGCCGCAGAAAATGTTTAGAAACTTCCTTCCGCGTAGCCCTGAATGTCGCAGCGCAGTGTTTCCTCCAGCATTTTGAGGCCCCTCTCGATATCGTCGAAGAACGTAGCCCCAAACGGCAGCCCATCGTTGGATGTAGTCATATCTATGATGGCGATGCACGCCCTGTATGGAGCCAGAGCCCTGTCTTCGGAACCGCTGCCCTTAACTGACCTTGTGCTTTCCTTAGCTGGCCTCGAAAACCACCATTCGACGAAACATCCGCCAATGCATGCGATAATGGGCATCAAAAGAATCCCCAACAAATCATACCACATTGGTACCGCCTCCCTCCTCGGGTCCGGTGATATAGCCGCTCATATCACAAAGCGGCTGGCCACCACACGCTTCCTCCAGTTTATCGAACATTTTGTCATCAAAGGGTGGGAAGCAGTCGTTCGAGCGTGTCATATCTAATATTTTCTGACAGGTTTCCCTGGTCTGGAACACGGGGTCCTTGGACTGCCGCCACACGAGATAGAAGTAGGTCAGAAAAAGGACGGTGGGGTAGATGAAGATGAACAAGCAATTACCCAGAGGAAGCTCCAGGGCAAAAAACATGTAGAGAGCAATTGCGGCAAGGACCCCATAGGCCCCAAGTACGAAGCGCAACATGACGAGAGGTCCTCCTTTCGGAAATTCTGTACTGTCTGCAAAGAGGCAGTTGGAGCGGCCAACGGGACTCGAACCCGCAACAACCTGCTTGGAAGGCAGGTGCCCTACCAAATTGGGCTATGGCCGCGTATGGAGCTGCTGGAGGGGTTCGAACCCCCGACCTACTGATTACAAATCAGCCGCTCTGCCAACTGAGCTACAACAGCATGAAGCCGGGACGTGAACCTTCGCCGCTGTCCCGACGGCGGACTCTAAGGGGAGAGCCCAACGGTTTTTAGCCTGCTTCACAACAAATTTCTTTCTTCAAAAAAGAATTATAAAACTTAAATCCCAACTACCCTAAACGCAACCGATAAAGAATAACAGTTGAAATAACTTGGATAACTTGGATTACGTTAAACTCCTTTTTTCATCTAGTATTTGTTAATTTTGCAAGTAAACTTACTTGAATGTGAAGTGGGCAAGGAAAGATGTATCAGGCCAGTGCCTCCATAACGGAGTCGGAGACCTCGAAGGTTTCAGTCATGTTGACCGTGTTCAGGGCCTGCTGAATAGCCTTACGCTCCTCCTGCGCGGCCAGGAAAGCCCTCTTGGCCTCCTCACCGTCGAAGTTCCGGCAGGTGTACTCCGCCGCCTTCGCGGCGATATTGGTCTGCCGGGTCTTCTCCAGCATCCCGGCCATGCTCTCCAGTTTGGAGACCATGCCCGTCAGGATAGGCAGCCGCACGAGAGCCATGTCCACGGTGAGGTCCATGTCGGGCAGCTTGGTGGTGGTGTTGAACACGTTGATAGCATGTTTCAGGGCTACGATGGCCTCGTTCAGCTTGCCCAGCTTCTCCTGGGTTTCGGAGAAGTTATAGGGCGGCTTGAAGGGTTCCTCGCCCTGCAGGAAGGAGTAGGTGATGACCTGCCGCTCCTGGGCGAGCAGAGTGCCGCGAGCGGACTCCAGCTGCTTGACCAGCTTGTTGGCGGAATCACTGTTCATGAGCATATCGAAATACCTCCTGTTGTTTTTCGTTGTATGAATATTATATGCAGATGGCGGAGAACCTATTTTCTCCGCTTGGGCTTATGCCGTATTATATGCGAAGCCCCACGGATTTATTCCGAATATACCGGGGAATTTTAGGGGGCGGAAAAGGCCGGCCATTGCAGCCGGCCTTCCCCATACATGGAAGGATGTTGAGCGGGAAAAGTCCCCGCCAGGGATGGTGGACCAGGGCCTCTTAGGACAGCCCAAATGAAAAGAGGGCCTAATCGGGAGTAGGCCAGGGAACTGGGGTATCCCTCCCTCAACCCGACAAATGGATTTTAGCACAAAGACAAATTGTACGTCAAACGAATGTTCCCTTATGTTTTTGAACATTTCGTAAACAAGCTCACTTTGCAGCGAATAGGGCAGAAATCGCATTAGCGTCCGTAATAATGACCGGGTTCTCTTCCCCGGAGAAGAAAATGGACACTTTGTCAATCGTCACCGAGGATATGGTGCCGTTTACCCAGGCATCGCTCCAAAAGTGCTGGGATGGAGTGACGTAACCGTCCTCGAAAGGCCCCACGTCCCTTGCCAGGTATCGGCTGTAGAACTCGCCGTTCGCATCCGCAATTTTGGTAGATGCCTGCTCCCCCGCCTGATTGTAGGGAACCACCTCGAAGTCCACTTCGTCAATCTGCTTGCCGGAAATGTTTCGCCAGTCGATATACAAGTCAATCTCGCCGTTCCAGCCGCCGCTATGGACTGCGGCCCGGGAGATGGAGATATACTGGGTAGTCTGGGTTGGCTCGTTGGGCACGTCTGGCGTCTCGCTGTCGGGGGGGGTAATGGGTTCATCCCCTGCCTGCACGGCTCGAATCCTGGCGGCGATGTCCGTATCGCCCGGATAGAAACTCTGCAGGAGAATCAACCTGGAGAGAGCCTCCGATTCAGAGAGAGAAGCAGCTTCCGTGAAAATGATATACTTATACTCAACAGCGTGCTCAGAGAGATTGGACAGCATGGCTCCATAGGAAGAAGCATCCTCCATGGAGACGCCCCGCCAGCACTCCAGGCGGCCGGAGATGCTGGACGCAGCCAACCCTTCCTGGTAAGCTTTTTTAGACTGCTCCATGATAGCGGCCCGGGTGTAGGCGTTTTCCGCCGCTTCCTGCATGTCGCCGATGGAGGCATAGATGGAAATGATATCTTTCAATTCCTCTGCTGTACAGAATTCTGAGGCGTAGCTTTGGACCCATGTCTCCAGGTCCTCGGACATAAGAAGCAGGGCTTCCTCACCGGTTCCCTCTTCCAGGCAGCCATCATAGTGCTTTGTGAGAGAAGAGTAATATTGGGTGCTGATGTCGGTTTTGAGGCTGTCCAGAGGAGACGTGGATGTAAAGTGGACGTAAAAAACAACGGCGCAGATGAGGGCTGCGGCCAGCGCAAACATGGTTGCAATCCCGAGAACAATGCTGCGGGAATCCCGGCGCTTACGCTCAGGAGAGGGGGTCTTGGGTTCTTGCGTGTCAGGCGAGACTTTCTCCTTCTTGGATTTCTTCTCCTTGGGAGGTTTCGGGGCCTTCTCCTTTTTCAGCCTGCTAAGGAAACCCGGCTTCTTTTCTTTTGCTGGCGGCTCCTCGACAGGTGGGGCAGGGATTTCTTCTCTCGCAAAGTCCTCCGGGCGGAAATCCAGAGAAATGAAGTCGGTATAGAAGTCAAGGGGCACCCCCTCCTCCCTTGTCGCCAATCCAGTTACTCGGATGGCACCCTGGAGCATATCGACGGTCATCTCATAGTCGACGCCGTCCATCTTGACGCAGATGGGCGCATTACCAGGTAAGTCGAGGAATCGCAGGAGCTTCTGGACATCCAGAGACTCGCAATTTTCAAGGGCTCCCGCTTGACGGGCAGCTTCGTCAAGGAAGAATGTACCCTCTCCGGGCACTTCTGCCAAGACGATTTTGTAGTGGTCGTTTTGCCGGACCATATTGATGAGCCGGACCAGAACGGTGAATTCCTCCCCCGCCATGTTTTCATTGCCCAGGATAGTCCGGAAACACTCCGCCAGGAAGTCCGGGAAAGACAGGACGGCCCAGGCGAGCCCATCATTCAGCAGGAAGCCATATACTCCCCGCAGGAAGCAAGTCTTGGCCGCCTGCATCAGCTCCACGCCGTCAATGGGGAGCACTTCCCTGCCCGGCTCCTTCTCAGCGAAAGACTGAGCGGCCTCCTCGTGGCTGAATACCCGCAGGAACAGCCGGGGGTCATCTTCTTGAACCGGGGCAGCGAAAAGCTGTCCGGATGGGCTGCGGATAAGGTAGGCCTCGTCCTGCTGGACAAGGGCGATGAACAGGGCCTTGTTTTGGCTGAGGGCAGCCTCCTGGTCCATGGCGGCAAGCTGCTGAATATCGCTGATTTTCTGAGTGATTTCAGATAATGTCATATCCACCCCTCCCCTACCAGCTCATGAAGCCAATCAGCACAACGAAAATCAGGCCTACTCCCCCTAAGAGGGTGAAGCAGATACCGGATACCATGATGTCATGAAGTGCCCTGCTGCGGGCTCCCGGATTGCTGGCGGACTGTGCCAGCTTCGCGATGCTGACGAAGAACGCAATGAGTGAGCCGATAAAACAGAGGGCGTACAGGGTTTTCAACAGCAGAGAGACGACCCCCAGCACACTGGAGATGTGTGTACCGCCGAAGATATTGCCTAAGATTGTGGCATTTGGAGAAACCATAGTTTATTGCGCACCTCCAAGTGAGCGTGCGCTGCCTCCTTTCGAAAAAATTAAGCGCAGGACGCCGGGCGATTCCCTGGCACCCCGCGCAAAGAATGTTGGTGGTTTAGATGGCGTCCTGCCATGCCTCGCGAACCCGCTCCCGACCAAAGACGGTGTCGGGATACAGCTTTTTCAGGACGAAATAGATGTCGATGGCATACAGGATGTCCTTGGTTGTGGTCAGGTGCATCCGTTGAAGATGGGCTTCGAGCTTCTGGCCGCTACCATATTTCTTCTGAATGGCGTCGCACACAGCTGACATGATATCGAAGCGGTCCGTGATGCGGTCACGCTGGACGATTTTATCAATGACAAAGAGGGCGGTGTCAGTTACGTCCTCATCCGCGCCACGGATGCGCTCCTCAGAAAACTTTGCATCCGGGAATTTGCGGCAGAGGGAGTCGTAGGCGTCTATGGCAGCGTTCATCTCGCTCATCTTGGACAGGTGAAGCCGCTCCAGCTCGGCATCCAGTTCGTCATCCTGGAACTGGCTTTCCAGTTTCTCGAAAACGGCGGTGGAAACCGCTTGCCGGTTCACGACCGGCTTGTGCCCCAGGATTTCATCTAAAAGGCAAATCGCCTCAGGCGCCACATCCGGGGGAATTTGGCGCAGCATTTGGTTAGTCAAGCTCATGATTGAGAATCTCTCCTTACTATTTTGGTTTTTGTCCTTGGCGAATCAACTATAGTTTAGAAAGAGATTCTGAGTCACGATTTGCCTCCTGTCTCATATAGTATGCTAATGCGGAAAATTTGATTTCGCAGGGCGAAGATGAAACGATAAAAGGTCCCTGCTCGAAGCTTACAAACAGGGGCCCTTTTAATCTGTCATAACCCGATTCGTTTCTTGCATACATCATCTAAATATGCTAAAATCAATCAACTCAATAAAAAGAGGCATGCTTTTATTTTTAAGATAACCTTAAACAATACCGACAAGGGGGAAAATGATATGAGATATAAGCTTACTCAATCAGAGTTTGATAGAATTTCTGACCTGGTACACTGCGCACTCACTTCTCCAAACAAGCGGGAAGCAGAGCGATTCATCCAGCAAATCCCCTATGTATGCCTCTACTTATGCGGCTCTGCCAGAAATATCCTCTCAGAGCTAATTGCTGCAACAAAGTCGGCCTCAGGCCGGGTCAGCAACAAAGAACGGTTAAGTTATTTTGCCGAGATGAGTCTCTATAAACTTCGAGATTATATTGCCCGTGATGGGGTTGAAGATTAAAATGGGGCATTCTCTATTGGTGTTGCTCCAGGATAATGTCGAGTGGATTTTTAGCAGTGTTGGTCTTACTATTTGAGACCTTTAGGTATATTCTGCGAGAAAGCCCCTGATAGACGCTGCAAGGGTTGGCAAAAGAAAATCTGGCGATGGTGGGGCTTGAGTGGAATGAGGCTCGATACTGTTGAAAAAACCTCAAAGACAGTATCGGGCGGCGAGGGGCAAAAACCGAAACGGTCAGAGCCTTCTTCCTGTCAACAAGAACTCCGCCCATAAAAAGTGGCGCCCTGTGTGGGGCACCACTTTACTCATGCCGGCGGCACATTCACCAGAATCCCCCCCCAAAACGCATATTCTCATGCGGACTTTTGGGCAAAATACTCCCGGATTCGTGCTGCCATTTTCGGCCATTTTAAGATGGTTTCAATAATAGCGGAGTCACCCGTCTGGTCTGCACCCAGGATATCGCCAGGCCCCCGCAGCTTCATGTCCATCTCCGCGATTTTGAAGCCGCTCTGGAGTTCGCAGAGAGCGTGCAGCTTCTCGTTCAACTTCTCGGAAACCAGATAGCAGTACCCCTGGTCTCCCTTCCGCCCCACGCGGCCGCGAAGCTGGTGCAGGGCCGACATGCCGAATCTCTCGGCGTTCATTATGGCTATGGCTGTGGCATTGGGCACGTTGACGCCCACCTCCACGATAGTCGTGGAGACGAGAATGGAGAAGAAACCGGAGGCGAACAAATCAACAGTTTTCGTGATGTCCGCCTTTTTCATGTCGCCGCTGATGCACCCAACGCGCACATTGGGGGCGTTGGTTTTGCAGTATTCCTGGATTTCCTCGAAAACGGTGTTTACTGACAGCACATCCTGGAACTGCTCGGAATCGGAGTCCTCGATAAAGGGGCATACAATGTAGCACTGGTGCCCCTTGGCGATTTCCTCCAGGAGCTTTTCATAGGCTTTGGTCCTGTCGATGTACTGGGCCGTAATGATGGGTTTTCGCCCCGCCGGCATAGTCTCGATGGTGATAATGTCCATATTGGTCCCGTAGATTGCGGAAGCGTAACTGCGGGGAATCGGCGTTGCCGTCATGCTCAGATGGTGGGCGCCAATCTTGTCGAATTCCTCCAACAGCTGCTTCTGGTGGGTCCCGAACCTGTGCTCCTCGTCGACGATGGTCATGCCAAGAGCATGGAATACCAAATCCCTAGACAGTACCGCGTGAGTACCGATGAGGAAGTGGATAGACCCGTCCGCAAGCCCAGAGAGAATCTGTCTCTTCTCCTTGGCCTTCGTTTCGCTGGTGAGGAGCGCGGCCCGCACGCCAAGGGGCTCCGTCATGGCGGATATTTCATCGAAGTGCTGCTTCGCCAGAATCAGGGTGGGAGCCATGATGATGGACTGATAACCATTCTCCCAAGCCAAAACCGCCGCGATTGCCGCCACGGCTGTTTTGCCGCAGCCGACATCGCCAGTAATCAGAGCCTGGAGCCCCTCCCCCGTTTTCGTCTTGTCGATGATGGCGTTGACAGCCTTATCCTGGTCCGCAGTCAGCGGAAACGGAAGGCTGGCAATGAACCCCCTGGTTTTCTCGGAGTTGGGTAAAGGCGTCCCCTTCACGAACTGCCGGGTGTTCTGCCGTGAGAACATCTCCTGATAGAATTGGAAAATCTGGTCGAAGGCGATACGCTTATTCGCGGCCTTCCATGCGTCCCCGGAGGAGGGTATGTGCATCTGCCGGAGTGACTGAATCCTGTCAGGGAGCCCGGCGGCCTTGGCGAAGGCGTCCTGCTCCGACCATGGGGAGTTGACGGCGAGGCAGGAAAGTCCTGCATCTATCTTCTTCTGCAAATATTCCGCAGACATTCCTTTGATTTTGGAGTATATCGGGTAAATGTGGGCCAGACTGTTGCTTCCCTCGCCGTGGAACAAGGGCTGAGTCATAGTTGGCCACCCGCGGAAGAATGTGACCTTTCCACAGAAAGAAAACTTTGCGCCGGGAACCATCCGGCTAGAGAAGTAGCAGCCGCCGAACCAGGTGAGCTTCATTTCGCCGGTTTCATCCCGGAGAACGGCGTCCACCCTGTCATAGCAGGTACAGGACACAATCTCCCCGGATACCCGGCAAATGGCGCCTTCCTCAAGGTCGGCTATTTTTGTGCGCTTTGTAAAATCGTAGTATTTCCTGGGAAAGAACGATACCAGTTCTTCTACACAGGAAATACCCTTCGCATTGAACTGCGCCGCCTTTTGAGGGGTGACGTCAATTCTGCTGAGAGGAATCATTGGATGAGCCTCCTTTGCCGGACAAACGGCCGTGAATTTTCCATAATGGAATTAGGATTATTATATGCAATTTGTAGGGGAATGATTCTTTCGAGGTTAACAAAAGAAGATTGCGGCCGGTTTGAGGCGAGCGGGTTCCCGTTGGCCCGATACTGCATGAGAACAGAATACATCCTCCTCACCTTGCATAGAATCCCCGCAAACCCATGCGGAAATTTGGAAAGAGGAGATTTTTCATGCAGATTAAGAAAGACGAGTACCGAGCTAAGCAGACGAAAATCATGCTGGAGCATGAGACCGCCCCTGGCGAGGTCCATTATGCAGCAAGACTGTTCCATTGGCGGGGAGACACCAAGCATATCAACATCGAAGCAGATGTCCTAAGCCTCCTGACCCGGGCATACTCCGGCGAGTATGTGGAGGTCAACGAGCCCAAGGACACCGGCACGGGTAAGCGGTACCACTTCTGGTGCCTGTACGAGTATGGACAGAAGAACTATCCCCTGCTGTTCGTGCATCTTCCCCATCTCAACAATCGAGACATCGTGGAGCTCCTGCGGGTCCTGGATGTAAACTACGGGAACACAGAGCAGGAGACCACGGACTGGGCCCTGGAGTACCAAGTGCTGACCCGGATGCTCATTCACGAGAAAGCCCTGCTGGTCAACCCGCTCCATCTGGACCTCTCTGAGGAGGATGCGATGGCAGAGCTGCTGGAAACCCTGCCCGAAGATGACCGGGACATCTACATTGCGGCCCGACAACTGGGGCAAGAGGAGATTCTGGAGATGTTCCGGGAATACGAAGTCTAACAACACAGGCCCCCTTCCCCACCGGAAAGAGGGCCTGAAAATTATTTTGGTTGAATGTCCTGATAGTCAATGTACCGCCGCAAGGTCCTGCAATTATCCTCGTCGACCTCGAACTCAACAGTGGCTGTCTGCTTATTTAGTCGCACAACGGTCCCCGTCCAGCCTAGACACCAGGCGGGAGTGTGGTGTGAAACATATCCAGCGGGGTGCCGAATGAAAACCATGTCACCAACTTGTAAATTCATACCTTCTTATCCCTCCTCTACAAAATACAGAGTGTTTTCAAACATCCAAAGCGTTGTCATGGAACACCTTGCTCCGCCATGCTTCGTTGTTTCAGCATGAAATCCGTCATGATTCCTACACCAAATTATCTTGCCCCGGAAAAGACCCTAATTCGCACTTTTGCTAGTCCTATAACTCCTTAATCAGATGGGCTGCTGATTTAAGAACTTCTTGGAACCGACTTATCTCCCGGTCCGTAAAGCCGCAGATACTTTCCCACCGATACTGCGGCAAAAAACAAGTGGCATGATGAAAGCCATCTCTTGCGTCCGGCTTTTCAATATACACCTTGACTTCTCCATTGGGCAACAGATTTGAGTGGACGATTTCCGTATCTCCATCAATTTGCAAAAATGGATACATCATAAAGCCTCACATCCTTGTATACCATGTTCCCAAAAGCCATCGTGGTTCTTGCCTGCTGGTTACATAGGCGAGGGGTTATCGGTCGATTTTTCGTCCTAAGTGCAACTATGATACCACAGGACGGGCCTGATGTAAAGCATATGAGCCTGGGGGCGAGTGATTCCTATCCCAGACAAATTGTAGAGCAAGGCTTGTCTAAACATTGACGAACTAAGCGTGTTGCGCTATAATTAGACTTAATTCGACTAGCTTTCGTGCAAAACCCCAGAGGGTCGGCATGGCATCTCCCCTGCCCTCTTCCAAACGTTTGGCTTGAAAAGAACGGCAGGTCGGGAGAGTCCTCCCCGAAACCTTTGCACGAAATGACGTAGGACTTTTTATCGGCGGCGGCCCTTTCGCGACATCTTCTCGCAATAATTTGGCAGGCTTCCCGCATGCGAATTTCCTGCATTGCGGGGACACTATCCAATTTTAGATATCCCATATGGAACCTCCTTTCATTATCGATACCTCATTTTATGCAAACGGCCAGAGCCTCATTGCATTCCAGGGCGAAAACAACAGCGTAGGAACAAACCCTGCGCTTTTAGTATATCAAATGCGCAGTATCGGGCCTCACGCAAACAGATTTCCAAGCTGACCGGACTCCTCTTTTATCAACGCAAAACCTCCGAAAGGAGCAACAATCTCATGAAGATTATTTCCTGGAATGTAAATGGCATGGAGGCCTGCAAGCGAAAGTGCTTTATGAATTTCCTGCAGAATACGGACCCAGACATTTTCTGCTGTCAGGAAATCAAGAAGCAATGCTATCTGAATACTCCGGAATACCTTCAGTTCTGGAACCCGGCGGAAAGGCCGGGCTATTCCGGCACCCTTCTTTTGTCTAAGCGGGAACCCCTGTCCATACGGTACGGGATGGGCGTGGATTGTTTCGATATAGAGGGCAGGCTTATTACGGCGGAGTATGATGACTACTACGTCGTCAACACCTATGTCCCCAACTCCCAGGCATCTCAGGAACGGCTTGATTATCGGGTCGCCTGGGATGCCGCTTTTCTTTCCTACGTCAGCTCCCTCCCTAAGCCCATTGTGCTTTGCGGCGATTTCAATGTGGCGAGAAGTTATATAGACGTATACCCGGAAAACTTGCGGAATGAAGAAAATCCGCCGGGATTTATCTCTGATGAGCGGGAGGGTATGGAGAGGCTTTTGGAGGCTGGCTTCCTGGACGTGTTCAGGACGCTGTATCCAACACAGGAGGGAGCCTATACCTGGTGGTCCAACCGTCTTAGAAAGCGCCTGGAGAACCGGGGTTGGCGTCTGGACTACTTCATCATCTCCCAGGCCCTCCTCGGCCACGTCTACAATATCAAGCACCACACCGACACTCTTGGGTCGGACCACTGTCCCATCTCCCTCATCCTGAATTCTATAGCGCCACGGAAAGAGGTTTCCGGCGAGGACATGGCAGTTATGTGGCGGGGCGCCGACTGGGATAAGCTGGAGGACCAGTTGCTTGCAAAGCAGAGGAAAATCGCCTTAGCCGCAGCCGACAAGAACTGGCAGATGGTTGAGTGGAAGCAGAAGGAACTGGTGAACTCCCTGGCAGCAAAAATGCTGGCGGTCCGGCATGTGGTCAAGAATAATTCGGAGCCAGGTGTTGACGGGGTTAAATGGACTACGGACGAAGAGAAAATGCGGGCCTCGCTCTCGCTGAGGTCCTATGGCTACCGGGCAAAGCCGAATAGAGATTTTGAATTGATTGAAGAAGACCGAACTCGCCGTATTCGAATTCCAATTGCTCATGACAAGGCGATGCAGGTTCTTCACGCATACTCCCTGGACCCAGTAGCTGAGTCAACAGCGGACAAGAAATCATTTTCCGCCCGGAAGGGCCGTTCTACACTGGATGCCTACGCCCACCTTTGCAGGATTTTGGACCAGCCCAACCCGCCCGAATGGGTGCTGCGGGCCGACGTGAAGGCGTGCTACGACAGCATCAGCCATAAATGGCTGGTCGAAAACATCCCCATGGACAAGCATGTTTTGCGCGAGTGTTTACGGGCTGGGCTGGTTTCCAGCGGAGACTTCTTTCCAACGAATGTGGGAATCTCTCTTGGAGCCAGCCTCTCCCCTATTCTTGGGAATATGGTGCTGGATGGGCTACAGGCAGAGGTCCGCCGCCGCCTGTACCCAAATCCCGATGGGGAGATTGATTACGCTAACGGAGCGGTTATCCGCTATGCTGACGATATCATCATTACAGCAAGAACCTACGGGGATACGGAAATAATTCATATGGTTCTGGAGGATTTTCTCCTTCCCCGGGGCCTCCGGCTGAATGAAGAGAAAACCTATATTTCCAATGTAAACATTGGATTTGAGTATCTTTCTCGCTGGTACCAGCGCCGGCAGGGAATCTTGGTTGTAAAGCCGTCAGACAAAGCGGTTGCAAGGATGGAGCGGCGTCTGGAGTCGTTCATCATGGGGTTCAATGGCTCCCAGCGGAACCTCATCGCAAAGCTCAACAAAAAGTTGACCGGATTCGCCAGCTACTATCGGGTCTCTGACGCCTATATGGATTTCCGGAGAATTGACGCAACCGTCCAGACGCTCCTGCTTCGGAAAATGAAGCTGTTGCATCCGAAAAGCAACGTAAAGAAGGTTGTCAAGAAGTATTGGACGACGGATGCCGGAGGGTACAACTTCTTTACCCTCACCACGGATAAGACCATCAAGGTCCTCCGGCTTGCGGCCATCGAAACCACGGAGCACAAACCCTGCCGCCTCGACTACAACCCGTACCTTGATGATGAGAACGTCCAGCTGCTGCAATTCCGCAGGGATATTCAAAAGGCAAGCGGGCAGAAACTGAGGACTATCTGGAACCGGCAGGAAGGCAAGTGCGAATACTGCAGACAGGACCTTCTCCCGGGACAAGACCTGGATGTGGTGGAGCGAGTCATTGGGAAAGGACGTGGTATCCGCAACCTCTGCTATGTCCACCGGCGGTGTATCTTCGATACCTTTTTAGAGGCAAAGGATGTACCAGAGGAGCATCTGGACCTTGTTGCCATACTGACGGACATGATTGGAGACGAAGGGTCCAGAGAGTCTCCCTATCTGGAGTTGTCCGAGTATTTTAGACTTAGCGATAACTCGCCTCTTTCCCTTACCTTCCGGCAGATAGAAATCATTTTGGGCGACAGGCTTAGCTGGGAGGCGTTCTTTTATAAGTCCTTCTGGTACGATGACATGCAGGGTCACGGAGAACCGTGGCAAATCGAAGGCTACCCATTCCATTTTATTGTCCCAGAGGAACGCGAATTCTGCATTTCGGAGGCCTGGACCCGCCAGGGGTATCAGATAAAGACTCTGCACATGGAAGAACGTCGGGTCGTGTTTCGAAGAACGCAGCAAAACACATCTGGACTGAAAGTTCCTAAGGCGCTGTTACAAAGGAGGCTTCCTAATGCTGCCATTCAGGAGCTTCGGGGGTTCTTCGACTATATCATTAAAAAATACGGGCTCTAGCGGGGTCATGAAATGACAAACTATATCCAGCATGGTATAATCAGCCCAAATCGAATGAGAGGATGGAAAAGGCTGTGAACACTATGGTTGATAAGAAAATGTGGGCGGTAAATGCCGGCTATCGAAAAGAGGATGTGGGAAGATTGTTCTATTATGTCATAGCGAGGAACAAGACGGAGGCAAAAAAGAGGTTCTTGTCCTATATGGGATGGCTGGATGTATATGGAGTGAGCCAAATAATGGATGAGGAGCGAATTGCAGAAATACGCTCTCATCCAGAGAGGTATATTTGCTTTGGAAAATGAGGATGGGACCAGAAGAGCGCAGAAAGTTTATCCAGGCAGTCCGCAAGAAGATGTTTTCTACGTATGCTGTTGATTTGCATTAGAAGATGTGATATAAATTTCAAATGGAAGAAACTATGCCCACACGGGTTAGGTTCATAAACAGCAGAAAGAGAGATTTATTGGGATGAAAAAGAAGTTTAAGAGCCTCGCTTCTGTTTTATGCGCGTTAATTGTCCTCATCTGCTACTCTCCTGCAGGACTGGCTCATAGCGGTCGAACGGATGGCCAGGGAGGGCACCGGGATAACCGCAACGCAAGCGGCCTTGGCAGCTACCACTATCACCATGGATACTCCGCCCACCTTCACCCCGGCGGGTACTGCCCATATACGGATGTATTTCCAAGGCGGGTCAGCGTGACGGCGGAAAAGACCGCCTTAGGTTACGGGGAATCATGTGCTATTTCTGCCGCCGTTTCCCCGGCTAACTCCTGTAATACACGGGTGACATGGAAATCCAGCGACAGCAATGTTGTTCAGGTCAGCGATGGTTCCATCAAAGCCGTCGGATACGGCACGGCAACAATTACAGCGACCTCCTTCAATGACAAAGTTGGCTCTGTTCGTATTATTGTGAAAGAAATCGTGGCGGAATCCGTGACGATGGAGGGCATCGAGGAAGGGGCCAACGTCGTCTTCATTGGCGATAGCAAAACTATCTCAGCAAAAGTCTCGCCGGATAATGTGGACAACCCAAGGATTACCTGGACCTCCAGCGATGAGGCGGTGGCCACAGTGGATAATGGCCGCATCCAGGGCGTAGCAGCCGGAACCGCCGTCATCACCGCTGCCGCAGCCAATGGGGTATCCGCGCAGGTTGAAGTCTCCGTGCAGGAAGTTATCGCCGAGAAGGTTGATATTGAGGGCCCGGGCGAAATTACGATTGGTGATGAGACTCAGTTGCGGGCGGTGGTTACGCCTTCAAATACCACTTACCCCGAGGTGGAATGGGCCAGCGATGACGAGTCCATTGCTACCGTATCAGATGACGGAAAGGTTTCCGCAGTTGGTGTTGGTAAAGTGACCATCTCGGCAGTTCAGAAAGATATTCAAACAGAAGTTACCATTCAGGTCTTATCAATCCCCGTGGAGAATATTGAAATCATCACTGATGATGAATTTGGCGGAGCCTTGACTGAGGAAGAAACTACCCAGCTGACAGCCACGGTTTACCCGGAAAACGCCACATACCCGGAAGTTGCATGGTCTACCAGCGACGAAAGCATCGCCGTGGTTGATAACAGTGGTTTTCTGACAGCGGTTTCCAAGGGCGATGTCACGATATATGCCCGAACAACCGATGGAGCAGAGGAGACTCTGGAGGTACATATCCGCAGCAAAGGAAATCCCGTTGTGGGCGCCGCCGTTCTTGGTGGTGGCGGGTATGGCATCTACAGGGCGGTCCAGGCAGTTCGCAACAAGAAGAAGGATTCAGTGGAATGAAGATAATTGTGTGCGTTGACGATAATCTCGGAGTCATGTTTAACCACCGGCGGCAAAGCCAGGACCGTGTTCTTCGGGAGAAAGTTTTGGAGATGGCAGCCGGAAGGCCCCTCTGGATGAACAGCTACTCAGCGAAGGTGTTTGGGACTTTGCCTGATATTTCAGTTGCAGAAGATTTCCTCGATAAAGCCCAGGAGGGGGACTTCTGCTTTGTTGAGGAAACCCCCATTGCTGGGTACGAGCAATCTATCGAAGAAATTATCCTTTTCAAGTGGAACCGAGTGTACCCGGCGGATGTTCATTTTGGTTTTCCTGACCAAAACAAATTCAAGCTCATTGAAACCTGCGATTTTGCGGGCTCTTCTCACGAAAAAATCACCATGGAGGTGTACAGCTTATGAAACGAGCAAAACCCATCTGGATGATTTCTATGCTGCTTGTGATGGCTTTGCTGGCGGGCTGCGGCGGCGACTCTTCACCCGACCAGCCGGAGCCCCAACCAGAATCGCAGCCAACGGCCAGCGTTCAGTCCGAAGCGGTCCCCACCGTCAACACAACAACCCCTTCCCTGCCCTCTCCGACACCAGAGGAACCATCTCCGGCGGAACCGGCGCAGCCGGAATCTCCAAAGCCGGCCAACAATCCATTCCGCTTGGAAAATGTCCCGGCGTATTCCGGTCAGGCATACGTTGCCCTTAACGAAAATACTCCCTACTTCGATATCTCAAACCTGTCGGCAAAGTCTTATGAAAACTACAGCCCGCTGGATGCCCTTGGCCGCTGCGGCACCGCGACGGCCTGCATTGGACAGGACCTTATGCCAACAGAAGAGCGAGGCAGTATCGGGCAGGTAAAACCTAGCGGCTGGCATACAGTGAGGTACGACTGCGTGGACGGCAAGTATCTGTATAACCGCTGTCACCTGATTGGGTACCAGCTGACAGCTGAGAATGCAAACACCAGTAACCTGATAACCGGGACCCGCTACCTGAACATCGAGGGCATGCTGCCGTTTGAGAACATGACGGCGGACTACATAAAAGAAACCGGCAACCATGTAGAGTATCATGTTACACCGGTTTTCGAAGGAGACAATCTGCTGGCAAGCGGCGTCCTGATGGAGGGCTACTCAGTTGAAGACCAGGGCGATGGAGTATGCTTCTGTGTATTCGCCTACAACGTCCAGCCGGGTGTTACTATTGATTACGCCACTGGAGACAGCGCCCTGGATGAAGCCGCAAATACTGCCGCGCCAGCAGATTCTAAACCTGAGGCTGCCCCGTCAACGCCGGAGTCCTCAGCACCAACTCCGGAACCTGCCCCGGAACCCACCGGGAACCAGCAGGCAGAGTTGGAACCACAAGGAAATACCTATATCCTCAATACCAACACCAAGAAATTCCACTATCCCAGCTGCTCCAGCGTCAAACAGATGAAGGAATCCAACAAGCAGGTCTATACCGGCAGCCGGGAGGACATAATTAGCCAGGGATACGACCCTTGCAAGAGATGCAATCCGTGATAGCGGTTGCGAATACATGAGGAGGAACCAAATATGGAAGAAAGCACCCAGAAGCGCACCAGGAGGACCCCGCAGCAGATGGCTGAGGCCGTCGATGTGAAAATCGCCGCACTCCAGCGGGACATCGCGGGTATTGAAGAAAAGCGGAAGAAGGCCAATGCGGACTTTGATGAGAAGGTGGCCGCCGTTGAGGTCAAAATCAAAGAACTGGACGAAAAGAAGAAGGCCATCCTGGCCCCGAAACCTCCCCGGAAGACCAAGAAGCAGAAGATGGAAGAGGTTGTTAAGGCCGCGATGAAATCCGGCATGAACCCCGAAGAAATCGTCGAAAAGCTGGGTCTTAACCAGCCCGAATAAAAACAGCCCCCATGACCATTGCGGTCATGGGGGCTGCTGCTTCATCACCGGGGCTCGTCCAGATAGATAAATATGCCTTGGCTGTATGTGCCGCCACTTCCGTGGCCGACATAGCCAAAGGGCCTCTCCCGGATGCCGTACCAGCTTGTGCCGCTGCCGGCCTCACTGGTGTAGTACTTCTTGTTCACATAGTCCACGGCTTCCACATAGGCCACATGCCCAGGGTTGCCCTGGTAGCAGACCAGAGAGTTCGGCTTCGGCGTATTGCCATAGTTGAACATGCCGGAGGCGGCGTTGACGCTTGCGTACTGGCCTCCATTGCCGTGGACACCCGCTCGATACTGCTCTGTCGAGATTGGCAGACCAAGGGCACGGATATACTGGAGACCGCGGCCCCACGCCCACCAGGTACACTGCTTGTAGCTGAGTGTGTTATTGGGCCTGGTATGATAGATGCCGCCGCCGGAGTTTACATAGGTGGTCAATTCTGCCTCCAGGGCCGCAATCGCCTCTTTGTTGACCGTACCGTCAGCATTGTAGAGGTTCCCTCCAAGGCTGGGCCCGGAAACCAGGGTGGACTGATAGAAGATGCTGTTGGGGTCAACGAAAGAACCGTTTTTCTTGACGGAGAGGTAGGTTTTGCTTCCGGAAGTGCCAATCAAATCCCCCTGGCTGACGGTTCTGCCGGCGGCAGTTGCAATCGTCTCCAGGTAGCCGAAGGTAACCTCGTAAGTGTCCCCGTCTATCGTGGCGGTCATGGTAACATGCTTCCCTGCCGGGTCCGCCGCATCCTCGCAGACATCAACGATTGTGCCATCCGCAACAGCCAGGATATTGGTCCCGCTGGGGGTGGACATCTCCATATAGCCGTCCACCGGTGAATAGGGCTTCAGCGGCGTGTAGTAGGCTGTGGTCGGGGAAATCATCCCGTTAACCGTAGTGCCCACGCCGTGGACCATTTGCAGTTGATTACCTGTAAGGGTGCCGAATCCAAGGAGGTTGTTCTTTCCCACGAACAGGAACATCAGACCATCTTCCTCCAGCTTATCCCCCATGGCGTCCACCGTAGAGAACCAGACTTGATTGGCGAAAGTGATGCTATGGTAGACAACAGACTTGATATCGTAGCCGTTGTAAAGAAGACCAAACTTAACACAGGTCTCCTTCTGCGGCGTATTGAAAACATCCGGAATTGCCTCCGTAAAGAACGTCTTGATTTGGTCAATAGCGTTTGTGAAGGTGTTCCACAGACTGTTCAGGACCGCAATGATGCCGGATGTCGGCTGGACCAGCTTCGCTTGCATGTTTGTGGCCTGGAGAACATCGAAGGCAGAGATATCGTAAAGCGTGTAGTCCGTTAAAATCTTGGAGCCATCCACACTGGAGAAACCGAAGGACTGAGAAGCGTCTCCAAAGGCCTCAACTGCGCTTGCGTCGACAGAGGATGCCGCCTCCAAACTCGCCGCCAGGGATTCAAGCTGAGAGGCGTCAGGCGCCGGGCGGCCGTAGCGGTCCACGGTGCTGATAGCCTCACTGTATCCCATGGTGCAGTAGTAATGGTCGTTCAGGTACGAGGGGTTATCCACCATTTTGTAGATGTTTCCCTGGATTTTGGCTGACTGTCCCGTGAGGTTTTCGGGGATGGTGAACTGCCCGGTTAAAACCTGGATGGCGCTTGCAATCTCCCTATCCGTTGGCTGGGCTTTCGCGTAGTTACCATCGGTGAAGCAGGCGTATTGCCCAGGAGCGGATAGGACTTCATAGAAGGTATTTGGATACCGGCTACTGAATACCCGGTTGACAAACACACTGCCCACCATCAACTCATCCAGCTTGTTTGGCCCCGCCTCTGCGGCGATGACTTTTGCCAGGATGTACAAATCAGAATCCGAGTTACCCATTGTTGATGGGTCAACCGTTCCTATGGCGCCCAGGGTCACATTCCCAGTGTATAGCCGTAGCAGCCCTAGCTGCATGAGGAACTGCAGATTCTGCTTATACTTCTCCTTGGCCTCGGAACCTTCCGGAGCGGAGAGCCCGGTACGGACGAAGAAGTCCAAGTCCTGCTGGATGTCCTCGGGAACGAACCCTCTGTAGTAATCGGCGTAATCCTCCAGGTAAGAGAAGCCCCAAGGTGCGGTTTTCTCCGTGATTTTGGGCAACTCAGTGGTGTATGTGCCTGTCCGGTGGGCCGTCAGGGTCACTCCTTCGCAGCCGCTGTTCCCTACCTGTACGGTCTGAACGGGGTCTCGCTGGTTCTGAGATGCGGAGGAATTGGGCTGCAGCTCCGCTTCTGTTTTCAGGCATCCGTCTGTTCCGGCCGGGATGATGGTGTAGTCGATGTTGCCGGAGAAGGTGGCCGCATGGGAAATGACGGCGATTTTAAGCGGAAACAGGCCGCCGCCCTTATTGCCAAAGACAGACTGGAGTGAGCTGTCCTTAAAAGACAGATGGTCAATATCATAATCCCACGCCTCAGTGGTCTCCATGTCAATGTGAGTGTTAGTAACATCCCGCCCATAAATGGATGTATAGTTGGCCTCCACGACAGAGTTGGGTTCCTTCGCCATATTCCAGGCAACCGTGTTGTCCACCATGGCACTGATGTTGGATGGGAGGTGATAGTGCCAGCGGGTTTCCTCGTCTTCGTTTGCATCGCAATACTCCTGGCAGGCGGCTTTGAGGGCATCTAAACCGCCGCTGAGGGACATCGCTTTGACCTCCTCATGGTAGTGAACCCAGCCATATATCTCTTTCCCATCTTCATCGTAATCAACAACCTCCCACTTTTCGACATCGAAATCTACATCGGTGGAGTCGTAATTGCAATTGATATACATGAGCTTTTGGTCCGCCTGGTAGTCAAGAACCGAGGCGAAACCATAGTCCCACAGGCCCGGCTCAGTTGGGATAGAGTCATCATCCTTGATGACGTTCCGGTCTTGGAGCTTGAAGCGGGGCTTGTTCTGCTCATTCACGGTTTCCTCGGAGGTTTGGGACCTGGCGAGAAGCTGTTTATCATCCCCCGTTGCTCCGGGAGCCTCCAGGGGTCCGTTATTGGGGCTGAGCATATCGGAGAACCCGTCGACCTGCTCATCATCCAGCATCCTCTCCCCGCTTGGAGTATCGAAAGGAAGCCTGGAAGTGTAAACAGTCTTGTCGGTACCGTTCTCATCAACAAGGGTCAGGTTTTGCCCGTATACAGGTTTGATTAGCTGTTCTGGGTAAAAAAACTCGTTGTCATGAAGCAGCTCATCCAGCTGGCGGATAAAGTCATCGGAGAGATAAAAATTCTCCTCCAACTTATTATAGTCCCGCAAGCCGGCAAAATCTTCTGTCTCCTCCGGCTCCTGGAATTCCCACATGCCTTTCTTGAACGTCTTGACATAAGACGCAACGGACATGTATTTGTAATAGGCGTCTACCACCGCCTGCGGCTCCGTCTGGGCCACGGCGGTCATGATGCCTGTCTCTGGGTCCATGTATGTGGGGTTCTCTGTCACGGGGTCCATGACATTCGACTCGACTGAGCCACGCTCCTCCATGGTATAAACGTAGCCAAGTCCAACAACCAAAAGAATGGCCAGGACCACGATGCCAACAGGCCCCAGGGCGGCTATAATCTTCGCGCCAATTTGGGCAATCGCTTTTGCCGCACTGGCAGCAACTTTTCTTACACCCTTTTTGATGGCACTTCTGACGCCCTTTGTTGCCTTACGGGCTCCGTTCCTGATGCCGCGCTGCGCAACCTTTCCAACCTTTTGGGCAACTGCCCTGCCGTTTTCTTTCAGGTTGTCTAGGCCCTGCTCTGATAAATTCTCAGAGCCCCGGCTGAAATCATCCATGACACAATCCTCCTTTCGGTCCGAAATGGGTTATTTTATGCAAATTGCAAAAGCGCAATTAGAAAGCGGCCCCAGGGCGAACACCCCAGAGCCGCTGCGGGGAGTTTAGTTGTCGTCGCTGCCGCCAGACAGCAGACTGGATTTCACCTTTTTGAGGGTGCCAGTCTTTACAGGGTCTTCCGCATTGGGGATGTATTTAAGAAAAACGGCTTTGTCCAGCCCGCCCTTGAGCTGGCCATCCGTAATCAGTCTGAAATTGTCCTTGCCGGTCCGCCGGTAGAAGATTCTGGCGGTTTCCAGGGCCTGCTCCTCATCCTCCACCAGGAAGATGTAAACAGGCTCCGCATCAGAGAAGTACTTGGTCCAGTACTTATCCTGACAGGCAAAGGGAACGATTTTCTTGTCCACCTTGTCATCCCAGCCGGAGGGCAAATCATACGCCCGCACGGACTCCAGGATGAAAGAGAGGGGTGTGTGGCCCTGCAGGATTGCAAAGGCCGCAGAGAACCGGATATCGCGGTGACCAATTGTCACGTCATACACCGGTTTGAAGTACTGAAGCGCCTTGCCCCGGGCCTCCGCCATGCTCAGGTAAAAGAGCGTGGTGGTGAGGTATTTCAGGACCAATTCGGTCCGCACCATAGCATCGGTAGAGAACCAGGTAACATTGTCGCAGTAGAAATGGGACAGGACGCCAACAGCCCCAAAATCGAGGCAGTAGACACGAAACGCGTCGTCGGGAACGGGACCACCCTGGTCGAACTTGCTGAAATAGCAGAAGTTCGCCATGCGCTGGTCCAGGAGTTTCTGGAGAACGCTGTCCAGGCCTTCGGCATCAATGCCTTTCAGCCGCAGCATCCGTTCCAGCTGGTCGCGGGTAGCGAAAGTGAATTTGTAAATAAATCCCAGGACCTCAAGCATCATCTGCTTGGGCTGCTCTGGCTGCTTCACGAACCACTTGATGAGCGCATACTCCGGCAAAGTCTTGGGCTGGCTGGATTCGTGGTGGAATACTTGCTTGTAGTCGTAGTTGAAAGAGAGAGCTTCACCCTCATCACGGGTGATGTAGACTTTTTCCGACATACAAACGCCTCCTTAAACAAAATTAACCAAATTGGTTTGGGTTATACTATGCAGATTTACGTTGTTTTATTAGTCCTCCGAACAGATATACTTTTCTGGGGGGATGGGGAGGTTGACAGAAGAGAACTGGCGGGTTGCTGGGTAAAGCGGCTGTTAACCGCCCGATACCGCCGAGGGCAAAAGAAAAGAGGGCCGCCTGCTGGCAGTCCTCTTTCTGCAACTGTCCGAGATTTTTGGACAGTTCGTTAGTACCATTCCATCGCACTCTTCGTATGAACGCAGGCGCTCAAGATTCTCTTGAAATCCCGAAACCGGGTGTTGGACCACGAGTATCCATAGTCGCCGCTATTGTCATAGCTGCCGATAACTTGCAGCAGCTTTTTGCAGGTGCGGTGCGAAATGTGTCCGCCTACATCTGGCAGATACAGGAAGTCTGCAATTCTGGAATCCAGCCGCCTGCATAAAATCATTTTCTCCGTTTTGGCGTTATAGGCCTCCCAGAAGGCGGCCTTCTCTTCCGGAGAATCGAAGCGAGCATACAGGCTGTCCAGCAGGAGCCGGTAATGCGCGGAAACCTCCTCCCCGCACAAATCGGCAACGACCATGCGCAGGCGCATGAAGCCGCTCATGGTAAAATCCGCGCTCCGGCCAGTTTTCTCACAGCGCAGCGTCAATCCCATTGCTTCTCACCCCTATCAATGCCGTATTCACCGGTAATCAGGCCCGCCAGTTTGCGGTTGTCCAGCACGCCGTCCCGGCATGTGAGCCCTTCATCGGTGAAATAGTACGGGTTCCTGATTTTCCCATCAATGCTGGTTCGCAGTGCGCTAGGGCATTTTTCGAAAATGTTAAACTTCTCAAACTCGCCCAGCCCAAGAAGTTTCCATACTTTATCCATATGGTTCATTTTTCTGTCTCTCCTTTCTTGGTGATGCTATTGACCGTATTCTCCAACCGCTCCTTAGAGATTTCAAAGTAATTGTGCATCAGCTCCATACCAATGAAATTGCGATTGGATAAAAGTGAGGCAACTCCCATACTACCAGAACCCATGCAATTGTCGAGAACCCAGTCGCCCTCAGTTGTGTAGGTTCTTATGAGATACTCAAATATTCTTGGGTAACGTGGTGCGCATAGCACTTAGGGTAGTCAGTCAGGGCTTTTGCAAGCCCCCGCATTTAGGCGTGGGGGTTACTGACCAACGCCAGACAGTCTCCTTGGTACAATCTGTACATGTTTTTTGTGTTGCGTTTTCCTCCATTTCCGGATTAACGGAGCTATGGAGGCTTTCCTCACCCTGCTTCTAGGTCTCTTTATGGGTTATACTGAAACAAATCTGATATTTCATGAAGCGGTAGGCCGTACAAAATCGTCCAACCTCTCCTCCTGGCTGCTCCAAACCTTCTCGCAGCCGAACCACAGGGAAATGCCCCCGTTCCACCGGTTCCGCTCCAGGCGCGGAGTCTGGCCGATGTACTTGCTGATGCGGGGAATATCCTTACTGGAGAACAGAGTGGGCATGCCGTCGACCATGGCGTACACTTCCGCCCCAGGTCCATAGATATTGTCCGGCCCCGAGTTCCTGGCGCAGCGCAGCTGACAATCCAGATATGGCGTCAGCCAGAACTCATCATCCGGGACGGCGGAGCTGCTGTCGTACAGGATGCCGCTGCCGGCGTAGATATCCCGCAATTCACCCTTGGTAAAAGGGAGCTCGGAGAACAGCCAGTCGTCAACGCTCCGCCAGTCCTTTCCCTGAAAATCCGGCACCTTTCTAAGCGTTTCCCGCAGGAGCTCCAGGGTTTCGCGAATCAGCATCTTTTCCCGATTGCTCATAAAAAATCCTCCTTATGTGATTTACCCAGGCGTAGTTTTGCCGAATGATATGCAGATTCCCTTAATCTCATTTTTGGGCGGAATCGCAATTTGCTGGCGTGCATAGGATTTGTCAACACCAAACCGGTGAATTATGTCAGGAGGAATTTATTGTGAAAATGTACGCTGTTGTTTTACAGAACATGTCCGAGATGAAGTCCGAGATTCCGCTCTGCACCGATGATGTGCAGGCTGCACGGGACAACATGCAGTCGCGGGCCCTGTCTAAATGGCTGGAGGCCGCCAACGGGAAATGCGACTTGGAGGAGGCTCGGGAAGCTATGAAGAAGGCCGTTGAGAATGACACGACCATCTGCGTCACGCTGCCAGGAGAAAACAATGACGCCTCCCTGCTCTGCAGCGCGAACGGAGTGAAGGTCCTGGAAGATGGCGATGTTGTTATCGCCCTGTGTGTTATCGAGGTGGAGCAGACCATGCTCAGCATGCCGGCCCAGGCATGCGTCGCTACCGACTACGCGTATGAGAACCTGCGGACATCGGTTCTTTACCGGCTTCAGGAGACATACCCCGATGCGGATATGAGTTGTGAGAAGGCGCAGAAGCTGGTTGAAGTTATTGCCAGCAGCGCGGAAAAGGACATTGGCTACGGCTGCGATGAGGACTGGAGTGTTGACGAGGCGTTCCGGGAACGCAAGAAGGAAATCATCGAGGTCTTTGGCGAGGAAGACTGATGCCAGCACGCAAAAGAGGGCCCACCTTTCGGGGGGTCCTCTTCTCTTTCTGTATCGGGCCTCAAGAGGGCCGGATGGCCGCGAGGGCACAATCCTCTTTTGTCAACCCTTAGCACACCCGCACAATCCGTCCGCGGATGCGAGGCGTATCAGTGGGCCGGGTACCGGGGGTCACGGTCTCAATCTTGACGGAGACGCGGGCACCCTCTTCCACCTCCAGCTCCCGGGGCAGGGAGCACAGGGCGTCGATGCCGGTCTGCAGGTTGACGAACACGCCAACGCCGCGGGGAAACTGGTTGATGCGCACAACCCGGCCAAGAACGACCGTATCAGGCTCGAAGTCATGGGAGATAGGCTTCGTCCGGTGAACCTTGGACACAACCTCCCAGTAGATGTATCCCTCCTGGGAGAGCTCCTTACACTTCACCTCAATGGAGTCGCCGACGGAGAGGTATTCCCGGACATCGCTGTGGTCCGAGGTAAAATCGCTGTTGCGCAGATGGCCGGTCACGCCGTTCACCTCGATGTAAGCGCCAAACCGGGAGAAACCGGTCACGGTGCCCTCGTAAATCCGGCTGTTAGCCAGGTCCTGCAGCATGGCGGCTTTCAGCTGAATCTGCGCCTTCTTCCGACTGGCAATCAGACGGTCGTTCTCCGGCTCGGCAGCAGTCACCACAAAGGGCACTCTGCGGCCCATCAGGTTCATCAGGTGCGGACTCACATTGTCCGCATCCGCCTCGTTGGTGTAGATGACGCAGCGCTCACCACCAGAAATGCCATGCTGGCTCATGGCGGGAAGGGTCGTTACCATATAGCCCTGGCCATCCTCATCGCGGGCCAGGCGGGTAACTTCGCCCCAGCAGATAACTTCATTCTGCATCAGGGCATCCAGGCTTTTCAGGTCCTTATCAAACACAGAACTCATTGTATCAAATCCTTTCTTTCGAAAATAGTAACCTTGGGCTCCCAAAATGGCCCATTGTCTTATTCTATGCAGGTTTGTCAGAGTCGATTTGTCGGGGAAATTTATTACGCGCGACGCAATGCCCCTAGTTTTAGTTGTGTTGTGGTTTGTGGCCGTATGTGGATTTGTCCATCAGATATAAGGTGCAAAGAATTCTAGTCAGCAGTATACCAACCCGCCACTTTTAATGCGGCAGCCGCACATATCTCAATCCGGGGATTTTGGCATCCTCCTCGCGGAGTTTGGAGGGCCCGCAAAGGAGGAGCACCCGTCCGCAGGATAACTACGGGCGAATATACTTCGGAGATAGTGGTTTGTCTGCTTTGCCATATCGAGGCCTGTTAGCTCTTTTGACAGCGGAAACACCTCCCTGCAGAATTTGCAGCATCATGAGCACTGTTTCTATGTTATGCGTTCTTATTGGGGCCGATTTGTCAACCCATCATCCGCAAAAGGCGACGAATATCCCCAGGGAAATTGTGGTATACTCTGGTATCTCGAAGTCCAAGGGGAGGTTATCAAATGTCAGCTATTCAAGCGAAACCAGTCGAATATGACGGGAAAACCTTCGCATCTATCAGGGAGTTTGTAAACTATTACGGCTTGAATTACTCAAAGGTGCAATATTACCGCAAATTGGGCAAGTCTCCCGAAGAGATTGTGCGAGAGTGCCAATTCTCTTCCGCGAGTAAACAAGCTCTTTTGGGCGAGGATGCCGTCGTGGGAAACCGGATAACCGTGGAATATGAGGGTGTCCCGTACAAATCGATTTATGATGCGGCCGTAGCGTTGGGAATCAATCCGAGCCAAGTATATGAGACACGGAAACGGAGGAAGGTCTCCGCCAGCGAAGCTATTAGAATTGTAATGGAGCGAACTGGAAGCCCCAAAAGAGTAGGTTACCGTGCCATGCCGTGTACTGTAAACGGCGTAGAGTATGCGAGCCGGGAAGAAGCTATCCTTGCATACCATCTCCCGCGGGTAACCGTGTATAGCCGCATGGAGCGAGAGGGTATCTCCTTTGAAGAGGCCCTCGTCAGAGGCAGGAACGAGGCCGTCCACTGTCCGCCTACCGCAAACCTCTTTCCGTCTCTCCGCCTTGTTCCTTCTAATGCACCTTTGCAGCAGCCGGTTTTAGAGGAGCTTGAGGCATCCTTGGAGTATTACGTTGTCTCCGTTCAGCCACTTCGGGACCTCTCGACCTTCCTGCCGGTTCTTTGTGCGGATGGCTCCACATACCTCTACTTTAACCATGCGGCCAGAGGGGTGGAAATCGTAGCCCCGCTCCCCTTCCCCTTAGATTATGAGACTATCAACGGCCTCAATGAGACCTTTGCCACCGCAAAGCTGGTTTACAACGAGGATATGGGACAGCTGCTTCTTACAGGATTCCAGATGGCAAAAGAGACCGGGCAGGACACGAAGCCATTGCTGTTTGCGTATTTCTCTTTTGCATCCGTCAGGGATATGCTGATGAAGAAATACAGGGAAAACGAGGCTGAGGAAGCTGCGGAGGCATGAGCCGGGTTGGCAAAAGAAGAATGTTGGTTGTGGCCAGGTGGAGGCCTCGTGAAGCCCGATACTGCTAGAGAGCCACCAAGAACGATATCAGAAGAGCCGCCCATTCCGGACGGCTCTCTCGTTTGGATTATTCGACTGGGGCAGTATCCGCCAGAGTATCCATAGGGGCTCCCTCCACCTCAGCAGAAGGCTCTTCCCTTTCCACGGGAGTTGCCTCCGTGCGGGTGTGTTCCCCCACCGCATCTCCCTGGATGTACGCCCCGTTCTCGTCGAACCATTCAGGGTGTTGTGCCACAAGGGCATCATGCTCCTCCTGGTTGAATGGAGTAACAGAGATTACATCGTCAAGGGTCATATGCGGTGTTAGAGCCCGCTTGATTTCCTGCACTGTCTGCCTCGTGGGCGGGTCAATCAGGTGTCCGTCAATCCCAACCAGGCTGTATGGCCGGTAGTAGCCATAGATGTCGGCAACAGCATACAGGCGGCAACGATAACCGAACAAGGTCATATCATAGGCGGAGAGGCCATAAAACTGCTCCTCGCTGTTCTTGTTGATATCCGCCAGCATTTCGGAGGGGTTCTCAATTTCCGCCGCTTGCAGGTTGACGCCGGAAGCATCGGCGGGCGAAACCGCCGGGAACATGACCGACGACCAGTCTATGAAGGCATCCGCCTTCAAGGAGATGGGGCTGTAGGCAATAGCCGCAGCCAGGATTGCCGGGGTCGTGTAGGAAACCCAGGAGATGGGTGCGTTGGCCTCGGACATATTCACCGTGGTGGCGATGTCTGCCCGAAGAAGCTCAAACTTCCCCCGCCAGTCCTCAACAGCCTGGTTTTCGTCACCTTCAGCGTTTTTGAAAGTGGCTTGCTTCTTGGCGAGGAAGGAGTCCAACTCGGAGAAGTTGCCATAGGACGCAAGTCGCAGCACGGTCTCATCAATGGTTTCCTGCATCTCCAGGGTGATTTGTTCCCGGCTCTGGTACTCCTCCTCCAGGTCTTTCGACGTGATAGCATCGGGGGCACCCATTAACTCCGGGTTTTTGAGACCCACATTCTCCGAGGGCTTGCTGTTCCCGGAGAGCATGAGAACGAGGCAGAGGGCCCCAGCCACGGCAATCGCCGCAAATAGACCCACTCCCATAAATACCAGCTTCTTTGAAGTATCTTTTTCAGCGTTTTTCAATTACGTCAGCCTCCTTAAATCAAATCGTCATCCTCGAAGATATCCACTTCACCATCCGCGATTTCGGGCTCCGGTGGCTTTGGCTCATCCTCAGACAAATCTTCGCCAGAGAGGTCAAAGGGGTCGGATGCGAGCGCCTCTTCGGGCTTGGGCGCGGGCTCCAGGTCACCGAAGAACTCCTCTTCTTTGGGCAGAGCGAGCTCTTGCTTCTTGTCAACGGCGGGAGCATCTCCAGCATCGCCATCGTCGCCCCAGTCAATACCGGCATCTGCGGGGGCCGTCTTAGCGGCGGCGGTCTCTTCGCGGCCTAATTCATGAACAACGATTTCATCCTCAATCATCTTCTTGAGGCGGGAGTCGTATTCCTTTTCGAGCCATTTCACCTGCCCGAGTTGAGGTGGCTGAATGGAGTTGTTTTTGATGAGGCAGTAGGCGATTTCGCCGAATGGCCGGTAAATCAAGTCGGTAGCGGTGTATTTTGCGGCCAGCTTTGTTTGCTCACGGACCTGCTCAGACGGATGGCCCAGAGGCGACAAGCCGCCCGTGATGATATTGAATTTTTTGCGTGTGATGCCCTTCATAACCTCGGTCTTTTCCACTTCGCCAAATTGTTCGGAATAGAACTTGGCGTCGTCTTTGGAAATGCCAGGGAAAATTACGATGTTGCGGGCGTTGGTGGAAACCAGTTCCACGAAATTTTTGCCATCGCGGCCGCCGCCCATGGCCATCTGGGCCCGGGCCTGGGTTGCCAGGTGACAAGCCACACGATAAGAACGGCCCTGCGTCAGCATCTGGGAGAAACCAGGGGTCGAATACTCCTGGAACTCGTCGATGTAGAGCCAATGCGCCCGGCGGGTATCCTCATTGCCAGGCCGGCGGAAAACAGCGGACTTGAATTGCAGAATCAGGAAGTAACCCAGGAACTTACCCAGGTCACGCAGCAAACCCTGTGCCGTAGAGATACAGATGACGCCGCCCTCTTCCAGGTGTTTATCGAAGTCAATCTGGTTGTATTCACCCTTTTCAACATCAGGGTTCAGGATGTGCCGCAGATAGCGGTTGGAGATGACCTTGGTCACCTGAGCACGGATACCGGAGGAGTTCTCATAGACCTTGGATTTCTCGGCAAAGTACTCATTGAGGAACCAACTGGCAATATCCGCATTCTCCTTGGCCTCATCCGGCGTAGCGGACATGATTTTAGAGAACTTCTGAACCAGCTCTCTTCCCTGACCACCGTTATTTTGCAGCACGCGGGACATCCAGATGAAGGTGGAGTAGTAGCCATCGATGCCCTTATCCTTGTCCAGGCGCTTCAACACTTTCAACGTGTTCCGGACCAGCTGCTCGCTCAGGTCCTTGAAGTACTGGGGAGAGTCCGGGCTCAAGGCCAGGAATGTGGTGACGGCGTTCTCAATAACGTCCGTCTCATCGCCAATCAGGGGGTTGAAGAATGGGCAATTATCAACCGAGGGGTCGAAATAGATGTAATCCCGGCCCAGGTCCTTGGCCATCATAGCCACTTCCCGGGCAAGGTCACCCTTGGGTTCCAGGACAGTGAGACCTGCGTTCAGGTTCTGAATATCCTGGTGGCACATGGGGAGGATTACCTGACTGGTTTTACCGCAGCCGGTCGGGCCAAGAATCAGCATGTGCAGGAACCGGTCCTTATAGGGCAGAATTTCCCGGCAGTCCTTCTCGCCCTTCTCCAGCTTCTCCTTGATGTCGCAGAGAACAACGTCGCCCGGCTTCGGCTCGCCAGAGGCCGCTGCGGAGGCAGAGAGGTGTACCGTGGTGTCCAGCCACTCCAGGACCTTCTTCCCGGTGTCGCAGGTAACCAGCACGGCAAAGATACCCACCATACCAACTAGGCCGCCAAAGCCAATCATGAAGGCCGCACCGGCCTTGAGGAATGAGGAAGTGGCGCAATAGGGAATCAGACCAATGGCCGCTCCATAGAGAACGAAGTTTGCTTTCAGCCACTTCGTGAGGCTTGCTTTGGGCTGCTCCTCCAGGAAATCTTTGGTCAGGAGATACCAAACCAGGCAGACGGTGAAGAGAATCGTGGCCGGGATGCCAAAGCTCATTCGGAAGACAGCGGAGAGCATGACCCCGCCAAGAGAGATTCCCGCCAGGATGCGGAGAATCAGAACAGCTCTGGCAGGGGCGATTTCAGCAATCGTGTTTGAGAAACTGCCCATGCCAGATTCAAGGGATTCGAGTTTTTCTTTAACCATGGGTTAATGATGCCCGGGGACAAAACCCGGGCATACGGCCTCCTTTCGTTGGTTTGGATGCAAGACGCATCGTTTGGGCAATTGTATGCAAACTGTTCGGGAACTATTTGGCGGGAAAAGCAGGGAAAATCGCTGGGAACTGGAACTTTTTCAAAACGTGGTAAATGATGACAAACCTTGCCATCTAGTGCCAAACTGTTACGGGAAATCCGGGAAAGAGAAAACGAAGAGCCAGCCTCTTTGGAGAGGAGCCCTTCGAGGAAAACAAGGCAGTAGAGATTGAGTTGGAGTCCCCGACGAGTGAACAGAGACAAGCGAATCAGGAGACGAGGAAGCGAATCAATCAGCAAGGGGTTCGGTTTTTCGTTTTGCGCTGCAGTTCCTGAAGCTATAGCAGCTATAAGCCACCTCCAACTGCTTTTTCAGCCGGAAGTCAGTTTCTTGAAGCAATTTCTACTAAAAATTCGAAATTTTCGAGAGTCGCCACTCCCTGAAGCTATATAGCTACAAGTCCCTTACCCACTCTACTTCAGCAGCTGTATCGGACCTCAAGCACCTCAACCGAAGCGCCAACACCAGTTCTCTTTTGCCAAACCCTCAACCGCTCGTTAGCAGGGAAGGCTTCTCGAAGCCTCGTATGCTATGGGCGCAGCTCCCCCTCTGCCGCTGGCAGTTCAGAAAAGCTGCTGTTTTGTGTGTTTTGCGTAACTCCGGCTGTGCAATGCCTCCCACCCATAAGCCACTCCTGCATGCCTGGCGTAGCTTCATGAGACATGACTCCTTATCCTCTCATGAAGCGGATGAGACCCTCTCCCTTTTACAGGCGCAGGACCCTCGAACCCGTCTAATTTAGGAACTCTCCTCACCTACTCTAAAATTGAGGAGTTCTCTATACCGGTCAGACGTATCCGGTTGACAGGGGTTTGATTGCACAACTTGCGATTCCCCCGGGCGAACTCTCTGCAGCGGCTCCGCCAAACCTGACTCTTATTTTTTAAGGGGCAAGAGATGAGCGAAGAAACCCCCGCAGGCCACGGGAGCCTGCCTTTATGCAGCGCCATCCTCAGCAAGGAGCCTTTCCTCCGCCGCCAACCCAGAAAAGAAATCCACAAGTCCTTTCTTCCTGGGCCCCAGCGGCCCCTTGTAGCGTCAAACGCGTTGTTTTTACTAAAGCATATTGTATGCAAAATTGAATATTTCTATTTACGTATATTGTTTGATATGGCAAATGAGTTTTGTGAAAGAATGTGTTATACTAGGTTTATATTACATGGAAGGCTTTCACCCGACGTGAGTGAGGGAGCTTGAGTTAAGTTCGTAGGAGGAGAGTGCTATGGAATGGGCTTTCGATAAGCTTGGAGTATATGACTTTTTTAATTTAATTTTTAGTGGTGGTGTGTTTGTTGGTGGGTTGCACCTGGTTGGATTTACCCCTCTTCTCTATCTTGCGAATAAAATTGCCATTCCGGAAAACAACGTTTTTATGCTTACGGCAGTTATGCTGATTTGTTACATTATAGGGTTTGAATTACAAGCAGTTGGATTATGGATTGGACATAATGTGCTCAAAATACCAAGTGGGATGACTAGAGCGATTTTAAGAAGGGGCGAAAGCATAATTGAGAACGAAGAAAAGCTAAAAATATATCAAGAAAAGGCTAACGAGCTTTTCAAAAAGAAATCCATACTTACCTCAAATGATAGTTATTCGGATGAACAGTGCGAATACTTTTTTGCGTACTGTAATTATTTCTTGCAAGTGAATGCGCAAAGCAAAAAAGTGGAAAGGATGAGAGGGGTAAAGGGATTATCAACTTTGTATATGGTTTGTTTCTCAACATTGTTTTTAATTGGTTTAGCAAGAGGGCTATGGATACTGTTGTACGGTGCTCAATTAAACGATTTAGAAAGTATCCTATTCTTTACAGCGACCTTCTTGTTACTTGCAATTACGAGCTATTGCATGATGGAGACAAATACTAAATATTGGATTAGGATGGTCCTGGGAACATATGACGCATGTTCAGACTGTTTCTGCCGACGAAAATGAGACGGCCGAAGCCGTCTCATAGTCGGAATTGGGGAGGAAAGCTTTAGCCAACAAGCGTCGCAACGACGCACAGCTTCTGGCTGGAATCCCCAGCTTTGCAGGTGTACATGGTAATCTTGTTCGTACCATCCTGCAGGAGGCCGCTGGTGTTGGTGGTAGAGCAGTAAGAGATGCTGGTCACGCGGTAGGTAGCCGTGCCATAAGCGGTAGTGTAGAGTACGGTATCGCCGTACTGCACGTCTTTCAGGTGACGGAAGTGGGCGTAGTTGCCGCGGTTGTGGCCGGCGAGAGCGATGTTGCCTATCCAGCCGGAAGTGCAGTCAAAATGAGCGAGGCCCTTCCGCATATTTGCGGTAGTAGCACCCTCATAGGCATAGTAGTTCAGGCCAATGCTGGGAATCTCCAGCCGGCCGATGGCACCGCCCTTGGTGATGGTGGGCATGGAGTGGACGGCGGTAGCATTGGTGGTAGCGCTGGCGTAAATGGAAGCGAGGGTTTCAGCGCCGGTAGGCAGGGCGCCGGAAGACACGACTGTGGGGTCAAAGGCTACGAAGCCGGGAACGTTACTCCACTGGGTCGTGGGGGCATAGGCGTTGGGGAACACAGTGTTCTGCGCGATAGCGATGTCGGTGGCAGTGCCCCAGGAATCGGGATACTCACCTACGGCCAGGTCCAGAACGGACAGGGGGCTGCTGTTGGGAACCACGGAAGAATCCGTTCCGATGGTGCCGTCAGCGCCAACGATGATGGTGTCGGAGTCCGCGGCCGCGTCAGGGCCGGCGGTGGTGGCCTGATAGAAGCTCTGACCGGGCACCTCGCTGGAGAAGTTATACTCCAGAGCAGATGCGGGAACACTCATCAGACTCGCGGCAATCGCGGCGGCCATCAGGAGCCGCCCAAACTTCAAATTCATTTTCACAATAAAATCCTCCTTTTAAACACATAAAGATTTGTCGGTTTTAGGGCCTTCCAGCCAATTCACTTACATGCTATGCAAAAGAAAAAATTTTATTTGTCAAAAACGCACCCCCAAATTGGAGGTGCGTTTCTATGCAGATTCTGGGCTCCTGCACTCGGGTTAAGGGCGCTTATTTCCATCCTATGCAGCCCACCGAATTTTATTTGTCAAAAAGAAGACGCCCTCCAATCCGGAGAGCGTCTTTGTTGTGCTTGGTGGCTTACAGCGCAAAGGTGTCGATAGGACCGGATTCCACGGCCTCCAAGTCAATGGAGAACACATACTTATCCGTATCGTTAATCGGCTCGACCTGGTGCTTACAGACAACCTGCCCATCTGCGGTGACATTGATGATTTTGCCGCGGAAATTCTTCGCCATGATGGCGGACATCTCGCAGAGGAAGTGCCGGGAAGAGGGAGACTTCAAAGTGTCCAGCTCAAAGTTGGGAGCCTTCTTCTTGAGTCTCACCTTCTGGATAGTGGTGTAGTTGCCGCTGTCAAAGTCCTGCGCCTGGATGACCAGTTTGCGGCTGGCGAAGTAACCATGCTTGATGGCGTACAGGACAGCAAGGGTGGCGAGAATGGCCGCAGCGGCGATAAGCAGGACCACAGCGCCTCTTAGGAGAATTCCTCCAACGCCAGAACCCTTTACTTCAACGGGGACCATGTTGCCGGCGGCGTCGACAACGTAGCCATCGGGAATCTGAACCAGGTTACCGTCATCGCCGACGATGCAGTTTTCGGGGATTTCGGTGCCCTTGTAGGTAACAGTATACCGGATGTTGTCGGTATCCTCGAACTGGACGGTTCCCTGATAGGTAGCAACTACCTTCCAGGCGCTGTCGACGTTGGTCGTGGTTCTCTTGGAATAGACTGCCGTGGCGGTGTAGCTGGACGGGATGGACGAACCTTCGTAGTAGGAGGCCTCCGCCCAGGTAAGGCTGGTCCGGGGCAGCCCGTTCATGGTAGCCGGAATCTGAGAGGGGTCATTGTACTCCGTCGTGAAGGTTTTGGTGACGGAGCGGGTATTTGTCTTGGGCGTCTGCCCAGTCACAACGACCTCGATGGTCTGTGGGTTCAGGTAAAGCGTACCAACGTAGTTGTCCTCAGAATATGGAATGCTGGGTGGCAGCTTATCGATATTATCGGCCAGCTCTTTGCTGTCAGCGGGCGCCTCATACTCCTGCGTGACATCTTTCTCCTTCATATCCGTGAAGGAGTTCTTCACAATAGAGTCCATGGAGTACAGGTAGCCGGATTGCGCGAAGTTAGGTTTGACCAAATCATCGGGGTCTACAGATGCCGAAACATCGAAAACCTCAACAATGGTCATTTCCCCGTTAATGTTGTTCGCGCTTCGCTCAACGGGGACAAGGTCTGCCGAGCTTGTCAAACTGACAGGCTCTCCGCCGCCGCTGTCCGGGCCCGCCGCACTGCACGGCACGATTGCGGCCATCAGGAGCAGGCAAATCAGCGGAAAAGCGGCAAGCTTTTTGCAGATTTTTCCATGCATATTTTATTCCTCCTTTGCCGGGGCATGGCCTGCCCCTGTTTGTTTTGTTATGCGAAAATAGGCCATTTGTTGCTATGGTATGCGGGGAAAATCAGGGCAATCAGCCGAAAAATACGCCGTCTATCAGGCAACAGAGTTCGTTGTATTCCTCCGGCGTGATTTTGCTGGAGGTGTAGCGTTTATACACCATGTCCTCCAATTTCTCTTGAGAAAGCGATTCGTTCCCATCCCCCGCTTTTAGAATTTTCGCTTTCATGGTTTCAAACGCACTTGGCATGTTTCACCTCCAACATTAAGAATCCCCGGGAAATTCGGGGGAAATTGCAAATCAGAATTCAGACCCGGTTCAAAGTTATGATATGCAGAAAACAGGAATCTCATTTTCGAAAAGGGCCGCCCCCACGAATGTGGAGGCGGCTTGAATCAAGCGCTGATATGAGCGAAATTTGCCCGGAGATAATCCAGGGTCTGAGGAGACATGTGCAATCTCTTATTGATGGGGTATTTCTTTCCGTTGGCCAGAAGGACGACCTCGGAGGAGCCGGGGTTCTGCTTTACAAAGTCCAGAAGACGCTCCTGCTCCATCTTATTTGAAATCGTTACAGTCACGGAGTTTGCGTTTTCAGAGGTAACCTCATCTTCGCCGAGAATGTCCCGAACGATGATTTGCTTGCCACGCTCCTCGTCAATGGCGAACTCGCCGATGACCTTGACAACAGCTCCTTCCATGAGGCGGTGCTTGTTAGCGGCGACGCGGCTGGGGAACATCACGCAGCGGAGGTTGTTAAAGCGGTCCGATACGGAGAAAAGGTACATCTCCTCTTCTTTCTTGGTGTAAATCTGCTTCAGGTCTCCGATGAGCCCCAAAGTGATAATTTCTCGCTTGGGAGTTTCCATGGCGGCCAAATCGGAGATAGGCGTGTACGCAGAGGGGTTCTTCACTTTTGCGTAGAGGGAGTCGACCGGGTGTTTGCTCAGATAAAACCCGATTGCTTGAAGCTCGGAATCCATCAGCGTCTTCTCGTCGTACTCCGGCACATCCGGCGCAGGAATCCGCCGCTGCTCCTCGGTAAAGAGACAAATCTGGTTCAGGGCCCGGGCAGCGACCTCATTCTTATCCTTGAAGTGCTTCTCCAGCAGGGGAACCATGGCGACCATCTGACGGCGGTTCAGACCGAAGCTGTCAAGGGCTCCAGAGTAAATCAGGGACTCAAGGGCCTTCTTATTGACAGATTCGGATGTGTTCATCCGGTCATAGAAGTCCTGGAAACAGGTGAAGTCGCCCTTTTTACGGACCCGGACAATAGCCCGGCTCACCTTATTCAGGTTGGCGAGGGAATGGAGTCCAAGACGGATGCAGTCGCCCTCGACGGTGCATTTATCCATGGACTTGTTGACGTCGGGCGGCAGGATTTTGATGCCCCGCCGGACGGCCAGGGACAGGTAACCCTTAACCTTGTCGCTGATATCCTCAAAGGCATTGAGCATGGCGCAGAAGAACTCAGCGGGCCAGTGGCAGGCCATGTAGGCGGTAATGGATGCAATCCAGGCATAGCAGGCAGCATGGGAACGGTTGACTTTTCTACCCCGGCTTTCGCCGTACTTTAACACTCCTCGAAAGAGTGGGAATAGACTATATCTTCATTGGCGAGATTGCCAATGTCAAAGCACTTCCGCCGGCAGCTCATCTTCCGGCGTACATTAAGGCTTGCGCCCCTCCAAACGGAGGTAGTCGTTCGACCTTTCTTAACTTCAAATCATTGAGACAATTCAAATTTCCACCCTTTGGTAGAATGAATTTGTTGATGAACACATGCGGAGATTTTGTTTTGTGATAAACCGTGCTCTTTTGCGAAAGCGGATTGGTTATAAAAAGTGTATATCTGCCCTTCTGGTGAAGTACCAATGATTTTCTTTTGTTGGTTGGGTTTATATTTGTTGTTTTCGCTTTTAGAGATAAAAACGCAAGTGTCAAGGCTATATAATTTATTCCCAGGACATTTTTTGTCTTTGTCCAACGTCAACGAACCAGACAAAAAGTCCTGTAAATTAAAGCCATCAACTTTATCAATATCTTGCAAAAACTGTTCAAAGATACTCCATCGTTCATCAATACGGCATCCACATCCACCGTACCATTTATAATATGGGTGGGAAGGGCTTTCGCATCTGGCACGCATGTTGTACCAGAGAAAATATACTTTTCTAAATAACGGATTATCATGGTTGCGTTTTCCATGAATTACAATAGGACTCACCTCTCTGTATTTGCTATTTTTGAAGTTAAGACTTGGCTCGGTATCACCTGCTATCCAAGAATTCCTGGACCGTAGGCTCTCTTAGTCAGATGCTTCGTCCATGGGATTGGCCCATATCTCCTTGCAAGGCTTCATGGGCCGGTCTTATTCATCTGATACCGATAGCCCCGTACCACATGAGGAACGGGACACCCCTGAGCAATGGGGTTCACAATGAATGCCCGATAAATGTTCAGGCGTAGGAGGCGAATTTCTCCATCTTGTTCCAGACTCCTTCCGCAACTTCAGGAGAAATTCCATTGCCAACACAACCAGGAATCAGGTGTTTTGCGTTACCTTTATCGAAATCTTCCTTGTTGCCATAGATGAATTTTGAATGCTCTTTTGCCATGACATCCTTCTTTTTTTTGCCGCAGGCCTTGCGGAGGGTATCAGCCTCGGCCATGGAAAATCCTGCCAATTCCTGAGCAATGTGCATCAGCTGCTCCTGGTAAACCATGACTCCGTAGGTGGACTTCAAAATATCTTCTTCCTGTTTGCAGTCATAGTGGATACTGCTTTCATCCGTCATCCCCCGGATGTAATCCGGGATGTAATCCATGGGGCCAGGGCGGTAAAGTGCCACGGCGGCGATAAGTCTCTCAAAGCACTCCCCCATCCGCTCATCCGGCAGGGTGTCGATATCGCCAAGCATCTGGCAGATGACATCTGTCATGCCAGAAGACTCCAGCTGGAACACACCACCGGTAAGGCCCTTGGAAAGCATCTTGTAGGTGTCCCGGTCATCCAGAGGCAGGTCCTGGTACTTCATCTTGATGCCCCTGGTGCGCTTCACGTTGTCCATGACCTCATGGATAGCGCTCAGGTTCTTGAGGCCCAGCAGGTCCATCTTGAGGAGGGACAGCAGCTCCACCTCGGTCATAACGACCTGGGAGGTAAGGCTCTTCTCACCAGAGGCGTCTTTTTCCATGGAGGTTGGGAGGAAGTTCTCGACCTTGCCTGGGGCGACAACGAGGCCGCAGTTGTGGGCGGCAATTCCGTTTGCTTGGTAAGAACTGTCATCCAAAACCGTCAAGTTGTACATGGGCTGGGTTTTGACTTCCATAGAAACATTCTTGACCCGCACCCAGATAAATCCATCCTCATAGAACGATTTTTGCATAGGACGATTGTTTTTGGTAAAGGTAATCTGATATTTTTCTTTTGCCTGTACAGTTCTTCCCTCAATAACATCTTGATGTGCCGGGCGTACAGACAGCCCAGCAGCTTTATGGAAGATTTTGTTTACAAGTTGAATAAACCCAAGAGCGAGTGGTTTGCTGACTGTTTTCATGGAGTAGATGGATTGTGTTTTTGAGAAATTCCCATCAGCAGACATGTAGCCTTCCAAGAAGGATTCAGCAAACAAAATCGGAAGATTCAAAACATCTCCAGTCAAGTGCTTGCCATGCGCATAATGTCCAAATGTGTCCAAGTAATCAAACAGGGGGTCAAGAGAGTTGATGAAGACCTTATAGGTTGTTCTGCTCTCCTCTACCCTATAAGCAAAGCCACAAGACTCAAGCTTCTCCGTGATATCGGTTACCGTTTTTGAGGTATTCTGCTTTCCACAGCAAATGATGATGCGGCGTTCAAATCGACCGGCACTGATTTCGGGGCGGTGATATTGCTCGGTCCATCCGTCACCAATATAGCGACCGATTACCCACCAGAAGTCGGGGTTTTTGTAAGGAAGCCCTTCAAGCCGAGGCAGTTCTTCGGTTTGGTTAACGGGGATGGCCACATAATCATCATTTACGATGTTAGACACCGGTTTCCAGCTCGGGGTGCCGTAAACCCGTCTCCGAGTCCTTGCCCCATCGTTGGTACGAGTTTTTACGGAAGATTGGTGCCGCACATAGAGCGGATGGTTGCCGGTAACGAAAATGGGCGGGGCACCATAAAAGCGCACCTGATATACATTGTCCGTCTGAGTCTTTATAGTATCCACGACTGGCTTAAAACGGCCAAGGTGAGTCAATACCTCATCCCCACACTGGACACCCTCAATTCTCTTCAGCCCGTCCTTGGTGGTAATCAAAGTCCCGGCCTCAAAGCAGGCATGCTGCGAGGCATGACGTTTGCAGCCTTCCAGAGCCTTGGCCACATCAATGACCTTAGCCACATCGGGGTCAGAATCATACCGCCGCCGCAATTCAGGGTTCATTTCAAAAGCCTTAGCCAGTGTGATTTTGGGTTCATTGGGAATCAGTTTCGCCAGGTTGTTTGCCCAGCCCGGGGGAAATCCCATGACCCGGGCAACGTCCTTGATGGCCATTTTGGCGGCCATCGTGCCAAACGTCACGATACGGCAGACTGATTCGGCTCCATACTTCTTGGTGATGTAGTCGATGACCTTCTGCCGGCCGATGTGCTCGATGTCTGTGTCAATCCTTGCTACCCTGTCTTTCGACATATTTGTATAGGGAGTAGACTATATCTTGTTCTACCGAATGCCAGCTGGCAGGGCTGGCATCAGCCTTCCGAAGGCTGCCTTTCACGGTTTAGATACCCCTCAACTTCGGTTCATCGGGACAATGGCGCCCCTCCCCTACTCCGCCTATGCGGATAGTCGTTGAAGCTTCCCCTGTTCGGGGCTTGCCTGCTGATAGGAGATTTGGGTATTCGCAGCACTTAGGGTTTCCCCATATGCTATCCCTGTCGCTTTTTTCTGCTTTCGCCGCATTCACGCCCGGGCATCTTTCATCCCCACGTTGTAGCGGACAGGGCTCTTACTCCGTCCCAGACAATTCAAAGGGTCAAACACCCACCATTTCTGATAGGCTCGACTGTGCCGGCGCATCTCTGGTGCGCCACTCAATCCGGCCAGGAAACACGCTCCGGGTTCAGAAATCTCTCAAACAAGAGGTTGAATCGGATAGGGTCCATGTCCGTGATTCCCATGCAAAACGCGAGGAGGCTTCCGGCTGCGGAGCCGCGGCCAGGGCCAATGTAGACATTGACGCTTCTCGCGTAGTTGATGAAATCCCAGACGATGAGAAAGTAGGTTTCAAAACCCATCTTCTCAATCACACTCATTTCGTAGTCGTACCGCTCCAGGTACACAGGGTCCTCATGTTCAGGTTTCCCCTTAAACCGCTCGTCGAAGCCCGTCTTGCAAATGTGCTTGAAGTACTCCAGCGGAGAAGTAAAAGGAGCGGGAATCTCGAAGTTGGGCAGGTTCACATCGCCCATTTTCACGTTTACGTTGCACTTGTCCGCGATGCGGAGGGTGTTGTCCAGAGCCTCAGGGATATCGGCGAACAACTCTTCCATCTCCTCAGAGGTACGGAGGTGGTATCCGGTGCCCTCGTACCGCCGGTGCGGCTCGTCGATGGTCTTCCCCTGTTCCAGGCACATCATGACCTCGTGGGCAAAGGTATCCTCTTTCCGCAGATAGTGCGAATCGGTGGTGGCAACGACGGGGATGTGCAGCTCTTCCGCCAGCACAAGCAGCTGGGCGTTAACCTGCTTCTCGATGTCGATACCGTGCCTCTGGATTTCGATGTAGAAGTCTTCCCCGAAAATCTTCAGCAGCTCCTTTGCCGCGAAAACCGCACTCTCCCGGTCTCCTCTTTCAAGGGACTTGGGAATGAGGCCGCCAAGGCAGGCGGAGGTGCAGATGATGCCCTCGTGATACTTCCGCAGCATCTCCCAGGTGACATGGGGCTTATGATAGAAGTGGTCGAAGCTCTCAGAGGAAAGACGGATGAGGTTCTTGTAACCGGCATCGTTTTTCGCCAACAGAATCAGATGATTCCGGTCCAGCTCCCCCTGAAGATTCTCCTGGTAGGCCTCCATGCCGATGATGGGCTTCTTCCCGGCGGCATTCATGGCATTGTAGTACTCCACAAACCCGTAGAGGTTGCCGTGGTCGGTCAAAGCCCCGGCGTATTCCGTGTGCTTCACCATGTCGCCGATTCTCAGGATGCCGTCCTTGAGAGAGTTGTCGCTGTGGCGGTGGATATCAGCGAACCGGACCACGCGAACGGTTTTATCGTCATTGACGATGCACTTGTAGTGGTCCAGACCCAGCTGCGTGTCAGGCACCGGCACGGACTCTTCCAGAAGCGTCTCACCGTCCCAGAGGGACCAGCCGTCCGCCACCTTCTTCAAGTCCAGCCGCCGCCCTGCCTTCAGGCCGGCAGTTTTGATTTTTACCAGCATGAAAATAACTCCTTTCTAATATGTATAGCCGTATGGATTTGGAGTTATCCTATGCAGATGCCAGCTTTTATATTTTGGCAGAATATGCCCCTATTCCGGCAGTATCGGACCTATGGAGCCACCCAAATCAGAAGCCAGGCCGGTTCCCTTTTGCCAAACACAGCCCTCTACTCTACATCTATATGGGACAGGGATTCAGATTGACAAAAGAAGAAATCGGCGGCTTGGTTTTGGGAGGAGGTTTTGAGGCCCGATACAGCAAAAGAAAACCCCAGGCCGCATATCATGCAGCCTGGGGAACAGGAGGATGTATTTATCAGAACTCGGGGCCGAGGTTCCGCTCGCGCATTGCCAGGGCCAGCTTGGCGAGGGCGAGCTTCTGAATCTTGGAGACCTTAGCCTGAGAGGCGCCAATCTCCTTGGCCGTAATCGCCTGGGGCTGACCCTCCATGAAGCGCTGGAGGACCAGCTGCTCTTCCTCGGACATCTCATTACGGATGATGACCATGGCGGCGTCGAAAACCTCCTTGTTGCCAACGGTCTCGCCGATGTCCTCAGCGGCGGGGTGGAAGGAGTCATTCTCACCCAGGTTCTTCTCCAGCATGTTGTCGTACTTGCCGGTGTCAGGGTCCTGCATGCCGTCCAGGGAGACGACGGAGGCGGTGCGGGACTTGGCGGAGTTGCGGCGGAGGCTCATCTTGACCTGGTTCTTCGCGCACTCGAAGCAGTAGGTGGTCATCTTGACGCCGTGGCCCGGGTCGTAGGACATGATGCCCTTATAGAAGCCAATGGAGGCATCCTGGAACAGGTCCTCATAGTCGTCGCAGCCCTTGTATGGCTTGAGGACGGAGTGAATCAGGGGGAGATTGTCGGCGATGAAGGCGTTGGCCTCGTCCCGGGTCATCCGGTGGCGGCGCTTGGGCTTGGGCTCCTCAACGGGACCGGCGTTGTCGGAAGGAACGGTGAGCATATCAATGATGGCCTCAGCAGCCTCAGCAGTATTGACAGTAGCAGACATATTGAAACGGCCTCCTTAAAATGTAGATAAAATATATGAAATGCAGTTCCCTTGAAATCCATCCGGTCCGCAAGGTGTTCGTGAAGCTACCGAACAGAGAGTGGATGTGGGCCGCGGTGGTTCTGACTGGGACCCGGCGCAGTGGTGTGAGCAACTCATGCGAGCTAGGGCTCGGATGGAGGTTGCCCATCGTGGTGGGGCAGCACCGGTTTGCATGGTCTTATTTTAGCTGGTTGAGGAGGCAATGTCTATTGACAAACAGTGAGAAAAATCGAACGCTTGTTCTCATGTTTTATCAATAAATTTTTATTCTGTTTGCAAACACGCTGTCCTGCAATAGCAGTAAAGGTAGATGGCTTTACATATTGATGGGGCGTAATGGTGGAGAGTTTGATAGAACAATATGAAAGGACCCGCCAAACGGCGGGCCCTCTGTTGGGGTTATGACTTTTTCACCAAATTGTAGAAGAGCTTCTGGAACTCCTCGGAAATGTCGATGGGGTTGCAGGAGATGAAGGACTCGTACATGTAGGTGAAGTCCTCAACGCTCTGTGCCCGGAAGCGGGCATCGCCGAACATGATGGGGATAACGATAATTCCCCTACGACGCGCTTCCTTTACGGCGTTCCGCACATCCTCCACGCCGGCCCTGGGCCCTCCGTTATAATCGGAGGGCAGGCCATCTGAGAGGATAAGAAGGACCTTTAAGGATTCCCTGCGTGCGGACAGTTCCTTCGTGGCGACCCGGATGCTGTAGCCATCCTTGTTTCCGCAGCCAACGCCGACGGAATTGACGGAGTTATACAGCCGGGTGCCGTTGGTCTTCTCGTCAAACTGTTTCAGCGTGGCGTGCCGGACTTTCCCGCAGGACACATCGAACAGGCTGATTTTCAAAGCCGCCAGGTTCCGGAGCGCGTACTCGATTTGCGCAGCAGCGACTCTGGAAAGCACGGACTTGCTGAACATCAGGTCTTCAATAGTCGCGCCAACGCTGGCCATGGAGCCTGAGTTATCCATAAGGATAAAGGCGGCCATGTCGGCCTTGATGGGGCTTCCCTTCTTGTAGAAGACGTGTGGGTCACGGAGGCGGCTGCGGTACATGGACCTGACGTCCAATGCGCCGTGGCGCCGTCCGCGCTGCTCCGTGTGCTTCTGGTGGAGGACCTTTTCCAACTTCTTCTCCAGCTGCCTCGCCGGGTTCAGAATCTCGGGAGGCAGCGGGCTTGTGGTAACGGCGGGGAAGGATTCCTCAAAAATTCTGTCCCTTTCCCCGGCGTACATCTCCTCAATCTTCTCCATGGAGCGTGTACTCGCGGAGGGCTTGAGCTCCTTGTCTTCCATCTCCATCTCATCGGACACGCCCTGCCGAAGCCGGGCCATTTCCTCGGGAGTGATGGTCAGGGGCAGGTAGCCCTCGGGACCAGTTTCGGAGAAGTCGTCGGTCCAATCCTCGCTGCGGTCCGTCAGGAGCCTCTCAGGCAGCCTATTGCCGTTTGAGGACTTGTCACGCCCCTCGCCTTTGCCGTCCTTGGAGCTGGAAGAGTCTCCGCCTCCCTTGCTGCCCTTGGATTTTTCACCGCCGGGCTTGGACTCGTCCCCTTCACCCTTCTTGGAACCGGACCCTTCCCCATCGTTGGGTTCAGGCGTACCGCCGTTTCCGTTTTCAGAGTCAGCAGATTCATCCTTGTCTCCCCTGCCCTTCTTATCACTGGAAGAAGAACCTTCAGAAGAATCCCCGGAAGAACCGGGAGAGGGGGCGGGGTTGTATTCACACTCGCTGTCCGTCGTGAACTCGTCGGAGGGCGTCATTTCAGAGGCTTTGTCTTGGGCCTCCTTGGATTTGAGCAGTTCCAGGATGTAGTCGGAAATCTGCCACAAAAGCTTGCGGCAGAGGTTGGCGCAGTCTTTAGCGGTCACGGCGACCACGGCGGCGTCAATGTAGCGCTGGATGGCCCGGAACTCGGTTTCCAGACGTGACCCGGCGTATACCGCGATGTTGGGCAAGTGGCGCCCGGTCTTGGTATACGACAGGATTTGGTTGTGGAAATCGCAGTATTCCTGGCCAGGAGTCTTTGCGGCTTCATCCAGGCCGCCCATCCGGCGGATTTCGCTGTTGAGAAGCAGCAGGGGGATACGGAAACCTGGCAGCTTGTGAACAATGATGTTCTCGATGCGCCCGTCCTCCAGGATGTTGAGCATCGTCTTCGCCACATCCATTGCCGTGGCTTTGGAAAGCCCACGGGGAACCATGTAGGCGGCGTAGTCCTCCTGGATTTTCTCCAATTCCTTGAAGCTGGAGGAGTTGATGTGTTGCGACTCGTGGGCCAGGAGCGCCTTGAGAATGCTGCCCCAGTCCAGGACTCCGTAGCGGAGGTCGTAGAACATGTCGGGCATCCCCAGAGTAATGGATTTCCCATTTGTGTAAGAGGAGTCGGATTTTGCGCTGCTTACATACAGCGAAATCCCGTCCGAAGGCTTGTCGGTCAGAAATCCGATGAGTCGCTGCAGAATGGAGACAATTCCTCCCCGGGTAAACTCGTTGTACTCCTTGGCCCTCGTTTCCCTGAGCAGTTTCAGCCGCTTATATTCTTCCTTTTGGGACATAGTTTGTACCTCCTATATGAACGGGGAGGAAGGATGCACCTCCCTCCCCGATAGTACTGATTAGGCCGGGCAGGCCGCGTTGATGAAGTTGCGAATGGTCTCCCGCTCATCCCTATCGCTGGGCCGGCCAGCGATGTTATCGAGGAGCGTCTGTTTAATGGGCAGATACTTCGACGCCTCAACCGCATCAATATAGCCGCGGGTGGTGATGGCTCCGGAGGAGCAGCGCCCGGACTTTACCGCGTCCAGGATTTTCCCGTAGACGGTCCCGCAAATCGTCAGAACGCTCTCATCGATTTCGGGGAACCGCTCCTTGAGCAGGCCCTTGATGTTGGCCTGCTGGTCCAGGTACAAAGGAACAAAGCGGTCGGCGGTAGCGTCGTTCAGGTCGCTGGTGCCGACGTACTCCTCGTTCATGGTCGCCCAGATGTGGGCACGGGGATGGGCCTTGACAAGGCCGTAGCCGGGAACTTCAACACTCTTGGCATCATCCGCCAGGGAGTGGAGGATAAGGGCCACCTCGGGCTTCACAGCATTCACTTCATCCAGCACGGCATCATATCCGGTCTGAATGGCCTTGATGAACGCGCTCAATTCAAAGGAAGTCCCCTTCTCATCCAGGGTCGTGGACCCCATCAGGTCCAGCTTATCCATATCCGCATTGCCCTGCACCCGGCAGAAGGGCTGATAGAAGGCCCAGCACACCGAGGAAATCAGGGTGTTCTTGCCGGTGCCCTTCTCGCCAACGAGGCGCAGATTCTTGCCGGCCAGGTAGTAGCCGATGGCCCGGGTCAGAGCGGTGTCCCCACCGGTCTGGAAGTACAGCTGCTTGGGCTTTTCAACCTGAGCACTGTCATCCAGCGGACGCATAGATTGCAGTACGGCGCGGATGAGGGGGTCAGGGACGCTCTGCGACAGCAGGTAACTGACGCGCTCCTTGATGTCCCGGACCTGCATGACGCAGTTCCTGACCACCTGGTCCATCTCAGTATTGAACTTCTCCAGATGGGAAGTGTCCAGATTGACGGAAACCTTATAGGTCCTCTTGCCCGTTACCTCAACAGGGGTAACAGGGATGGTGGCTGTGGTCTGGAGGGCAGCCATCAGAGCGTCGGGCGGGTTCTGAACCTCACCAGCGGAGGCCGGGGAAGGATTCAGAAGCTGCTCGCTTCTGTAAACATAGGCCGCCAAACGGCCCTCGGTCGCCACCTGCTCCAGCTTGAGGACAAGCCCTCCGTCATTGTAGGAAGGAAGATGGTTCACGACCGTCCCCGTTTCGCGGTGAAGCGTGGAGTTGCCGCCGATGTCCAGGATGGTAGCGGCAGTGGCCGCATCCTTCCCGGAATCCCAAACGGGGATGAAATACAGCTCCGCAATCCAACAGACCTGCGTAATCCCCTCGTTTTTGGTGGGACGCTCGTAGGAGGAGAGGAGCCGGGCGTTGATACCGGCCACCTCCGGGCGGTTAAGCCGCTTGGCCACCACCGTGGCGGCGGAGCAGCCCTCCAGAACCGTCTCGGGACTGTTTGCCACATAACCCACAAACTGACCATCCATCACCGCCTTGACGGCGTTGGGGTCCTTGGGGTTCTCCGGTTCCCTCTCCAGGGACACGATGGTCCCCGGAGAGAGCTCCACAGAGTTGTCGTTGATGCTGAGAACAATATTGACTTTCATGTAAAACTCAGGCTCCCTTCTTCTCAAACTTCACCTTGACTTCAAGCATGTCGCGAATCTGCTCCTCGGTGTAGGGGCACTCGGACATGTCCAGATTGATGCCGGTGGAACGGGCGTACTGGATAGCGTCCAGGAGGCAATCCTCCACCCTCTCGGCGATGTCGTCATCGTTCAGGTCTCCGATACACTCCAGGCGGGACGCCAGGGATTCCAGCATCGGATTCGCGAACACATTGAGCTTCTTGGACCGGGCCGCGATGCGGTTCAGGGCGTTGGTGCTCCGGCCGTGAATCTTGCCCACCCTGGTATAGGTATCGATAATCCGGCAGCACTGGGAGAAAATCTCACCGATGCCAGCCTCGATACCCTTGATGGCGTTGGCCACCACGTCGTCCTTCCAGGTAGCATTGAGGGCATCCTCCAAATCAGGCAGCAGACCCTCGGTGGTGACGCCGGTAGTCGGAAAAGCTCGGAGCTCCAACTCCATCGTGGCGTAGCTCCTGTAGTCGGCCATAGAAGGAATTCTGGAGAAAATCTCCTTAATCACCCGCTCCCGGTCGCGCTTGAGCACCTTGCCCTTACAGCGAGCCGCGACCATCTTCTGGACGCCGGTCTTGAAATCCTCCGTGATGGACTCCCAGTTCTGGGCGACATCCTCCACGGCGTCAAGATACTGCTGGCGAATCTCCTTGAAATCCTCCCGGAGCTCACTGAGAGCGCACAGCGGGACGTAGTTGCCATTGACCGTGGCTTTCTCCACCAGGCTCCTCGCCTGACCCTCCAGCTGGGACAGCTTCGCCTCCTTTTCCTTGGGAATCAGGGTCAAGCGGCCCAGGTTGACGTGCTCGGCGAAGAACTCCTGGGAAGAGTCCTTCCACTTGTCAGGGTGAAGGCCCAGAGCCTTGGGCGGCAGGGTGATATTCCCGCGGCGGCGGGTGCAGCGGACGTTGGCCAGGACCCCATTGTCGGCGGTGTACTTGGCCAGGGACCGCGTGTTGAGGGTGATGCCCTTGCCGGTCAGGCCCTCCAGAAGCCGCAGCTCATTTACCTTGCACATAAAAACCTCCTAGTTATGTAATTTTCTCCTTAAACGAGTTTGGGGGATAGTATGCGACTCTTGGGAAACTTATTCAGCACGAAAAAATCCCCGGCGCCATACGGCGTCGGGATTAGAAGAGAATCAAGCGGCAAAAGTATGGAATTCGGCCAGGTCCTGGGGAAGCACGATTTGGGCTTCTCCCATGATGGCGCCCGCCGGACGGAGGATGCCCTCCACTGGCAGCAGCTGTGCCTGCCCCCTGCATGCATCCCGCCAGTTGTAAAAGGATTTGTGTACACCAGCTTTGGCCCGCACCAGTTCTTTTACGGCGGGCCAGTCCAGAAAATACGCGGCGCCTGTAACGCTGTTGATGTAGCAGAGATAATCCGCCTTGCAGGTGTAATACCATCCAGGGCAGTCCCCGGTCTTCCGGTTCATCCACAATTCTACTAACACATTGCCTGTCTTCTCAATCTTCCCATCATTTTTGACCTCGATGGTGTAGGCTCTGCCATTGGGGCTGCAAACCCTGATATCTGTATCCTGTTTTTGATAGAGGATATCCTCGCTGAGGTCCTCCACCGCCCAGCCTATCCGTTGGAAGAACTGGATGGCGTGCCTCTCTCCGACCTTTCCCATAGCATAGGTACGGTAATACGCGGACATGCAGCAACGCTCCTTTCTCATAGCAGATGGGAAATGATATGCAGATTGTAGGAAACCGATTACGCAAGCACAATATATGGTGTATTTTGGGTTGACAAAAGAGAATTGCCAGCGTGGCTGCGAGAAATTCCCTATAGGCCCGACACTGTTTTGGGAGATGCGGAACCTGTGTCGGGCCTCTAAGAGCCCAAGCCAAACAGCCCGCAACATTCTTCTTCTGCCAAAAGAAAAGGGGCCCGCTCTTACGAGCAGGCCCCCAGGGTCAGTTATCGAATATGAATTGAAGCTTGAGAAGGTTTCCACCCTCCCCCGCTTGGATATTCCCCTTTAATTTGGCTGAGCCGGTCTTCCCTGATTTCCAGGTGAATTGCTTTGGGCCAATCTCGCCGCCGTGAACAAGCGTATTGGCATCCTCAGGGGAGATGGGCGCGGAGCAAATCTCCTTCCCAATTGTCAGCTGACAGCCATTGCTGCGGTTTGTGCATAGGTAGTAGTTCTTAGCCAGATACACCTGGCCTTTTCCACACAGGGGACAGTTGCAGATGCCGGTGATGTTCTTGAGGTTCTCCTTATGCAGGGCAGTGGAATCCCCTTTGGAATCTCCAAAGGCAGGCGCCACGCGCCCCTCCTTGATGACCAAGGGAATTTTGAACTGCCGTTTATCCTTCGTGGTCAGGGTCTTCTCTGCCGTCATCTTGCCAGCCAGCAGGGCCTTCATATCCGAGACGGAGATGGAGGCGCCCATGAAGGATTCCCGGGAGACAACGAAGGTGCAGGGGGCGGGGTCTTTCTTGTAGTTGATACACCGGAAATACTTTTTGCCGGCAACCACAGGCTTCCCGCACACGGGACAGGCGCCTACCGTCTCGGAATCATAAGCCGACAAATCAGCGGACACATTTGCCAGAATGTCGGCCGTCTCCGCCTGGATATACTCCAGCATTGCCTTCTTGAAAGCGGCGCTGTCGCCTTTCTCTTCCAGTGTTCGCAGCCGTTCCTCCCATTTCGCCGTCAGCGCGGGAGAGCAGATGTCGCGCTCCTGAATGGTGGCAATCAGTGTCATGCCAAAATCCGTGGGGATGAAGTGGGACTTCTCGATGGTTACCATACCGGTTTTCTCCAGCTTCTCCAGGATGCTGGACCGGGTGGCGCCAGTGCCGAGGCCCGCCGTCTCTTTCAGGATGGCACGCTGTTCAGCGGCGGTCACGAACTTTCCGGCGTTGGCCATGGCGTCCAGAAGCGTCTGGTCCGTGTACCGGTCGGGCGGTTTCGTCTCTCCCGTCTTGATTGAGGGTTTTGCGATATTGACGGAATCTCCCTTTGCCAGGGCCGGCAGAGGTACGTCTTTGGATTTGTCCTGATAGAGCATGGAAAAGCCCTTATCAAGCACTACGCGCCCATTGGCCTTGAGGGTAACGCCATTGCTCTCAATGAGGGCTGTGGTAGCCGCCGTTGTGTAGGGCGGCAGAAATATGGACAGAAACCGCTTTGCCACCAACAGGTATATCTTCCGCTGGTCGTCATTCAGAACACTGGGGTCAAACGTCGCAGTCGTGGGAATGATGGCGTGGTGGTCAGTCAGCTTGCTGTTATCTACGTAATCCTTCCCCTTTGTCGCCGCCGCGATTGCCGCCGGGGTTACCAGGGCAAGGCCCGCTTTCAGTTCCGGGAAGGCCTCCAGGGGCTTCAATAGCTTTGGAATATCCGGTACCAGAGACGTCGGAATGAATCGGCACTCTGTACGGGGGTACGAAATGTACCCTGCTTCATACAGTTCCTGGGCGATGGCATCGGTTTTGGTGGACCGGAACTTGAAGTACTTGTTGGCGTCTTTCTGCAGCTCCAGGGTGGAGTACAGCGTTGGCGACTTGACGGCTTTCTTTTTGGAGTCAACGGATGTGACCGTGCCGGTGGGTCCAATCAATTTCAGGACCTTTTCCGCCTCAGCCCTGTCAGAGAACCGCATCTGCTTGTTGTTCGGCGGAACCAGGACAGCGCCCGGGAATTTCTCCCCTGCCTTATCCATGACAGCCGTAATTTCGTAGAATGTCTCCGGCTTGAAGTTCCGGATTTCATTCTCTCTATCCACGACCATTTTCAGCGTAGGTGTGACGACCCGGCCGATGTTGACCTTTTTCTTTGTCTTGAGGGCAACGGCGCGGCTGAAATTCATGCCTGCCAGCCAGTCAAACTCCGCCCGGAACTTGGAGGAGGCTCTCAGATAAGCTAGCTCCGGCTCTGAGGAGTCCCGGAGGTGATGCAGAGCGGCTTTCAAATCAGACTCCACGGTGGTGGACGACCAAAGGCGCTTTACGGGCAGAGTCAGCTTATTGGCCTCATAGAAAGACCAAAAGATAAGCTCTCCTTCCCGCCCGGCGTCGCAGGCGTTGACCACAAAGTCATAGTGGCCTCCGCTGATTTTCGCCAGGATTTTGCGAACGGACTCTCCGTCGCTGGGCAGATATTTAAAAGGGTCTGGAATGATGGGCAAATCTTCTATTTTCCACTTCTTCCAGTCTGGATTGTAGTCAGCAGGCTGCGCCAGCGCCATCAGATGCCCATGGAAGGCGGCAAAATCCAGGTCGAAGCCAAAACTTCCAGGCGATTCAGATTTGTAGGCCGACTGAATCGCCCGCATCAGGGACGGTTTTTCGGCCAAGACTAATCCTCTCAATTGAATACGTCTCCTTTCTAAGCAAACTAAAAAGAGTACCCAGAATCGAGTCTTGCGTATTCTATGCATGTGCGCAAAATCCAATTTCTCAAAAGAGGCTCATACTTTTCCCGGGGTTCGCATATAATAGCCCACCAGCCCAGGGACCGCCTGGGCAGCACAGACTTCATGCGATAGGAGGAGTTTGTATGAGCGGATTAGCCTTGCTGGAGGAAGCGGACGTGCGTGTCCGAAAAATCCGTTTTCGCGCAGACGATACATTTGATACGGTGTTCACCGCCGTTGTGTTGAAGTGGAGGCCCAAGCTGAAGGTTTGGGTGGAGACGAAGAAAGAGGTGGTTTGCAAGGGGCTTTTTTATAACCTTGTTGAGAACGACCACCTGCATGTGTTTGTGGAGGAATGCGACCACCCGGTCCACGGTCTCCAGTATCAGATATACAAGTCCAGCCGTGTGGAGCCGGGTACGGAGACCGAGATGCGGAAGTTCCTGATTTCTGTCAAGGGTGTGGGCGCTATGTATGCCAACATGCTCATGGAGGAGTTCGGGATGGACGTTTTTTCCGCCGTGCGGAATGACCCCAGCTGCCTGAACCGATTGAGTCTGAACAAGACGGCGAAGGAGAACCTGTACCAAGCCATCGTGGAAAACTCCGCCTATGAGGAGCTGCTGATGTTCCTGCAGCTAAATAACGTCTCCCCCGCTCTTACAGCGGAAATCTACCGGAAGTATGGGTCAAGCGCTGTCTCCAAAATCCGGGATAACCCCTACTCGCTGTATCTTGACGGCGTGATTGACTTCCCTACGGCAGACAAGCTGAATATCTCCCTTGGGCAGAACTCCAACCTGGCTTATCGTATTGCCGCCGGGCTCCTCGCCTGCATCCGCAACGCCTCGGAGAAGGATGGCGATGTGTTTATCAGACGAACCATGGTGGATGTGGCACTTTCCAGGTTCCTGGAGAAAGCCAGCGGCCGGCACCCCCAGCTGACGGAGTCCGCAGTGGAGGACGCCTTGAACAGCCTGTCCCGGGACGGATACCTGATTATTGACAGCACGTCCTTCTCGGAACCGGCAGTCTACCTTAAAAGTAACTACTTTGCAGAGACGCTTGCCACTGACAGGCTGGCGAAGCTGATGACGGCACCCAAGCGCTTCAATGCCGCCGGCGGAGATGTTTCAAGGGCCTTATCTTCCGTAGAGGCCGGAGTAGGTATGACGCTTGCCCCTGAGCAGCGGCAGGCGGTCCAGACGGCCCTGGATTCTCCTATCAGCATCCTCACAGGAGGGCCCGGAACTGGCAAGACGCAGACCCTGACCATGATTATTGAGACCATCAAGGTCCTGGACCCCTCTGCGGATATCCGTCTCTGCGCCCCTACCGGAAAGGCCGCCATCCGCATGCGGGACCTGACGGGTTCGGATGCGGAGACCATCCACCGGATGGTAGGCTACCCCAAAAAGTTTCTGGAGGAAGATGAGCTCGTATGTGACTTCCTGATTGCGGATGAGTTTTCCATGTGTGACATCCAGCTTTGCTCCTGGCTATTCAAGAGCGTCTGTACCGGGGCAAGGGTCGTTATCGTGGGTGACCATGAGCAGCTTCCCAGCGTGGGCCCTGGTCTGGTGCTGCGGGACATGATTTCTTCCAATGCAATTCCGGTCTCCAGGCTGACGAAGGTGTTCCGGCAGTCCGGCAAGAGCCTTATCGTTGAAAACGCCCACTCCATCATCCGTCACGACCCTGGAGAAGATGTCCCCATGAAGTTTTCCACGGAAAAGGGTGGCGATTTCTACCTGATTGAGTCCAGGACTCAGACTAAAATCGTCAAGAAAATCCAGCAGTGCGTACAGAAGCTGGTGTCTGACGGGGTGGACATTGAGGATATGGAAATCCTCTCCCCTATCCACGGCGGGCTATTGGGGACCCAGAACCTAAACCTCTTCCTCCAGAACCTCCTGAACCCCACAGGGCTCAGCTATAAGACCAAAGAGGCTGAGTTACGGAAGGGCGACAAGGTTATTCAGACCACCAACAACTATGACCTGAACGTGTTTAACGGAGAAACCGGGATTGTCAAGGAGATTGACTTCCGGGTGGACAGGGCCATCCTGGTGGAGTTTCCGGAAAGATGCGTCTGGTATGACGCTGAGCAGGCTGATGAATTGGAGCTTGCGTATGCCATTACCATCCACAAGTCTCAAGGCAGTGAATTTAACACAGTTGTAATCCCTGTCCACGAGACAATCCTGTATAATATCAATAGAAACCTGCTTTACACCGCCATCACCCGGGCGAAGAAGCGAGTCATTTTGGTGGGTACCAGCACGGCGCTTGAAATTGGGCTTCGGAAGCAGGGGTCCATCAAGCGGTATTCCAATCTGGTTGCCCGCCTCCAGAATAAAACAAAAGCAGCCACTGCCGCGTGAAAGGAGAAGGTACAATGAGTACGGAATACCGTTTTGTCAATAATCAGCGCAAAGATGAGGCCGGGAAACTGTCCAAGATTCTGGCCGGAATCAAGGAGCATTACGTCAGCGGGCTGGGCAAGGCAAAGGAGGCCCTGCCGCTGATGGAAGGTGCCATCGAGGACATTGAGTTCGCCCTTAGAGGAGCGATTCTGAACTGCAGCCCGGAGTACGTCGCCGATGAGGATGTGATTGGGCGGTCCAGCGGAAGGGATTTCCACTGGAGAGCTGATAACGGCTTCCGCGGCATGGAGGACGTGCGGCAGTTCCAGAAAGACCATCCCGATTACCACGTCGAGGATGAATATGGGACAGAAATCGCCCTGAAAGACCTCCGGGCCATCGTGAAAAAGTAAGAAAAAAGACGGCGGACCCGAGATTTCGGGTCCGCTGTTTTGCGCTGTTGCTGAGGTTCTAAAGAACCTCAAAAGCCGCCATACATCAAGTAGGCTACCCCTTTGCTGTGGTTTTCGTCGAACCAGCGCCAGATATCTTCCCGGAAGGTTCCTGCCGGAAAGTTCAGAAAGGGCGCCTCGATGCACTCCGTCTCCGGGTTCATCGGAATATCGTCCAATTGGCCCCAGAGTTCTTCCAGTTCAGCATCTCTGCCCTTGTAAATCTCCATGATTCTCCTCCTATCAACACGGATGCGGGCAATCGTCGCAGTCATAGCGAGCCCACGCTCCGCACTCGTCCTGGTACATGCACTCGCTGGGTCCCCAGCAATCGACGTACATCTGGTAGGCCTCAGGCGAGCAGTTATCGAAGATGTCTTCGCTGAGAACAGAGCCCTCGTAGTTGTAAAAGCCGGTGTTGCAGCCGGTGTCCTCATCGGCATAGCCCCAGGTAAACTCAATGGTCGGGAACTGGCTTACGAGAGCCCGAATGATGGGGGTGGGTACGGCCCACGCGGTCGTAAAGGTGAGTTTCCTTTCGTTAAAATCGAATGAGCACTCACCTGCGTTCCACTTGGTACCCCAGTTCTCGTTGCACCACTCGTACCAGGTAGGGGCGCCGTATTTCTGCTGGTTGCTGTAAGCCTGTTCGCCCAGTTTATACAACTCTGCCCCCTCTTTGGTCTTTACGAACTCTGCAAACGCGCCCGGAGAGTCAAGCGAGCATCCGGCATCACGCATTTTTTTCACGAGCCGGGCGGGCTCCCATGAGCTCGAAAGGGATTCCAAGAAGAGCTCGCAGAAAGTGCGGGCCGAAGCCGGCTTTCTCTCTGCGGGGCTGGCCGCAATGGCCCTGTTGTAGAAGGTGTTGAGAAGCTGCATGGTCCCTGTCGCCACTGTTTCGGGAACTCCGTTGTTGACGTCGGGATGGACAATTTTAGCGTAGGTCTTGTACTCGGCGTCAATATCCTCGTCGGCACTTCCGTGGAACAGGTCGTTCCAATTGTGCGCCATCGCGATGTAGCTGCAGCAAAAGCTGGGAAGCTCCGCACAGGCGCGGAAAAGCAGGAGTCCCGTATCCGTTTCGGAGCCGCTCACGATGTCCAAGTCCTTCGGCATCGGAATCAGGGCGTTGAAGTCGAAGTCCATGCCCCGGAAATCCTGCGGGACAGGCGCCAGGGGAGATACTGCTTCATCGCTTTCAGAATTGGCCGGAAGGGCCTCATGGTCCGGGAATTTCGCCGGCACCATAACCTTGGAGAGGAAGGCACGGAACTCGACGTCGGGGATGACCGGGCTGAACTTGACAACGTTCATGACATAGTTAGGCATATAAATTTCCTCCAGTTTTGAATTTTGTGAAAGCGGTGGGGATGTCGTTAAGAACGTCCCCGCCATGGTTGGGCTTAAATGAACAGATTCGTTCCGGTGGACATATCCCACATGCCCTCACCGTTGGCGCAGACCATGGGAACGCAGTAGCAGGCACCGCAGGGATAGTCGGAGTTGGTGTCCAGGCTGCTGATGAAGATGAGCTTCTGGCTAATGATGACATTGCGCAGGATACCGCTGTCGTCGCGGGTGTACCAGCGTAGGTTGCCATTTGCAGGCACCGTGAACTCATATCCAGCGGCGGCAGCGATGGCATCCATGTTGGCCAGGATGTCGTCGCCCAGGGCTTCGGGGGCATAGGCGGCGATGGGAGTCCCGAGCTTCACCTCGCCCTCATACCCGGGGATGGTTCCGATGCCAGTTTCGCCATAGGACGCGGCCGCGGCGGGGGCGCAGAGGGTGACAGCAACGAGGACCAGGGTCAGGATGAGAGAGAATACCTTTTTCATGATGAGTCTCCTTTTGAAAATAAATTTCTCCAACATGGAAGTTGGGGAATACTATGCAGGTTATCAAAAAGGAATTACGGCCGGGCACGATAAAAATTCTTGAGGCCCGATACAGAAAAGGCAGGGGCGCGGCAACTGCCGCACCCCTCTGATTTCTTATTTCGTTTCGGTCACAGCCAGCTGCTGCTCAACCTCCGCCCGGGCGCTGCGGTAGAGCGAGACCTGGCCGGCCAGATTGATGGCGGCGAAAATGACACAGAGCCGCCGGAGTCTGAGACGCTTGATGTTATCCATCGAAAAATTCCTCCGTTTTAGATAAAATTCACCAGGGTTGGTGTTGGGGATATAATATGCGGAGCGCCATGGATTCATTCCAAGCAGTATCGGGCCTGAAGCACCTTCTCCCCAACCCATGCAGCCGTCTTCTTTTGCCAACGAAAAGAGGCCCGGCGCAATGCCGAGCCCCTCGATTAGCCTGTCAGTTTCATTCGCAGGTCAATGTACTCGTTGGAGTATTTCCCCTTCGCCGTCATATATGGGGTGGCGGAGTATGCCGAGTCCATATACCCCTTGCTGTCCAGGGAGATTTTGCCGATGCGGGAGCCTGGAACATGAAGGAAGTCGCTGATTTTGCCAAGAGACAGCTTATTGGAGGACGAATACTGATTGACCACGAAAAAAGCGTTGTTGATGAGTCCCCCGTTGCGGCTCCGGGCCAGCTTCGTAATCATGTACCCCGCCGTTGTGACACTGTGGGGGTCCTGGGTAAGGGTCAACACCAGCTGATTGACCTGATAGGAACTGCTGATGAACATATTCAGCGCCAGCTGGTCATCCGGCTGGATATCCACAATCACATAGCTGTAGCCCTCCCGGATAGTCAGATAGTACATCAAGTCCTTGATTTCCCTCTCCCCCAGTGCCGGGGCCTTCCCTTCCTTGCTCTTCAGCAGGAACTCGTTGCTAAATAGCAGGAAATGGAGGGGGCCGGGAAGCCGTTTGTAAATCTTTGCCAGGGAATGCTTCGGAGTCCTGACACCGTGGGGCTTGATGATGCACTGGGATGCCAGCTTGGTGTTATCCTGCTGGAGGGCCAGAGCTGCCGTATCGAGGCCGCGGATGATATTCGTGAACTCGAAGAACTCGTTGACCATGGGGAAATGGCGGTTGATTTCAATGTAGAGGGTTTTGTAGCCGCAGTTGGCCAAGGCAATAGCGGTGTTCAGGGCCACAGTCGTGTTGCCGCTACCGTGCTTTGTTCCCATAAAGGCAATTACGCGCCCATCTCCTACCGGTGACTGCTTGTAGGTGGATTCATCATCGGGAATGTCCACGAAATCAACATCCAGGGCATCATCAACAGCGGTGGTAATGTCCCGGGGCATTGCCAGGGACATGGCCTCCATCTCCTCTGTTTTTGCCTTCAATTCGGCTGCTAAAGAATCCTTCTCAGCGGATGCCAGCCGCAGCTTTTCCTCCAGCCCGGCGGCCAAGGCCTCCTTCTCCTTGATTTTCCCCTGGAGATATTCCCGCTCCGCCAGCCACTTCTTAGTCTGCTCCTGATACCAGTCGGGCGGTTTTGTCGCCTGTAACGAGACAAGCTGGGCCTGATAAGTCTGGAGGGCCTTGTCGGCCTCCGTTTGAGTCTTCTGCAGTTGTGCCTCCAGGCTCTCCCGCAGCTGATGGGCGTCGTCCAACTGCTTGCGGAGATTCGCCTCAGATTCCAACTTCTCCTTCAAGCTCTTGCTCAGTGTGTTGATGGTATCCTGCTGCCGGTCCAGGTCTGATTTTAGCGACGCTGTGGCAGCCTCCACCTGCGTTTCCACAAGCTGCGATACTTCAACCTGCGCCTTGCGGCGGGCCTCCTCCAGCATGGCCCCCCGCATGGACTCAATGTCCACGGAGGGTGTTGGAGTAGAGACGACAGGGGCTGCAGCTGGGGCCGGGGCGGGCGCCGCCGGAACCGGGACAGGAGCCCCTTCGGTCCCCGCCAACTTATCAATCAGTCCGGTAAACAAGCCCTTCTTGGGTGCTGGGGCGGTAACTGGAACAACCGGGGTCGGGGGCTCCGGAATCAATTCTCCCATGTGCTGTTCCTGAAAGAACTTGGCGGCGTAGGAGAAGTCTCTGGGATGGATTATGAAGTCCACCATGTCGGTCATATTGGGCCGGTCATTGCTGATGATGTCATAGATGCCCAGAAATACCAGCTGGGCGAGGAACTTATCCGTTACGGGCCGGGCATTGCCGATGAAAACGATGCGGGTATGCGGAAAGTCCATCCGAATCTTCTTCATCAAATCAAAAACAGGCATGCTGCCTTTCAAGTTCTCGTTAAAGAGAAGGATATCGGCCGGCGATTCTGTCAGTGACGCCACGATGGCTTCCCTGTATGTTACCGCGCCGGTTGGAATAATGTCACAGGTTTGAAGCTGCTTTGTCAAAACTGCCTCCGCCTGCTTATGGTTGATAGCATATAAGACTTTCTGCACAAAATCACCTCCTAAAACTATCTCATTTTCTCAAATATGTCATTTTTTAGCGAAAAGTCATCGAAGTGGTACATCTTTCCGAGCTGGTCGAATCGGAACAGTGCTTCCGGAAAGGGCTTCTCTTTCAGCCGCTCTCCAGTTGTGAAGTAAACCCCGGGCGTGCCTAGGGAGTCCACGGAAGCAAGGTCCTGATAGATACTCTTTTCGTCAGGAACAAGCAGAAGGAGTGGAACCTCTCTTTTCAGGGCGGGCCGGAGTATGGATGATGTATGGGGGAACGAAATCGCCCTCTTTAAAACAGAGATGGGGCGTTTCGTGTAATCCTCCAGGAAGAAGTTCTGGAGGCGGCCATCCTGAGACAGCACCCCGCCGGATTTATTTAACTTCCGCATATACAGGTAGGATTCCCCGCACACGTCCGGGACGATGTTGGGGCGGGAAAATTTGAACCCGTATTCAGATGTAAGAAACCCGGTTATGGGCAGGTCTCCTCCGGCGGGCATGGCCAGGTCGGCGGCGATATCCACCAGCTCTTCTCCCGGGCCGATATAGCACTCGAAGTCCTCATTGAACAAGTCGAAAATCGTCTTCGACAGCGAGGTCATTACGGATTTCCGGCGGGTCGCGATGCCGCCCTTTTTGATATTCTCCGTAGCGAATAACACCACGATTTTCTTGGGCCGCCCCAAATATCGCTCCCGGGCAGACAGGTAATTGCGGTAGTGGGCCCATTTGGCCCGGAGGTCCGCCTGCCTTTCGTGGGCCATGTCCATCTCCAGGAAGAGGTCGCAGTTGGGCAGGATGAAGATGCCGTCAGGCTGGGCGTAGGTACAGGAATCAATGAACTTGTTGTCCTGATACTCGTAGGAGACCTTCCCTTTGATACGGGCCTCGATGGCAAGGGCAAAGGCGCTGAGGTGAATCTGGTGATTCAGTAGGACCTCTGGCATCTTCAAATCAGAGGCGCGGCAAATCGGGCGCTTCTTCTTCCCCGTCTCCTCATCAACCGTATGCACCGGAATCTGGTACAGCTCACGGAGCGTCTGAATGCCCCGGGCGGACAGGAAGATGGCCGGGTATTCAGAATCTCTATACTCCACGAAATCCAAAAGGTCGTGGGAGTTAAATTCCCGCAGGCGGGATAACGTGAACCCATCGGGCTCATCTGAATAAAAATACTCATGAATCAGCGGCTCGTTCAGGCACCGGTGCCGGTAAATTGCCATCAGCACCTCCTTGTCAGCCGCCGTCATCATGGCCAGGGTCTCTGGCCGCGCTTTAATCGGCATGGGCTATCAATCCTTTCTGGGCTATTGTATGCAGAAAAGCGGCGCCCTATTTGCAAAAATCGGCGTGTATCCGTACAAAAAGAAGCCCGGAAAACTCCGGGCCTCTTCTCATTGCGTCAGGAAATTCCAGAAGAAGGTAATTACGGTCCATGCGCCGCCAAACAGAGCGAGGGACACTCCAGACCAAAGCAGCCCGGTGATTGCCTGCCGCCGCTGGAAAGACATGGCGCCGGATGTTGAAAGTTTCGTGATGTTGATGAAGAAGAACACGAGACAGACAAGGGCGCAGACAGCGGTGATGGTCTGCCCAATCAGTTTTCCCTTACTGATGATAGTTTTTGCCGCCTCTTCTGGAGCGTCATCGGCGCTCCCAAGATTGGGATATTGTCCTGGATTGATGGTGATGCCGTTGCCACCACTGACCTGGATTTGCATGCCGGTGTCCGTTGCGAACGCCGGGACACTGCACAGAGACATTATCAGCACGATAACAACCAGAAGAGCGAGTTTTCTCAGATATCTCATAATGAAGTACCTCCTGAAAATGAGGAAGAGGGCGGCGGATATTCCGCCGCCCTCTCAAGCCGTTTATAGGAACCAGCCGTCGTCCTTACGCAACTCCAGAAAGCAGATTCCAGAAGAAGCTGACGGCCACCCAGGCGCCGCCGAACAAAGCGAGGGCGATGCCGGAGAACAGAATGCCGGTGATAGCCACCCGGCGGGTTTGGGGGTTGCCTGCGCTCATGGCCAGCTTAGAGACCCAGAACAGGAACGAAACAAACGAAATAACGGTCAGAATGCTGGTGATGGCCTGTGCGACCTTCTTGGAGGTCGCTACCGCCGTACCAAGGTCCGTCTGGGAGGTGTTCAGGTCTCCGCCGACAGAGGTACCGTCATCGCTGATGGTGCCCCAGAGGTCATCCACAGTCTTGCCACTGCCGCCGTTGCCGCCATTGCTGCCACCGTTCTGGGAAGCCATCGCGGCGGTAGGCATCAAGCCGAAGCCGGAGCCGGCAGGATTCAGAGTCCCGCCAACCAGGGAAAACACCATCAGGAGGGCAATCATCAGCATAGATGCCTTAGTGCGCAGGAAATTTGTTGCATTAGGCATAACTTCTTATCTCCTTTCCTTGTTATTCATATTGTTCGAAACGGACAGTGGCCCATCCCGAGCAAATTATCCTATGCAAAACCGGAAAATTTGATTTCGCATGGCATCTATGCTTATGGTATGCAAGCAACAGAATTTGATTTGTCAAAGTGGAGGGTTGACAAGAGAAAAACCGCCCTCCATGAAGGAAGGCGGCATTGAGGCTCGATATAGCGCTTGGATAGATGTTTTGGTTTACCTTGACAGTTAATCTTTTAGGTGCGGGGAGGGGACTTTTGAGCAAGCAACAGGCTAGTGGACAGGATTGCCAGCAGCTGCGTAGGAGTCGGCCTCTCAAACAAGGGTCCGCAGGCTAATTGTTCCAGCAAGGTCCTGTTCTTGCGCCAGATGACGATGCTTACAGTTCGAATATTCCGCTCAATTGCCCTCCAGTTTGTGTTATACTGCCTTGCGACTTCCGGATACAGGCGGTTTGTGAGCTGCTGTAGACGCTCTGGGTCTTCAACACATAGCTGCACCGCATACGCTGTTTGAAAGAATCCGCGGTAGTTTGCTGTAACGCCCAGGCAGGATAACAGGCCGCAGGCATCCGACATAGGGAACAAATCATTCATCGTCCTACCTCAGAAGCATCAGCTTCATCGTCATGCAGAGCACGGTCCTGGGCGTAGGCGTCATCAATTCCCGCCCAAAACCTGGATGCTTCTTCCTCGCTAAACTCCAGCGCTCTAAGGAGTTTGAACATCGTGGAGGGTAATGGCATATGTTCGTGGCACTCCATCTGCTGGATACAGTTGCGGGTAAGCCCCGCCTTTTCCGCCAGGTCATACTGAGTGATTTTCAACTCCTTCCGTTTACGGGATACGGTTTCATCCAGGAATTTGCACACATGGGGGAAGAGCCTGTAGGCATTTCTGGGTTTCGACATTTTCCAACACCTCCTGACAAAAGAATACATAAATCTGGCGGATTTGTAAGCCAAACCCTTTTGGCACAGACTGGGATAGTGCCTGCAAACCTAGCTTCGCCCTCAAATTCGGAACAACTATTTGACGGTAAAGGGAGTTTGGTATATATTGTGTGCATGGAATGCGGCCCAAACAAAATATTGTTTTGTCCGTAATCCTTTTAGAAAAACCTGCATATAATATAAATATTCCAGTTTATCTGGGGCGAGAAAGCGGCCATTCCCGGCGCGATATGTCCGCGAGCTCCAGTCAATAGACAACCTGCACGGTCTTAGTCTTGTGCGGGACCACGAAAGGAGTGTGAGCGGGTGGGGCTATAAGATAGAATTGAATTCCGCGAGGCAGCTACCCGCATAGATATGTTTAAGAAGAACAAGAACGAAACCACGGTTCAGAAGAAGTGCTCAGACAATGCAAGCTGGTGGGTGAAAATTCGCAATGAGCCTTACCTGCTGGAGCACCCGAAGATGATGGTGCTTAGCATCGTCTGCGGCGCGTTGCTGCAGTACCTTGTCAGCGTCATCGTCTTCTTTGCTGCGGCCTATTTTATGTCTGCCCTGATTGGGGCGTTAAAGGTGGTGTAAAAATGCCAATCAAGTACGAATACAACGACATCCACTGTCCCTCTTCCCTCGTGCTGACGCCGAGGCTGGAGGCGGTACATCCCGCATGCCGGGATATCCTGTATAATCGCGGCTATAAGACAGCGGAGGAGATGGAGGCGTTCCTCTTCCCCTCTCTGGCGGAATCTGTCCGGGCCTGCCCTTCCTTCCTTGATACAGAGCCTGCCCTGGACATCCTGGAGCACGCAATTCGGAATAAAGAGACCATCACCGTGTACCAGGATTACGATGTGGACGGTTGCACAGCCGGGGCTGTTGCCGCGGAATGTTTGATGAATCTGGGAGCAACAGTCAACCGCTACTGTAACGAGCGGTCTGTCGATGGCTTCGGCATCTGTCCCAACGGCATCGAAAACCTGATGTCCCTCTACCCTGAGACAAAGGTGTTGCTGACCGTGGATAACGGTATCAGCGGAATCGCCGGAGTTGCACGGGCAAAGGAGCGGGGGCTGAAAGTCGTCATTACGGACCATCACGAACCGGGCGAGTCCCTGCCCGCCGCCGATGCGGTTATCGACCCCAAGCGCCGGGATGAGCCGGAGGCGCAGTACAAGGACAACTGCGGGGCTGGCGTTATCTGGCGCATTATGCTGGAGTTGTATATGCGGATGGGGGTCAGCGTGTACCCGGTCATGCAGGCGGTTGATTTGGCCGCGCTTGGCACGGTGGCCGACGTGGTCCCTCTGACGGGGATGAACCGGGCAATCGTTCAGGAGGGCCTCCGGCTGATGAACGAGGGCGTCCGTCCCTTCTTCCGGGTGATTTCAGGATTGCTGGAGCTGAAGACAATTGACGCCCAATACAGCATTGCTTTCCGCATCGCCCCCATGATTAACGCCGTTTCCCGCATGGACGAAGATGTTTCCCTGGTTGGTAAGCTGCTTCTGAGTAAGGATGAGGCATTCCTCCGGGAAGGCATCATCCACCTGGACGACATCAACCAGGAGCGCAAGGATGAGACGGTCCGGGAGGCGGAAGCTGCGGTGGCTTCTTTGCCGCAGGGCTACAATGAGGCCGCCATCATCGTGCGGGACGCCGGGTTCCGCGAGGGCATCGTGGGAATCGTCGCTGGACGGCTGACTCAGGAATACAACCGCCCCACCATCGTCCTGACGCAGGATAAGAATGGGAACTGGAAGGGTTCCTGTCGGAGCCCTGAGGGGTTCCAGATGAAGGAGGCCCTGGACAAGTGTGCCAAGTGGCTGGTGGCCTATGGCGGCCACGCACGGGCAGCCGGTGTTACGGTGCGGGCCAGCGACTACGAGGCGTTTGAGAAAGAGTTCATCCGACTTGCGAATGAGGCGTACCCGGACAGAAATTTCACCAAAAAGGTGACCATCGACGCTGTTTTCCCTGCCTCTGCCTATACAGAAGAGATGGTTCGGGAGCTTCGGGTCCTGGAGCCGTACGGAGAAGGCTTCCCCCAGCCGCTGTTTGGTTTGGTGGCCGATGTGCGGGATGTTCGGTTCATGGGGGCTGAAAAGCAGCATGTAAAGTATGTGGATGAAACCGGCCTTTCCATCATTCAGTGGAATCAGGGCGAGGCCGTAAGGAACAGGACCCGCTGCCCCAGAAAGTTTGTGGGGCATCCTCAGCTGAACGACTGGAACGGCAAAATCAGCGTACAATTTATCTCGGCATGAATCCTCCCTCCCGGGGCAGCCCCCGGGAGGGTTTTTTCTTTTTGTATCGGGTCTCAGGAGTTCTCATCCAGGCCCGCCGCTGAAATCCTTTTTTGCCAATCTGCATAGAATACGCCAAACCTAATTGAAGGAAATATCTACTGTATCAAGGGAGGTACATATCTTATGTCTATTGCAGTGGCAAAGACCTGCCCTCGTAAAGCATTCCTCAGCAGCCAGGTTCCCTCCGGCGTCATCAAGGCGTCCGTCCTGCGGAAAATCATGAAGGACGTCCTGCTGGGGGTGGACTTTGGCGTCAGCCGGACGGAGTTAGACAAGAAGGTGGACGATGCCTTTGCGGCCGCATCCGGGAAGATGTTTGACTTCGAGATGGAGTCTGAGCGGGACCGGATGAGGATGCTCCTGTGGAGGTATATCGACTTTGAGGCGATTCAGTCGGACCGCACCATCCTGTCCCAGGAATTCGCCCACGCGGTTACCGTGCTGAAGAAGCCCCGCCAGGTCAACGCCCACCGACTGATTGACAGGGGGAGTGCCCTGGAGTGTATCCAGTATCTCTACAAGGCCCCCGACATCCGCTATAAGGCCCGGAAGCCGGAATCTCGGCCCGACCTCAATCCCGATTTGCTTGCTTTGCAGCGCTGCGGTGAGGCAGAGGCGGCAAGACTGGGAATCAACAAGCCGGTATATGGCGCCTTCTACTATCTCAAGAGCACGGAGGATAAGAGCAAAGAGCTGGCTCCGTACTTTGAGGGAAAGTCGGGAGCCAACATCGTCCACTACCACTTTGAGGCTCAGGAGGAGGACCTGATTGAGGAGCTTTATGACGGGGTGAAGGAGGACCCCTCTACCTGTGCGGAGGACGGCAAGGATTGTTACGACTGCCGTTTCAAGGACCTGTGTCACACGGAATTCAATAAGCGTTCGCAGGTGGATATGGAGACGGCGGAGGAGACTCCGCTGAATAACTTCCGCCTGACGGCGGCGCAGGACCGGTTCGTCCGTTTTGAGAACGGCGAGTGCCGGGTCAACGCGGTTGCGGGTTCCGGCAAAACCAGCAGCGTTGCCCTCCGTACCCTCCGGCTTTTGGAGGATGGCTGCCCGCCGGAGGATATCCTGATGGTTACCTTTACTGAAAAGGGCGCTGAGGAGATGCGGTCCCGCCTGCGCCGGTACGCTACGGGCGAAATCTACAAAGACCTGGAATTGAACACGGACAAAATCGTGGTTTCCACCTTTAACGGGTTCGGCCAGGCCCTGCTGGAAGAGAACTATGTCAAGCTGGGCTTCACCAAAGCCCCGCAGCTGGTGAACGAGGTTGTCAAGAAAGACATTCTGGTTGGCATCCTCAGTGCCCACCGCACGCTGCCCCTAGATTACCGGAATCCGTTCCTGAGTCTGCCCAACGCGAGGGGTGCGGTTATCCAGATTGGCGAAATCATCGATGCTATGAAGGCAAACCATGTGGAGAAGGTCGCCGATGCGGAAGCTCTGCTGGCTGGGGACCTGAAACCCCGGGCGGCGGAACTGCTGGAAATTTACCGGGAGTACAACCGCCAGCTGGTGGGTGCGAACATGATTGACTTTGAGGACCAGCTGCGGCTACTGCTGGCGCTCAAGGACTATGGAGTCTTTGACGATTTTGCTTTCCAGCACATCGTCATCGACGAGTTCCAGGACAGCAACCCAGTCCAAATCGAGTTGATTCTGGAGATGGCCCGGGCAGACAAGAACCTGAAAAGCGTGGTGGTCGTTGGCGATGAGATGCAGGCTATCTACGGCTTCCGGAACGCGACGCCGGAGAACCTGGTGAACTTTGGAACGTACTTCCCTGGGATGATTGATATCCCCTTTGAGGAGAACTTCCGAAGCCAGTCCCCCATCATCGCTATGGCGAACAAGATTCTGGACAAGGAGGCCCGGATTGCCCGTGTGATTCGGGCGACCCGGAAGGAGCGCGGCCTGGCCCCTGTGGTTAAGGACGTTGAAAAGGTAGAGGATGAGCGGGAACTTTTCGCCCGGCAGGCAGAGAAGCTCATCCGCAATGGAACGAGTCCGAAGGATATCGCTATCCTGTGCCGTACAAAGCAGGAGCTTCTGAGTATGCAGAAGGCGCTGGATGACCGTGGTGTGCCCACCATCCTCCGTGTGCCCGAAATCGTCGCAGACGCCCCCTATGTCAAGGCCATCATCGCACTGGCCTCCTTCCTGCTGGACCATGACAACCTGGTTGACTTGGCCCTTTACCGCAAGAGCTTTGGGCTGGACCCCTTCGATGTGCCCGCGCTCCAGGCGGAGGCTAAGGAGCTGGGAGAGAAGTATGACGGCTTGGAAACGGAGGAGGAGCGCATCCTGTTCTTCACGGAGCTTATCAAGGACGCCCGTGAGGACTATGTGGCGGAGTCTTTCGCCACTGACGTCCTGCAGAAGGGCTTCCACACGGTGAAGCAGATTCTGGAGTACTGCGTCAAGTACCGGGATTACGGTGTTCGGGAGACGAAATCCACTGCCCGTGAGGATGTGGACGCCGTTACCCTGATTACCGTCCATTCGGCAAAGGGCTTGGAGTGGCCTGTGGTCCTCCTCTCCCTCCGGAAATTCCGGCCCGCAAGCGAAGAAGAGCACCGGCTCCTGTACGTTGCAGTGACCCGCGCCAAGGAGAAGCTGCTCATCACCCATACGGAGAAACAGACGACGCTGACGGCCCTGCTGGCCTAAAAGAGAAGCGCCCCTCGTTCGAGGGGCGCTTTTGCTATGCGTTTACCGCCTTCCGCCGGCGAGATTGTCGGGACCTCTTGGAGGTTCACCGTTAAGATTGGGGCTTGGGGGAGAAGGTGGGTCCGGGATATTGCTCCTCTGTGGAGTGGGAGGTGTCCCTTGCGTATTCGGCTGGTCAACTGGAGCCGGGGGCGTGATAGGCTGCGTCCGGCGCTGGGTGATAGTATGGACCACCGGAGATGCGGGAGCGTCTCCTTGAATCAGGGTAGAGCTGGGCACGGAGAATACTGTGTTGTCGCCGGAAATGGTTGCGGTGGACGTATCCAGGGACTGGTATTTCTGGGTCAGCTGGGGGACGCTGGCTGTTGGGATGCTTACGCTTGCCATGCCGGAACTGCCTGCGTCAATTCGGCCGCCCGCTTGCTGAATATCCGCAGAGAAAGACCTCGCGGCATTCAGGTGCTGGGTCACATCGGGCACCAGTTGCGGAGCCCCTCCACTGGTGGTGGGAACTTCCATTCCCCTGCCGCCCAAACTGGAAGGCTTCAAGTCAATGCCGAAGTTCTGGTTGAGTTTGTCGGTGTTTGTTGTCATCTCCACGCCAGTCACGGTGTCCTGTCCGTCAATCTTTTGAGTGCGGAGCTGGATGGACTCGATTCCAGCATCGTGCAGGGTCTGGATTTCCTCCTTGGTGCCGTGTTCAAGAATCGCGGCCATTTCAGTGGCTCGGTTCACGTCACCCTGGCTCATCTTGCTGAAGTCATAGGTGACCTTTGCCGTGTCGGATTTCCTTGGCGAGTTGATGCGAACGCCCGCATCACCCAGGCTTTCCCGGGGAATCTCGTAATGCGCATCCGCTCCAGAGCCAACCATGGTAGCCGCTCCTGCGTCATATGCGTTGTGGTCGTTCTGATGTTCTTCGGAGTAGCTTTCGGTTGGCGGGATATACGTGTTGAAATCGTCACGGTTAAAGGGAGTGGCGTTGGGAACCGGAGTCCCCGCGCTCTGCGTGTCAGACCCTGGGGCGTTCGTACCGGGAGCCTGACCGGAGGAGGATTCCGCCGGGGCCTCTTCTGTTTTCGGCGCTGCTGGATGGAGAGCCGCATTCGCCTTTCGGGCGTACCCGCCGCTCAGCTGCGTCAGAATACCGTCTTTTCCCGCAGATACGCCAAAAACGCGCCGATTGAAGGTTCCCAGGCCCCCGCCAGCGGCTCCAAGACCAACTGCGGCAGCGGTCATAAGGGCCCCTCTCATGCGATTCTTTTGGGGTGTGCTGTCGTTGGAAGGCGCACTTCCGGCTCCGCCATCGGGGCTTGCATCCGTATTGGTGGCCGCATCTGTAGAAGCAGGCTGAGCGTCGCCATCCCGGACAGCAGAAGCTACCTCATTGGAAGTCCTCGACGAACCGCCGTCAACTCCAGCAGTAACAGGCGTTGTTGTCCTGGTCGAGCCACTGTTCGTGGCGCTTGCCGGGGCGGATGCAGGAGCCCTGCCTGCCGCCTGGTTTCCATCCGCTGGAGCCCCATTCTGGGACCCTTCTGTGGGATTCCCAGGCGAATCACAGGGTTGCTCTGGAGAGGGCTTTCTGGTAGCCGGGCCGGGGTCAGAGGCTCCGCCGCTTTCCTGGGACCCATTGGAACTTTCAGAACCTCCACCCTTTCTGAGGGAATCAAAAGCGCCATGAGCGCCACCAACCATTGCGCCAACGGCCACGCCGCCAGCGGTCATACCGGCTCTTCCAAGAGTCTGCATGGTCTTACCTCTGCCCTTATCGGCCAGCTGGTGAGCGAAGCTGCCTGCGCTGCCAAAGAAGAGGCCGCGAACCATGTGCGTGAGAGGAATCATGGCATAGGCCAGCACGATGGCATCGAAGGTTCTGCCCGTGGCTGGCAGAAGAAGGATAAAGGCCATCATCAGAGCCTGGAGAGGCTGAATGAAGAGGTTTGCCGCAAATTCCCGGGCCCATGTCTCCGCAAGCATTTTTTTCTTTTCGCTGACACCGACACAGGAAATAAAGATGGGCGCGGTGATAATCAGGAACGCAACGGTTAGGGCACGGATGCCGTAGAAGAAGTTGAAATAGATGACGGAGCCAAGGTAAATGATGCGCGTGATAACGGCACCCAGGGCCCCGGAGCCGGTAGTCAGTATGGCAAACCGCTGCTGCGCTGTGGCGCCGCCAAGAGCATCTGCAAACATGCCTGTCAGGTTAAAGGAGACATCTATCAACAGTTGAATAACAATGGGCAGGAGACCAAGCGCAATCGCGACAAAGAACAGTGATTCGATTTGCGAAATCGCACTTGCCCGGGCAATGGGGTTCACCGTGGACAGGGCTTTCTTCCCGATATTGACGATGATGGAATACAGTAGGATTCCAACAGCGGCGAGTTCGGAAATGAAGAAGAAGGTCCAGATGTAAGATTGCCAAGAGGTCGGGAAGATGCCGCCTGCATAAGTTTGAGTTCCGCGGATTCCTTTGTTGAAAATCAACTGGTCGAAGTTCCAGAGGCCCAGCATACTCTCAATGGAGTTACAGAGGCTGTCCAGCATATCGGCGAAGACCTTTTCCAGGGCGCCGGGCGTGGAATTGTAGACGTTGTCGGGCGTAACCTGGAGTTTTTCATCCTCGTTCGAGTAGTTGACAAACGCCTCAACAGCGAAATGCCCCCAATGAATGTACTCTGCATCGTAGCCAGAGTACTGGATTAGGTTGGCATTGGCCGGGCCGTTGATATAGCCCTTTTTCATGGAATACTGGAAAGTCCGGGACTCTCCGTCTTTTGTGATGGTAATAAACTTGTTGTCCTCCCCTTCCGGGCTGTTTCCGGTGCCCTCAGTAAAGGATGCACCGTTGCAGCTGCCGCCGGGTACAGCAGAGAGGAAACTTTTCATAGCTGTCTTGTAGGCTCCAACCTTATCTTCAAGGGTTTCCCCGGCGGGAGTGTAATTCCCGTGCGCATCGCCATAGACAAACTTGAAGGCGGCGTTTAAGTCGTAGACAAGAGAGTTTGATACCAGGGCGGCCCGAGCGGTGTCATTGGCGGTAGACGCTGTATGAACAAATATTGAATCCGACTTCGTGTTGCCGGGGAACGACATGACAAGATTGATGGAATCCGTACCAGTCTCGTTTTGCCCTGGCGGGCTACTAATATAAGACGCAGCCGCAGACGGCGTGGATGCGGAGGCAAGACTGCTCAGGGTACCTGCCCCGATGCGCTGCAGTTCCAAGGGGGTCTTGATGTCATTCGTGAAGCCTCCCACCTTGATGTCTACTGCACTTGCGAGGATGTTCCAGTTGGAAACATCGATGGTTGTTTGGATATAGGTTTGATGGTACGCAGCTTCCGCCGGCTGCGCGAAGAATGGTTTTGTCACTGTCGAGAAGCAGATGACCAGAATGGTTACCCACACAGCGGCCTGGCGGATGAGCTTGTGAAGTTTTAAGGACATAGGCCACTCCTTTCTTAAATGGTGGGACCAGCCCCACAGCAGATAGCGCCTGCCGTCCGCTATGGGGCTGGGAAGTTTAGATGGATTTGTCGGCGATGGTATGACGCTCAATCAGGTACTTTTCGTAGTCTGTAGAGTAGGCGAATCCCACCGTGCCCTCGGAAGCCATCTTGAGCAGGAAGTGGCCCTTGCGGGGGGACAGGAGGTAGCTGCGTTCACCGTTGGACAGTTTGAACTTCTCTTGCAGGGCGTCGATGTCCGTGGGGGCCTGCTTGAGGAAGATGTTGACCACGGCGTTTGTCAGCACGGCCTCGCCCTGGGGGCAGGATACGAATTCCTTGAAGTTCTGGCTGGCGCACAGCAGGGAGCAGTTGCGCTTCCGGCTCCGGCGGGCGCAGGTCTGGAGAAAGTCAGCTGTGTACTGGTAGCCGCTCATATTGGGGTTGGTCAGCATCCAGGCCTCATCGCAGACAATGCGCTTTTTGATTTTGGGATTCTTCTTGGCGAACTTATCCCAGGCCCAGGAGAGGGCGATATACATGCCGATGGGCCGCAGTACATTCTCCTCCAGGCCCTTGACATCGAAGCAGATAACGGGAGAGTCTTTGTAATTTGCAACGGATTCGTCCGTCTCGCAGTCGAACATGCCGTAGACGCCGTCCTTGGTGAACATCCGCAGAGCATTGGCGATGGACATCAAGGTCTCGTTGCCAGGAACCTTCGCTACCTCGCACAGCTTCGCGTGAAAGTCGCTGAATGTAGGCATCCGGCGCTTCTGGCCGTGATGAATGAACTCGCCCTTTTCGTTCAGAACCACATCATCCGTATACAGGGAGGCATAGTCCTCCGTAAACCCGAAATCCTCGTAGATGCTGGTCAGAGCGAAGGAAACCAGAGAGCGCTGCTCCTGGGTCAAGTCGCCGGTCATAACGCCGATGAGGTTCAGCAAGTCGGCCACTTTCTCCTTGATGTTTACGATGCGGCGGCCAGTGGGCTTGCCGTCAATATCCGTCTCATCCTCGTCCTCCAAATCGAAGGGGTTGGGAATGGTCCTGCTGCCTGGGGCGACCTTGATGATAGTACCGCCCATGGCCTTGGTGATGTTCCCATATTCTCCCTCGGGGTCGATAATGACGGAGCGAACCCCTTGAAGGGCAGAGCGCATGGTCAGCAGAGACACGAGGAAGGTCTTGCCGGAACCGGCCTGACCAATGACGGTGGTATTACCGTTAGACAAGATGCGCCGGTCGTAGAAGTCTACATAGATGGGTGTTTGCGTTTGGAGGTTTACCCCCAGGAAGGTACCGCTGGGGTGGGAAATCTCGGCGTTATAGAACGGGAAGCAGGCAGTCAAACCCTCGGAAGAGAAGTTCCGGAAGTTCTTGGGCAACCAGGTCTTTCCAAATGGAAGGCCGGACTTGTAGCCCTGGTCCTGCCGCAAATGCAGAGGCATCAGCTTGATTTTCTGGCCTCGCAGGGAGTTCTCCAGCATCTGGGTCTCCTTGTCCAACTGGTCCAGGCTGTTGGCGTAGAGGTTGACAATCATCTGGACACCAAACATGCTGATGTAGTTCTGCTCGATTTTTTCACGCTCTCGGTACAGTTCCAATACCTGATTCCGCAGGCGGGTGACGTTCCGGTTGCTGCCCTTCTCGGACTCCAGGTCCAGCTGTGCCTCGAACTGCGTGATTTTGTCGGTCAGTTCATCCATGGCAGCCCGCTCGTCCATGGGGTTGATATGGATTGCCATATCCAAGTCGCCGTCATAGTTGTAAAGGCTGTCGGCCCAGCGGACGGCGATGTCCTTGGGGAATCCCGCCAGCAGGAAGCTGCGGGTATATTTGGAGCCCACGCCCAAATGGTCGAATGCCTCCCGGCGGAACGAGGCCGGAGCAATCAGGTCTTTAATGGTGGGGACACCGGTCTCCAGCATTCCCGGGGCGGTCGCAACGGGCTCCGTTGTCACAATGGGGCTTTCCCCAACCTTCTTTTTGAAATTAAAAGTCATGTCCGGTTAACCCTCCTCTTCAAAATATCCGGCGTACTTCTGACGGAGCGCCTCCAGTTGCTCCAGAACAGCTTTCCCATTTTTCTCGTTGTCGATGCCGGACTGCCGGATTTGGTTGATGCTCTCTCCCAAGATAAGGTCCAGAAGGCCCACCTTCGGGAAGTCCTTGAACTTATCCGCGGCGCCATCCACGAACAGGGCGAAGGCGTCACCGGAGGAAATCGCGTCAGCATAGCTGAAATTGTCGCGGTTATAGCAGCTGTAAATCAGCTCAATCAGCTCAGGAGTGCCCAGCCGCTGTGTCCGAACTCCCACAGCATCCAGGCCCTGGGAAATGGAGTTGCAGCGAGTCTGCAACTCCTTCGCCGCATAGGCGGCCTTCTCGCCGTCCGACAGCTGGCCCAGCTGAGAGGCTTCATCATAGGTGATGATGATGTACCGCTTCTTCTGCTGGTTGTTACCGATGCGGGTATTGAGGGTCTGCATATCCTTGATGTACTGTTCAGCGTAAGTAGAGATGCCGGGGAACTCCACCAGAGTCTGCTGAACATCCGCTTTCAGGGACTCAATGCGCCGGGAGTTGTCAATCTCCTTTGTCTGGAGGAAAATGGTCGTGGGAAAAGCCAAGCTGTTGATGAAACGCTGGAAAGACATTTCGATTTGCTCCCTCTCTCCTTCTGTTTTCAGGTCATAGTTCAGGGACGTGCATTCCAGGATGGCCCGGTAGCAGTGATTGGGAAGAATGATAATGCCGTTTTGAATGTCGTCAAACGGCAGGAAATCCTGCGCAATGCCCGAGGAGCCGTCCTCGGACTTGTCGCCCTGCATGGGGTCCAGCTTCCTGATGATAAAGATAAGCAGGGCTGCCATACCGCCGACAATCAGCAGCAGGAGAAAAATAAGCAGTGCAATTTTCATGCCGTAAAGTCAACCTCCTTCGTTTTCTGTTCACGCGCATAATCTTCGGGGCGGTCCAGCCGGTAAGTCAGGGTGTTAATCATATTCCGGTTCTTCCGCTCAAACTTCATACGCCAGCCCAGATACTGAACCAGCGTCAACTCGCCCTTCTTGAAAAAGGCAAACGGCAGGGCAATGCCCAGCCCGGGAACCAGCCCGATGATAAAGGCAAGTACCGCTGGGATGGCTCGGGACAGGCCCACGAAGACCGCCGCGAAAATAATCAAGCCCAGGACAAGCCATCCGGCCTGACCAAAGGTCAGGATACCGCCAACGGCCTTCTCTTTCTCACTGGTATCTGCAGAAATTCTGTAAAGTCTAGCCATGAGACGCTCCTTTCTTGTATTTTTAGTTATATTATGCGAATGAAATCCGTACAATTTGCCATACCGACAAAAGGAAAAGGCAGCGGCAATGAGCCGCTGCCCGTAGTGCTGGAAGTGAAAACTGTCCCGGTTTGGTCGTCCTCTTTCTTCCGTCCGAACAAGCCCAGAATCGCGTCCTTTGCCTTTTCGAGGGCGCCGTCAGCGTATTCTTCTACCTGTTCATAGTCCAAGACAGGGTCTTTGCTATCCTGTTCTTTATAGAATTGGTATCCTTCCGTAATCCTCTGTTCGATTTCCGGGGTGAAAATTGACGCGAACTTACTGACGTAGGAGCTTCCGTCACCCCAGAGAACGGTGCAGAGGATTGGGAGGATGATTGCAAGGGCCAGGAGCGTAACGCCTACCCTGATAAGACGGGAGACAACGGCAACCAACCCCGCGATAGCAAGGAAAATGAAAAGTACGATTATCAACCTTCCATCCAAATCAACCTCCTCCCTTCTCTACGGTTTACGAATGCATAAAGGACGAAAAGGCGTTCAAAATCTCGACGGGGCTCGTTGCGAAGGCATAGCACAGGCCACAGATGAACAGACCAATGAGTCCGCCCACAAGCACCTTCTTGTTGCCAACGGCGCCAGCAACCACCAACAGAATGCAGATGATAAAGCAGACAATGCAGACGGGCTTGAGGACGTGGGCGCACAGCTCCACGATTTGCCCGCCCTTGCGGTCCACCCAAGAGATGGCGTCATCGACCGTGACCTCATCAACGTTCTGGTTGACCCAACTGGTGGCGCTTTCGTTTTCATCCCAGATGATATGGGAGTTGCCGGAAGAGCCGCCGCCGGAAGTGGCCACTCCCCCGCCGACGGGCCCAGCAGCCAGTGCGGGAACCACATTGAACATGCAGAGAATGGCAGCGAACAAAAACGCAATCAGGTTTTTCTTCATGGTTTTATTCCGGGGCATCGCTGCCCCTCTCCTTTCTTGGTATTTTGTGCCGCCTTATCGCGGCGTGTGAATGATATGCAGACTTGAAAAATATGATTACAGGGCGGGAATTGACAAAAGAAGAATGGCGGCTGAGCTTATAAGGGGTTCTTCCCGCCCGATACGGGTGGAGAGCCTTTCCACTGCTATGTCGGGACTCAGGGAACGCCGAGCAAATACCCGCAGATTCTTCTTTTGTTAAACGCCCCCTAATCTTCCTTCGGGCAGGGGCAAGGCACCACCGTCAGATGGTCCCGGATACGCTCATACGTATCCCAGGAGCAGAGGCTTATCCTCTCTCCCGCGATATTCAACGAAACTGAGTCCCCGCAGGAAGGACAATAGCCCCAAACGCCGGCAGTTTCAACGGGGTATTTGGAACCGTGGACTACCAAAGTGGCGGGGACACCTCTTTCAAGAAGGAACAACAGGCTCCGAACAGACTTGCATTTCTTCATTGGGAAACCCTCCTTTTCTCCTTTATAATATGCAGAAAACCCGGTTTCAAATTGCGCAAAAAAGGACCCGCCAGATGGCGGGTCCTTTCTGCTTAGTCTGGTATCAATAACCAGTCTTGGGCAGGCGGCTGGGGATGGGGTACTGATAGGTGTAGTTCCGAACCACAGTCGTGGACTGAGAGGAAGAACTGACCCAACCGTCGCTGATGGAAGCTCCAACGGCGCCGCTGGCGGCAGAGCCGCTGGTGGGATTGCCGTTGACGGAGGTGCTCACGGAGGCGGAGACCTGTCCCTGGCAGCCAGCCTCGGCACGGTTAATCAGCTGATAGCCGTTAACCACAACGGGCAGGGTGCGGACGTACAGAACAGGAGCCATAGACTCACGCATGCCAGCAGCCGCGGTGGGGAACACCATGCGGATGTCGGTGACATACTCGCCAGCGCCAAAGGCCATAGCCAGAGAGCTCAGGTCATAGGAGTACTGAGACTTGCTGTTCAGGCCCTGGGCGAGGATACGGTAGTCGCTCATGTTGGTCTTGTACTCAATGTAGTATGTGGAGGGGACGCCGGTCCAAGTGCCAGTGTAGAAGGTGCCAGCACGGGCGCCATCAGTAGGCACCTTGATGTGCAGGAAGAAGTTGCTGACGGCAACGGAGCTCTTATTGCACACATTGGTGTAGAAGAACTTCGCATTGGCGTTCACACCCACCGTGGTGGGGCCGTGGGCCTCGACAGAAGTGGCGAAGTTGCCGCTCTTGTTGTAGACCGTAATCTTGATGTTGTCGTTGGTGTTGGTCACATTGACCGTCACGCGCTGGTCGTTAATCATGTACCCGGCGGGAGCCTGGGTCTGCTGGATGTAGTAGGTGCCAATGGCCAGAGCGCCGGAATGGGCCTCGCCATAGCTGTCGCCGTAGATGGTGGCGACGACCTTGCCAGTCATATCGGTAATCGTGTAGACAGCGCCGGACAGACGGGAGTTCTTGAAGATGCCCATCAGAATGTTGTCGCTGCTGGAGAGCGTGGTGATGGTCAGCTGGCCCTGCTTGCCGGTGATGGGCCAAACAATGTCGGTCGTGCTCTTGAGCTCCACGGTGACTGTCTTGATGACAGTGTCGCGGATGAAGCCCTCGGGAACGGAGAGCATGTTCAGCTTGTAGCGGCCGGAAGCGAGGACGGTATCCAGATGGATGTAACCCTCGTTGTCAGTGGTGTAGCGGCCAATGTAGTTGTTGTGCTCATCCAGCACCTCAATCTGGACGTTATAGACGCCCACCTGGGTGGCGGCATTGACAACCTTGATGCGGACATGGGATTCCTTGGTGACTTCCAGCTCCAGCGTGGTCTGGACATTGCCCTTCACAACGATGTTGTGGGGCTTGGGGTCCATGACGTAGCCGTCGGGAACGCGGGTCTGGTAGACGATGTACTCGCCGGGCTCCAGGGACACATTCACGATGCCCACGCTGTTGGTGGTGTAGTTGCCGACCAGGGTGCCGGTCAGGGTGGTAATCTTGAGCTCCACATCCTTCACGGCGGCGCCGGTCTGAGCCTCGTTGACAGTGACCGTCAGGCCGGTGACAACGTTCAGCTCAAAGGTCTCCAGGACAGTGACATTGGTCTTGATGGTGATGGTCCGGGGCGTGGTATCCAGCAGATACCCGTCGGGAACAGAGAGAATATTGACGACATACTGGCCGGGCTCCAGGGTGCCAAGCTGCACGAGGCCATTGGCTCCGGTGGTGAACTGGCCGACAAAGTCGCCGTTGACCTTGGTGATGTTGAAGGTGACACCGGAAACAACCTGCCCAGAGGTAGCGACAACAGCCTTGAGGGTAGCCTCGGCGTTCGCCACATGGTAGAAGGTCAGAGTGTCGTTGGCGTTCTTGGTGATGGTGATTTTCTGCGTAGCGGTGTCAATCTGGTAGCCCTCGGGGCCCTTGATTTCCTTCACGAGGTAGGTGCCCGCGGTGAGCTTGGTCACCGTCATGATGCCAGTAACATCAGTTGTCACAGTCTGGACCAGCTTGCCATTCTCTTCGTAAATCTCGAAGGTGGCGCCAGCCAGAGGCTTATTGGTGTTGCGGTCCAGAGCACGGATGGTCAGACCGGAGATGCGGTTGTTGGTGAACTTCACATAGGTGATGTTTACGCCGACCTTCATCTCAGCCCACTGGTAGCTGCCCTCCAGGATGTAGCCGTCGGGGGCCTCAACCTGGGTGACCATGTACTTGCCAGCGGCGAGGCCGGTGACGGTGGCGGTGCCGCCCTCATCGGTAACGACGGTGGTGGAGTAAGCGCCGTCAATGCTCTCAATCTTGAACCGGGAACCGGCCAGAGGGGCCTTATTCTCAGAATCAACCAGCTCAATCACGAGACTGGTGTGGACCTTGTTCTCGAATACGACCGTGGTCAGCTCGTCATAGGAGACGGTGACAACCTTGGTGGTCTCGACAGCGGTGTAGCCATCGGGAGTAGCCAGCTGCTTGATGGTGTACTTGCCAGCGGCCAGGGTGTCGGTAGAGAGATAACCGGAGGCGTCCGTGGTGCCATGGAACACCTGTTTGTTGTTCTCGTCATAAATCTCGAAGGTGACATTGGCCAGCTTGGTGTGGCTTCCCTGAACAACCGCCTCAATGGCGATGCCGGACAGCTTGTAGTTGGCGAACGTGAGGTTCAGGGCTCTGCCGGAGACGACCTCGATGGTCTGGCTCTCGGTGCAGATGCGATAGCCCTCGGGGGCGTGGGTTTGCTTCACGAGATACTTGCCGGGCTCCAGATGGCCAACCTCAACAGTGCCGCTGGCACTGGCGGTGAAGGTGCCCTTCCAGTTGGTGTTCAGATTCGTAACCTCGTACTGGGCGCCGCCCACGGGATTGCGGGTGGTGATGTCAACAGTAGCGATGGACACGACATCCTGAGTGTAATGGGGGAACGTCACATAGGTAGCGGCGTCGCCCGTCACCGTAACAGGCATCTGGTAAGAAGTGGTCAGGATATAGCCCTCGGGGTCGTTCATTTGCTTGACGATGTAGCTGCCGGGCTCAAGCGGAGAAGTGGTAGCCGTGCCGGAGGTATCCGTCACAAAGCTCGCAACCTGCTTGCCGGTAACGCCATCGAGGACGGTGTACTGCACGCCAACCAGGGGCATGTAGTCAGCGTCGCAAGCGTAGATGACGATGACGGGCTTCTTGCTCTGGGTGAAGGTCATGACGGAGGTCTTGTTGTTCTCCACCATGACGGTCTGGAAGTTGGTGTCGGCAACATAGCCCTCGGGAGCGTAGTACTCCTGGACAATGTACTTGCCGGGGGTCAGAGTCTTGGTCACGGCCACGCCGTCGATGGAGGTGGTAATCAGCTCAATGACGGTGCCGTTCTCGTTGCGGACCTGGAACATCGTGCCCACCAGCGGGTCGCCGGTCACACTGTCCAGGGCGTTGACAATGATGCTGGAGTGACGGTCAAAGAAGAACGTCGCCTGACCAGCCTTCTGCTTCGTCACGGTAACCGTCTGAGCGTTTGTCACCAGCGTATAACCCTCGGGGACATTGACGCACTTGATGACGTAATTGCCGGGAGTCAGGTCCTCGAAGATGACCTGGCCGTTGGCATCGGCGGACGAAGACATGATGAAGTTGTTGTTGGTGTCGCGCAGCTCATAGGTGGCGGCGGGGACACCGATGGTGGTCTTGGAAATGTAGCCGTTCACAACAATGAAAGGCTTGTCGCGGTTGATGAAGGTCAGCTCAGCCATGCGGCCGGCGGTGACCCGAACAGTCTGAGTGGCGTTGGTCATCACATAGCCAGCGGGGGCCGTGTTCTGCTCGACCACATAGTAGCCGTCGGCAAGGTCAGGAATGACGATTTCGCCGTTGACGCCGGTCTTATAGGTGCCAACCTTGGTGCCATTCTGGTGCCGGACGGTAAAATCGCCCACCAGGGGCTTGCCGGTCTCATCCTGCAGGTAGATGCAGAGGCTGGCGGCGATGGTCGCGGTGAAGACCTCCTGAATGTCCTGGTTAGCAGAAACCGTGATGGACATCGTGGTGGAGTCCATGACATAGCCACGGGGAGCGCCGTCGACAACAACAGTATAGTTGCCGTCAGCGATGCCTGCGAACGTCACGAGACCCTCGCCGTTGGTCTTCTGAGGACCGGCAACCAGCTTGTTGCCCTGGGAGTACAGCTTCACCTCCGCGCCAGCCAGGGGGAGCCCAGTCTGGGAATCAGCGACCAGAATGGTCACGGTGGCGGGGATGTCGCCGTAGAAGGTCTTGATGATATTGCCGTCATTTCCGACGGTGACCTTGAAGTCCGTGGATTCGAGCTTGTTCACATAGCCCTCGGGCATGTAGGTCTGCCGCAGGGTATAGGTGCCAGCTTTCAGGTTGGACACGGTGGCCAAACCAGAGGCGTCCGTCTTGATGTTGGCCTGAATCAGCTCGTCGGGCTCACGGTACAGAGAGAAGACGGCGCCGGCGATGCCCTTGTGAGATACGCGCTCCAGATAGTGAATGAGCAGAGAAGGCTGCTCGCTGCTGTCGAACATCAGCGCGTAGTCGCCGCTGTCAGCCTGCTGGACATGCAGGGACTGAGGGTTCTTGGCGACAGACACGGGGTCAACGCCGGTGGGGGTGAAGACCTCAGTCACGGTGTAGTCGCCAGGGGCGATGAAGGGCAGGTATGCGGTACCGGTGGAATCAGTGGTAAGAGTTGCCACGATGCCGCCGTTGGTATCCCGCACCTCAAACTTCGCATCCTTGACGGGAGTCGTGGCGTTGGTCATGCGCTTGATGGTCAGGCTGCGCTGAGAATAGTTCTCGATGGTCACTTCATGCATGCTCTCATCGGAACCGAACCACCGCACAATGGGGGCGTTGTTGGTCTTATAGCCTTCGGCTACAGTAACCTGCGTAATCCGGTACCAGCCAGGCTCCAGGCTTCCCCAGGTAGCGGTGCCTTGGTTCGTGGTCTGCTTGATACCGAAGCTCTCATAGCGGCCGGAGGTTACGCGCTCCAGCTTGATGCCGCAATTGCCAATCTTCTTGGTCGGCTGCTGGGCATCCTGGGTCGTAACCGTAATGGCGGTCTTAGCGCCGCTGGAAGGATTATCCCCGGATTCCACCGCAAACGCGGCAGTGGGGAGCAAACCCAGCAGCATAATGACAGCCATCATGCCAGAGAGCCACTTCGTGAATCTCTTCATGTTGGTAATTTACCTCCTTTTTCTAATCAACTTGCCGGAGAAACCGGCGAGTTCATGGTATGCAGTTCAGAGAGAAACAATTAGCCGGATTGACTGGGCAGCGGGATGGACGCGTCGGCGTCATGGCTCCAGGTCAGGGTATCGACCGCCCGAATCAGGAACTCCTTGTTCGAAACAGGGTTCTCTGTTTTCCGGATAACGCTCCGGATAGCGCAGTCGACCTGGCCCACTGTCACGCCGGCCTGCCGTCCGATTTCCTCATAGACAGAGTTGATTCTCGCGTAGTTCACTTTACCGTCCAATGAGACGCGGATTCCCAGCATCAGGTACTTAAACCCGATGTTGGAATGGCGGATTCCCTGGCTTTCCAGGTATTCGCCGATGGTTTTGTTGGAGATGCTGCTCACTTTGTTTTCACACCTCCTCCCTTCTGAGAAATTGTTGCAACCCTCCTTTTTTGTAGTTGGTGAGTGTATGATATGCGGACGGTTTGAAGTTGATTCGCCGGGAAACACGATGGTTTTTCCCGGAATCTTCCGTATGATATGCAAAGTCTCCGGAAACGATTACCCCTTACCATGGCAGTGTCGGGCCGTTAGAAATCAGCTCCCTAAGCCGCCGCCATTCTCTTTTGTCAAACAGCCCTAAAACGCAAAAAAAGAGGTACCAGGGATTTCTCCCCAGTGCCTCTTAGTGCGTTAAGCGGTTAGTAATTGAGTATATGTTTGTTAGATGTTTGTCCCTAGCCAATTCAGAAAAGCGTCGCCCAATCTTGGAGGCAGAGTCCGAATCAAGCGAGCTATGGTGACAAGAAGCCACTTTGGGCAATACCTCAGCTGCCGGCTGTCGTGGAAAAGCAGCTCAGGGTTAGCCATCACTGCATTGTGGATAGCTCGAAGTAACTGCTCCTGTCTGGTTATCAAAATATTCCTCTCTTTCTGAGTCCCGCGAGTTTCTCCTGCGAAGCAAAACTGCCATACAAATTGCAGGGCAGTTTTATTGCGGGTCTACAATATATAAACGAAAAAATAGGGTAAACGGTGCGGAGCCACCGAAAAAAGAAGGCGCCGGGGATTTCTCCCCAGCACCTGCTGTCAGTCGGGATATTAGAGGATGCCAGCCCAGACCTCACTGCCGTAGTTGCCAGTGCAGTTATGGGAGTTGGCGGCCTCGATGATGTCGTAGTAGGCCCAGTAGCCCACGGGGATATCCGCAAAGGTCCGCAGAGAGGCGGCGTTGTTGGTGATAAAAGTCTTATCAGCAGAACGGCCCAGCACGCGGTTGGTCATGACGGCAATCTCCGCGCGGGAGATAACCTGATTGGGGCGGAAGTTTCCGTCGGTGTAGCCATTGGCCCAGCCCTTGGAAGCAGCGTAGCCGATGCTGTTGTAGTTCACATGGCCAGCGGCAACATCCGGGAACACGTAGCCGTAGTTGCCGGAGGGCGTCACGCCGGAGAATCGGCAAGCCAACTCAGTGAACTCAGCACGGGTGATGGCCGCATAGGGGCGGAACCTGCCGGCAGTGCCAGAGAGGTTGGTGATAATGCCCTGGTTGTACGCGAAGGACAGATAGGGGGCAAACCACTCAGTCGTAGGCACATCGGAGAACACCTGGGTAGCACCGTAGCTGCGGATGGTGGCATCGTTCATTCCGTAGAAAGCCCGGACCAGCATAACAACCGCCTGAGCGCGGGTTGTGGTCTTATAGGGCTGGAACAGATTACCAGCGTAGCCATTCAGGTAGGCGTTGTGGGTGGTGAAAGTGGGCTTAGCAGGAGGTGTGATGGTGATATCTGGCGGAGTAGGTGTAGGAGCAACATAGTTCGTCTCCGCCCGGACGCTCATGTCGGCAGTGATGTTCTTCAAATCAACAGTTACCTTGCCATTCCGGTTCCAAGTAATAGAGTGCCGGGTGCCGTTGATGTTCATGGAGGTTTCAGAGGCCTTCACGGTGTAAGACTTGCTGCCGCGGGTGATAACGATGGACTCAATCTCCCAGTTCTTCACGGGGGTGAAGGTGACGCTGGCGCTCCGGCCAGAGTTCACATAGGTGTACTGCTTAGAAACAGTCGCGCCACTGTCGGAAGAAGCGGTCACGGTGTAGTCCAGCTTATCCACCGCGCCGGTAATGGCCTTGACGGTCAGATTAGCGGAGATGTCCTTGAGCCGGACAGTCACGGAGCCGTTGGAAGCCTTGTCGATGGGGCAGCGGACGCCGTTGACCATGATGTAACCAGCAGAAACCTTGGCCGTAGTGGTGGAACCATTCCGGGTAACGGAAATCTTCTGGATGGTCTCGTTGTCAACGGGATAGAAGGTAACTTCCTCCGTATCGCCATCCTCCACACGGAAGCTGGACTTGCCATCAAACCGGGCGCCGGAGTCCGTCTTGAGGGTCACGGTGTGGTAGGAATCCTTGCTGTGAACCGTGATTCTCATGCTGCTGGACACATAGACACTGAAATGAACAGAACTGCCGTCATAAGAGACGTAGCTGTAGCGACCGTCCAGATAGAACCGGTAGGTGTCGCGGTCCACCGTCACCTTATCGGTAGCCGTCTCGATAGTCACGTGGTCGATGATAACATCGTCATCCTTCGTATCGAGGCGGATGTCGTAGTTGCGGCCAGTGGAAATGAAAGAAGTACGGGGATAGTTGCAGGTGATGTCCCGATTGGCGTCAATCACCAAATAGCCCTTATTCGCGGCAGAGGCGGCCTGGATGCTGACGTTGCTGTTCATAGCCGGCACGGCCAGGACAACCTTGCCATTCAGGGCTCTCTCGACGCTGTAGGTGTGGCCGTTCACGACCACGCTCCTGTCGGTGGCGCCCAGAGTGCGGGTGATGCCACCGTCAGTGATGGTGATACTGTCCACAAAGAAGCCGGAAGCGGGAGTGAAAGTGATGTTCTTGGCAGTTCCAACATCCACGGCGCCCGTGGCGATATCAGAGCTGATGCCAGTGCCAGTGGTGACTTCCAGGGTCAGCTGAGCAGCTTTCTCAACAGTCAGCGCGGTGATATACACATCACCGGCGGCATGGGCCGCGGAAACCGTAACAGCGCCGCTGGCGGAGCGGGAAATCTGAATGTCGGTGCCGGCGACAGTCACAGAGTCCTTGCTGACAGCGACAATATTCTGCCCGCTGATGCTGTCTCGGATATTCAGGGACTGGATAATCTGGCCGTCATTGGGATTGAAGGTTACCGCCCAGCTGCCGTTGCCATCCACAAACTGGCTGTCCTTGGAGACAGCGCAGGTGGGGGTGCCGGTGGAGCCGAGGTTGTCCTTGAACCCGACAGGGCCGGAGTTGGCCGTCACGGTGTAGGAGTGGGGCGTGGTCCGAACGGAAACCGCAATATCGTCCAGCAAGCCGGAGCCGCTAGTCGAAAGGGATACGATACGACTGTTGTTCTCCGTCAGGCTGTACACGGTGCCGTTGGGCAGCGTGCCGCTCATGGTGATGGGCCGGGTGCTGGAAGTCTCAGTATAGGCGCCGCTGGAAACGGTCACCTCTGCATCAACGCCAACGCCGATGTCCAGCAGCTGCACGCCCTGGACGTTGTACCCGCTGGGGTAGTTTTCGAGGTAAGCCTGGGCCCCATTGTAGTCCGCCCGGATGGTGTTCTCAGTCTCGGCAGCGCTTGCGGGCGCAACCAGAAGAGAGGCCATCAGGGTGAGGCACAACAGAGCCGAGATTGCCTTAGAGATTCTACTCTTCATTGATGAAATCCTCCTTTTCATTTTTCGAAAAATTGCTGGAGAGGTATCCCTGACGTAAATACTATGCAAACCTCTGAAATTTAATTATACAAAACGAAAAAGAATCCCGCCTCCGGGAAAGTTTGGAAGCGGGCTTATCTTTTATACTTTGCGGCAGCCAACCTAAATGTAACGGCACCCCTTAGGGATTTTGTTCTTCACAGAGTGAACTACTGGTTATAAGTAGCTGGGCTTCCAAGCAAGTTTGAGGTTGTCCTCAAATTACTTTTCTCTCGTTTAGCCGGTCTTACAGGATGATACCGACCATTCATGCCGTAGTAGTGCAGGCTATTCCCGGTAAACCACTGGTTAAGCAGATGGAAGTTGCGGTCAACCCGATGGCTCAGAGCGAGATTTGTCCCCACATTCAGAGGCCAGTCTCGAAAACCCTCCTTTCCAGAGTTGCCCCTTCCACAGGGCTTTTGCAAGTCAGAAAACCCTCTCAATAGCCGAAACGCAGAAACTCCTTTACGTTTTTGGGAAATTGCCGGAGAGGTATCCCTAGCGTGAACTACTCGGCTACAAGTAACCGAGCTTCCAAGCAAGTTTGAGATTTCTCCCAAAGTGCTTTTCTTTTTACTTGTTTAACCGGTCTTACAGGATGATACCGACCATCCAAGCCGTAGTAGTGCAAGCTATCCCCAGTGAACCACTGGTTAAGCAGCCGAAGGCTGCGGGTGAGCTGAAAGCTCTGCGCGGGGCGAGTCCCCGCATCCGGAGGGCAGTTCCTCACAAAAGAGGCGGAAGCCCTCCTTATCTATGTTAATTGCCGCCTGATGGTCTCTGTCCATGAGGTTGCCACAATTCGGGCAGCAATATAATCTATCGCTCAGCGTGAGCTCTTTGTGGATGTGGCCGCATTTGCAGCACGTCTTGCTGGAGGGGAACCACTTGTCGACCTTGACGATATGCTTGCCTTTCCACACGGCTTTATAGGCAAGCATCCGGGTGAAATTTCCCCAGCCGTTATCGCTTGCGGATTTCCCGAAATGAAGGCTTTGCTTGATAGCCGCCATATCCAGGTCCTCGATGCTGATAACGTCATACTGTTCCGTCAGGCGGAAGGAGAGCTTATGCAGCATGTCGTTGCGCTGACGCTTGGCTTTCGCGTGCAGCTTGGCGATGCGCTGTTTCTGCTTGTTGTAGTTATTGCTTCCTTTGACCATATGGGACAGTTTGCGCTGTTCTCTGGCGATTTTGGCCTCTACCTTCCGGTATGGCTTATAGAAATCGGCAACATTGCCATTAGAATCTACGTACAGCTTCGGCAGAGACATATCCAGTCCAATGTGCCGCAACTGCTCCTTGTTCTTGGCCGGTACCGCAGTAGATTCCTGCTTCGGGTACTCAAACAACAGAGAGAAATACCACTTACCTGTGGCTTCGTGGGTCACCGTTACACTTTTCAGAAGGCCGCCGGGCTCCACCTGCCGATGCAGGCGAAGGCGAATGGGCTCCTTGATTTTGGGCAGTTTAAGCAGACACCCATCCAAGAAAATGTTTGGGTGCTTCTTATTTGCCAGATTTGTTGTATAAGAATCTGTTGATTCGTGCTTCTTCTTGAAGCTGGGATGGCCAGCAAAGGGTCCGCCGGCGCAGCTCTTGAAGAACCGCTTGAAGGCGGCATCCAAATGCAGCTGCACGTTGGCGAGCCCCAAAGAATCCATGTTCTTGAGCCACTCCAGGCCGGGAACGTCCTTATATTTTGCCGGGGTTGGGCAGGAGTATTTTTCTCCAGCCTCATAGCTTGCATTGATGTCCGCAAGCATTCGGTTCCACATAAAACGGCAGCTTCCGGCAAATTGGCTTAATAGATGAGCCTGCTCCGGCGTTGGGCTTCCAGCAAAGCGATAGGCCTTCATGGTGACGGCTGCGGCTTTTGCTTCATCTTTTTGACCTACACTCATGAAGGCCCTCCTTTCAGAGCTGACAGGTTTTCTGCCGCTCAATGTATTTTAGGATATTTTCTTCACTGGTGGAGCCTATCGTCTCCACGAAGTAAGAACCGTTCCAAAGATGCACTTTTCAGGCTTGCATAGCTGGTATTTTCATCTCAAATACAAGTAAGCGAAACTTCCAGCACCCAACTATTAAATACTATGCAAACCCGAGAAAATCAATTATACAAAAACAAAAAAAGAGCCCCGTCTCCGGAAAAATCCGGAAACGGGGTTTGGCTCTCAGGCACTGTGGCGGCCAATCCAGATATACCGCCGGCCAAGAACCTCGGTGGCGCCCAGGATGAAGAAGGCCAGCGCAAGCGTCGCGAGCCCAACGGGCAGGAACAGGATGCCCAGGGCGTCCATCAGGCCATCGGCACAGAGGATAACGGCGAGGATGAGAATGACAGCAAGGATGTTGAGGGCATTCGTGATGGGGAATTTCATGATGCAGTCTCCTTATACTATTTAATTATGTATGCCAATGCTGAACGATGGGCCATGTTATGCGTTCGCCAAAAATCGTATTCCGGGAGAACGCATAGAATAGGAGAAAATCAAACGAGGAGGAATGCCGTGAGTTATTGGGACGCATTGTGTCTTCGTACAGGCAGTCACGTCAGGATTCGAGGAAGCAAAGGAACGCTGACAGTAGCTGCCATCAAAATCAACCCATTCTGCAGGCATGTGTTCGTGCGCTGTACGAATGGGTGGGAATTTCATCATTCAGAAATCAATTTTTCGTAGGAGGAATTTATCGTGGAAAAGAAGCTGAGTATTGCGATTGACGGGCCTGCTGGCGCCGGAAAGACTACCCAGGCCAAAGCCGTGGCAAAGGTCCTGGGATTCACCTATGTGGATACTGGGGCTATGTACCGGACCCTTGCCTTGTATATGAAAGAAGCGGGGAAAACGATGGAGGAGGTTCCCGCAGCCCTGAAGGATGTGGAGATGCGAATTGTTCGGGAGAAAAGCGGCGACCAGAAGATGTTCCTGGGAACGAGGGATGTGACCGGGCTGATTCGGACGCCCGAAATCTCCAAGCTGGCATCCGATATTTCCGCCATCCCTGCTGTCCGGGAATACCTGTTGGAAACCCAGCGGCAGCTTGCCCGGGAAAACAATGTGGTTATGGAGGGCCGGGACATCGGCACAGTTATCCTGCCAGATGCCACGCTGAAGGTTTTCCTGACGGCGGACCTGGATGCCCGGGCCTGGCGGCGGGGCCGGCAAATGGAGCCCGGCACCTATCTCCTCTCCAGACTGGCTGAGGAAATCAAAGCCCGCGATGAAAATGACAGCAAGCGGGCGGAAGCTCCGCTTACCAAGGCGGAGGACGCCTATTTCCTGGACTGTTCCCGGCTGACCATCAAGGAGACCACGGAAGCAATTCTGGAGATGTGGAAGGCTGCAACAGCAGAGAAGAGCGCATAAAACAAGACCCCCTGGCCATCGGCCGGGGGTCTTGTTTTGAGCCCAATAACTGTCTGGAAAACCATATTGAGACACATTGCACGGGAGGTTCTTAGCGCAAATAGTGGCGAAAGGACCTTAATCAAAAACAAAAGCTAAACCCTCTGAAATCCCTTTAGCTGTCTGGCCCCATTTGAGTTGGAACTTGGAGCTGTTCCCATTTAGATTCCAGTTGAGGGTTTCTTTCATATCGTCCATGTTCAGAAACCAGACGATTCCCCGTTCGCAAATATACTCCCTTGGCAGATACTGCTGTGTTCTGTTATCAAAAACGGAAATAGTGCGGATGATTCCGGTATATTTGTTACCTCTCACAGCAACAACCAATTTTGCTTTGCCCAAAGAACGCCTTCTCACGTTAATTTACTCCCCCTCCTCATATTCACCGCATGTATATAGTCGGCATGGGCCTCATTGAAGGCCAGGTATGTTAGTGGCCTCTCACACGGTTCCGCCGGAGTTGTGGTTTTGGAATTTATCGGGTGCCCCAGCTTGCAGGATGGGGCTCCTCCAGCCACAGACAGAGCCTTACATTTTGTGCAGGAATCTCTCATTCTTTGTCCTCCCCAATGCGCTCCAGCTTCATATACTGGGACTGCATAGCGGAATGCTCGTAAGCCTTCCCGGTTTTCTCATCCCGAAAAACGATGGTTTGTTGGCGGAGGGAGTACATCCCTCCAGACGGGGTTGTGTACTCGCCGGGCTTCCTGACCTCGACAACGGTAAAAACATGGCCACTCACGAGGCCGCGATATCTCTCCCCCACCTTGAATTCTCTGTTGATTGCATTCATTCCGCTGCCTCCTTAATCCGCTCTAGCTGCATGTTCTGGAGAAATTCCAGTGGGCATGTAACACCCCGACCACGAGGCATATAGATTTCAACCTCCGTCCAAGGAAGGATACGAAGCCCACCAGATGGGGTTTTGTACTTCCCGGGCGGGGTAACCTTCATAACTGTGAACTCGATGCCGTTAAACACGCCCTTGTACTTTTCTCCGACTTTGAACTCTTTGAAAAGATTTGCCATGGCTGCCTCCTTTTCTTATATGTACCTCAAATGAATTTGCTGGATGATATGCAGGTTGACAAAAGAAGATTCAGGCGGCTGGTTTAATTCCATCCCCCATGAGGCTCGATACAGCAAAAGGCCCTGGCATCTGCCAGGGCCTTTCTCGTGTAGTTTAGAAATGCGTGACGACCGGGGCATTGATGGCGGTGTCGTCCGCCGGAACGTCATCTGCCGCCTCGCCCTCCGGCTCAGCATAGGACGTATTGCCTTCGAGACGGACGTGCATCTGATACTGCTGCAATTCCGTGCCGTCGCCGAGGGTCAGGGTCACCATCTCAATATAATTCTCCCCCTCGTCGATACCGTAAATCACCGTGTTGCTGAGGGGTGCCCGGAGCCTGTCAGTCTCGTCCTCCGGCTGAACCTCATAGTAGGCGTCGTCTCCGTTGAAGACCGTCCGGTAGTATACGTTCTCGACCTCTTCCCCATCCTTGTAGACGAGGGGGGCCAGGGTCTTGTGGTACTCAGTCTCCTCCTTCGCCAACTCGGTGGGAAGGTACTTGACGCCGTCCTCATCCTTGTCCTCAGCGGGGCCGCCGCATCCGGCGAGGAGCATCATGAGGGCAATAGCCATGGCGAATGCGATACTTGGAAATACTCTTTTCATTGATAAAATCTCCTTTTCTTGGCCATTTTGGCCTTTTTTTGTATGCGCCGGTAGTCAGGCGCAGATGACTTGTTTCAGCTTCCTGTCCGCTTCCACATCGACCAAACGGCCTTTTTCCGCCCGCAGGATATCCCCCACGGCGCAACCAGCGCGTTTGGCCATTTCCTCTGCGGAAATCTCGTGCCGCCGCATGTAGCCCATGATTTGCTCAGCGGGGAGCATCTTCTGCTTGTCACGGTACATGGTGATGGCCTTCTCCATAATGGACATCTCCAACTCATCGTTGTACCGCTCTTCACCACAGTTGATGCAGATTTCCGTTCGGTAAGGGACCTGGATGTCCATGCCCTTGATGTTAAACGTCCGCGTTCTGTTCATGACCGCAAAGCTGCTGTTCCGGCCGCAGGCGTCGCAAAACATCTTGACTCCTCCTTTGATACATATTTTCCAAGCGATGGATTTTCCTCGTGATTTGGAATTGGCGTATGTTATGCACATCGCAATTAGTTGATTCCAAAGGACGCAGACGGCCTAGATGATTGGATTCCATGGCTTCGCATAACATATCGCATCACAAGCCGGGTTCAGCAAAGAAAACTGCCCCGGCAGAAAGGAATGCGTTATATGGTACGCGATGGAACGTACAACAAGGCCGTCTATTGGCCAGACGAAGTTGATGGAATGGTCAAGGAGGCGCTCCAAACCAAGCGCACCCCGCACCCTACAAACCACCTGTTCCGCCGCCTTCAGGAGCACAGACTGCCGGAGAGTTGCTGGCCCGATTTCGTGAAGGGCAGGGTCGTCGAGTGCGAGGTCCACGGAGGCGAGGTTACCAAGGTCATCACCCGCACACCATCCTGCAAGTATCCAGGCGAGCACAACTGCGCACCGATTCTGTTAGAGAACAGGGACGGCGAGGATGTGGCTGTTGTGAAGACCGTTTGGATTAACCGTGCTTCGGACAACCATGCGACAATCCGCAGAGAAAACTATATCTGTGGGGCATAATTTACAGCGAAGGGGCTGCCGGGATTTCCCGGTGGCCCCTTTTCTGCGGAATAGATTTTTTGGCTTCTGCATAGAACACATCAACATTCTTTCTGGAAATTTAATTTCAGGATTTCTACATGCTTTACCAGTTCAATTGGACTGTTTTACATAGATTTACGGGTTCCGACCCCATTACCCTATTTTCCAGGTCGGACCCCTTACGGGACCGGCCTGTTCTCATACAGTCCCGTAAGGCCTCACCGATTGGGAGGCGGGGAATAGGAGATTTACATATGTATAGCGATTCTGTTTTCAACCGTGAGTATGTCGTCTGCAGCAACGAGGAGTTTGACCGGTTCATGGCTTCCGGCGGAAAGAACTTGCTGACCGCCCTGATGCGGCAGTATCACGAAGCCGGCAACGAGGCCCTGTATCAGGAGGTTTGCCTCACTGCGGCGCACGCGATTGCCACCCATGACCCCTGCCGCATTGACGTGAAGCTCACCACCTATGTCTGGGAGTGCTGTATGCACACCATTCTGATGAATCATCGGAAGAAGCATGCCAAGAAGCGGGCTGGCTCCGCCAAGGATGTTTCCTTCGAGGAGTTCCGGGAGAAGGCTTTCGACGAGAGCCGCGCCGACGATGAGGAGGCTCCTGCTGCCAGCCGGCGGTATTCCTACCAGACCTTTTCCTACGACATGAACCGTGACGTGGAGAAGACGGAGGCCAAGACCCTCCTGCAGGCGATGATGGAGGAAGCCCCGCTGACTTCTGTCCAGCGGACGATTCTGCTGCTGACGCTGAACAGCGTTCCGCAGGCTGAGATTGCCGGCCGCGTGGGATTCTCCCAGGCGAAGGTCTCGAAGCAGTATAACGAGGCCCTGCGCCTGATGCGGGAAACCGAGGCTGCGCAGAAGGCCATGGCGTGCTGAGGGGGGGCCAAACATCATGAAAGTTTCCCAATATCAATTCAGGCTCAAGTACCACACCGATTCCAAAAGCACCGTCAAGGCCCGCCGCCTGGATTATGTCCGGGAGTACGGTTACAACGGCGAGGATGTCTCCCCCGAGGATATGGCGGCTTTGGAGTATCTGGACTCCATTGAGTGCCATCTGCGGGAGCTGGCATCCCGGATTGACAGCGGCTGGAATACGGCCCCGGTGAAGGAGGCCTTGAGCCTTCCCGCTGGAGCCGAGGCTCTGGACAAGGTGGAGGACGCCCTGGTTCCCCTGATGCAGCTTCATGACCGGATGCTGCTGCAGGTGGATTTCGCGGAGGCGAAGCTGGAGGCCATCCTGGAGAAGGCGAATACCTCCTTCGTGTGCGAGTGGGCCGAGGCCCTGCTGGGCATGGTTTACCGCCACAAGGGCCGCTATGAGCGGCTGCGGAAGCGGCTGGCAAAATCCATTCAGGAGAAATTGAGAGTCGAGTAAATCCCAAGGGTTCCGGCTGGAACGCTTTGCGGACCGAGTTTAAGAAAGGAGCGCATTATGGTTAACAACGGAGTATATAACAAAGCACTTTACTGGCCCAAGGAAGTCCAGAAGCTGGTCCGCAGAGCGCTCCAGCTGGATTACAAGGTTTTCCCGACCGAGCACCTGCTGGACCGCCTCTATGAGTATGACCTGCCGGAGGACTGCTGGGGCGATTTCATCAACGGTGAAGTCGTTGAATGCGAAATCCGGGACCGGCAAGTCTACAAAATCGTCACCCGGACCCCCAGCTGCAAATTTGAAGGCGAGCACAACTGCGCCGCCATCGTGCTGGAGACGGGCTATGGCCGGCCCAAGGCGCGGATTGTTACCGTTTGGATTAACTTCGACGATGACAACCACTCCTCTATCAAGACGGAGAACTACGTGACGAGTTTCGTCAAGGCTAACTAAAACAGAAAGACGCCGGGAATCCCTCCCGGCGCCTTCTTTTTATGCTCGTGCGCACATCAAATCTTCTATTGAGTAGAGACGGTGAAATTTCCTGCCAAGTTTTGCATCGACGGCGATGAATACATGCCCCCTTTTCGGCATAGGGACATACTGGCACCTTTCGGCAACGAACTGCCGGAGCTCATCCGGTCGGGCAAAGAGGTCGGCAGAGCAACAAGCGTCCCATCCACCGCCCCACTGGTTGCCATTTTCATCAAAAACTTCGATATGCACCTTCATTGCATCAGCTTCTTCCCATGTTCCAATGGCCTTTGTCATAAAACCTCCCCACAAGAAATTACAGAATAATATGCGCCGCACGAGAAATCAATTCCTATCCAACAGTATCGGGCGGAAAGAACCCCTGCCCTACCCTGCCGTCATTCTTCCTTTGTCAACCGGAATCATTTTCACCTTGTGCGCATAGTATACGGAAAATCTATTAAATGCGAGGTGAATTACATGATTGAGAAGCTGCTGAGCGCCCTGGATGATGACCAGCGGGCGGCAGTGACAGCGCCGCTGAGTAATATTCTCTGTATTGCCAATGCTGGCAGCGGCAAGACAAGGGTTCTGGTCCACCGTATTGCCTACTGGATTCTGATGGGACAGCCAGAGGATTCCTTCATGATGTTGACCTTTACCAATAAAGCGGCCAATGAGATGATGGACCGCACCAAGGCCCTGCTTGACAAGGAGACAGTCAAGATTCTGGGCGGCACCTTTCACTCCGTCGCGGTGAAGCTGCTGCGGAAATATGGCGGTGCCATTGGCATCCGACAGAAGTTTCAGATTCTCGACAGCACGGACGCCGCCGGGCTGATGGGCGTCTGTCGGGAAAAACTATGCGCGGATTATAAACTCAGCCGGAAGGACTTTCCGCCCAAGGAGGAGCTGGCCCGCTTCTATTCCTACTGCCGGAACTGCTGCATCTCCCCAGAGGAGCACAATGAGCGGACGCTGATGTTCACCGATGACGACCTCCGCCTGATTTTCGATGAGCTGATTCCAAGTTATGAGGCCCGGAAAGAGGCCATGGGCGCCCTTGACTTTGATGACCTGCTTGTGTACTTTAACCGGCTGCTGGACCACCCCGGGATTCTGCGCCTGATTCACACCAGCTACCCCAACGTATTTGTCGACGAGTACCAGGACATCAATGCCCTCCAGAACCAAATCATCCACAAGCTGGCCCAGGAGGTGAACCACCTGACAGTCGTCGGTGATGAGGCACAGTGCATCTACGGGTTCCGTGGCAGTGAGGTGGCTTTCATCCAGGCATTCAAGGATGACTACGGGGATGCCGGTGTCTTCCCCATCCGCAACAACTACCGGAGTGTGGACGGCGTGGTGGACCTGGCGCTGTCCGTCATCAACCGAAGCCCGGATTACGAAGAGCACAAAAAGGTCATGATTGCCACGAGTACCAGCCCTGTGAAGCCCAAACTCGTATGCGTGAACGACGATTTCCGGCAGAACGACTACATCTACAACGAAATTATCCGGGCGAGGAGCGCTGGCATCCATTACGGAGAAATGGCCATCCTGTTCCGAACCGGTTTCCTGGCCAGGGGTGTGGAGGCGGACCTGGTTTCCAGGGGTATCCCTGTCACTATCACTTGCGGTATCTCCTTCTATGAGCGGCTGCATGTCCGCGCCGTCCTGGACTTCCTCAAGTTCTTGGACAACCCCACCAACGAAATTGCCTTCTGGAATCTTTTTGAGACCATTGACGGCATTGGCCCCAAGACGGCTCAGAAGATGTTCCAAGCGTTCGGTAAGGAAGGGTGCGACTTCGAGGAGCTGTATAAGCTCAAAGTCCCGGCAAAGGCCAACAACGGCATGAACGCAATGCTGTCCGCCATCAAGACTGGACGGGCGCAGCCGGCCATTTCGGACCAGATAGACGTTTTCATGTGCAAATATTACAGAGACGCCATCATGCGGATTTTCCCCGAGGATTTCAAGAAGCGCCTGGAGGACCTCAAAATTTTAAGGAGGACTGTGGAACACTTCGACAGCCTGGAGGACTTTTTGGAAAACATCGCCTTGAGCTCGGCGGAGGAATCCGGCCTGGGAGACAAGGTTCTTATCACCACTGTTCACAAGGCCAAGGGGCTTGAGTGGGATAAGGTGTTCCTTCCCTACATGAATGACGGCATCTTCCCGCATTATAAGTGCGAGGAGGTAGAGGAAGAGCGGCGACTGCTGTATGTGGCCATTACCCGGGCAAGGAAGGAGCTGTCCATGATTGAAGTCAGCTTCTCTTCCCGGCTCCCCGATAGCTGCATGGGCCCTTCTCCGTTCCTGAAAGACATCCCTGTCCAGCGGCTCGGGCGGGGCGCGGACAACGACTTCCGCCCCTCTTGGAACAATCGATATCGAAACTACTGCGCCTGGCAGTAGAGGGCATGGGGCTCCGCACTGTTTGCGGGGCCCTTTCTCCTTGGAATCGGCTGCCGGTAAACTGCATACCATAGCGCAACAGTTATCAGGAAACTACAAGATTGGAGGATTCGTTGTGGAAAATTATATCACCCTGAGAGAACTTCTTGACATCCTTGAGCTGATGTCAAGGGATTATGGAGACCAGAAAATCGTCTCCCTGGAAACGGTAAACGGCGAGGTCAACGGCGTCGCCGACCCCTACGCCATCCACCTGGAGGACGGCAAGGCTCTTTACCTCCCCTCGCGGGAAATCCAGAAGCAGCCCACTGTGGCAGCTGACGCGTGTGCTATCAGTCTGTTTGGCAGGCATATCTATGAGGCACGGGAATACCTGTGGCAAGTCTGTCCTGAAAAAACTTTGCAAGAAGGAAAGACCATCAGCCACTGTTCCCCGCCCTTCCGGAACGAGTACTACATGGAAATTCAGCTGCACGGCCGCAAGGATGCTCCAGCGTGGGCCGATGCGGTTCTGTGTTCAAATCATGGGGAGGAGTTGTGCCGCACCGCCCCCAGAGATTCTTTGTTGGGCGTGTGGAAATTGGAGTATGGCGGCATTGAGTATGCGACTTTTGTTAGAGAGGTAGGCTACTGGTAATGAGAAAGAGGAAATTCTCCTGGATTGGATTGCTGTACCGGCTGCTGGTGGTGCTGGTAATTGTTGGTGGCATTGCCATCAACATCTGGTACTTCAAAGCGGTTGCCGGCAGTGATTTGCCCGCGTTGGTGAAGTATCTGCTGCTGAGTTAAAAGGAGGAAAATTTGTGAGAAAGAAACCTATTTTCTGCTGGAAATGCGGGGAAGTAACGCCGCATGTTCATGTCGGCAAGGAATCTGCCTACGAAGGGCACGGCTTGGTGCGTGGCTTTATGGCAGTGGCATCCCTTGGGATGACTGAAACAGCCTGGGCCTGCAACTACTGGCAGTGTGAGGCCTGTGGACATATCAAGAAGCAGTCTTAGACGGAGGTAACAAAATGGCGGAATATCACGTTGGCTGTGGCGCGTTCGCCATCTACGCGGGCACGCTCAACAGCAAGAATGAGAATCTGTGGCAGAACAAAACCGAATGCACGGATGAGGCGATTTGCGCCGTCAGGGACTACATGGTAACCGAGCTCCTCGGAGGTCTTAACTGCGCGAACGCCACTTCGAGCGGCTACGAATGGTCGCTGAAGGATGGCCGCAAGGTGGAACTCCGGGTAACTGTTAAGGACAAGGAGGACACCGATGCTTGAGTTGACAAAAATTTTCAGCGGTGACAAAAACAAGGCTGCCCTGTCCAAGGATGAAGTTGCTAAACTGCTGGGGACTACCCCAGCAGCTCTGGCGGCCTTCGAGGAGAGTTACCGGAAACACATCCTTTCGACGGAGCCTGATGGTAGCAACTTCTTCGACGTTAATGCCAAGCAGGCCGCCGCCATGCGGACTGCGGAAGAGATTACCGCAGTGGCAAAGGAACTTAATGACCGCATCATTGCGGAGCTGCTGGCGCAGACCTACATGATGACATACGACGGGGCGGAACTGACTACCAGAAAACTGGAACCGGGCGGCCAGCCCACTGTCGAGAAATCTGGCCTTCCTGCCGTGGTGGAGAATCAGCCGGTGACGAATGGAGACATCCAGAGGCTGCCGAAGCCCCTCCGTCCCCAGTTGTCCGGGAACCTGATGAAACGGGATATGCCTGGCAAATCCAGCGACATGCTCCTCTTCTTCTATAAGAAGTACCTGGAGGAGAAGAACCCCGGAAAGAAGCAGATGTTTTACCGGCAGTTCCGGTGGGGGCTGGACACACTGGACCTGGATGGGCTGACCTATGAGATGCTTGGGACGAATCCCAACAATATGGGTTATTGGCTGCCAGAACTGATTGAGAGCGTCAAGAAGCAGGATTTCTTCAAGGTGCCCAAAACTCAAATCATGAAGGTGCCCATGACCCTGCTGCAGCTGTCCCGCATCGACTATGGGGAGTTGACTTCCAGCACCATGGATGTCGTGGACCGGTTCTGCTTCCAGGCGTTTGGGCTGGACGAAAGCAAGAACTACTTCATCAAGACCGGAACCTATTCCTCTAAGTACGACTTCCGGAACGCTAAGGTTGCCGGGGCCAAGGAGGTCCGGGAGTTGGGCGAATATCTCCTGTTCATCCAGCACCAGGCGGCTATGATGGCTTCTCCCCTTGCCACTCCTCGCTTTTACGGCGTCTCGACAACGAACGAGTGGGTGGTCCGGGAGTTCATTGAGGATGTTGAAGGTAATCCCAGCATCTATAAAGGGCTCCCTCTCCATACCGAATACCGGGTATTCGTCGACTTTGATGACGGTGCTGTCCTGGGAATGAATCCCTACTGGGACCCGGAGGTCATGAAACAGCGGTTTGGCCACGAGAATGACGCCGACAGCCCGCACCAGATTCATGATTACATCATTTACCGCAGTCACGAGGAAACCCTTATGAAGCGGTACAACGAAAACGCGGAGCACATCTGGCGGGGCATCGAGGTCATGCTCCCGGACGTCAATTTGCCGAGCCAGTGGTCGATTGACGTGATGCAGAATGGAGATGATTTCTACATCATCGACATGGCTCTTGCCGAAAATTCGGCCCTGCGTCGTTGCGTTCCCCAGGGGTTACTGAAACACGCACCCGAGAACTGGCTACCTCGGCTGCCGGAACCGGCATAAAAGAGCACCCTCCCCAGTCGGGGAGGGTGTTTTGTCAATTTTGAGTCTCTTTCGCGGCCCGAATCATTTTCTGGATTTCCTTGGGGCCAGGGCGTGTTCCCTGCTGTTCCTGAATCAACATGTCCAGCCGCTCCAACTTTCGGGGCGTCAGAATATTGGAGTACCGGTCCCTTGCCAGAAGCAGGAATCCGAGGAGCTCCTCTTTGGGAATCGGCCCAGACTTACCGTTCTTGCCGTTTAAGTCGGTGGCAACCTGCCGGTTCCTCCGCCGCAACAGGTCCCTCACCCATGTGGAGATGAGCTGGTCATCAGCCTTCTTGGTCACGCTCAGGGACCAGTCCGAAACCAACACCTTGGAATGCTCCGCGATGAGGTGGTCAATCTGGGCGCAAAGCAGCAAAGAGACTGTATACATTGCCGCATAGGCGTCGCCATCTGCCTTGTCCGTGGAGAGCCAGAAAAGGCGGAGCCTGTTGCCTTCCCTCCGAATGGGAATATCGCCAACAACATCAATGCTGGCAGCCACGCCTTCGCCTGTTGTGAACTCAATTTTCACGGAAGTGCTGATGTCTTTGGAGATAATGGGGTACGGCATCGCCCAGGGGCATTTCAAGGTGTAGCCACCCAGCTTCTCCAAAGCAGGGCCCCACTCGGGGTCTTTTTTGGCGCCCTCAAGGACATCGGCGCAGAGCATCTGCAACGTGTAGTTCTGGATAAGAGTCATGGTGTTGTTTTCTTTCCTCATGGTGTCTTTCTCCTTTTACAAGTTCCATTTTTGGGTCAGAGAATCGCAGGTTTTCTTAACGGATTCTACCCTTTTCCGGGTGGCGAAGGGCAGCAAATGATGTTCCGCAGCAATGTCCCGTATGTATTCATCCAGGGCGAACCGAATGACAGGGAGCTGATGTTCCTTGAGCACCAGCGTGTTGCTGTCTTTTCGCCACTGCGCCAGAAGGCATAGGGCATCGGCACTCGCCGCAGATGAGTTGTTGCTATTGCCGCAATCCTTTAGCTTATCCGACAGCCGGACGAGGCTTTGGACGGTAAAATTCAATTCTTTCCGAGTACAAGGTACGATGTTTTCTTGCATAGTTTGCCTCCAACAACAATTTGTAATGTTATATGCGAAGTCATTGATTCCAATTAAGAGGCCCTCCCATGACGGGAGGGCCAGTTGCTTAGTGGTTTTCCAGAATTTGTAATGCCTTTTCGTAACGCTGGAGGAGGCTCATATCCTTCTCGTTTGCGGGCCGCCCAAGCCTGGAGAGGTCCATATTATGGCGTAGGTCCGCCTTCTTCACAAGAACTGCGATAGGGTCCTGGGTCAGGTTCTGGACGTACTCCATGTAATTGAGGTCTGGCCAGGAGGAGCGGGTTAAGAAGATGACCGCCTGGAGAACGGAATCCGGAATCTCCTTTTCCACAAGGTCGTCCAGGGTGAGGCAGGTGTCTTCCAAAACATCGTGCAGCAATGCCGCCGCAGCAGCTTCCTCATTGGGCATCTGCGCAGCCAGGGTGCAGGGGTGGATGATGTAGGGGTTCCCTCCCTTGTCCGATTGGCCGCAGTGCGCCTCGCAGGCAATTTTGTATGCCTTCTGGGTTAGTGGGGTCCAAATCATTGGCTTTGCCTCCTTGCCACGGCGGTAGCCCGTCATCCGAACTGGGCGTCTGGCGAAGTACCTCCAGGATTTCTTTGGAGCTCCGGTATGGGACTAACATACACCGAAGGTCGGGGACTGTCAACCTGTCCACAAAAAACGCCTCTCGTACCCACTTCGCCTCATCAGGGGCCCAGTCAGACCGATACGGAGATTCCTTCCATTCATAGTCCATCAGAGAGGACTCCAGGATGTTGCCGGTGCCAGTGAGCCAGGGGTGTACCTTGTTTCCCAAATCTTCCTGGGAAACAAATCGCACGGATTTGCAAACCCGTTCGTTCTCTTCGTCCCAGAGAAGAGAATAGGAGTCCAGCCACATAAGCTGAACATCCACCGGCCTAGCCCGCTGGAGGAGCCAAACTTCATGCGTCATCTCGACATCGTGGACCTCGGAGACGCTGGGATGGTGTGAGGGCAGATTTCCGTCGAACTTGCAGACAAGAACAGGATAAGCCTCATCGTACGTTTCCATATAACTGAACGCGCCGTCATTGGCTGCGAGGCACCGGCGGAACCGGCCCAGCAGGCCAATTGCCGTGAAGCAGTCTTCCAGCCGCGCACAGACAGGAAGGCGCGGCGTAACATCATCCTCCATAGGAGCCCGGGTGGCAGGGATGAATGGCAGGAATGGTTTCCAGGACGCTCCTGTGCGAAAGTCGTCCAGGCACTCCTGAATGGAGTCATACTCTGAGTCGATATTGGCAACAACGCGCCAATAGCAGTTTTCTCTTCGTTGCATATACAGTTCTCTCCTTCACAGGTTGAACTCCGGTTCTCCCTCGTAGAAGGTGCCATTTGCCGCGTTATATTCCTCCACGGTCACCTCGGGGATGTAGGACTCGCCGTCAGGGCGCCAGCGGCCGTCAGCGATGATTTTCCGCAGGATATCGTCATCGCAGTCAGTCATGAGCTTATCAATCTCGTCCTCACTCGCGTAGATGGAGACGCCCAGTCGGAGCCAGGTCTTTTTGAATGAGCTGCTGCTTTGGGCAAGAGAACTGGACATTTCGACGAGCCCGTCAGCCGGAGCCGACTGATTGAATCGGTCCATGGACCGCCACACGGCAAGGTAGACCTGCCCGTAGGGGATGTTTTTCTCCGGCATGACTCGCACAGCATACGCGCCAACACAGGATTTCCCGTATCTTTCGAAGGCGGGACCGCTGATGGGGGCGGGTAGATTGAGGAGCACATAGCATTGAGGGGCAGCATTCTTGTTCGGGCCTTCGGTAAAACCAAAGAGCTGCTCCCGATTATCAATACTGGGGACGGTATTGGGTTTTCCAGACATAATGAAATCTCCTTTTCTGTTCAAATTTCCAGTTGGAATTTGTGAGGATAGTATGCTGTTTGGCAGAAAAGAATTACGGGCAGCTTGGTGAGTGCGGCCGCGTGAGGCCCGACACAGTAAAAGAACAGGCCTCTCCATTGCTGGAGGGGCCTGCTGCGTCAGGAAGCGTATTTCATCTCTGTCATGACCAAATAGAAGTATTTCGCAAATTCCTCTTGCGAGACAGGCAGAGTAAGCCGCCTGCCGTCAAACTTCTTCTTCAGGTCCTTCGGGCTTGGCCTGCCGGCGTAGCCCTTCCTGTCAATTGCGGTAAAGACTTTATCGCAGTAGAAGAAGTTGCGCTTGCAGAAGCCCCTTACCTTGGAGTAGGAGTCCCCTCCCCCCTTCTTCTTCGGAGTCTTAACAGGGCTTTTCTTCGGAGTACTGGCCTTTTTCGGGCTGGCCTTCTTTTCAGAAGTTGTAGCCTTCCCTAAACGCCCTTTGGTTACGGCCCTCACCACGCAATTGAGGAACTCCACCTTGTTGGGAATCCGAATCTCATAAGCCTGGTTCGTCCGCACGTTCCAGAGGATGCCCTTCTCAAGGCCGAGGGAGAGCACGTAGGAGGCGCACTGGAGGAAGTGGTTGTGGCTCAGTTCCGAGACGAATTTCAGCTCGTAAACAACGCCGTCCTTCACGACGTCGGCAAATCCCTCCGCCGTAAATACCACCTTATCCCCTTTGTAAAATGGCAGAGTGCAGGGGACCTGGACATCGGCGTCCTGCGGAAGCCGGGTTTTCAGCCGGGTCTCAATCTCCTGCTTTTTGTCATCCTTCACAAGGGGAAGAGTGACCTGATGCCAGTAGCGGTTCTGCCCGGTTTCCAGGGAAACCAGGTACAGGACCTTCTGTTCCACAGTCCAGGTCTTGTAGGTAGGAATCCGCTTGAACTTCTGGTCCTTATTGATTCGGAAGAACATCTCGATGTCCTTGTCGATATCATAGCCCTTGAAGTAGTCGGCTTCCTGAAAGATGCCGATGCACGGAGAGAGGTCAATCAGGGCGTCCCGGGTAGGGATGTCAATGGCCGTGTCCTGGGGAGAAATCTCCTTGACGGCCAGCTTTTTGTAGGCATCTTCAACATCCTCAATGTACTTGAAGTCGAACATGCCGGCGATGGGCACGTCCTGGAATGGAACATTCCAATGCTCATCCATTTTCAGCGTTTCCCAGGACAGGTTATCCTTGGCCTTGGCGATGATGAGGGTTTTCTTTGCCCGGGAGGCCGCTACGCAGAAGATGTTGCGGATGATTTCGTAGCGGGCGTCGGGCTTCATCATACGGGAGACCCAATAGTTCTCCGTCCAGTCGAACAGGATGCAAATATCCCGCTCCATTCCTTTGCAACCGTCATAAGTGGTGAAGATGGCGGCATCGGGGGACGGTTGTGTGGCGCCTCCCTCATTCTCAGTGATTTTGGCCCACACTGTCTGCTTGTTGAATTTGCTTTCGTACTCCTTCTCCAGCTTGTTCAGCAGCTCGTTCCGTTTGCCGGCGTTGGAGCCAAGGCACAAGACCTGCCTGGGTTCGCAGTTTGCAACGAATCTGAGAATTTCGTCAAAGCTCATGACCTTGACTTTGCAGTCAGAATTGACGCCGACAATCTGCTTCTGCCAGACCTCGCCCAAAGACGCGGCCAGCTCTTTGTTGAGCCGGAAGCAGCGGGTGAATTCCATGCGGAGATGGTTGCCAAGGAAGTCGTCGATAAAGGCGGCGGCGTCCAGCCGGGTCTTGTCGTAGATTTTCTGCGCCATATCGCCAACAGCAACAATCTGCATTTTTGGATTACAGTCTTTCAGATGCCGGAGTATGACGCTGACCTCCTCCTCGATGTCCTGGTATTCGTCCAGAATAAGGATGTCGAAGGGGCCAGCCGCCGGTTTTCTCTGGTTGTACTCCTGAATGATGTTGGACAGACCAACGTGGACGCCGATTTTTGCCAGCTCCATATAGCAGAACCCGTGGTAGTTTGTTACCTGGACGTTGCGTTGCCGGATTTTGGACTTGGCGTCCAGCTTTAGCAGCTTGTTGTAGGTCAGGTACAGGACCTGCTTCCCATCGCTAATCTGGTTGCAAAGTACCTGAATAGCGGTGGTCTTCCCGGAGCCGATGCAGGCGTCTACTAGGATGTTGTCCCCTTGCAGGGCGGCGTCAACGAATTGCTGCTGCTCTGGCGAAAGGTCTTTGTATGTCAGCATAAATCTCCCTCCTAAAAATCTCCAGTTTTTGAAATTTGGGAATTATATGCCAGACAGCAAAAAAGGATTCAGAAGGAAAATTTTCCAGAGGTGGCATAATCTGGGACAGGCCTGGATACAATGGAGTATCTAACTTAACACATAAGGAGCTGATTGATATGGCGGCCAGAGCCAAGAAGGCAGACTACCAGGAGGAACTTCGAAAAATCGATGAAGAGATGACAGCGTTGGAGAAAAGACGCAAAGGCATCCTTGCAAAGAAGCGGGACAGTGACGCCCAGGTTTTGACGGAGTTCCTTCGGACCCATGGGATTTCCGCCGAGGACGCGGTGGAGATGCTCACTCCCGTTGCCGCCGCGGCGATTGAACGGGCGAAGCAGGTATAAAAAGAGCCCCCTCAGATGAGGGGGCTCTTGCTTTAGATGTGGTTCTCAAACAGCGCTTTCTTGGCAAAGGTCAGCATACGTTTAACGGCGTCGCCCTCCTCCGCAGGAAGCTTTTCCGACAGGCTCTCGGCTGCGAAAATGTCCTCCAAAAGGCCTGCGTCGTGTGACCCATATTCGCCGGTTCCGTGGTCCAGGACTTTCTCGGCAATGAGCACTACATGGCGGATGGCCGTGGCAGAAGACTCCGCCTGGGACAAGCTTTCTGCACCAGCCAGAGCCAGGGAAACATCTCTTTCCAGCGCGTCCTGCCCATATCCCTCACGCATCTCAGGGAGGGTTACGCCAGTATCGATTTCGGCCCCCTCAGCCAGAACGAAATGGAAACCCGCGTTCGACAAAGTGTTCTTCAGGGCGTCCATTATGACGAGCTCAAACAAAGCATCGTCCATAATGGCCTCTTCCAGCGGTTTGCTGGCGCTAGGCTCCTTGTTCGCGGAAATGATTCCGCAGAGGATTTCATCGTCCTCCCAGGTAATATCCAGGCCCCCGGGCCAGCGAATCTGCCGCAGCTTGTCTGCCACGGCCTTTGCGTCCCCCATGGAAGGAACATGGACAATAAAGCCCAGCTGGTAAGTGTTCTCCCCGGGGACAATGCTCATATAGCGGCTGTCGTACTTGCTGATGGGGATTTCAGCGACCATCATATCGTCGTCGCAGTTGCAGCACTCCTCACTGCAGCCGGAACAGTCGGAGCCAGTCTTCTGGCAGACTTCCCCGTTAGCCGGATAGGCAATCGGGCAGCAACTGGTAAGGCAGCAGCCAATCCCGTCGACTGTGTCCGCATCCGGGTGGGAGCAGTTGTAGCCATTGTTCACATCGGGGCTGTCCTCATAGCCCTCCGTGCGGTTGCAGTCAAAGAAGTAGCCGCAGCAGCCCGCCAAGGTGTCAAAAGGTATGATGACGGTGACTTTCTCGTTGTACCTTTCCATGGCGGACATCTTCTCCAGGAACGCCATGAAAAGCTTCTGCTCCTTCTCAGAACATTCAACATAGGAAGGGGTGCGGAATCTCCGCCAAAAGGCGTCGTGCTTGGCTTCAATCCATGTCATGTACTCAAGAGAAACCCAGGCGTCGCCAGGATTCAAATTCTTCGCCTTGAAATAGGCGGAAAGATAGGGGTTTGTCGTGTTTGCTGGAACAATATTGGTTTCAACTGACATGTTTTGTCTCCTTACTTTCTTTTGTGAAGCGCATACACCTGCTGGCAAGGCTGGTTGGCGACACGCTTCTCAAATTCTTTGTCAGACATGGGGTAAAGATAGAAGCGAACCTCCTCCAGTTCCCCATCCTCGTTGTAGAGCTTCCGGCCATATACTACATGGTCGGCGCCGGTTTTATCCAGAACCTTCTTGGCCTCAACCTCAAAGCGCTGAAGGTTTTCCAGAATCTTTTTACGCGGCATCTGGCCAAACTCGACCATGCCAGCTTCGGTCCAGTTGGACCACCGGACCCAATAGACATCTTCCATAGCTGTCTCCTTTCTATTTTTGTGCAGCCCTGAGGAATCCCCCAGGGCTGCGCTGCGGTTAAGTCTGCTGCGTGTCATCCCACTTCCCTTTACGGGCCTGGAAGTTCTGGACCAGCTTCTCCGCCGCAATGTCAACAGTCGGAGCTTCGTTGGTAAGGGCAAAGACGCCGCCCCACTCGAACCAAGGACTGGTGCCGGAATCGACAAAGTCAAGCCGGCTCTCCGGCAGCCCGACCTGGCTGGGGATGAAGTATATGTTATCGCACACACACTCCCAAACGGCATTCTCCATTTCGGCGGTAAGCACGCCGGAGATGACGCACTGGTTAATCACTGGGTAGTTGTGGACATCGCGGTACATGTAATCGATAATTGTATTGCGGTACAGGGCCTCAACAACCGTGCTCATCATTAAACCTCCTCCCGCTGCGTGTCGTCCCATTTCCCCTTACGGGCCTGGAAGTTCTGGACCAGCTTCTCCGCCGTAATGTCAACAGTCGGAGCCTCGTTGGTAAGGGCAAAGACGCCGCCCCACTCGAACCAGCAGTGGTCGAGGTTGGGGTCGATGGTGCCTTTTCGCTCTTCCGGAAGCCCAACCTGGCTGGGGATAAAGTAGACGTCTTCGTCCAGACACCCCCAGATGATGCGCTCCATGTCGGCGGTAACTACTCCGGAGATGATGCATTGATTGACCTTTGTGTAGTTGGCAGCATCGCGGTACAGGTACTCGATAACGGCGTTTTTCATAAAGTGAACTCCTTTCCGTCAGAAAACCATCCCCTTACATCAAGCGTACGAACGGTGTCTCCATAGTAGCGCTCCTGGCGCCCCAGCGAGGAAAACAGGACCATGCCGTCCTGGGCCACCAGCAGAATGTGATTGTCGCCCATGGAGGGGTCATCGCTGTTCAAATCGGCCAACAGGGCTTCCCTGGACTCGAACTTATGAACAAGCCGGAGCCCGTCCACGTTTCTGCTCTCGATGTGAATCATTCTTTTCCCTCCTTATCTTGGGCAGCCAGAATCTTTCCGGCAAGCTCACCGAACTCCTCAACGTAATTGAGAACATCGCTGAATCCCGCGCTGTGGCCGTGCTCGTAAGCCGTGGAGAAAACCATTTGAGCCTGGGCCTCATTGAGACCATACTCATCCATGGCCAGAGAGATGGCGTCAGTCCTGAAGGCGTTTTCGCCTTCGCGAACGGAGGCGCGATACTCGGCCAGTGCCTCCTCCCGCTTCTGGTTTTCCTCCTTGACCTTTTCCTTGTTCCACCGGACCGTCCGGCCCTCGTCGAAGACATATGTGTCAGGATAAACCTGCTTGGAGCAGGGAAAGGGAACCTTGGGCTCATACGCGCCCGTCATGAGTTTCGTGGAAATCTTGCCAAATGTCATGAAAATCTCCTTTCTCAGTCGCCAAAGCTCGCAATTACCTGGCCGGCGCTATCGAGGTAGTCGAGCCGGTAATGCGGGTGGCAGTTTTCCGTGTTGGTGCGTCCCTCGAAAAGCACATCGAGGTTGTGCGCGTGGTTTGCGCCGCAAATGATGCCGGACAGGTCGCCCCTGGAACCAGAGTGCAGCACCACCCGCTGGCCGATAAAGGCAAACGGAAGATTGCGGCTTTCCTTCATCCGCTCAAACCTCTCCGGGTCCCCAAACAAATCAGAGCGGCGAAACCTGTGCAAAAGACGCACGGACTCGACCCACCTGAGATACGCGAGGAACCCCAGCCCGCCGGTCACGTCGTAGTCCATGTAGGCGGCGTACTTGGCGCCGCTATGGGACCGTGCCTGGACTGTCTTGGAACCGTATCCGCCCTTGAGGGTGACCTCGTAGGTATTCAACGGGCCCTTCTTCTTTTCCTGCAAATAAAACACCTCCAGAACAGTTGAATTTCCTGATGAATTTGAGGTGATAGTATGCAGGAAAAGTTCAAACGATTCTGGGAAGCGGTATCGGGCCTCATGAAAAATCAAAACGGCCAGCCGCCAATTCTTCTTTTGTCAAACGAAGGGCCCCGGGGAAATCCCCAGGGCCTCATGAAATCAGGCAGTCGCTTCGGAGTTTGCTTCACCGTCTACCATCTCAGGTGTCCGAGAAGGAGTCGTTGCAATGTTCTGTACCGGCAGGACCGCTTCCTGGACGGCATTTGCAGGCTGCCCAATCGGGGACAGGCTTACCTTGGTACCAATGCTAAGCAGGATAGCCTGTTTGTTGTCCATGGCGGACAGTTCATAGTACATCATTTCCCCATCCAGCTGGACATAGAAGTATGTGGTTCCCTCCATGTTGGCGGAGCGGATATCAGTAATGATGCCGGATACAACCTCTCCCCCGCCAGTGACGGCCTGCCCGTTTCCCCGCAGGCTCGTACGGTACTTCTGCAGACACTGGGAGATACTGTCAGCGGTCACCACAATCTGATACTGTTCAACATTGACAAGGCCGTACATCTTTACCAGCCCGCCGGAGTCTTTCAGGGCCACGCAATAGGTAGGCTGCCCTTCGATATTCAGCAGCAGCGGGAAGGTGGAGGTGTAACCCAAGTGCTGGACCATACCCTCGGCGGACGCCATGGCGGAATACTCCTCCGCGCCGGCCTGCTCAAAGTATTTAACCTCTTTTGTCCGCAGGTTCACATAGATGAAGCCGATGTTGGACTCATCACCGCCAACGGAGGTGACACCGGTATACAGATAGATGTCATCATCCTGCGGAATATAATTGTATCCTTCGGTGGTAGCCGTAACGTTTCTCTGGCCAATCAGGGAGTTCCAGAAGCCCTGCGTATATTTGCCATAATTGTCGTATTGTTCAATAACCAGCGAAGCCGGGTACACGTTGTCGATGTAGTTGGGGATATCACCGACACGGTAGTAGTTGATAGCCCCGGAAACAGCATCCACGCAAAAGGCGCCCTGAACATCATCGCCAAAGAATAGCCCGGCCTTATGTTCCAGGCGGGGGATAATCCACATAGGGTTCCCCTCTTCGTCCAGTTCGAACACGGGGTCGCCCGTAATTGCTGTAGGATAGCTGAGCCAAACATGGCGACTCAAATCCTCGCCGAAGCAGGCGCTGGGAGAATACTTCATCCCCCGGTCCAGGTAGTGGATGTCGGTTTTCTGGGTCTGCATATCCACCGTGACATAGGCCGGGATGCCAGAGTTCCGGTTGTTGAGCCACTTAATGATGCTGGCGTATTTCAATGGCGCCACACGGATAGCTCTGCCCTGGTAGTTGATTTGAGTGCTGTCTCCCAATTCAAACTGAGAAACCTCATTAACAAGAGTGCCCAAAGCCCGGTTCATCAGCAATTCCGCCGTCTCCCGGTCCATCAGCGGAACTGTCTCAATGGACGGCGTATACTCCTCGATGTCCGTTTTCTCTGGAACTCCAAGAATCGTAGCATAGGAGCGAGACAGGAAAAGCGGGCTCGTTGCCGCACAGATGAGGAAGAAAATAGCACCAATGATAATTGAGCTGGTTTTGACCGCGATACCCGCCTTCTCCTTCTTGCCGAGACCAAGAATGGACCCGATGACTAGCAGGAAGGCGAAGCTCGCAATCCAGAAGCTGCCGGATGCGAGGGTAAGGGCAGGCAGACAAAAATAAATGCCAAGGGCAAGTGCTATAACAGCACCGATAATTGCATATATCACGTGAAATCTCCTTTCTTTTAGCACCACTCAGGGTGCGCTTTGTGAAAAGCTGTACTCCAATCCAGGATTTGTCCTATACCGATTGCGTGTTCCCTCTTTGAGGGAGGCAGCATGAGGAATTCCGTCTCTTTTCTTTCGGGGGCAACGATGGTATGGGCAAACTCCTCGTGGAGATTGCGAACCTTGGGGTCCACCAACTCCACCTCCCCATTGCGAATGAGCATGGATACAATGGGGCTCGTGTCCTCCTCACACCACTCCCCATCCATCAGGGTGACCTCCAGCTCCAGGAAGGGGAACGCTTCTGCGATAAGGCCCCATTCGCGCCGGATATCCTCGACTGAGGGGTACTTGCCTACATTGCGGGCAAACCCGATGGTTCCGTCCGGGTGGCACCAGCCATTGGGCCCGTCCACATAACTGCTGCTGACCCAGTCGTTGTAGACGTATTCGGTCCGGATGGTACCCCAGCTTTTGCGCCACTTCTGCAGCCTCTTCCAATAGCTGTCAAACGCAGAATCGTAGAGGGTTTCGGTGGCAAGAAATCCGGGGTTGGGCCTCTGCGGGATTCCTAGCAGGCGCGAAGCCTCCTTGATGAATTCTCTGTCGTTCCCATGCGGCATCAGGAAGAAGATATCCGTCCTCCGGATTATTTCCAGAGCCTGTTCCTTGGTGACAGGAGTCCCGGTGACAATCATCTGCGGCCACTTGGGCAGGCTGCGTTCCAAAAGTTCCTTTTGGTTCATATTTATCCTCCGTTTCTAAAATTTTCCTGCGTAGGGTTAGGTTGTTATATGCCAGCTACCAGAAACCGATTCTGGGCAAAGAAACCGCCCTGCCTGGATGGCAGGACGGCTTGGTCTTAACGGTCGAAGCAGTTGCAGATGTACTTGGCATAGTCGGCGTAGTTTCCGAAAGACAGCGATTCCCCGGTCCGAACGTCTACGCAGCTGTATCGGGCCAACTCATAGGAGTTGACGGCCGCTACGATATACAGTTCGTGTTCTGTTCCGCCAGGTGTCTCGCCGGCATCCCGTTCCATCAGCCGGAAGAGTGCCATCAGCTCCCGGGTTCTGTCGATGGACGCCCCAGAGTCGAGACCATCCAGCAGAATAAACAGCGGGGTATCGTTTTCGACAGACTTTCTGACCAATCCTCCGATTTTGCCTGCGATTTTCCCGAAATTGAGGACAAGCTGTTCGCCCTCCGAAGAGCATACGGAGGTAGCGAGATAGTCCAGGCTGTCCTCCCTGAGATACTGCTGTCTTGCGTTTTCGCCGCCATCCCTCAAGTTGGAGTAATGGAATACCTCATATCCCCTCTCCTTTGCGATTTCCTCCAGCTGCAACAGCAGGGTGGTTTTCCCGGCGCCGTTCGGCCCGACAAGAGCCGTGTAGCCGGGGCGCAGAAGCAGATTGAAACCGGAGTGGATGCCGTACCAATCCGGAATCTTGCAGCGAAACCCTGTCTTTCCCATTAGTCCTCCTCCGCCGGGATGGCCCGGCTCCGGCGAACGTAGGCGAGTACGTTGTGGTCGCCGTCGATGCTGTCAATGGTAACCATCAGCTTCTTCGCGTACTTTTGGGGGTCCTCCTCGACAGTAGCGAGGGAATCCACGCGGACATTGTAATCCGCAATCCACAGGTCGGCAGAATCGCCGGAAAGCCGGACCTTGGAGCCTCTCTGTATAATTGCCATGTTGTAATCCTCCTTATGAAATTTTGAGTTGGTTGATGTCTGCCTGTGCGAAGGGCAGTATCTTTGTTTTGAATTTGCTCTCATCCGCATCTGGGCGGTATTCAATGGCCAGCACCGGGCAGCCCTGGGACCTGGCATAGCGGACGCACTCGGCAGTGCCGCCACTGGAATTTTCCCAATCCCGGCTCCTGCCGGCCAGCAGTGCGATGACAAGGTTGCTGTCCTTCACCATTGCGTGATTCCTCTCAAACAGCGCACGGGCAACAGCCCTACGGTCGTCGGGATGCGGATTGGGGCTAATGAATCTAACAGTATCCGCGAAACGCTTCATTCGCCGGTATTCGCTCTGCCCAAACATGCCCGTCGGGCTCCAGAAGGAAGGCTGGCTCTCGAAGGGGATGTAGAGGATGTTGGCGATACCCAAATCAGGACGCGCCTTTTTGGCCTTCTCGACAGCCCAGAATGCGAGCTGGTCAAAGCCCTGCGCTCCGCCGGAGATGAAAATGGAACCGGGATTCCTCTCCACACATTGCAAGATGACCTTACTTGCAAAGTCGGCAATCTGCGAGTACAGCGGCCGGGCAGGCTCTTTGTAGCCATGAAGTTGGTTGGGCCGGGGACCCGTAAAACAAATATTTATACCTTTCTCCTCCCTCTTGACAAACTGATTCTCTAGTGGTATGGTGCAGCGAAGATGCTTCTTCTGCGGAGTACTCACCGTAAGGCTTTGACCTTTTGTGCTGACAGCAGAAGAGGTGTCTTCTATTTATGTACGGGTGACCGAGATAACGTACTTTTCGCCGTTGGCGGCATAGAGCACGAGAGAATCCTCTATATCTCCTGCCATAACCTCGCCCTTTCTGGAAAGGTTCAGGGCTTCTTCGATAATGTCCAAAATATCCTGCACTGTGGGATTCCTCCTTATGAATTTAGTTGCCAGGTTATATGCAGACAACAGAAAAAGTATTAGACCGCCACCCGTTGGGGATGGCGGCTGCTTTCATCTAAAATGGGCGAGAAAACCCCGTCCGTCGTAAGTCGGTCGGGGTAGCTCAAGCGACTTCCAACAGTGCGGTGATTCTCTCAGAGGCAATCTCGGCCCAGGGGCGTTTGTAGTATGGACTTCTCTCCTTCTCGCAGACACCATTGTCCATGCCGATGTAGTGGCGACCCTCCAGGGCAGCTGCTGCTGGGATGCTGCCGGAACCGCAACAGTTGTCCAGGACCAAATCTCCCGGGTTGGAGTAAGTGCGAATTGCGTACCGGCAGAGGGCAAGTGGTTTCTGCGTAGGATGAAGTGCGGATTTTTGTGTGTCAGAAGCAAAACGCCAGACGCTGGTAGGGAACCTCTCCGTATCCCCTCCCCCGGAAATACCACGCTTCGTGGCCCCGTAGTTGGAACCATCACTCGTATGTTTTGTGAAGGAGTGTGTGGGCTTGTGGCCGGTGGATTTCTGGGGATTGTAAGTGGGCAGGAACTTGTAAAAGACCATGATGTCCTCGTGGCTTCGCAAGGGCATCCGATTGGCATTCAGGAAGCCGGTTGGCTTCGTTTTTTGCCAGATGATGTTATAGCGGAAGAGCTTGGGATTAGCCATTATCATGGCGGCGGTAAAGGCACCTTGCCCAAACAGCAGGATAGCGCCATGAGGCTTGATAATCCGCTCATACTCAGGCCACAGTTTTTCCGGCGGGATGATAACATCCCAGGGATTCTGGGTGGAGCCATAGGGCAGGTCACAGAAAATCATATCAATAGATTCATCTTCTATATGGGAAAGTCCATTCAGGCAGTCGATGTTGTAGATGCGGTCTTGCTGCATACAAGTCCCCTCCTCTGGAAAATTTGGGGTATTATATGCGAAGCAGGAGAAACTCATCTCGATGTGGGTTAGCAAAAGAAAATCGGCGGCTAGTGTGGATAAGGGATTCAGGAAGCCCGATACTGATGATGGGCAAAAAGAACCCGCCAGAGCAGATGCTCTGACGGGCCCCTGTATTTATTGTAGAAGCAGCTAAATGGGCGGAAAGCAAGAACGCTGGCGTGTTCCCAATTGCCATTATCGCGTAACCCCTCTACCGGCTCGCCATCCATGGCCACGCAAAGAAAGCCAGGGTCGCTCCAACCATCACCGTTTATCTTGGGGAAAGATTTGCCAGTTATGATATGGCCTTCCGCCAGATGCAATCCCAGAATGATTCTTCTAGCTCCTGCATAGGATTCCTTAACACGAAACAAAGGAGATTACTACATATGGAAATCAAAGTTGTTGAATGGACGGAAAAATCATTGTCTGGGCGGCCCCGCTACGTCATCACGGATGCGAAAACGGGCCAGGTTCTGGATGATGCCTATGGGTATGGCTATCGGTCCTTCGAGAAGGCAGAGAAGGCCTGGATGATGCGTCATCACAAGGCCCCAGCGACCATTGAGGAGGTGCTTCATGCCCTTGATGAGGGCAGTTGGGAAATTGTCACGGTTCAGATTCAGGCCAAGTCGCGCTACGTTATCAAGGATGCGGAGACTGGTCAGCTCCTGGACGATGCCAAGGGGTGCGGGTACACCTCCTATTCGGCGGCGTATCGTGGGTGGATGAACCAAAACAAGGAGTTCTTCGAGGTGAAGCGGCGGAGCGCCCTGCGGAATATCGCTTGGCTCCGCTGCTGGGCGGCTCACAAGATGACCACAAAGGAACTGGGGCCGGAGCCTCGCATCGTCATCGTTGACACAAGAAACAACAAGATTGTTGACGATGCCTTTGGCATGGGCTACAAGACTAAGCGGCAGGCTGGGGAGTTTATGAGGCGGCTGCAATGGGAGATGAAGTTGGAAGGAGAAACGGCAGAGACAGAAAAAGGCACCCCATAAGGGGTGCCTTTTTCGTTGCCCAGTTTTTAGATGATTCCCAGCCACTCCCCCATGCAGGCAAGAGAGGCACTTTCAACCTGGATGTCCGCCAGGCTCTGTCCACAAATTTCCTTTACAAATTCCCTCAGCTGGGCGACCGTGGAGATTGCCCCCATGCCCATCTCCGTTGCCATCTCACTCGCAGCTTTCAAAATAGCCATATGTATTATCCTCCACATGAATTGTTGCCGAATCCTATGCAGAGAAGAAAAAAACAATCACGACTGCCGGCCCCTTAATTCGCCGAATGGAATTATCGAAGTCCGCATACAATATTCCAACAAACGGGGAGAGTGGGCTCTCCCCCGCCGTGTTGAAACAAAATTGTTTGCATAGAATATGTTTTAGATGACAACGCACTTGACGCTGCAAGGGACCGCTGGGGCCCAGGGGGAAAGGACTTGTGGATTTCTGCCCTGGGCTGGCGGCGGAGGGAAAGCTCCTTGCTGAGGATGGCGCTGCATAAAGGCAGGCCTTCGTGGCCTGCGGGGGTTTCTTCGCTCATCTCTTGCCCCTTAAAAAATAAGAGTCAGGTTTGGCGGAGCCGCTGCAGAGAGTTCGCCCGGGGGAATCGCAAGTTGTGCAATCAAACCCCTGTCAACCGGATACGTCTGACCGGTATAGAGAACTCCTCAATTTTAGAGTAGGTGAGGAGAGTTCCTAAATTAGACGGGTTCGAGGGTCCTGCGCCTGTAAAAGGGAGAGGGTCTCATCCGCTTCATGAGAGGATAAGGAGTCATGTCTCATGAAGCTACGCCAGGCATGCAGGAGTGGTTTATGGGTGGGAGGCATTGCACAGCCGGAGTTACGCAAAACACACAAAACAGCAGCTTTTCTGAACCGCCAGCGGCAGAGGGGGAGCTGCGCCCATAGCATACGAGGCTTCGAGAAGCCTTCCCTGCTAACGAGCGGTTGAGGGTTTGGCAAAAGAGAACTGGCGTTGGCGTTCCGGTTGCGGTGCTTGAGGCCCGATACAGCTGCGGAACAAGCGAACCTAACAGCAAACACAACTCCCCGAAACAGAAACAGCTTCAAGAAGGTAGCCTGAAGCTAAAACAGAGTAGGTAAGTGGCTTGTAGCTATATAGCTTCAGGAAGTGGCGATTCTCGAAAATTTTGAATTTTGAGCAGAAATTGCTTCAAGAAACTGGCTTTTAGCTGAAAAGCAGTTGGAGGTGGCTTATAGCAGTAATAGCTTCAGGAAGGACTGCAACGAAAACAAAAACTCATTCTTCGTTGGTTTTTGGCTGATTCGTCTCCTGTTGTCTTGTCTCCTGGCCTGCATGCCCCTGCTTTCTCGTCGGGGTTTTGCCTCGAGGCTCGCTGGCTCGCTTTTTCGAAGGGTTCCTCATCCAAGGAGGCTGGCTCTTCGTTTTGTTTTGCCCCCCATTCTGCTCCTGCGGAAAGGTCTTGCTCCTCCCTCTCTCCCCTGCCCCGCGACCCAAGAATTTGCAGTCTGTTTGCATTGCGTGGCTCTCGATGTTTGCCCGACGACCTTTCTAGGAGGCTACTCCATCAACCCTTGTCCTCATTGTGGGCCAGGGGCTTTTTGCTACCATCTTGCGCCAGAATCGGATTCTCCTCCCTTGCATACGATTCCTCCAAAACCAAGCAGGAAACACAACTTTGAGGAGGGTACATATTATGTTCTACGTTATGCAGAGGGACTTGGTTAAGAAGGAGTATCCAAAATACGGCCTATGCAGGGAAATCCACGTTGACGGAGAGGTTCTTGGGACCTGCACCTGTGGGGAAGTTTTCCCCATCATGCGCAAGGGTGACCCGGATTGGGAAGGAGACAACAGGCATAAGATGGAGCCAAAGATGGGCAACCTTGCCTGTCCGCGCTGCGGTGACCCGTATGGCCATGTTTGGCTTTATTCCGAGGAGGATGCTCGTAATGGCGAATTCACGTATTGCCAGAAGTTTGAAGAGGGCTGCCTCTATGACGTGCGGCTGGCAGACTGGGATGACTCCCGCATCATCTTCCTGAAAGAGGCCATCATTAACGATGGTGCGGAAACAGGGAAATTCCGGCGGTACGAAGTCACCGTTGCAATGTACCCCAGTCCCCATGTCGAAAGGCTTGTGGTGGACGGCAAAGAGGTGAAGCTGAGCAAGACCAAGGTCTCGGCTGCGCTCACCTATATCAGCCTGGATGACCATGCGTGGGCTGAGACTCCGCTCTACAGGAGCCCATTTTATCGTGAGCTGAGATGGGCCAGGTCAGTTGTCGATACCACGTCGATGGCAAACGTGGTTCGGGCCTTGGAAGATTATCCTGTGCTTGACTCGATTTATCACAATCGCGTGAGAAAAGGCGATGATTCAACCAAAACGCGTGTCAGCGATGGGCTGCGTATCGCGTTCAAGGAGGGCGTTATTGAGTCTGGAGAAAGAAGCGAGCAGAAGGCCTTCGGGATTCCAAAGGTCCTCTGCGATATGTTCTGGGGAAAGGCTAACCTCAAGTACGTACAGAAGGCGTATAAGGCATTTGGCGCGGAACTTGCGGCAAGCGCAATCGACGCGAATTTCCAGGTCAACGGGAAGAATGGCGTGTATTTCCGGGACTTCGTTGCTTTCTATTGCAGCCTTAAAACTGCGGAAAGAGAACGGCTCATGCAGTACCTGACGCATGATGTTGCCGTGTACCAAGGAATTGAGCGCCCCGGTGAGGCGTGGCAAATTCTGAAAGACTATCGGAAGATGTGCCAGGATATGGACATCGCACCGAAACTCTGCCCGAAGTCCCTGAAACTCCAGCACGATATGGCAAAGCGGAATTACCGGCTGTGCCTGGATGAAATTGAGAGAAAGAAGTTCGTAGATGCTACCGCAGGGGACAACTACAAGAAGCTGAACTGGACCTCCTCCAACAGTGATTGGACGGTCGTCATTCCAAACGAGCCTAACGACATGGTTGAGGAAGGCCGGCGCCAGAGCCATTGCGTGGCCTCCTACATCAGTGATGTCATCTCAGGCAAGTTCCGGGTCTGCTTCCTCCGCAAGACGGAAGAGCCTGATAAGCCTGTTCTGACGCTCACCGTGGACGAAGATGATTGCTGTCTTTATTACAAAGGCTTCGATAACCGGGAAGCCACGGAAGAGGAAAAGAAGATACTTGCTGAGTGGGCAAAGAGTAGGAAGCTGACTGTGAGCGAACACGGCTGATACCAAACACCCCGGGTCCATATTGGGCTCGGGGTGAATTGTTTTGGGTGGAATCGCATAGGATGAGTCAACATTGTTTCTGACAAATTACATATGACGAAGGAGAACGTGAACTACTCGGCTACAAGTAGCCGAGCTTCCAAGCAAGTCTACGATTTTGTGTAGGCTTGCTTATCTTTTATTCCTGCTTATCCGGACTTGCAGGATGATTCCAACCATCCAAACCGTAGCGCAGCAGGCTATCCCCGGTGAACCACCGGTTTAATAAATCATGCAGCCATCAGGCTGCGCAGAAGAGCCGGAAGCCCTCCTTGTCTATATTGACTGCCGCCTGGTGGTCCCTGTCCATGAGATTGCCGCATTTGGGACAGCAATATAATCTATCGCCCAATGTAAGCTCCTTATGGATGCGGCCGCACTTGCAGCACGTTTTGCTGGAGGGGAACCACTTGCCGACCTTGACAATGTGCTTGCCCTTCCACGCGGCTTTGTAGGCAAGCATCCTGGTGAAGCTGCCCCATCCGTTATCGCTTGCGGATTTCCCGAACCGGAGTCCCTGTTTGATAGCCGCCATATCCAGGTCCTCGAACCTGGTTATCTCCGGCACCTTTGCGGTCATCAATAACACGCTCCAGCAGGGCCTTTTTGGCTAAGAGAAATCCCCCGGTCCAATCGGACTGGGGGTTTTTTGTGCTTATTTCACGCGGACGGTGTAGAAGAAGCTGGTTTGGGCTCCTGCGCTGTCAGTCCCAATCAACTCGATGCGCCACTCTCCGGACATGTTGAATCCGGCAAAGCTGGCGGAAACCCCGGAGACGTTATTCCAGGAGTAATCCATCACGGGCACGCCGTTGGGATTGCGGATAATCATCTGGATGGTCTTCATAGTCTCACTGCTGTAGCCGGTCAGTGTCCGGGGGACAGTCTGGTCAACAACCACGTTCAGGAGGTCGGCCCACAAGCGAGTCCCGTTCTGGCCATCCTGGAACGTCTTGGGCGTGATGACGGTGACGCCCTGGTAGGTGTCGGTCGAGGAAACCGGGAAGCCCAGGGAGAGCTTCTTATTCTTAGCGCAGTTGTTATAGGAGCAGTAATAAACATCAGACCGCTTGGTGCCAGTGGCGTTGTTTACGATGACCGCATGACCTCCGGCCGCGGGCTTCCCGCTGCTATAGCCTTTCACATGCAAGACGGAGCCAATCATGTCCTCTGCGGAAGTCCCGATGGTGTCGGAATTGTAAGCATAAGGAGTCAGAGACGTCAGAATCCCCTTCTCGGAGGAAGCGGCGGAGTTCTGGATATACAGACGGAAGTTCCGGCAGCTGGCCCAGGAGTTGGTGCCGGTAGTTGCGTTACACCACCATGCGGTGTTACCGGAGTTGGTGCCCACCTTATCCATGCCGTATCCGCTCTGAATGGCCGCGGCGGAGTTACTGCCGCCAAATCCGGCCCAGACACATTGGCTTGCAAAGTTCATGCAGTCGGCGCCGAACCAATTGAACAGGTCGTTCTTGAATTCTGGTGTAGAGCCTGTATCCGTGGAGGTGGAATAGGTCAGGGCGTAGTTTGCGGCGTTCCGGCGGTTATAGGCGATGTTGGAAGCAGTCTGCGCCGCGGTATCGGCTTCAATAGCCTCTCCGTCCAGTACCAGGTCCGCAGCAGCAACAGCGGCGTCATAACCGTCAATGGCCTCCTCCAGGCTGAAATCAGCGTCTGCATAGTGTTGCAGGAAGAAGAGGTCATCGCTGATAACATCGGCAATGACCCATTCTCCGTTCAGCTTGGCCAGCGTGATGTTGTAGCGGATTTCCTCATAGGTAGGCTCACCGCAGTCGCTGTACTGGTAGTTCAGGACCTCAAGAACATCCACGGCCGCATGGTCGCTGGTTGTCTCGATATTTTGGAAAAGGTACTGGGCATCAAAATGGGAGTAGGTGATGTTCTGGGACTCATACAGGTGTCCAAGGAACGCAACCCGGGTGCTTTGGGTATTGAGGTCCTGGAGCATCTCGTCCATGGTGGGAGCTTCTTTGCCAAGGCTTCTAGCCAAGTCAAAGCTGGTGTCTTCCACAAAGGCGCAGAGGGCCTCCTCCCCTGCCCACTCAATTGCGCTCTCATCATTCAGGGGCGCAGGGGCCATCAGAGTGTTGGAAATAGCGTCAGTGTCCGCTTCATGGAAGTAGATGCCGGACGTACATTCCCGGAGGTAGGTTTCCACGGTCTCCTTGACTGCGCTGCTGTCATCCGCAGCAAAGGCCGGTTCCAGGGCAAAGGCGCTGGTGCAGAGCAGGACCATGGAGAGGAACAGTGCTAGGATTTTCTTTTTCAAGTGATTACCTTCTTTCTTGATTTGTACAGGTGGTGAATAAGGAACAAAATCGCTGGAAGGCGATTCTTGGTTGTATGCCGGGAGCTGGGAATTTATTCCTGCTAAGGAAGAGGGCCAAACTAGCAGTATCGGGCCTCATGAGCTCCTCCACCGCCGGCAGCCGAATTCCTTTTTTGCCAACCATGCCCTATATCATTCGGAATGGGAATATGCCGCCTTGCATACAATATGTTCATCAACATTACAGAAAGCATGCGCGTACATGAAAAAGAAAATTTTGGCGGTAATCCTTGCGATTGCCACAGTGGCCTCTTTGCTCACCGGCTGTTCCCTCGGGCAGCTGAGCGCGGAGAATATCATCACCAAGAGCCAGGAGGCGGATAACAGCAATTATCGGATGGAGGGAGACAGCGATTTTCCCCTGAACGTGGCCGCCGATGGTGAGGACCAAGGCAACATGTCCATCAACATCCCCATCTCAATATCTTTCGAGGCTGAAGCCGCCAACGAACAGATGCACGGTACGGCTGACATGAAGGTTTCCTTCATGGGTGAGAAGGCTGCCACCGACATGGAGTTCTATCTGGACGGGGATACCCGCTACATCTGCTAAGACAGCGGCGAGTGGGAACACTCCGAGGATGACGATGATTTCTCTATGAAGGAGGCCATCAGCGCGGACTGCTTTGTCGGCGCCGGGGTCGTCCATGACAAAGATGTCTGACAATTGTATCATTGGACTGGTGAATGATACAATTGAATTCATTGATGAGCAAATTGGCTGTTCGAAAATCGTTCCAACTGATGGTGAGGATGTTCTAGCCCTCAAGGCATGGGCAAAGGAGGCCGGCGTCCGCAATCTTCTGGGCTAACAGAAAAGCCCCCGGGTCATAACCCCCAGGGGCTTTTCTCATTGCCAGATGCGTTCTTTCTGCCGCTGGCACTCCTCCGCATAATTGGGATAGGCTTCCGCAATCTTGTCGAGGACAGCATCGCGGTACCGCCCATACTGTTCATGGCAGCCCGTGCGACCCTTTGTGTGATACAGGTCATAATCGTAGTCCGTGAGTTCGTGGCGGATGTAGTTGACAATCCACCGGCGAATGGCTTCCTCATCACCGTCGGCCGCAACGTTATCGTAGAGGCCTCCGCCCCTCTCGGCAGCAATGTAGTCGTAGCAGTTCTGCTTGGCTGTAAGGGTGGCTTTTCTGAGGCTATTTTCGTCCATGGAGACAATGCGGATGTTCTTGATTTTTCATCTACCTCCGCCGCCAGCTTTTGCCGCCTGGTTTCAGCCCCCTTCCTCCCTGCCGCCCTGCTGGCCTTTGCTTTTTCAGCCGCCTCTTGGAAATCATCCCGGGCCATGGCCGCTTCGATGTCCTCAATTCGCCATAGCTTCATATCCGGCGCACTGCGGTAGCGGGGATTTGCTTCCAGTTTCGGGGCCGGGAGAAATTTTGAAATCATAGTCCTTGTCCAGCCAAACTGCTGAACCAGCACGCTCTGATTAACCCAGTTCGGGCTGTCTGGGCAGGCCAGGTCCTCTTTTCCGAGGGCAGCCAGGCTCTCCGGGGAATAGAGGTCGCACTCAAACCCTGTGTATTTCGAGACGAAATGCTCGACAATGATGAGCCTTCCATGGCGGGCGAGATATTCCGCCTGTCCGGTTGTCAGCGAGAATCCATAGACGGATTCGGCGTCCCGGCAGGAAAGGCCGAAGTACCCGGGGAACCGTTCCCGAAATTTCTGGGCCTGCTCCAGAGTGGCATTTTTGATTATAAAACCCTTCAATTCTGCCGCCGACATCTTTGGCAGCTGGGTGGCATTAGATACAATCCCAATAGCCAAGGCGGCCTCCTTGAGGTCCCTTTTGAGCATTCTGGGGATGCAGATGGGCAAAAGGTGGCGATAATCCAACTGCACGTTGAGTTCCATAATGTTTTCCTCCTGTTTCCGGTGTGGTTTCGGTAGGTTGCGGGATAATATGCAGACAATGAAAATCTTATTCAGAAGAAAAGGAACAGGCCAGCCCGCCGGGGACCCGGTAGACTGGCCTGTATGTTAGCGCTTAATTTTTCGGTTGCTAAAGTCAGGAATGTTCTTCCTTGCCCGGTTTATTGCCTCCTCACGGAGAGATTTCTGGCGAAGGAAATCCCCCTCTTTGCTATGGGCAACCTCGAAGGGCAGATTGATTTCGCGCGCCATGAGCGCATCCCTTCTTAAGCCGACATCCGAGCCGCCTCCAAGACTTCATCAGCGCCAATGCCGAGCTGGTAGCACATGGCTACAACGCTTTGCTGTACCTTCGCCCACTCATCCTCGCGGACGTGCTGGATGAAGGGTGCGGGGCTGCGCTGAGAAAGGCCCATGCTGTACTTGTAGCGAAGCTGGTCGTACAGCTCCTTCCAGAGGATAGCGATGGGCTTTCTGCTGTGGCCGGCCATGTAGCGGATAGCCTTGTTGACGCTGGCCCTATCAGTCCAGGTGACGATTTTCCCGGCGAGAATCTTGTTGTCTTTTTGAAGTTTCATGATATGCCGGTTTTTGAAGTCGAACGCATCCTTGGCTGCGTTAATGAGGTCCTCCTTGCTTCCGTCCAGGGCGGCCCGGGTGTACCGCATGTAGATTTCCCTCTCCTCTTCCAGGTCCGCCAGGCGCTGCTCTTCTGTGGCCTGGTCAAAGATGTTCAGAAGTTGTGTCCGAACCTCCCGGGCAACCTCACTGCCTTGAAGCAGCATCCCGAAGCGGAGAACGGCCCGCTTGGAGAACAGGTAGATGCCACCGTTGGGGATGGACAAGGTGACACCGTCCCCTAAGTCGTACTCCACCCGGCCTCTGTAGTTTTTGGAGGGGACATTCTGTCCCTTCCAAACTCCCGTATCCTTTACAGTGTACTTTTTGGCTCCATCCTCCTCAATTTCCGTACGATTCCGAAGAAGACACTTCTTCGCAGCCTCGTAAGTCACGCCATAGTAGTTAGCAATCTGGTGGAGCGTGACCAGGTTGATTTAGGGCATCAGAACCAGGGCTTTGACCCTATCAAGCACCTCGATTCTGCCGGCAAGGGCCTTCCGGGTCTCTGAGTCGAGTAGGGCTTCCTTCTCTGGATAGGTCTTCGTTGAAATTTTCCCCATAACAAAATCCTTTCTAAAATATTTGCCGTATAGATAGGTTAAGGTATAATATGCAAAGCAAAAATTATTCATTTTGGTACAAGAGCAGACATCCCCACTGGCAAAGCCAATGGGGATGTCATGAAAAAGGGATTTACAGATGAAGGACACGGTCACGAATTTCCGCTGTCCGTCCTTGGTTCCAGAACTGGGTGCCGATGTAACCACATGTTCGGCGCGCCACGTTCAGCTTGTTCTGGTCACGGTTTCCGCACTTGGGACATTCCCAGACCAGCTTGCCGCCATCTTCGACGATTTTGATTTCTCCGTCAAAACCGCACACCTGGCAGAAGTCGCTCTTCGTGTTTAATTCGGCGTACATGATGTTGTCGTAGATGAACTCCATCAAAGACAATACCGCCGGGATGTTCCCCTGCATATCGGGAACCTCCACATAGCTGATAGCGCCGCCCGGAGACAGATGTTGGAACTCGGCCTCAAACTTGAGCTTTTGAAAGGCATTGATGGGCTCGCGGACGTTTACATGGTAGCTGTTCGTGATATAGTCATGGGCCGTAACCTCGGGAATAATTCCAAACCGCTCCTGAAGACACCGGGCAAACTTGTAGGTGGTGCTTTCCAGCGGGGTTCCGTACAGGCTATAGCTGATGTTCTCGGCTGCCCTCCATTCGGCGCACTTGTCGTTTAGCCTCTGCATAACGGCCAGTGCGAACGGTTTTGCCTCATCATCCGTGTGGCTTTTGCCGGTCATGTACTTCACGCATTCATAAAGGCCAGCATAGCCAAGGGAAATGGTGGAATAGTTGCCATAGAGGAGCTTATCAATGGTTTCTCCCCTTTTCAGGCGAGCAATTGCTCCATGCTGCCACAAGATGGGGGCAACGTCGGATACGGTACCCAGCAGATGCTCGTGGCGGAGGCGGAGGGCCCGGTGGCACAACTCCAGCCGCTCCTCGAAAATCTGCCAGAACTTTTCCTCGTCTCCGCCGGAACTAAGGGCAACATCCGGCAGGCTGATGGTTACAACGCCCTGATTGAAGCGGCCGTAGTACTTGGGCTCCTTGGTTTCCGGGTCCACATAAGGGGTCAGGAAACTGCGGCAGCCCATGCAGGGATAGACCTGCCCATTGCCGCTCTCATCTATTTTAAGGCGCCGCATCTGCTTGGCAGAGATATAGTCAGGCACGAGTCGTTTGGCGCTGCATTTGGCAGAAAGTTCGGTCAGGTAGTAGTATTTGGAGCCAGGCCGAACATTGTCCTCATCCAGCGTGTAGATGAGCTTCGGGAAAGAAGGAGAAATCCAGGCGCCAGCCTCGTTTTTCACTCCCTCCATGCGCTGTTTGAGGACCTCTTCGATGCACATGGCGAGGTCGTCTTTCAGACGCTGGTCATCTCCGGCCTCGCCCAGGTACATGAACAATGTGATGAAGGGAGCCTGGCCGTTAGTGGTCATGAGGGTCAGTACTTGGTATTGAATTGTCTGGATGCCGGCCTTGACTTCACGGCGAAGGCGGCGCTCAACGACCTGTGCGACCTGGAAGGCGGTCATCTCCACACCCGCCTCCTCATTTTCCTCCAGGACTTCCTTTTGGATGGCTTTTCGGCTTACATCAACGAACTTTGCCAGATGGGTCAGGGAGATAGATTGACCACCGTACTGGCAACTCGCTACCTGCGCGATAATCTGGGTGGCGATATTGCAGGCTGTGCTGAACCGATGAGGTTTCTCAATGAGCGTACCGCTGATGACGGTACCATTTTGCAGCATATCGTCCAGATTTACCAGGTCACAGTTGTGGCTACGCTGAATGAAGTAGTCGGAGTCGTGGAAGTGGATGATTCCCTTCCTATGCGCATCCACGATGTCGGGGTCCAACAGCAGACGTTCCGTAATATCCCGAGACGTCTCTCCTGCGATGTAGTCCCGCTGAACAGAGATGATGTCCGGGTTCTTGTTGGAGTTTTCCACCTTTGCCTGAGCGTTTGTCCCGTTGACAATGCTCATGATTTTGGTGTCCGTGCTGTTGGCCCGGCGCAGCTGCTCGTGCTGGTAGCGGTATACGATGTAGTTGTTGGCAAGCTGGTATTTGCCTGCCTTCATGATTCCCAGCACGACCCGGTCTTGGATGTCTTCAACCGAGTGAGGGGTGGTGGACTTGGCCAACTCTTGCTTGATTTCGTCCGCAATAGCGGTGGCGAACGCCTTGGACAGAGTTTCGCCGGGGCCAACGGACGCGTTTGCCCTCTCAATGGCCTTGACAATTTTAGAGGCAGAAAACGTTGCCTCTTCCCCATTTCTCTTGATAATCTTCACAGAAATTCCTCCTTTTTGAGATTTGCTGAATCAGCGGGGCGCCGGGTTCAGCACTGAGTATGATATGCGTATTTCGAGATTCTATTTTGCGCGTGCGGGTTAAACTACCCCATGCCCTTGATAACTTCCGATGCCAAAAGGCGGCAGAGTTCACTTCGGGAAAGGTCGGTGAAGAGGCCTTCCTGGTGCATCTCCATGGCTTGGCAATAAAGAAAACCATAGAGAAAAATAACCTTTTCTCGGTCAGTCATACAAATCCTCCTTGCAATATGTATTCTCCATGTTCTTTTGGTTAGCGGATTCTATGCAAATAGTTGAGGAATCATTCCGAGAGGCCCTCCGCTGCCAGTATCGGGCCGTTTGCGCTTTACCAACGAACACTCTTTTGTCAACCTAGAAATTGCTTTTCGCAGGATGGCATATAATCCGGCAAATTTGACCGAGGAGGAAAATGAAAATGAACTATTTCGATACCGCCAGAGGGCAGAACACCGTGGAAAACATTTCAATCCAACTGACCAGAATCGCCAATTCTCTGGAGATGTTGGCAGCGGCCTGGGGCAAGGCTCCTGATAAGAAACCGAAGGAGGATGGGAAAGATTGATGCGAAAAACTTCCACCGAAACAAACATCCGTTTTGCCAGTCTGCTGTTGGCAATCATCTTTTCCATTGGTGTGGCTTGGCAACTGCTGGAGATGTTCTTCTACGGCGAGGTCCAGCCCCGGGTAGTGGATGATTGTGTGACTCTTTTATGGGTTGCCGCAATGGTTTTCGTTTACCGGTGGACAAAGGAACAGACAATCGGCAGATGCTTTGCAGAGCCAGCAGAAGAGAGGCCTGCCACGGATGCCTCTTGGCGCGAAAGCAGCCAGGAGGCGAGGCAGACGTTGCGGGAAACGTGCGAAGAGATAAGCACGTATAACCCAGGCCCCCTTGCAAGCGATTCCGATTGGGAAATGCGGCTGCATTCAAATGGGGAAAATGTGAAAACAGGAGAAGTTTGGAGATAAAGAAAAGAGACCCGTCAAGCGACGGGTCTCTTGCTTTTGCTTAGAATACGCCATAGCCAACATCGCCAATATGCCGCCCCTTTTCATCGTAGCCGGGGAAGGTCAGCATGGGGATATAGGTTTCTCTTTGGATTTGCAGCTTGAGTTCTGGGTCTGCCAACTGCAGGAGCGCCACCCAAAGATGGGCCATGTCTTCGGAGAATACCTGCCCATCCTCGCCGGGCTCGAAGGGAATGCCAAGAGCTGCGATTTTCTCCGAAACATCCGGGCTGATGGTATTCTCCTCGCACCCGCCGCAGATGGACTCAATATCAATACCAGTGGTCTCTTTGATGCGGAAATGGGCCTCACGTACCCTCTCCACAGGCGCGTTGGAATTGACAAGGAACTGCTGGCACCGCCCGTGACCGTCATCCGACCAGTCGCCGATAGGCAGGTAGAACTGGTACACCTTATACTCCGGCTTCGGAGCTGCCGCACGGGGGCCTGTCGAGGTATTGTGCCAACTCTGTGTCATGCCGTCGGCGGCTAGCAGAGCCTTAGCCAAGTCCACCGTAAGGCCGCCATTGAATCGCTCACGGAGCGTCTCCTTTGTGACGCCGTCTTTAAGCGTGACGTAGTCGCCCTCTACGGAAAAGACGTCATCGTTCCTCCCAAAGAAGTCAGCAGTTGCTTCCCGGGAAAAGTCCAGAATAGTGTTTTCCATGTCTTGGGCTACGGCCTCGCCGTAAGCAGCAAGGGCATCCATGGTGACAAGAGGGCATGTGGGGGTGCGTTGCCCCTCCCGGATGCTTCCTAGGCACCGGATGAATACATGGGGAACGAAGTCGCTGATTTCGAGGTATCTATGCATTATATATTCCTCCTTAGCGAATATCGCAGAAGAAAGCGATGTCATCGCCGTCTTCCTCCAGTTTTATCAAATCATTCTCCGTCAGAGCCTGGTCCGTCCCTTTCCAATAAAGCGTGCGCCCATCGACGGTTTTGGCTGTCCGACGAAACGTCGCCAAATGTACGGGGCATTTGCTACAGTCCAGGAACGCGCGGTGGCCATGCACGTTGTCAATAACGACCGCACACATCTGCTTTTGGAGCATCCCCAGGATGTTGGGCCCACCATCGGGGCCCTTCTCGAAGCAGCACTCAAAGCAACTCTGGACGTAGCTGTTGGGGATGATTTCCCGGGATTGGGACTCCGCAACCTGATGAAAATTTCTGTTAATCATCAAGCGCCTCCAAAGACTCATCCGCCACGCAGTTGTAGCCGTTGTCCTTGATGAAAGCCCTGGCAGAGTCTGCATCGGCGAAGGTTCCCAAAATGAGGGGGTCCCCCCAATCTGCCACGATAACGGCGAATTCCCAGGCATCGCCTTCCTGCCGCAGTCCGCGGATGATTTTGACGTCTTTTTTGTCCTTGCAAAGGTAGAGCCAGCCATTTTTTCTGGCATCCTCATCGGTGTCATAGGCTTCAAGACATCTCTCAGCCAGTACGGTTTTGATGCCCGCTTCTACTTCTTTGAGAGCCAAATCCGTGGAGAGACACTGATGGTCTGCCTTGTAGTTGACAACCAAATCAGAGAGATAGCTCCCGGGTCGGATGCTGCTTGTTTTCCTTGCCTCTTCTACCTCCGAAAGCAGGAACTTGAGGGAATCCTCTCGCAGGTTGAGCGCCTCGGAATAGGTAGACTCCCAGATGGTCCGGCGGATATGGGGAGAAGTTTTCTCCCGGTCCATGGCCATAACTCGGAAGATAGTGGCCAGACGATGAAGCTGCTCGGTTGTGGTGATGCCGGAGAAGACAAACCTGTCGAACTGTCCCGAGTTTCCCTCCAGCCAGTCATTTAGCTGTAGGACACCGAAGATTGTCTTGTAGACGAGGCTCCTGCGAACATAGGCAAGGTCTTCAAGCCCATAGGGGCCATCCCAGTCAAACTGTTTCATGATGGTGTTATCGGGCAGACTCCAGACGGTATCCTGGAGTGCTTCAAAAGCGAGAATTCCTTTCCAGGTTTTCTCTGGATAATCCTGGTCGGTGTTGTCCTGGAACTGGATGGGCGCGGTGAAAGCGAAATCGCCAAAGAGCTCCTCCGGCCATTCCTTCGTGGGCAGCCCCAGGAGGTTAAGTTGTGGCCAGTACACGAAGCGGACCTGGAAGTACGCCTGGATGAGGTGCTCCCTATCCCGGGGGTCATTAGGCACCTGCTCCATATGGGAGAGAATCGTCTGGAGGTACTTCCTGGATATGTTCCTGCTGGCGAGAGCATTTGCGAATTTGGTGCATGTCTTAAACATCTCCTCCCAGGAATTGACCTGGAGGAAGCGCATTTCGAAGTAATTGCTCATAAAATCCCCTTTCTTTGATTTTGCCTGTAAGGCATTTGCAGATAATATGCAAACGGACGCCGGGTGATTCCGGCACAGTATCGGGCCTCATGAAAGCAAAAAAGACCAAGGCCGACATTCTTGTTTTGTCAACCAACATGAGTTTGGCAAAAGAAAGGTGGTTTGGGCTTGGTGGGTGAAGACACTTTAGGCTCGATACTACCAGGGGCAGGGCCGGTATCGTTTTCCCCTGCTTTGCATACCATTCTCCAAATTCTATGAGGAGGTTTACTTACATATGGAGAAAACAACGATTTGCACTATTTGCGTGTGCCCCAATCACTGCGACGCCACTTTCATTGCGGAGGCAGATGTCCGGCAGGAATGGGAGGTCGACGCCTTTGGAGAGTGCATCCAGGTCCGGGACGAAGAAGTGGATGTCGATTTGGATGACGGCCGCCGGTGGAAATGTACCAAGTGCGGTCACTCCGCTATGGAGGTGGACTGCTTCCAGGCCCGCGTTGACGAGGATGACCTTCATGGCACTCTTCTGGTTCCCGAAGCCTTCGACGGATTCATCTACTGGAGTGACGACAAAACTGCAAAGGTCAAGTCCTGCCCTGTTGGCGGGATTATTACCTCAATTCCCTCTGCTTCCATCAACGGCTATACCATCTTCCTCGCCAACTCCGCTGAGTCTATGAGCGAGGGCAAGGACGGCGTGGCCCTGCTGGATGACAGCATCCCGCGGCTCTGCCTGTTTATCAAAGGGCCCCGGGTGGAGTGCGAGGACCAAATTAGCATGTTTGCAACTGCCTGAAATTCAAGAAAGGAGAGATTCTGATGTCTTTTAACCCCAATTTGTACCGACTTCGTTTGCCTATTCCCACGGAACACTATGAGCATCCCGTCGGCTATAAGCCGGATGCGGAGAAACTCAAGGACGGCATCCACATTGCCGCCATGAAGTCCGGCACGCGATTCATTGCCTCTGATGGGAAAGAATACCGGGTCCGCAACCTGCGGGTTGTCCGCTGTGCCGGCGGGCTCCGGGAGTACGACTTGTTTGCCTATCGGGTGGAAGACAGAACCCTTTGCATTTTCCACTCGCCGGTGAGCGCGAACCCGTTGATGTTTACCTTCGCAAAGGCGAAAAAGAAGTAAGAAGGAGTTTTCATGGAATATTTCAATATGAATCCCAAGTTCATCCGTCATGGGGGTCGCAAAGCCCCTGTGGGGACTATTCAGCAACTCGCTGATGTTCTGGATGCCGGCTTGCCGCCGATTCGTGACCACAAGAAAGGGCCGCATTTGGAGTCTATGACTTCTGTGGTGCTTCTCGATATGAGATTTGGCGAGGCGGCGGACATCATCGACAACTTTGGCCTTGGAAAGGTCAGCGCCGACCTTCATCGTTTCGTTGGCTGGTGCCTCGAAGTCAATTTTGAGGAATTGGGAATTGCGGAGAATGGGGTCCCCTATCTCCGGTGTTCTTCCTCTGTGGAGGGAGGAGCCCCCTTTGTTTTTTTCTCTACTGTGATGGAGAGACAATCAGGGCCTACCTTCCCCATCATGGGAACATGCTTACGGTTCCCGGGTTTGAACCCTTCTGTACTATCCATGGCGAAGAAGCCCGTGTTCATCCAGAAGGACGGCTGCCCTGTGGAAGAGCGCCGTTTCAGCAGCAACGAGGAGCTGTGCGAGTATATTGCGAGCTCTTATGGAGCAGTAACTTACAGCAAGGAGGCCTGTTTGAAGGATTTCTCCGCACGGGTGGAACCCAGTGGAGAATTGTCCGATGAACAGGTTGCCGCGGCCCGCAAGAATGTGGCCAAGACCTACAAGAAATATGTTGAAGAATACAGGTGAGGAGGAACGATTTTATGGAGTATTTCAACATGAACCCGAAATTTATCCGGATAGGAGAAAGCAGTGCCCCCGCAGGTACCGTGCAACAGCTGGGTGATATCCTTGATGTCGGTTTGCCGCCGGCTCCCAAGTACCTGAAAGAGCTGGACAATGGACAGTACCTGGCATCGCTGACCCAGGTGAAGCTTCTCGGCAAGCGTTTCAACGAGGCGCCTGACATCCTTAGCTATGACCTTCTCGGAGACGCTGGCAGCGACCTTGGCAGCATTGTCGGCCTTGGACTCGAAGTCAGCTTTGAGGAGCTGGGGGTTGCGGAAAATGGAGTTCCCTACCTCTTCTGCTCCGCCTATGAGGACTGCGGGCAGCCGTTCGCCTTCATTCTCTATTGCGATGGCAGAACAATCAGAGCGCATCTTCCCCACTACGGAAATATGCTTACGGCTCCCGAGTTTGAACCCTTCTCCGATTTTACGGAGTTTTCCATGGCAAAGAATCCTGTGTTTATTCAGAGGGATGGCCATGTGTCCCTGCGGCACTTTGCCAGCGATGGGGAGCTGTATGAGTACATTGTCAACTCCAATGGGGATGTGACGTACAGCAAGGAAGCCTGTCTGAAGGATTTTTCCGCGTGTATCAAGCGCAACGGGGAGCTTTCCCGCGAACAGGTTGAGTCCATCTGCGAGAATGTGGCCCAAAAGTACAATATGTAAGCTGATTATCATTCAAAAGGAGGAGAAATCGTGAAAAAGGTTGTTATTTCCTGCGGCCCCATCCCGGCCCGCCTGGATTCTGTGAAGTTCATCACCAACCGCTTTAAGGGTGGCCTGGCTTTCAGGACGGCGGAGCACCTCATCAACCAAGGAAAGTACGATGTCACCATCGTGCGTTGGAAGCATACGTCGTTTCCCGGAAAGTCCTGGCCCCTCAAGTCTCCCTGGAACCAGGACAACGTCCACGTTGTCGATGTCGAGGACGTCTTCGGCTACTACAACTGGTATGCAAACCATGCTGCCGAATACGATGCCTTCATCATGGCGGCGGCGGTGGCCAACCTGACCCCCAGCGAGCCGTACAAGGGGAAATTTCCTTCTCATAAGTACGCGGTTGGCGAGAGCTTCCCCATCCAGTTCGAGATTGCGCCCCGGGCAATTGACGTCATCAAACAGAAGAATCCCCGGGCGTGCCTCATCGGCTATAAGCTGTTCGATGCGGCTTCAGATGAGGAATTGGTGGACATTGCCCGCCATACGCTGGCGGACGCGAAGGCGAATATCATTTTTGCCAACACTCCGGCCACTGCCAAGACAAAGAAAATCGCTGTGATGCCCGACAATACGGCCCTCCCCTGCTCTTTCGATGAGCATCTGGGCCTCATCTGCCGGGCCATTGACAATCGGTATTTCCGGACTGAGATTGTGTCCCTGGCGGGGACAGCACAGTCCAAGGGCGCCGTTGACGAGGCCATTGCCACAGTAAAAATGTTTGAAAAAACTTTCTCCAATGGGTTTGGTACCGTGGCGGTTCCCGTGAAGGGCGGCCCGAGTATGTTTGACACTCCTATGAATGTGTTTGCCACTACCAGCCGCGGCCATAAGGGTGAGCCCGTTATCGTGTGCGGCGTGGACTATGAGAAAGGCATCGTCTACGCCACGGGCAAGGCAACGTTGAATGCTCCGACTTTGGCAGGTGTTCTGGCACAGGCCCCGGAGGACACCTTTGTGGTCCACCGCCACGATGATGACCCGCTTTTCGACAAAAATAAGCCGGCGTTTGCCATGGCGGATTACCTGTTCCCCGGCACGCTTGAAGAGGCGCATGCCGTCACGAAAGCCTTCGGGACAGGTGTCAAGCGCGTGAAGCTGCTTGGGCATGGCGATATCGCTATCAAGCCCATCCGCAAGGTCGATTGGACCCGGTATTATGAGGATTTTCCTGAGAGGTACTTTGGAATCTCGAAGGATATGCAGGAAATCATCGAAAAGTACAACGACGGCGAAACCCTCGAAATTGGCTGCAACGGGACTGCATGCACCAAGTATGCGTACGACCCGTTCGTCGAGGCGGGAAACGCCATTAACTTGACCTTTGCCGAGGCCATCAAGAAGCATTACGACCTTATTGTGGCCAAGAACAGCATCAACTACCTCAGTTTTGAGGAGCTGTGGATGCTGGTGGATGCCGCCGACAGGTTCGTTGCGAACACATTCCTTCGGGCGCCCCAGGAGAAGGTTACAAGCGAGGAGGCTGCGGTTCTGGTCCCCCGTCCTATGGGGATGGCGGTATCGCATACGCTGCGCCTCAAGGATGATTCCATTGCCCGGCATGAGTTCTGGGCAAGGTCCCAGGAAGACTACGAGGCCCTGGGCTTGAAAGTCACGCCGTATGGGAAAAATTCCGCATTACTGACGAAAAATACGTAAGAAACAAGGCCGTCCCCATACGGGACGGCCTCCTCTTTTCCTGAATCAATTTCCCGGGGTGTGCATATCATCAAATAAATTCGGATAAGGAGGAACGTAAAATGTCGGCAAAATTCAACGAGGAAAAGATGTATACGTATCTCAAGGGCTTCGCGGCGGGCCAGCAGTGGCATGATACTATCGGCGCTCTGGCGTTTGCCCGGGCGAAACATAAGGGGCAGATGAGGAAGAGCGGCGAGCCGTACATCGTCCATCCGCTGACCATGGCGAACCACGCCATTGCCCTCGGGGTCAGGGAGGATGCGATTATCGCAACGCTGCTGCTGCATGATGTCTGCGAGGACTGCGATGTCCGCCCTGATGCTCTGCCGGTGTCTGAAAAGACGAGGGAGGCGGTTCGGCTCCTGACCCGTGTAAAAGGTGAGCCTCTGGAGCCTTACTACCGGCAAATCGGCGAGAATCGCATCGCGGCCATCGCCAAGCTGTTCGACCGCTGCAACAACGTGTCTACTATGGCGGGCGTTTTCACGCTGGCGAAGACGCAGGAATACATCGATGAGACCCGGGGCTATGTTCTGCCCCTGCTTCGGCAAGCGAAGGACCAGTGGCCGGAGGATTCCAACCTGTTCTTCGTCCTCAAATACCACATCATCTCCGTGGTGGATGGGCTTGAGGCGTGTTTGCAGGCAGCCGCCTCCGCCTCGCAGACTATTGCCGTGGCAGAATCTGATGAGGGGCAGCAGGAGGATTTCTGCCCCATCTGCGGCGGAGAACTTGAGTGGAACGGGGACCGCGATATCCAGGACGACGGTGCCGTGGCTACCTGGAGCTGCCCGAAGTGTGGTGTCAGCGGAAAGGCTGCGTGGAACCTCGTTTTTGATGAGCACTTTGGTATCGAAGAGGGCTAATGTCTTTCGGGGCAAGGGTGGCTTTGCTGCCCTTGCCCATCATTCTCTTGCAAATTCAGAAGACATGAGGTACACTGAAGATGGGAGAGTTAAAATGACAGAAGACGAAATTTATGCGTTACCATTTTCAATTGAGCGGTTCAAGATGCTTCCGTACCATCCAGACCTGGAAGTTATGATTTCTGTTGACGGGACAGTGTATTACGCACATCCATCTCACCAGGAATTTCTTATCGCAAAGGCCATGGAGCGTCTTGGTTGTTCCCGTGATGAGCTTTTTGATATGTGCCCTCCGGAGTATCATTTTGATTGCATGAATTGGCTGATTATGCAAAGTGGTGGGTATATTCCTGTGTGGCCAAGGTTTTTCCTGGGAGGCCCCTTGACAAACGCACAGTGGCTTTCATTAAGGAAATTGAAGATGGGAAAAGTCTTTCGAGGGCCAATACCGTCAAAGAGAAATTGTGTTTTGAACAAGTGAGGAGGATGTATGCAAAATCCGCTATTTTCCCAAATCGAGGATGATATTTACGTCAGGCAGTACACCCTTCCCCCCGCCCAATTTAATGGGAGGAAGGTTGTTGTCTATGCGGAATGTACCCCGAATGCAAAAAAATAAATGGTCATGAGTATATGCTCAATATTTTTATTTCTGTTGATGAGTATTTGGACCGGGAGTTTTTGGTGGGGGTTACCCTCGGGGAGACAAAGCTTGACAAAAGTTCCTTAGACTTGCATATTAACGGCTGGATTGCTCATTTTGTTGGAGATGAAGGTATTTCCCAGGATATTGAGGATTACCTGAAAAAGGAGGAGCTCTTTGAGGAATGGTGCGAGGAGAAGCTTCAGAACCCTCCCAATGAATAAAATGGCCTCCCCACCCTGGTGACTGCCAAGGTGGGGAGGCTTATTGTTCAGCCACTGGTAAGTTGTGCCATATCTGCCGGTTGAACCTGGTGAAGTAAATCGAGACAGGACGGATACTGGGCGTAGATTTCATCGACCCTGCGGTCATAAGAGCCTACATCCAGGGGCCGCTTCTCGTTCAACTTCGCGCAGATAGAGTGCAGACGCTGCGTCAGCTTATGCCCAATGCTCACCATTCGCATCCCCTTCAGGACACCTGTTGCAGAGTCCACGGTGAGAATGAGCAGAGGTGCGCCGGTTCCTTCGGCGTACTCTGTGGGATACTCCAGCGGAGTATTCAGCAGGCGGGGCTCATATGGCGCATCACACCAAGGGATTCGCCCAATACTGAATAGGCAGAATAAAGTTTCCTTGATGTTTGCGATTGCCATGTTTACATCGCCGATTTGGAGTTCGTTGATTTCCTCCTGTGTAATGGCGGGGAAACCAATCCGGAGTTCCCAAAGACTGCCGTCGAAGGCCATTTGGACCAGGGTGCTGCCAGTTTTCAGTTGAGGTATCACGTCCCCGATAGAGTAGATGTTCATGTGGCTTCCTCCAATATAAATATTCCTCAATGAGGTTGCCTCATGCTATGCAGTATGTTAAATGCTGATTATAGTTACAACTTCCAGTCAATTTCCTCTGCGCCCATGGCTCGGAGGAGCCTATTTGTAGCACTGAACGGCCTTGAACCGATAAATGCAGGGACAGCTACGCTTCCCTTCCCTGCTCCGAGCGGGCTGGGATGGCTGCTGAAAACGCAGGCTTTATTGGGCTGGCCGGACAACTGCAACCCAGCGGTAAAGGCCCTTGCCTGTCCGCCCCAAAGGATGAATACGATGGGCTGCGGCAGATTCACGCAGGCACGAAAAACGGCCAGAGTAAAATCTTGCCAACCCCAGTCTTTGTGGCTGTTGGGCTTTCCCTGCTCTACGGTCAACACGGTGTTCAGAAGGAGAACGCCTTGCTTTGCCCAGGGACTCAGGTCCCCAGATTGTGGGATGGGCAGACCTAAATCGCTGTTCATCTCTCTGAAAATGTTCTTCAGAGACGGCGGCGGGGTGACGCCGGGGCCGACGCTGAACGCGAGGCCATTCGCCTGGCATGGGCCGTGGTAAGGGTCCTGGCCGACAATGACCACCTTGACCTTATCCGGCGGTGTGGCCTCCAGAGCCTGAAAGATGAGGTTTTGCGGTGGGAAAATTTGTTTACCTTGGGCCTGCTCTTCCGCAGCCCGCTTGGACAACTGGATTGCCAGTTTGCGGTCGCTCTCTGATAAAATGTCATTCCACTTCACGAAAAATCACCTCAAAATAATTCTATCTGGTTTTTGCTGCGGATGCAACTCATTGTTCCAAAGCAATCGGAACCCTCTGCATCTCGGCGGCCAGCCATTCCAGAGCATTGGGGTCGTCCTGATGCTCAAGGAACCGCCGGACGAACCCGGAGGCCGTGTATTCCATCATTCGACGGATGATGTAGCAGGCCACGTCTTTGGGCAGCGGCGACAAATCCACCACGGTTAGCGGGGTCTCCACCCCAAGAGCGGTGAAGAGAGCGTTGCTGGCTTTCATTTTTGCGTACATGGCCTCTGTGTTTCCCCATCCGAGGAAGATGTCGTTCTCCCCGTCTATGAGGATGCTGGGGGTATCGACAATTTGGTCCCGTGCATTGTATATACTGCCGCAGTATAAGTATGCGGATTTTAGCATTTGTGCATGACTCCTTCCAACTTAGTTTGTTGCTATTGTATGCTTTCCATAAAGAAACGATTTCGGGCGAAAGAGAACACCCTGGACCAACTGGCCCAGGGTGCTTGTTTGTCTATTGGGAAGGAGTTTACTCTTCGACTGACTCTTCACCGCCATCTTCGGCGGGGGCCACGGACAGAGGCGCCTCCTGCTGGACCACGACCTTAGGCGCAGCCAGCTTGCCGCCAACCAGTCCTGCCAGCAGGGCCTTGACGTCGATGCCCATACCAGCGGAAATACCCTCGGTAACCTGCGTGGTACCATTGACGATATCAGAGAGCAGCCTGGCACTGTTACCCTCGCCGTACATGGTGATTTTGTCCACTCTGGACAGGGGTTCGGCGACGTTCTTGGCAATCTCGGGTAGGGCCTTCATGACCATCTCAACAACGGCCGCCTCGCCATACTTCTGCATAGCCTCGGCCTTCTTGTCGATGCCCTGAGCCTCTGCCAGGGACCGAGCCTGGATGGCCTCGGCTTCCGCTTTACCGACGGCGGCGATACCGGCGGCCTCCTGTTCCTTAGCGTATTTGGAGGCTTCAGCGGCCCTCATCTTGGCAGCGGCTTCCTGTTCCTGCTCATAGCGACGAGCCTCAGCTTCTTTCTGCCGGCGGAACAACTCGGCTTGAGCCTCCTGCTCCTGACGGTAGCGCTCCGCATCCGCCTGGGCCCGAACTTCGGCATCCAGAGCCTGCTTGGTGACGAGAACCTGCTTTTCTTTCAATTCAGCCTCTCTCTCAGCCCGGGCAATCTGGGCGTTTACATCTGCCGTCTCAAGGGCCTTGGCCTGCTCTTTCTCCTGAATTTTGTAGGCGGCGCCAGCCTCAGCCTGCTTGATGTCGGCGGCCTTTTTCAGCTCAGCCTTCTTGATGGCCAGCTCATTCTGCTTCTGCGCAATCTGCACTTCGGATTCCATCTTGGCGTCGTTGGCCTCTCTATCGGTCTCGGCCTGTCTGATGGCGACGTCCCTGTCAGCCTCCGCCTTGGCAATGGCGGCGTCCTTCTTGATGCGGGATACGTTGTCGATGCCTAGGTCATCAATGACGCCGTTCTGGTCAGAGAAGGACTGGACGTTGAAGGAAATCAGCTCCAGGCCCATCTTCCGCAAGTCGGGCAGAGCGTTTTCCTGAACCTTCTCGCCGAAGGCCTTGCGGTCGGTGACCATCTCGGACAGCTTCATCTGGCCGATGATTTCACGCATGTTGCCCTCAAGGGTATCCTGGACCTTATCGACAATCTGTTCCTCCTTGGCGTTGAGGAAGTTGGCCATGGCAAGCTGCATGAGCTCGTCTTCCCGGCCGACCCGGATTTTGACGGTGGCATCGACTTTGACGTTGATGTACTCGCTGTTGGGAACGAAGTCTGTGGTTTTGACATCCACGGAAATCATCCGCAGGGACAGCTTATCCATCCGCTCCAGGAACGGGATGCGAATGCCGGCTTTGCCCACCAGGACCCGAGTTTTGCGGAAGCCGGAGATGATGTAGGCCACATCAGGCGGCGCCTTCACATAGCCGGAGAGAATCAGGATAAGCAAAAGTATGCCTACGATGGCGAAAGGTGCGAACTTGAGATACTGCAAAATCTGTATTTTGAACCTCCTAAAATTGTTTTGGGTTTCGCAATGTAAGTTTATGGTATGCGAACCTATTTAAAACAATTCTGGGAGGCAGAAAAGCACCGCCCTCTCATAGTGAGAGGGCGGCAAAAGCAGTTATTTTATCATTTGTCATCGAGCCAGCAAGATGAGGGGTTCTTGATATCTACCATTATGCATTACACCTAGTCAATTGGGGATTTCCAACAGCAGCTCCCGGGTAACGAGGCCCTGAGTGGCAGCTTCCAGCTGGTCGGTGACATTTTCGATGGCCAACTTCAGTTCCGGGGCTGCAGTCCCATACTTGTTTCGCATTTTGTAGACATGAGAATATTCTACGAGCTGGATGCGGAAGATGAAATCAGAGGGGATGCTCAGCATGTACAGGCCACGCATGGCATCGTGGTTATGCTCCTCACCCTTGAGAATGTAACCATTCACGGCTCTGACATACGTCTTCCCTTCATAGGTAAGCTCATCCGGCATAGTGATTCCCAGTACAGCCAGAGCGACATCTGTGGGGACGATTCGCCCCTGGTACCACTCGGACATCTCCCCACTTTTGAACTCGCCCAGCCGTGTGGACGCCCGGACGATGCGGTTGTTTAGACGCATGGCGTGGGCATCGAAATCATCCTGCCCTCCGCGGTGCAGGCCGTATACGGAGCAACTCAAGTCAATGAAGCGCAGCAGTGTCATGTGTTCCACGCCGATTTCCAGCGTCTTATGCAGCCACGCAGCCAGCTTCTCGGAGTAGTACGGCCCAATGGCCCCGAGGGGCGTCTTCCCGTCGTAGAAGGACACGGAATGCTTGCGGACCTCGTTACGAATCTCCATCTCCTTCTTCCGGGTGAGATGCCGTTTGGACAGGAACATGGTGCAGATGGCATCATCAATACCGTCGATGCGGTTCAGATAAATTTTCATGAAAGTCTCTCCTTAAAATTGTTTTCTCCAGCAAAGCTGATTTGCCTGCATGGTATGCAGGGAGAGAGATTCATATTCAGAAACGAAAAGAGGAGGGCCTCCCTCCTCTTCTGCATTATCCTATTTTTGCGAGCTTTACACCTGTTGAAGTTGTGACCAGCTGGAGCTTGAGCTCATCGTATAGCATCTGCTGGATATCTTCGACTATAATGCGCCTCTCTTCGATTTCTGTATTTAGAGCGTCCGCCTTCTGGAAAATCCTCTTGATATCCTGTGGCTGAAGGAGTTCCCTCTCCATCATGGGACGGGCGATGATGGCGTAGGCGGAGGACAGGGCGTTTCTCTCTGTCTTTCTAATAAAGCGCTTCAAGTCGCCTTGTGTGTGTATTCCGGCGGAAAACACTTTCGTGTACGGAAGATAGATTCCGGCGAACTCCTCCAGCTTGTGAATCCATTCCTCGACGTCCTCGTGGTAGTGGATAGTCCCGGCGGCCTGATTGACTTTGGTCCAAAGGGTCCATATCCACTCCTGCGTAACATCGGGGAAGTTGGCGGTGGCGCCAAGGACCTCCGCCCAGGCGAGGAGGGTAACCTGGTCCGAAATCTCGTTAACGTAGTTTTTCGTGTCAATAACCGGAGATGCAAGCGGTTTCTTATTGGGGTTGACTTTTTTCTTCTTCATAATGGGGCCCTTTCTGTGGATTACCGGGAAAAGAATACCACATAATTTGCTGCTTTTCAACAGTTAGAGCGTTTGGATTCTGTAGATTTGCATAGTATTGGGAAAAATCATTTGGGAGGTTCAGACATGTCAATTGCAAATAGCGAATTGGAGTACGCAAAAGCCCTTGCGAAGGCGCACCGAGAGTATCCACTCCGGGAGAAATACGAGTTTTCACCGGATAAATGCCGTCACAACTTTAACTTCGTGGTGTACTGCGACGGCGAGTGGGACATCGTTCGCTGCTCGAAATGCGGAGCGGAACAGGTCCAGACCTGCACCTTCGATGACGAATACGACTGATTGTATATCGCCGGCCGAAAGGCTAGGCCTCAGCTTTGTGCCACAAGCGCCAACCGCTGCCCGAAAGGGCGGCGGTTCTTTCTGTATCGGGCATCAGGAGGTTTCCCATCTGCGACCAGTCATTCTTCTTTTGACAAACACCCCCCCGCCAGAATCGGAATCCGTTGCCTCGCATACCATATAAAGCAAAACACAGAAAGGAGAGCAAGCCATGTTCTACATGAGCGGCCAGCGATGCATCCGCCCGGACCAGATAGCCAAGGAACTGGACGAAACAAAGCAAGGATGCAAATTCTGCCCAATCAAGCTCTCGAGCAGCTTTATTTCGTGGCTGTTCCGGCATTACAAGGTCACGGAATTCTCCATTCACTTTTACGACAGCGAGCCGGAAATTCCGGGGGAGGGTGACGGCCACAGATGGTGGGAATCCCCTGGGGGAGAAGCCCGCGTGTGGCTCATCTTCCGTGCCCACGAAGAAAAGCGTATGGTCTTCTGTAACTGGATTGATGTCTTCGGCCCCGATGCGTGGGGAGCCCCTCAAAAGGAGGCGGACCAGGACGCAAAAGACTTCATAAAGGGTATCCGGAGCTGGCCCGTCAGCAAGAAAGGCCGCGTGTTTGCCGGAGAAACTGACGGTCATGTGTTTGTCTATGCCTACGGCCGCGATTTTCTGGGCATGGATTACTGGTGGGCCCTGGAGAAGCGCAATCCCAAAGACCATTGTAAGGAGGTTTCCGCATGGTAAAATTCGAAATCCTGCCCATTAAGCACCGCATTCTATCCCTTCTCTTCTGCGCTGCCGCCACCTTCCTGATTCATCTCTGCCTAGGAGCCGTACTCTTGAAGCTGGACGGTCTCCCTAACGCATTTCCTGTACCGGCAGCGGCTCTGGTTTGTACGGTTTTCGGCTTTATTGGCGTCATTGCTGGCAGCGTTCCCAAGGCGTATTTCCGCCAATACCAGATTCGGCGCTTCACATGTCGTGAGGCGGCTGTTTCGTACGATATCCCGGCTGGCGCAGGAATCCTTGTTGGGGCTGCGCTGGCGCTCTTCACTCTGACCCATACTATTTGGGCCGTCTAAAAGGAGGAATTTTTGTGAATCAAGTATATTCGCCCGTCTGTGACCCCATCCCTCATTACCGCCGTAGCAACCGTTCTCCCTGCACCGTTGGTAACATCGCTATCAAGCTGCCCAAGGAGCCAGAACCCAAACCGGCGCCACTCCCGCAACTTGCCTTAGACATGGGCATCATGTCCGGGGAAATCGTCAAGATTGCCATTACCGGCGGGCCCTGCGCCGGAAAAACCACCTTGATGGCTAAAGCCGTTCAGGAACTGGAGAGCCGCGGCGTCAAGGTATTCATTGTCCCAGAGGCTGCGACCACCCTCATCTCCGGCATGCACATCACACCCGGGGACTTCGGAATGATTGGGTTCCAGAGCCATATCCTGAACAACCAGTTCGCCATGGAGCACGTTGTAGAAACCGCCGCCGCCGAATTGATGGAGCATGGCTTCCAGACCGTCATTCTTTGCGACCGTGGCAAACTGGATGGTCTTGCTTATGCGGACGCAGCTGCTATCGAGGCCCTGCTGGCCGAGCACGGCTCCAATTTAGTAGAGGCTCGGGACAGTTATGATGCTGTTATCCACATGGTCACGGCGGCCAACGGCGCCGAGGAGGCTTATACCCTTTCCAACAACGCCGCCCGCTCTGAAACCCCGGAACAGGCCCGGGAACTCGATACCAAGACACTGAAAGCCTGGACCGGGCACCCTCACCTCTCCATTATTGGCAACACCGGAACCTTTCAGGAGAAGATTGCGGCCGCCATCAAGGTTATCTATGACTGCCTTGGCATTCCCGCCCCTGTGGAAAGAGAACGCAAGTTCCTGGCACTGATGCCGGACTTGGAATCCCTTGGGAAGTACAATCCCGTGGCTTCCCAAATTGTGCAGACGTATCTGCCCGATATCGGCAACACGGAACGGCGGGTTCGCCAGCGGGGCGATGGGACTAACTTCTCCTTCTTTTATACGGAGAAGACTGACTTGGATGGGGTGACGGACCGCATCGAGAGGGAGTCCATGATTACGCCTCGCCAGTACGCTTCTTTCCTGGCTCAGGTAGACTACGGGAAAATCACCCCAATTCATAAGACCCGGCATTGTTTCCCTTATCAGGACCAGTACCTGGAGCTGGATGTGTACACTGGCGAAGACCGCTACGTTACTATTGAGGTTGAGGGGCTTCGGAAAGATGACGCAGTATCTTTCCCGCCGGAGATTACCGTTGTCAAGGAAATCACTGGAGATAAACGGTTTTCCAACCGGGCAATCGCGGGGAATAGCGGTCATCTGCTAGAAGAGGCCCTTGGTGGTTGACAAAAGAGAACGGTTCGGGCAAATGGGCGAGGTTCCTGCCTGCCCGATACCGCTGGAGAAAGGGGTTCCCTATGTATCCCGATTATATCGTTGCCGCCGCCAAGGGGATTCTGTTCGGAGTTTTGCCCCTCTCTGTCTTCTGCGCTTCCGCAATGCATACGGATACGAGATTTGCCAAAGCGGTCGGGGTTCTGGGTTATGCGTGCGCCTTGGCAATCGTGATTTTTGCCGTATTTGCTATTGCATCCCAAACATGGAAAGGAGGCTAAAATGCAAACTAAACACAAACTACTTCTTTTGCGGATTGCCAGCATTACTCTCCCGATTCTGATTGTGGCCGTCACATTCGGCTCATTGTGGTTTGCTGATGCCGGCACCACCTCCTATGAGGCTCTGGTGGCCTCGGATATTGAGCTAACGGACGATGAGCTGTCCTTGACCCTTGATTGCACTGCCAGTGGACAATTTTTCCGCTGGCGCAAGTACGAAATTGAGAGAGGCTGCCTGTACCTGACGGTTAGCAGTGGCCCCGCTCTTTTCCGTACCTCCAGGAACTGCTGGCCGGTTCGGGTCCATATCTTGGACGATAGACTCGATGCCGTTTCCAGTGTATACTTGAAGGATGGGAAGTCAGCCCGACTGCTGTACATCGGAATCTAATCCTACAGAAAGGAGATGCCTCCTCTTCCCTGCTGACTAGCGGAATTGGGGTGGCCTACAAATTGTGAATTTTAGACGCCTGTTCATCATGCGCAAAGACCTGCATATGTCCACCGGAAAGCTGTTGGCTCAGGTGAGCCATTGCGCTGAAGGGTATTGGACGAGAGCGCTCCGCCGGAACGCCCACCTTGAGGGCGGCAGCTACCGCTGCGAAATGGAAATCCCGCAGGGAATCTTCGAGAGCTACGTCGAAGGGGCTTTTGTGAAAACTGTCTGCGAGGCCCGCAACAAAATCCATCTCCTCAAAGCCAAGACTGCGGCTGAGGAAGTGGGGCTGGTTGAGAATGTGGATTTCGGCCTGATTTTTGATAACTGTTTGACGGAGCTGACGCCGGAGGAGCCGAATGGGACTACTCTGACCGGCATCTGGTTCAGGCCGATGCCGGATGATGTGGCCCATGCCATCAGCAAGAAGTATCAGCTGTATCGTTGACGCAAGAGCAAAGAAAAATCTCCCGCCGGTTGGCGGGAGATTTTCTGTTTGGGGATTAGCTGATTTTCTTCACCTTCTTGGCCTTCTTGGAGCCGCTCTTGTTCGCCTTCTTCTGCTCCTCGGCCTTCGTGGCCAGGTAGTAGATGGCGTCCAGGTCGGCCTTGCCCACGGCAATCTGCTTCAGGGCACCCATGGCCTGAGCACGCTGCTCGTCACCGGGCTGCAGGAGGACGCCGTAGGCAGAAACAATGCTCGGGGAGCAGGAGCGCAGGACACTGCACAGATTTGAGGTGTACTCATCCAGCTGGCCCTTCCGCATTCCATCGATGTAGACATCCTGAAATGCGAAAATCATCTTGCTCGTGAGAGCGCCGGTGAGTTTGCTGCGGGACTCGAGCCACCAGGCCGTCTCCATGACGGAGAACATCCAGCTGAGGCAGTCGGTGCCATCGATAGCCGGGTTATCCACGACGGTTCTGGCCGCAACGATTGCCCGCATGGGACGAGCGACGTTCTTCATGTGGCTGGTAACCGTCAGCCCGAACTGATTGCAGATGGTGTAGATGGCAGCCACGGTCGGGTCCTTGCTTACCATGCCGGCCTTGAACGTCTGCGCAGGCTTGAGTGTCGTCTCCTTGTCCTTCTGGCTCTCGAAATAGGCGGCCTCTGTCTCTCTGGTTTTCCCCTCCAGCACCCGCACAGTCAGGGTATCGATACCCAGAAGGATGGCAGCCAGCAGCCGATGTCCGCCGTCCATGACGTACAGGATGCCATCACGGTAACTCACCACGATGTCGTCGGCGTGCTCGTCGTCCCAGCCCTCCATGAGATTGTAGACCTTCTTCATCTCCTTGCGGGGGTCGCGTTGGTAGGACAAATCGAGTGCCAGAACATCCACAGAGATGTTTACCTTCTTGCCGTTCCGGGAGATGAGGCCGCAGTTGTCCAGTGCGGTCTCAACGATTTTTGCCTTGGCGTCGGCAGTCAGCTTCTTGCTACCCTCGCTAAGGTAGACGGTCACGCTGCCCTCGGTGGCAACGCCCGCCTTGATGGCCTTGGCAGTCGCCTGGAGCGCGGTCTTCCGGAGAGCCTGAACGTCCTTCTGGTCCTTCACAGCATTGTTGGTCTTCATAATGAGATTCTCCTTTACATATGTATATTATCCCTTAGAAAAGCGATTGGGTAGTTGTATGCGGAAGTTTAAAATCTCATTACGAAACCAATATATCTGGCGGTTTTAGACGAATATTATTCGGAAGTTGCTGGATTTTAACGCATGGGCACAAGCTGGGAATCTGCCCAGAACGCACAAAACGCACCCCTCCTCCGGGCCAGTTCCGGAAAGAGAGATGCGTCTTGGGAGATGATAGCCTAACAGCCGCGATACCCTTGGCCGCTAAGCAGACATCTCAATATAGTTTGCCCAGCTGCCCAAGGGTTATGTTTAGTCGTTAAGATTTTTTGGGAGCGGGTTCGTGGTAGTCGACCTCAATTATGGTTTCGGTGCTTTGGGAGCGACCTGCGACATGGCTGCCGCGATTGCCGGTGTCATGAGCCCCCAAAAGCGCAATAGGTCGCATGCCTTCCATGAGGGTCGAAATGGACGGGTAGCTATCCAGGACGTTGCCGGTTTTTATTCTCTTCCTCTTAGTATTGTCAGCCTTGGCCAAATCAAAGAACAAGGTCCGAGGCCGCTCGTCGAAGCGGATTGCGGAACAATGATATGTCCCCTTCCCCCACCTCATCTTTTCACGGATTCCTTTGGCCAAACCGGCATCCATGATGTGGATAGGGGCATTTTTAAGAATCTCGCCCGTCTTTTCGCTGCGCTGTTCCTGGTAAAATGGGATGACGTGGCTTTTCTCTTTGCTGCAAGGCTCAATGATGACTTTTGAGGCATCTTCAGAGACGTATATCCTGACAAATTCGGGATAACCCATTTCTGCCGCGGAAATGGCATTGAAGCTGACCCTGGACGGTCCAACACGAATTTCCGCATTTGTAACTGTCTGGATTCCCTGGACTACGACCTTGAAGTTCATGAAATCAATATCTGCAAAGTTCATCTGCTCCTCCTTTTTGTCAATACTCAAACAGGTGCATGTTTTCCCATGGGCCGACCTTCTCGGTGGATTTATCTATCCGGTGGTTAAGAGGCATTGTTCCAAGGATGCGCTGGGCAGCAAGCCACTCGTCCGTTGAAATGACGGCAGGCAGAACGCCCCTTAGAATATAAGTTGGCTCCTGCCCTATGTTCTTTATGGATTTGTGCTCAAGAACATCCTTGACGAACGTTTTCTGCATGATAATATTCCCGCAGTATTTCTCATTTGATAAGATGTACCGGATGGACGAGTAGGACCACTGAGGCTTTCCTTTTGGTGACGGAATTCCCATGCTGTAGAGCCGAGCCTGAATCTCTGAAATGGTTGCGCCCTCCAGCAACCAGCGGTACATGAGCCGCACATTTTCAATGTCCTTGTTATGAGGCAAGGCTTGACGGATTCCATTTGGCTCCAGAGCGACCACAGAGTCAAGTTTGTGTTTATCGAATCCATAAAGCTGGGTCACCCGGGGTATTTTCCTTTCGAAGCGGCTCCGAATCGCCCACTTCATACTGAGGGACTTTGTTTCACTTTCTCCCTGCGCCAGGGCCGCCATGAATGTTAAAATCAAATCGCTGGTGGAGGACAGCGTATTCAATCCCTCGGTTTCAAAAAACACGCCCACCGGAGGGTCAAGATTTCTCAACTCCCGGCATATACCAACGCAGTCAATGGTGTTTCTAGCGAACCGGGAAACCTGCTTCGTGATGATGTAGGTGACCGCTCCCCTCTTACAGTCCGCAATCAGACGATTGAACTGTTTGCGGCGCTTCGTCGATGTTGCGGAAATTCCGGGGTCTGCGTAGATATCCACCAAGGTCCAGTTAGGGTGCTTTTGCACATATTCGGTATAATACAGTTTTTGCTGCTCATAGCTGGTTTCCTGCTGCTCCGACAGTGTGCTGACCCGGCAGTAGGGGCCGACAAGCTGAATCTGTGATTTCTGCCGGTCCTCTATTTCCTTATCACGCGGAATAACTTCAAAGCTGGGTTCGCCATCCGCTCCAATGGATATCTCAATTCGCTTCTTTTCTTCGTCCATAAACCCTCCTCTCAAAAAACAGTACCGGCAGATTAGACAGAACATCCAAACAGAATCGATATTTTTTGTCATTTCTTATAATATCGTATCTCGACGGTTTTGTCAAATAATGTTCCTTTAATTTGAGCACATTGCCCAATATTATCAAAGAGGGAGGCCATAATGGCCTCCCTTTTCCGTTAAAGTCCTACGCTATGAGTGATTACCGAAGGAGTTTTCTCTCCCCTGTTGATTTTCATGCTTTCCAGCAGGCGGGGTTCCAAGTGCCGGTTCTCCCCCTTACCCACCCAGTAGCGGTGGTAGTGCTTCCGCCGGGTATGAGGAGCCACCTTCCAGCCACCGCGCCGGGCAGCTTCTTTCTGCGACACCCGCTTTACGGCTCTCTTCGTGAGGTCGTACATGGTAATCGGAATCGTGTCGTTGATGTCCCCTCCTTGCCGGACTACGGGAGGCTCCGGCATGGATTCGGCTTTGCTGGGCGGCGATTCCAGCCACGATGGCCGGGGTAAAGGCTCATTTGCCATCTTGCGGATAGACTTTCGATGCAAAATGGTCAGAATGTGTTTGAATATGCACAGATTGAACAGGATTTCCGGGGCTACATCATTCATGGAATCCGCTGGTCCACCTTCTATTATGGGCAAGTTCTCCGCAAAATAGTAGACGCCCGCTCCTCTGTTGCGGATAACGGTGGCGATAAAGATGCCGGGAATACTGCCCTCCAGAGTGCAGCGGGAAATCAACGACGCCGTATCCGTGTCGTATCCCAGCGGATGGAGAACGATGGTATCGTGGGGCATGTAGTCCAGTAATTCCGTAGAGATGCCCTCAGCGAGAATCCCTTCGGCATAATCCATCCCTGCCCAAAATGCTGTTTCATCATCGAATTGATACAGGTTCCGACTTGATTCCCAATCAATGACCAATTGGCGTACAAAATGGTCCGAGAGGGCCTGGTCATATTCCTTAACGGGAAGCACAATTTTCTCCAGCGGGTCTCCAGATTCTTTTTGGAAACTCTCCAGCATGTTCTTACGGTCCAGGTATGCGAACAGTGGCGCAAGGCCGGCTCGAATCCATCCACTATCCTTGGTTTCGTCAGGCATAATGCCGGTGATTTGGGGGATACGAACCTTATAACGCACTCCATTCTTGATGGAGGTTTCCTCGAAGGCCAACTCCTTCCCGTCTGTGTGGGAATTCATATAACCTATGAAGGCCACGAGTTTCATCGCAAATGATAAGCCAGGGGCATCCTCGTCCTGATTAGAAACTGCGTCATTCAAGACGAAGGATACGGGCCTTCTTACGCCATGGGTGAGCAAAAGTTTCACATCACTGTCCGAATTATACAAAAGGCTTATCATACTGGTAAATTTGGGCCGTTCTCCCTTTTCGTCATTCGGCATGGAGTCGCTGATAAATCCTACCCGGCCGAAAAACACCTTCTCAACGGGGCTCCCAGGCGGCGCCTCAATAAGGATAGGGCGGGTAGACGCCATCCACTCCAGCTGACTCATATCAACTTTGAAGTCTGCAAGATGGAGAACGTTGTCGATGTAGTCAAGGACTTCCTTCGAAAAGCTGTATACAACCCTATTGAGGTTCCAGTAGCCTGCCAGCAGCTCACGAACGCAATAGATGTAACTCTCTACGTTGTCAGATGAGCAGATTTCCATGAATCCCTTCATCGCGTAGTCCTTTACATCTGGCTTATCAGATGGTTCTCCGGTTAGTCCGTAGGCTTCTGCACGTTCTTTGTATTGCTGTTTGAAGTGGTCCATAAGCTTACGAAACTCTGCTGGATTTTGAACTTCAATGCCGATTATGCGGCCAAGTGTTTTGTCCAGGCTGCTAATTTGGGTGCTTTTCTTCTTCTGCTTTACCATATCAATTCCTTTCCTCGTTATTAGCTTTCCTGAATTTGGGTTAAATGGTTGTATGCCAGTTTCTGGAAAGGGATTCCTCCCGGAAGGAATTGCTTTTCTGCCGGACGCATATAACCAGACAAATTTCTTTGTGGGGAAAGCCACAAAAAGGAGGAAGCCATGAAACTTTTGATTAACACCACCGAGGTTCTGGGTGGTCCGTATTGCCAGGCAGACGATGACCTCTCCGACGTTCAGGAATACATCAAGACAGAGTTCGAGGACTTCGTTGACGAGGGCTTGAAGATTGGGTTTGGCAACTTCATCTACGGCAGCGACTCTCCGGACCAGGTGAAGGAGATTGCCGCCGGCTGGAACGACGGAATCCGCGACGTCCTGGCGAAGCAGGTTAATGCAATGATAGCCGCGCCGGAGAAGTTCGCTCTGGATTCCGATGCCAGCAGGGACCTGTATATGGCTGCCAAAGCTGCGGACAACCGCTTCTCTCCTTGGGGCGAGTTCGGTATCCTGCATTACAACGACTGCGGATGGCAGCTGTTTGAGGTGGTTCTCAACGAGAGAACGGCGAAGCAGATTGAGGACGCCCCGGAAGATTGGGCTGTTGTGTCCTTGACGGTCAGCTGATGGTGCTTCGGTGAATAGGACTTCAGGGGATTGCATATAACATTGATAACGGGGTTGGAGGGCAAGTCGCTCGCCGCAAGCCGGCATGAGCCCGGAAGATTTTCCGTGAAGCCTTCCGTCACCCTGTAGGCGGTTGGATTGGGAAGACAATTGGCTCAACGTGAGCCATCGCGCCACGATGTACTTCGGGATGCGTTTGGGGAATTCCCCACGAAGCCTGTAATCGAACCGGCCGCTGCGGGCCTGTAAAAATGGGACCACTCCTTACGGGGTGGTCCTTTTCCTGTTTATCGGGACAAAACGGCGCTGATGCAGCACAAAACTGTGATGTGCAGCGGGTAGAAAGCGTAGCAAAATCGCTGGAACCTTTTGTTGTGATAGCCCTGTCGACCATGGTACAGCCAAATGGGCACTAGGGCAAGGAGCGCCAGCCCCTGCTGCGGAAGCTCAAATTCGTGCCCCATGACGGTCACCGGCCAATAAAGGCCTCCCAGCAGGAACCCATTTATAACGAGCAGGCAGGCAAATTGGAGGGCGAAGTTTGTCCAAGTCCTCTCTCGGAAAAAGTAAAAGACCAGGACCGTCAGAATTCCAAGGCCATAGTAGTCGACCATGGCGACATATCCCAGCAGGTAGCCCAAGGCAGCCAATGCGGCGGAGGCGGCGAGAGCGGCTGCCGGACGCAGCTGCTGGTGCAGTTTATCGATGGTGGAGACAATGAGAAGAGCAAAGAAAAAGGTCCAGAGAACGTTTTGGTGGTATGGATAGATGGGCCCGCCCCCGACCATATAGTTGAAGGGGATTTCTGAAATGACGGCCCCGGCCAGCAGCCGCGTCATATACCGGCGCAGGTTGTGGGTATGAAAATAACCCTCCACAAGCAGAAAAGCGAAGATGGGAAAGGCAATGCGGCCTATGCGGGTAAGCCACTGGGTGCCAGGGAAAATGGTGGCCCAGGAGTGGTCGCAGAGCATGATTGCCATAGCGAGGATGTGAAGAAATGCTCTGGAGAGGTCCAGATAGGATGATTTGTTCACGATGCCGCCTCCTTTTGAAATTTACTCTTTATCTTATGCGGATTCGAGAGATTGCATTGGAGCGGTATCGGGCCTCTTGATAGAGCTTCCCAAGCGGCTGCCTATTCTCTTTTGCCAACACTACTGGCGTTATCGAAATTACCTCCTCTGCATAGAACATCGACAACAGACCATCAGGAATACATATTTTGAGGAGGATTTCCATGAGTAGAACTGCGCTTTATATTAGTGACAATGGAACCATCAAGTGGGAACACGGTGGTAAGCTGTATTGCCTGCACATCCAGAGGGACAGTGACCCCGAGAATCCCCGGAACTGGGAAGGCGATGATACCCGGCTGACGACCATGGCCTGCTGGCACCGGCGGTACAACCTGGGGGACACTGAAGTCACTAAAGGCCTTACCCCTGAGGATTTCTGGGAGAAACTCGTCGAGGAGAATGTTTCGGACGCCGAAATGGCTGAAGCCGCTATGGCCGGACGATTTCCCCACATTCGGATTTCCGAAAGCGCGGAGAAAGAGGGCCTGGTCACTATCTCCTGGCTTTCTGAGAGCGGCAAGGTGGTGATTGAAGAGCTGACGCCCAGGGACGCCATTGCCGACGCTATTCGGCATGACATCTCCACTGAGGACTGTCTGATTCTGATGGAGCCTCATGCCGAGTGGATGCCTATTTGGATATATGAGCATTCCGGCATTACCATCAGCTGCGGCGACAGAGCCGGGCAGTATGCTGACAGGTGGGACTCCGGTCAGCTTGGCTTTATCGTCATGCTCAAGAAGAAAGCCATGAAGGACCTCGTTGAGTACGTTCTTGATGAGAAGGGCGAGCGTATTCCGGATGGAAAACGCGGATACAAGACCCGCCCCCTGACCGAGGAAACCTGGCGCGCCAGGGCTATCGAGGTCATGAAGGACGAGGTTGAGACTTACGACCAGTTCCTCACCGGCGAGGTCTTTGGCTTCACTTTATACGAGGCTGACCCCGTTGAGGACGACGAGACCCCTGACTGGGAGGAAACCGATTCCTGCTGGGGCTTCTTCGGCGACGACCTCCTTACCAATGGGATTTTAGACCATGTGGGGCACGGACTGCAGGAGGCGATTGCCGCTGACAACTATGAGCAGGGCGAAGCTGTGTTGCACACGGCCCCCTGGTACGAGTTCTGAGCTCACGAGACCCTTCCCTTCTGGGAGGGGTCTCTCCTTTTGGGGTTGGCAAAAGAAGAATGGCCGACGGTTTAGGATGGAACGCTTGAGTCCCGATACTGCTGGCGAATAAAGTTTGACGGTCCTGCATACTATAATCTTGACGTCCGCGAAGGCTGGGATAGGGGCGCGAGGCGCCGGTGAACTCCGGTTAATAGCCGTTTGCCGCATTGGCAATAAGCTGCCCGCCTAACCCGGTCCTCTGCAAACAAGGCCCCTGGCCACGCGGCTGGGGCTTTTGTTTGTCTACCAGCGAATAGACTTCGCTTGGTCAGCATACCATAATCGCACAAGGCGGCAAGCCGCCCGCAGTTCTTCTGCGGGAATTCGCAAGGGCCGGGACTGTGGCAGTAAGGCGCCGGTGGACTTCGGTAAAGAGCCCTTTGCCTAACTGGCAATAAACTGTCAAAACTAACCCGCTACCTGCGAATATAAGACCCCCGGCCACATGGCTGGGGGCCTTTGCTTTTGCTTGCCTCCGAGGGGTTCTTGTGTTATAATTGCAGGGAAAACAGAAGATGGAGACAGCACTGCTATGAAAAAAGAAGTACGCATCTGGCAGGTGGAGAAGCCCGCGCATTTTCGATACAACCTCAACTACGAGGATATCCCAGCCCTTGTGGATTGCTTCGACCCGAACTACCGGCTCACCTCTCCTGTTGTCGATGTGGTTTGTTTCGAGCTTCCGACAGAAGCGAAGGACACCTCCGTTGAATTGTATATCGGCTTTCCGGACAGAGAGACCCGCTCCATGATTTGTGCGAAGGAATATACCAAGGACATGGGGACACTGCGCCGCTTTGCTGATAAATGCGTCCGGGAGTACTTGGCTGATGAAATGTTCAATGACGACTGGGCGAGACTGGCTAGGAAAATCATGCTGACGGAAGATGGACGGAAGTGCTGAATCGTATCTTGTGGCTGCGCAAAGGAACATATCTATGAGTCAAAATCATCAAAACAGGGCTCCTCTGGCGGGCCTTCAGACCGTCATGAAGATTTCAAAGGCGGTGAACCCTGCTGTTCTTTCGCACATTCGTGCTGGATATGATTATGAGAGGCTTGGAGCTTTAGCAGACATCGGGCAGCAGGCAATGGAGAGATATGAGCAATGTCGTCCTGCCATAGCAGCAATGGAATCGATTCAGGCTACGGCCCGGTTGGGCGAACTGAATGCAGTCGAGCAGCATGCCATGGGCTACCAAGGGCAGATAGGTGCCGCCATAGGTCCATTTGGCACAGTGGTTCAGCCGGCGCTTGGAATCGAAGGAATCGTAAGGGAATTTGATGCTGCGATTGGTGCTCAGCTTCCTAATCAGATTGCAATGTGTGGGTTCCAGGGCAGCTGGCCAGAAATCGATGCCTTCAACCGGCAGATGACGGCGTTTGAGAGCCAGGGTGTCCCTTACTCCCAAATCGTGGAAAAACTGCGGCAGTCAGACTTTTTGCAGAGGAACCAGGACCTGCTGGTCTCCCCTGCTGTCCAAATATATGAAACTTGCAACAACTTGCCGGATATTGTTTCTGACCGCGCTCAGATATTGGATTCTCTCGCCCCAGTAGAATCCATCATCGCCAATATCAATGGTATCCAGCTTTTCAATCGCCTCTCTCCCCTCCTGGAGACCATTCTGTCCACTCGTCCGACGGAAATCTTTTGGCGGTCCCATCAGCGGAAATGTCTCCGGGCTTTGATGGATGCGAAATGGAGCCCCTCCCTTCTTTTTGACCTTCCAGAGCAGGAGATGATTCCACTGAATAAAATTCTCATCAGGGCTACCTCCCCTGAAGAAAGAGTGGAGGCTATCGATAAGTTTGTCTTTCGGCACTTTGGACGAGACTACATTGCGGGAATATTAGGAAATTGGGCAATTCTCTCCATTCCTTCGCACATTCAGCAGTTAATGCGTGAGGCCGTGAAGGCCTACCGCCGCAAGGAGTATGGGTTGGTTATCCATTCCTTGCCTATGCAATGGGAAGGCATTATCAAGCAAAAGGCTTCTTTGCCGGAGCGAGTGAGGAGCGATGTCCTCAAGGATGCCGCAGAGAAACTGATTTCGGCAAACTCCTACCCCAAAATTCTCTATACATTCTATAAGGAATTCATCATGTACCAATGCAACGGTTCGGAAGATTATATCCCGGATGTACCCGGTCGGAATACCATTGCTCACGGGTGGTTTCCCGAGTATCCATCCAGGAAGGCGGCGTTGAACGCTGTCTTGTTTACAGACTTTTTGCTACATCTGGCGAGGCTGGAGGATTGCGAAGCATCTTGAGATATTCCGCGCACTGAACGAGAAGAAAAGGACTAGCCATGAAAGGCTAGTCCTTTTCTCTTCGCCACGCATGCGGTCAAATTTTATATTCCCGAGGTGTCGGAACCGTCACACCTCGTTGTCTCCTCCGGTCGCAATTTTTGTTTACCGTCGGCGGGACCGTCGCTCGACATCCTGGGCGAAGATGTTTTATGGTATGCAGGGGCGCGGAAATCAATTCTGTGCGCTTTTTGATTTGAAGCACCTCGTACAGCAGTATGGCGCATAGCCCCGCTCTCGAAGTCTGGAAATTTCGCTTCCTGTATAGATAGGAACACGAATTGTATCGTGAATCTGTTCGACCATATCAACCCCTCCTTTCGGAGAATATTTTATGCGGGAAACGGCCCCGCTATTACGCCTGGCAGCATCGGGCCTCTGGCGCCCAATATCCTACCACCCCGCTAGATTCTCTTTTGCCAACCAACGTCTACCGCCAGAAAGCGCCAGGGTTTTATGCCCGGCGTTTTCTTTTTGGCAAATTGCCCTTTGGCGCTTTGCATAACATGATTCTGTAATCCTGCATAAAAAGTTGAAAGGAGGCGCTGGCGCTTTTCGTAGTCGATATCAAGCAGGTATCCACGCCAGCAAATTTGAATGAATCGAAAAAGAATTGCAAGCTTGATGCTTGCCGGAGTTATGTCCGCCTGCTTGTCCGCCCCGGCATTTGCGGCTGACATCACCATCAATGGCCAGGGCGAGAAGTTTGAGGCCTACCAACTGCTTTCCCTGACCACCAGCCTGAAAACGGGCGACCATGGCCACGAGGGCGACACGCATGGTGCGTCCTGCTACAATTACTCCTATACGGTGAATGAGAAGTATCGTGATGCCCTCAAAGCTGTTACCGGGGAGGCCGACGATGCTGGCATCGTTTCCCACATTGGCGAAACGAGCGCCGGCTCTGTTCGTGCTTTTGCGGACAGTATGTATGCGCAGGTCAAGAACCTCGGAACCGACGAAACTGCTTCCGGGAAGACCTTTTCGAATGCCGGCCAAGGCTACTATCTGATTGTCGAAAGCCAGAATGCCGCCGACCCGGATTCTGTCTCTCTTGTTATGCTTGACACGGCGGGACAGGAAACTGTGACCGTTGACACGAAGGAGGGCGTTCCCACCCTGGAAAAGAAAATCGTGGACGCCGGTTCTGATGTGGATGCGGCGGACTACGCCATCGGCGACACTGTTTCCTTTAAGCTCACTGGTACCATGCCGGATAACATCGATGGGTACAAGACCTACAAGTACATCTTCCACGATTCCCTCTCCAGCGGGTTGTCTCTCAAGGCCGATTCCATCAAGGTAACAGTTGATGGTGCCGCAGCGAGCGATTACTCCGTTAAGACAGAGGGACTGGATGAAGGCTACTCCTTTGAGATTGTGTTTGACGACATCAAGGCTGGCCGCAGCATCACGAAGGACACAAAGGTTATTGTGACTTATGATGCTGAATTGACTGCTGCCGCGGACATTGGTAATCCCGGCAACCCCAACACTGCCCGCCTGGAGTTCTCCAATGACCCCTACACCGAAGGGGACACTTCCACAACCCCTGGTCAGTAACCCCACGCCTAAAGGCGGGGGCTTGCAAAAGCCCTGACTGACTACCCTAAGTGCTACGCGCACTACGGTGCCAGAGGCACTACGTTACCCAAGAATGTATAGGCACCGGTGGACGTTTGCCCAAATCCACTGCTCTGCGGCGCATGGTTAAACAGCCCTGAGAGGTAGGGGCAGTGCTGTGCGCATACAAACCTTGGGATAACATTGGGGATGGGCACCTTACGCCTGCTGGCTTCCTGGTGTTATTGATGCCACAGTTGGCAGGTGAGCGGCTTCATTTTAGCCGCAACCTCATTGGAAAGGAGGGCATCCTGGATGCCTTATGTACTCAACCAGCACGGGCGTCCCTTGATGCCCTGCTCTCCGGCAAAAGCACGCCATCTGCTGAAAGATGGCAAAGCAAAACTCGTGAAACGAACACCATTCACCATACAGCTGCTATATGGCAGTTCTGGATACCGGCAAGGCATCACCCTTGGAGTCGATGCCGGCAGCAAGCACATTGGCCTTTCGGCGGTAACTGCCGATGACCGGGAGGTGTTTGCGGCTGAGGTCACTCCCCGCAATGATGTCGTTGGCAACCTGTCTACCCGCCGGGAGTTCCGGCGGACCAGGCGGAACCGTAAGACCCGTTACCGCAAGCCCAGATTCAATAACCGGGTTCACAGCAAGCACAAGGGCTGGCTGGCTCCTTCTGTCGAAGTAAAGATTCAGGAGCACATCACTGCAATCTGCCGGGTATGCAGACTGCTGCCTGTTGCCAAAGTAATTGTCGAGACAGCCGAATTTGATTTGCAGTTGCTGAAAGCAATTGCCGATGGCAAGTCTGTTCCCCAGGGAGAGGACTACCAGAAGGGCGAGATGCTTGGCAGCTACAATGTCCGGCAATATGTGCTCTGGAGGGACGGTTATACCTGCCAGTGCTGCGGCAAGCATGGCCATGGGGTCAAACTCCATGTTCACCACAAAGAGAGCCGTAAAACTGGTGGCGATGCCCCTGACAACCAGACCACACTCTGCGACAGCTGTCATGAGAAATTCCACAAGGGCGTAATCACTCTGGATAAGCTCAAAGCGCGTGACCGGCAATCCACCCGGGACGCCGCCTTTATGGGCATCATGCGCAAGACCCTGATACTGAGGCTTCGTCAGCAGCTGGGCGTCCCCATCTGTGAGACCAGGGGATACATCACCAAGTACACCCGGGCTGAGCGGCTGCATCTGCCAAAGAGTCACATCAATGATGCCCTGGCAATTGCGGTTGGTCTCACTGGCTCCCAGACTATAACCAGAGCAGGCCGCCAGTATACAATTAAGCCTGTGCGCCACCATAACCGGCAGCTCCACAAGGCCACTACCCTCACGGGCGGCATCCGAAAAAACAACCAGGCGCCCAAGTACGTCAAGGGGTTCCGGTTGTTTGACAAGGTGTTCTTTGAGGGCAAGGAATGTCTCATCTGGGGCCGGCGCAGCAGCGGGAGTATGCTTCTGCGTCGCCTGGATGGGAGCAAAGTCAAAGACGGGGCTGGCTTCAAGAAGCTGACCTTGCTGGAAAGAAGTTCTAGCTATTTAGTAAGTTGAAAGGAGGAGCTGGCGCTTCCTCCCCATGCCTAAAGGCAGGGGTATCCGCGCCAGCAAAAGTAGATGATAAGGTTGCCGCCTTCACCTTCGAGGTCATTGTGAACAAGACCGATAAGTCGGGTGCTGCCCTGGCTGGTGCCAACTTCGAACTCCAGATTGAGCGGAATGGGCAGTATGAAACATACAGGACTAACGACCTGCAGGATGGCCAGACGAAATTCACCTTTACCGGCCTGGACGCTGGAAAGTACAAGCTGATTGAGACCAAAGTCCCTAATGGCTACAACAAGGCCGATGATGTGGAGTTTGAAATCGTGGCTGCCATGGACGAGAATTCCGATGACCCGAAACTGACGAACCTGGTTGTGAAGCAGGGCGATAAAGTCATCTCCGATGGCGATGATGCGCTGTTCACTATCTCCATCGATGCGGGTACCGCGACAACGTCTGTTGTGAACCACACGGGAATCCGTCTTCCCTCCACCGGTGGAATGGGTACCTACGCCATTTACGGCGGCGGCGGAGCGCTGATTGCTGGCGGCATTATCCTGACCATCATGAAAAAGAGAAAAGAAAACTCCTGATTCCGCCCTGGGCAGGCACAAAAGTGCCTGCCCTTTCTTAAAGGAGGCTGTAGATAGTGAAAAAGAAAAGCGGAATCGTTTTTAATCTGCTGATTATTCTTGTTCTTGTGGCCGGAGTTGGACTGCTGGCCTATCCTACGGTTTCAAACTGGTGGAATACAGTCCACACCTCAAGGGCAATCGCCCAGTACAACGAGATGGTTGACGCAATAGATGCCGCTGAAATCCAGGAAATGCTGGATGCGGCCAGGGCCTACAATCGCGACCTGGTAACGAATTCGCAGCGGTTTACGCCGTCAGAAGAAGATTCGGCCAGGTATAATTCCCTTCTGGACATCTCCGGGACCGGAATCATGGGCTATGTCGAGATTCCAAAAATCAACGTCGATTTGCCTATCTACCACGGCACGGGGGATTCCATCCTCCAGGTTGCAGTTGGGCACATTGAGGGCAGTTCCTTGCCTGTTGGCGGTGAGGATACCCACGTTGCCATATCCGGCCACTGCGGCCTCCCTTCCGCCAAGCTGTTTACGAAGCTTGACACGCTGGAAGAAGGCGACCTGTTCAGCGTCAACGTCTTAGGCGAAACACTCTCTTATGAGGTCGACCAAATTTCCGTAGTCCTGCCGGATGACTTCTCTCCTTTGGAGTTTGAGGATGGGCAGGACCAGGTAACGCTGATTACCTGCACCCCTTATGGGGTCAATTCCCACCGGCTTATGGTTCGGGGCTCAAGAGCTTCGTAGCCTCTAAAAATCCCGAAAAGGAGTGAGAAATCGTGCAATTGCGCATCAAAAGAATACTTGTGGCCACCCTGCTCCTCTGTTTGACTTTAATGGTCGCCAGCCCGGCCTCGGCTGCAGAGCCCGAAAGCGGGAGCATCTCCGCTCTTTTTCTGGTCGATGATAAGCCGGTTCAGGGCGTGAGAATTCTGGCACATCGAGTTGCTGTCCTGGACGATGACAGTGGCATTGAGTGGTTTGACTTCTATGCCAAGTATCACCTGTCCACCAATATTCAAGACAACGCATCTGCGGCCTCTCTGGCTCAAACTCTGGCTTCCTATGTGTCAAGAGATTCCGTCAAAGAGGACCTTGCAGTGAAAACTGACGCTAATGGCGGTGTGCTCTTCGGCCAGCTGCCTATGGGCGTTTACCTGATAACTGGGGAAACAACCACCATCGGCCGCTACACCTATAAGATTGTCCCCACGCTCGTTTTCATTCCTCATCTCATCCAGAATGGTGAAACGGAGACTCATGCGGCAATTGAGCTGAAGCATGAATCGGTTTACAATCCGCCAGATACTCCGCATCCGCAAACAGCTATCAGGAAAGTCCTCAAGGTCTGGGACTTGGCTTTCGGCAATTACAGCCGTGAACCCATCTCCGTGAACCTTCTGCGTAATGGCCGGGTGTATGACACAAAAACGCTCAGTGAGGATAACAATTGGACATACACCTGGAGGGGCCTGGATGATAACTGCTTCTGGAGTTTGGTCGAGGAATCCGTGCCCGATGGGTTTGTGACCACGGTTTCAAGGCAGGGCGTCACCTTCGTTGTAACCAACTCTGAGGAGACCCCGCCGGATATTCTCCCTGTCCCATCTAAGCCAAACCCTCCGGCGACACCTACAGAGACAGTGCCTGACCCGGCGGTACCAGCCGACCCGGGTCCTCAGACTCCCACAAATCCCAACTCCCCTACCAAGCCAAAGCTCCCTCAAACGGGGATGTTGTTGTGGCCGATTGCAATATTGTGTGCCGCAGGAATTTCGACTGGCATAGGCGCTTCGTTGTTCAAAAAGAAGAACCTGCTCCGCCTGAGTTATATTACTCTTGGCTTTAGCCTTGCGTCTATTCTGGGTGCCTGCCTCCTGCTGGGAATTAGCTTCCATAATGACCAGACGGCAGGCGAAGATTCCGAGGTCATTGTCGGAGAGCTCCTGAGTGAAATTCCTGATATCCAGGCTGATGAGTTTTCGATTGGAGAGGAAATCGTCCCGAACTATGTGCTGGATGCCAGTATGGACATGCCGGAAATCGTCATTGATGGCGGCAGTTATATCGGCGTCATTGAAATCCCGGTTTTGGACCTCACTCTCCCGGTCCAGGCCGAGTGGAGCACAAAGGGAGCAGCAAAGGCTCCCTGCCGCTATGTGGGCTCCGTCTACAATGGTGACTGCATCATTGCCGCCCACAACTTCAAGTCTCATTTCGGGCGTATTGGTTCGCTTGTTGCTGACGATGAGGTCATTTTTGCAGATGTTGAGGGCAATGAGTTCCATTATGCCGTCTCAGGTACAGAAACCTTGGATGGGACGGATATCGATGGCATGAAAGCCGGAGAATGGGACCTGACTCTGTTCACCTGTACCCCAGGTGGGCGGCAGCGCGTTGCGGTGCGGTGTCAGCAGATGTCCCCAGAAGAAAATGGAGATTGATTCTCCAGGTCTCTTGTTGTTGGCAAATGAAGAACTACCACTGGCTCCAGGCCGGGACGTACCAGTCGGATACCGCCTATAAGTTTCTCTTGGGCAAGACGTCTCCCAGCAGTCTCGGGGCACAAGCCCCAATCCAGCCCCAATATGCTCCCTGGGAGTTAAGGAACGGTTCCGTATTTGTGATGTTAGAAGGAAAACTCTCTTCTTAATCCGACATAATTGACGGAGCTTGTCCGATATAATATTTCAGAATTAAGCATATAATACCTAGCTTTCCAGCATAGCCCTCTCTGTTTTGATTTTCATTCTTGACTAACGCAATCTCACTGGACTATAATGTCATAGTTTGGTGGAATTTGTCGAATAAGTCCATTGAGGAGTGATGCATCCCATTACACGAGCCACCGAACAGTATTCTATCTTTTGCTGTTTAAGGAGGTCATGGCATGGGGGAGAACACCTATTCTCCGAAAGAAAAATACCATCGATGGTTGATATTCGGTGTTGTGCTGTCAATGGTCCCAGTTGTAGTTGCAATAGGGCTTGACTGTATTCGGTTGGACTTTGACATTGAAGCGGCTTGTGAGGCGCATTTGTTTGATTTTCTTTTGATGGTCTTCGCCATCTCTGGTACCTTATTAGAGATGGCCTTTGATATAGAGCGAAAGATGAGTGCAAAAGCCAGAAATAAGTATATTGGCAAGGCAGGAGGCCTGGGTCTCATATGTTTGGTTCTTTTTGAGGCATTTTACCCAGCCAAAAATACCCTTCCTGAAAATGGGAAAATTGGGATTTTTGGTGTGAGCATCTTTGTATGCCTATTGTGCATCTGTTGTGGGCGGAGACTGCTGTATGTGGACCCCACTAGAGGAAACAAGCAATAGGACCCTAAAACCCACTAAAAACTAAATCAAGAAGAGGGGCGATATAACTTTGAAGTTATCAAAAAAGAATCTGATTCGAGTAGGTCTGCTCGCTCTTGCGCTGGCGGCAATTATGACATTTGCTGTTTGGGATGCGTTTCAGGATAGACAGGCTCTCTTGGACCGATATGAAGATGCTCAGACATTGATGAGGGACGAAAAATACCAAGAGGCCGCCGATGCGTTCAGTAGCCTGGGAGAATATAAGGACTGCCCTCTTCAGCTGCGGCAGGCGAATTACTGGGGGCGGTTCGAAAGCGCAAGCGACATGCTCGCCGCCGGAAAGCTGGATGCGGCAAAAGAGGTATTCAGTGCATTGGCCAACTCAGAGGACTTTGATGGGAGGATGGAGGCCCTTAAAGAACTGGAGAAGATAGGCAAATTACAGGCTGATGTGGATGGAAGTCAAGCTATTTACGAAGAAGCAACGCGGCTTTTTAACCGTGGTGAATATATGGGGGCCTACGCTTTGTTTACGGCTTTGGCCAGCTACGAAGACAGCGCGGACAAAGCGGATACCTGTGTTTCCGCTTTGATTCAAAAGAACGCCTCTACAATTTGCGCTGGCATACGCGGCTCTTTTGCCGTAACAGAGGCGGGAGGCGTAGAATATGCTGGAGAGCAGTTTGCCGACGAGGCTGAAGTCGAAGGTTGGTCTGACATTGCATCGATATCTGGAATGGGCTCGTTTATTTTGGGGCTGAAAAATGATGGCGCAGTAATTTCTGCCCGAGGGACTACTGACTACAAGGTTGACCCAAGCCAGTGGAGCGACATAATAATGGTGGCAACTGGGCAGCAGTTTATTGTTGGGTTAAGAGCAGATGGAACTGTGTTGACACAAGGAATTGATGGATATGGAGAAACAGATGCCGACGCGTGGACAGATATCGCGTCCATTTCCACAGGCTGGCAGCATACTGTTGGCCTGGGTACCGACGGGGATGTGTTTGATGAAAATGGAAACGTCTATATTGTCGGTTACAGAAGCAACGAAATTGCGGCAGAAATCAAAGCCAATGCAAGCGAATGGACAAACCTAAAGGCCATATCTACAGGAGGCAGCAGCCCTGGCTTCCAAGGGCGGGGCCATGTGATTGGGCTGAAAGGAGATGGGACTCTTGCGGCAGCAGGAGACCGGGATGATGGTCAATGCGAAGTAACGGGCCCGGAATGGTCTAATCTTGTTGCGGTTTCTGCGGGCGCTTATCATACAGTTGGATTGAAAGACGATGGGACCATTGTTTCAACTCTGCACGACGAAGATGAAATCTATGAGCAGCTCAAAGACCTGCCCGACAATAAAATCGTAGCAGTTTCCGCTGGATATGGATTTACCCTTGTCCTCACAGAGGGTGGCGATGTAAGGGGCAGTGGTAACTATAAGCAAGGGCAAATTGACACAAACGATTGGTCGCATATCTCCCACCCCTAATTATTCACTTGAGGATTGGCAATTTTGTGCGGACATAGGGTGCTTTAAGCCAACTCCAGTACAACCCTCCTCCCCTTGCCTTCATTGGCAAGGGGTTTTCATTGTGCAGAGAAAACCACCAGCAATGCTGGTGGTTCCAAAAAGCTTTAGCTATGCCCAGAAAAAATATCCGAGCGAAGCGAGGAACCACTATTAAAAGCGATAGAAGGAAACGCCGAAAATATGAGCAGAGAGAAATAGAGATACCCCACCGCTATTTCAATAGCGGTAGGGCATCTCATGCAAGCGAAAGAAATCTGATGAGCCTATAGGCTCGGCTGGTAATAGGCCCCAAGGGGGCCTGTGCAAACCACCGGCACGGCCGGTGGTTATGATTTAACAAGATGAGAGCGGCCACCGTTCCCGGGCCTGGGACACACTGGCCCGATATCGACTATGATATGAGATGAGTGCCCCTCCCCTACTCCATTCATCCCGTCTCCCGAGCAGTGTCGGGCCACAAAGTGCTTTCCCTTTTCCAAAGCCACCATCATGCTTTGTCAAATCCTTCCTACATATATAATAAATGCACAATTGAGGCTCTTCTTTATCCCAAGGTCTTCCTTATCCGGCTTACGTATGAATTGGAGCTTGTCTTTTTGAGTGGTTTGCGGTATAATCTTGTCAGAATCAGCTGAAATACATACTTCCCATAGTGGTTTTCATAGAGAGGGAGTGTTTGAATGGGTGGGAGTCACTATCTTTTAACTAACCTTCTTTCGCCGGAAGAGTCCAATATTATCACCTGTATCGTAAAATATATTGAGAAAGGAGAGGGTAGGGTTCCAATTCAGCAGCTTGCAAGTGAAAATTACGTCTCAACAACTTTTATAGTCAAGATGTGCAAGCGGCTAGGATATGAGGGGTATAGCGAGTTATACTACCATCTTTCTCAGAGGGTGTCAATGGGCCAAAATGAAGGGGACCAATCGGAACTGCAAACCCTGATTGACAACTATGATGCCGAGAAGGGGAAGCAGTTTTGTGAGCTCCTGACTCAGTTTCAAAGTGGGAAAATATTTGCTGATGGGAAAGGGTTTTCAGACCTTGTTGCGAACTATATTACCCAAAGGCTTGCCGTTTTTGGATTTACGGCTTACAATCAGCTTCATTTTTACGACTTTATGATTTTTCACGAGCAAAACAAAGATATAACAACAAATATTGAATCCTCCCTCATGATAGCGATTTCTCAAAGCGGAGAAACAGAGCCGATTATCAATGATGTTCGTATGGCAAAGAGAAAAGATTTTAAGGTGATATCGTTCACGAAACGTGCAAATTCTACTCTTGCTACACTGTCCGATTTGACGTTTACTGTTGAGGAATCGAAGCAGACACTGGTCGGTGGAATTCCAAATCCTTTTTTCGGTCGGGTCATACTGGCATTTGAGGAACTCATGGGATGCTATTTTAGGCAGAAGCGAACTTAGCTGCCTCCGTCTTCCAAAAAGTTACAAAATAACAAAAGAGGGAAAATATTTCGATATGCAGTATGCTATACTGATTTCAACGGTGTAGCATGCTGCTTTTTTGTTACATGCAGCGCCATTCGAAGGAACAGTCAGACCGGGTAAGAAAGGAGTAACTATGAAAAGAAGAATCGCGACAGTATTAAGCTGTATGATGGTCCTCGTCTTCATACTGCAGGCGGTACCGGTGGCCGCCAGGGCCGAGTCGTACACAGACCCCGCCCCGGTGATTCAGCCGACAAACGCCAACGGGCAAAGCATCTTGTTCGATAACACCCATGGACAGACGGCAGGTGCCGCCGATTGGGTAATTGATGGAGGGTTTTCCGACTACGCAAATGCCCTGGCCGGCAATGGTTACGTAGTCACAGAACTTCGCAAGGGAACACCTATTGAGTATTCTGACCTGGCAAGCTATGATGTGTTTGTCATCCCGGAGGCCAATATCCCCTACAAAACCACGGAGCAGGCGGCCATCCTCCAGTATGTTCAGAACGGAGGCAGCGTGTTTTTCGTTGCGGACCACTATAATGCGGACCGGAACAAAAATCGTTGGGATGCTTCTGAGGTGTTTAATGGGTACCGCCGCGGTGCATATGCCGACCCAACAACGGGCATGAGCGCCGAGGAGGCCAGCTCGGAGGCCATGAGCGGCGTCCAGAGCAGCGACTGGCTGGCCGATAATTTCGGTGTTCGGTTCAGATACAATGCGCTGGGTGATATCAACGCCAACGTGATTGTCAGTCCGGATGAATGCTTTGGCATTACAAATAATGTGTCCTCTGTCGCAATGCACGCAGGTTCCACGGTTGCGATTATCGACCCCACAATTGCAAAGGGTATTGTCTATCTCCCCTCTGGCCTGACCTCCAGCGACCGGTGGTCCAATGCTGTTGATGATGGAGTGTACAATGGCGGCGGCATTGAGGAAGGTGCGTACGTCGCAATTGCAAAGGTTGGCGCTGGCAAGGCTGCGTTTATTGGTGACTCCTCTGCTGTTGAAGATGCCTCTCCTAAATACCGCCGAGAGGAAACCGGAGGAACCAAGAAAACTTATGACGGATTTTCCGAGGTGGATGACGCCATCCTTTTGACGCAGTTGACAGACTGGCTTGCTGAACAGGAAAGCTATACGAGCTTCTCCAGCCAGGGCATTACGTTGGATACCCCCACAGAGTTGCACTCTTATGAGACTCCGAGTCTCTCCACGGAACCCCAGGCAGAGCCTTGGGCTGCTCCTGCGAGCGGTTATAAGTGGTATGATGCCAGCACGTTCAAATCCGGTTCTTATGGATACACTGGCGGTGGTGGCGGCGGCCCCACCGAGTATGATACATATACCATCGGTGCCCCCTCCCAGATTGTATCTGGCCAGGAAATGCCTTTGACCATCTACTTCTCCGGGCTTACCGCAAACACGACCTACTCCGGGTTCAAGGTTGGGGCCTACCTGGATGGCGGCACGCAAATCGGCAAGTTTGCGGAGATGGGCGAAGCCCTTCCGAGCAGCTATGGCTACAGCGCCGAGTTTTCCATTACAACGGACAGCAACGGAACCGCTTCTAAGACAATGGTATTCTTCCTGAACGAGAGCGTGACGGGTCCGTTTACTATGCGGCTCAAGCAGGGCAGCAAGAACCTTGTCACAAATTCCTATACTGCTTCCGCAAATACCCCTGTTACGGGCGTCACTTATGCGGCGTTTCTGCCTGAAAAGGTCCGCCCCGGGGAAGACACGGCAGTCATGCTGCAAATCAGCGGCCTCGGCGCCAACGAGACGGTTTCCAATCTTAAAGTCGGAAGCTATCTGACCGGAGGAACCCAGATTGCTCTGTTCTCCATTGATGGGACGACCTGGAGCACCACATACGGCTACTCTCCTGTCTTTACTATGACAGCCGACGAGAATGGTGTCGCGACCAAAACGGTTCTTATGCGGATAGACGAGAGCGTCACGGACTCTACGGCAAACTTCCGCATCAAAAACGGCTCCGCAAACAAGCTCACACAGACGTATTCCATTGGATAACATCTAAATACAACAATTTTTAGGAGGATTATCATGAAAAAGGCATTTGCTCTTTTGCTTACACTCGTTATGTGTATCGGACTGCTTTCCAGCTGCGGCGGGAACAAAGACCAAGCCAGCAGCGATGGCGGCCAGCAAGCGCCTGATACGGCTCCGGTCGAATCCAGCCCCAAGCAGGTCGAAAAACTCAGTGTGTACTTTGTCCCCTCCCGTGAGCCCAGCGAAATCATTACCGCTACGGAACCTCTTAAAGCCCTGCTGAAGGATGAGATGCTGAAAGAGGGCTATGACATTGGTGAGGTTGTTATCACTGTTGGTACCACCTATGAGGCCGTTGGCGAGGCGCTGAGCGCAGGTACTGCCGATGTCGGCCTCATCCCTGGCGGCACCTATGTCTTATACGACGATGGTTGCGACGTTATTCTGACAGCGACCCGTGACGGTCTGAGCAAAGACTTTGATGAAGCCAAGGACTGGAACGACGGTACGCCTACAGAGGCGTCTGATAAGCAGGCGGTCTCTTACCGTGCGTTGCTTATCGCAGGCCCCTCTGACAAGGGCCAGGCGCTGGTTTCCAAGGTCAATGCCGGTGAAGAGCTGACGTGGGATGAATTGAACGGGGCGAACTGGAGCGTCATGGGTTCCTCCTCCCCTGCTGGATACATTTATCCTGCTCTCTGGCTGCAGGACCGCTATGGGAAAGGAATTACCGACCTGAGCAATGCTGTGCAGTCTGACTCCTACGCCAGCGCATTTGCGCGTTTGGCGTCTGGCCAGGTGGATGTGCTGGTAACCTATGCGGATGCCCGCCGCGATTATGAGGAGCGGTGGAATACCGAGTTTGGACGTGAGGGCTCAATTTGGGACGAAACCGGTCTCATTGGAGTTACTGCCCCTATCTATAACGATACGGTTTCTGTAAGCAAAACGTCTCCGATTATGGACGCTGACATGATTGCGGCCCTCCAGAATGCCTTTATCAACATCGGCAATACGGATGAAGGTAAGGAAGTTATTGCGATTTACAGCCATAATGGCTATCAGAAGGCGCAGTCTTCCGATTATGATAACGAAAGAGCTGCCCAGAAGCTTATTCAGGAGCTGTCTGCCGCCGGCTAATCATTAACCCACCTTATGGAGGAGAGGATATCCACGAATGCGCAATATTCTTGCGCCACAGGGGACGTCCTCTCCTTCGTGGTATACTTGTGGAAAAGAGGGAAAGCCAATGATTGTATTTGACCATGTATCGAAAGTTTATCCGAACGGGACCGTGGGGCTAAAAGACATAAACTTGTCCATACAGGATGGTGAGTTTGTTGCCATCATCGGACGCTCTGGCGCCGGAAAATCTACCCTTCTTCGCTCCGTAAACCGGATGCACGACATCACTGAGGGCACATTGACCGTTGAGGGTGTCAACGTAAGTACCCTCAAGGGCAAAGAATTGCGACGTTTCCGCCGCGGCATCGGCATGGTGTTTCAGTCTTTCAATCTTGTGTCCAGAACAACCGTCATTCGCAATGTGCTTGCCGCACGGGTGCCGGAGATGCCGTTTTGGAGGGTCTTGCTTGGTGCATTTCGCAAGGAGGATAAAATTACGGCATTGGAGTCTCTGGACAAAGTTGGGATTCTGGATAAAGCCTATATTCGGGCAGACCAGCTTTCTGGAGGGCAGCAGCAGAGAGTTGCCTTGGCCCGCACACTGGCGCAGAACCCAAAAATCATATTGGCAGACGAACCTGTGGCCGCGTTAGACCCCGTGACCGCAAAGCAGGTCATGGAGGATTTTGTGCGAATAAATAAGGAGATGGGCATCTCCATTCTCTTGAATATTCACCATGTAGAGCTTGCCATAGAATACGCGGACCGGATTATCGGTATTCATGCCGGGCAGATTGTTTATGATGGCCCGTCCAAAGAGGTCAACCAGGACGTTTTGGATGCCATTTACAAGGAGGCTGTTCCGCAGGGCAAGCAGACATGAGCTTTTATGACCGCATTTTTAAGCCACGCCGTCATACGCTTTCCAACGGGAAAGTCGTTGAGGAAAGGTTCACTCGCCTTCCCCTGATTATGCTAATCATTTTGGTTTGTACCGCAATTTCTGTTCGCATCACCGGCTTCAGCTTTTCTGTTTTGCTCTCGGGCGGACAGCGTTTTTTTGACATCTTGTTCGATATGTTCCCGCCCAATACGTCATATCTTCCCAAAATTTGGACACCTCTGCTTGATACCATCAAAATGTCACTTTTGGGGTCGTTTATCGGTGCCGTTTTGTCAATCCCCTTTGCTATACTGGCTGCCAGCAACATCGTAACCAACAGGGCACTTGTGTTTGTGGTTCGCCTATTCCTCAGCTTGGTTCGAACTCTTCCAACCCTGGTTTGCGCTCTTATCGCTACCTATATCTTTGGGCTTGGAACAATGGCCGGCACATGCGCTATTGCCGTCTTTACATTTGCGTATGTAGGTAAACAGCTGTTTGAGATTATCGAAACGGTGGATATGGGGCCTTTCGAGGCGATGGAAGCATTAGGTGCGACGCGGCTACAGGCCTTTATTGCGTCAGTATTTCCGCAGGTCCTCCCCTCTTACCTGTCTGTATCCCTTTTTTGCCTAGAGGGAAATGTTCGCTATGCGTCCATTTTGGGATATGTGGGAGCAGGCGGCTTAGGGCTGATAATGAATGAGAAAATTGGCTGGAGAGAGTATAGCAGCGTTGGGATGATTTTAATCGTTCTGTTCGTGACCGTAATTGCCATTGAGGGGCTTAGCCATGCGGTCCGCAAACGCCTGACCTGACAGGAGGTGTCAAAATGGAGAAAACAATTGCTGCCGCATATGAAAATGCGCCAAAAACGTGGGTTTATAAGCTGCTTCTGGTTTTTGGTGTGGCGGCTATGCTGATTTGGTCGAGTTCGACAATTGTTATCAATGACACCACCGGAAGCGGACTAAGCGTGGCAAAGAACATTTTGTCAGGAATCTTTCACCCAGATACAAAATTGCTCTTCAATTTTACCAATTCCGGTGTGCTGTACCTCCTATTAGAAACGCTTTGCATCGCATTTCTGGGGACAATTGTTGGCGCTGTCATTTCTGTCCCTCTCTCCTTCATATCAGCGTCCAACCTGATGCCCCGTCCCATCGCGCTGGTCGGGCGCCTGGCTATTGCCGCAATCCGCACCGTGCCAGCGTTCATTTACGGCCTGATGTTCATCCGTGTCACGGGACCGGGGCCGTTTGCCGGGTTGCTTACAATGTCACTCTGTTCAATTGGGATGGTGTCAAAAATGTTTATAGAGAGCATTGAGGACTTGGACAAGAGAATCCTGGAGTCCTTAGATGCAGCTGGCTGCACAACTTTCCAAAAAATCCGGTACGGAATTTTGCCGCAGCTATTCCCTGACTTCATGTCTACACTGATATACCGCTTTGATATGAACCTCCGGGATGCCACTGTCTTAGGCCTTGTTGGTGCTGGAGGAATAGGCGCACCTTTGATTTTCGCCATGAGCTCTTACCGTTGGAACGAGGTTGGGTCAATTCTGCTTGGTTTGATTGTCCTGGTGATGATTATCGAGTGGATTTCTGCTAAAATACGCACAAAGCTCACAAGGGGGTAAGTATGGAAAAGAAAACTTTGAAAATCTATTTTACCTCTGACACGCATGGCTATGTTTTCCCTACAGATTATCGTAGCGCCGAGGAATGCGATATAGGGCTCTTTAAGTGCGTAAATCAGTTCCACAAAGACGGCAATACACTGTTCATCGACGGAGGAGATGTTCTCCAGGGTTCGCCATTGTGTGCGTTTTGTCACGATTCCATTGGAGAGGCCAGCCAATTTGCAGAAATCATGAATTGCTGCGGCTATGATTATGTAACCCTTGGCAATCATGATTTCAATTATGGGATGGAGTATCTTGACTCATACTTAAATGCGCTCAAGGCCAGATGCGTGTGTCAAAACGCAGCTTATGAAGATGGCACCGTACGTTTCCCCTCCCGTATTCATGTGCTTGAAAACGGACTGCGAATTGGGATTGTCGGGATTGTGACTGACTATGTAAACGTATGGGAAAAGCCGGAGCACATAACTGGACTAAAGATATCAAACCCGTTGGAGGCAGCCAAAGAAGCGCTGCAAGAACTAAGGGGCAACGTTGACATCACGGTTTGCATATACCATGGCGGATTTGAACGTGATTTGGAAACAGGCCGAATTCTTTCAAATACAACGGAAAATATTGCTTACCAGCTTTGCGAAGCGTTGGAATTCGATATTCTGCTGACGGGACATCAGCACATGTCAATAACTGGACAGATGGTATCTGGAACCTTTATTGTTCAGCCACCTGACAGGGGCAAAAGCGCTGTCTCCATCGAAGTTACCGTTTCAAATGGTCAAACAAATTTTGAGGGTAAGATACTTTCGGCGGGGGGTGTCTGCGACCCTTCTCTGCTAAAGAAATTTGAGTCCATGGAGCAGGGCGCCCAGGGTTGGCTTGATGTGGTTGTTGGCCACCTTGACAAGCCGCTGCTTCCTTCACCTCCCCTGATTATGGCGGCAGAGGGCAGCGAAATGGCAACATTTTTCAATGAAGTTCAGCTCGCAGCGTCAGGAGCGGAACTGTCAGCTACCAGCTTGGCCAATGAAACCTGGGGCTTGCCCCAAATGGTAAAGCGCCGGGATGTGTTGATAGCATATCCCTACACAAACACTCTTACGGTTCTTAGGGTAACTGGGAAAGCTCTTCGTGAAGCCATGGAACGCAGCGCCGAATATTTCGATTTAGATGAAGACAGGCAGTTATGTGTTTCTGAGACATTTTTGAAACCCAAGGTTGAACATTACAATTACGACTACTTTTCTGGCGTAGATTACGTTGTAGATGTTTCCAGGCCTCACGGGAAACGTATTACAGCCTTGCTCCGCAAAGGAAAACCGGTCCTCGATGAGGATGAGTTTACAATTTGCCTCAACAGCTATCGCGCCAGCGGCACAGGAGGATACCCCTCTTATGTGGGATGCCCAATTGTAAAGGAAATCAATACGGAAATTTCTGATTTAATTTTGGGCTTCTTTGAAAAGAATCCAAGCCTAAGCATTGAGACTAAAAAAAATTTCCAGGTGATATTTTAGACAACTTTTCTGCGCTTGACCGGCCAAAGGGAACTGGAATCCATCCCTCCCTTTGTCCGGTTTCCCTTTTATATCGGGTATTTGTGATTGTACCAACATGACCAGCCATCTTCTTTTGCCAATTTTATTGCCCTGCCCCCATATTGTGTAGTAGAATAGGAATATATGAGAAAAAGTGGTGCTTTGAGAATGGTCCCCCTGCGCTGGAGGTGACAAGCATGGATAGGCTAAAAAAAATTAAGGAGATATTACTGGTGCTGATACCTATTTTCAGCTTGTTGATATCAGCATGCAGCCTATACTTGTCATACCAGACCAGCAAAAGACAAGACGAAGTACAGGAAAACTTGGTAATGCCTAGCATAGGACCATCTTTTCGTTTGGCTGAGGATGAAAGCAAATACGTGGGAGCAGATATAGTATCTGATGGGCATACATCGGGTATGGTTGAAGTAAGTGTATATCCATATCTGATAGTGTCTTGCTATCGCCCATCGGGCCCTTTCTATGAAGGTCGAGGAGTTGCAGTGATTGAGGATGATGGCCCTGACATTCTTGCGGTTGACCAGTTCCTTGTTCCGATTTTGCCATGTTCTGAATTTTATAAGGTTACCCAACGGGACGCAAAAGAAAAAGTGATTGCGTCAATTCAGGACTCTGATTTCAGTGAATCCCTGACCGAATACTTAGCCGGTGCAACTGGCTATTTTGAAGCAAATTATGGGATAGACAGTCTCTCCATCCGCCTGGAATACTTTTTAGAGATATCCTATAGAAGCCGCTTGGGTATTGATTATTGTGATGTTTATCGAGTGACTACGGGCATATACGAAGGGATTCATGCAAATCCAGAATTCAGTCTTGTAGAGAGTGGCCCATCAAGAAATCGTGAATTTGCCAGCAGTGTGTATATGAATTTTCGGATTAGTTTAGTAGCTCCAGATTACCGACAAATTTTTCATATGCTCAAAAGGGAAATTGATTCTTACGAGCATTGCGAGAGTTCATGGGTTGAGTATGCTAACCCAGAATATCAATCGACAGACGAAAGCCACGAAGAGTACGTATTGCGTATAACGCTTCCTGCCGATAGAGAAGTTGTTTACCAGAGTCTCCTGGCAATTATACTTAAGTACCAAACGAATTGACGCGTCCCTCCTGTTCCCCTCTCGGTTTTTTCAGAGAGGGGATACCCTTTTAAAAATCTTAATAAAGTGAAATGTTTTTGTAAGCTGAAACAATATACAATGTGTAAGGCTTTGTCTGTGAGTTATGAATAAATACAGGAGGAGTATATCCATGGCTATGTTCAATAAGATTATGACTTCACCAGTTTATCAGCAGAGTGATTTAGGTCATAAACCGCACGATAGAACCCAGGAAGATATTGAAGCCGGAGTCCAGATTGTGGTTCGTACATTGAAGGACCTCCAGTGCGAGTGTCCTTATGCGCTGATGGAGTTCATGGGATATTTCAGCTCCTGGAAGCGTAACGACATAAAAAAATGCAGTAAAAATAGAAAGAGTACTCCATCTTGGCTTGGAACTTTTTGGGCAAAATCGGCTTTTGAGTCTTATTTTTACGTCTGCCCAATTTCGAGTGCCCATGCTTGTAACAGAGCTAATGGCATTCCATGATATCTCCTTTTATGTATGTCCTAGATGCAAGATTACAATGGAGCGGGAATTTATGAGTTATTGTGACCGGTGTGGGCAATGCCTGGATTGGTCTGCCTACCGGCATGCTCGGATAATTTACCCAGGCGGAAACAGAAACGTTTAGGACAGTGGAGATGGTATAGCCTTTGTTATTGGGATGAAACGAAACTACCCCATTCCCCTCTTGAATTCTGTCGAATTCCGGGATACAATGTGGAAACAGATGATGAAAGGAGGATGCGCACGGTCCCCTTGCCATTGGAGACTGTCGCACTACAAGATGGATTATGTACTAAACCTAACAGAGAATATTGCGATGCAGGATTTGGTTCGCACAATCGCAGCGGAAGTGAAGTGTTCTCCCACAGAGGCGGTTATTGCAAGCATTACGAGGAAGAGTTTTGCGTACAGCCGGTTTTTAGGGCGTGGCTTTTCACTGCGCTTTGATGAACTGTGATTTGTTTTTTGGTTATGCATAAAAGAAGGCTCTCCCTGTGCAAGATTTCGGGTCTCCGTTGTTCGATATAGCAAAAAGACAACAGCCCTGGTACTCCACCAGGGCTGTTGTTTCCGGAATCAAGGGCTAAGTAGGAAGCAAAGGGTAAGCTTCTATCAATCATTTTCTGCTACAGCCTCTATAGCTCGGCGAATTTCCTCCCCTGCTGCCAAAATGCCATGGTCAAACCGTATGTAAAGCATCCCTCTAATGTCAGAAGGCAATTCCACGTCACCTCGAAGAAGCACAATTGTACGCCCACTGCGACGGCCTAATCTGCCCAGAAAGTACCCGAGTTCAAAAACCACGTTCTGGCGTGCGCGGAGCCGACCATCTCCTTGTGCGTCATCTGGCGTCATGAGAACAAAGACCAAAGATGCCTGTGCGGCCTCTTCTTCAAATGTCTCTATAACAGTCCGGCTCTTCCCCGCCACACTGGATAATACTGTAGGTTCTGCAAACTTCAGTGTATTTTGCAGATAATTCTTCAGTTCATATACGGACTTTTCGTCATGGCCATGGACAATGAAGACTTTTTCTTTGTGCTCAGGCTGCGTGTGTACCGCCGACCCAGATTGGTGCGGCGTAGGAGCTGTGACATCCCCTACAATATTAGCTCCGTCTCCGTGCTGGTTTATTGTTAATTGCCCAATTTTCCCAATTTCCATGATGAACTCCTTTAGCTTATATGATTTGAGCCCGTCTCAGATATCTGTGTAATTATAAGCTGCTCCGCCTGCCCTACCTTTAGATGATTTTGTATGTGCTGGTCGTAATACTTGTCTCCAGAATTTAATGCCCCCATGTAGTACTGGATGACGCTTCCCCCTAAGTGGATAACAGCAACTGCAAGTTTTCTCAGAGCTTCTTTTCTTTTGGCCAATTTGTCATATCTGGTTTGCAGTTCCAGCACTTGACCTTGTAGTTGCTCTTTCCTTTCTAAAAGTTCCTCCTCGGTCTTGTCTGCCAAATCAGAACGAAGATGATACAGGTCCGCCCAGAAAGCATTTCCATAATCCTCGTCCGCATTGGAAACCAGGGAAACTATTTCTTCCAGTACCTTTACACAGACTTTGTATTCTCCGGCTTCCATCAAAGGTACAATGCTTTGATGTAGAGTTGAAATTAAAAAATATTCCTCCCCTAACGGACGGATAGTATCTGCGGCTTGGAGATGCAGCGCACCACTTGCTTGGAAGTCTCCCCTCGCATACGCAATATCAGCCAAGGCTTCGCGTGTGTAAAACCGCAGATATGGGTCATGGAAATCCTTTTTTTCCACTATAAACTGGGCTTGGCGTATGATGGTGTATGCATCATCTGGACGGCTGTTTATCAAAAAAAGTCCGCCAATATTTAAGAGCGCCACCACACGCACGGTCGGATAATCGATAAGGCTTCCCCAATAATACACCAGCGCCAACTTGTTCATGGCTTCTTGAAACTCTCGCCTCTGAATATGATTTAAAGCGATAAAAAGCTGGTCTAAAACCCAATTCTCTGTTAATTCTGCCGGAGGTCGATATTTTCGTGCCAAGTGGTCCAGCACATTTATGGGATGAAGTTGATTGGCGTCAAAATCCGCACTAGATACGCCAAATGTTATCCGGACGCAATTTGCTGGCAATTCCTGCGCAGGCGAAAAAAGAACTCCTGGCAAATAAACCCCTTCGCCTTGTAATTTCGCTTGTAGCTGGCCAGTTTCTCGAATCAGGTCATCACCCCAACCAGGGGGTGGTTCCCCAACTAGCTTCTTCCATAACCCACGGGTGTCTTTGCTGGAATACCGCTGTAAGGCGGCTGTTCCCATCTCTACCTGCACTAAATGCCCATCGAAACTGAACATGCTAAATCTCCTCCTTCCGGAATGCTGAACTGGTGGTCGTTTTCCAAGAACTTGTATCAGATTATACCATATTTATCCTTTTTTGTCGAATAAAAATCCTTCGAGACAATATGCTCTTCTTACAAATTGGCGGAACTAGCCTTGTGGAATATAACGATATCCTTTTCGGGCAGCAAGACCATCTTGCCTAAATGACTCACGTTGTATATACTAAAGAAAAATTCCCAAATGCTCACGGCCAGGAGATGTGATTATGGCAAATGTTTTGTATAAGAGAGTGGATTACAAGCTGGAAAATCTTTTGTTGGATATTGAGACCGGTAAGCTGGGGCTTCCTGATTTACAGCGACCCTTTGTATGGCAAAACTCCAAGGTGAGGGACCTGTTTGATTCCATGATGAAGGGATATCCAGTGGGCTATCTCATGCTTTGGGATGCTCCAGCGGACAGCGAAGAAAGTGGGAGGCAAATTGGACTGGCTCCACATACCCACGAGACTCCCAAGCAACTGATTATCGACGGACAGCAGCGACTTACTTCGCTTTATGCGGTTATGTATGGGAAGCCCATCCTTGACTCTAAGTTCAAAGAGCGGCCCATTAGCATCGCTTTTAACCCTGTTCAGAGAAAGTTTGAAGTGACCTCCGCCGCGCATCGCCGGAGTGCTGAATGGATAGCGGAAATCAGTGAGGTATACAAAAACGCAAACAGTTCTTTTTCATTCATAAGCTCATTTATTAGTGACTTGGATGCGGTGCGGCAGCGGGACGGCAATCCGTTAACCGGTGAGGAGCAGCAGTTAATTGCACAGAACATTCAGGACTTGCTTAATCTAAAGGATTATATGATTCCAACTCTTTGTATTACCGATGATGCTGATGAAGAAGCCGTAGCGGATGTTTTTGTCCGGGTCAACTCCGGCGGGAAAAACTTGAATGAGAATGACTTCATTCTAACCTTGATATCCGTCCACGATGAGAGGGAGCGTAAGCGCATTGAAAAATTTTGCCAGGACGCGACCATTCCAGTGGCCAGCGGTACCTCGTTCAACCAGCTGTTTGCGCCGAAACCATCCCATATTATCCGGGTTGTTATGGCATATGGATTCAAGCGAGCGCGTCTGAAATATGCTTACATGCTACTCCGGGGCAAAGACATGGAAAAGGGTATATACCGGCAAGAGTTGAGAGAACAGATGTTTGCCAAGCTTACGAAGCGGCTGGACGAAGTGTTGAATCTGAACAATTGGCATTCCTTTATTAACTGCATCCTATCATCAGGATACCTCTCCCCTTCTTTGATTGCTTCTGAAAACGCCTTGGTTTACAGCTATGTGATGTATCTTATAGGAAAATATAATTTTGGAATGGATACAATTTCCCTTCGGAAAGCTATCTCAAAATGGTTCTACATGGTGTCTGTCTCAAGCTACTATACGGGGTCTTATGAAACGGTTACACAGTCTGACCTGAACGTGGTCATAGGGCTTCATACTGCCGAGGAATTTCAGGCGTTTCTAACTGCAAAAATATCCGCTGTTTTTACTCAGGACTTCTTCAGAATCACGCTGCCTGAGGCGTTGGCCACGTCTGCTGCCATCAGCCCGGCCTGGAACGCTTTTTGCGCTGCTCAGAACATTCTTGGAACAAAAGTCTTGTTCTCTACTACCCCTATCCGCAACTTGTTTTCCCCGGGTGCCAGTGGAACTAGGTCGGCCATCGAAAAGCATCACCTATTCCCTAAAGAGTATCTCCCGCTAATTGGCATTGTTGATGACAAGCAGCGAAATCAAATTGCGAATTTCACATACATGAATGGCCGGAAAACTGCGCAGCGTCTGATAGCGCACCGGAGGTGTATTGGTCCGCGTTGACGTCTGGAATGACTGCAGAGAGCATTGGGCAAATGTGTATGGAAAATGCCTTGCCGGATAACTGGACGACCCTCCCATACCTGGATTTTCTTGAAAAGAGGCGCATGCTAATGGCGGAAATCATAAGAAAAGGTTATGATTGTTTATGTGGGCAAGGCTGACTTTGGTACTTAAATAGGACAGATAGTACTTTGTATTCATCCCGGATTGTGCTATAATTAAATTCAGGTGTAGTACCCGCTGCCAAGGTACGTGTTCTCCTTAATTGTTCCGCCATTTCTATCCCTCATTGACGGGGTCCTTAAGAGTTCCCTAAAGACGTCACCTGTTGCTCTTCTGGTTGTTGTCCTTATTTTGGGCACTCTTTTAGGCTATCTACGTGGACTCCCAAAAGTTGAGAAGGCTATCGGAAATGTATTGGGGGTCAGGCTTGAAGAATCCATATGGGAAGGAATTACGGACATAGAGCGAGGCTGCTATGTACAAGTTTTTCTCAGTGACGAGAAAGTTACATATAGGGGCGCCTTTCGACGGTTCTATACTGACGGAAGTGATACCTGGATTGAATTACAGGCATATACGACATGGAGCATTTCGAAGGGTCCTTGCCCTCCGGAAAGCCTGGGTAAACCATTGTACTCCTATAAAGACCGTCCGGAAAATTTTGTTGCGATAAAAACGAAGGAAATTAACCGTATTGAAATTCAGTACTCCAAGGCATCTAATAAGATTTGACGCTTTTGCATCTGATTTTAAGTGCATTTCATCGCATATACCAGCAAATAAATCATAAGGAAAATGTATTTATGGATAGCGGTTTTTTACTTTCCATAGCTTCTGGAGCTGCCTGGGATTCCATAAAGAAGGGAGCATCACTAACAAAAGATGCTCTCAAAAAGAAGCTCTCAAAGTGGCTTGCTGACGATATTATCTCAGAAATACACGCCTCTATTGAAAAGGCTCCTCCCTTTTGCCTTGATTCAAAAGAAAAAATAGAAGAATATCTTAAAATGAACTCGGATTTGATTTCCCGTCTCGACCATGCTGCGGGGGAGGCAAATACATGCATTACAATCTATCAGGATGCGCATGATGTTTCCGGAGTCATGGCGGGCATAATCAATGGCCCCGTAACACAGTACGCAAATGCAGAAAGGCCGCGAGAGGCAGGGAGCGAACCATTCTCTATTTTTCAGGACTACCTTCGGTCAAGGGCTATCCAAGTTGTCAAATCGTATTCAGCTACCCGGGATATCCCGCAAATAGGCGCCTCTGAACGAGGGGTGCTGTATGTACAATCAACATTTTTGCCTCCTGTCAAGGAAGTGCCGTCGACTGCGTTTGTCATGACTCTGCTTTCTTATATCCCGCCCGAAAATTGGACGAGGTTTGCGTCACATGGAAAACAAATGAGATTTGTAGTTGAAGTATCCCAAGGTGTGGAGGCAGTTCAGTTACAAATTAAAGACTCTAAACAAAAGCAGTTTGTCGATATCACCCTTGGCACCACGGATAGTAAGGTTGTTTTCTCCAGAGAAATGACTGACCTTGCTCCACTGGAAGCTTGGAAAGACGTTGGGGAAATTTGTTTTTCCATTTTCTCTGAAAATTGCTCCATATGGGGGCAGCCCTTTAGCTGCAAAGTCTCCGATTTCTATCTCATTTAGTAGCTGATAGAAACCTTATGATGGTTTTGAGTGAGGGGCTTATTCAGCAAACCTAGGCAACAGTTTTGACAGCTATTGCTTCCCTTCTTTTCTAGGGAGTGTGGACTCTCATAGAATATACCCCTTGCCAGTCTTGGCAAGGGGCTTTCTTTTGACAGAAAATGATTATGCCAGTCCCCGGTTTTGGATTCCTCGAGGCCCGGTACCTCCATCGCCGGTTTCCTTTCGGATTTGATGAAATATTTTCTACTTCCCAAACAATATATAACTAAGAGAGCATCGCATTGTATTTGAGGCCTCTTGGACTTTGGAATTTGGCTTGGAAGGCCAAGAAAGATGGGGGTAAAAGAAGTTGGGTCGAAAATGTGCGCTTCTATTTTTATGTATAATCCTCTTTTTCTTCTTTTGCGGATGTAGAGGGAATTCCGTCGGCGACTCCTCATCAGATGAAGAGCCGCTGGCACTTCAGCCCTTTCTGCCGGAAGAGGTTGCAAAAGGATACTCATTGTCTCTTGATTACAGTGAGAAATGGACGTTTTACGTTAAACCGGATGGGACATCATGTCAATTGTTGAGCATATATAAAGATGAAGAAGATGGGCACGAAGAAGTTTTGGATACTTTATACTCCTTGCATTTCCCATTCAATGAAGGTTCTATAGGGTTGACTCCCTTTGAGAACATAATGGAAAGCGATGGCTTTGTCTTCAAATATGAGCCGGAAGAAGGGAGTATTACCTTTGATTTCTATCGAGTGGAGGGCGATAATGTTGCTAAAATTATTTCATGCAAGGGCGATATGTATCTCTCAGACCTTGATAACGACGGGATGACGGAAGCCATTTGCTCCAACGGTGTTCCTGGGAGCTTCAATCTGTTCTGGCAAGATGAAGAAAAATTAGTACATGAATGTAATCTAAATGAAGCAACCCGTATATTCTTTGGGCTTCAATCATCGAGTCAACTCTCTCTAAATATCCCCACAGGAAGGGCTTCAATCATGACCTTTTTCCCTGACCGCGCAGAACTTAGATTTGAAAATGTGGACCTGGCATCAGTATATATATATGAAAAAAGTTTGTATCGTTAAGGTACATAATGATTTGTGGGCAGCCGATGTTAGGTGAAGAGGAAAGAGTAGCTCAAGGCACCCCCTAGATTTTTTTTCAAATAGATATTTGGATTGGCCCAGATTCCCGCATTGCGGAGTTGTGGTCCATTCCCTGTGAAAACACTGCTCCAACTCTGTTCTGCTCCTTGAAGAGAGGATAAAGTGATGATATAATAATTTATATAATGGGTAAATTCCAGGCATCGCAGAAAGTTAGATATGTCGATAGGACCTTAATAAAGTGCAGAACGCATTACGAAAGAAGGTGGTTCCGTGCTTTTCTTTGATTCTCTTCCAACTTGGCTAAGTTGGCTCCTTACTATAATCGAAGCAGCAATAGCCATTGGATTGCTTTTGGTCTTCCTCAAAGCAAAGGATAAACATGGAATATGGGGACAGGTTGGTTCACTGCTCGGAATCGTAGTTACCGTTATCAGCATGTATCATACATTGCCAGTTACCAAATATATATTCCCTTTTGCTCCCGTGGAATATCACGCTTCAGGCTACAACGAAGGTTTCTATTACGGGTTCTGGAATGATGGGATGCCGCAGGGATGGGGCCATTTAGAATACAATAATTTCAGTGATGGGGAAACCTATAGCCTCGAGCTTGATGGCCACCAATATCGCGCCATTTATTATGAGGGTACCTTTGACAAAGGGCATCGAGTCGGTGAAGGTACAGTATTTTATGAGGGAGGCTACAGGGACGAAGGAATCTTTTATGGAATCTGGTCCGAGGGCAAGAAAGTATTTGAGGGGAAACGCTGGCTGACCAACGATACACATAATTGTTACCGTGAAATAGAAGTGTGGGCAACAGGACCCATCACGGCGAGTGATAAAAAGATGACAGATTGGATTATACCCTAGATAGGCAGCTACAAGGAGGAATTATGATGAGGATGGTTAGCCCAAATTGGTTCTGTTTTACCATAAGGAGTGAATGACTATGTGTCAAAATTTATCTATTTATGAATCCAGAATACTTGCTTTTGTTGACATACTAGGGTTTAAAAATATGATTCATCGGTCTATAAGCAGTTTCTCTGAGCAAAGGCGTATATTAGAGGCAATGGATATCATTCATAGCTATAAAGAGTTAAATGATAACGGTTTTGACGGAGAAGGATTAAGAAAGTACGGAGTTCAGGTAACCACTTTCTCGGACAGCGCAATAATATCCTACCCAATCAGCTTTGATGGAGGACTATTCCATGTACTCTTAGATTTAATCCATCTGCAAATTGATTTATCGAATTTAGGGATGTTTATTCGTGGCGGTGTTTCCATAGGATTGGCTCACCATGATGAAAATAATGCATTTGGTCCAGCAATGAATGATGCGTATGTATTGGAATCTGAAAAAGCTAAATATCCTAGGATTATTCTGACTGGCCAGACGCTTAATTGCGGAGTGTCTGCATCGAAAAATCACCAAAATCCTTTTGATATATCCTTATTAAGTTCTATAATTATGCGTGACAAAGATGGGTTTTATTACCTTGACTATCTGAGACAATTTCAGGAATTAGATTATCCCGAGTATGACTATTATTTATGGTTAAGAAGGATTAGGGAGTATCTAGTGCAAAATTTAAATACATATCACTCGGACGAAGGAATCTATCGAAAATATCTTTGGTTGCTTGAATATTGGAATGATGTATTTACCTCTCCAGACCTAACAGTTCCCTTGGAAGAGGGAAGCAGTGTTAGTGAGGGGAAACAGGTAATTGGAAAGTATTTAAAGCTAGCAGTTAAACCCGATTACCCCCATCAATAGGTCTTAAAACAGTATTGTTGCTCCAGGAGTTCTTTGGAGCTCCTGATTTCATTTAGTCCTAGAGCTTTGATTTCACAAAAGGATACGATGGCCACGGGACGCTCGTGAGATGAAAAATGAACTTGATATTAACATGTTACGGGTGCTTGAAACGGGGGTGTCCGAAATGAGTGATTTGAGCCAAGGAATGTGGAAAAGGTGTTGTAGCAGGATATGGAAGTGTGCATCGCCGCTCTGGTAAATGAGCTCCGAGAACTTGTAAACAACCAGGTAGTGATTGCATAGTCCCTTGTAAGACGCTTTGGGTTATCCCTGAAATCCGCTATGGAAAAGGTCCAACAGTATTGGAAGAGTTAATTCTTCCGCAGCATCTCTTTGCTATTTGGCAAGAGAGTCTCTTTGGTAAAAAAGAAGGCGGTCTGTCCTGAGTCAGGGACATATGGGTCATGAGCATCTCCCCTGCTCCATTCATCCAAGAGCAGCCCCCCCAACAGTATCTGGCTACAAAAAACCCACCGTCTTCTTTTGCTCCCATGAACCAGTTTCCGACTGCTCGGCAGTGCCGGGCAGCACCTTAGGCTCTGCCTGCGGAGAAGTAGTTCAGTACGTAGCCTCCAGGCCCTGCACAGCACCGACGGCACTGGGCGAAAACGGCTCTTGAGTTTCTACCGTCATCATGCTATAATCATTCCAAAGAGGTGGTGCTCATGCCGGAAATCAAGCGGTCCGTTAAGGACAGCGTATTCACATATCTATTCAGCCAGCCGGAATATGCCCGTGAATTGTATCTGGAGTTGCACCCGGAGGACCAGGACGTAACAGAAACAGATATCAAACTGGTTACCTTGGAGAATATCTTAACTACTGGCCAATATAATGATTTGGGCCTCCGAGTTCGGGACAGACTAATCTTGCTGGTAGAAGCGCAGTCCACATACTCCCCCAAGATTGCTCTGCGGATGCTGATGTATCTGGCGGAAACTTATAAGGAGTATGTTGAGGAAAAGAAAATTTCCCTATATTCTGACAAAAGGGATGATATCCCCAGGCCAGAGCTATATGTGGTATATACCGGCAAGCGCAAAAATGTTCCAGATATTTTGAGACTGTCAGACCTGTATGAAGGCCCTGGCAGCGTCGAGGTCGAAGTCAAGGTCTTGCGGGAAGAAAAACCCCAGCAAATCCTTGGGCAGTATTTCGAGTTTTGCAGGATTTCTGATGAGCAGATTGCCCTACATGGGAAAACTGATACGGCCGCCAGTGAGACAATACGCATTTGTTTAAAGAAGAACGTCCTTACACCATTTTTGACCACCCGCCAAAAGGAGGTGCATGATATCATGAGGACACTATTTAGCCAAGAGGCTGTTTGGGAAATCGAGAGATACAATGTCCATCAAGAAGGCCGCCAGGAGGGCCGCCAGGAGGGCCGCCAGGAGGAGTTTGCAAAGGGCGTCCGCAGCATGCGAAAGGCTGGTCTTGATGATGCCAAGATTGCCTCTTTGCTTGAGCGAGATGTTGCCGATGTAGAAGCTGTGAAATAGTCTATAACCCCCCACCTTCCTGGTGAGGGGCTTTCTTTTGGCAAAAGAAGGATGTCCTTGGGTCCCCTGGCTATGGGCATAGTGGGTCCGACACCGCCCATAGACCCTCCTCCAGCTCCCATCCCAAAACAGGTTTTCCAACAGTATCGAGCCGCAAGCCCCACTCCGCCTAGTCGTATTCTTCTTTTGTCAACTCCCTCCATGTAAAACGTGTATCTGTTTCCCACCAATTGTTTCTGCAAGAAACTGTAGTCACTAAGAAAAGAAGAGGGGGCGGCCACAAGGTCACTCCCCCACCGAGGTTTATTTTTACTCTTGCTGGTTTCTGCGCAACTGGGCTTCTCCCTTTCCCCGCACTATTCGCAAGGACAATTAGTCCTCATGGCTGGAGGAACGCCTTCTTCTGACGGCCGAGTCCGAGCATATGGTCCCAATACCATGTTTAGCCTTGCCCATCTTAACGCAGGATTCTCCAGCAATATCGGGCTTCAGGTTGCTTTTTTATCTTCAGCGCCTGCAGCCTTCTTTTGTCAAACAGCCATGAGCGTCCAATGCCGCTTGAGGTTTTCTCTGTCAGCCTATAGATTTTACTGGACTCTTTCTCTCCTTGTATGGTATACTTAACCTCGGAGGGAAGGTATCTCATGAATCACACATATAGCAAAATAGTTAGAGAGGAGATAGGTTTATGAGTATAATAAAGGATTCCATGCAAGTTTTGAAGATTGCAATGGCAGTCGCATCTCTGTTCAACCTTAACGCTATTCAGGAAGCCGAATTGAAAAACTATGTGAAGCTTCAGCAAAATGAGTGGATTGAACGGCGAAAGCATGATAGTGAAATTGAGGTCATTTTAAAAAATGAAGCCCAGCGTATATGTGGAGAATGACAGGTAGGCAGACATTATCAATGGCAAGGCCCTCACTGTAGTAGTGAGGGCCTTGCATCGCTAAAAAGTAAATTTGGGGGATGTGGTTTTCTTGTGGATTTCTTTAGTGTTTATAGCCACTGTTATTTTGGCAACTCAATTTAAGCCAACGAACGGAAACAAAAGCAAGCCGTGTCTAAACATGAATGACCCTAGAATACAATATGCTTGTATGTGCATGTCGGCAATTTGCAAAATATGTGACGAACTTGATTTAGCTGGGTATTGCATCATAGCACAGGGACAAACGGTGGCAAAGGTTTATGATATGGAAATCAAGAAGGGAGAGATTTTCGCTGGTGAAAATTATTATTGTCTGAAAAAAACGCTTGCAGAACCAGATGATAGCGTTAAGTACAAGCATTTGCAAAGGCAGTTTGGAATATCAGAAGACGAAGCGAAAAGCATTGATGTTGTAAATATGAGATTTTTCTTTTATGATGATGAAGAAAGAATTGATTTTTCCGGTAATCGCTTGGTTGGTGCATTACCCGTTGTGGGGAGTGCTTATCATGTCGATGCGTTAAGCAAGATTCTTCGGGAACGGTTACCTGAAGTGGTAATTGAAGCTGAAAGATACGCAATTACCCTAAAATTCGAAAGGAATGGCAAGAAGTAGTAGTCTTCCAAACTAGAAATTAGTATCTGGATTGACCCAGATTCCCGCATGGCGGAAAAGACAGCGATATCATATTTGCCTTTCTCAAAAACTCCTCATAGTTACCGTAATTTCCTTTAGCTCACTAATGGCAACCTGTCTTTCGTTAAGCGCAACAGCCCATGTGGGTACTTTTTTGTCAAAGTAGTATACGATTTTCTCGCGCATATTCCTGCCACCGGATTGTTGTTTTAAACTGCTAAACCACACATATATTGGCTTGCCCGTATTTACTGCTATGTCCAAGAAGCGTTTTTTAAGTGTACATATTTCAGAAGGTAGGCCTCGCTCCCAATCAGGCTTGTTTGCACAAAGATAAGGCCCCTGGGTGGCCAGTGCTTGATGATATTCATCCCAGTCGATTGCAATTTTAATTTCAGCTATCCGGTGGTCATGGTCTTCGAGGTATACTCCAACAGCCTGCAATTCCTCCCTTTCAATAGCCCCCAGCAGTATCCTAAAGTCATCGTTCGATATTTTTGAGAAACCTAAGAGCTCTTCAAGTAGTTGACGAATTATATCAATACGGGGCTTGAAACATGCGAGGTCACCTGTAAGATATGCTTTTTGCTTCTCTTCAAAAGGCTCAACCCTTGAAGATTGTCCATCAAAAAGGTGAGACGATGCCGTGTACGCAGCCCCGGGATTCCCATAGTATATGTTTACTGTATTTGCATGGATTTCTATATTTCCGGGTATTTGGGTCCGTCTAAGAACCTCTTGAATTACAAAATCTTGATATGCAAGGTCCTCCCCTCTCGTTGCCAATAAAGCACGCACTTCTTCTCTCAAGTCTAACATCTGCAATTGAAGGTCCTTTTTAGACGCTCCCGCCTTATCCTTTGCCCAATGGACCACTTCAAGAATAATAGGCATCAAGTACTCCAGGTTTCCCATACTACCCTCCCTTCAACAAGTCCATGTCCGACCTAGGAAAATCTTGCAGAAACTGCAATTGTATCCACTAACATATCCTGAGGGGTGTATTCAACTTGTCCCTTAAAAAACTGTTGTTGAAAAGAGCCACCCCAGAAAATCAGAGATATCGCTCCAGAATATCATGGTTACCAACGAAAAAACAAGCTATAATGGAAAAACACGAAAGAAGCATAACAATTATTGAATACGGAGGGGCTAGGCAAAGGAATGCACCCAGGAAGAACACACCAGCTAATATTGTCAAAACAGATATTAGAATAAACTGCTTTCGATAGGGGCCATCCTTATATATCAGCTTGTAACTTCCGAGCTCCTTAACGCAAAAATGAAGTAATGCCTCAATATCCTGATTCGAAATCACTATGCAGCAATCACTCTTTTTTTTCCTTCTCATACTATATCAATTCACATGCTTATAGGTTCCGCAAATCTTCGCAAGATGATAATTATGGCTGAAAAATCCCTATCTACATTATACAAGCGAGCTAGAAAATTGCAAGATTTTTTTAGAATGATAATCCACATTTCTCTGCCATATACCGCGAAGACGATTGGAACCTCTTCTGGTGGGGGGGGGGATTCGCCTATACACGGAGAGACCTGCAGGAAATGTTTGCTGCTACATGGAATATGTATTGGACAGCGAAGCGCCATATTTCCCTCTCGATACTGTTCTCAAAGAGGATATCCGAAGCATAGTCACCAGGCCACGGGAACTGCTGGCCGCGCATGGTAGCCAATGGGTGAACGCCTTTGTCCTCGTAAGCCGCTAAAGAATTGAGGGCTCTTCGCTTGCCTAACGAAATTGCGAGAATGTCTGTGTCTCTCACCCTCCCGACGAGAGCGTAAAGAAAGTCGGTCCTGGCCAAACACCAGGACTCTACTCTTATAAAGGAAACGGCCATCCCTTGAAGGACGACCGTTTCATGGCAACAAGCTTGATTGTGGGCTCCTTGAGAAATCTCAACCGCATGCCAGCTTACACTGAGCCGCGACGGTTCATGGATGAACCATTGCCCTCCCAACCCTGTCATATATATATTATATGTAGGAGGCTATTTTGTCAACACACTATTTTATGAATAATTTGTAAATTGTCTTGCATCGTCAGGGGACCTTCTTTCCACCATATTTCGACCGCGTGCCCATTCCGCTATCGTACAAACCCTTGAAAATGGCCCGCTTATGTACACCCCCCCACGACTGATGGAAGTAGTTGACGACTCCCCATGCCTAAAGGCAGGGGTATTACGGCGTATTCTATAAGACTTGATTGTACCGATTCTGCCTGAGCCAGATGGCACTCTCGCAAATGTGGACTCTGAAGACAATGAAAAGGAAAGCTGACGCTCCGATAGAGCGTCAGCTTTTGTTTTGCAGCAGCCTCCCCACCAGAGGCTTCTTCAATTGCTTCTCATCAATTTCTTATAGACAAGCACCTCCTTGGTTGATGACCGCATATCTCTGCCGGCTCTGCTTCTAAGCCTGCAAACGGGCATCAAACGGTTGTACTATATATATTGTTTGACAATCCAATTTTCTTTCGGAGAAGAGTGGCAAAGTTTTTTACTATACCAAAAGTGTCTTTTATAAGCACTAAATATATCTTTATTACAGCATTTCCACCCAATCACTTGGGCAATATAATTTAACCACTATGCGAAAGGGCTGGGCGATTGGATGGATATGAAGGCAATACATCTCCAACGGGGTGAAAACATAGCGAATATAAGAAAGCGGAGCGGATATACGCAGGAACAGTTGGCTGAACTTTTGGGAATCTCTAAGTCTTATCTGGCGCATGTGGAACAGGGAGATGTACAGTTCAGCGTGGATACTCTTTGGCGATTTGTGTCACTCCTCCATGTCAGTGCTGATGAAGTTTTCTTTGGAAGGGATATGTCGTCAAAAGTGCAAGAGATTTTGATGATGCTTGATGAAAGCTCAATTTCTTCTCTTGACAAAATATGCGAAATACTGCACATTATTGTAGAAAAAGAACAGTCTGGATGACAATCTTCCTACCCAAAGGATGCCCGTGACAGATGTCATAACGAGGTGCTGCGCATGGATAAAGACCAATTGGCAAAGACCATCGGGGAAAATATCATCCATTATCGAAAGGCTGCTCAGATGACCCAGGGTAAGTTGGCGCAACAACTTCAAATCAGTACGGCTTTTCTCTGCAGGCTGGAACGCGGGGAAAAGATTCCCAGTGTTTTGACATTACTCTTAGCGGCGCAGGCTTTACATGTTTCGACAGATGCGCTATTATATAGGGGAGGGCAGTCCCCCCACACAAGCAATATCTTGGCCATGCTTCAAGGCCAGTCCGAAATTTCTGTAAAAAGAATTGAGCAAATCATTCGAGTGCTGCTCCAGGAGTACCCATAAGGCATGATTTACAGCGGTTTACAAAAGGACGCTGGGTGAAAGGAGGTCGTCTTGGCTATGGGTTCTACACAGAAATGGTTTGACGAACTATATATAAAGAATTACAAAAAAATGGTTACAATTGCAATGCGTCTGGGATTTCCATCGGAAGAAGCAGAGGAACTCGTACAAGATGCCTTTCTCCTGCTTTTGTCAAAATCAGAACGTTTTCAAAAGGGGCACGATAACCCCGGGGGATTTTTGATGGAGTCTCTAAAAAATCTTATGGGGACCAGACTTCGACATAAAAAAATCATCCAATTCGTTCCCTATGATGAGATATCAGAGGCTGCAGCAACCGATACATATTTCTCTTCCCTTAGAGACCGGCTCCCTGCTGAATTAAGCGAAGAAGAAAAAGAATTACTCGTGGCCCGTTATGAAGAACAGATGCCTTATGCAGAGTTGTCCAAACGGCTTGGGATTTCACCTAAGCAATGTGCCTTAAAGGTTTTTCGAGCCAAAAGGAGGCTACAAGAGCTCCTCGAAAAAGAGAAAAATATTTAGTAATTATCTGAAATAAAACAATGCCCTGAAACAATATACGTTATAGGAGGTGAGTTCTATGGCCGAGTTCCTGCGCAATTCCCAAAATAGCGGGATATCCAGCACAAACGGAATGGGCAAGGCGGAGGAACCAATCCAAGGTCATTTGACTGCAGACCCGTCTAATAAGCGCCTGTATTTTGAGGTACTAGATGAATTTACCAACTGGTTTCTCTCGGTAGCTCCCGAGGATTTCGACGAAGACCTTTTGGACGCTTATCTTGAAGAAATGAATGAGCTTTCCCCGCTGGAAAATCCTATTGATAGCCAAGCGGCATTGGAAAGATTTCATGAAAGGTTTCCCTCTCTTTTTGAGGAACAAGAGAGCGCACCCCTTCCAGCCAACCCACAACCGTCCGAAAGAAGTCAGCGCCGTTACCTTGGGAGGCTAACTACGGTCGCTGCGACAATTGCTGCCATGATGGTAACACTGATATCTGCTCAGGCTTTGGGAATAGATGTTTTTGGGTTCTTTGCAAACTGGACAAATGAAATATTTTACTTTTCTGGAAGCCCAGAGACAACTCAACCAACAAAATTTTACCCTCTTGCTGTCGGTGAGTCTGCAGAATATGAAAGCGTTGAGGACGCATTATCTGAATTCCAAATTGATGCCGCTCTGGTCCCGTCCTGGTATCCAGCTGGAATCAGCTCCTTCACCGTTTCAGCAAGGGTTACAGACCTTGGTATGGGGATTTACATGGTCTCTGACGATGAAGACTCCTCTTTGACTTTGAGCATTTCCGATTTTAATGAGGAAACAGGCCCTACCACAATCATTGAAAAGGACAGCTCTAATGTCATCTTGCATGAGGCTGGTGGTTGCGTACACTATATCATAAATGACGGCAAATGGTGTAACGCGACTTGGATAGTGGATGATTTACAGTGTGTCATCGGCGGCAATATCACAAACGACGAAATGCTAAAAATCATAGACTCAATATATGAGGTGCCCTAAATGAAAAAGATTTTTAAAATCGCAGTCAGCCTGACCTTAACCATTGGATTGTTTTCTTCCCTTGCGTGTGCCAACGCAATATCTGCTCGGACCAGTCAGTATCTGAATACCTATGTCGCATCAATTTCAGCGGGCCGGAATGGTACTATCGCAATTACTGCAAGGGTTGTCGGAAAGGGCAGCCTGGACGAAATCGGTGTTTCCAGCATTGCCATTTACGAATCATCGGATGGAAGAAACTACGCGCATTATGGCACATTCTATTCCAGCGATTATCCCTCCATGATGGGTTCAGGCGCATTTTATGACCAGAAAGCGTTTGAGTTTACAGGAACTATAGGGAATACCTATAAAGCCACTGTTTACTGCTATGGAGCTGATGACTCGGGAAGTGACTCGAAGCCTTATTATACAAGTCCGGTTACTGCAAGGCGTTAAATCCATCTTCCACCCAGCAGCTCACGGCTGTGTACTTGTATCCATCAGAAGATTACTTGGACTCGTCCTATGCATGTTGTCTAATATCGCTATACGCTATAATTCACAAGCAGTTGTCTACAAATTGCTGTCAAGTGATTACTTGTGAGAGACAATTCTGTTCGGGTCTGTACCTATCCCACCTGCGGAAGGAAGATTTCAAAATGGCAGAAAGATGTAAAGGATGCGGAAAGTTGGTTGAATACCAACTAATCGGGAATGTTTATCCTGGGGGCAAGGATAGGGAAGAAGCTATCTGCCCCTATTGCGGTTATGTACTTGAGTCGAGAATGACGAGCCAATACTATTACGTTAAGGGACTCGAAGACGAGCCTGGCCCACCGCAAAAATAACAAATATAAAAAGCCAAGAAAGCTACCTGCTGTGCTAGGTGGCTTTCTTAGCTTTTAGGCAAAACCTCTCAGGATATAGAAGTAGTACCCAAAGTTGTTTCCTCTTTAGACAAATCAGAAAATATATAAAACGACGAAATATTTCCAGGTTCTAAAGCAATATATGTTATGTACACCCGGAATAGAAATTTACAAAATATAAGGGGGGATATTGGCAAGCCAAAGCTGTTTTACTATTCCCGGTGCGTATATGCCTATGCTTGATAGCCTCTCTAAATGGGGCAATGTTGGGGGCAAGGCTGTATAATTTATCTTCTTTAAGAAAAAGAAAGGGGTACTATTATGAAAAAACGCTTATTTGCTGGATTGCTGACCGCGATGATGGTGGCCTCTATGATGGTCACGTCGGCATTTGCGATTGCGCCGGAGGCGGTGACTGGCCAAGACCTCCACACAGTTACGGTGGAAGCTCAACTGGTCCCGCTCGCAAGTACGTCCACCATGAGTAAGTCGCTCAAAATCGGCTTGGCGTTGGATGCTGGAGCCAGCGGATGGTCTACTGTCTACGAAATCAGATTCTCCACAGTCGGCATCCCCTCTGATGCGGTGGTCCAGAATATCAAGATTGTGCCGGGCACAGCGACTGCAAACGAAAGCGCTCCGAAGCTGCAGGGGCTGGTTGTGGCGAGTCAGATGAAGATAACTGCTCCGAATCTGAAAAGTACAACCATGGCAATCGCCAAAACCATGGAAACGACCGCTCTTAACAACGCTCCCGTGAAGGGTACTTGGACTTTACAGATGTACGGAACGAATTTGACACGTCCTATCGGTGATTGGACTGATTCTATCCGTTTTGGGAGCCTTCACTACAATAATTGCAACGTCACTGTTACATACGCATCTCCGGCCACAAAGTAAGGAGTCCCTCATGCAAATTCAAAATGGCATAAGAAGCTATGTAAGCAGCGTAATTGCCCGTGACCAAGCGAAATTTGAGAAAACCCCGGCCGTAAAAAGAGCAGCTAAGAAGGATGCTCAAGCCGCCTTGACGGATGATGTTGTTGCTCAAATCAAGGAACACGCCAAAAGGGATGCTCAAGTGAATGTCTATCAACAGAAGGATTACATCCAGATGATTAACTCACATAAGCAGCAGCGTGTTTCCCCAGACCGTCAAGATGCGATTTCCCGGGCGAATATGGCAATGAGAAGTGCGTCCAGGGGAGGCAAGGACCTGCTTTCTATGCTGTTGGGGAAGTATTCCATGAATGCCTGGCTGGGCGGGCTGGTGGACACCGCCGAAGTCTTTGCTCCTAACGGAGAAATGATAGCCGCCTACAACAGCGATGGCGGCTGGACTGAGATTTCTACAGAGGCTGAATATCAGTTCTTGCACCAGGCGGACCAAATTTATTACGATGCGTATAAGGAAGCCCGTGCGGAAATCAATGCCGCATCGAAGTCTCCCGTAGCGGAAAACGGCAGTGGTGCGACCTTCGATGCACGAGTATAAAAGGAGGAAAACCATGAAAAAACGTTTGTTTGCGATGGTATTAGCCGTTATGATGGCAGTATCCATGATGGCGACAACCGCGTTTGCGGTGGAGCCGGAGGAGGAAAGCGCCGGCGAAAAGAAGCTCTATTCCATGACCCTAGACATTGACCCGCTGGCAAATGGCGGGTCGAGGTCCGCATATGCAGACACTGTCACGCTCTCTATGCCTGGATACTCGAACGACTGGTCTCTTAACAAACCGAATGTCGATTTCACGACACTCCCGTCTAATGCGGTGGTGGAGACGGTCGAGATTTATCCTGGCAGACTAAGCGCCGGCAGCTCTACAACGAGTCCCATCACAACCACCAAGTATGCCCTTACCTCCCCTTGGGGACACAGAATTGAGCGGGCCTTCAAAGATACGGGAGAGACTATGTCTTTTTACGGAGAATACGCAAAGGGTATGTGGACTTTCCAAATCTACGGAACAAATGTTGGGCCAACCTATGGAACAGTCAAATGCACCTCTTCCCGGGTTGTGATTTGGTATACGCTTGAATGAAGATAAATTCCTTAACAGGCGGGGCCAACAGTGCAGCTAGACTGGGGAAGAACAATGCTGTCCAAAAAGTCGAAAAGACTGCAAAAGGCGCAATGACTGATGGCTTTGTTGAGAAGCTAAAAGAATACGCAAAAGAAGACGCAAAGCAGGGCACCTACATGTCAGAAGATTTTACCAAGTTTTTTCATGCCCACATGGGAAAATTCGTGTCCCCTGACCGTTCTGCCCCCAAGGCTGATGTGATGTCCGCGATTCAGGCTGCATTAAAAGAGCCTCATCCGATGCTGCAGGCACTTGATAAAATGTTGGAGAAGTTGTCAGGTGGATGTTCTGCTAAACTCAAGATTAGTGCAATCCACCAAGCTGCTGAGGTGTCTGCTCCCAATGGGGAAGTAATCGCATTCTATAGCAGCAATGGGGGTTGGACAGACATCCAGACCAAGGAAGAGCATCGTTTCTACAGCGAAACGGCTTCTGCCTACTTGCAGGCGTATAGGGAAGCTCGCGCAGAAATGAAGTCTGCCGTGCAGGAGCAAGCTGCGCAAAATGACACATCGACCATGGATGTCCGAGCATAAACCTTACCTAATACGACAGTCCCTTCGCCTTTCTGGCGAGGGGACTGTTTCGGCAAAAGAAGACTGACTGACTGCTTTTGGCCATAGGCGCATGAGGCCGACATTGCCCGTGAGCCTCGTCTGCACTCGGGTCAGGCCTCTCCCAACAGTATTGGATTACACAAGTTAGTTTTTATTTTAGCACAGCTTGTAAGATGTCGCAACACTCGGTCTTACTGGCGAGAGCGTTTGATAAAAGAAGGGTGATGGGACGCTCTAGGTCAGGGCATATGGGTCAGATTCTCCTTTGTGTAAACTGCACAATAATCTGCATAAAAATTTCAGGTCGAAATATGAAATATTTCCATGTGCTGAGGCAATATATGATATAAGCGCTTTTTGGGAAGGAGGTATATTCCAATGCGAAGTCCATAAAAGAGAGAAATCTGGGGGTCACTACACAAAATGAAAGGACGAATAATAATATGAAATCTGTTCGCCGCTACATAATTCCTCTTTTAATTTCGGTTATTTTGTTGTCTTCGTCAGCACAGGCAATTTATGTTCATCGATATGAACAGAAATATTCCCACTGGTGCTGGGCAGCATGTGCTCAGATGATAGGACACACGGTAGGGCGCGATGTACCACAAAGTGCGATTGTCGAATTTGTAAAGGGTGTGGCCGAAAATGTTCCTGCTGCAGACATTTACGAATCAAGTAGGGCGGTTGATTATGCAACACTTTTATATTCTACAGCTCACACATCTCCTCTTACCTATGCTGACGCACTGGCGGAATTAGGTGCTGGGGAACCTATTTATATACGAATAGGATGGAATTCAAACGGTGGACATTCGGTTGTCGCTTCTGGCTTTAACTCGTCGGCTGGAACAATTACAGTCGTAGACCCAGCTGCTGGATGTGGTACTAAATCATTTTCTTATTCTGCCATGGTATCAACATGCACTTTCCAGTCCGGAACAGGAAAATGGACTCATACAGTAACAATCTAACTAAGTAAGAGGAGATTGATAAGATGGCTAAATTCGCTAAATTACTTATTTTGGTGTTTGCCGCATCCCTCTGTACCATAATGGTAAACGCCGAAGAGTTTGAGAGTTCTCTTGAGATACTTCCTGAGTCACCTGATTTCCAGTCGGTTCAGGAATGTGGTGTGGAAATTTGTAACATGGTAAATTCATTGTTACCGGACAATCAATCAATAAGTGCATCTGATATCGATTGGAATAAAGTCTATAAGATTTATGTTGACGATGAGGATATCTTTTCGCTTGATAACTTTTCGAAATCGCGCATCATGGACAGTATGAAATACATCTGGAGTTATTCAGATATCATTAGCGACCAGACAGTTAGGGTAACCATTTCAAGGTCCTTGGCCCCAGATTACTCATTAGTCAGTCAGAATATAATATCAGTGGAAGAGTATGAAGAGTTAGTTGGTAAGGCAGGAACATGGAGCGTGCCAGAGGTGGAAATTGGTGGCATGGGCCAAACTCCAGACAATATTATTGACGCTCTCAAAGTTGTTGGAATTACCGCTCAAGATGATATTGTCTTAATTGGCGGAAGCCCCAAAATGCGAGCTCTATTTGCTGTCACCTTTTCGGATGGAGTGGCTGATAAACTGATTCCGCTTACAAACACGGGAATAGTTCTTACCCCAGATATAAACATGGCGTCCGAATCACAAAGCACAAATACGAAACTGTCGGCAGGAACATCGTATAGCTTTGATGAAATAGCGCAGTTAATGTCCGACATAACTATCGACGAGGGCTCCACCGGAGATAGTGCCGGATATAATAGTCCCATGGGAATTCTGTGGCCTAAATTAACTTTTGCTGTTGGATTTGCTCTTTTACTGTATTGCTGCTATAAAATTAAAACCCTGCATGGAAAACGGCAAAAAACAATTTAATGACCTGAACCCATTACAAAGGCCACGGTCAACTTGTTAAAGGGATGGCAGGTCATTCTTGGCGCTGAAACTGCAAAGCAGAACTATGCCCCTTGCCCATGTGGACAAGGGGCTTTCTTTATCAAAAAAAGAATGGAGGTAACTTCATGCCAGATGGCATATTGGCCCGACACTGCCTATGGGCTCTCCCCAGCCCTCCCAAAGCAGGCTCTTCCAGTAGTATCGAATTGCGAGCAACTCCACTCCCAGCCCGAATTTTTCTTTTGTCACCCCCCTACGCATAACATGTATCCGCTCCCCAACCCAATTTCTGTAGCAAAACTGCAGTCACTTCAAGTAGCAAATAAGGAGTAGCCATAAGGCTGCTCTCCCACCGAGGTCTACTTTACCCTTGCTGGCTTTTGAGGAGCCCAGTGCCCCTTTTCTCTTGCGCTATATCAAAAAGTGGTTAAGGGAAAATTGATAAATCTGTGACAGTCTCTGAAACAGCTTGACCTTCTTTATGCAGACTGCACAATATTTATTATCAAGATTCTATGTCGAAAAATGAAATATTTCCATTTGTCAAAGCAATATATACCATAGCAACTTTGATATGCCGGACTTAAACCATGAAAATGTTATTTTCGTAAGAGATGGATTTCACTTTACTATGCCGCCCGTCTGCAATATGTACTTAGGAGGTTCAGCTGATGAAAAAGACTCTTCGCGTGGTTTCCTTGCTACTGGTTTCCGTGATGCTTCTGGCCGTGGTCGCTTTTGCGACTGAGGATGTGAACGCCCACTGCATTGTTCCCGGGTTTAACGGTTCCGCATACAGCAGGGGGGCCGGAACGAAGGAACGCACTGGTTCGAGTGCGTACCTATATAGTGTCACTGTGGGCGGTGGATACGAGGTCGATGCCCGCCAGGCTGACATGACTTCTGACGCAAGAGGTGCCTGGGCCCGCAACCTTAGTAGCAGGAATACCAGTGCTTCTCTGGCCGGGACAACAAGCATGTACAGAAATGATACCATTCAGGTGGAGTTTTCCAACGACTTGACGACAGCTGTCTCCGTTGAAGTCAATGGAAGATTTGACACAAACTGATGCAATAGTCCGGGCAATGGACTTATATGTAATTACTCCAAGCTATCCTATAACCGAGCCATCTCATATAGGGATGTATCTTTGGGGGGACGTCCTCGTGTCCTCTCCTATGAAGTTCGCCCTTGTGTCGTCAGTGTGGCGAGCCATCCTGGCGGGACTTTATTTCACGTTTGGATTTTTTTTGGTTATGATTTCAAAGAACTCGTTTATTGCCCTAACAGGCCCCTTCATTTATTCAATTTTGGAAAATTATTTTACCTCAATTATAGGTCGCCCTGCATATAGTATCGTAACGTCATTTCTAATTACTCGCCTCGCTCCTGGCTTTGTAAGGGAGCAGGACCTACTCGTTGGACCGTTGGTTTTACTCGCTATCTGCACTATCCTTTTTGTACTCGCCATTCTAAAGTTTCATCAGGGAGAATCTAAATGGTTAAATATTGCCTAGATGATACAAATAATGCGCTACCCTCTTGGTGGCTCATTTTCACCGGAGTAATATTCTGTTTGTGCTGTTCACGTATATGGTTAGAAGATTGAGTATCAGTCATTATCCACAATCAAATGAGGTATATATCGATATTGAAAGGGTCTCTCAATAATGCAGAAGTTTTTAAAAGTAGGGATTTTCCTTCTTGCGTTTACAGTTCTTCTCCTGGGATTCCTTTGCAGCCCGGCAGGGGCAAAAAACAGCTTGTGGGTCTGCCTTTCAATTGCCGAAAAGTCTGCCTCTGCCTCTGACAAGGATGAGTATGATGCATCCCGTGGTGTCCTTTTAATAAATAGCAAAACATCGCTCCAGAGTATGAAGCGAATGCTTGCCTTGAGCAAATGTGAAAAGAGCTCCGGTAGCGATACAGTACCACTTCCTTACTATTATATTGGGGAACGTTATATTGGTTGTGATATCTATTTTGATTATCAATTCCTTTTTTCTCATTATCACCTCGTTTTCCCGTCATCAGCCTACTCAAACTGGCAAAAGTACATTGGCAGAATACAGGGGGGCACTCCCGGTTCTGGATTCACACTTAACGAGTAGGACATAGTTTAAATGTATGGCAGCAAGGCCCTAGCTCGTCCGCGGGGGCCTTGCTGCCCATTTATCAGCTAGTGTCTCCCGGGCGTTTCTGCTCACCCTAGCTACTAGGCAGAAACCCTTTAGCAAAAGAGATTGTTGTCGGCTTCGCACACAGACCATAACAGGTGCGATACAGCTGTGGGCCCTCCCCAGTCTCCATCCCAAAGCAGGCTCTTCCAGCAGCATCGAGTCGCAAGCGACTCCACTCTGCCCCAGCTCGCACTCTTCTTTTCCCAACCTCTCTCCATCATAATGTGTACCTGCGCCCTCGCCCAATTTCTGCAATAAACTGTAGTTACATCAAAATCAAAACCTCCGGCTAAACCAGAAACTTGAGTAGGCCCTTCTCGCAGTATCGGACGTCAGGTGCCCAGCAGCCTACCATCCATCGAATTCTCTTTTGTTAACTGTGACCTTGTATTTTCCTTCCAAATATGCTATAACCTTTCCAGAAAATATAATTGCTCCGAGCCGTGTACTTCGCAAAGGGCCAGGGCATGGGGGCGTGAGTCGTGTGAAAAAGATGGAAACATGATGCGGAATAGGTCGCCCAAGTTTACCATGGAGGAGTTGGATACGTTCAAAACGGCCCTGAAAGAACGAACTCTGCCAGCCAAGAAGTATCCAGTCCCTGATTTTAGCGAAGAAATAACAATGACGGTGGCATCTTACAAACGGCTGCTTGCTACAATGAAGAGTGGGGAAGATGCCATGCTTGCGTGCTTGAAAGAGCATCCGGAATTTTTGTAGGCGCAGAGCACAAATAAGCAGGGTCCTGGCCAAACGCCAGGGCCCTGTTCCCAAAAAGGAAACGGCCACCCTCTGAGAGATGACCGTTTCTTGTTGCAACAAGCGCGACTGTGGGCTTCTTGGAAAATCTCAACCGCATGCCAGCTTACATTGAGCCGCGATGATTCGTGGTTGAATCATTGCCCTCCCACACCTGTTGCCTCTATATTATATGCAAGAAGCAATTTTGTCAACACGGAACCCGAATAGGTGCTTTAGTCTCCTCTGTCTAACCTCGACAGCTTCTCGTTGTATTGGCAACGGTCCACCTCTTGTACATCCCATTTCATGGATGATAGTGCAAGATGGTAGATGAGCCTCAAAGAATCAATGTACAGGAATATATGGTCAAATCGTGTTTCAAAGTTCCGCGAGACCTCAAAAATCCTCGTTGCGAGGTCGTCTAAGTGTTCAGCAATGGAAAATGATGCAAAAACAAAAAGTCCTTCCATTTAGCGAAAAGCAATCATCATAAAATGTGGATGCCGCTGGAAGCCTCCTGCCTTCGCTGGCAGAGGGGTTTTCTTTTGGCAAAAGAAGAATTGCCGCCAGCTCCGAGCCCAATTCCCATAGGCCCGACACCGCTCCCAAGCACCCCCACCCCTCGTAATGCTTTTCATCCCTCCTGCATATAATATGTTCAGAAGCGCCTCACCATCGTCATTTCTCGTAGTTGTCGATTGCACTAACAAATATCAATTATTTTCAAAATTCTGCTTGACAAGTGGTTGTGCAGATGCTATAATCATAATATCAAAGGAGGGATGCTCAATGTCCCAGTCTTCTCTGACCATCCGTATCGACGATGAGTTGAAGGCCGAGTTCCTGGAAGTTTGCGACAGTATGGGGGTTCCGGCAACCACAGCTCTCACCGTTTTTGTGAAGCGGGTTGTCCGCGACCGCCGCATTCCCTTCGATGTAACCGCAGAACCCAAACGGACAATTCTGGGGGAGCCCAGCTCCCCTTCCCTATTGCAAGATACCACCTGATGACATTCTTAACGCAATGGGATTACTTACTGTCCTGCCGCCCGACATAGACTACCGGCGTTCCGAAATTTTGCTGGACACCCTCCTCCCCACATGGTATACTTAATTCACAGGAAGAAGGTGTTCCCCATGGACCAGGAGGCAAACGTCCTGCACGACAGCCAATCACAGGCCTATGACGCAGTCTGCAAATGCGTATTGTCTGAGAAGTCTATCCTGGCCTGGATTTTGAAAAGCTGCCTGGATGAATACCGGGACTGCTCCATCCAGGAGATTGCGGAAAAGTACATCGAGGGCCAGCCCCAGGTGGGAGAGGTCCCCGTTCTGCCAGACACGGCACCCAGAATCCATGGCCTGGATATGGAGGACAAATCTACTGTTGAGGGCACCGTTCTGTATGATGTGCGCTTTCGGGCCGCGGTCCCATCTGATGGCAAGCCCATTGGCCTCATCATCAACGTTGAGGCTCAGAACAAATACCACACCGGGTATCCCCTGGTCAAGCGTGGCATATACTATTGCAGCCGGATGCTGTCCGCTCAGCATAGAACAGAGTTCATGAATTCCGAATACGGGAAAATCAAGAAGGTCTGCTCCATTTGGATATGCTTGTCTCCCCCCAAATACAAAGAAAACACCATCACGAAGTATCGCATAGTTGAGGAAAACCTTGTGGGCGAGGCTCATGAGGATGTGGTGGATTATGATTTGCTGTCCGTGTTTATGGTCTGCGTTGGACATCCAGACGGCAAGAATCACACGGGGGTTTTGCGTTTGTTGGAGGCGTTGTTTTCCGAGTCTCTTCCCCCGGCGGAAAAGAAGAAAATCCTGCAAGATGAATTTGACATCAATATGTCACGGGCGTTTGAAACGGAGGTGTCCGAAATGTGTAATTTAAGCCAAGGCGTATGGGAAAAGGGCATGCAAAGTGGCATGGAAAAGGGTATGGAAAAAGGCATTGCTGCCCTCGTGGCCGAACTCCAGAATTTCATTGGGGACCCTGTAGCAATTGCCCAGTCTCTCGTCCGGCGCTTTGGGCTGTCTCAGGAGGCCGCCATGGAAAAGGTCCAACAATACTGGAAAACCTGATACAATACCCCTGCCAACCCTGGCAGGGGCTTTCTTTTTTTGAGCAAAGGGAGAATGTAACTGCCCGCTCTTAGCCGACGTATGTCCGACTGAAACTGCCTACATAGGCAAGCGGTGAGTAGTTGCCATAATTCCGAACCTTGCCGAGGTTCATTTCTACGTCTGATGGCCCATGCACAATCAAGCTCCCTCTCCTCCACGACCCCCCCAAGCCCCACCTTGAACAAATTATACAATAATTATCATTGAGATTTTATGTCGAAGTGTGAAATATTTCCATGCGCTGAAACAATTTATATTATAAAGGGGCGAAGTGGCATTATCCATTAGCTGCCTCTGGAAGGGAGCCGATTCCAATGGGGAATTTATGAAGGAGAGTCAAACTTATCCTTTGAATAAACACCGTCTTTTGAAGTCAAGCAATATAGTTGTCTGCCTAGTAGCAAAAAGAAAGGATAACCTTATATGAAAAAGTTTATTTCTTGCCTCCTTGCATTTGCAATGCTCACTTGTCTCTACTCTCCTGCGTTTGCCCTAGAATCCAAGCTATCCGGCAGTAATCGGGTTGAAGAATCTATTCTGGAAAATGCTGCGTGCGAGCAATATTCGAATTTATTGACTTCTTTTTCCGAATTGTATGGAGACTCATACCCTGCTTTTTACGCCGGCGCCTATATAAACGATTCCCATACCCTAGTCATTAAAACAACCCCAGGTATAACAGATAAGGACATGGCATTGATTAAAGAGTGTGCAAAAAGCCAAGATGTCATTATCGATGCGAGTGCAGAGTATTCTTTGAATGATTTGCTCATTCTTCAAGAAAGGATTGAGGATTACTACTGTGCAAATTATAATTCCTCTAGCATCGCACCTGAAATCAATTCCATTTCGGTAGTCAACGAGGAGAATGCTATAAAAGTCGGCGTACAAAACCTAACCCCTGCTTTTGAAGAAGCTTTCCTTTCGGAAATTACGCAAGGAATGAGTTCTCGCCATTCTTCTGTACTACCCATTTCCCTGATTGAAGAACGAGCACCATCATCTCCTTCGTCATATGCACCTATCGCAGAACCGACTGCCCCTCTGGAAGATGCTATGGTCACCGCATCAATCGAGGTCAACCCCGGCGAAGGAGTTGCTGCATATTTGAAAAACGGAAATTGGGGCGGTGGACTTATTGGTTTCCCTGCCAGCCGGAGGACAAGTAGCGGAACAGAATATGGTTTTGTGACAGCTGCACATTTGCTGTTGGATGCTCCTGGCTGGACAGAAGGAACTACCTCCTATCTATGTTATGATGCCTACAATCAGCTAATCGGAACCATGGTATACACAAAGTTCAGCGGAAGCGTGGACGCAGGATTTGTCAAGTGTTCAAGTACGACTTCGTGTGGCCATTCAATCTATACCGGTGTCACTCTCTATGAGATTCAGGGATATGGAAGTGCGCCCGAGGGAACAACAGTTGCTGCTATGGACTATGGTGGTAATATTGCCTATGGAGAAATTTCTTCTACAAATGGAACTATCTCGGTAGGTGGGAAAACCATTAAGGATGTTTACAATGTTTCTGGAATGAGTCTGAGCCAAGGTGCCAGCGGTGGTCCTCTCTTCCGGCATTTCGGCAATGAATCAATTATTGTTCTCGGAATACTTTCTGCTGGCTCATCCAGTCGAGAACAATTTTGCAAAGTTTCCAACATTTTAAGTGGGCTCAATGTTTCCTTTATGTAAATATTGAACTATGAAAAACCACACACACTTTCCGCTAAAAAAAGGGCTTCTTGTACTATTGGTTTTGGTAGGGTGCGCTGTCGGGTTCGTCCGCAAGTTTCATAGCTCTATCCCCACTGTTTTTTTGAACAATAACTGCTATCGTTCTGTTGATACATACAATGGGGGAAATATTATCTTAACTATTGACGATTCAAGTGTTTCTGCAGCAGGTCTAACCTTTAGTATTCAAAACTTGACCGGACATCAAATTTACACCTCACACGAATTCTTCATTCTTCAACAAAAAAACGCATGGGTGAACTCATGGGCAGAGCTGCCGTGGCTTAATGATGAGGAACCATCATGGTGGGCAGCCAAGATTTACATTGGTTTTTCTCCAAACAGCCAAAAAGATATAAAGGAAGCAACATGGACCGATTCCATTGGTTGGGATAATATCTATGGCAAATTGTTACCAGGCAAGTATCTCCTTCTGAAACCATGCGACGAAACGTATCTTTTTGCACAATTCACCATCACATAGTATCCAGTTGCCCCCCCCTTTGGGGGGCGCTCATATAGCATTCCGTGATGGTTCTGGCAATGTCGACGTGGAAGTCAAGGTCTTGTGGATAGAAAATTCTCAGCAAATCTTTGGGCGGTATTATTTGTTTGGAGAAGAACAATATTGGAAAAGCTGATGGTGCAGCACCAGGGGTTCTTCGGAACCCCTGGTGTTATTTTCGGGCTTTGACATGGCTAAAAAAGCATGGTCGCCTACCTCGGGTTTAGGCATATGGGCACAATACCGCTGTGGAAGATGCGACTTTGACCGGATTTGGAGCAGCCACAAAGCCACTCTCCATCGAAGCTTGTTCTTGCGCCTGCTGGCTTTTGTAGAGCCAGCGCCCGCTTTCTCGTACTGTTCGCAAGGACAATTAGTATCTCTTAACGGCGCCCCCTCTTCCTTTGACAAGTTGCTGTCTGACCTCCCTCAAATTAGCCCTGTATCAAAATGAAATACCCTAGATTGTATTACCCGCAAAATATGGGTATTTCAGATGTCGGATTTGATAACAAGCGGATTGCCTTCCTCCTTTCGCAAGAGTTGGAAGCCGTCCGACGGGTTTTCCTGTCCTGATGCCAAAACCAACGTGCAAGGGTTCTTCAGAGCCCCTGGTTCTTCATTTTTGGGGAACGATTTGACATGAGGAAAATCCGTAGCGGAGCCATGGGACTGTCCCCAGCCCGACACAGCTTGGAGGGATGTCCTCATTCTGTGTCGGGCCGGGTGACCGCAAGCGGAACAGGTCCTGGACGGCTTCTTGTTGTCAAACCAAATATTTTGGAGAGAAAATGGCAACTGAAGCAAGGTGGCGAATACAGTTTCTCTCTCCCTTTAGACTTGCTTATACCCATTTCCTCGCATATAATATACTCATGGACCCAATTCGCCAAAGCGCGGGAGTGTAGGCTGCTCCTGCGAAATAGTCAGCTGAAACTCATCGGGGAGCGAGGTGAATCCATGTGGGCCAAAACATAAAGAAAAAGACCGCTCACAACATTTACTATGGAGTTGACCGAAAAACCAGTGCCTTAAGGCACATTTCAGACGTCCCCAGCGGCGCCAAATGTGCCTGTAATTGCATTGCGTGCGGTAAGCCTTTGGAAGCTCGGAAAGGCTCAGTGAGAAAACACCACTTTGCTCATGAGTCTAACTATGAATGTTTGTATGCCGCCGAAGTTGCTGTCTACAAAGCCGCCGCCAACGTTATCATAGAGCTTGGTCGTCTTGCCTTACCTCCTATCGCTATCTCTTTCCCTGCCTGGCGTAAGGACGAGTTACTCAAAGATGCTCAGATAATCGAACCTGACCAAGTTTTGTTTGAATGCTCTCCCCTGCAGTATCCTCCCATGCTTACGATAATACTGCAAAACAGTAAATTACGTCTCCTTTTTGAGTTTGGAGCGTACTACTCTGAGGAGGACTTGTGTAACCTTATTCACGAAGCAGAGTTCGAAAACTACTCCTTGCTGTTATACCATTTTCCTCCTATCAGCGAGGACTCTTTCTTTGTCCCAAGCAGCCTAAAAACAATATTCCAAGATACACATACGAAAAACAAATGGATTCGCAGCGCCCTTATAGATAGACGCCGGACATGGTATCTGGCCATGGCCATCGAGCCGGATTTATGGGGCGGAGGATATGAATGTGCGGTACACGAGGGAAAATACCGAGGAAAATATTCGGCAAGATGGGTTGATTGCGCATATTGCGAGTTCAATTTGGCAACTCCGCCAGGATGTCTGTGCCTGGCCGCAGGAGAGGACAGGGTCCCTCCTGACCTCCAAAGGCGAATCGCGGACCGAAGATTGAAAAACGACGCTTGCTTTGAGCCCAAGAAGCAGCAAGTGGCCATCCCGCAGTCAGCATCTCCTCAAGAAGACGAATTGTCTCACATTGAAGAAGCCCGTATCAAGAAAATCTTTGACCCAAATGCCGATGCCCCAATTCGAGACAAGCTGGGTCGTCGTTGGTTGATGTGTAAGCATTGTGGAGAGGTAAAGCTTAGCCAGGAAATGGCGATGTATGGAGGTGTGGGCTCTTGTAATAGGGGTGTTTGCTCTAGTTGCTATAGGAAGGGAAATAGCTTTATCTGAGAAGGTGAGATTCCCCTGTCCAACATAGCCCGAATGGACATTCTAACACACACTATACAAAGTCCCATGCTTCTACTGACAGCAATAGGGTAAATACAGGAGGCAGTATTTATGGATACATCAAGAAAGCACTCAATTCTAAAAGGATTTTATTTACATAGTACGGGTTCTTTCTGCCATCCCTATTGATTTGAACCAGTGGTTTTAGACGTACATTTACAGCAAAGGGGCGTGTTTTATGAGGCTAGAATATATCTCTCTTGTTATCAGTTTTGTGGGAGCATTAGCATGGATTCCTTCGTTGATTCAATTGCTAGGGCGGCCAAAGTATGTACTAACCGCAAGGTTGAGGGATGTCCTAAAGCTTAGGAAATTTCAAAGATTTATGGATGGTAATGATAGAGCCGGATTTGTCCTTATTTTAGCTGTCGATTTTTGGATAGAGCAACCACAAGGAGAAGCGTTTAATGTGAACGAGTTTAGTGTGGAAGTTAGATTCAGAGACGATATCCGCAGTTATGATACGCTTTATCTTAACAATCTGGAGTATACGCAAATTACAGGCGTGCCGGAACCAGTAAAGATGCATCTTGTTTACTCAGACGGAACAAACATTCGAGATGCGCCAAATATATCATGGAATCAAGGCAATTTGAGATTGCTCCCAGTATTTATCCCAGCAAATACGGAACAATACAGCGGGACGTATGAAACGATAGAATGGATTAAGATTAGCATGGTATCCGGCAAAGGGGTAAAGAAAGTCGTAAATGTGAAACTAGATAGGGAATCACAAGAGACCGACCTCATTAAAAAGTATCTAAAGCCTGCGTGAGTCGAAACATACTCATTTGCTTGGAAAGAAAAATACCAAGCAATATAAATCCGTTCCCTTTTCCCAGACGGACATTTTGTATTTTTGTTTCAACTTGACAAGCGACGTGAAATTTGGTATAAAAGAAGCAGGGCGAACATATGATAAGCCTGGAGCCGAAATGCTCTTGGTGTGAGGGCACCACAAAAAGTTGAGCTGCATATGGGGCAGGGTAATTCCCATAGCCATAGATGCTGAGAAGCATCAAGCCCTGCGGCGGGGACAACGCCGTAGTCCACATGGGGGACTTAATTATTCCCATGGCGACCGATGCTGAAAAGCATCAAGGCTGGCAACCAGCATAAAACCCTCAGCAGGATGGCAGCAATGTCATCCTGCTTTTCATTTGGAGGAGATTATGGATACAAAGGAAGCTAAAATGCGCACTCTTTGCGGACAGGTTACCCTTGCGGCGCAGGCTTACCAAAGAAATCTCGTTGGACGCGCTTTTCTGTATGTGTTTGGTGAAGAATGTATCGAAGTGTTATTTCGTACAGATGATTTCTTCCACCTAACTGGCCTGGAATCCTGTCTTGATGCAAAAGATTTTTACGACAACGCCAAAAATAGCAAACTATCACACAAACAGATATACTTCAAGCCCAAACATCCCTACGATTTGGTGAAAAAGAAACTGCCTTGCTTGAGTCGTTTGGATGAGCTGACCAAGCATAAAGTAACCATTCTTAAAGACATGAAGACAAGCAGTATTACATATAAAGTTGGGCTCACTAATGTGTCCTTCACCGTAGGAATGTACTATAAGGCGGGTTATTATTCCCCGCAGACGCTGAGGGTTAAAGACAATTCCTTGAGGACAAGCCGCGATGCGGTAGATGCAGACTTTATATTCGGAAAGAAGTATGGGGAAAATCAATATAATGTAATGCTATTCTCCCAAAGTGAAAAAGAAATTCCTCAAAAGCTTCTTAACCTTCTTGCTCCGGATTGCCTTCCGGTAGTCATCCCTTCGTCAACCCCAAATGATATATCACCATCAGAAACTTGTTCAGTCTCCTCAGCCGAGAACTTACAAACTGCGGAAACAAAGGGGGCGGAAAATCTGCCGGTGTAGATGAGACGCCTTCAAATCGTTCAAGTGGCATTATCTAAAACTGATAGAATAACAGTCATCGGCTACATATCCATCTATTTCATTAAAAACACAACGCTATTCACCAGGCGTAAGATTTTTGTGAGGAGGTTTAGTCCATCATTCTGGATAAATTTTACATCAACATGTCGCGGGGGCTTGAAACGGAGGTGTCCGAAATGTGTAACTTGAGCCAAGGTGTATGGGAAAAAGGCGTGCAAAGTGGCATGGAAAAGGGTATTGCCGCCCTCGTGGCCGAACTCCAGAATTTCATCGGGGACCCCGCAGCAATTGCCCAATCTCTCGTCCGGCGCTTTGGACTGCCCCAGGAGGCCGCCATGGAAAAGGTCCAGCAATACTGGAAAAACTGATACAACACCCCCTGCCAACCCTGGCAGGGGGCCTTCTTTTTTGAGCAAAAGAGAATCTCTGGCTGATGGGGATAGTCGCCCTCCCCCTGCCCGACACAGCCCTCCAAAATTTTCTCAGCTTCGATGAAATATTTTCGCCTTCTCAACCAATATAAATACTGCGGAATTTTCCTGCCTCTTTGTACCAGAACTGTAACTTGCCGAAGCTGCTCCCTTTCCAGAATTATTTCACCAAATAAATATCAGCCAGTCCAAAGTCGGTCCCGACTGCGCTAAACTCTATGGTTACTGTTGAAGTGTTATGTATTGGTATGCTATACTTTGTTTTAGGAATTCCATCAGACAGCTCTACAGCCTCTGCTTCTATTGATTTTCCATTTTCTAAGTAAGAAACACGTAATTTGCCGCGTCCTGTTCTTGTATTGTCTACGTGCCCTAGCAGAAATTCTATAATGTTTCCTAGCAAGACAAATATTATTGACACTGTGACGCACATCTCTAATAAAGTCATACTTTTTTTAATTACTTCCATTACTGCCTCAGCTCCTTGAAAGAAGTTTGGGTCCCCAGTGAGGAGGAGTTATTCCAATTATTTGTTCTTTTCTTGCTATCAAAACTTCATTCCTTTTTCTCCCAGAAGTAATAATATCATGCTTGTCAAGTTTTGTCGAATTTAATACATGAGTGCAGAGAGTCTCGGATACTTGAACCAGGAGCCAAAACCTCCGGTTAAGCCGGAGGCTTGAGTAGGCCCTAGAAGGGCCTAATACCGGCGGGCGTCTCAAGACGTATCGAATATCTTTCGCCTGCATCTCATGCCCCGCCGACCGTAAACGGGCAATTTATCTTTAACAATACTGGAAAAGCTGACCGTGCTGCACCAGGGGTTCTTCGGGACCCCCAGGTTTTACATTTGGGGGACGATTTGACAAGGGGGAAATACGTAGCGGAGCCACTGGACCGCTGCCCCACCTGAAACAGCTTAGAGAGATGTCCCCATTCTGTGTCTGGCAACATGACCACAAGCTGAACAGGACGCGACTGACTTCTTGTTATCAAATCAACGGCTAGCTACTCCGTATATTGGCCCGATACCACTCACGAACCCCTCACCTGTTTTGTCCACCCCGGAACGCCACATGCCACCCCCTTGCTCCCGCCACTGCTCGTATTATTTTTTATCCCTTAAATATAATCTTCCCACCCAACTTCTGTAACAAAGCCGTAGTCACTCCAAGAAGCTAAAAACCATCGGTGGACAAGGGCCCCAGATGGCTGAACGCATCCCTGAGACTGGAAATCGTTTCCTCCAGGTTCGCATATCATATTAGCAACGGAACCAGTATGAATAAGCAAGACACCTCCGGCGATTACGCCCTGACGCAGACCCTGAAATGGGGCCAGTCCTACGCGGAGTTCCTGTTCAAAGACACCCACTTCCGCGACCTGCGCATCACCAAGCGAGACAGTTCCAACACCTGGACCCTGGCGGACGCCACCTTCACGCTGGACTCCATTAACCTGGAGAATCCCAAGGGCGGCCCCATCCACCGGGAAGGCAAGACGGATGGCAACGGCCAGCTGACGTTCAAGGACCTGCCCAATGGTACCTACCGCGTCACGGAAACCGTTCCCCCGACCGGATACAGCCTCGCGGACCCCAACTGGCAGGATGTAACCATCACCTCCTAATCACCAAGACAGCTGTTCCTGACAGCTACATCATCGACAGCGAGCCCCGGCTTGTTCAGATTGTGAATAAGCACGAGCCTGTCATTCATAGATTCTTGATGCTCCCGCTCTTTGCTGAGTGAGGGGTTTATTTTTTTGTTTGCTGGGAGGGCGGTTGGCAAAGGAAGATGGAGGGGGAATATTTGGCGTGGAGGCGAGGTGTCCTGTCTGATAAAGCTATGCGAGGTACCCAAGCTGAAAATTATTGGCACGCTATTATGCATTGTATGCCCTCTCTGCCTAGCAGAGGTTTCTTGGTCATAAGAACCCCCTCTGCCAGCGGCTGGGTCTGGACGATAGTACCTCTTGGTAGTCTTTTGCCTAAAGGCGGGCGGCAAGGGCAACAAAGGATTTTTTCAGATTGCCGATAGCATATGGTTGTATTTTTTGCTCTGCTCTGGTATGATTATCTTGAATAGAATCTTAGTCATTCAACCAGTTTTATTTTAGTGATTAGAGAGGTGGGGGGGAAGATGAGGAGGGCGAGTTTATACCTTACTCCAGGTGAGGCAAAAAAGGGCTGCAAAAAGAAGCTGAAACTACCAGGTCAGAAATCCCCTAAAATAGTCGATATACAGGCAGGAACTCAAAATAGGGATAAATTATCTGTCACAGTTTTACTCGAAAACGAAAATGGGCAACCATCTTTGGAGCATGTGCAAATCACAGTTTATATAAGACGGGGATGGGCACTCCCTCGTCACCTCAATGTTGCTCTCTTTCTGTTCCCCCTTGCTTTCCTCACAATAGTGGCATTCGGTTCCCTTTTAACATGCTCGCCTGGGCTGGAGATTGCGGAAATCATATATAAAATAGAGCCCTACTTTATGTTTGGGTCTGGACTCGTAATCAGCCTCCTTATGTGGATTATCCCATCCCCTCCGAATCGTAAATCGCGCACAAGCTACTTGATGTCTGCTGTGGTTGTGTTTCTATTTATCCTTGGCGGATTTGCTGTGTATGTTAAGGATGTATATACCTATATCCCAAAAGTTTTGCTTGGACAAGAACCATTGCTATTGGTAGCGCCGAAATTTCAGGATGCAGGGTTCCACATCTCAGACGCTAATTATGTCTTCAATGAATCAGCCAAAGCGAAAATAGGAGACGGAAAAGAGCCCTTCAGTTACTTTTTTAAGGTTTACAAAGTAACTCCTCCTGCGGGTACGTTCGTATGCAGTAATATCGACGTAGAGTTGCATATCACTTGGGACGATACCCCTAAGTCCGTTTCTTTTCCCCAAGCGGACATTATCCAACTAGCAGAAAAAGACATATATAGCGAAGTCAAAGCGGACTTCATATACTCATACAATGCTAACAAGCTTACACTCTTTCCGGGTATTGCAGCTGCCAAAATGTCCATTGATGGGTTTGGGGAGTTTTTGCTTCATAAGACTTCATTAGGCAGCATTCCCGTGGAAGCGAGCCTAATAAACTTTGACACTGGGATAGTAGTTGATACTCAAACAGTGGACTTAGGATATGAAATAACCTTCAATGATATTCCAGATGGAACATACTACTATGTTGTCACTTGTGATGGATATTTAGCGGCTATTCCCGACAGTCCATTCAAACTCGAACGAAATTTGAGCCTAGAAGAAGATGTTCTATCATGGAGTGTTGATTTGGAAAAGGAGGAAGCCCTTCTCTCTCCGGCTTTTTGCATACGCACCCAAGATGCAGATGGACACCCTATTCGCAATTCCGAGTTTTACATTCGCGCCGTAGATGCAGATAATCCTTCTCCTAGCAGCATCGTTTTTTCTTGCCAACCACTTCATTCTGACGATAATGGGTATCTTACCTTTTGGTATAATACCAATAACCAAGATTTTTATGGACTTGCGGATTTTCGGTTATTCGACAACTGCAATTTAGAAGTAAAGCTTGGCGAAGAAGGTGATTTTCTCCCTGTGCGGATAGATGGAGAACTTGGCATTTGCACTATAAGGAAAGTGGCCTAAAAAACCTTCAGAAGGGCATGGAAGCTTTGGTAAGTTAATTTGTAAAATTATCCAATCCCTTGTAAGATGCTTTGGGTTGACCCAGGAATCCGCCTAGAAAATGTCCATCAGTATTGGAGAAGTTGACGCTCCCACCCCCTTGTCATTCGGCAAGGGGGTTCTTTTGGCAAAAGAGGAACGGCTGTCTGCTCCAGGTCAGATTACATAGGCCCGATACCGCCCACGAGCCCCTCACCTGCTCTGCCCACCTCAGGATAGCTCTCCCAGCAGCATGGGGCTACAACCACCCAACCCCCATTCTTTTTTGTTGACCCCCTGCATAACGTGTATTCGTTTCCCACTCAATTTCTGCAAGAAAACCGCAGTCACGACGAGAAGAGAAGCGGGAGCAGCCACAAGGCCATTCCCTCACCGAGGCTTGTTTTGCCCTTGCTGGGTTTTAGGTAGTAGGCCTCCCTCCCCTTTTCTTGCACTATTCGATTGAGTAACTAGAGCGAGATTGATAAAACAGTAGCAGTTTCGAAACAATTATACCTTACTTACACAAACCGCACAACAATTATTATCGAAATTTTATGTCGAAATGAGAAATATTTCCATGCGCCAGGGCAATATACATATTGATAAGGTTTGGCAAGGCCTACTGAAAAATGAAAGGATGTTGCAAAATGAGAAAAAGATTGTGCGTTTTCTTCCCGATGCTTATTGCTCTCTCAATTGTTTGCACCTTCTCCGCTTCGGCGCTATTCGTAGACACCGTAGAGCCATTTTCTGAGCTGCAACCCCGTCTGGGCTCCTCAAGCCAGACAATTTACTTGGGAGGAAAGGGTTACAACTGCGAGTTTTCTCTGGGGGCTTCTTCTTCGATTGGTGCCTACTCAAACTTTAATACAAATGCCAGAGTTGCTAGACTGCATAATGACGTTTACGTGGTTTTTGAAACACTTCACGACGGAGGACAGCCAAACCACGACGGGAGAGAATATTATAACGCCATGACCGGCTCCTCCATCTCTGGCTACGTAAGATGCCCGGTAGGAATGCAAGAAGTGGTGAGTTATAGGTCAATAAATGCTACCGGTATAATTTACGGTGACAAAGATTATAACTTTAGTGCGGCAGCATAACAGCTTCTGATTCTTACCTATCAGACGTTAATTAACATTTTGGCCTTGCCAAATCTATCTTTTTAAGGAGATTTCATGTATGTATAAACGAAAGATTCTTGCCATCTTGCTGGGGCTAGCTACTATTATTTTGATGGGCTGCGAAAGTTCCTTATCCCCTTCTGCTAAGGAGGAAGGCCTTTCTTTAAATAGCACGGTACCTTCAGAAAACAAAGAGGCACTGAGTACCAAAACAAATTATAGCGTTTTCCCGGCATATAGTCAAAGCGGAGTGTATTTGCCACGAGAGGTTCTGTATTATTTTGATTTTGAAACCAATCAAACTATAGTTTTTTGTGCAGCTCCTGGTTGCAGACACGATGACGACAGTTGTATAGCATATTTAGGAAATGCGCAGAAATTCTGTGAATATCAGGGCAATTGGTATACTGTCCTAGATACGGAAGACGGGCGGCTCCAATTACTTCAAACCAATCCATCCAGTGGCGTAAAAAAGAACATATATACATGGAAAAAGAAGGATGAATGCATAACACTATGCAATCGTTGTGTTTTTGCTTTTGGCCATGCATATCTCTCCATTTGTGAACAACCTCTTGAACCTAATACGGAGGAGTCAGAAGAGCATCTGTATCAAATAGATTTGGACACAGGCGTATGCCATGAAATCCTAGTAACAAGCTACCCTGCAACACATCACTTTCTTGGTGCGTCACAAACTCAGCTTGCGCTGGAATACACTTCCTTGGGCGAAAACTTTTTGGGCGAGGAAGAGTATAAATCTATATATGGAACTGGAGAGACTTACTCAGATTATATAAGAGACTATCTTAAAGAAAATCTGATTACTGAGTTGAGAATCTATAACTTTGAAACAAATGATTACCTGGTGCTGGCAGATAGTAAAACAGATGGCTATACTCCGTCTGGAGACCCCACGGTATGTTATGGGGATAATATTATTTATTTACTTAATGATGACCTATACATCTACAATTTAAGTACTGCAACCAATAAAAAAATTCTTTCCGCGAAAAACATTATGACCTATTGGCTTCTTGATGGAAAGGCTTTTTATATCACCGGAACAGTAGGTGATTGTGGTATTTTCTTTTCAGACTTATTAACCGGAAAGATACATAAAATAAAAAATCAGGGTTCATCAGAGCATATGATTTTTTCTATATCGACTGAAACCTCTGATAAATTTGTCGGGCTATATTCGGAACAGTCTGGAAGTAGTACAGGCCAAAGCTGGATTAGCAAAAAAGATTTCTATGAAGACAATTATACCAATGCACGGGTAATAGGGTGAAACAATGGAACTTCAGTTTGTAGGAATTTCAAAAACTTTTGGTAAAAATCCTGTTCTAAAGAATATTACAGCCTGTCTAAACGAGGGTGTCTATGGGTTTTTGGGCCCAAACGGGGCAGGGAAAAGCACACTCATGAATATCCTAACCGGCAATTTATCCCCCACGGAGGGACGTATTTTACTTAATGGAGAAGATACCTATAAGTTGGGAAGCGCTTTTCGAAAACAGCTAGGCTATATGCCCCAACAACAAACTCTTTACCCAACCTTCACTGTAGAGCAGTTTCTATACTATATGGCATCTCTTCGAAAAATGCGAAAGAATATTGCGAAAAATCGAATAAACTGGGCCCTGTCAATTTTAAGCCTAGATGAGATGCGAGGCAAGCCAATAAAAACATTGTCTGGTGGAATGAAACAGCGACTTATGCTGGCACAAGCAATTATTGATGACCCCAAAATACTGGTTTTGGATGAACCAACCACAGGATTAGACCCAAAACAACGCATTGCTGTCCGAAATATAATTGGCGAAATTGCTCTGCACAAAATAGTTATTCTCTCAACACATGTTGTGTCTGACGTAGAGTATATTTCAAAAGAACTGTTCCTTTTTTCGGCAGGAAAGATTCTCCGCAAAGATACTGCTGAACATCTGGAGAGCGAGCTCAGTGGGAAGGTGTGGGAGATTGAAATTCCTGAGAACGAGCTTCACAAGATAAGCCAATATGGTTTGTTGTGTGGTATTACAAGAACAAGTGGGAAAATAATCGTTCGGGTGCTCACTCAAGCTCGTCCTTCTTTGAGCGCTAAGGCTGTAGCCCCGACCTTGGAGGATGTCTATTTAAATTATTTCGGAAGGTAACCATATATGAAGTATGAATTGCAAAAGGTTTTACGTAGTTATTCTGGAATAGCAATTCTAGTTTTGGCAATATTTGTCAACGGAATATTATTCTATAGCCAATGTACCAAGAAGCCAGATGGCTTTACACTTTTACATATAAAAGAAAAATATAACCACCTCGATAGTCTATCGGATGAATTAAAAGATTTAGACAAACAAATCGAAATGTCACTTTTGTCAGGCAATTTAAGTTCTAGTAACGACTTGATAACCGATAATATTTTTACTGAACGTAAACTAGACCTGGAAGTAGTGGAGAGGGTTACCCAAGTTTTAGAATATCAAGAATATCTAACCGAAATAAAACAACAGGCAATGTTGTGGGTGAACTCAGCGTTTATCGGACCCAAAGACAGTTTTTCATTACAAAGCCTTCGCCGCTCTATTGAAGTTTACACAGCTTTGGAAGGGATTTCACCTAAGATAACATTTTCCGGTGGTGTGGAGGCTATAAGTAATTGGAGAACAAGCGATTTATTCCTTCTGCTGTTCTGCCTTCTTCCTAGTTTACAACTGATAACCCAGGAACATACTGCGGGGTATAAACTCCTTTTACTCCCCACAGCAAATGGGCGAAGCGGACTATATCTACGGAAATTTGGGTCATTGGTCGTCATAGCCTTGGCTGGGTGGATACTTCTCTATGGCACCAATTTTTTTATAGCCGAAAAGTTACTAGGATTCGGCGATATATCTGCTCCAGTGCAATCCATATATGGTTTTCACACTTGTCCATTCGTGTTAACAATTGGAGAGTTTCTCGTGTTCTTTTTGATTTTCAAGTTAGTATTGCTACTCTCCATGGCCTCCTTTACTTTCTTCTTGTGCTGCATTTCTCGTGATGGAATGTATGCTCTAGTATATTCAGCTTTGATAGCTGGGGTATCTCTCATTATGAATTTAAGCAGCAACCTTTGGCTTCGTTCGCTCAACTTAATTGGTATATCTGACTTTAGGGAAATACTTAATGGCAATTTTTTCCTAAATTTTGCGGGCATTCCAGTTTGGCGCGTTGCATTCATTGTTTTATTTTGTGTTGCATGCATTTTTGTTTTCTGTATCGGAGGGATGGTTGCTTTCTTCCACATCCCATCCCACCCCATCCTGCGAGGAACGGTAAGGATAGGTATTGTGAGGCATCGACATGTCAATTTGCTCTTTCATGAAGCTCATAAATTCCTTTTCATGAATCATGCTCTACTTGTCCTTGCCTTGTTTGTCATCATCCAAGCTGCTACATACCTCAATTATAATATCCAGAGTGACTCAAAAGAATACTATTATCGGCAATATTCAGAGCTGTTATCAGGCCCTCCTTCGGAAGAAAAGTATGCATTCTTACAAGAAGAAAAAGAACATTTTAAGGAGCTAAAAGAAAAAATCAATTTGTATACATCTTCATTTAACTTATCATCAGCCGATGCCTTCCTTGCTACTAAGCATTTATCGGAACAATTAGAAAAGGAGCAAGGGTTTGAACAGGCAATGTCACAGTATGAAAGTTTACAGGACGAAATGAGCTATGTTTATCAAAGTGGGTACACAAAGCTTTATGGTATCCACGGTCAAGTGGAAGCCTTATGGAATTTGATAAAGCTTTTTTTGGCCCTCATTATCACTTGTTCAGGGTTCTTCGCGCAAGAATATGAGGTAGGGATGTCGTTTCTTTTTCGTGCATCATGCAAAACATCTACTATCATGGGGAGAAAACTACTAATTATACTGTTCTTTTTATTCCCCGCGATATTGATTGCGTTCCTCCCGCAATATATGATTACATATTACAGCTATGGGTTGCCACAGATGTCAGCTACAGCTAATAGCCTCTATGTATTTCAATGCGTCCCTCCAAACTTAAAAATCATTCAAATTATAGTTCAGACCGCTATTACCTTGACCCTTATTGCAGTAATTGCATGTTCATTGATTGTTTTTCTATCCTGCAAAACAAAGAATACTATTTTGACGCTAATTATATCTGGGGCAATATTACTTTTTCCCACATTATTAACAATCATGTTTCTTGCCCTATAATTTTCCCCTAGTCCCTTGCCAAAAAGGCAAGGGACTTTCTTTGTAAAAAACCACCAGCTGTGCTAGTGGTTCCAAAAAGCTTTCATGTTTAGACACGGCTTGCTTTTGTTTCCGTTCGTTGGCTTAAATTGAGTTGCCAAAATAACAGTGGCTATAAACACTAAAGAAATCCACAAGAAAACCACATCCCCCAAATTTACTTTTTAGCGATGCAGGGCCCTCACTACTACAGTGAGGGCCTTGCCATTGATAATGTCTGCCTCCCTGTCATTCTCCACATATACGCTGGGCTTCATTTTTTAAAATGACCTCAATTTCACTATCATGTTTTCGCCGTTCAATCCACTCATTTTGCTGAAGCTTCACATAGTTTTTCAATTCGGCTTCCTGAATAGCGTTAAGGTTGAACAGAGATGCGACTGCCATTGCAATCTTCAAAACTTGCATGGAATCCTTTATTATACTCATAAACCTATCTCCTCTCTAACTATTTTGCTATATGTGTGATTCATGAGATACCTTCCCTCCGAGGTTAAGTATACCATACAAGGAGAGAAAGAGTCCAGTAAAATTTATAGGCCGACAGAGAAAACCTCAAAGAATATTTGTCTGGCAAAGGCGGCCTTCTGGCAGTTTGTAAAAAATTTTGTTTACGAAGCACCCATCGGCTCCGCGACTGGATAAAGGTGTACTATATCATGGAGATTTTAACTCCGTCAAGTTTTCAGGATGAGGAAGCTACATGAAACAGAGTCGTGCTACTCTACGCAGGAGGAACGTATTCAAATCGCTAAGAACTGCGTGGCCAGCGGGGAAAACTATGGAGCAATGGCCTTGAAGTACCAGGTGAGCTATCAGCGGTTCGTACTTGGGCCCTTCGCTTTGAGGAGATGGGCGAGGCTGAGCTGGAGGACCGGCGGGGCCGACGGAAAAAGAACCAGATTCCCCGCACGGAGCTGGAAAAAGCTCAAATCGAACAGCTCAAGCACAGGCTCTACCTAGCAGAAATGGAGCGCGGCCTGTTAAAAAAATTGGAAGAGCTGGAGAGGAGGGATGCCTCTCAGGAGTGAAGCAAAGCGCATTTACACGGCTATCAAAGACCGCCACAAGGAAAAGGGTTCCCCATTGGGCCCGCCTGCTCCCTGCTCCATGTGGTCCGCCTCGCCTATCATAAAATGGGCTTGCGGCAAGCTGGGCCCCATGGCCATGGAAAACAAGCGCCTGGCCAATCAGCTTGAACAGCTCCATGAGGAAAACCCGGATAAAGGCTACCGGCGGCTCAATGACAACCTGCATCACGACCACGACATCCATGTCAATGACAAACGTGTACTGCGCCTCTGCCGGGCCAGAGGTATCCGTTCCACCGTGAAGTATGCCATATATTGCCGAGAACCTTTTGAACCAGCAATTCCACGCAGAACAGCCTAACGAAAAATGGCTCACCAATGTAACTGAATTTAAGTGGTACGAAGGAATGACCGTACACAAATTTTATTTGAGCGCCATTCTGGACCTTTGTGACCGGCGCATCGTGGCCTACGTACTGAGCGAGCGCAATGACATTACTTTGGATAAGGATGGAGCCCTGGTGTCCTTTACCCAAGCCAAAGATGGGACAGATGATGTTGAGTTCTCTCGCTTTGTCCATGAGATTTGCAGCTCCATGACGGACCTCGCAGAAGAAATCATCGCGGCTGGCGGCGTCCTCCCTGAGAGAAAGCATCAGGTCCCGAATGTGAACAGTTATGAAGAGATAGTGCAGCAATACCTGGATTATTTCTTTGGAGGCTGAACCCCTCCCCGCTGGCGGAAGTCCTCTATTTGAGCAAAAGAGAGTGGCCTACCTTAGGGAAAGAATCTCTTTCCTGCCCGACACTGTTTTTCATTATTCACCTGCATTTAGCAAGCTCCTTGCCACCAAGGGTGTTTTAGATAGGCTCTTCTCGACAATATATGTAGTCAAAACCTCCGGCTTAGCCGGAGGCTTGAGTAGGCCCTAGAAGGGCCTGATACCGGCAGGCGTCTCAAAACGCATCGAATATCTTTCGCTTGCCCCACTGCCCGTAAACGGGCAATGTGTCTTCTACCGAAAGTCTTTGCATAACTGCCAGATAACACGTTGTCAACTCGCTTCGCTCGTAGCTTTTTGCTGAAGCATACGGGGGAGCCCCACCAGCAGAGCTGGTGGTTCTTTCTACCCAATAGGCTATACTCCCTCACCTTCCTGGTGAGGGGGTATCTTTTGACAGAAGAAGAGCCGTTCGCATTTGGTATAGAAACGAGGAGTTTTGCCGACATAGTTCTGCAAATCACTCATCTGAAAATTGTTGATACAACATATCATCGCTAGAATCAAAAACAGACTTCTTCCGGGCATAGAACTGATTGCCTAGCTTGAAATTTTCTACCATTTGGGGAACATCCACTGATTCGATATAGAAGACCTCACTGGAACTGTTTTTATCTTCAACTTTTACTCTTTGGTCAATGGGGCAGTTCAGAATATATATCTTCTCAAATTCTACCATTTGCTCTGGTAAACCATCAAAATAATCGAGGATGATTACTCCGCCCCTTATTTTTTCTATCTGCAATCCATGCAATTTGGTTTGTGATAGGTCTAAAAGGCTATATCTATTAAGCTCTGCAGAAGGGTGTAGAGGAGACAAATCCTGAACTGCGTTGCCTCCGAGATAAATATGTGTAATTGCAAGAGCCCGAATTGCGGATATGTCCGTTAAACCACAATGCCGCACATCTAGCATGTGCAATCGTTCCATATTCCTAAGGACCTCCAAGGAGTTGATTTGAATTCCATGAATGTCTAAAGCTAGCATTTCCTTGTTAGAACCAAGAAACCCAAGGTCCATTGAATGCAAAGGATTCTGCCCCAGATACACTTGCTGCAACGTTTCTGAGCTCTTGGACAGCCAAGATATATCTTTTAGGTTATTGCTGTTAAGGTTCACATACTTTAATTGCGTGAAATTTTGAAACCCCACACAATTAGATAGTCGGTTATTTGCGAAGGAAAGCGATTCCATCCGCAATGACATAAAATCCTCCGTCACTGAAGACAGATGACAATTATCAAAAGATAAGGACTTTAAACATGTAAGCGTACTCAGGGGCTTCAGGTCCGTAACGTATGTATTATTGGCAATAACTTCCTCCAAGCTTTCGTATCGAGCTAATGGGCCAAGGTCTGAAACCGCCGTGGAGGAAATATTTATGTAGTTAAGGTGCGCATTTGGGAAGCAAGACAAATCAGAAAAATCAGGATTCCCCGCAACGGAAAGTTGGTCTAACTGGGTTGCTGTTAAATTTGGGAAATTCAAATCTGAAATCCCGCATGCCTCTAAAACTAAGACTCGGAGTGAACTAGCGCCTGATATGCACTCGAAATTTGATATTCCTGAACACTCTGAAACAAAAAAACTTTTGATTGAACTAGGAAGTGTCAGTTCTGAGAATGCACCTTCTTCAAATATACAACCATCAAAACGAAGAACACGCAACTTATGTAGCTTGTTTATATTTTCAATCATCTCTACGGAGATAACCTCCCCATCGAGAAATAATTCTCCGCAGTTTCTAAATACTATGGTTTCTCCCTTCGCTGTAATTGGACGATACTGCCAAAAAATGGTTGCGGCAACAATTATTAAGAGCGGCGGAATAAGCGTAACCTTGTAATTTTGGACCAATTTAATAAGCATTGATTCTACCACAAAATAAAAAATCAGCACGACAAGAACTATACAGCGATATTTATATGGAAAATCGCTAGGCAGTACCGCAAGCAAAATTGTGATTGCTGACGCTAAGAGATTGACGTATGCAGTTAGTTTTTCTTTTACTTTCATCGGTATTTCCGCCCTTCTCTAATAAACACTATTGTAAGGGTATTGTCTGTCGTGATTGAATTCGTCACAAGAGAGGCTCATATTTAAAATCAACATTTGGATAACTCCCTAGTATATCCAGATGTCCAATAACTACGACAAAGAGGTTTTGAATAAACCTCATTTTTATTATACGGTTTAATTCGATAATTGCAAGGCCCCTCATCCATTTTGCGAGGGGCAACGTCTCAAATTCGCTGTAAAAGACGGACCCTGCCGGAGAAGGCATCCCGCCTTCTCCGGCAGGCGTTTTCTTTTGGCAAAAGAAGAATCAGCACTGGCTCCGAGTCAGGGATATATCAGCCCGACACCGCCAACGGGCCACCCCCCTGCTCCGCCTATCTTGTCCCAGCAATATCGGGCCGCAGCATACAACTCTCGCCGTCGCCGGCCCACCTCTTCTTTTGCCAACCTTCCCCTTCCCTATATACACGAACCATCTTTCGGCTCTCGATGGTGTCAGGTAATGCTTCGACTTGCCGACGGTGATGGACGATGCCTGTGGAAAGGTGGTATCATGGAAGAGAACGCTCCTGATAAGTTGATACTGCGTGCAGGCCCCAAGTTCCACGCAGCAAAGGGCCGCTTTTCCGCAACAAGTTTCTCAAAATCTGGGATGATTTTGCAAACGAAAAACGGCCATCCCCTGAGGAATGACCGTTTTGTGGCAACAGGCGCGACTGTGGGCTTCTTGAGAAATCTCAACCGCATGCCGATTTACATCGAGCCGCGATGACTTATGGACGAATCATTGCCCTCCCACCCCTGTCGCATATATCATATGCACGATGCAACTTTTTTATCATGCTTCCCTTTTGGTAACCTCAAAAATTCGCTGGACACCGCCTCCTCCCCTATGGTATAATGGACCTGAGAGGGAAGGTGCCCAATGAGCTCCACATACAGTAGCCAATCGACGGCATATGATTCACTTTGCAAACAAATATTATCTGAGAAGTCTATTTTGGCTTGGATAATGAAGGGCTGTCTCGATGAATACCGGGACTGTTCCATTCAGGATATTGAGGAGAAATATGCCGAGGGGCAGCCTCAGGTCGGGGAGGTTGCCGTTCTGCCGGATGTGGGTTCCAGAATCCATGGTCTAGATACTGAGGACAAATCTCCAACAGAGGGGTCCGTTGCATACGACGTGCGTTTTCACGCTATTGCTCCGTCCAATGGCGAGCCCATAGGCCTCATCATCAATGTTGAGGCCCAGAACAAATTCCATACCGGGTATCCGCTGGTTAAGCGCGGCATATACTATTGCAGTCGGATGTTGTCCGCCCAGCATGGAACCGAATTCGCAAACTCTGAATATGGGAAAATCAAGAAAGTCTGCTCTATCTGGATTTGTTTAAAGCCTCCGGCGGGTAGGGAGAATACTATCACGAAGTACCGCATCATGGAAGAAAATCTTGTGGGCGATGTCCATGAGATTGAGCGAGACTATGACTTGTTGTCCGTGTTCATGGTTTGTGTTGGACAACACGGAAAAGAAAATCGTACTGAACTGTTACGGCTGCTTGAAGCGCTGTTCTCGCAAGCGCTCCCTTTGGCAGAGAAGAAAAGAATTCTGCAGGAAGAATTTAACATTAACATGACGCAGGCATTTGAGAAATGGAGGTGTCTGAAATGTGCAATTTGAGCCAGGGTATTATGGAGGAAGGTATCGAAAAAGGCATGGCAAAGGGCCGGCAGGAAGGCATCCAAGCGTTGGTACTCTCTCTTCAAAAATTTCTGAAGGACCAGGCTATGGTTGCCAAAGAGGTGGCGGAGCAGTTCGGATTGACCCAGGAAACGGCGATGAAAAACGTCCAACAATATTGGAAAAGTTGATACTCCTTCCCCCCTTGTCATCCGGCAAGGGGGTTTTCTTTTGGCAAAAGAGGAGCGGTGGGATTACCCGTTGACCGGGACATATAGGCCCGATACTGCCTATGGGCACCCCTGTACACTCATCCTAGAGCTGTCCCCAGCAGTATCGGGCCGCAGGGTGCTCTGCTCCTTCCAGTCGTATTCTTCCCAAAAAATTCAATTGGTGAAATATTCCTGAAAGCTAAAACAATATATAATATAGAACCGAAGGGGTTCCACCTGCAGGTATATTCTTACATGGAAGAAGGTATTTTTACAAGGAAGAATTTTTCCCGTACTTAACCAAAGAACATTTTCAAGAAAGGACGATAGAAGTGAGAAAGCTTCTCAGTATGTGTCTTTCGTTGGCGGTGGTATTTTCTTTGTGCGCTATTCCTGCTTCCGCAATTAGTTATGGCCTCGACGGGGACGGCGCAAAGACTGTCGCTGAAGAATATCTTCGTGGAAAGACGAACGATATTTATCTCCGCGTCAGTCCTGCTTCTGCGGGTGAGGTCAAAACCCTGCTTGACTACACTTCTCTCCTGGATAGCATTTCCCAAAAAGAGGAAGAGGACATTTTTCCCGATGTAAACACTCCTGCCTGGGACGGGCAGGAGGCCGACATGACTACGGATTTGAACGGCGAAATTCCTTCTGAAACGTTTGTTCCTGGAGAAGAGAACGGCGAAGAAGCCGTCCCAGAGGGTGAGCCGCTCTTTGGGGATTCGGCTTCGGAGGAAGTTCCCCAGGAAGAGCCCGCTCTCACAATGGCGAAACTGGATTCCATGGTAGCATTTGCCGAACGAAATGCTATGCCAGTGGCGGAACTCGTTGAGCGAGACGGGGCCAGTGTTGATGCTATGATTGGTGACCTCCAGCGCATGGAGGACATGACAACCTACTATGCTCACATCTACGAGGACCAGAATGTTTCCTTCTCAAACTTCGACGCCAGCTATTTCTTTGGTGATGTGGTTGTTGACGGCGACCTCGCAATGGTTGAGGTTTTCGAGGAGTTAAACTATCAGTACAGCGACTGTGATGAGCCTTCCTATGAACTTGGCGAGTTTAGCGTGATGTTGGTCAAGTTGGATGGAGAGTGGGTTGTCGCTGACATTATCTCTGATGACTCCGCTTTCCTGAGCAACTGCACTAGCAGATATGATGCCGACTCCGAAATTCGCGCCTACGATGAGGCTAAATCTATCTCCTATGAGCCTGCGGAGGCGGTGTCGGCCGGGGACGAAAACGACGGTATTGCCTTGGCTGCTGCCAGCAACATCGCTTATAACCGGCAGAACGCTGTGAATTATGCTCTGACATACACTACGCAGGCCGATGATGGCAAGAAGACGCCCTCTTTTAGAAACACGAGATTCCATTGGTTTGGGCAGGACTGCATGAACTTTGCAAGCCAATGCGTCTGGGCCGGGTTCGGTGGTAGCAACTCCTGGGCTGATATCCCTGCTCACCAGGGGATGGACACCGTGAATCCCTACTGGTGGTGCGATAGCGCTGGACAGTGCTCTAATAATTCTTGGGCAAGCTGCGGCGCATTCAGAACCTACGTTGCGGAATCTAAGAAGCTGTCGTCCATGGGCCTCATCTGTGCGAATTCCAGAGTGGCCGCAACGAGCAACGACCTTGGCTATTCTGCGGCCCAGCTTGTTGGCGCTGTCCTGCATGTGAACTCGCTTGGCCACGCAGTGTTTCAATTGCTTCTCATCAATTTCTTATAGACAAGCACCTCCTTGGTTGATGACCGCATATCTCTGCCGGCTCTGCTTCTAAGCCTGCAAACGGGCATCAAACGGTTGTACTATATATATTGTTTGACAATCCAATTTTCTTTCGGAGAAGAGTGGCAAAGTTTTTTACTATACCAAAAGTGTCTTTTATAAGCACTAAATATATCTTTATTACAGCATTTCCACCCAATCACTTGGGCAATATAATTTAACCACTATGCGAAGGGACTGGACGATTGGATGGATATGAAAGCTACGTACTATACTAGAGCAATAACTGCTTAACTCTTCTGTTCTTATCCTATATAATAAACCCGGATTTATAAATGCGTATACCTATAAAAGGGGCCTGGTTCTCTCAATGAACCAAGCCCCTTATACTAGGTCAAGATTGGTAGCTAATACAATAACATTCCCCCTCCCCTACTTCCTAAATAAAAGCCCAAAGGCCCTCCCCTCTTTTCCCATGCGCTATTTGTGTAACGACGATTTAGAGTATAGACTTAGTTCACCAACAATATTCTTCTCCAGCCTGACCGTAAGGTCGGGTTGGACATTTGGTGCAGCTCCAGAATCCCTCAATATTGTTTCCAAATAGCATTACTACCAAGGCAAAGCCCACAGCGAGCAATACTAACAGCAACACAGAAAGTAAGTTGCTAGTCTCCGAATCGTCGCTTTCGTTCACATTCTTTGCTCCTTGGCCCATTATCCTGAATATCTGCGTCAAACTGGCTCCGTCCCAAAAGGGCGGAGCCAGCTTGCTCTGTATGGGAAAACCGAAAAGGCTGCCAGTGAAACCATCCGCATTTGCTTAGAGCAAGGAGTGCTCGTTCCGTTTTTGAGTGCCCGACAGAAGGAGGTACACGATATCATGAGAACTTTGTTTAGCCAGGAAGCAGTTTGGGAAATCGTGCGGTACAATATCCGTCAAGAAGGCCGCGAGGAAAACCGCCAGGAGGGCGTAGAGGCTGGTATCGCCGCGCTGGTAAACGAGCTACAGAAGTACGTGAGCGACCCAGCCGCCGTTGCCAAGTCCCTAATGAACCGCTTCGGGTTGTCCGAGGAATCCGCAATGAAGAAGGTCCAACAATATTGGAAAAGCTGATGGTGCAACACCAGGGGTTCTTCGGAACCCCTGGTGTTATTTTTCGGGCTTTGACATGGCTAAAAAAAGCATGGTCGCCTACCTCGGGTTTAGGCATATGGGAGCAATACCGCTGTGGACGATGCGACTTTGACCGGATTTGGAGCAGCCACAAAGCCACTCCCTATCGAAGTTTATTCTTACGTCTGTTGGCTTTTGTGCGGCCAGACTCCCACTTTTCCCGCACTATTCACAAGGACAATTAGGACAATATTGATAGAATAATGGCAGTTACGGGAACAATCGCTCTCTCCCTGTGCAAACCGCACAATAATTATTGCCGAAGTTTTATGTTAAAGTGTGAATGGATTACCTAATCTCTTTTCAAGGAGTGGTCCGAGCAACAGTTCCAGGCGGAACAGGGTGATTGAGCCACATATTGCGCAGGCTCAAAAGAACTCTTGTGACAATTCCAGAGTAGAGGTGGCCCAAGTTTGCTTTTCTTTTGCGGCAGATATTAGTAGAGATGCATAATCCCAGTCTTTAATTTCTGAACTATTTAACATTGTCTCTGAATTCATTCCCTTTGCTTTTCTCCGTTTTGAAATATCGTGAATTCTTTCCATTATTACAATCACGCTCTCCCTGCCGCTGTTTGTCCCTATGGCGTATTTGTTCCAAGACAAAAGCCCCTACGCTTCCGAATACGACGACTTCGTATATCCTCCCTAATGCAAACTGAAGAATTGATATCCAGCCATAGTATTCATCTGGAGGAAAGGTGAAAAAATATCTAAAGGAGAATTTTATATAATTTAACTGTAAGGTTAAGGTATCCACAAGAAGTGAATCCCCAGATATTTCATAAATCTCATCCGCAACTGTCGACACTCCCATTGCCGGGAGTTCAAAAGCAGCCCTTATGTGTATGTAATAAATGGTAAATATTTGGGAAAATTGTGCCAAAGCCGTTGTGCTTAAAAAAATGATAAATAAACAATATCCTTTGGTAGTTAATAGATTTTTGCTCACGCATATAAAAAAACAAAACTCTACTATAAGGAGGAAAAGCGAAAAGAGTATATATTTATGTGCTAAATTAAGCCTTACAATCTTAACAAGCCACAAAACGATGGGTCCTTCATATGCCAAAGATTCTATCCACAGAAGCACGCTCGACGCTATACCTCCACCGTCAAGAATGCTCGCATTAAAGAGAAAGAGAATATTGTATAGGGAAAAAAACAAAATACAATAGACAGTATATTCCCGCATGGAAACGAATTTATTGCCAAGTCCGCGCAAGGTAACAGAGGGGCTTGCCTTGTCCTCAACAGATATTACCCCCTCTTTTAAGCTTATAGTCTTCTCATCGAGGTCGGAAGCGCTCTCCATATTTGACAACCTAATAACGCAAAATACATTTCCTTCTTCCTTTGATAAATAGGTAATTGAAGTTTCAGCGGTAAATCCTTGCAGAATTATATCTTCCTCTGCAATAGATGTTTTCTCTTCATCTATTCCAGACGCAGAAATTATAATAGAACCCGTGTCAAACCCGTTTATTGTAAAATAGTCAGTATAGAAATCCATATGTCCATAGTCTTGTATATTTGTATAATTACAGCCTGCATCCATTGTGAATAATAAGGCCATCATTCCTATGAAGGCCAGGATTACGAAGCTCACCGAAATGCGCTTAATCTCTTCAAACACACCTAGGCTTCGATTCTTTTTCACCTCAAACCCATCCCTTCTAAATTGTCCACCGAAAATGCTATTACAGTTGCTGGAAACTCTACAATATCTGAACCTCCATCCAGCGGAAAAGAAGAAAATCCTGCAGGATGAATTTGACATCAATATGTCACGGGCGTTTGAAACGGAGATGTCTGAAATGTGTAATCTGAGCCAAGGCGTATGGGAAAAGGGCGTAGAGAAAGGCCGCGAAGAAGGCATCCAGGCGCTGGTCCTCTCGCTCCAGAAATTTCTAAAGGACTAGGCTTTGGTGGCCAAGGAGGTTGCCGGGCAGTTTGGTCTCACTCAGGAAGCGGCCACAAAAAGTGTGCAACAATACTGGAAAAACTAATATGACAGCCCCTTTGCCCTTCCGGCAAGGGGGCCCAGATAAAGGAAACGGCCATCCCCTGCGGAATGACCGTTTCATGGCAACAAGTTCGATTACAGGCTTCTTGAGACGTGTCCCAAACGCATGCCGAAGTATATCGTGCCGCGCTGACCTTAAGGAAGTCAGTTGCCCTCCCAATCCTGTCACTAACATATTATATGCAGGAGGTTGCTTTGTCAATACTCCTACTTGTAAACAAATTGTGAACAGTGTAAGACACATCAGGGAATGACTTTCACTCCATATTTATGTGCATTTCCAACTCCACCATCATATAGTCTGCTCACGACATTTTTCCTTAACGTACTGCTTTTAGGGGGCATCCCTGCTGCTAGTCGCGCCAAAGTATTGGGGACAAAATCCGCCAACTGCAGACCCGCTTTGTTTTCTCTTTTCAGCGCAAAAGATATATTATCAATTCGTGTCTGAAGAACAGCTGATGGATAATACATCGTACCGAAGGCCTTTAATTCGTGAAATCGTTGTCGTAATTCCTGGTTCCCAGGTTCCAACAAAGATTCATAGCAGATGCTGCCAATCGCATTGTTGTGTATGAGAAAGTGACAGTAGTTTTCAAGAAGGAGTTGTAATGCAACCGTTAATTTAGAGTTGCAACACTTGGACTCCAGCGAGAACATCTGGCAAAAGAAATGTTACCGATGGCTCCAGGTCAAGGTCATATAGGTTCAATACTGTTTTGGATGATTTGCTGTCCGTGTTCATGGTCTGCATAGGCATCCCAGACGGCAAAAATCATGCGGGGGTTTTGCGTTTGCTGGAGACGTTGTTTTCCGAGTCTCTTTCTCCGGCGGAAAAAATCCTGCAAGATGAATTTGGCATCAATATGTCACGGGCGTTTGAAACGGAGGTGTCCGAAATGTGTAACTTGAGCCAAGGCGTATGGGAAAAGGGCATGGAAAAGGGCCAGCAGAACGAGTTTGAGCGCAGTGTCCGCAGCATGCGAAAGGCTGGCTTAGACAATACCAAAATCGCTGCCCTTCTTGAAAAGGACCTGACGGTCGTTCAGGCTGTGAAATAGCCATACGATACCAAAAGGCCCAGCGGAGCATCCTCTGGGCCCTCTTCACAATCTGCGTTGGCAGCTCTGACAGAAATACCACGCAGGGGTGATACGGCTGCTGGGTGCCCTGTTTTCGCAGCATATATTGGGAAAGATGATTTAGTCCCCCTCCCCTTGCCTTCCTGGCAAGGGGAGCCTCTTTTAGCAAAAGGAAACCCCCTGATTCTTGAAAAACAAACAGAATCATGGTAAAATAGCCAAAAAGTGCATAGATACTCTTCCGAAGAAATATCCGGCACATTAAAAGGCAAGCCATATGTACCGCCGAACCACAATAAGCGGACAGAGTACATTGCGAGAGCAGGTGATGTCCCATGCTATTTTTAGATTCCCTCCCAACCTGGCTAAGCTGGCTCCTCATTATAATTGAAATAATAATAGCCATAGGGCTGCTTCGGGTCTTTTTCAAAGAAAGGGATAAGCATGGAATATGGGGGCAGGTTGGTTCACTACTCGGAATCATTGTTACCGTTATTAGCATGTATCATACGTTGCCAGTTACCAAATATATATACTCTTTTGCTCCAGTGGAATATCACGGCTCAGGTTACAACGAAGGTTTTTATTACGGGTTCTGGAATGATGGGATGCCGCAGGGATGGGGCCATTTAGAATACAATAATTTCAGTGATGGGGAAACTTATAGCTTAGAGCTTGACGGTCACCAATATCGTGCCATTTATTATGAGGGTGCATTTGACAAAGGATATAGAGTCGGTGAAGGTACAGTATTTTATGAGGGAGGCTACAGGGACGAAGGAACCTTTTATGGAATCTGGTCCGAGGGCAAGAAAGTATTCGAGGGCAAACGCTGGCTGACGAATGATACATATAATGGTTATCGTGAATTAGAGGTGTGGGCAACAGGGCCAATCAATGCGGATGATAAGTGGCTAACGGCTTGGATTAGCCGTTAGACAGGCAATTGTTATGGGGAGTTAGAGCAGCCAGCTCATGCAATTGCCCGATTTAATATTGGGCACGGAAAGTCTCGGTTGCTTGTATCCGAGATGAAAGCGCCCGCTATACAAGTTTGAGGGTATATGTATTGAAGTAATCCCCGTTGGCAATATCTATCCATTTTGCGCTAGTTCTTTTTAGTACATGTTCCTTTTTGGATAAACGTAGACAACCGAATAGTTGCCACGATAATCCCATTTCACATCGGGAAGCTTGTTGATATAGGCAATGGGGGCAATCGCGGCATCTATGTAAAGCCCTTCTGGATGATTTCCTGAGAATATGAGGCTCTAGTCAGTAGTTGGTTTCCATGGGATGCGTTTTCGAGTCAAATGTGCTTTCAACTTGCCAATTCCTGTACAATTCAACCAAATCACCTCCTGGCGTTCACAACAGCTACCCCAAAACTTGATATTGCAATTTTATCATATTTATTATGGAATGTCCATTTTTCTCATAATTCCCCTTGAATTCGCAGCCGTTGGTACCTCTCTCCCTCACCCTTGGCGGGGGCCTTCTTTTTTGAGGAAGAGAATCGCGGCATGGGTACATTGGCGGCTCCGCTGCCCGATACCGACCGCCACCCTATCATCTTTCTCCTTGCTTCATCCCTTCCCATGTGTTATAATCAGACTAGGGGGGATACCTATGCCGGAAATCAAGCGAACCATCAAAGACAGCGTGTTCACATATCTGTTCAGCCAGCCAGAGTATGCTCGGGAGCTGTACCTGAACCTGCACCCGGAGGACCAGGATGTGACGGAAGCGGATATCAAGCTTGTCACGTTGGAGAATGTTCTCACGACTGGCCAATACAATGATTTGGGCCTGCAGGTTCGGGATAAACTGATTCTGTTGATGGAAGCGCAGTCCACATTTTCGCCCAGCATCCCGCTTCGGCTACTAATGTATCTGGCGGATACCTACAGGGAGTATGTTCTGAGGGAAAAAATTTCCCTGTATTCCGACAAGAAAATCACCATCCCCCGTCCGGAATTGTACGTGGTATATACTGGCGAGCGCAAGAACGCACCAAATGTTATGCGGCTGTCGGACCTGTATGAAGGTGCTGGCAATGCAGAGGTTGAAGTTAAGGTCCTGTGCGGAGAAAATTCTCAGCAGATTCTTGGACAATATGTTGAATTCTGCAAAATCTCCAACGAGCAAGTTTCCCTGCACGGGAAAACAGAAACAGCCGCCAGCGAGACCATTCGTATTTGTTTGGAGCAGAAAGTCCTTGTTCCATTTCTGAATGAGCGCCAGAAGGAGGTGCATGACATCATGAGGACCTTGTTTGACCAGGAAACCATCTTGGAAATTGAGCGGTACAATCTCCGGCAGGAAGTCCGACTTGAAGAATTTGCAAGGAATGTCCACAGCATGCGGAAGGCTGGCCTCGATGATGCTGAGATTGCTTCTTTGCTTGAAAAAGAGCTTGCGGATGTCAGGGCTGTGAAATAGCCGCATCGTGTTCAGTGCCAAAAGGCCCGGAGGAACTTTCCTTTGGGCCTTTTGCTTTGCTATTGCTCCCCTTTCTTCCCCCGGCAAGGGGCTTGCCTTGTATTGGAGAGCAGATGCAGCCGCCGCCGAAACCATTCGGATTTGCCTGGAACGTGGAGTGCTCGTTCCGTTTTTGAACGCACGTCAGAAGGAGGCGCATGTTTATTCCTGCCCCACTGGTTTTTCGAATACAACCCAAGGCTTCTTTGTTGAATCAGCTTCTACACGGAGCAATGGGTTGCGCCTTTCTTTCTTCTATGCTACAATTTATTTCAAAAGCAACATTTGGATTACTTTAATATTCGCGGTTTGCACTACTATGCAGGCCATCAAGTAAGGTCAATAGTGAACAGGACATCTTGGACTTCTTTTCTTCCGACGAATTTGATTCTCATGCAGCATACAGGTTTGTTTATCCTGATTCTCCAATAGTGACTAGGGCACTCTGCCCTAAATGTGGCTATAATACTTTGGTTGGCAAAACGGTTGAAAAATACGACGAGTGCCATCCTCGTAGCCAGGGTCAGTCTGTTCACTGCCTCGATTCCATAGTTGCAATGGACTTTTTTAGAGTTATGCTCGTCTATGCGTACCAATATTGCAATACATGTGGGTATAAGAGCTCTGACACGTTCGTTGAAAGCAAATTCTATATTGATTGCACCGCACAAGAGACGAGCTTCGTTGCGACCGACTACAAAACCGCACATCCTGAAGCATCGCGTGACTGGCATGAATGGAAAACGAGTTGGGTTGACTACTATAATGACCCACATTATTGATTATCCTGGTTGCAATACAGGCTACCCTGCGATTGATTGCATATCATCGTAATGGAGGTAATTCCTATGAATGGAAGGTCTAATGGCTTTTGTACTACAATGGCCCGCATGCATAAACAGGGAGCCTACGTCAACCATAGCCGCTTTGGATGCCTGTTGCTGGCTTTTTTCCTTCTATGCACGCTGCTCGGCTGCGGGAATAATTCCTCTACACCGGAGTTCCCTCCAACAACGGAAACGGTACAGACTGCGGCGGAAAAGTTGGGCTGGGCCCTGTTCCCAGAGGAAACGCAATCCTGGGCAGAGGACCAGATTCTCTATACCCTCGAGCGCGAGGACAAGACAAGGGTCTCTGTCTCCTGTGCTCTGGCAGAGGACACCCGTTTTTTAACGGAGAACCTTACTGTCACGCTCCTTCCCGACAAGCCGCAGTTTGCCTGGGAAGACTGGAAGGATGTTGTGACTTTGGCAGAGGCTCTGTACGGCGGATTCTCCAAGGGGGAGTTCTATCAGGCTCTGTCCGAGCAGGAAATGCCGGAGCCTGAAATCCCGTTGGAAAACCCCGATATACCCACAGGCCAGGAATCCCTCAGCTGGGAAATGGAGTGCCCCGCAGGGTATGGAAGAGTCCAGTGGTCTATTAGCGCAGGCACTGTGGAACACGGTTTCCCTTCCCCTACTATCCATGACTGGCGAATTACCTTTACCACTTCCCTCTATGAGTCCAAGGATGCCTATGCGCGAATAAGCGCAGTTTCGAAAGTTTCTGATTGAGGAAAAGTGTTGATACATTAACAATATCTCTTCTCCCTTTCAAAGCTATTATTCGGTGAGTTGCTTGGCTTCCCGCAGATTAGCCCCTTGCCTTTGGCAAGGGGCTTTCTCCTAGGAAAAATATGTCAATCAGGATGCCACTAATTTAAGAAAAGAAACGGGAGTAACCACAAGGCTGCTCCCCATTGAGGTTTGGTTTTGCGCTTGCTGGGTTATACGTAACCGGGCCGCTTCTTAAAAAGAGGAAGAAATTCTCTCTTATGGTCGTTATTATGCGGGAAATCAATAAAGCGATTTTAAAGGTATCGGGCAAACCTTTCATTGATGATTCATTATTTTAATAATTACCACTGTACTATCAGTTTGCGCCTTATTTGCCATTGCTTGATGAGCGAAAGGTAGGGAGGCGGTTCTGCAGAAGCCATCAAAAGCAAGAATAGATTTCAATGGAGCACGGCTTCGAGACTTCCTCCATTGCGCATTTCTAAGCAACTACAATCTATAGCAGCATCGGGCCAGCACACCAAGGTTCAGGCTGGACAAACATCTTCTTTGGGACAAAATAGAATCCCTGGCCACTGGCTCATCCCCTCCCCCCGAAGACCCGATACAGTTTTCCCAAAAACCTCCAGATTTCGATTAAGGACCTGCCCAACGACACCTATCGGTCCCACCTGGCAGGATGTGACCATCACATCTTACAGTGACCGGGTTATCGATATCGAGTTCCTCAACGCTCCCGAGCAGGGACTTTTGATTCGGAAGCTGGATGCCACCACCCGCCAGCCGCTGGCCGGTGTTTCCTTCGATGTCCGCTTCCTCGGTACCGCCGACAGTCCTAACGGCACCACGAATGACCCCCGTACCTACGTCACCGACGCAAACGGCCTCATTTACCTGCCTGACTGCGAGCCCGGCTGGTACCAAATCACCGAAACCGCCGTTCCCGACGGCTACATCATCGACAGCGAGCCCCGGCTGGTTCAAATTGTGAACAAGCACGAGCCTGTCGCTCATAAATTCTTGATGCTCCCACTCTCTGTTGAGTGAGGGGTTTATTTTTTGTCTGCTTTCAAGGGCATTTGAACAGTTGACAAAGTATTCCCTTACCTCCCCGACAGGGACTTTTTTCGATTTGGCAAAAAGAGAAGTGCGGCGTGGGTCGCCTGGCCTCTCCCCCTGCCCGACACAGCCCTCCAAAATTTTCTCAGCTTCGATGAAATATCTTCCCTCCCCCAACCAATATAAATAATGGGAGTTTCCCAGCTTTTTGTAACAGAACTGTAACTTGCTTTTGTATATGCCTTGCGTTATTATATATACATGGAAGGCAATTACAGATTTACCAAGACCTCAAAGTCCTATATACGCTATCATCTGGTCTTCTGCACGCGCTATCGTAGAAAGGTTTTCTTGATAGATGGGGTCGCCGCTCGTTTCAAAGAGCTGCTTCTTCAAATTTGTGAGCAGAACGACTACGATGTCCTTACTTTCGGGTGTGGAGCTGACTACTGCCATCTGCATGTGAGTGTTCTGCCAGACGTCAGTGCCCACGAGGTATGCAAGAACATTAGGCACGGCACTGGCCCGACCCTGATAGCAGAGTTTCCCCAATTGTCATCCCAGCAAGCCCTGTGGACCCGCAGCTTCTTCGCGTCTACCGCTGAGCAATTATCTCCCGGAGAAATCCAGGAATATGTACAGAGCCAGCCAACACGGCCCTGATGGAATGGCTTTCCCCTACCTCGCATATAATAAACCCCAGAAGCGATGCTTCTACTCCACTACTTTAGCTTAAACAGGTGCGGAGTTTCAACCCGCACAATCAATAAAAGGAGGATTTACCTATATGAAAAATATTATGAAAATCCGGCTTGTGGCACTTGGGCTGCTGCTGGCCATGACCGTGGCCTCGATTGGCCCCATGCTCGCAGCTACCCCCAGCTTCAGCGATGTGCCTACCTCCCACTGGGCGTACCAGCAGATTAACCGCTGCGTGCGGGATGGCATTGTCTCCGGCTACTCTGACGGCACCTTCAAGCCTGGCAACCCGGTGTCCTACGGAGCCTTCTCCACCATGCTGGCCCGGGCCTTCTATGCCTCTGAACTGGCAGGTTACACTGACCAGGGCACGGCTACCGGAGAGGCCATCATGAACAAGCATGGCATCCTGAGTGGCACCAGCCGTTCGTCCGCTTCCATTGGGGCCTCCCTCCCCCGTGAGGATATGGCGCAGGTTATGTATAACATCCTGGTGGATAAGGGGGTGAAGATTCCCACCGACACCGAGTACCTCCAGTCTATGGGGTCCATCAGCGATTTTCAGAGCATCAACAACAACTGCCGCCGGGCCGTCATGGTATGCTACACCACCGGTCTTCTGGGTGGACAGAGCGATGGTAGCTTTGGCCCCAAGAACCCCATGAACCGGGCGCAGGGATGTGTCGTCATCAATCGACTGCGGGATTACATGGGGAACACAACCGAGCCGCCTGTTGACCCGGTTGACCCCTCCGAGCCGCCAGAGGTAACCGATGGTCCCCTGTTTAAGATGCTGGACGGCGAGAATGCCCAGCAGATGATGGACCGCATCAATGCCTCTACGACTTATCGGGAGGGTTATCTGACCAATGGCAAACCCATTACGGAGGAAAACATCAAGGAGCTTCTGGCAAAGTTTGAGCAGACGATGCCAGAAGGAAGCCCGTGGTACGGAGGAACTTCTGATGAAAGAAAATATTATTATTCATCGAAAGGTTTTGGTTATGGTGGAGGTTGCAATTCCTTTGCATATGCCATTTCTGATGCACTCTTTGACGAACAAGCTCCAGTAACCAAACATCAAAATTTTGACCAGCTAAGGGTGGGCGATGTTGTATGGATGAAGAATACAAAAACAAATTATAATCATGTTTTTGTTGTTATTTCTCCTACTGCTCAAGGGCGTGGCCCAACATATTACACCGTCTGTGATGCCGGTGGCACTTTGGGCGTGTCTTGGTCAGGAAATGGGGACCGCGAAACATTCAAACTACCCGAAGTGGCATCCGACACTTGGATTTATTCCAGATATTGATTCAAAAGAGCCCAGCCCTGACCAGATGGTCAGGGCTGTAGTCTTCTCTCCCGATTTAATTTCTGTGCTTTTGCATATATCCTCCTTATCCCTATTATACGAGGAGGAGTGTTACGACCAAAGAAAAATTATTCAGGATTGCAAAAGCGCTACAATCCCAAGCATAAGAGTCACTTCGCATTCTCTTTTCTTTTACAGCATCATACCAGATAGGACGACCATTTTCAATATATTCCAACAACTTCTTCTAGCGAATCCCAGCCACCCTTATTTGCCCCACCTCCTTCGGGAGGTGGGCTTTTTCTTTTCTTATTATGCCTAGATTATCTATGTATCTGTGTCGAGCCCCAGGCAACCTCGTCTTATGCGTCAGACGTATTCTCTTTTGCCAACCGCTGTATTTTACCCTATTCAAGTGGTTCTTCTAGGGTCGTTATAGCTTTTCTGCGGTTCGCATATCATAAGTCATCAACTGGTGAGGTGGCTTTCAGCCACGCTGGGGAAGCAGTCTTTTCTAAAAAGGCCTGGGGTGGCTGAAAGTCCCCCGAAATCGTTTTCCCCGGCTCTGCATATCATATTGACACACACCCGGCTCCGTGCATTGCGGTGCCAGCAAGGTGCTCATTACAAGGAAGCGAGGTGACTTAAAATGCACATTGACCCTGGTTGATACACTGGCCATTGGCCAAATCTGCAGGGCGGATTTTACCGCCATCCACAAGAACCTCAACAAATCTATGACCAAAAAAGGAGGAACCTAAAACATGAGAACTGCAACCGGAGGGAATTTCCCTTCCATTGGGAGGCATTTCCCCACGAGGATGCTTTCCCTCTTTATGGCGCTTATCCTGACTCTCGGGATTCTGCCCATTCCGGCCTCTGCAGCCGATATCCGAACGGACATTCCCAAGACTGTCCGGGTTGATTCGGGGAGCTATCACAAGTATGGCTCTTACAGCTCTCCGTTGCTCGGAGAGGGCTGCACAATTCACACTATCAGGGTGAACACGGGAAATGGGAACTACCAAACTGTGTTCTGCGGGGCGCATGGAAAGGCGCTGAAAGCCGGTACCTGGAATATCCAGACCCTGATAGATGGAAGCAACTACGCGAAGGCTGACGGCCCTATGCGCTCGCCGTACATGATTTTCGCGGACTACTACTTTTCCAAGGGCAGCGATGACCCCGTTACAAATGCGTGGTGTCAGGCGGCCATTTGGCTGATGCGCGGCACCGGCTCCCGGTACAATTTCCTCATGAACGCTACAGCCGAGGAAATTCAGGCCGGCATGCACGATAACTTCCTCATGGAGGTTGCGGAAGAGGCTGTAAAAGCAGCTAAAACCGTCAATCCATCCTACAACAGGACTCCAACCGAGATGCTTTCGAGCCTCAAAGAGGCCGTGATTATTCCCTGGATTAAGAAGGAAGTCAAACACCTGGATTACGTCGTTTACTACCGTGACAACACCTATCAGCCCTTGATTATGCCTCTGGAGCCAGACCCCGATGTCAATGACCCTGATGAGGTCTGGCTCAAAGTTCAGAAGGTAGACAGCAAGGGTAAGCCTTTGGCTGGTGCCGTATTTGGCATCTATGATGAGGGTGCCGATACAAGTGGTGAGCCCATGGACAGAATTACCACTGGTTCTGATGGGTTTGCCTACTGGAACAAGCGACTTGACACCGGCAAAACCTCTATGAATGTCATCGTCAAGGAACTCACTCCTCCTCCTGGCTGCGAACTCGACGATACTCCTTACGCAACATCGATGACTACCGCCAATAATACTAAATCTAAGGCTGTTCTCGTCTCCGGCAAGGCCATCGTGAACTACTCCGACGAACCTGACCCTGGTGACGGCTCCTTCCGCAAGGTTGACCAGTATGGCAAGGGCATCCCTGGTGCCGTATTCCTTATTGAAGGCGAGGCTGACGGCGGCGAGGAAGGTGGCGGCCAGCGGGTCCACGAGGAGCGGACCAGCCAGTCCAACGGCGAGATTCCCATTCAGTGGGTCAGCCCTGACCTCCCCAACTACATTCCCCCCGGTCACTACACCATTCGGGAGATTCAGGCCCCTGCCGGCTACCGCCCTGTTGACGAAACCCGGCATATTGACCTGTACGAAAACGGCGACTGCTCCGGCGACCTCGTGTTCGTCAACGAGAAGTTCCGTACCATCAAGCTCATTAAGCAGGACCCCAGCGGCAAGGGCCTTGAGGGCGCCGTGTTCAAAGTAGAGCGTGACGGCCAGGACCTGGGTTCCGTAACCACTGGCCCTGATGGCTCCGTTGTTTTGGAAGGCGAAAACGGCACTGGCATCCTGCCCGGCCTGTACACCTTTACCGAAACAAATGCACCGGCTGGTTACCTGCTCCCCGCCAACCCCGTTCACAACCTTTGGCTGTTCGAGGAAGGCGACACGGTTGAGCAGTACGTGCTGGCCGTGACCAACTATCAGTACCCCGATATCGAGATTGAGAAAATCTCCAGGGAGACCGGCAAGGGTCTGGCTGGTGCCACCTTCGAGGTTCGGATTAACGCGCAGACCATTGACACCTTCAAGACGGATGCCAACGGCAAGATTCACCTCACCTACGCCGAGTATGGCGAGTTCCTGCAGCCCAAGGATGCTGAGTCCTGGACCGTTTCCGTTCGTGAAATCACCGCCCCTGACGGCTACCTGCTGGACGATGACAACTGGCAGGAGGCTGAACTGCACCAGGGCGAGACGCTCAAGACCTTCACCTTTACGGATACCAAGTATCCCTATATCCGTATCTTGAAGCGGGACCGGGAGACGGGCGAACCCCTTCCCAACACCACATTCAAGATTTGGATTGACGGCAAGGACATCGGAACCAAGGTTACGGACGACTTTGGTGTTATCACCATTGACTACGATACCTACGCCCGGTTCCTTGACGAGAACAACTTCGACAACTGGACCATTACGGTTCAGGAAGAGGAGATGCCAGACAAGTACAACAAGGATAAGCAGGACGCGACCGGCGACTACACCCAGACGCAGACCCTGAAATGGGGCCAGTCCTACGCGGAGTTCGTATTCAAGGACACCCACTTCCGCGACCTGCGCATCACCAAGCGAGACAGTTCCAACACCTGGACCCTGGCGGACGCCACCTTCACGCTGGACTCCATTAACCTGGAGAATCCCAAGGGCGGTCCCATCCACCGGGAAGGCAAGACGGATGGCAACGGCCAGCTGACGTTCAAGGACCTGCCCAACGGCACCTACCGCGTCACGGAAACCGTTCCCCCGACCGGATACAGCCTCGCGGACCCCAACTGGCAGGATGTGACCATCACATCTTACAGTGACCGGGTTATCGATATCGAGTTCCTCAACGCTCCCGAGCAGGGCCTCCTGATTCGGAAGCTGGACGCGACGACCCGCCAGAACCTGGAAGGAGTTTCCTTCGAAGTCCGCTTCCTTGGCACCGCCGACAGCCCCAATGGCACCACAAATGACCCCCGTACCTACGTCACCGACGCAAACGGACTCATTTACCTGCCCGACTGCGAGCCCGGCTGGTACCAAATCACCGAGACCGCCGTTCCCGACGGCTACGTTATCGACAGTGAGCCCCGGCTGGTTCAAATCGTGAACAAGCACGAGCCTGTCACCGTCACCTATGAGAACTATCAGGATACCCAGTTGATTATCCTGAAAAAGGATGCTCAGACTGGCTTGCCCCTGCCCGGTGCTCTCTTCGAGATTACCACGGCTGGCGGCAACTACATCGCGACGGTTGAGACCGGCCCCAACGGCATTGGCACGCTGGCGGGTTTGGAGCCCGGTGCGTACGTCATCACTGAGGTCGAGGCCCCGGATGGCCACATCATCGACCCCGTTCCCCAGACCTTCGAGATTCGCCGCGGTCAGACGGAGCCTGTTTTCAAGGTCTTCTACAATGACGGAAAGACGAACCTCTTCATCCGCAAGGAGGACGCCCAGACCCACATCGGTTTGGCCAACGCTGTTTACAAGGTCACCCTGAGTGACGGAAGGGTCATTAAGGAGCGCCTTGTGACTGGCGAGGACGGTCTGGCATCCCTTACCGACCTCCTTCCCGGTACCTACGTGGTTACTGAGATTGAGGCGCCCCCGGGCTACCTGCTGAACTCCACTCCCCAGAACGTTTATCTGGATGAGGGCCGGACTGAGACTATGTTGTTCCGCAACAACAAGCCCGGCGGAATCGCGGTCCTGAAACGGGACGCTATCAGCGGGCTGCCTCTGGCTGGCGCGGTGTTCGAGCTTCGGACGCTGGACGGCGAGCTGATTGGCAAAGAGCCGCTTACCACTGGCCTGGACGGCTATATCCGGGTTCCGGATTTGGACTCCGGCTGGTACATCCTCCGGGAGACAAAAGCCCCCGAGGGCTACCTCCTGGACAGCACTGACCACCGGGTTTTCGTGGAGGACTTCAAGGTCACCTACGTCTACCTGGATAACTACCAGAAGGCTGGATTGACGGTCAATAAGATTGATTCCGAGTCCAAGCTGCCTCTGGCCGGCGCCGAGTTCGAGGTCCGCGACATGAAGAACTCCGTGCTGAAAACCATTACCACCAACAGCAGCGGCGTGGCAACTCTCACCGACATCGCCCCTGGATGGTACAAGGTCGTCGAGACCAAGGCCCCGGATGGCTACGTCCTCAACGAGAAGGAAAACCTCGTGGAGATTGTCGAGGGCAAACCTGCCTCTGTCACCGTTCCCAACACCAAGCAGAGCGGTATCACGGTCCATAAGGTGGATGCGACCTCCCGTGAGCCCCTGGCCGGCGCGGAGTTCGAGCTGCGGACGGCCGACAACAAGCTGATTGACACCTACACCACCGACGTCAGCGGTTCCTTCGTCACCACCAATGTGGAGCCCGGCGTGTACTTCCTGGTCGAGAAGAAAGCCCCCACCGGCTACGCTATCTGCACGGAAGACACCAAGGTTATCGTCCCAGAGGGCGAGTATCCCGTTGTGACGATTGAGAACCACAAAGGAACCTCTATCGAAATCCTCAAAACCGATTCCGTGACCGGAAAGTACCTGGCCGGAGCTGAGTTTGAGCTGTACACCCTGAACTGCGAGAAGCTCCTGGGCGTGTATACCACCGACAAGACGGGCATCGCTTTTACGGAGCCCCTGCCGGCTGGAAACTACATTGTCAAAGAATCGAAAGCGCCGGAGGGGTACATCCTGGACGAGACCCATCACCATGTTCAGGTCCTCTACGACCACCCCGCAAAGCTCAAGGTCGAGAACGTCCCGCTGACGGGCATCATGATTACCAAGCTGTCCGCCGTGGACGATACTCCCCTGATGGGCGCTAAGTTCGAGATTCGGACCGCCGAGGGCAAGGTCGTTGGCGAGTTCACCACCGATACCGCAGGCGACCCCATCTTTGCTGTGGAGCCCGGTGTGTACTACGTCAAAGAAACCAAAGCCCCCGACAACTACCTCCTCAATGACGAAGTGTTCCGCGTGGAGGTGACGGCCGGGAAGATTGTTCCCCTGGTAGTCCGCGATAACCCTGCCTGCGAGCTGGTCATCTTCAAGGGTGACGCTGGCAACAAGAAGGGAATCGCCGGAGCGGTCTTCAAGGTTGAAACGGCGGACAGAGACTTCATCGGCACCTATACCACCGACGCCCAGGGTGAGGCAATTGTCCGCCCCATCCCTCCCGGACACTACATTGTGACTGAGATGTCCGCCCCGGAGGGCTACTCCGCCAGCGAGACTCCCAAGACCATCACGGTCAAGGTTGGAGTCATTAACCGTGTCGAGTTCGTTGACGCGGCCATGGGCTCCCTGGTTATCCGTCTGGAGGACCAGGCTGACGGCCACAAGCTCGAAGGCGGCCGATTCCAGCTGTACTACGCTGAGACCGGCAAGCTGATTGCTGAGGGCGTCACCGACAATTCCGGCTCCATTGTCTGGGGCAGCCTGCTCCCGGGCCGGTACATCATTAAACAGACCTACGCGCCTGACAAATACACCATCGTCGACGCCGAGAAAGAAGGCATTGTTGTTTCCGGGGAGACCACTATTGTGGTGTTCAAGGACTACACAGCCGGACTCGTCATCGAAAAGGTGGACCGTCTGACCGGCGAGACGCTGGCCGGCGCGAGATTCCAGGTCACCCGCAATTCCGATAACATCGTCATCGGCGAATACGAGACAGATTCCAACGGTCTGGCCCTGGTTTCCGGGCTGACCGAGGGCATGTACTCCGTCGAGGAGCTGAAAGCTCCCACCGGCTACGCCATTGACGAAGAAGCCAAGCTCGTCCATGTCAAGGTTGGCACTGAGGCCCACGTCACCTTCCAGGATACGCCCAACGCGGGCATCACCATCCAGACGGTCGACAAGGACACCCAGGCTCCCCTGTCCGGCGTCGTTATCGAGGTCTGGCAGCAGAATGGCGTGCTTGTGAACACCTACACATCCGATACCACTGGAGTGATTCAGACTGATAAGCTGACCGCTGGCTTCTACGTTTTGAAGGTTATCAAGGCTGAGAACGGCTATACCGCCGTGACCACCGAGCAAACCGTCGAAATCAAGGACGGAGTCGCTGTCACTGTGAAGTTTGAGTTCGTGGCCAGAGGGCTCCTCCAGGTCTTCTCCCTTGACAACAAGGAAGTCGGCCTGCCGGGCATGAAGGTCACCATCACCAAGCAGAACGGCGAACTCGTCGGCAACTACACCACTGATGCGAATGGCCTGCTGACCGTGGACTCCCTGGAGCCCGGCTGGTACGTCATCAAAGAGATTACTCCGCCCAGTGGCTACACTATTGGCTCCGAGGACTCTCAGTCCATCGAGATTTCCAGCAACGGCACCGCGACCGTGAAATTCTACCACGGCAAGACCTATGGCGTGCAGATTCGCACTTCCGTGAAGCAGACCGGGGAGATGGTCGCTGGCGTCAAGTACCAAATCACCACTCTGGAAGGGACCATCGTTGGCACCTTCACTTCCGATAGCGTGGGCATCGCCTATGCCACCCTGGAACCCGGCTGGTATGTCATCAAGATGACGGAGCTGCCGGAGGGGTATAAGAACTTTACACTCTGCGTCGAGCGCAGGGTTGAGGTCAAGGCTGACGCACCCACCATCATCGACTTCCAGCTGACCCAGCTGTCCAGCATCCGCGTGAAGTTCGTGAACGGCACCACCGGCGCCGCCATCTACGGAGTGCGGGTCATGCTGAAAGACAGCACCGGCAAGATTGTCGACGAATACACCAGCAACAACGAGGGCTATATCACGCTGAAACAGAGCGTGACCAATGGCTCCTACACTCTGGAGCAGATTTCCGTCCCCAGCGGCTACACCGTGGATAAGGTTCCCAAGACCATTGACGTGCTCAATGGCGAGACTACCGAAATCACATGGAAGATGTATACGGAGGGCGGACAGATTCAGGTTCACCTGACATCTACTGCTTACAACGCGACTCTGGACCTTGCCCAGGGCTCCAACCTGCAGGGCGGCGTCTTTGAGATTTATGACCCCTTCACGTTTGCCGTTGTCGCGACGATTACGACCGACTCCTACGGCGTGGCCGCCTCCGGCGTCCTGCCCATTGGCCGCTACATCATCCGGCAGAAGACCGCTCCCGCTTACTTCGGCATGACCGATAACAACGGGCCGGTCAAGGAGACTGAGGTCTACATCAAAATCAACAATGACGTGGTCCGGACTGAGTACCAGAACAGCCCCATGAACCTCAAGGTGACCCACAAGGTTACCGGCAACAACACTGCGGCGGCGGGCACCAACATGAAGTTCCTCTTCCCCGCCGTGAACAACGAATCCGCTGAGCGCCTGGATAACTTCTACTGGACCATCACGGTTCCGACAGACGCAATGCGGGCCGGCACTCTCTACACCGGCACCTGGTCGTCTTCCATCTACTACACCATCAAGTACAAGACGAACCAGAACGACTACCGCGTCCTGGCTACCGGCCTGAACTCCTCCAGCCCCTATCAGTACGACCTCAGCTCGTTGGCTATCAACGTCAACGGCGGCGAGTACGTGACGCATATCCGGTTCGAGTTCGGTACGGTTCCCGCTGGCTTCAAGCCCACCAAGGCTCCCATCTTCTTCGGGTACATTCTGCCCCACGCTGTTCCCGGCTACAAGGTCATCCTTCGTAGCGAGTGCGGCGGCAAGTATGGTGAGTCCTGGGCCACCGCTTCCGCCCTCTGGACAACATCCGTTGCCGCTGGCGGCACGGCTGGTAAGGCTTCCCGCCCTAACACGCTCCCCAAGACCGGTTACTGATACCGGCCTGACTGCCGCAAGATGGCTCCCGGGGCCTTTCCCGGGGGCCGGGCGGCTCCCCTGAAAGGGATTCCAAATCAACTACTACCGTCGGAACATCCGGCGTTCATACAGAAAGGAAGTTTTCTCAACCATGACTATTACTAAGATTCGGGTCATTCGGCCCAAGGATAGAACCTCTCCTGTGCTTGCCTATGCGAATGTGGAAATTGACGGGAGCGTCACCCTGCGGGACATGCGTCTGCTGCGGTCCGCCGAAGAGGGCGGGACCCCGTGGCTGAAAATGCCCACGAAGCAGTCCAGGTCCGGCGTGTACCGGGATATCTACAACCCCATCAACAACGAGGCCCGTCAGGCCATGACGGCGGCGGTTATCGACTGCCTCCAGAAAGCCATCGACGAGGACAAGAACGAGGCGGAGGTCACGCTGGAGGCCGAGGCTGCAGAGCCCGTTTTCTCTGGCTTCCATATCCACCGTTTCCCCGAGAACCGGCAGATGAAGGCCTTTGCTTCCTGTCTGGTGGATGAATCCATCGCCCTGAACCGCATCGCGATTGTTCTGGACGCGGACACCAAGGCCCTGCGGCTGACGATGCCCAACCACAACATCGCCAAGACCGGCGCCTTTGCCAGCTATTACCGGCTGACCCCTGAGGCGTACCAGAAGCTGTATACCCAGGTGATGGAGGAGTACTCCAATGTACCGGAAGACGGCGGAGACGCGGCCTGAGAAGAAAAAAAGAGTCCTGGCTCCTGTTGTGGAGCCAGGACTTCTTTGTAATTGTGGTCTGAAAGGAGAATTAGCATGAGCAATAATATTATAAGAGCGCAGAAGCCCGATTGGGGAACCACGATTGATGAAGTCTCCCTGCCTGCCCATCAGAAGAAGATAATCTCCAGGCTCCGGGAAACGGAACATGTACCATACCGCTGTACTCGATGTTACAAGATTCCCTAAGTTGATTTTGGGATGCCTGGTTTGGCAAAAGAGAAATGGCGGGTGGATTTCTGATGGATGGCCTGAGCCCCGATATTCTAAATGAGGGCGAAAACTGGCGAATAATTTTGGTGGCCCACGCATACAATAAAACATCTGAAAGACGATGGGATTTTCGCTGTTGACTTTTGGACTACTCCTGCTATAATAAAAGCACAGGAGTTGCTAGGCGACCGCTTTGGTGTGTTGGACCCTAGCGCGTAAGCATCGTAAGACCGGAGTGCCACTTATTGCAGTTAGGTGGTGCCCCCTCCAAACGAGCCTTTCCTCGCAAGTACAGTGTCGCGGAAAAGGCCAAGCCATTTACTTCATTTTTGGCAACTTTCCCTATTGACAAAACGGGGGATTTTGCGTATACTAGCATCAGACAGCGGCAAGAACGTCTGTCGCAGCGTTGAAGCAGGTGATGGGGTCAGTTGTCCGTACGCCTGTGGAGCTTTGCATGAGGGTTGGAGACAACAACCACAGACTGACTAGGCAAATGCCGAAAGAAAATGTCTCAAAGAGGCTCTGCTTTTGCGGAGCCTCTTTTTTGTAAAGGATATGTCGATATGGGTCTATTTTTGGATGCAGCAAGGGCGTGGAACGCCTTGCGAAACACAACGTACATATTGGATATAGCCCGAAAAAGAAAACTGGCAGAAGTCAAGTTATCCTTTTCTCCAGAAGATTTTCCTCATCTTTCTGGCATGCAGTACGCCAAAGACATTGATTTCGGCGGCCACAAGTCAGAGTATCAAGGGGAACATTTGGTGCCTACCTTGCTTAACGGCGAAATAAACGATATAGAAATTGAAAGGAGCAGAAATTGGCAGAAGATATCCGGCCGACTGGAAGCTATTATAGGTATAGAAAAGATTTTGGATGAGACCTTTACTATTGCGGCCTTTAGCAATTCAAAGGTTCGCTGTCACTCTCGAATCGAAGCAGAGTATGTTATCAAGGGGCAAATTGGCGACTTCTATTTTGTCTTGCTCGACAGCCGGTCTGGGCGTTATTACTGCAAATCTGCGTTCAGGAAGGAGCGCGTGGACTATGTTGCAAATCAATCTGTCATGACAGTGCTACAGAAGGTGAAGATTGTGGATGGTGTTTCGAGCCTTCTGTATCGCCGTCCGGGTTATGAACCGAATTGACTTTCTGAACAGTTCTCTCCGAACAATGGGTTGCACTCCGTTGGATAAGTGCCGTCGAACAATCTCGGTGGGCCTCGCATATAATATGCTGGATGATTAAAGGGCCTCTCATCCAGCACTCATGGCATTACCTCTCGCCTAAGCGCGAAACAAAAGGAGTCACCATCTGGTGGCTCCTTTTGCTGACATAGGGCTTGTTGCCGATGGCGCTTTTCTCCGCGCTGAGCTTCTGGCTCTACCAGCGATTATCCTCCACCTCATGGCGGTAACGTAGCTGGTTTCTCCCAATTCCTATGCGAGATTATATTATGCGAGGTAGAGGAAAATGATTATCATTTTCGTGCCGCCTGCATATAATCAAAATACTGATGGGCGTCCTAGACTACCAGGCATCCTGTCCCCGGCGGCAGTCGCCTTCGTGCTGCCGCCGAAGCGGTGAAGCAAGGGGGTGTGCCGGAACGCATTGTCTTGCGGAGCTTCCAGGAGGGGTTGAGCAGCGAAACCTCAAACCGGAGTAGGCCAGTTGGCCGAAAGAAAATGCTCCAAAGAGTTCTGCTTCGTGCGGGGCTCTTTGTTTTTGCAGCCCTCCCCTGCTGTATCGGGCCTCAAGGGCCCAGCCAGAGGACGCAAAGCGATTCTTCTTTTGTCAACCTGCCTCCCCCTGTGGGGCGACTTCGCTTTCAGGCAGTCTCCTTGCGGAGCGCCTCATCTTGCTCTCTATAGAATTTGTTGCAGCAGGTTTCACTGCAGAAGCGAGCCTCGGAATAGATGTCCACAAACAGTGTGGGCCTGCCGCACATGAGGCAAGGACGCTCTTCTTTTCCGCGAATGAGGCCGTCTTTCCGGATGGTTTCGTCGGTGGCATTTGCATATTTTTTGATGTACTTCATCGTGCATTTCCCCTTATCGAAATTTACATAATACTATGCAGGTCTTGTGAAACTGATTCTAATTCCCTCTTCTGTTGATTTGGCATACAGCAAAATAATGCCAGGGGCAGCACAGGCCGCCTCTGGCTTTTCTTTTATTGCTCGTTTTTCGCTACTTCTCGCAAGCAGTTGTAACAAACACGTTTCCCCTCAAACTCCACCGTCTCCCCTTCCCCGTTGCAGAATGTGCAGCGGGGTTTATACTTTCTAAGGACAGCAGAATCTCCTTCTGTGTGGTATTCTAGCGCATCCACAGCTGAAATGTCCAGGGTCCGCCGCAGTTCCACCGGAAGAACAATGCGCCCTCGTTCATCAAGAATCGTGCGCGGGGATTCTCGATTGCTTGTATCCGAGAGGAAAGCGTACACAAACCAAAAACTTACTTTGAATACGAAATCCAGTTATTATTGTGCTTCAGCGCTTTCATGGTGGACAACTGGTGCAGTTTATACTCTTTGCCCGGAACAGGAATGTAATCCCCGTCCTTGTCAACAGCATAAGCAGCCGTTTCTCCCGAGAACCCACAAATCCAGCCGACTGTGTTGCCAATAAGCACCTTGTCCCAGAGAAAAAATCCTCTGGATGCTTTTGTGTTTTTGTTGGCTCGTTTGGCCTTCCTGTTCGGAGCAAAACGTCCCTTCCTAGGGCTTGCCTCGTGCAGAGACCGTTTCTTCTTGCGGACCTGCTTATAGTAGATAGCAGTACAGTTGGAAACAATTTCAGGGGTATTGTATCCCGCAATCGCCACTGCATCGTTTGCATGGGTTTTTGCAAGCAGCAGCCTCTTGCGGTCGGTCGCCGTGATGTTGCCGTAAGTAAACCTGGCGCTGGGATAATGCTTCATGATGCGCTTTCTCAGGATGTTCATGAATGTGGAATCCCGGTACTCGCGTTTGAAGGCCTTGTTTTCCTCGTACCACTTGTAGAGAATACCTCCGGGCTGGTGGTTCTTCGCCGAATGACATTCTGTGCAAACGGAGGCCAGGAACTTGGGGTTGTCCGTAGCGCCCTTGGACCTCATCTGGACGTGGTGCATTACCAGCTTAACCCTTTTGCCTGTGGTTTTGCTTATGGAACCTGCCTTAGCCTTGCAGCACTGGCACTTATAGCCATCACGAGCAAAGACATACGCCTTGAGGTTCTCGTATCCGTATTGCGGGCCTCTTTGATAAAGTTCACCGTGGATAGTGGGGTCTTTCATGCGGGCAATGTCGAACCGGGCAACCTCAATGCTGAGGTGAGTCCCAGCAGGCAAAACTGCCAGATAGCGGTCAATCCAGTTGAAGTGGTGGTCTACTTTTGACTGAATGGACGGCGGCAGCCAGCCTTCCTGGCGGCCCGTGTTTATAGTGTTGGGCAGCTTCTTCCAGTGAGTTTTATGCTTGTTCCGAGTAATCAGCTTCTCGGAGTATACCCTCTTGGCGTGGAATCTGAACTTCGGGTGGCGATACCGGGTCTTGCGGTACCGCCGTCCTCGACGGTAGGAGGCACGGGTCTCCAGCAGGGAGCGTTTCTCCATGGTATCACGAAGCTGAATCTCTGTCTTATAGAGAATCCTGCCCTCCGATAACACGGCAACGCCGATGTGCTGGGAACCGGTATCAATGCCCAGTTCTATGGGACGGGTAGCGCTGCCGGATTTATATTTTAACTGAATTGTAAATGGCCGCTTGGAAACTACTTTAGCCCTTTTGGATTTGAGCAGTTTTCTGGCCTTTCTGGGAGTTGTGGGCATCAGCGGCTTACCGGTGATGCCAATTACAAAGACTTTGCAGTTTTCCATAACCGCTGATGCTCCTTTCTTTTAGTGGTTTGAGCGGGACGCAAAAGCCCGCTCCGCCTTTCGGCGTAATTGCCTTCCGGTGAAATTACCTTTCGGCAAATTGCCCTTTGCCAATATTGCAACGCCTTTGCGCCAGAAGACGCGACGGGTCGCAGCTCCCCTCTCGTAGGGACCATACGTTGCCCGAACCGGGTTGGGCGGGTTCCCCCTGCTAGGGCATCACAGGTGCCGGTATTGAGCGCCACAATGTAGTGCTAGAAGACACCACTCACGGCGGGGAATTCCCGCCCGGTGGGCCGCTGCACTGAGGCTAGTCATCTGCGGCCGGAGCCGCGCTGCAAGCAACTAAGTTCGTGGGGGTCCACAAGCTCGGTTACTTGTAGCCGAGTTGTTGACTCTTCCGAACCATTCCCGTTGATTTCATAATCCTTACCCTCCCTGATTTGTTTGGGTTTCATCCTATCACAGGTTCCAGCTGGAGGGGCAGACCCAATACATGGGTTGGCGTCGGTGTGATGGTTTGACCTTTTCTGTGAATAAGCATGCTACCCCTCCTTCCTGGTGAAATGTTCTGTATTTATTATATGTGAATAGTTTTAGCCTATCAGCCAAACTGCTTTATGAGCCTATTCGCGCCTTATATCTGATGCCTAATAGCCATCCCAGACCTAAAGGTCGGGGCTTTACGGCGCGATTTGGCAAAATTTGTCAATTCTAACTGATGGCGCGTTCATCCCCTCAGGAATCAAAACCCGTCCCTTTGCATACTATCTTTTAACACAGTTCTGGAAAAATTATTTTAGGAGGCACTACATATGGCAAAGCTAGAAAACGGAATTCCCCGGGTTGGCAATAAGGTTGTTCTGCTGCGGAAGGTCTTTGAGATGCCAAGCGGTACGATTGCGACCGTCACGGAGTGTGACGACGGCATCTTTTATCGCGTGGAGTCTCCCCTTTTCCCTGGCGGAGACAGGCCCTGCAAGCGGTCCGATATTCGCCGGGCGACCAGGGCCGATTTTTGAGAAAAACATATAAGGAGGAGCAGATATGGGTATTCTGTCTTTTGAGAAGCCCGCCAAGGTCCGCAGTTTCAAGGACCACGCAGAGAGGTATTCCTCGGATTCCGGCATCGCTGGCACCTACGTCCCAAACATGTCCAAGGCCGACATGAAAAAGTGGAAGGCGAAACACATTAGGGGAAAGGATGAGCGGATTGAAATCCGCAAAAGCATCAACGGCGCCCAAATGCTCATTGTGGTCTACAAGAGCCGTCAGGAGGGTGACTGGCACGCTGGTATCCACTCCCACGAGAACGTACAGATTTCCGCCAACGGCAAGATTCAGCTGGCCTTTGCGGATTGGCAGGAAATGGCGCAGGCCATTGAGGAGGCCAAGGCTCTCCTCTTCCCCTGATACAATAAGGAGACTTTTGTATGGATTTCAGCATTCAAACCGGCACGCCGGAGATGAGTTTTGTACCAGAGGAGCAAATGTTGGAGGATGCCCGTAAACTTCTGAATGAGTTTGCGGAGGATTATGAAAGGATGGCGAAATGATTTGACCTGGGCTACACCGGATAATTTCACGAGGCTGCATTCGCTGCTCATCCAAATCACCGGAGGACTGGATGGTCTGCGGGACCAAGCCGGCCTCGAAGCCGCAGTTGCCGCTCCACTCCAGACATTTGGCGGCCAGGACCTCTTCTCTGGAGACGTCGAGAAGATTGCCCGCCTCGGGTATGGACTGGCCAGCAATCACGTTTTCATCGATGGGAACAAGCGGATAGGAGCCCTTGTTACGCAGCTCATGCTGCAATGGAACGGCTATTGCTTGGACCTTCGCCCCGGTGAGTTGTCCTCCATGTTCATCGCCATTGCTGACGGAAGCGCTGGAGAGAAAGATTTGCTGGATTGGATTCAAGCGCATCTCAAATAACCGCACGAGCCCGCTTCCCTTCTGGGAGGCGGGCGTTTTTTGTTGGAATCAAAACCCTCTAGGCTGCATACAATTCTCCAACATATTTTCGTTGGAATACATATTTGTGGAGGTAAGTGTCATGTTCAAGGCTAATCAAATCCTCATTTGCAAAGAGTCCTGCTGGAGTGGGTGCGGAGAAAACGGCTCCCTCGACCTCCTGTGTAACCGCTTCATTAAAGGGCAGCCCTACCGTGTCTTTGCTGTTTATGGTACCCATGGAGGGGCCCTGGAAATTCAGGGTGAGGATGGCACGGCGGTGCCGATGAAGGCGGCGGATGTGCTCCGTCATTTCATTGTCCCTGATGAAGGCATGCTCTATGCCGTGCGGCGGTATTGCAGTGAGCTTCCGGAAGGAGAGTACGGAATTTCTGATGCGTACTATCTTGTTGGGGCATTTCCCGACATTGAGACCGCCTGCAAGGTCTGGGCATCTCTCCAAAACACGAAGGGTGAGAACGATGAATACGACATGTTCGCATTCGTGCCTGGTCGGGTTTATGAGCGAGGCAGCGAGCCCTATCTGGGCGGCGGCGAACACCTTGAGTGAGGAGGGAATGCATATGGCCTGCCAGAAATCTGTTTTTCAGAAAACCATGTACGCCAAGCGGGACGTCTCTTTCGGGAACGGGGTCCTCTGCAAAAAGGGGAATGCCTACCTCATTGACAGCCGCGACCCTGCGGCTGGGTATGGCGTGTTCACCACGGGCGGCAAGTTCCTGTACCGTACCATCTGGTGGAACATCATCGTCGATTTTCAGGAGGCCTAATCCCAGCGAAACGAGGGTTCGCCACATGGCGGGCCCTTGTCTTTTGCCCCTTGATGAATTCTCTCCAGCTTGCATATAATGCCGCAACTATAGGTTTGGACACAAAACAAATTCAGGAGGTTAACACATGCTATATTTCGACCATGAGCCAATGCCGGCACTCTTCTTTCCCAATCAGGAAATCTCTCTCGACACCGAGCACTTGAACCCGGCAGACCGTTTCGGAAGGAACGCCATCGACCCCACAGCCGAGCACATCATCGGTCTTCGCTTCGAGAGCAACGATGACCTCATTGGCCTGGCGCTGCTAAAGGGCCATCTCGATGACCTCGGCTACACCAACGTTGTCCTGGATGCTCCCTATTTCCCGTACTCCACCATGGACCACATTGACGGAGACAAGTCCCATCCGTTGGGTTTGAGGTATGTGACCAAGTTCATCAATGGGCTGAACTTCAAAAAGGTTCGCATCATGGACCCGCATTCCTATGCCGTGTCCACGCTTGTTGACCGAATCGAGGTCCTGAGGGGAACTCTTATGCTCTTGGACGAGGTTAATAAGTGGCTCTGGAAGCACCGCGCTACCCAAGGATTTGTCCTCGTATACCCTGGCACTGATGCGCAAAGCCGATATTGTTTCAATACGGCGCCTGATTGTCAGCTTCTTCTTGACAAGCGGCCAATCATCGAAAGTGGGGAAACCGCTGGAGTACGCTACGCCGGCGACACCTCTGCAATTGACGACTGGCCTCGCCCCTGCGTCATCACTGCTGATTTGTGCCGGCGGGGACGTACTTATGTTGGGTGCGCAGAAGAACTCCGGGCACTGGGCGCACAGCAAATTATCCTCTGTGTTGCGCACCTTGAAGAGAGTGCCTTCGAATCTATTTTCAGGGACGACAGCCCGATAGATGCCGTATTTGCAACGGATTCCCGACTCCCTCATGGCTTTGAAAACTCTATCGGTAAGCTGAACCTGTTCCCCATTTTTTAGCCATTTTTAAGGAGAATGAAAAAGTGAAAAAAAGAAGATGCTGGTGGTCGTTGACTACCAAAACGATTTTGTGGACGGCTCTCTTGGCTTCCCTGGCGCTGAATTGCTGGATGCTGGAATTGCCGCAGAAATCAGGAAATACACCGAGAACGGCGATGTTGTCATCGCAACATTGGATTCCCACGATGATGAATACCTGTCTAGCCGGGAAGGCCGGAGGCTGCCTATCGAGCATGCCATCCTGGGCACCCACGGCGAAGAGATGTATGGAAAAACCGGGACGGTATTCCGCGAGCTGCTCGATGCCCCTGGCAACGAGACGGCCTGGGAAATCACAAAGCGCTCCTTCGGGGTGGCGCCGGATGACATGGTGGCAGTTATCCGCGCCTGCTGCGACCTCTGCGAGGGTGGTGATGGCGATGATGCCCCCGGAAGCGTCATCAGCGAAATCAAGTTCGTGGGCCTCGTTTCCAGTATTTGTGTCCTCAGCAATATCTGCGTATTCCAGGCGGCCTTTCCGGAGGCTCAAATTGTCGTGGATGCAGACCTTATCGGCGACTTTGACCCGAACGCCGAGGCGGCGATGCTGGCCGTGCTGAAGAGCCTCCAGGTCGAGGTCATTTGGCGAAAGAAGCCTGTGGAGTTGGTCACCAAATATGATGCCCTCAAGTCCCTAGCGGCTGGTTGGGCCTGCTCTGTCTGCGGGCGAGAGTGCAAAGACAAGAATATGGTTAATTGCTGTGCCGCTTTCGAGCCCACGCCGGAGTTTTTGGAGCGGGCGAAGAAAGAGCTACTCTGAGCCCCTCTGAGAATCAAGGAGTTGGCAAAAGAAGAACGGTGCCCTGCCTGGTTCAGGTTCGCGTTCGGCCCGATACTGCTGGGAGCAATCAAAATGCTCCCCCACAACAGGTTGCCAATGCGCAGAAAAGTGGTATAATATCAGAAAGGGGGTGTTCCCAATGATTCTCTATCACGGCTCCTCGGAAATCGTCAATCCTCCCATTTTCGGGAAGGGAAGGACGACCAACGACTACGGCCGCGGATTTTACTGCACGCAGGACATCGAATTAGCCAAGGAGTGGGCTTGCTCCCGTTCCCTCGATGGCTATGCAAACATCTACGAATTTGATACTACTGGCCTTGCTATTCTCGACCTCAACTCCCCCAAGCACGGGATTCTCACCTGGCTGGCCATCCTCGCCCACTACCGCTCCTATTGGGAGAGCGGCAGTATCTCCAGGCAGGCGAAGGACTATTTAGAGGAGCACTTTTTCATCTCCCCTGAGGAGTACGATGTTGTTTGGGGCTACCGGGCCGATGATTCCTATTTCACGTTCGCCAAAAACTTCGTGAGCAATGGAATCTCCCTCTCTCAGTTGAAAAGGGCCATGCACTTGGGTGCCCTTGGCGAGCAGGTTGTGCTCAAAAGCAAGAAGGCTTTCGAACAAATCGAGTATCAGGGAAATATTCCGGCGAAGTCCTCCATCTATGCGGAGCAGGCCCTTGCCCGGGACAGGGAGGCTCGCCAAATGTACCGGAGTATGTCCAAGGAGGTTTCGTTTGCCGGTGATTTGTACATGCTTGATATTCTCAGAGAGGAGATGACGGCCGATGACCCCCGCTTACGATGAGGTCTATCTGGATTCCTCACAGGACATCCTGGGCCATGCGTTCGATTGGGTTGCGAACACCTGCAATGAAGACCTCGTGGTCTTCGGGGCCCGCTTTGCTGACTCAAAGACCGGGAATCTCTTTGCCGCCGGCAACCCAAAGTTCGTTGCTGGGTGCAATGGGGCGGAGTTGGCCAACTTCGTCATGGAGGACCTTGGGCTGCCCGAATATGGAGAAGAGCACGAGTTCTTCGCAGACAGGTCCCCGGAATACTGGGCAGGCTGGCTGCTGGCATATTATCAATGCACCAGAAACCTTTCCTTTCAGGAGATTTTGCAGAAAATTCCCATCCAGCGGCTCTTGGCCCTATACCCTACTGGGCATGAGCAGGATATCCGGAGCGTCTGTAATACCCTGGATTCCTGGATGGTAGCTAAAACGAAATAGCAAAACACCGCTGTCCCTCCCTGGGATGGCGGTGTTATTTTTTTGTCTTGCCCAGCAGTATCGGACCAGAAGCACCCAGACCAGGCAGGGCCGGATTTCTTCTTTTGCCAACCCATTTCCCTCCACTCAAAAAGTTTGGAACATTCATTTGCATTCCTATTGTTAATCTGTTAGAATAACCGACAAGTCTAATCCAGTAAATTTGGAGGATATGCACAATGTCTGAAACCCACCCACCCTGGCTTATGTCCATGGAAAAGGCCGAGGCGCTTCTTTTGCGAAAGAGTTTCAAGGAAAGGAAGGAGGAGTATGACTTACTGCTAAAGGATATTTTCAAGGCCAAGGGCATCGTCCAGGAGGCGATAACTCGCTATACCAAGCAGAAACTCCGCCTCCGCAGCAAGAAGGCGGCGGAAGACCCCTTTGCCGAGTTAGCCGACTACCGCAGTATCGAAGATATCCAAGAGGCTTACGGCTTCGAACTGATTACAGATGTTCAAAGAAGACGCTTGATTGACCTATGGGAAGCCCGAGAACAAAGCCTGTCTACAAAACAAACCTACGAAGACCGGGTAACCCAAATGCTCCGCCGGGCTCTGTACGGCATCGGCGAAGAATTCAGGGACTCCCTGGATGAGTTCGAGAATCTTCAAGACAGTCTGGAAGCAGAAAGGAGAAAGAATGACCCAAAAGCAAATTAGAGCCATGCACCGTATTCTCGCCCGCGAGAGGAAATCCAAGGGTGTTAACGAGTTCCACCCTAAGCCTGGACTGCACCCGTGCTACAGCCAGCACCTTATTTCGGATGACTACGTGACCATTATCCTGAATCAGCCGCTGGAGGGCGTGCCCATCGGCAGCCGCATGGACTCCATGGGCGGGACTATCTCCCGTGAGTGTAACCGGGGTCTGCACTATCCATTGGAGGATTCAGAAATCAATCCTGACGCCTGGAGGCAGCTCAAGACGAGGGATGGGAAGGATAAAAATTCTGTCGAGCTGTCTGTAATTGATGAGGATGGCGAGGTCATAAGAGGGCAGTTTAGCCCCCGGTGCCTACTGGACGCATTGGACGCAGCCGGGAAGAATCCTTGCTTTTACCTGGGGTATGGCGGCATGACTTTGCGCTACCCTACCCTCCTGATTGCGCCCAGAGAGTCCGCCAGTAATGACGGCCCAGACATCGTTCGCGTTCTCCCCCTCAGAGGATGACATGAAAGGAGGCACTCGCTGATAGAGAAATTCCCGCCAAAAGAATGGTCATACATTTCCACAATCACCGAGTTAGCATTTGCAGAAGCCCCGGATAAGCTGCTGAAGCACAAACTCGACGCCTTGAATTCCGTTATGTCTGCAGCAAAAGAATACCTTAATGCACATCTCCTCAGCACCCTCGTGAACGCCGTTGTGGCAAAGAAATCGAAGATGATTTTGGAAGCTACATCAGCAGAGGTCATTAGGGAGCTTTCTCAGCCACCCCGCCCTCTTTATAGTGGAGGCCGCTGGAAAGCCTCGGAATACTCTGTCCCGGAGGAGGAATTGCTTCTCTGGGCCTATGTTTCTCCAAATGCCAAACTGACTTCCGAGGCTGTAGCTCGCTATGAGGAGTTATATATTGCGGTCTTTGGCCGCCTGCCCTAAGGGTTTACTCCATTTCAGTTTTCGCTTGGAGGCACACCGGTATGAGTTACGAAATTTCCAAGACTGACATTCTTTCTTACCACTGCGACCGCTGCGGAAGATGCTGCCAGTTCATCACAGACCAAATCATCATAGAAGCTCTTGACGCTTTCCGGATGGCCAGAAATCCCAAATTGCATTGTGCAAATTTGGCCGAAGTCTATGAGCGGTTCACGCATCCGACATTTGTCCCCAGCCTCTCTGAGGGCGGCTACCCCACCTTCCTGCTAAATGCTAGAAAAGATGATTCCTGCGTTTTCCTGAAAGACGGGGTCTGCGCCATTTACGAATCCCGCCCCCGCATCTGCCGGACATACCCCTTTGTCGTACATCCGGCGTCCTCCAAGCGGGAGCTTCAAATCCTCCCACTCATGGACCCATTCTCGAAACATTTCTCCGGCGGGAGCATCAGTATGAGGCAGTGGCTCCAGCAATTCCTCCCAAAGGAAGACCAGGATTTTCTGGCGGCGGAGTACAAGGCCATGACAGAGCTCCTCGGCCTCATTAAACAGATGCCCCCGAAAAAGCTGCTGGAAGCGACCATGGAAATCATCTACCTGCATTACTTTGACTATGACACAGATGAACCGTTTCTTCCGCAGTATAACGAGAATATGGAGAAGTTAAAAAAGACACTCACGAACCTGGCTTAAAACGAAATCGTCAATTGGAGGTGACAATTGTCCAACAAGCACGAAACCTACTCTCTCATTCGCTTGGCCGCAACAATGAGGATAACTGCATCCAAGCAGCCGCCTGAGTTCATCACAGCAAAATTAGGTGTTCTGGATGTAATCTCCAAATCTGTGAGTCTATACGAGTCCTATGGAATTGAGCGCTGGCTGTTGGATTCCTTTGTGCGTAAGAAGGTGGAGCAAATTCTAGCGTGTTCCTCTTTTTCAGAACTTGAGGGGATACGCGGCTCACATAATCTTGCCCATACAAGAGAGTCTCTAATGAGCCTCATTCCGGAGGAGGAGTTAATACTGCGAACCATCATCTTCTTGCAGAGCCCTTTCCCGGAGGCTGATGCTCGCCGATATGAACAACTCCTCAAGATGGTTTCACGCGCAGACAGGAAGGAGGATGCCGTTGGTTGACAAGTACGAACGTGAATCGCTAGGCAGTATGACCCAGTTTGAGTCTATTACTGACAAACGGGCTCGTCAATTTGAGTTGTCCCTCCCGAAATTGTCCCAAATCTTACAAGAGCATGGGCTGAATGTTGAGAACATAGTTGTGGACCCAACTAGAAAACACATCGGGGTCTTCTATGCCGATTATGATTGTCCTCTCTACTTCCCCATCTTTGCCGGAGATGATGTTGATGCACGCATCAAGGCAATGGGGAAAAGACCTGTAGCCCGGGCTGGAGACTTGCTTTCCACAGGCGAATGGCTCGGCTTCTATGGCGGTCATGTTCCAGTTCCTATGATGATATACGACTTTCAGCGACGATATCGAGACATTCCCAAAGACAAGCTATTTGCGGTGTGGCATGGCATATATAAGAAAATTGACTGCTCAAACGGGATGTGGCCATCAGAACTGCTGGACGAAGTATTTCGATATGCGCCGAAGTCAACCCTGCCGGAGCAAGGGCCAGATGGATTCATTACTCTATATCGGGGTATGGGCGAACTTTCACAACCACCGGAAAAGGCATTCTCTTGGAGTACGCACCCTGGCAATGCCCTTTGGTTTGCTAACTCACACGGCTGCGGAACAGACGTCGCGGTTGCCAAGGCTCGACCGGAGTCTATAGTCGCTTACTTTCCCGGATTTGAGAACGAAAACGAGGTTATCTTGCGACCTGGAAGTTATGTTTCTTTGCAATATGAGGACATGATACCCATCAAGAAGGAGAAAATTCCAGAATTATTTTCCTCTGCAATGACTGACTTTCTGGCCTACGGACCACAAGCACAGCGCCTTGGCTATCCTGTTGAGAGCAGCCCTTCCCAGATACATGGGGTCAAGCATGTGTTGCGCGTTCTCTTCCTGTCGCTTCTCTATTTCTACAATTCTGGAGATTTCCTGAACGAAGTGGATAAGCAGATTCTCGTATATTTTTCACTGCTCCACGACATTGGTAGGACTCACGAAGCCGTGGACCCTGAGCATGGAGAAAAGGCAGTTGCAGCTATTGAGCGGAGGGGGCTCCGTATCAAGGGTCTGTGTTTGACCAAGCGGGAGCACTGGTTTGCAAACGAGCTGATTCGTCTGCATTGTAGGCCAGATGAAGAGGGCGCCGCCCGGATTCGTTCTCTCCCTGGCCTGTCTCGCAAGGACCGGGAACGTCTGCTTCACCTCTATGATATCTGCAAGGATGTGGACGGACTGGACCGGGTGCGATTCAATGGCCTGGACTATCGGCTGCTCAGGACTACCTATGCCAAACGCCTACCCCTGGTTGCTGGATGCCTGTTGTACGAAGACCTTCTTGGGGCATTGTCCTGGAACCAGCGAGAAAACCAAAGCCCTCCATGAGCAGAAGCCCATGGAGGGTAGCGGGGTCAGGTATTTTCGGGCGCATATTTCTTGGCCTGGTTTCGGTATTCGTTGAGCATCTCAAGGACTCCGTCTCTGTCCATTTTGAAGTCGTCCAGCACAAGAACTTTGTCCATTTCAAAGCCGTCCAGCTTAGCGGGCATCTCGTTGGCAGGCTTGTAACCGGTAAGGTGGTTATTCTCGAACCGGAGAATATACTCTTCCGCGCCAACTTTCATATGTGGATACCACTTCTCAGTCTCCCCGTTGACAGCCGCAATCAAGGGAACGACGAGCCCCTCCCCGTTGGTTTTCGTTACGGTAAGTCCCTCCGGATTCTTCTGGCGGGCCTCGTACTCTTCCTGCCGGGGCAGGTCCATAACGAAGCCGTCGTACTTGGTCTTGGGGTCGTAGCGCAGCCTCGCCTCCGCGGAGATATTGCTGACCCAGGGCAAGCAGAGGACAGCCAGAAGCAGCAATGGGATAATCTTTTTCATAGAAACCTCCTGAAGTTTTGTTTCCCTCTTGTAACGATTATCACATCCTATGCAAAACGCAGCAAATTCATTTCTCCCACAAAGGAAGAAATTATGCGCTGGGTCATATTGACTCTAAGCGCCTAAGAGGTTGAGCCTCTTTTTGCCAATTCGTAGGTTAGACAAAAGAAGAATCCGGCGGCGGCGGAAATATCATTTCCAACGGCCCGATACTGTTTGGGGAGCAACAGATGAAGTCAGGGTTTGCAACTGCCCGCAATAAGTATCGGGCCGGCAGGAACTTTTCGCTACGCCGACCGCAATTCTCTTTTGTCAACAAAGAAAGAAGGTGAATCATGGACTATTCAGCAAAATCAGAAGCCATACGGCTTCGCTATTACAATAAAGCCCAAGAGAAAATCATTGGGAAACCGGGGCCTATCCAACTTCTTATGGAACGGTCTTTCAGTTCCGCCTGTATGGTTCTGGACTCCATTGAAGAAGTCTCCTTGCCGGACTTGACCCTTGGCCTTCTCGGCTTCTCTCATGGTATCCAACCAGCAGACATTGCCCGCTTATATAACGAGCAGCTGGGATTCGCCAAGTCGAAACCCGAAGAATTTTCCCTGAGTCTTCATTCTTTCTTTGACAAACTGACCGACAAAATCCGCAAACAGCACCGATTTGCGGAAATCGCGGACTTCATTGGGGCTGCCATGCGAATGCACGTTCACAAGCGACTGGCGATACCCCCGCAGGTTGCAAACGCCTACGTCAACTTGGCGCTGCAAACCCTGGAATACCTTCGCCCAAACAGGTACGATATGGAGAGCTGCATCTATGGCGTTGACACCAAGGGGAACCCGCTGGCGGGCCCCTACCCTTATGCGTTTTCGGATGTGCCCGGTATCAAGGTCCAACGCAAAATGGCCAAGGCTGAGTGCGCCCCGGGAACGGACGAATATCGCACTCTTGTGCAGGAGGCGTTTGCTGAGTATGGGATAACCGTGCGCTCTCCCTATGATTTTGAGAAGTTGGAGCGAATTCAGCGAACCCACATCAATACGGTTGCCGCCCTCCTCCCCTTTATCAACGAAAACACTTGGGACATGGCGCCCCTGGTCCCCTTTGAAGCCGAGTTTGCGCCCCTCATTAAACTTACCCATACCCATCTTGACTTAGACATGCTGCCGCAAATACTGCAATCCGAGCAATTGCATCTTCCTGAGGGTAAAATTACTTTTCGATTCGAGGACTCGTTGGAAGAGTTGCGAAGTCTGTCCATGAGACCCACCCTGTACAAGGGGAATCCGTTCGTCCTTTATGTCCTGGAGGTTCAGGGTGGCTGCTTCTATGGTTACTATGATATCCACGACGGTTTCCTTTACTCTATTTTGAGGGAGGTTAATTCTCCTCTTCCAATCCAAAACTTTGCGACCCTGTTCATGGTTTTGTACTCTTCCTTGGTCTTGTCAGATATGGACTTCCCATCTTTGAATTCTGTTTTCAAGCAAGGCGGTCGGCCTCTCCATATCCAGGCTCCAGTTATCGAAACCCAGGGAAATATATTCGATACAGCTTCCTGATAATCACCCAGTGGCAAAGGAGGTCTAATTGTTCAGAGAGATAAAAGATATCCAGTCTCCCTACTATAAGCGAATGCAGAAGAAAATCACCAGCAAGCCACCGCCTGCACAGGTCATCATGGAGCGCACCTTCGGAACGGCCTGCATGGTCCTGGACATCATAGAAGGTGTCCCCTTTTCCGAACTGACAAGGGAACTCTTTTTCTTCTGTCAGAAGCTGCCGTCCAAGGAACTGGCCCGGCAGTATGAAGCCCAGCTGGAACTGGCCGGGGCAAATCCAGAGAGATTCGTATTCGGCCTCCATTCCTTTTATAATGACCTTGTCGCAAAGGTCCGAAAGAACCAGACCTTCCCCGAACTCTTTGGCTTTATCGGCGCGGTTGAACGTGTACAAATCGAAAATCGAACCCCTTCAAACGCCAATATCGTGGATGCCTATGTGAGCATGGTCCTGCAAATACTGGAATACCTCCGGCCCAGCAAATTCGACCTGGATACCTTCGTGTATGGAATCAGCTCCAGCGGAGAGTTACTGACGGGTCCCGGCCCATGCCCCTATTTCGACATCTACGGAATCCAGCAGCGGAGAATAGCTGCCGGTGGGAAACCGGAGGCCATCAAGGCGCTGGACATGTATAATTCCTATATCCAACAGGAAGTCAACATCTTGAGCCTTCCATCCATTGTCAGAATAAATGAGGTTCAACGGATGCACATGAACATGATGGCCTCCCTACTCCCCTTTATCAACGAGTTCACCTGGGACATCGCGCCCGTTAACTCATACGATTCCAACATTGCCCCGCTTCTGGATGCATCCCCCACTTTCCTTAACCTGGACAACCTGAAGCAGGCTCTAATTCGCCGCAAGCGGACCCTGCCAACAAACGGCGTCTCCTTTGAGATAGAAGACCCCGGTGGCGAGGTTAAGGGCCTCTTGCTGAAAGAGCTCCTGTATATGGACCGGGTACATGTACTCTATCGAGCGGACTTCCAAGAAGGCTGTCTTTCTGGGTACTATGATACAGGCAATGGGTTCTTCTATTCCGTCCTCGGAAACGCTACCCGACCGGAGTTGGCCCAGAACCTGGAGGTCCTGGTCCTTGCGGCATACGCCTCGCAGGTCCTCTCCCCTGCTGACGCTCCAAACTTGGATGCCCTGCTTTTTAGAGATAGTGTACCACTGAACATCAGGCCCTTTAGCCGCGGCGGAAGGCTGCGAGACATTTACCACAGAGAGGTACTGGATAAGGAGCGAAATTCCTCTGGTCCACGGGCACAAGGAGACTATAACCGGGAGGACCGGAGCATCAACGGGTTCATCCGGCGACTCCCGGCGGGGCAGATGGCTTCTGAGGAGGCCGTAGCCATGGCAGCTAAATATGGATATGATTTGGCACCAAACGAAACCTATGTCCGGCCCTTCATCCGCGTCTCCCTGGTGAAGAGAACATCTGGATAAGGGCGGTGAGCCAATGAGTAAAAAGACTATTCAGATTCAGGAAGAAATGTCCAAAAATTTTCAATGTCTGGCTGATAAGTATGACAGATTGGAGGTATGGTCTGATTTCGTGAAACTATCAGCCTGTAGGCTGAGTATTTCCGATATCAGCAAACGGATGCGAGAATACAAAGGCATCGTCAGTCACTACAGCCAGGAGGATGTAGAATACTTCACCAAAATGTTTGAGCTTACCGTAGATGCGTTTGAATGGAATCCTTGCCAAGATTTCTTGGGGGGGTTGTATATGAAACTCGAATTGCACACCGAAAAGAACGGGCAATACTTTACTCCCTATGAGGCTTGCAAGGCCATGTCCGCAATCATTGTAGAAGACCTTGGGTCCCAGTTGGAAAGCAAATGCTGGGTTTCCGTGTACGACAGCACATGCGGGGCGGGAGCCACGCTAATTGCATGTGCTGACGGGTTCAAAAGGATGGGGATAAATTACCAGCAGTCCGTTTTATTCATAGCGCAGGATATTGATAGGATTGCAGCTCTGATGTGCTTCATCCAGCTCAGCCTGTTGGGTTGTGCGGGGTGCATCGTTGTTGGAGATGCTCTCACGGCCCCAATTGTTGGGCAGAATGGTACACTCCCAATTCAGCAGGAGGGGCAAGAAATTTGGTACACACCAATGATGCACACAGATGCCTGGCGGCAAAGGCTGTCTTTAAAGGATTGATTTTTTCAAGCCTAGAGGTCGGGACTTTGCGGCGCAACTTGGTAGAAATTCTTACTTTCGCATACCATATGGCAACATCAATTGAAGGAGACTATTGCTATGGGAGTTGTGTCCACAATGGCTGTTGCCAATGCGATTTTGCAAGAGTGTGCTCGCCGGAAGACCTCTTGCACTCCAGAAAAGCTCCAACAGCTTTTGTATATTTTCTGCTGCCTGTTTCTGAGCTATGCGGAGAAGCCTCTCTTCTCCGAGGAGTTCCTCGTTGGGAAAAGAGGCCCATTTCTTCCGTCTGTTGATTGGAAGTTCAAGTGCTTTCGATGGCGAAAAATCAATACCTACGCAAAGGACGCCATGGGCAATGTATACACCATGGATTTGGCTTCCAGCGCGGCGGCTAGGCACGCCATGGCTGATATGTGTGAGCTTTGGATGCCGGCACCAGAGGCTTCGATTGCTTGTGTTCTGTGTAGCCCTGACACCGGCTGGGCCAAGGCTGGGTACTATGGGGAGACCATCAAGGCGGAGGGCATGCGGTCCGATGTAGATTTGTTCCTTAGGAAAAGATGAGGCCATGGGCGTGGGATATCCACGCCCTATTGCATTTGTGCCAACAACTTCGCAAGATTCGCAATTGTCTCAATGGTTCGGTCATGATATGCTTAAAAAAGAGTATCAAACAAATTATATGGGAGGCCGTTCATGGATTCACTCACAATCATTAAAATCGAGCCTCTGCAGGAACCAAAAGTGATAACCATTGGCAACTCTCTTGCAGCACTACAGAAGCTGGTTGGCGGATATCTGGAAATGGTTCCGCTCTCTACAGATGCCTGCATGCTGATAAACGAAGAGGGGATTCGTCTGCACTTACCCCCTAACAGGCGATTTCGCTCAGACGTTCTTTTGGGCAATGTCCTGATAGTTGGCAGGGACGGGGATGAAATTGTATCTTTGACCCCCTTGCAAATCCAACAGTACGTAGAAGTGTTCAAAACCACTGAGATTGTAGGCCCCGAAGAAAAAAGAGCCAGTTCTCCATTCGGTTTTTTATTTTGATGATTTGTCTTCAGAGGACGAGCCTGTTGTGGCTCGTTCTCTTTTTTGTACCAGAATTGCCTTTCTTCTGTTTGCATATTATCTCGCAAAGACCCTTTAGGGAATTCTGCTAATGGAGGAATTTATATGAAAAGATGGAGTGCTTATGAACTCAAAAAGATGGATGATGTGCTCTTCGCCATCTGCGTCCTAAACGAGCGGAAGGACGGTCTTCCCAATCCCTATACCCCGCTCAGTCAGAAGCTGTCCCAGACCGTCAAGACGCTGGAGAACGTCCGAAACAACATGCAGGGCGCGGAACCGAACGAGGTCACGACTCGTGACAACCGGCTGGCAGGCGGGTACATCCTGCTGTCCACCTACGCCACCCTCACCGATGAGGAGGCTATGGCACTGCGGGACACCGATGAGACACCTGAGGCCGTCATCGCCATCAAGGAGCAGTTCCTGGAGGAATGGATTAAGCCGGAGTACAGTAGCCCGGATGAATTCCTTGGCGAATACACCTTCGACACGATTGCCGGTCTTTCTGCCGAGGCGGAATTGCATGGCGTTCTGGCTTTTGAGTACCGCGAGGACCTTGATGACCCGTTCCTCTTCCCTGCCACCTGTCCCGATGATGCGATGCTGGCCTTTGCCGATTTCCTGTCCGGTAAACTCCAGGAAAATTGCTATACGGAGGCATCCAAGTATCTGGACTGCCTGTTTTCGTTCTGAAACCGTTAGGACAGAAAGGAGAAATCATGCCCGAAAGGAAAACATTTGCTGTTATCTACAGTGAGGGCCCTGAGTCTATTACACAGGAAGCGCAAATTCAGCAGGCCCTTGCGCAGGCGATGAAGTCTGTCGGCGTACCGTTTACAATCGTCCCGCCGGATTTGGTCAACCCGAAACTGACCAAGCGGGCGGAGGCAATTTCTTCCTGGGTACCCGATGGGAAGGTGGTATCCTTCAAGGATGTGCCCAAGTTCATTTCCCGCGGAAACTATGCGACAGATTACCCCATGAAAGACCTGGTACGCTGGGTCGAGGAAGAAGTTTCCGGATACGGATTGGTTCTCAATCCCGACTTCCAGCGAGGCCATGTCTGGACTGAAGCCCAGCAAGTTGCCTACATCGAATTCCTGCTTCGTGGCGGGAAGACGGGCCGGGATTTGTACTTCAACCATCCGAGTTGGCACACTCAGGTCCCGGAAGGCGGCTACAACGAGTATGTCTGCGTTGACGGCCTGCAGCGACTCACCGCCATTCAGCGGTTTGTTAAGGATGAGCTGCGAATTTTCGGGAACCTCTACAGTGAGTTTAGGGGCCGCCCCGGTATGGACCAGGACTATATGCGGGTTCATATCAACGACCTCAGAACCAAGGAAGAGGTCCTGCGGTGGTATTTGGAAATGAATGCTGGCGGGACCCCGCACAGCAACGAGGAGTTGGGCCGTGTGGCGGCTATGCTCCAGGAGTTAGAGAAAGGAGCTAAAAATGTTTGATTTCAAAGCTGGAGACGTCTGCCGGTATTCCTTCGGAGGCAAGAACAAGTCGGATTGCACCGTGGAAATCGTCCGCATCCTGGATGACCCCAGGGGCATCGCCGAGGCAAAGTTTCTCGCCGTCAAGACAGATGATTCCGGCAACGGGTACTTTTCGTACCTGCTCAAGACGGGGGACACCATGAATGTCAGCCTCGAATATCTGACGAGGGTTTAAGGAGGGCTTTGTATGCTTCGTGCTGTTTATCTTGTCCCCAACCAGGCATGGGCAATTACCGATGCGGAGGGCATCAATATCATTGGGATTGGTCCCGCAAACCAGCACCTGTTCGAGTCAAAGAGGGAGCTGCTACGGGTCCTGAGGTCCTGCGGGCTCTCGCTGAGAAAGAACCTTGTAGTTCTTGCCGAAGAGGAGGGCTAACATGGGCTGGAATGCAGGATACGCTGCGATGGAACCCAGTGTTATCGCCATGTACGACACTGGCGCATTGACAAAGGAGATTCTTGAAGCGGTCATGGAGCCGTACAAAGGTTCCGACTGCGACTCCGCCGGGTCCCGCGACCTGCTTGCGAAGGACGGCCTGAACGTCGAACAGGTTATCTGCAAGGTGATGGAGCCTGAGAAGTACGAGAGGGTCATGAAACACCCCGTCTGGTACGAGGGCGAGGAACCCGAGAGCGGCCACCATCATGGTTGGTTCTCCAATGGCGCTGCTCATAAGCTGTTCTGGTCCATCTGGAACGGGCACTGGGAGATTTGTTAACAAAGATACGCAACCCCTCCTGCTATGGGAGGGGTTGTTTTTTGGACAAAAGAAGAGTGTGGCGGCGGCAGGAATAAGGGTTTCATGCGGCCCGATACTGCTTCTGAGCCCTACCCCTGCTGTATCGAGCCTCAGGCCGCCCAATATCTCACCAGCCAGCCAATTCTCTTTTGCCAAACCTCGAACCTGCCGGGAACGCCGCACTCCGACCGAAAGAATGGTATTTCGCCATCTCGCATAGAATCCTGCAACACTCAGTAGGAATATGCAAATTTGAGAGGAGAATTACAACAATGGGCGATTGGCATGGCACATGTTTCGCAAGCAGCCTCCCCATCTTCGAGGGCGAGGACTGCGCTGCTATTCTGATGGTGAGGAATCCCTACGATACCAGACGCAACACCTACCCGGACGACCGTTACTTTCCTATCACGGCTCCCCTTCGGGGGAAGTACAACGGGTACGGCGGCATCATCCCCGTCCGCGATAGCAATTACAAGGCCCTTGAGGCTTTCATCAAGGACTATCCTGTTCTGCTGTTCGCAAAGGAGCAGGACCCCTCTACCGGGATTCCTATCCAAGACCTTTCTGCGGCCCTGGATGGAGCAATCCATTGCGGTGTAATTCTGAACTCAAAGGAGTTCCCTACCCGGAAGGGAAACCTGGTCGTGGAGATGGGGCTGCTGCACGGGAAAATTCTTTCCTTTGCGGAAAAGGAATACAGCAAAAGGATACACTCGGTGGGGAGGGCTATAGAGAATATTGAGATGGCCGCAAAGGAAACCAGTTTCTGGTCCCCCAAAGTTCTCGAATGCGAAGAAAGCCTGCGGTATACGCTGTCCGACACCGGCATGTCGCATTCCTTCCTTATACGGGCTACCCGCCATGGATACAACCCGGCGTCTTTGGCGGCAGTCACCGCAATGCTGCAAAACCAGCGTCTCCGGTTCATTCCCGGCAATGGCGCTGGCTCGCAGTTAGGAATCGAGCTTGAAAGACAGCTGTCCTACTATGGACTGGTTCATCAAATTGCGGAGGAGATTTTCTACCGTTCTAGCAATTTCTGAAAAAGGTGAGCCGCCGGAAATCCGGCGGCTCTTCTTGATGGGGTTTTTAGAACGGCAGAAGCAGGCCTTTCTTGACCTTCGCCAATCCGGCCTCATCTGCTACTTGGTTGATTTCTCCCATTGCCTTCGCCAACTCCTTCACTTCATTGTAAGAGTAGTTGCCGAGGGAGACGATGTTCTCCTGGTTGAGGGTGACGACCTCAATATGCAGAGACGGGGACACATACTGAGAAAGAATCCCTTCCTGAACCGCAGAATCGAGCAATTTTCCACGGTACTCAACGGATTCCGTCCAGTCTGCGGCCGCGCGGCCAGATTCAAACAGGCGGCTGCCGGTGAACATCGCGCTCAGGACATCCATGTCTACCTCCATACCCCAGGCAGACTCCAGGAACATCTCCGCCAATTGTTTCCGCTGAACCAGATACCTCTCAGCGTCGGCTTTGACAACCTGGTCATAGACGTACTCGGCCTGGATGTAGAGGCTGCCATCGTAGTCCTTGCCCTCGATGATTCTGCGGACACCGGTGCCGTCGTCGATGGCCAGGTATTCCCCGCGGCCAGGATGATTGATGAACAGGACCTCGTGGAAGTTTATCCGCTTCGCGTTCTCCCAGGCCCAGTCCAGGAACCGGTCCATGTCAGGCATCCCGAACTTGACCATCTCGCCAGAGAGGAACCCGTATGTGTCAAATTCCTTCACGATGGACACTACGGCATCGCCGCAGTCAGCGCCAACGAAGGACCTGTCGGGGAAGAATACCTTTCCTTTGCCACGCAGGCCATCCCTCTCGGGGTGCGCGTTGATGCGGGTAAACAGCCGGCCTTTGCCGTCCAGTTCGAATTGGACAGAGAATTTCTGGCCCGTTCTCAAAGGGTCGATTTGCTCCATGTCCAGTTCTCCGAACTGGAGGTGGCCATCTGTCAGCCGCAGCCGGCCCGCGGCTTCCCGGGCCTCGCTGTCGCTGAGGTACCATGCGGTGGTTTTCGTGCCCTTCCTCGTGTCGCTGACCCAGCGGTAAATGCGCTCTCCACTCTGGGGGGCGGGGCCATCGTAAAGCAGCCTGGATTCAACCACTCGCTTTTCCTTTCTGTAGGACCACTCCCGGAGCTTGTCACACGCCTTCCCACGGCAAGCACATACAGGAATCCAGTTATCGTAGAAAACGTCATCGTACATCGCGTCGAAAGCCTTAATCTCCTTGAACATATGTATAATCCTCCTAAATCAGATTTGGGGAATAGTATGCGGATTCATTGGCTTTCATTCTATGTCTGCTCTCTAATCGAATTTTCCTGGCCTGCATACCATCCAAACAACAGCATCTCAGGAAATTTCGAAAGGAGGAGCCGGCATTTCATAGACGCCGGCAATGCGTTATGCAGAAAGAGGATTTGCTCAAGATGCCCGAATTGCAGGAGGTCCGCCCAATTGATGGGAACGCCCTGCTTCGGAAACTCATCCAGAATGAGCTGCTCAAGATGGACGCTCTGAAGGACAGCTGGGAAATCATCGCCGTCCAGTCCGCCATCGACTCCATGCCCACGTTGGAGGCCCCGTGTCCCTCTCTGACCGTGGGCCAGCTCAAGAGGCTGTTGAACCACACTATCTGGGTCAAGTTTTTGACGAAGGCGCACCCCAGCGAGTACATGTTCTGCATCTGGCGCCCGAAGGGAGACTGGTATCAGTTTGTTCTTGCGGACGTCAATGGCAGAGTACAGTACCTGGACACGGAAACCTACGGCAAAACCTGGGTTGCTTACGAGCACGAAGGAGGTTCCGTGATTTGAGGACCGGATTCTACCTCGCCCCCAACGTTGATGAGGCCCTGGAGAATGTAGAGGTTTCTGGTAACGACTCCGCCGAAATCTTCCTTCATGGTCTCTGCGCGGTCTTTGGCTTGGCCCTGCATCAGCGGTTCGGCTATCCTATAGAGTACCTCGTGGATTCCTACGGGGAGGACTCTTCTATGGACAGCCTCATCCACGCCTACTGCTTTGACCCGGACAGCGAGTTATACGTCGATGTTCGAGGGGCAACGGAATCGGAGGATGAATGCTTCTCCGAGTTTGAGGATTTCTTTACCGATGGCGAAGTTTTCGGCGCCCCTGCCGAGAAAATGGCCACCTGGGTAAAAAATCAGATGGGCGAAAAGGCATTCCAGCAGTACCTGACGTCGGCAATGGGGCTGATTAACCAGCATCCTGAGTACTATAGCCAATTCTGAAAGGAGAAAACATGCTTTTGTATCAAAGCTTTTTGGAGGAACTGAAAGAGAAAATCGAAGCTATGCCCACCGCACTCTTTGCCAGCCGGGGCCTTGATAAGGAGGCCATCTTGGCTGATAAGGATGTCATGACGCAGCTGTGGACCATTTACCAGAAGTCTATTGAGGATTACGAGTGCGACCCCGATTGGTCCGCCCGTGACGCTTTGAAGGACGTCTTCGGAATCCAGCACGACGATGAGCTGGTCTTTGAAGAGTATGCACTTCATGTGGTTCGTGGCGTGGCGGGAGATGTCTATGAATGCTTTGGGTCCCGGGATGAACTCCGGGAGGCGGTCGGCAAGTGGCTGCTGCCGGACGAGCTTCGCAGAGGAGAGTTGGACCGCCTGACCAAGTTCAACATCAATCATCTCAACAGGGATAGCTACGCAGAAAACAGCCTGCGGAATATCCATGTTTGCGCGTACCCGTTCTGAAGGAATCGGGTTTCGGAGGCTTGCATACAATAATGATATAGAAAGGAGGGGTTAACCATGAAGAAGTTCCTTTCCTAATATGCACGAGGCCTCTCCCATTGCGGGAGGGGCCTGTTTTTGTAATCAGATTTAACCAGCCTGCATACAATGAAACAATACTCATTTGAGGGAATTTTGAACTTGGAGGATACATATGATGGCTTACACTCTCTTCAACATCGCCAAGAATCCGGCCGAAGTTATCCTGGGCAGCGTTTCCAAGGAGGCGCTGGTGGAGCACATTGTTACGCCCGACAAGTGGCGGCTTCGGTTCAAGCCGGATGCCTTTGAGGCCCGCCACATGGGCACTGACACCCGCGGGTATAACCCGGACAAGTATGTCCCGACTTTCTTTGATATGGTCGCCATGAACCAGAATGACCGCCAGGCCATGAGCAATGTTCGGTATACGGTGATTCCCACAAAGCCGACGCTGTGGTGGTCTCCCATCATGAGGCAGCGCTGCTTCATGGTCAAGGACGAGAACGGCCGCGTCATCGATGTCCGCGAGTGGCTGGATGAGTGCCGCATGGCCCTCCGCCGGATGGCGACTGAGCTGGAAGAGTTCCCGTTTACCCCTCTGGAGGAGAAGCGGGACCGTGCCGTCTACCGGAAGACCACTGGGTTCCGGCAGGCCCTGGCTGCTCCGTTCCAGCCGGATGACGACTGGTATGAGCTGGTGGGCAATGTCCCGAGCCGTCTCACCAAGAAGCCCCGGGGCAGCGCGATGACTGGCCAGCGTCTCCGCCGCACCAGCCGCTCCTGGAAGGAGGAGAAGGGCTGCGTCCGCAGCTGGCAGAAGGAGACTCCCCGCGGCCGCATGCCCAGGAAGACGGCTGCCGAGTTGGACCTCCAGGCCCTGGCTGCCGAGTTGGTTGTCCCCACGTTTGAGCAGCGGCTTGGCGCTGAGTTCTAGCCCAAGAGACCTCTCCCGCATTGGGAGGGGTCTTTCTTTTTGCCCAAAAATGGTTTTCTCTTCTCTTGCATATCATATACCAGAATCGGGCTCTCAAGAGCCCTTGGAAAATGGCTGGGACTTTCCCGGTCAATCGTGGCTATATGAGCCGAAAGGAGTTTAGCATGAAAAAGATTATACTCTCTATCATTTCCGCACTGACATCTATCCTGTTTCTCACCCCTACAGTCGCGGCAATCACGCCAGACTATGTCGCCTTCCAGGAAATCATTGCAACGTCTGCCGGCTGCAAGGCGGGTTCCGGCGACTACACGGTGTCCCCCGGCGATACCGTCCAGTATGCCGTCAAATTAGAACTGCCTGAGACAGCGGCACTCATCAGTATCAAACCCGACATCTCCCTGGACTTCATGAGTGCCGGTTCGCTTGTGGTCACGGACGCTGACGGAAACACCACATTTGAGCAGAATCTGGGGTATACCACCACGGACGGGTACTTCTACGACCTCTCCGACATGCCGTCGGCGGGGACCGGCATCTTTACTTATGTGGTTTCCGTTTCTGGTTCTCCGTCTACGGGAATTGGCGGCATGAACTGCGGCATTGAGGTTTCTGACGCCGATGGAAATGTCCTGACGGCCTCCGAGAGCCCCAGTGTTTACACTCTGGACACCATCATCCATACCGTTGATACCCGGCTGCCCCTGGACAAGGACGCAACAAAGAAGCAGAACATTGCCGCCTACGCCGGACAGGGCGTAGAAGGGGCCGAGTTCATTCTGTACTACGACCAGGAACTGCGGTGCCCGGTATCCTTTACAGAGGCGTTCCGTACTTATACCGTTTGCCCGGATGGCACGGATAACTCCACGACCACCGTTGTCGAGGATATTAGTGGCCGGCTTGTGCTCAAGGGCCTCCGCAGCGGTACCTACTACCTCGTGGAGGCTGAACCGGCCATTGATTACTACAAAGCGACATCCTCCCCCATTGCTGTCACCTTGGATTTGACCAGAGACGCAAAGGGAAACCTGAAAATCACGGTGAATGAGAGCGAGGAGGAGGAAAAGGAGGACAGCGTTGTTCTCCTCAGCTCCGGCGGCAATGGAACAACGGTCCTGCTGGACTACAGGGATTCCGGAAAGGGTTTCCTGTCTATGTTTCGCGGACAGGACAACATCCTGCTCCTGTCGATTTGCGGGTTGGGGACCCTGATTGTTGCGGGAGTTATTGTCTCCATCTGCGAAAAGAAGAAGCCTACTATGCCAGCTACCGAATAACAGAACCCCGGCCCACCAAAGTGAGCCGGGGTATTTTCATGTCTTGTAGAGATATTGAATATGTTCCGGGCCGATGCGCTCGTAACAAAGCGTCTCAAAACCAACAGCGGGGTCCGTGTGCAGGTGCTTATTCCACGAAATAGGGATGTCAACCTGCAAGATGGCCAACTCCACGTCTTCGCCAAACTCTTCTCCCAGCCAGTTCATCAAAGCATCCTCCATCGCGTCACTGCTGCTAAACAGAAACACGGCAGGATGACGCTCTTTGGCTGCCTGAGAGCGGGCACCTATGGAGGGAACCAGCCCACCTCGCATGATGTCAGAAAGGTTCTCGGCCCTGGTGACGTGAAAGAACGTCATACCGCCATCGCCTCGCCCCGTTGGGGTTCCTTAGTGCGGGGGTTTCCGGGCTCACTCCTGCCGGGAATCTCCAGATTTCCGATAACGAGGCCAGAAAGGATAATGGCCGCGTCACGGGCATCACGCTTGGCGTTCGGGCCATAACACTCCACCCTCTGGTGCGGGCTTCCGTCCGACCCTCGGTCGTGGTACCACAGGGCCGTGGGGAACGTGTCCCTATTCAGGTGCGTGCGGCAGGCCCTGATAAATTTACTGGCATCGACACCCGCCTGAGCACAGTCGCATTCGATAGCCCAGCAGTTTTTGGACTGCGTATAAACAGTTGTCATTTTCATTTCAGTGCCCCCTAAGAAAGATTAGTTCATAATATGCAGAAGCGTGGCCTCTTATTCGTGGCTCCCATCTGCCAAAATGTGTACTACTCTATGCAACTCACGCAAATTTTTGGAGCCCACTATTGCAGGCCCCAATTTGTCAGCCGAGGATGGCAACTTCCAACTCTCCACAGTCTATGCAGACCGGTTGGATTTTCTCCATGGCTGCACGGGCTGCCTTTTCATTGGCATAGTGGGTTGCCTCTTCAACCTTTCGTGTCATGTAAATTCTGGAACGCGTACGGCGGATGATGTAGCAGCCGGCACGGGAGCCGTTTGCAAACCGCAGTACCACATTGTTAGGGGCTTCCTTCCTGGCGGCGTCGACCATACGAGCCCTGCCGAAAAGCAGTGTCTTCCGAAGGAGTTTTTCGGCCTCGTCATACGGAATCACAATTGCGTCAGTGATGTTCCTGGTCCAGGAGGTCGAGTTGGGCGTATAGCCGCTGAGATAGCGCCCCTTCTCCTTGATTATGACTTTGCCCGGGGTGCTCTTCCTTGGCAAACGTATGTCCTCCGGCAACCACTCGATGGCGGGATAGACTTTGACGCCCTTCGCCTTCTGCTCCTCGGTGAGCTTTCTCACCTCCTGTATCCAGGTATCCAGCTCCGACGTTGTGGAACAGGAACGGTTAAGGAGGTCGTGCCGGCCGTCATGGGGGTTCCAGGTGTAGGCATTGCAGCGGATGCTGTTCATGTGGTTGGTCTCAAGCAGGGGTTCCAGATAGGTAGCGTTCCTAACACCGCTTTTCACCCAGCGGATGAGCCCGGCATCGTCTACCCACTTGCCGTTCTTCTTCCAATGTTCCTGATAGCCACCCAGCCAGGGAGTGACAGTGGCCAGCAGGTCATCTTCGGTGACTCCAATCATATTCTGGAAAATGCCCCAGCTGCGGTCTCTGCGCCATCCTCTTCGACTGCTGGTGTATCTCGGCTCATAGCAGTTGTTACTGCCCATAAGGACGCAAGGCGTAATCCCTTCCTGGGATTTGAGAAAAACGCGGTTGTACTCGATTTCATAACTCATAGCGGTTTCTCCTTATATGTAGATTCTCCATTCTGGTAGTTGTTCCTATGCTATGCGACGCCTGGAATTTTGATTTTTTAGGTTGACAAAAGAAGAATGCGACCGGTATTTGCTCAGGCACCTTGAGGTCCGATACTGCTGGATGAGGTGCCTTCCTGGCTGTATCGGGCCTCATGAAAATCATTAACAAACCGCCAGCTGATTCTTTTTGCTAACGACCCGAATGGTTTTTATCCAATTGGCATAACATTTACCAATATCACACTAGGAGCTTTAAAATCCAAAAGAGGAGGACCGTATATGTACTACGTTTATGACTATGTTAAGGAGGCCGTGGTGATGCAGGGCACCCAGCAGGAGATTGCCCTCTGGTGGAGGGGCGGCTTTCTGGTCCAGGGTAAGCACTTGCTGTCGCGCGAAGACCGGAGAGGGAAGCCTGCCCGCGTGGATTTCACACAGCTCAACGTGACCGGCAAGGACGTTTACAGAACTCCGGAGCAGGACGGCTGGTACTGGTTCAAGGACAAGGACGGGCACCCCTACACTGTTCCCAAGTATGTGTGGGTGGCGTATCTCCGGCGGTATCAGGTCTTTGACGATGCCGGCCGGTCTATCGACATCCGTGCCTGGGACGACAGCGTGTGGCACTACGTGCCTCCCCGCCAGTCCTCGCAGTGGTACCCAGGTTGGATGCGCGGGGCCAAGTCCCATCACCACCGCACCTCCGGCCCTTCTATGTGGCGCAGCACCCTTCGCGCTGCTATGGATGAGGTGGAGATTGACGAGGACCTCCCTCTCCCCATCCGGAACAACACCAAGGTCCGGCTTCCGTTCGGCGGAACCGACGATTCGTGGGGCTACTATGAGCGCCATTACTGCCACTGGAAGTCCGCTTCCTGGAAGGACCAGACCAAGGCCCGCAAGCAGTGGGCCAAGCACAAGCCCTGGGGGAAGAAGCCTGCGCGGCACAAGGAAGACGACTGGGCGGAGTATGAAGACGAGCTCGTGCTCAGCGCCTCTTCCCCAACCAAGGAGGACTGTATCACCGAGGAGGTGGCCTGATATGGATGGCAACTGGGGTGTGTATTCCTGCGGTCTGGCTGGGTACGTTGTCAAGGTTAACGATGACTGCGAGAGTGTCACCTGGTACTTTGACGACGGCTCCGGCAAGGATGCCAAGAAGCACCAGAGCAAGATTTACCATTCCGTTTCTGGCCGGCCCTATTTCCGGGCGAGGGGGCTTCCCATCTACCTGGACGAGTGCCTTCGCATGACGGCCTAAAACTTCATAGCAAAAATAGGACCGGGACAGCATCTTGCTGCCCCGGTCTTTTTAGTAAATCTCGAATTTGAACTGCGGGTACTTCGCTTGTAGGAGCTTCCACTTCAAGCGGAACGCCTCTGTCATCTGGTATTTCCCTGTGTTCTCATCCTTTCCCTTCACATCCTCTACAATGGTTTCGCCGTCTCTCTTGTAGATAAAATCCGCCCTGTAGACAATAGGCCGGTGCTTTTTGCCGTCCGGGGAGGTAAATGCCTCCTGAATAACCAGTTCTGCCTGCCGTTTCAAGTCCGAAATCTTCCCGGCTCTTTTCAGAAGCAGCAATTCACGGCTACGGCCATATTCCTTCGTACTGTCATACTTTTCAATGATGGCGCCGTGGGTGGTGAGTTTCTGGTCTGGCGAGGCGAAACCGTCCTCGTAGACATAGACCTTCTTGTTGTGATGCTTGGGGGTTTTCTTCTGCCGGAGCATCTCCTGATACTCCTTGGCCGACATATGGCGTTCAGTCATAGTGGCAGGTAGGACGTATCGGGCAGATGAAAATTTCAGCGTCCTCGGCCTGGAAGCTGACTATGGAAACCTCTCCCCCAACCGTTACCTTTACCTTTCGAGAAAAGTTCCCAGAACACATGGCGGTGGCCATCTTCTTGAGGAGCACCGGGTTCATCAGCACGGTTTTAGTATCCTCCTCATCCTTGAAGCTGCTCCGGATTGACTGGAGGTCTTTAGGATTACAAGTCTGGAGGGTACTGAAGCTCACGTCATCGAAGGCGACGCACGCCTTCTTGCCCCCCAGGGAAATCCTTACCAGGGAGTTCTTTTTCGGCTTCAGGCGGGGAATGTCGATGTAGACAGTGAACGCATCCCCAACAAGGGCGCAGGGCGAAGTAGCGTGAGCCAGGCTGACGCCGTTGCATGCGTATCCGTCCACAATGCTCCTGCCCTTCTCATCTCTGCCGAAGACAAGCTGAAGGCGCTCATCAGACGCACTCATCCCATCTTTCAGGATGAAGCCTTTCAGTGTTTCCACCAGGGACGCGAACTCGTTGCCTCTCATACTGGCTTCAAGGAGCCTCTCTGCCCCGGGAACATCAGCGGAGGTGTCGTGAATAATCCGAAATGCCTCCTCCCTGGACTTCTGGACGACAGCGCGGAGCGTGTCCCCGGCGGAGGTGCGGTCCGGGTTCAACCGGCCATCCAGGCGGGCCCACAGCCGGTCAAAAATCCAGTTGGGGCTCTTAGCGGTAATCTTCTTATTCGTTGCTTTCTCCACGGAGACGATGATTCCCTCCACAAAAGAAAGGGGCGGAGTTCCGTCCTTCCCCTCCGGCACCTCGACAAGGATGGCGAATACGGCCTGCAGGTTCTTCTGCAGCTGGGTGGCAAACGCTTCGCGATATGTAATCTTCATGATAATCCCTCTTTTTCCCATTATTTCGCCTTGGTTCTTTGTTTTGTATTATATGCAAACCGCAGGAAAACAATAACGAAAAGGCGGCCCCTTTCTGGAGCCGCCCTCCCCTATTTGAGCAATGTTTCCCGATAAATCTGAATGAGCAGCTCCTCGATTGCCTCGTAGTCAGAGCACGGGGGCAGGCTTGTCGCCGACTTTGTGTACTCCAAGCGCTTATCCCAGTCATTCAGGAGTTCATAAAACTCCGGCAAAATCTGGCCCTTCATGCTTGTGAATCTTCCGCTCCGAATCTCCATCAGATAGTCGCGTTCCGCGCCCCGCCAGGTGATAATCTCTTCCTTTTCCAGGATGTCCAGCAAGGTCATCCGAAGCCGAATCTGGTGCATCAGAGCCTTATCAATGCGTTTCCGCTCCTCTGCGCCATTTTCTAAGGCACGCTTTTCTGCCTGTTTGAGGGATTTCTTGCAAGCCCCCATGAATGCCTCATATGCAATCTGGGACAGGAAAATCTTGCGATTGTCAATAAGCATCTGCCCCTGCTTGGATACGCTGATGATGTGGTCTGGCCGGCTTCCAAGCAAATCAATGCAGCCCGGCGTGCATTTCGAGAGAAGCCTCATTGCATGCCTGAGTCCCCAAATGGTTGTATCGGTTTCTGGGTCTGTGTATGCCAGAAAGTCGTGGAACCCCAGTACCTCGTTGGGTTTCTCAACGGTGATTCCGCGAATATCAATGTCGGACCCAGGGACATTTGTCCCATAGGAGCGTGCCCCGCTCAGCGTGAGCAGGATGATGTTCCCGCCGAGGTGTTCATCCTTACGCAGAAAAGCGTACCTCGGGGTTTCGATAACTGTTGCGTAGTCCACTAGGTTTCCTCCTTAAAATGATGGGGCGGCATGTTTGCCGCCCCGTGTGTATCAGCTGACAGATTTGCCCCGGAATGCCCCCATCAGGCTCTCGAAGTCAAAACCTTCCAAGTCGGCCTCATCCGCAATCATGGCCCGCCCGTCGATGGTGTTGACGAAAAGTAGACCATGAATCAGGTCCCCGTTCTCCGGAATCGGGGAGTACCCGGTACAGTCAGCGGCCCAAGTGGCAAGCATCTTGGCAGCGTTGGCGGCGAAAGAAACGGGCCACTTGCGGCCATTGCTGCCCTCCGCCAGGATGTGGAATCGGATGTCCCACTCGGACAGGCCGTTGATTTTCTCGATGCAATCTTCGAGTCGCATATCATTCCCCCTCTAAAAAGAATCCATCGTGGCAGAAACCGGTCAAATCGGAGAGGTAATCGGAAACCAGGTCCAGGAGGGCCTCGCCGTTTCCACCGGCCTCCTCGATGACATCCTCCGGAATATCAACCTCACTGGGCAGGTCTACAGGAGCCCCGTCAGTGTCCCATCTGATATCTGTAGCTTTCACGAAATCAGCCCTCCTCTTCAAAACTTGTCTTATGCAGCAGCTCCAAAGGCGCCTCGCCGAAGTCGGCGATGAACTGCTCTCTCGGAATAACGAAATACGGAATGTCACTGCACTCGTTGGACATCAGAATGCTGTCCTGGTGCTCCTCCGGCTTCTGCCAGGGATGAACCAAGCATTCCTCGCCCTCGCAGTAGCAGAGATTGCCCTCATCGTCCAGATAGTCGCGGTAGTAGACAGGGTCGTTCCCTTCGTTGTCCGCCTCATAACGAATCCAGGGGCGATTTTCGTCAATGGACGCGGTGGCCGGGATTGCCTTCTCAGGTGCAAAATCCGCCTCCGGGCAATCGCTCATCTCGACGTTCGCAATGATTTCTGCGTCGTCGGTGGGGTCGTACTCCAGGCCGCAGTTGGCGCAGCGCATTTTGCCATTCACCTTTACAAATTGATGTTCCCGCATAGATATGTACCTCCTGAAAGATTTTGCGTTATCATATGCGAACAGTCGCAAAAGGATTCCGGCAAATCAGGAGGCCGCAAACCGCATAGGATATTGGGAGAAAGGAGGGTTTGTTTTGGAAAGCGCAAATTGCCGCCGGAGCTGCATCCAGCCCGGCATGACAGTTGACATTGTCCTTAAAAAGGACCAGCCCACGGGTATCTTAACCCGCGGGACTGTTGGACGACTGCTGACGAACAAATCGTATCATCCGCGGGGCATCAAGGTGATGTTAACGGATGGACAGGTCGGCAGAGTCCAGAAAATCATCAATGATTAGAAAAAGAGGGCGCCCGTGGGCGTCCTCTTTCGTATTTGCAGCTGTATATAAACGGGCCAGGAGCCCGGGATTTCCTGTTAGATGGGGCGTGGGAAGGAGCCTCCACGGGCCCCTCCCCTACCAATTAAGCTTGGCAATAAACCAGCCGGTTTCTTTGCGCCGGCAAACCGCCTCCAAAAGCGTCCGTGCTCCCTCTCTCGGCGTTCCTGTTGAGTCATAAAGAACATAGTTGTAGCTGACGTTTGTCAGCATCCCGGCGGGAAAGGAAATCCGGCGGCAAGGGCCCCGAAAATATGGGGCGATGATGCGCCAAATGATTTTCGGCATGTGCCGCCCCTCCTTATGATGAATTATTATAAGAACAGAGGTTGTGACGCCTCTGGAAAGTGGTGTTAAGCCATCCTGGCAGAATATATGTAAACAGGCAGAATCGCCCGGAGTTTTCGCTTTGCGGTATCCTAGAGGTGCTGAAATCCAGATTTGTAATGTTGGGGAATCCTATGCAGGCGGAAGAAATTTTATTACGCAAAAAGGGGCCCGTCATAGTGGCAGGCCCCATGTTGTTTGATAACTTCTTGGGGTTTATCCGGCGTAGTCTTCTCGTGCAACAGGCCACTCCTCATTCGGCTCGTTTCCACAGTAGGGGCAGTATTCGGGCTCCTCTCCATCTAACATCTTAACCTTCCTGCCACAGACGGGGCAGATAAAGGTTTCCGCGTCGCACTCATCGTCCGCCACAATACTGTCATCAGCCTTCATTGCCCAGCAATTGGGGCATCTCAGAGGCGGCAGGCTGCCATCCAACAGGCGAAACTCCTGACCGCAGTCATCGCAGACCCAGAAACTCTCCCGCAGACACATGGACACGCCGCTGGGGCAGTCTGAGGCTTCGGGTCGCGGCTCGTCTTCCGCTTCTGCCGGATTCGCCTTATCCAGGGCTCCCAAAAATCGTAGCGTGATTGAGAGGAATGCTGCGAAGCCTCCAACGAGGATGATGCAGAGCAGGATGAACTGCGGTAGCGTCATTCCAATAACTTCCAAATACATGTTATTCTCCTTTCTGATATTCCCCATATTTGCTTGGGGAATTATATGCGGAGTCTCTGTAGATGAACACGAATCTTAATTGGCAAAAGAAGAACGGATGGTTGGATGTTCCGCGGATTCCTGAGGTCCGATACTGCTTGGGCGGCCCTTCTTCAGCAGTATCGGGCCTCATTGCACTCTCCCTTCCCTGTCGCCGCCGCCTTCTTTTGCCAACCGTCCCCAAAATAGGTTTTCCAATGCCCGCATAGTATCTCCCATACCACATCGATTTGGAAAGTTCATCAAGAAGGGAATTTTTATGGACTACGAAAAACTGAAGCAGGACATCTACGAGGAAGATGCCGCCCAAGCCCTTGCTATCTGCGAGGAGACCGATACCGACATTCTCGTGGATGATTTCGAAAACGACAAATACATCAACTTCCACATGGTCCCGCCCGCGGAGGCCTGGCTAGCAGCCCGCTTTGCCTGGGGTCCCTCTTTCGGGGAGAAAACCCCTGTCTGGACCGCCCACCTGTCCCAGTACCTGATGAGGATTGACCCGGCCATGCTGGTGTGCCTCAACCGCATTATCATCATCGACGGGGACCAGGACATTGAGCCGTTCACGGAGACTCTGGGCACCGAGGATGACTTTCCCGATATGGATGGAGAGATTCTCGGACGACTCTGGTACTACGAGAACAGCGTTGTCATCGACGTTTCTGCTATCCGAGCCATCGCTAAACAGTTGGTTGCCCAGGACTTGGGAGTTTTTGTGCTGAGCGAAGAAATGGAAAGGGGATTCCTGGTTACCCTTCTTCATGAAATCCGTCATCTGGGGCTGGATTGCAATATCTTTCTCCCGGAGGACGAATACCCGCTTCCGTTGCAATCCAACGAGGCCATTGAGGAATGGGCCCGCGACACCTACGAGTGTATCTGACAGAATCCTTTTTCGCGGAATCGCATACTATCCTCCAACACGCATACAGGGAACACGCCCGAAAGGAGAATTTTTATGAAATACGCAGCTGGCATCCTTTATGACATGGTCAATTCCGGCCGTGACGACCCGAAGAAGGCCATCCAGGAGTACGAGACGGCTCTTAGCGCCTACAAGCTACACATCCTCTCCAAGGTTCCGATGATAAAGGCGCTCGACTTAGCGGACAAATATCGGAGGAGCGTCGAAAGCGACGGCAGCTTCCTGCTGGCGGATGAGGCCATGAATGCCATTTCTCTGCTGCTCGATGAGCACTCCTACCAGTTCCTGCTTGGCTTGCCGTCTGCGGAGTATCGCAGGCTCGTCACCAGCACGGCCAGGCAGGATATGCAGAATATTCTGGAAGAATACAGCTAAAGGAGGATACAATGGCGAAAATCATTGGAAACGATGAGGTTGAGCTCATCAAGAAGGTCGAGCTCTGCGCCATCGAGGTGCTGAAGGACTGCACCGACGACTACGCATCTCGCATCTGGGCGCTTATCCGGGATGAGGTCATCGCCGACGTCCTGGAATGTACCGCAGACGAAAAGGTCTTTACCCGCGGCGACATCTGCCTGGCCATCGGGCGGGCGCTGCTGGAAAGCCTTGGCGGCGAGGTCTGACCCCATACAGCAAAAGAGTCCATGTGTTCCCATCCGGGAGCCATGGGCTCTTCTTTTTTTGAGAATTTAATTTCCTAGAGTTGCATAGAATCCTCCAACACAACTGCCTGGGGATTATAACGGAAGGAGTTTTCCAAGCTACCTGGCAAATTCAAAAAGAAAGCAGGAGATTTCATGAGCGATTATAGCATCGACATGTACCAGAGCTATGCAGAAATTTATGCTGCTTGGCTCGCTTATGGAGTCCACCCAGCGCGTATGGGCAGAGTTGGGCGCTGGTTTCTGACTTGGACTTTTCCGCAGGACATTTTGATTAACAGGAGGATTTTGTTATGGCAGACTTCACCGGGAGCACCCGTACCAACTATTTTCGCGTCAAGGACGAAGACGCCTTCCGCGGAATCATGGTCCGCGCCCTTTCCGACGACGAAATCGAAGTATGGGAGGAGCAGGACGATAAGGGCAACAAGACATTTGCATTTGGCCTCTTTGGCTCCATCACCGGCATTCTCCCGAAGGGCGCAACGGACGGAGACGAAGGACTCAACCGGGACATCTTCTTCAAGGAATTGCAGGCGGTTGTCGCCGAGGACGATGCCGTCCTTTTCATTGAGGCCGGCACTGAAGACCTCCGGTTCGTCAACGGCTGGGTAACGGTCATCACCAGCGATGACATGAGATTCGCGAATTTGGCCACCTCTGGCAAGATTCTCGCGAGGGAGATGCTGGGGAACCTGTGCTGGACGACACAGAACGAATACTGAGCAGATGGGACCGGGCTTTGCGCCTGGTCCCTTTCTTTCTGAGGATTGATAAAAGAAGAACGGCGGCCGGGCCGGCGAGGGATTCCTTGAGGCTCGATACTGCTAGAAAGGCAACTACCATCGAAATTGTTTTTCCTCGATTTGCATATCATATTGACACCTTAAACACTTGGAAAATCAGAGAAAGGCATGCAAAATGGCAAAAAACAGCAATCTGGCGGCTGCTCGGAAGGCTCAAAATAATGAGTTCTATACCCAGCTTGCCGACGTTGAGAAGGAGCTAATATACTATACAGAACAATTTTGTGGCAAGGTCGTCCTTTGCAATTGCGATGACCCCGCGCAGTCCAACTTTTGGCGGTATTTTCACCTGAACTTCACGCAGATGGGTTTGAGGGGGCTGGTCTCCACCCACTATGATGCCGAAGAGCCAACCTATAAATTGGAGTATTACGGAGGAGACGATGCGAATGTTGAGGCGGGTATCAGGACGGAGTTAACAGGAAATGGAGACTTTCGGTCCCCAGAGTGTTATGACCTGCTTATTCAATGCAACATAGTAGTAACAAACCCTCCTTTCAGCTTGGCCCGAGAGTACATACCCCTTCTCGTCAATTCTGAGAAACAGTTTCTCATCACCAACAATCTGAACAGTGTGACCTACAAGGAGATTTTCCCTTTCTTTAGAGACAATAAAATGTGGGTTGGTTATACAAGTCCCAAGCGGTTCTTGTGTCCAGATGGAACACTCAAGGCTTTTGGCAATGTCCTGTGGTTCACAAATATAGATATTGAGAAACGCCATGAGCCGCTACCTCTTTCCAGACGGTTTTCCGATAATCCGGAGATGTATCCGCGGTTTGACAACTACGATGCGATTAACGCGAAAAAGGCCGTTGACATCCCCATTGATTATCCTGGTGTAATGGGAGTACCCATTTCATTCCTGACCAGGTACTGCCCCGAGCAGTTTGAGATTGTAGGAATCACGAAGACGCCCATTGGGAGTCACCTGAGAACAAAGATATATGACCCCCAGATTCAGCACCGGGCAGCCGGATGCACAAAAGTCACAAAACTGAATGATGCAGCTGCAATCTTGGTCCCAGGCGTTCCAGAGAAGTATCCATTCTACGAAGTTGACGGTCGTTTTTATACCACAAGCTATCCAAGGATTTTGGTCAGGCGAAAATAGTTTGTCTTGCTCCTCTCCCGCACTTGCGGGGGAGGAATTTTTGTTTGTTTTGTTCTTAAAATGTGAGGTACAACAAGCCTTCCCAAAGCTCAGCGGACTCCTACCCTCTGTTCTTTGCTCCTCGCACCCTCCCTCTGCTCCTTAGGGGTACCTACATCTTGAATCGCCCCGGAAACAATTGAAGCCGCACTGGATTCCCCCAGGAAGCCCCGTATATCCCCATTAAAACGTCAGAAGTCCTGTTTGTACCTTTTCTTTAGGTCCAGCAGTTTTGCTTGATTCTTTGCGTTCTCCCGCCCCTTTTGCTGTTATGACTGTTGATGGGCCTTGGGTTGCCGGGCTGGGAGACCTTCTCTTGAGCTGGTTTGGCTGCGGCAAATGGCGTTCTGTCTTTCTGGGTTAGGGGACTTTCCTGGCCCATACTGCTTCCGGAGCTTATTTCGGCCATCTTAGCCACAATAAATTGGCTTATCAGCCACAGAGCGGTGGCTTTTGTGCTGGGAAGCCCCTTTTCCTGGCTCGTACCGCCACCGGGAATCACCTCGGCTGATTCAGCCAGCAACCCCCCTCTCCCACCATACCTTAATTCTCCATCCTTCCCATCACTTCAACATCAAAAGACAACATTCCAAGCCATCTCCCTTCCCGCTTCACAATCAGACCCAGCCCCTCAAGCAGTGAAATCCCAGTCCTTACTCTCTGGCAATAGGCATAAGAAAAGCATATTATCTTCATATAATTACCGGCATCGGCAACTTATCTGGCGACAGAAGCCTCAACCAACCCGGCTATTTTGCCGCCATCGGCAAATAAAAAAGAAGCCACCCCTAAGGGCAGCTTCTTAGCCTCATTCGGTCATGATATGCAGCAGGTTCTCATCCTTGTCGTCCGGCGCCATCGAGAAGACCTGCATGGCCAGCACCATATCCGCCGGAACTTCCATGTCACACTCAGAGCAGCCCGGATTCATCTTCATAGGCTCATGGCGCAGCAGGCCAGCGCAAACTTCCGGCGTGACCATCAGATAGCCGGTGCTCGTGAACAGGTCCAAAGTCTTGCCAGGGTTCTTTTCAATGATTTCTCTGATTGTCTCCATAGAAATATGCCTCCTCGTAAGTATTATCTCATCCTATGCAAAACCAACAAAAGCCATTCCCAAGCAGTATCGGGTTTCCAGAACCCCAACCCCTCCGTCATCAACCATTTCTCTTTTGCCAACGAACCCCAGCATGAGCAGCGAGCCACGGGTTCCGGAGCCCATCTACCCGCCCCTGGGCATCAGAACCCGCTTCAGGGCAGCACCTGAACCCACCCTCGGGCAGTATCGGGCCGAAAGCAGCCCGAAGTTCCCGCCGCCAGCAGTTCTCTTTTATCAACTCTCCAACAAATCCACCAGCCAAGAGCCTCACGGCCCCATCTTCTCAGCATATAAAGAGGTTATAATCTGCTTATTATCCAGCAGTAAAAGCATATTATTTTCATATTGTCTACATATTTTCTTCTGATTTTGCGGCTCAAGAGTCCTTCCAGAAGGCTTCTCTTTCGCGATGGGACATCCCAGAGGCTGTTTTGGCTCAGAAACAGGCCCATTTTCTCTTCATCGCCGCATATAATTTGGATATTATTTCTGGCGCAAAGCATATTATCTTCATATTTTCATCATATTGGTATCATATTTTGTGCTGATTACGCCGAATTTGTCGCCGCACCAACTCAAAAGGCACATAATTCTTCTGGCGAAGTTCCAGCTGGCAAGCAGAAAGGCCACCCCGTCATGGGATGGCCTTCTCTCTCATTTGGCTTTTGCGAGTTTGTGGCGGGCAATCAGGAATCCAATCAGGATACCAGCAGCGTCCGTGGGAAGCAGCGGCCAAAGCCGGGGCAGGTTCCCTGTCAGCCAGGGCAGCGGCATCGAAAAAAGCGTGTAGAAGAATACGACGCCAATAACGCCTGCTCCCGCGCCAACGAACGCAAACGCCTCCGTGCAATAGAATATGGGCGGCAGCGTACGCCTGGAAGCGAAGGGGAGGTACAAAAACATTCCCCCGCCAATGGACACAGCCAGTGCCCCAAGGCAAATCGCAAAGACGAATTCCTCCAACGAGATTACCGGCATAACTCACGTTCTCCTCATCCGCTTGATGATACCCTCCAGCAGCTTGGCATCCTCGTCCGCGCCAGCCTCCCACAGGGAATCCCTTGCGTCCAGCATATGCTGCATAAGGGTCCGGTGCCTTGCGAAGACATCCTCTCTTGCCTGCCGCCATTCCTCCAGAGCCTCTCTGCTTCCAAAGGTCTCGCAGCGCCAGCTACCAACACTGGACAGGTCCGCACTGCTGGTCACGGTCTGGCCGGTTTCGTCATTGACCCACAGCTCATAGAGGCCGCAGCTCAAGTCCTTGTCCTCCAGATACCTCAGCACCTTGTCCATCTGCCTTTCCATGCGGTTGAGATTCTCCTCCCGGTCTTTGATGCGGAAGGCCCTGTCGCCGCCCAGGAAGAAATCCGGCATGATAGGCTGAATGTACTGGACGAAGTCCTTGTACAGCCTCCCATTCAGATTCTCCCCATAGTGTGCGTGTGCGTCGATATACATCTTTTTCGCCGCGATGAACAGGTTGACATTCCTGTTGCCGGTATACCCGATGGTAGGGGTATACTTCGTCAGGAAATCATACATTTTCTGATTCTTTCCAGACCCCGCAATGTACCAATGAAAACTCATGATGTTCCTCCTTTTAGTTCTGGCATTTTCCTCAGGCATTGTTGTTTGGATTCTATGCAGCAAACCAGAGTTTGATTCTGGCCCATCTGCATATGGCTCCCAACCAAGGATAGTTGTATGCGGGTGTGCAACCATCAGAAAATTTTTACAAAAAAGAAGCCGCCCTGCCCGGGCGGCCTGCATCAGCAAATTTCAATATTCAAAATCGTTTCCAGCGGAATCTTGCTGCCGTTCATCAGTGCTACAGTTCCTGAAACTGAATCAACTCTTTTGACCTGGCCTTTTACAGAGACATACTCACCGCCCTCTTTCCTGCTGTCTGGCTGGAAATAGGTGATGGATACCTCCGGGTGGCCCAACTCTTGAACCTCTTGCAATGTCTTATTCAAGGCGCTGACGATGTCCTCATCCAGGTCCTTCTGGGAATCTGTCAGCCTCGCTGTTTCCCGGATGGCATCCCCGTGGCCGGAGAGGGCCGCAAAGGGGCTGAATTGAGCCGCCCTCTCTATCATGGGCATCTGAGGATGGTTCTCAGAGACGTGATGCGGCAGATTGATAATGTCATCGTACTTTCCCATATCAGGCTTTGTGACCTCCAATCTGCTTGTTCCGCTCCCTGGCAGTTGCGCCATCCAGCAAGTTGTAGCCCTTCAGGAGGGCGTTCTTCCCATACCTCCCCTGGATACCGAGAATGGCTTTTTGGATACGGCCCTCCTTCTCCAGCTTCTGGTGGTCTTCCCTCTTGGCTCCGGCGGAGAACAGGTCCAGCTGCTCAAACTCCTCCGCAGCGGCGGCCTGAGACTTCTCTACCACACGGGCCGCCGTAATATTGAGCCGGCGAACCAGCAAAGACTTATCTGTTATCCGGTCGTATACCTCAAGAGCCGCGGCAACCATCAGTTTAGTGGAGGCCGTCTTCTGGAGCAGATTCTGTGAACCGTGGGCCGCCTTGGGGACCTTGCGGCCATAGGCATCCTTGGTGACAGGCCCCTTGTAGGTCCCTCCCTTTAGGCTGTCTATATCGTAGCCGACATCAATCACCACCTGGTCTGTGACCAGGCCCTTGCCAGCGAGCTCCAGAGAGAGGCTGTCAGCCATCTCTCTTACTACATTGCGGGCCTTCTCCCAAGCGTAGGGGCTTTGCAGCACCTGTCCGGCTCCCAGGCTGTTTGTGCTGGGCTTATAGGCTTTGATAGCGGACATGGGACAGGGCTCCCAACCCCAAGCGTGGTCCACCAGCAGCTGGGCGTTGATACCGAATGTCTGGTACAGCAGTTCCTCATTGTAATAGTCTGTACTCTTACCCAGGGAACAGCGGGCAATGTCGCCCATGGTATAGAGGCCCATGGCCTCCAGTTTTTTGGCATAGCCCCTGCCCACCCGCCAGAAATCCGTCAGGGGGCGGTGGTTCCACAGCTGCTGACGATAAGACATCTCATCCAACTCGGCAATGCGGACGCCATCCTTATCTGGCGGGATATGCTTGGCCACGATGTCCATGGCGATTTTCGCAAGATACAGGTTTGTTCCTATCCCGGCGGTTGCCGTGATGCCGGTCGTTTGGAGAACATCCTGAATCATCTTCATGGCAAACTCGTGCGGGGTAAGCTGGTAAAGGTCCAGATAGGGCGTGGCGTCAATGAGCACCTCATCAATTGAGTAGACGTGAATATCTTCTGGGGCCACATACTTGAGGTAGACATTGTAAATCTGTGTGCTGTACTTGATATACTGAGCCATCCTGGGGGTTGCGACAATATAGTCCACCAGGAGAGACGGGTTCCGTTCCAACTCAATGCTATTGCAGGAGGAATCCGGGCCCTTTCGCTTGGCGTTCACCTGCTTGACCTTCTCGATGACTTCAAAGAGACGGGGTCGGCCGGGGATGCCGTAGGCCTTGAGGGATGGGGAGACGGCCAGACAGATGGTCTTTTCGGTACGGCTCAAATCGGCAACTACCAGGTTGGTAGTCAGGGGGTCCAGACCCCTCTCAACCACCTCGACACTGGCAAAGAAAGATTTTAAGTCGATGGCGATATAAGACGGCATCTCGTGCCCCTCCCTTCTGTCGTTTCTTCCAAGGATAGTATAGCATAATCCGAACAGAAGTTCTATTGGAAATTCTTACTACAATTCAAGGGCCACGCCGCCATTCTTCACAACCAGCTTAGCGCCTTTCAGCAGTTTCTCAATTTCGGCTTCGGTGGTTTTCTGCAATAGAGAATGGTACTTCTCATCCGCAAACCCGTGAAGAACTTCCTTGGTTATCTCCTGTATCTTGCACTCGCCCAGGGTCGTATGCAGCAGCTGATGACGGAGCAGGTTCTTGATAAGTTCCGGGTCAGGCGACGGGACAGCGGCCGTCTTGGAAAGAATGCAGCACTCCGCATTATGTTCGCCCAACTTCTCAACGTAGGCAGGGCTGACATGCTCCTCTTGGGCGACCACGGTAAACGCAACGCCCTCACCCGCAAGGATGGGGGCCAGCACGAAAAAGTCCGAATCACTGGAATACAAAATCGCCTGGCTGGGGTGGTCTGTGTAGCAGTCCTGCACCACCGCTGTCAAAATTCTGGAATCCACGAGGCTCTTTTCCGCCTTGAGCCGTTCCACAAAGCAGAACTCCACGAAGGGGAACCCCATCAACGTATTGATGTCTCCCCGGGCCCTGTCATCGTAGAACATCTTGACTGGGTGGCTGTAGGTTGCCGCCCGGCATATCTGAGCGGCAATGAAAGGCGGGACGTTGTCGTAGTCGATGTAGGAAACACATGTCCCCTCCCGGTATGGGATGAGGGCTGTGGAAAATGGCGTGCTGATGTATGTGACATTGGGGAAATCCAAGGCTTCGGGAGCTGGCTGCGGCTCCACCTTCGTCACTCCGGCCTGGGCGGAAACGGCGAGGGCAATCGGCGAGGCGGAAAACAACACTTCATCGCTAGTTAACAGATAACGGAGATTTGGCTCGAAGGATTTCGGCTTGGGGATAAATGTGCTATAAGGAAAACTGAACCTCCTGTTGTGATATTGTTGACTCAGGGCCATGAAGGTGGCCTTGTTTTGACTTGGCCACTGAAAGATGAGTTCCAGAAGAACATCCGCATGGGGGATGTCCATAGCCTCCATGGTTTCTTTCACACTGCCTACAATGGAATCAGTCATGCGGTTAGCGAATGTCCAGGAGTCACCGGCATCCTGAAACTCCTGTTGGAGCTCATCAAATATGCCGTCTTGACAGTAGGAGCGAAGAGAATCTGGGAGAGAGAATATCTTCTTGCCACCGGTGAAGTGAAACAGGGCTACCTGTCTGGCGCGGCAGCAGGCTCTTATTCTTGGGGCTTCCCCTATATAGGAAAAGTCCTCTATTTTCTGGTCTGGGGATAATTGAGATGATATCATTGGTTCTGGCACGCCTAGGAGGTATGCCAGCTTGTTTACAGTATAGTTGCTCATTGACACCTCCTTGCTCGGAGTCTATATTGTACTGCATATAGGGCAATAAATGCAAGCGTTGTTCCGCGGGTTAGTTACCGGTGTCTCCCCTATTGGCTATACTGGAGATTCTTCTCGTTTGGCAAAACAAGAGTGGCGGCGGAAAGGAAATTTCTCTCCTGCGGCCCGATACGGCTTGGCGCAGCTCTGTCGAGGTGTCTTAGTTCATTTTACTGAAGCATGCTGTATCGGGCCTCTACTACCCACTCGCCTCCTGCCGCCAGCCATTTCTCTTTTGCTAATTACACGCCCTCTCCCAACCAAAAGGGCCACCCTTGTTGGGTGGCCTCTTCAGTCTTCCTCCGCCGGACAGACTCTAGTCCTCAGGACAACTTGGAACCTTTCGATGTCCTGGTTCCCCTTCCTCATCCACATCGCCCATCCCAGGCCAATCACGGAGGCAAGGAACACGAAATCCCATCCTTAATCCAGACATGTGCCAAAATGTCTCTATGGCGCTGCAAAAGGCATAGTCCTCGGGAAACCAGCCCAAAACTTCCGTGTAGGTAAGATTCTTGTAGCCCTTAATCTTCACGCCCAGGAAATCGTCCACACTCGTTCCAATGAACCCCGTCCCTTTGATGTACAAGTCATCGCCAATGGGCAGAAGCGTATAACTGTAGCCGGCGCCACCCTTTCCCCCTTTCTGCGAAAACTTTTGTCCATTTTTCCAATGATGTCCCTTGGGCAATCCTTTGATTGGAAAAAGCCAAGGCGGGTTCCCTCTCCATACCCGCACATACAACAGCGTTGACAGCATCTTCAAAGTTTCATCTTTAGAAAACCCGGCATCTGATAGCAAAGCGACATCTTCCGCAAACCATTGTAAGAAAACCTCGTCCCTGTTTGGGGCCCAAACAAGCTCCTTGATGTTCCTATTTCTGCAAACTTCCATTGACACCTCCTATTCTGGAGGTCCATTCTAACGTACCTCCAGAGAAAATGCAAACAAATGTTCCTCTTTCGTGGAATCGCCTCTCCTGCTCTTAACGAAAAAAGAGACCACCAGGAGGGTGGCCTCTTTTTTCTCATCTACTTTTGCTGGCGCGGATACCCCTGCCTTCAGGCATGGGGATGAGCGCCAGCACCTCTTTTCAACTTACTAAATAGCTAGAACTTCTTTCCAACAAGGTCAGCTT
>CAJTCG010000001.1 GCA_910574635.1 Oscillospiraceae bacterium | reverse complement strand
GGGATGATCTCGTCCATGATTTCCAGAAATTCTTCCCGTTTTGTTTTCTTTTTCCGGCATCTGTATTCCATATCGCTAAAACTTTCCTGTTTCATACCCCGCGCCCCCTTTTCCTTATTTTATCACATCTTTTATCATTTGGGGGGATTAAATCAGCGTTTCCTATAGTATACAGGAGGCGGGGAGAAAAGGGAAGTCCTTATGTATGCCGGGCCGCCGAAGGGACCTGGAATCCTCCCGGCGGTCCGGCGGACGCTTAAAACGCCCGGTCGATAGCGTCTCCAGCGTCGTCCAGGGCGCCCCGGACCGACCGCCCGGCGTCGTCCACGGCGTCCCGGGCGCCGTCCATCAGGCCGTCCCCGGCGGCGCTTCCGCCATTGACGGAGCCGTTTTCCGCAGCGTTTCCGCTTCCGACGGCGCCGCCCTCATTGACAGAACCGCTTCCGGACTGGCTGGTGGAGCCGTCCACGCTGCCGGTGGTCTGGCCTCCGCCGCAGGCGGTCAGGCTGAACGCCAGCAGCAGGGACGCCAGCAGGAACATCAGAGTATTTTTCATGCCATACTCCTCCTTCGATCTTTCCGGCCCGGGACCCCGCCAGGCGGCGGGGTCCCGGGCTCTCCGTCAAAGAAGTTCACGGGCCGTCGGCCCTTGAGCCGCTTTGACGGCGCACGGAGCGGAGACGCCGCCCCGTGTTCACGATACCCAAACGCTATTGTCTCCCGTTCCCTCCGGGCAAACCGTGGGACTTTCCGGCGGGGGAGGTTTTTTTTAGAAACCTTGGAAACCTCTGGCATGGAGCACCGTCCAAATACATACGATAAACCGGGAACGGCTTCGGGGGAAAGCGGTTCAATATGCTTCCTTTGGTTTTCTCCCAAATTCTCCCAAACTTTCGGCGAAATGACGTATAATTTTATGGAAAGTTGGCATAAACTAACAAAAAGAACTTTACTCACGAGAAAAATTTTTTGAAATGTTTGTGCAATTCTCCATTGACGGGAGGCAGAAAAGCGGTTATGATGGTAAAGGAAAGACTTGTGGGCAACCAGTTCCATTTGATTTGATATAAAAAAGGAGAGCTGCAACATGTATACGCAGGAAATCACGGTCAACAACGAAGTTGGTTTGCACGCCCGCCCCGCCACGTTCTTTATCCAGAAGGCCAACGAGTTTAAAAGCGGCATCTGGGTCGAGAAGGAGGACCGCCGCGTCAACGCCAAGAGCCTGTTAGGCGTGCTGTCCCTGGGCATCGTGAAGGGCACCCCCATCACCCTGATCGCCGACGGCAGCGATGAGAAAGAGGCGGTCACCGCGCTGGTGGAGCTGGTGAAAGACAACTTCGGAGAGTAACGAACCGTCCCCGTGCTGCCCGTCAGCGCGGGGTGGTCTTTTTTTATTGGGCCGGGGTGTTCTGCCGGAAGAGGGGGAAGCTCCGGGGGAATGGCCTGGCCAGGGGCCAGGCCCCACAAGGATGGCAAGCCCTTCTGCCGGGGTGCATCCCACTTTGAAAGGAGGCGGACCATGACCAAGGACGAGCTGAAGGAGAAGGCCAATGACCTGCCGCTTCTGCCGGGGGTCTATCTGATGATGGACAAAACCGGGAAGGTCATTTACGTGGGCAAGGCGAAGAAGCTCAAGAACCGGGTCAGCCAGTATTTTCAGGACAGCGCCTCCCACACCGCCAAGACGAGGCAGATGGTCTCCCAGATCGACCACTTCGACACCATCTTCGTCTCCAGCGAGTTCGAGGCCCTGGTGCTGGAAAACTCCCTCATCAAGCGGCACATGCCCCGGTACAATATCCTGCTCAAGGACGACAAGGGCTATCCCTTCGTCCGCCTCTCCCGGGAGACCTATCCCCGGTTTACCATGGTCCACAAGTGGGCCAATGACGGCGCGAAGTACTTCGGCCCCTTCGGCGGGCGGTTCGAGACCCGCCAGGCCCTGGACGCAGTGTGCGCCGCCCTGCGGCTTCCCACCTGCAGCCGGAAATTCCCCCGGGACATCGGGGCGGAACGGCCCTGCCTGAACTTCCACATGGGCCGGTGCGACGGCTTCTGCCGCCCGGAGATGACGGCGGAGGAATACCAGCGCCGCATCCGCCAGGCCAGCCAGATGCTGGAGGGCAAGGCCAAGGACCTTCTCCGGGAGATGGCCGGGGAGATGGAGGCGGAGGCGGAGGCCCTGCGGTTCGAGCAGGCGGCGGCCCTCCGGGACCGGATCAACGCCATCAGCGCCCTTTCCAAAAAGCAGACGGTCATTGCCGGGCTCTGTGCCGACACGGACATCTGGGGCCTGTACCGGGGGGCGGGGAAGTGCTGCTACGCCGTCCTCCACATGGAGGAGGGGAACCTGGCGGGCCGGGAGACGGAGCTGTTCACCGCCCCCATGGAGGAGGGGCGGGAGGAGATGCTCTCCGCCCTGACGGCCCAGTACTACCTGCCCCGGGCCATTTTGCCCCATGAGATTCTGCTGCCCTTTGAGACGGAGGGGTACTGCGAAAACCTCTCGGAGGTGCTGACGAAACGGGCGGGGCACAAGGTCTGGGTCCACGTCCCCCAGCGGGGGGAGAAGGCGTCCTTGATGTCCATGGCCCAGCGGAACGCCGCCGAGGAGGCGGAGCGGGCCACCACCGCCGAGGAGCGGGTGGCCCACACCCTGGAGCTTTTGACGAAAATGCTGGACCTCCCGGCCCCGCCCAAGCGGCTGGAGTCCTTCGACATCTCCAACACCGGGGGCAGCGACATCGTGGCCTCCATGGTGGTCTACAGCGGCACAAGGCCCCTGAAAAGCGCCTACCGGCGCTTTCGCATCAAGGAGCTGGCGGGGAAGCCCGACGACTACGCCTCTATGCGGGAGGTGCTCCGGCGGCGGCTCCAGCGGGCGGCGGACGGAGACGAGAAGTTTCTGCCCCTGCCGGACGTCTTTTTGATTGACGGCGGCGTCACCCATGCCCAGACGGCTCTGGGCGTGGCGGAGGAGTTCGGGGTCAGCGTCCCCATCTTCGGCATGGTGAAGGACGACCGGCACCGGACGAGGGCCCTGGTAACCCCGGAGGGCCGGGAGATCGGCATTGTGGGGAATCAGGCGGTGTTTTCCCTCATCGGGCAGATTCAGGAGGAGACTCACCGCTTCGCCATCACCTACCACCACGAGAGCCATGGGAAAAGCGCCCTGCGCTCCGCCCTGGACGGCATTCCCGGCGTGGGGCCGAAACGGCGGGAGGAGCTGCGGAAGAAGTTTGGGACCATCAAGGCCATTCGCGAGGCGGAGGTGGAGGCCCTGGCGGCGGTGGTGCCAAGACCCGCCGCGGAGGCGGTTTGGAGGCATTTTCACTCCAAGGAGGGGGAGGCATAAAAAAGAGGCCCGCCGCCTTGACAAGGGGGAGGCGGGGCCTTATAATAAAAGCAGAAGGGATACCGCTGCAAGACGGTCAGCCCTCGCTTCTCAACTTAGAAAGTTGACCGCTTGGGGGCTATCCGAGCGGTCAACACGCTTTTATGGTCAGTATGTACAGCGCGAACGCCAGACACACCAAAAATCGAAGTACAGCGTACAGCCGATTTTTCCACACTCGCTTCACCCCCCTTCGCCGTCGGCGCAAAGTCCGCTTCGGCGGAACACCCTGCCGGGTATTCCTTCCTTCGCTTTCTTGCGCCTCCTCTCCCCACAAAAGCCAAGGCTTTTGCGGGGATCCCAGGAGATGGCCAACCGCCTATTTTGCAACGATATCCTTCTGCCGCCGTACCCTTTTGGGCCTGGCGGCTTTATTATAGGGGACCAGGAGGGATTTGTCAAATTTGTGTGAAAAAACGACCGAAGGGCTTGCGCCCTTCGGTCGTTTTGGTGCGCTGAGACTTGGTTGCCGTCGCTCCGGCCCGGTTCATCACCAGACAACCAGAGCGCGCGAAAGTTCTTTTGGTAACTTTTCCCCTTCGGGGACGTACTCCACTAAGATTTTGCTTCGCAATATCAAGTGTCGTTACAGTCTTTCAAGAAAAGTTACTTCGCGGCTTTCGCGGCCCGGATGGCTTCGGTCAGCAGCGGGGTCACCTTGAAGAGGTCGCCGCAGATGCCGTAGTCCGCAATCTCGAAGATGGGGGCCGTGTCGTTTTTGTTCACCGCGATGATGCACTCGGAATCCTGCATGCCCGCCTTGTGCTGGATCGCGCCGGAGATGCCCAAGGCCACGTACACCTTCGGGTGCACCGTCTTGCCCGTCTGGCCCACCTGATGGTCCGCGCTCAGCCAGCCGCTGTCGATGGTGGCACGGGAGCCGCCGACTACGCCGCCCAGCTCCGCTGCCAGCTCTTCCGCCAGCTTGATGCCGCCTTCGACATCCTTGCTGATGCCGCGGCCCACGGAGACGATGAAGTCCGCGCCGATGAGGTCCACCAGCTTCTTCGCCGCCTTGACCACTTCCGTGACCTCGGTCTTCACATCCGCCTCGGACAGGGAGAAGCTGGGCTTCTCGATGACGCAGGCGTCCGCCTTGGCCTGGTCGAAGGGGTTCTTCTTCATGACGCCCGGGCGCACCGTCGCCATGCAGGGACGGAAGCGCGGGCAGATGATGGTGGCCATCAGGTGGCCGCCGAAGGCCGGACGGGTCATCTTCAGGTTCCGGTCCTCCATGTCCCACTTCTGGCCGTCCACGTCGAGCGTGGAGGCTTCCCGCAGGAACTGGATGTAGTTGGCGACGTCGATGTCCAGGTGGGTGCAGTCCGCGCAGAGGCCGGTGTGCAGCCGGGCCGCGCAGCGGGGAGCCAGGTCCCGACCGATGTTGGTGGCGCCAATCAGGAAGGCCTCGGGCTTCAGTTCCTCAATGACGTCGCAGATGACCTTGGCGTAGGCGTCCGTGTTGTAAACGGACAGCATCGGGCTCTCGCAGACATAGACCTTGTCCGCGCCGTAGCCGCCCAGCTCCTTGGCCGCAGCTTCAATGCCCTCGCCGCCCAGGAGGAGGCCGCAGAGGTTCACGCCCAGCTCGTTGGCCAGGTCCCGGCCCTTGGAAATCAGCTCGAAGTCGGTGGGCATCAGCTTGCCCTCGCGCTGCTCGCAGAAGACCCAAACGTCCTTGAAGGCAGCGATATCCGCGCTATTAAAAGTAGACATGTTCTATATACTCCCTTCTCAGATAATGTGTTTGCCGGCCAGGATGGAAGCCAGCTTTTCGCAGGTCTCCTTGCCGTCGCCCTCCAGCATCATGCCCGCGCCCTTCTGGGGGGGCGTGAAGCTCTTGAAGATGTTGGTGGGAGAGCCCTTGAGGCCGATGGTGGAGGGATCAATCAGCTTGTGGTCCTTGAGCTTTTCAAAGTCGAAGGTCGCCAGGGGCTTGTTGTAGGTCTCGTAGATGCCGCCGATGGACATATAACGGGGGTTGTTCAGCTCCTTGATGCAGGTCAGGAGGCAGGGGGTCTTGACCTTGATGGTCATATAGCCGTCTTCCAGCATCCGCTTGACGGTGATGTTTTCTCCGTCCTTGTGGATGTCGGCGGCGTAGGTTACCTGGGGCAGGTTCAGCTTCTCGGCAATCTGGGGGCCCACCTGGGCGGTGTCGCCGTCGATGGCCTGGCGGCCGCACATGACCACGTCGTCTTTTTCCACGCCGATGGTGTCAATGGCGGCGGCGAGAATCTGGGAGGTGGCGTAGGTGTCGGAGCCGCCGAACTCCCGGGCGGAAACCAGGACGCCCTCGTCCGCGCCCATGGCCATCAGCTCCCGGAGCATGGAGGCCGCGGGAGGGGGGCCCATGGTGACCACAACCACCTTGCAGCCGGTTTCGTCCTTCAATTTCAGGGCGGCCTCCACGGCGTTCATGTCGTCGGGGTTCGTGATGGTCTGCATGGAAGCCCGGTTCAAGGTGCCGTCGGGATTGACGGCCACCTTGCCGGAGGTATCGGGGACCTGCTTGACACAGACAATGATTTTCATAGTCGTTTCCTCCTCCTCTTACAGTCCCATATTCGCGGAGATGACAATGCGCTGGACTTCGGACGTGCCTTCGTAAATCTCGGTGATCTTGGCGTCCCGCATCATGCGCTCCATGGGATAGTCCTTGGTATAGCCGTAGCCGCCGAACATTTGCAGCGCCTTGGTGGTGGTCTTCATGGCGTGCTCGGAGCACCAGAGCTTGGCCATGGCGGCCTCCTTGGTGTAGCGGACGCCCTGGCCCTTGAGGGTGGCGGCCTGATAGGTCAGGAGGCGGCCCGCCTCACAGCCCATCTCCATGTCGGCGAAGGTGAACTGGGTGTTCTGGAACTTGGAAATGGGCTTGCCGAACTGGACGCGGCCCTTGGTGTACTCCTTGGCCTCGTTCAGCGCGCCCTCGGCGATGCCCAGGGCCTGGGCCGCGATGCCGATGCGGCCGCCGTCCAGGGTCTGCATGGCGATGGAGAAGCCCTTGCCCTCTTTGCCCAGCATGTTCTCCTTGGGAACGATGCAGTCGGTGAACACGATTTCGGCGGTGGGGGAGCCGTGGAGGCCCATCTTCACCTCGTGCTTGCCAACGGAGAAGCCGGGGAAGCCGCTCTCCACGATGAAGGCGGAGATGCCCTTGGTGCCCTTGGTTTTATCCGTCATGGCGAAGACCACGAAGACGTCCGCCACATAGCCGTTGGTGATGAAGATTTTGGAGCCGTTCATGACATAGTGGTCGCCTTCCAGCTTGGCCTCGGTCTGGCCCTTGGAGGCGTCGGAACCGGCGTTGGGCTCGGTGAGGGCGAAGGCGCCCACTTTATGGCCGGTTGTCAGCATGGGGAGGTACTTTTTCTTCTGCTCCTCGGTGCCGTGGGTCAGGATGGGGTCGCAGCAAAGGCCGTTGTGGGTGGCCACGATGTCGCCGGTGGAGGCGCACTGCTTGCTCAGCTCCTCGATGCAGATGGCGGAGGCCAGGGGGTCCGCGCCGGTGCCGCCGTACTCCTTGGGCACGCACATGCCCATGACGCCCAGGTCAAACAGCTTCTCGATGTTCTCCCGGGGATACTCGCTGTTCAGGTCCGTCTCGGCGGCGATGGGCTTCACTTCGTTTTCGGTGAACTCGGCCATCATCTTCCGGATCAGCTGGTGCTCACGGCTCAGATTGAAATCCATGTGATGTTCTCTCCTTATTTTAATTTTGGAAATCCATATATTTCCTGGACCGGGCTCCAGGGCCCTGGGCCCGGTCCGGGTTGATGAAGGGTCTTACCGGATGCCGGCGATGTCCTTGGCAAGCTGCTTCTTGCCCTGGATGTTGCCCTGGCGGGCAATCATGATGCGCTGGGCCTGGGGAGAGCCCGCGCCGTGCATGGACTCCGTGCGGTAGCCTACCGCCGCCGCGCCCAGGCACATGTTCTCCAGGAAGCGCATGATGCGCTGGCGGTCCTCGGTGGAAACGCCCTCCCGGGCGGCGAAGAACTTGTTGCAGATGTCCCCGATGGTTTCGCCGTTCCGCCCGACAACCGTGTCGGACTCGAAGTCCTTCTGAGAGGGCATGGTGACCATCAAGCCACCCGCCACGTCCTCGGCCAGGCGCACGATCTCATAGGGGAAGCGGGTGACGTTCTGCTTGCAGACGTTGGCAAGCAGCAGGTCAATCTGGTAGTTGCCCGCCTTGGTCTTGAAGCCCTGGGAGGAGCAGGCGATGCCGCAGCAGTAGAGGGTTTCGTTCAGGTGGGTCATCTCGATGAGCTTATCCTTGACGGCGCTGGCTTTTTCCACGCCGTTGTACTCGGCGGCAAGAGCCGTGGCTCCGATGACCACGTCGCCCACGCCCACCTTGCACCCGCCGTAGCTCTGGCGGTGGTAGCCCGCGAAGCGCTCCACGATCATCCCGGCGAACTCATACTCGCCGTTGAGGAAAATGTACTCGTTGGGGATGAACACATGGTCCAGCACCACCAGGGCCTCCTGACCGCCGAACTTGGCGTTGCCCACGTCGATGGACGCGCCCTCTTCCAGCTTCCGGGTGTCGCAGGACTGGCGGCCGTAAATCATATACATGCCCTCGGCGTCGGTGGGGCAGGCGAAGGAGACGGCCCAGTCCTTATCCGCCTCGCCCATGGAGATGGTGGGCATGAAGATGTGCCAGTGGGAGTTGATGGAGCCGGTCTGGTGGCATTTCGCGCCGCAGACCACGATGCCGTCGGGGCGGCGCTCCACCACATGGACGTACATGTCCGGGTCCGCCTGAGCGCTGGGAGCCTTGGAGCGGTCGCCCTTGGGGTCCGTCATGGCTCCGTCCACGGTGAGGTCGTTGTCCTGGACCATGGTGATGAAGTTTTTGAAGTTCTCGTGGTAGTGGGTGCCGTATTTCTCGTCGATTTCATAGGTAGAGGAGAAGACGGCGTTGAAGGCGTCCATGCCCACGCAGCGCTGGAAGCAGGAAGCGGTCTTCTGACCCAGCAGACGCTGCATCTTCACCTTGTTGATGAGGTCCTCGGTGGACTGGTGGAGGTGGGTGAAGCGGTTGACGGTGCGGCCCGTCAGGCTGGACTTCACGGTCATGAGATCCGCGTACTGGGGGTCCTGGGCCAGGGCGTAGGTCATGGCAACGCAGTTGATGGAGGGGCGGATCATGGGGTGGTCCACCCAGTTCTTGATCTCCTCGCCGAACATGTAGACGCGGGTCTTCAGCTTACGCAGGCTCTCGATGTATTCTTGGGGGGTCATTAAGGCCATTTTTTGTTCCTCCTAGTTTTAATGGGGCATTGCCGCACCCCTAAAATCCGTTCCGGGCGGGCTTTGCCTGGCCGGAACTCCACTGCCCGCGCCATGGGGCGCGTCACGTTCGCCGTGCGAACGTGAGGGGGTTCAGCGGAGCCGCGTCAACGGCGCGGCGGAGCGTCTAAGGGGGACGCAGTCCCCCTTGGACTTAGTCGTTGGCAAGGCCCATCAGCTCGTCACGGAAGATGCGCTCGTCCATGAGCTTCAGGTCCTCGCTGATCTGCGGCATGAACTCCATCTGGTCCAGCACCTGGGTCTGGAGGTCGATGCCCGGGGCAATCTCGATCAGGGTCACGCCCTCGGGCCGGAGCTCGAACACCGCCCGCTCGGTGACGTACAGCACGGGCTGGCCCACCTTGTTGGCATAGGTGCCGGAGAAGGTGATGTGCTCCACCTTATTGACAAACTTTTTCTTCGCGCCCTCCTGGGTGATGACCAGCTTGCCGTCCCGGCACTCGGTTTTCAATCCCTTGGCGGTGAAGGTGCCGCAGTAGACCACCTTTTTCGCGTTCTGGGTGATGTCGATGAAGCCGCCCGCGCCCGCCAGGCGGGTGCCGAACTTGGAGACGTTCAAATCCCCGTTGGGGGCCGTCTCCGCCAGCCCTAGGAAGGCCACGTCCAGGCCGCCGCCCTGGTAAAAGTCGAACTGGACGTTGTGATCCAGAATCGCCATGGAGTTGGCCGCGCCGCCAAACTGGGTGCCGCCGTAGGGCACGCCCGCGATGGAACCGGCCTCCACCGTCAGGGTCATCTTGTCGGAGATGCCCTCCTCCGCCGCCACGTTGGCGATTTTCTCCGGCGCGCCGGTGCCCAGGTTCACGATGGCGTCCTGGGGCAGCTCCATGGCCGCACGGCGGGCCAGAATCTTCTTGGCGTCCAGGGGGATGGAGGGGATGTCGTCCACGGGGATGCGGAACTCGCCGCTGAGAGCCCCGTCATAGGGCATCCCCAGGCACTGGTTGTTGTCCTCCGGAGAGCCCACGACGATGGCGTCCACATAGATGCCGGGGATTTTCACCAGCCGGGGGTCCAGGGTGCCGCCCTGGACAATCTTCTCCACCTGGACAATGACGATGCCGCCGGAGTTCTTGGTGGCCTGGCACTGGGCGGTCACGTCCAGGGGGCCGATCTCTCTATGTACGGTGCAGTTGCCGTACTCGTCGGCGTAGCTGCCCCGGATCAGGCAGACGTTGATGGGGATGGGCTTATACAAAAGCCGCTCCTCCCCCTCGATGTTTACCAGCTTTACCAGGTCCTCCTTGGTGTGCTCGTTCAGCTTGCCGCCGCCGTTCCGGGGGTCGGCGAAGGTGTAGAGGCCCACATGGGTGATGGTTCCGATGTTGTGGGCCGCGATGTCCCGGAACATGTGGGTGATGACGCCCTGGGGCAGGTTATAGGCCTCAATCTTGTTGGCCAGGGCCAGGTCTCCCAGCCGGGGGGCCCGGTCCCAGTGGCCGCCCACAACCCGTTTGCACATGCCCTCGCCGCCGAAGTGGTCGCCGCCGGTGCCGTCCCGGTGGCCCTGTCCCGCGGCAAAGAAAAGGGTCAGGTCCCGGGGATGCCCGGTTTCTTCAAAGCGCTTTTCCAGCGCCTTGGTCAGCGCCTCGGGACAGGCGCAGCTGACAAATCCGCCGGTGGTGACGGTATCGCCGTCCTTGACCAGCAGCGCCGCTTCTTCCGCGGTGATGACGCGAACTTTTTTCATGCTTTCCGAACTCCTTTTCCTGTGATAAAATGTCCCTGGGACTTATTTATTCTGGAAGTGCTTTTCCTTCCGCTTCTCCAGGAAGGCGCCCATGCCCTCTTTCTGGTCCTCGGTGGCAAAGCACATGGCGAAGAGCTCGTTTTCCAGGGCGATGCCGTCGTCAATGTCCATCTGCATCCCCCGGTCGATGCAGGCCTTGGAGTACTTCACCGCGATGGGGGCGTTCACCGCAAAGGACTGGGCCATTTTCACCGCGGCGTCCAGCAGCTCCTCGGGGGCATAGACCTCGTTCACCAGGCCGATGGCCTTGGCCTCGGCGGCGTCGATGACCTTGCCGGAGAAAATCAGCTCCTTGGCCTTGGCAACGCCCACCCGGCGGGGGAGGCGCTGGGTGCCGGAGAAGCCGGGGGTGATGCCCAGGCCCACCTCGGGCTGGCCGAACTTCGCGCCGCCCTTGCCCTCGGCGTTGGGCCCGGCGGCCAGGATGATGTCGCAGCTCATGGCAATCTCACAGCCGCCGCCCAGGGCAAAGCCGTTCACCGCCGCGATGGTGGGAATCTCCAGCTTTTCGATGCGGCGGAACAGGGCGCTGCCCCGCTGGCCCCACTTGCGGCCCTGTCCAACGTCCATGGGCTTCTGCTCGCCGATGTCGGCCCCGGCCACGAAGGAGCGGCCCTCGCCGGTGAGGATGAAGGCCCGGAGCTCCGTGTCCTTCTCCACCTCCGAAATCAACGCCTCCAGGTCGGCGATGACCTGGGAATTCAGGGCGTTCAGCGCCTCGGGACGGTTGATGGTGGCGATGCCGATGCGGTCTTTCTTTTCATAACGAACGGTCTGATACATGGCTTGCGTTCCTCCTTCATTTTTTCGGGGACAGCCCCCGTTTTGTCCGGCAGTTATTATAGCAAATCCTGTGCCAATTCCGCAAGCCTCAGTTTCTGCCGCTCCGGCCAGTTTCCTGTTCAGATTGCCAAAAAACCGGAGGGATTTTTCTACGTTTGGGAGAGGGCCGTCCCCGGAATCTGGAAGTGTTATTCAAAAATGAGTAGCATTTTGGAGCCGGGAACGCAGAGAAGACGCCGGGGCCTTTGTGAAAATCGCAGGGACAGGGATGCGCTTTCTGTGGAAACCGCGCAAACGGCGGCGGGTTCGCGTCTTTTTATTCATAAACGAATAGAACTTATTCAATATTGAATAAGTTTGGGCAGAGCCGGCCTTCCTCCCTCCGGGACTAAGAAAAAATTTTTTCGATTATTTTGAAGAATTCGCAAGCCCCATTTCGTATGATGGGTGTCGGACGACAGAGGGCCGCCGGGGAGGCGCTTCGGGGGCTCTTCGGAGGGGGTGGTGAGACGGCGTGGCTGTTATAACAAAGGAGCGGTTTACGGAGCTGGTCCTGCAATACGAGCGGCTGGTTTACACCGTCTGCTTCCAGCTGGTCCGGGAGCCGGCGGCCGCGGAGGACCTGACCCAGGAGACCTTCCTCTCCGCCTACATCCACCGGGAGAGCATGCCGGAGGGCTATGAGCGGCAGTGGCTCAGCCGCATCGCCGCCAACAAGGCCAAGGACCACCTCCAAAGCGCCTGGAACCGGCGGACCGTCCTGCCGGGGGAGGAGGAGCTGGCCCGGGGCCTGGCCCCGCCCGCCGAGGAGGCGGTGCTTCGAAGAAGCGGGGAGGCGGACATTTTAAGGGCCATCCGGGAGCTGAAGGAGCCCTACCGGCAGGTGTGCCGCCTGTGCCTTTTAGAGGAGCAGTCTCCTGAAGAGGCGGCCCTGGCCCTGGGCAGGCCGGTGAAGACCGTTTATACACAGCTCTCCCGGGGCAAGAAGCTGCTCCGGGAGGCACTGGAAAGGAGTGGAAGGCATGGTATTCCGTGAGGACGGACATTTAAGCGACGGGGCCCTGGCGGCCCTGGCGCAAAACGAGGACCGCTTCGACGAGCTGGAGCGGCTGGAAATCGCGGAGCACCTGGCGTTCTGCGACGAGTGCTTACAGCGCTACACCCTGGCCCTGGAGGGCGGGGATCTGCTGGTCCCGGAGCGCTCCTGCCAAAAGACGCTCTGGGCCCGGATTCGGAGCCGGGCCCTCCGGCTGGCGGTCAGCCGGTACGCCACCGCCGCGGCCGCCGTCACCCTGGCCCTAACGGTGCTGTGGGGCGGCGGGGGCGTACAGATTTCCCGCCCGGTCTTACCGGAGGACCGGCCCAGCATCTCCCGGCAGCTCACGGGCCTCACCGGGGAAATCAGCGACTCCCTGCGTCAGACCGTATCCGGTTTATCAGACTTTTTTGACGGGTTCCGCCCCAGCCAGTTCATAGAAGGAGGAAATCACTCATGAGGTTTTTACGCAAACTGTTCCGGGGCTGCTGGCATTTGATGTGGGCCTGCGTCCCCGGCTGCGGGCAGATGTGCCAGGGCTATATGAAGCGGGGCATCTCCCAGACCATCATTGCCACCGCTTTGCTCTTTATCGCGGTATTTCTGGAGATGGGGGTGCTGGCGGTGCTTATCGCCCCGCTGTGGCTGTATTCCTTTTTTGACAGCTTCAACCTCCGCCGCCAGATTCGGGATGGGCTCGCCCCGGAGGACGAATTCATGTTCGGCATGTCCGAGATGGACTCCCGGAAGCTGAGCCGCATTCTTAGCCGCCGGGGAAGCCTTATCGGCTGGGTGCTGGTGGCGGTGGGCCTTTATAATGTATACCAGATTTTCGCCCGGCGGCTTCTGGGAACGCTGAGCGACCACTTTCCCATCTTCGACTGGCTCTATGGCCTGCTGGTCTGGGACGCGCCCCGGATTTTGGGAACGGTGTTCGTCATCGCCCTGGGCCTCTGGTTCATCAAGGGGCCCAAGGCCCCCAAGGGCGGCGGCTTTGACGAGGAGCCCTCCTACACGCCTCCCAAGGCGGAACCTCCCAAAATGAAATCCACCCCCTGGACGGAGGCGGAGGAGCAGTTCCACCAGGAGCCGGAGCCCCAGGCCCCGGAGGTCCCGGAGGAGCCCGCGCCGGTGACCCTGGAGTGGAAATCGGAATTCAATGTGGAGAAGTACGAAAAGGAGCTTGCGGAAAAGAAGGAGGCGGACCATGACGGCCAGTGAGGCCGTCCGCCCCCAGCGCCGGGTGGGGACCTTTACCCTGGGCATCGTCCTGGTGGCGGCGGGAACCGGCATGCTGGGTTCCCTGCTGTGGCCCCAAATGGAGATCGGGTGGCTTCTGAAAGCCTCGCCTTTGATTCTGGTGGCCCTGGGGGTGGAGACCCTGCTCAGCGCACGGGGCGGCGGACGGGTCAAGTACGACTGGCTGGGGATGATTCTCTGCTTTTTGCTGGTGGGGGCGGCGATGGTGTTCTACGCCGCCGCCTGGGCCTATGAGAACGGGGAGTTTATCAACGTCCGCAATTGCTCCCGCTGCGCCGACGAAACCAGCTTCCGCATGGATTACGAGTTTTTCAACGGCTTCGACTCCCACACCCTCCGGCTGGAGGCCGGGGACGCCCTGGTGGGCCGGATCGACACCCGGAACGGCTGGCTGGAGGTGGAAATCAGCGATGAGGACGGAAATGCCCTTCTGGAGGGAGCCCCGCTGAACGGGGACCAGCGGGTGGAGGTTCCCAAAACGGGAGATTACACCATCCTGGTCCATGGGCGGAAAACCAGCGGGAAATTCACCTTTGCGCGGGTTCCGGCGGAGCTGCCGGAGGAGGCGCTTTCAGCGGAAACCGAAGAGACGGCTTAAATGTAAGGATCTGCTGTGGGGCCCGGCCCCCTGGCCGGGCCGTTCCCCAATCCGGGGGGTGGCCTGGCCGGGGGGCGGGCCCCGCCGGTTTTTCTGCTATGAATCGTATAGTTCAATTTCTTTTTCCCAGCCGGATGCACTCCAGGCTGTAGGTCACCTGCATGACCCCCCAGACCAGCAGCAGGACAAGGGTGGGGAGAATGCTTACTTCAAAAACCATGCTCAAAATCGCCAGCGCCAGCCACAGCCCTAAGCAGAACCGGCTGGAGACCATATAGGCCCGGCAGCACGCCTGGCCCACCTGGCGGCGCTCCGACTCGTCGCAGCTGTCCATCCACTTTTTTTGAAACTTCGTGTCGTAGACGCTGCCCCGCTTCTCCGGGTTCATCCGGCGGGTCAGGTCCACGGCCTTCTGCTGGGCAAAGACCACAAAGCCGCAGGAGAGGAGGAACACGCCCACCAGGGCCAGGGCCCGGATATCCCTGTCCATCCAATAGATGCAGAAGGCGGAGAGGAAGAACAGGTTGAACAGCAGCTGTACGGCGCTGAGGAGCAGGACCCAGCTCAGGGCGGTGTCGATGGACTCCGAGGTTTCGTCCTCGTCCCCGCCGTCCCAGGCGGCGAATTTCTTCGCGGCGGAGCGGTAGAGGACAAGGCAGCTTCCCAGGGTCAGCGCCGAGGTGACGGGGATGCCCCAGGGGGTAACCGCCGCCAGGGCGGCGCTCAGCCCCTCCGCCAAGGCGGCGGTATCCAGGCCCATGGCCCGGGAAAGGCCAACGGCAAAGCCGATGACGCCCCCCACCAGCAAGGAGCCCAGCAGGGACAGGGTGAATTTGGGCAGGGCCTTTCGGTTCTCGCTTTTCTCATTCATGGGTTTCGTCCTCCTGATAGGTAAAGATGTCTTCGACCCGCACGCCGCAGATCTTCGCAAGCTTCAGCGCCAGCGTCACGGAGGGGGAATAATCCCCCCGCTCAATTTGGCTGATGGTCTGCCGGGAGACCCCCGCAAGGCTCCCCAGCTGCTGCTGGTTTACCCCCAGGCGGGCCCGGTGCTCTTTCAGCCGGTTGGTTAAGGGCATGGATGGGCTCCTTTCTTTGACAAGGGTGGTTGTCGAATTGACAGGTATCATTGTCAATTCTAGGATAGCACTGACAAGGAAAGTTGTCAATGGGAAATTTTGATAGTTTCGATTGGAAGCGCCAGGGGCCTGGGGGAATGGCCTGACCAGGGGGTCAGGCCCCACAAAGAGAGGTTTCCGGTCTATCGGAATATTCCCATTTCGGGCCTGGGCCGGAAATGGGCCGCATGGCAAAAGGAAAGGCCCTCCGAAGGATTCGGAGGGCTTTTTCGCGTTCAGGGGTCCCGCCATTTTCGCGGGGGGACCTTCCGGGCGCTCAGGCGGGCCTTGACAAAGCCCCGGAAGAGGGCGTACAGCACGGAGCACAGGGGGATGAAAAACAGCATCCCCGCAATGCCCATCAGCTTGCCGCCCAGGGTGACGGCGGCCAGCACCCAGATGGAGGGAAGGCCCACGGAACTGCCCACCACATGGGGGTAAATCAGGTTCCCCTCAATCTGCTGAATCACCAGGAAGAGGACTACAAAGCCCACCGCCTGCCAGGGGTTCGTCACGGCGATGAGCAATGCCCCCACTACGCAGCCGATGAAGGCCCCCACCACGGGAATCAGGGCCGTCAGGGCAATGAGGACTCCCACCAGCAGGGCGTAGGGCATACGGAACACCGTCATGGCCGCCACGAAGAGGGCCCCTAAAATCACCGCCTCCACGCACTGGCCGGAGAGGAAGCTGGAGAAGGTGCGGCCTGAGAGGCGGAGGACCTCCAGGGTTTTGTCCGCCCAGGTTTCGGGAAGGAGGGCGTAGAGCACCTGGCGGCCCTGGCGGGCCAGGCGCTCTTTTTGCAGGAGGATGTAAAACGAGAAGATCAGGCCGATGACAAAGGTGCTGACCCCGCTGACCACCCCCGCCATGAGGACCCCGCCGGAGGACACCAGCCCCCCGCCCCAGTCCCGGACCAGGGTGACGGCCTTTTCCGTCAGGTTCTTCCAGTCGAATTCCAGGCCCGCCGCGAAGGTCTCCAGCTGGGGAAGCCAGGCCTCCAGCTCCGCCAGCTGCTCCTCCATCCGCCGGATGGCGGCGGGGAGCTGGCTGGTGATGGAGCGCACCGCGTCGCCAATGCCGGGGCTGATGACACAGGCCGCCAGGGTCACCACGCCGGTCATGGCCGCCAGGGTCAGCATCAGGGCCAGGGGACGGCGGAGGGGCTTCCACCGCTTCCCCCTGGGGAGGCGGGCCTCGATGGCCCGCATGGGGACGTTTAGAATAAAGGCGATGGCCCCGCCCACCAGGAAGGGGCCCAGGACGCCCAGCACCCACCGCAGGGCCCCCGCCAGGGCGGGGAGGTTTTGCAGGGCGCAGAAAAAGGCCACGCCGCCGCAGACCACCGCCAGCCGCTGCTTGATTTGACTTCGGTTCCAGTCCATGGCTCAGCCCCGGCGATGGGCTTCCGCCGCGTGGAGGTAGCCCTCGGCGGACTCCCGGTTGGAGGCGATTTCCGCCTCCGTCAGGGGGCGGGCGACCTTGGCGGGGCTTCCTAAAATCATGGACCCGGCGGGGGCGTCCATCTTCCCCGTCACCAGGGCCCCCGCGCCCACGATGCAGTCGTCCCCGATGTTCGCCCCGTTGAGGACAATGGCCCCCATGCCGATGAGGACGTTGTTCCCCACGGTGCAGCCGTGGACGATGGCCCCGTGGCCGATGGTGCAGCCCGCGCCTACCCGGGTTTCCTCGTGGAGGACGGCGCAGTCCTGGATATTGGTGCCCTCGCCTACGGTGATGGCGCCCTCGTCTCCCCGGAGGACGGCGTTATACCAGATATTCACGCCTTTTCCAAGGGTCACGTCGCCGCTGACCTTCGCGCCGTCGCAGATCAGCACGTCGGGGGTGGTCTCTCGCAGTTTGCATTGCATGGTGATTTCCTCGTTTCCTTATGTGATTTTCCGGGCGGTTAAAATTCCGGGGCAAAATTCCCCTGGATGAAGATGGGGACCTCTCTGCCGTCCCGGGTGGTTCCCACGATGGAGAGGTCCGGGGTGCCGATCATAAAGTCCACATGAGTGATGGAGTCGTTGAGGCCCCGGGCCTTCAATTCGTCCTTGGTCATCTGCTGGCCTCCCTCCAGGCAGGGATAGGCCTCGCCGAAGGCGATGTGGCAGGCGGCGTTCTCGTCGAAGAGGGTGTTATAGAAGAGCAGGTTCTGGTTGGAAATCGGGCTGTCGTAAGGGACCAGGGCCGCCTCGCCGAAGTAGGCCGCGCCCTCGTCCACGCTGACAGCGGCTTTCAGCGTCTCCTCTCCCTGCTCCGCATGGGCCTCCACGATTCTGCCCTCCTTTACCACGAAGTGGAATTTGTCGATGACGTTGCCGTCGTGGACCAGGGGCAGGGAGGCATAGACCACGCCGTTTGCCCCGGTTTTCAGGGGGGAGGTGAAGATCTCCTCCGTGGGGATGTTGGCGATATAGCTGCGGCCGGAGAGGGTATGGTCCCCGCCGCTCTCCCAGATGTGGCCCTCAGGCAGCTCCACGGTGAGGTCCGTGCCCAGGGAATTGGTGTAATGGAGGGATTTTAATTTCAGGGCGTTCAGCTTCTCCAGGCGCTTTTCCAGGGTGGAGAGGTGCTCTTTCCAGCGGTCCACGGCCTTGCCGTCCCCGGTGACGCGGACGGCGGAGAAAATCGCGTCCCACAGGGCCGCCACGGCCTCCGCCTCCCCCTTGTCCGGGAAGACCCGGGCGGCCCAGGAGGGAATGGGAATCGACGCGATGCACCAGGGGAAGCCGCCGCACATCTGGAGGCGGTCGAAGTCCTTGAGGGCCTTGCCGCTGGCCCGCTGGGCCCGGATGATGCGCTGGGAATCCACGCCCTTGAGGTTCTCCGGGTCCGAGGCGGAGATGGCGAGGTAGGCCGTGCCCTCCAGGGCCTGGTCGTTGAAAAAGTGCCGCCGCCAGAGGGGCACGGCGTCGAAGACCTCCTCGGAGGCGCGGAGGTATTTCATCCGGGTCATGGCGTCGTCGGTCCAGTTCATCACCACCTCGCAGCAGCCGGCCTCATAGGCCTCCTCCGCGCACAGGCGGGCGAAGGGGGCGCACTCCACCGGGGAGGAAATCACCATCCGCTGGCCGGGATAGGGGTTCAGACCAATCCGCACCAGGAGGCGGGCGTATTCGCGGAGCTTGTGTTCCATTTGTCGGGTCCTTCCTTTCCGTTTGCACAGGCATTCTATGGAAATATTATGTGCGATTATAGAGCATTTTAACGGGGAAGTAAAGACGGCGGGGGACGGGATTTCAAAATTGTTCATCTTTTCCGCAATGCACAAAAACCGGAGAGGAGTTTCCCCTCCGGTTTTCGCTTTTTGGACGCCGTTAAGCCGGGTGGGCGGCGGTTTCCCGGTCCAGGCGGAACAGCAGCGTCAAGCACCACAGGCCCGCCAGCCCCACCAGGGCGTAAATGATTCGGGAAAACACCGCCGTCTGGCCTCCGAAGAGCCAGGCCACGGCGTCAAAGCCGAACAGGCCGATGCCGCCCCAGTTCAGCGCGCCGATGACCGCCAGCAGGACGGCGATTTTGTCGATTGCCATGGATATCCCTCCAATCCTGTCGAGCTGGTCCTTAGCTTGCCCCAATTGGGCGGTTTTCGCGCTGGAAAAATTTAGCAGACGCTTACACGTCCACCGCCTTCCCCGGGGAGAGGAAGTAGAGCACCCGGCGGGTGACGGGGGCTTCCAGCACCCGGGTCAAGGCCAGGCTGTAAGCCTCCAGCTGCGGGCGGTAGCGCTCCGTCCGGTCCGTGATCTCCTGGGGAGTGAACACATGGTCGGTTTTAAAGTCCACCACCGTCAGGCCCCCCTCCGTTTCAAAGCACAGGTCCGCCACGCCCTGGAGGAGGATGGCGTCCTCCTCCGAGGCCTGGGGGTCATACTCCCGGGCGGGAACCAGCAGGGTGAAGCGGTACTCCCGGAGACAGCGGGGGCTTTGGCGGACCTCCCGGGCCAGGGGGGAGGCCAGGAGGCGCTCCAGGGCGGGGACGTCCACAGCCTGGGCCTGCTGGGCCGTGAGAAGGCCCTTTTCCGCCAGGGCGGCGATTTGGGCGGGGACGCCGGAATTTTGAAAGTCCAGGTACTGGAGGACCAGGTGGGTGGCGGAGCCCTTCTCCGCCGGGGTAAGGCCGGTTTGCTCCCGGCGGAATTTGGGCTGGGACAGGGGCCGAAGGTAGGGGGTGTGGGCGGCATTCTCCGCGATCTCCTGGTCCAGGGGGCGGCCCTTTAACTGGGTGGCCGTCAGCTTGGCGGGGAGGGCCGCTTCCCGGCGGTAGGGGTATTCAAAGGCCAGGAGGGCCGGGTCGAAGGGAATCTCGGGGCGTTCGTCTCCGGCGGACTCCAGGGAGGGGCGGGAAACCTCCCGGCAGTCCCCGGCGTCGTGGAGGAACACTTCCCAGGGGGCTCCGGGGCAGGGGGCGGTGGGAACCTCCGCCTCCGCCAGGCGGCGCAGGGGCTCCGCCTCCGGCCGGCAGAGGAGGCACAGAAGCAGCCACTCGCCAAAGGTCCGGCAGGCGGCCACGGCCTCCGGCGGGACGGGGAGGGCGGCGGAGGCCGCCAGGCGCTGGAGGCGGGTCTCGGCAAAGTAGAGGGAGTGCAATAAGATCAGCTTTTCCTTGGGGCGGGTCATGGCCACGTAGAGGACCCGCTGCTCCTCCGCCAGGTTCTCCCGGCGGAGGGTCTCCTCGATGGCCGTCCGGGCCAGGGTGGGGTAGCGGATCTTCCGTTTCAAATCCACCCGGCGGGGGCCCAGGCCCAGGGCCGGGTGCACCAGGACGGAGGCGTCGAAGTCCTGGCGGGAGAAGGCGTGGTCCAGGTCCGCCAGGATCACAATGGGAAATTCCAGGCCCTTGGACTTGTGAATGCTCATGAGGCGGACGCCCCCGGAGGCGGACGCGGAGGCGGCGGGAGGGGCCTTTCCCTCCTCCAGCAGGCGGCGGAGCTGGGTGACGAAGGCGAAGAGGCCCCGGCAGCCGCCGGATTCCAGCTTCTCCGCCTGGCAGGCCAGGGTAATGAGGTTCTCCCGGCGCTCCAGCCCTCGGTCCATCGCCCCATAGAGGCCCAGGAGGTTCAGCGTGTTGTAGATGTGCCAGAGGAGGCGGTGGACGCTCATGTCCCGGGCCGAGAGGCGCAGGGCGTTCAGGGTCTTTAGAAAGGCGGCGCAGTCCGGGGAGTCCGAGGAGGCCACGGCCTGGTAAAAATCCCCCTCGGGGGCGGCGGCGCGAATCTCCGCCAGGCGGTCCGGAGTGAAGCCGAAGATGGGCGAGCGGAGGACGGAGATTAAGGGCACGTCCTGGCGGGGATTGTCGATGAGCTCCAGCAACGACACGGCGGTGGAGACCTCCATGGTTTCAAAAAAGCCGGAGTCCTCCTGGAAGGAGCAGGGGATCTCCCGCTCCGCCAGGGCGGCGGCGAAGGCCGCGACGCGGCTGCCGGGGGAGCGCATGAGAATGACAATGTCCTCCGGCTTGCAGGGGCGGAGGGTCCCGTCCGGGGCGGTGACGGGGAAGCCCTCGTCCAAGAGCTCCCGGATGCGGCGGGCCGCGAAGCGGGCCTCGGCGGTGAGCTTTTTGACGGGATGGGGGTCCTCCGCCGACTTTTGATGGGCGGTGAGAAGATGGAACTCCGTCCGGCAGTCCGTCCGGGGGGGATAGTAGGCCGCGCCGAAGTGGAGGGCCGCGTCCTCGTTGTAATCAAGCTCCCCCATTTCTACGGAAAGTATATTCTCAAAGACAAAGTTGGCGGCGTCCAGAATCTCCTGCCGGGAACGGAAGTTCTGGGAGAGGGTGATTTTCCGGTCCTCGCCGTCCAGGGCCTCCTTGTGGGGCTTGAAGGCGGCGTACTTCCGGAGGAAGATGGTGGGGTCCGCCAGGCGGAAGCGGTAGATGCTCTGCTTTACGTCCCCCACGGTGAAGAGGTTCTTCCCCTCCTTGGAGACGGCCCGGAAGATGGCGTTTTGGACCTCGTTGGTGTCCTGGTACTCGTCCACCAGGATTTCGGCGTACCGGGCGGAAACCTGCTCCCCCAGCTCTGTGGGGCCGCCGTCCGGGCGGACCAGCAGGGTCAGGGCCAGGTGCTCCTGGTCCGGGAAGTCGGCGGCGTTGATCCGGAGCTTTTCCGCCCGGAAGGCGGCGGAGAACGCCGCCGTCAAATCCAGCAGGGCCAGCATGGCGGGGGCCACGGCGGCAAGGTCCTCCAGGGCCTCCTCCCCGGTGACGTCCAGCCAGGCCTGGAGGGGCTTGAGGGCCGCTTTGGCTCCCTCCCAGGTCTGCTTCAGGGAGAGGACCAGGGGGTCCTCCTTCCGGCCCCGGGGGGTAACCAGCTTGGGGAAGGCCACGGCGGCGGCCAGCTCCCGGGCGGCTTCCCAGCCGGGGGCCCGGCTCAGGGCGTAAAAGCCCCGGGAGGACTCCAGGAATTTTGCGCCGTAGCCGGAGGTGAGGGCGGCGTCCCCCTCCGTCCGTTCCGCCCCCCGGCGGAGCTGGTCCGCCCAGTGGGCGGCGCGGCGGCGGAGGGAGGCCAGGAGGACCTGGGCGTAGGGGGTGGCGTCAAAGGAGGGGGCGGGGGACTCCCAGGCGGCGCGGCTTCGGAGAAGCCAGTCCGAGGGGGAGGCGTGGCTTTGAAGCTTGTCATAAAGCTCCAGCACCAGCTCCGCCAGGGCGGAGTCGTCCCGGCCCGCCCCCAGGGTGTCCGCCAGCTGCTCGCCGCCGGGGGTGAGAGTCTCGTAAAACCGGGAGAGGGTCCGGTCCAGACAGCGGCGGCGGAGGACAAGGGCCTCCCCCTCGTCCAGGACCCGGAAGTCCGGGGTCAGGGCGTGCTTGTCCTCCTCCCGGGCCAGGAGGTGGGTGTTCTCCCGGAGGAGGGCGGCGCAGAAGGCGTCTACCGTCTTGATGTCCGCCTGGTAGACCCGGAGGAGCTGGCGGCGGAGGTGGGCGTTGGCCGGGTCCTCTCCCATGCGGCGGGAGAGCTCGGCGGCGATTTTGCCCCGGAGCTCCGCGGCGGCGGCCCGGGTGTAGGTGATGATGAGAAAGTCGTCTATGTTCCGGCGTTCCTCCGTGATATAGCGGAAGAGGCGGTCCACCAGGACCCGGGTCTTGCCCGAGCCGGCGGCGGCGGAGACCAGCAGGCTCCCGCCCCGGTTTTCCACGGCGGCTTTTTGCTGGGGGGTGAGGGTTACGGGCATGTCAGTCCGCCTCCTTTCCTTCGATTCCTTCGATCTCCTGCCAGAACTCGCCGGGCTTCACCGGGAGGATGTAGTGCAGGCGGTCGCCGTCCCGGCCGTCCTGAAAATGGCAGGCGGGGGCCCAGTCACAGTAACGGCAGGGGCTGTCCTCCTCCGTGTGGCAGCAGGGGTCCGCGTCGATGACCCCGCCCCGGATCTCCCCGGCGATGTCCCGGAGGAGCTTGTCCACATACCGGCCCAGCTTCCCCAATTGGGCGGCGGAGGCAAGGCTCCCGGAGAGGTCCCCGCTTTTGTTCACCCGGAGGGGGAGGTACCGGGGCTCCGTCAGGGCCTCGTGCTCCATGGCCTGAAGGACCTGGGGCTCCGCCAGGAGGAGGCCGGAGCGGCGCAGCTGCTTTTCCCGCTCCGCCTGGAGCTTTTCCGGGGGGATGTTCCGCCGGGCGGAGAGAATGTCGTCCCGGGCGGGGAGGTAGAGGACCCCGGCGGGCTCGATCTCCCTGCCGAAATAGGAGGGGCCCGCCCTTTGCAGGGTGAAGAGGTACAGGAGCATCTGGATGTCCAGGCCCATGCGGACCGCCGCGAGGTCGAAGGCCTTCTTGCCGGACTTGTAGTCCACCACCCGGAGGTAGAGCTTCCCGTCCCTCAGCCAGCCGTCCACCCGGTCCACCTTGCCCCCTACCCGCAGCTCGCCGTCCGGCTCGGAGATCACCACGGCGGGGAGGTCCGATTCCGGGCCGTCTCCAAAGGAGAGCTCGAAGGCCAGGGGGACAAAGTCGGAACGGCGGAGTTCCTCCGCCGCCTGGTCAATGACGGCGTAGGCGGTCGTGCGCAGGCGGGCGAAGAGGTAGCGGAAGCGGGCGTTCCGGTTCTGGAAGTTGCGCAGCTCCTTTTCCACATATTCCTCGATGTACTTGCGGATGAGGGCATGGAGGGCGTCCTGATCCACCTGGGCAAAGCCCCCCAGGGCCTGCACGTCCCGGGTGACGCGCTCAAGGAGGAAGTGGAGGAAGGTGCCGATTTGGGGCGCGTCGAAGGCGGCGGGGGTCCGGGGCCGGGCCTTGAGGCCGTACTCCATGAAATAGGAGAAGTGGCAGGTGCGGATGCGCTCCAAGCGGGAGGCGGTCATGCCGGCGCTTTTTCCGTAGAGGGCCCGGACCGCCCCGGGGGAGAGGGACCCCCGGGTCTGATGCGCCGCCCGGGCCATGGCCTCCAGCCGGGGGCGGAAGGCGGGCACCGCCTCCAGCCGCCGCCAGAGGGCCCCGCCGGGGACGGCGGATTCCAGGGCCGGGAGGGGGGCCGTCAGCCGGTAGGGCTTGGCGGCGGGCTCCCGCTCCACGCGGAGGGCGGGGAACAGGGATAAGAGGCGGTCCACCACAAAGGCGGGGCGCAGCTCCGCGCCGGAGACGTCGGCGGCGGGCCAGCTGACCGTCAGCCCCTGGGTGGGCTGGGCCAGGGCGGCGTAGAGGTTTTGGAGCTCGATGCCCATCTGGTCCATGCCGGTGGGGGCCAGCTCCACGCCCCGCCGGGCCAGCTCCGCCCGGTCGTCCTCCCCCAGGATGCCGCCCCCCTGGCCGGGGGTGGGGAGCACATGGTCGTTGGCCCCCAGGAGAAAGAGGTATTTGGCGGTGTGGCGGTCGTTCCGGGCCACGCCGGAGACCTGGACCTGGTCTAAGGAGACGGGGATGGTGCCCACGCTGTACTGGGTCAATACCTGCCGGAGAAGGCGGGTGAACTCCTCCAGCTCCATGGGCTCCTCCCCCACGATTTCCACAAACTGGTCCAGCACGCCGCAGAGGATCTCCCACAGCTGGGCGGTCTCCTCCGCCTCCTGGAGACGGCCCGCCTGGGCCTGGGCCTTCATCTGGGTTTCCAGGGCGTCCTGGAGGCGGAGCTCCTCCATGAAATCATAGAGGGCCCCCACCTTGGCGGCGGCGGTCCCGCCGGTTTTCAGGCCCTCCGCCAGGCGGGAGAGGGGGCCCTGGACCCGGCGGCGCAGGGCGTTGACCTTGGCGAGCCGGGCCTCCCGCGCCTGGGTCCAGGGGGCTCCGTAGCCGTCCGGGTTCTCCGCCCAGTCCACGTCCCGCAGCCACATGCCGCCGTGAACCTCCCACTTGAGGACGTAGTTCTCCAGCTCGTCGCACTCCTCCGGGGCCAGGCCCGCAAGGCCGGTTTTCAGCCAGCGGAACATGTCGTCGTACTCATACCCCCCGCCCACGGCGGCCAGGGCCCCGGTGAGGAGGCTCAGGGCCGGTTTTTCCAGAATGTCGCTGCGGCGGCTTAGGTAGGCGGGAATCTGCCAGCGCTCGAACACCGTCTCGATGACGGATTCGTAGGCCTCCATGTTCCGGGCGGCTACCGTGATCTCCCGGCAGCGGCATTTTCCCTCCCAAAGCAGACGGCGGATGGCGGCGGCGGTCTGCTCCACCTCGGAGAGGACCGTGTCCGCCTGGAGGAGGCGGATTTGGGGGGCGTCCCCCTGATAGGGCAGGGATTCGCCAAAGAAATGGCGCTCCAGGTGGCCCAGGGCGGAGGGGTCCCGGGCGGTGAGGGTTTCCACCCTGACCGGTTTCCCCTCCCGCTCCGCCAGGCGGCGGAGGCGGTCCAGGGTGCGGAGGGAGGCCTCGAACATCTCCTCTTTGCTGTCCGGCTCCCCCAGGAGGGTGACGGTGAGGCTGTGGGCCTGGCGGAGGAGGACGGAGAGGCAGCGGCGCTCCTGGGCGGTGAAATAGGTGAAGCCGTCGATGCAGATGTCCTTATTCAGGGCGTAGCCGGATTCCTCCAGGCTGTCGCAGAGCTTGGTCATATAGTCCCGGGCGTCCAGGCCGGGACGGAGGAGGCGGGCCTCATAGGCGGCGTAGAGAAGGCTCAGGTCCCGGAGCTTGTCATGGGTGGCCCCGGCGATGGCCTGGGACTGCTCGTAGAGGGTTTCGGGGGAGACCTCGTAGCACCGCAGCTCGTCGAAGAGGTCCAGAAGCTGGCGGAGAAAGGCGGACTTCCGGGAGGGGCGGCGGTAAACCGTCAGCTCCGGCAGGACCTCCAGCAGGGCCTTTTCCAGGGTGAGGAGCTTGCCCCCGGCGTCCAGGGTTACCTGGGTCGCGCCGCCGGTGATGGAGAGGACCCGGTCCGAGAGGCGGCGGAAGCTCAAGACCTCGGCAAAGCGGCTGGCGGAATCGCCGCAGGTCCGGCACAGGTCCACCTCCGCCTGATGGGAGGCGTGCTCGGGCACCAGGAGAATCTGGTCCCGGCCGCCGGGGCGGGCGGCGATGCGGCTTAATACCGCGGTGGATTTGCCGGTTCTGGCCCGGCCCGTTAAGAGCGTCAGCATGGAAAGCGCCTCCTTGGTCATGGTTTCATGTGGAACAGTATAGCATAGTTTCTCCCGCGCCGGACAAAAAATTTTTTCCGCGTGTACAGGGCCGTGCAACTATCCGGGAAAACGGGGGCGGGATATGGGGGGAGCGTGAACGATGGAACGAGAAAAGGAAAACCGGGTATTTTGCACCGCGTACCTGCGGACTATGGACCCGGAGCAGGCGGCGGAGGCGGCGGGGCGGGAGGACGGCTTTGCCGCGCTGGCCTCGAAAAGCGTCCGGCGGCGGCTGGAGAGGATGCGGGGGGCCGCGGCGGGGGAGCTGCGGCGGGAGGACGCCCTGCGGCGGCTGGCCCAGCTGGCCTTTGGACGGGCCAACGACGCGGTCCGGCTGGCCCTCAATCCCAGGGAGGTGGACCCGGGGGAGCTGGACCTCTCCGCCGTGGCGGAATTGAAGGTGACGGACAAGGGGGGCGTGGAGGTGAAGCTGGTGGACCGGGTGCGGGCGCTGGAGACCCTGTGCGGCCTTCTGGGGGAGAGCGGGAACGGCGGGGCCGAGGAGCTCTACCGGGCCCTGGAGGACGCCGCCGGGCAGCTGGAGGAGGGCTATGGCGGGTAAGGGGCTGAAATTTTCCGCCAAGCAGCTGCGGGTGCTCACCTGGTGGCAGGACCCAAAGTGGGAGGCCGTCATCTGCGACGGGGCGGTGCGGAGCGGGAAGACCTTCGCCATGGGGCTGAGCTTCTTCCTCTGGGCCCAGGCGGGCTTTGACGGGAAGCAGTTCGGCGTGTGCGGGAAGACCATCGCGTCGGTGCGGCGGAACCTTCTTTCGGAGCTGGCCCCGGTCCTGCGGCGGCTGGGCATGGAGGTCCGGGAGCGGCGGGGGGAAAATCTGCTGGCCGTGCGGTTCCGGGGGCATGAGAACCGCTTTTTGCTCTTTGGCGGGCGGGACGAGTCCAGCGCGGCGCTGATTCAGGGAAGCACCCTGGCGGGGGTGCTGCTGGACGAGGCGGCGCTGATGCCCCGGTCCTTTGTGGAGCAGGCGGTGGCCCGGTGCAGCGTGGCGGGAAGCCGGCTGTGGTTCAACTGCAACCCGGAGGGGCCCCAGCACTGGTTTTACCAGGAGTGGATTTTGAAGGCGGAGGAGCGGCGGGCCCTGCGGCTCCACTTCACCATGGAGGACAATCCCGCCCTGCCGGAGCGGATTCGGGAGCGGTATAAGCGGAACTACTCCGGGGCCTTCTACCGCCGGTTCGTCCTGGGGGAGTGGACGGCGGCGGAGGGGCGGGTGTACGACTTCTTCGACCCGGACCGGGACGCGGCGGAAGCGCCGGAGGGCGGGTTTTCCGCCTGGCGGATTTCGGCGGACTACGGGACGGTGAACCCGGCCTCCTTCGGGCTGTGGGGACTCCGGGAGGGGGTTTGGTACCGGGTCCGGGAATTTTACTACGACTCCAGGAAAGCGGGGCGGCAGCGGACCGACGCGGAGTACGCGGAGGATTTGGAACGGCTGGCGGGGGGACGGGAGATTCAGCGGGTCATCGTGGACCCGTCGGCGGCCAGCTTCATTGAAACCCTGCGGCGGCGGGGCTTCCAGGTGGTGAAGGCGGACAACGACGTATCCGACGGCATCCGGGTGACGGCGGACCTGCTCCGGCAGGGGCGGGTGGCAATCTGCCGGGGCTGCGGGGACTGTCTGCGGGAGATTGCCCAATACTGCTGGGAACAGCGGGGAGAACGGGACGTCCCCCGGAAAAAGGACGACCACGCCATGGACGACCTGCGGTATTTCGCCATGGATTTGGCGGGGGACCGGGAGGAGGACGGCTTTTCGGCCCTGGCGGTGGAGCGGGAGGATGTTTTTTGAGAGGAGATGGGGCTTTGAAACGGCGGAAAAAGCGGGAGGCGGCCCCCGGGGCGGAGGCAGGGCCGGCAGCGGCGCAGCTGCGCAACTGGGAAAAGCACCCCTTCGGGACGCTGGGGGAGTACGTGCCCCTGCGAAATGGGGAGACAAGGCTCTACCGGGCGGTGCGGGAGGCCGTGCCGGTGGTGGACGCGGCGATTTACAAGCTGATCCGCATGACGGGAGGGCTGGCGGTTCGCTGTGAGGACCGGCGGGCGGAGCGGGAGTTGGGGGAGTTTCTGCGGACCGTGCCCGCAGGGCGGGGGCAGTTTGGGCTGAACGCCTTTTTGGACTGCTACTTAGACTCCCTTTTGACCTGCGGGCGGGCGGTGGGGGAAATCGTCCCTGCCATTGGAAACCGGGAGATTGCCGCGCTGCTGTGCGGGCGGGTGGAGGACATTGAAATCCGGGAGGGGGAAAACGCCCTGACCTTCTCCCTCTGGGGGCCCGATGAGGGCGGGCGGATGGCGGCGCTGCCCTATCCGAACCTGATTCTCTTCACGCCGCTGAACCCGGAGGCGGAGAACCCCTACGGGGTGTCGCTGCTGCGGTCTTTGCCCTTTTTGGCGGATATTTTGATGAAGATTTATTACACCGTGGGGGTGAACTGGGAGCGGTGCGGGAACCTCCGCTTCGCCGTCACCTGCCCCGGGGGACAGGGGGCCGCGGAGCGGGGGAAGCTGCTGGCCGGGGAGTGGTCCCGGGCCATGCGGGAGACCCGGGGCGGCAGCGTCCGGGACTTTGTGGCGGCGGGGGATGTGAGCATCCGGGTCATCGGCGCGGACGCGCCGGTGCTGGACAGCCAGGTGCCCGTGCGGCAGATTCTGGAGCAGGTTGTGGCCAAGACGGGCATCCCGCCCTTTTTGCTGGGGCTGAGCTGGAATTCCACGGAGCGGATGAGCTCCCAGCAGGCGGACATGCTCACCACCGAGATCACCGCCCTGCGGCGGACCCTGACGCCGGTGGTGGAGCGCGTCTGCCGCCTGTGGCTTCGGATGCGGGGCTATGCCTGCGGCTTCCAGGTGGTGTGGGACGACATCAACCTCCAGGACGCGGTGGAGGAGGCCCGGGCGGAGCTGTACCGGGAACAGGCCCGGAAGCTGCGGCTTGAAAACGACCGGGCGGAAACGTGAGAGATGGGAGGAATGGACATGGAGGAGCAAAGGGGCATGGCGGCGGAGGATTTGGCCCTTATCAACGCCCTGGCCAAGGCGGAGCTGACGGCGGAGCAGGTGTATGTCTTTACCCTGCGGCTTTGCGACAACGAGGTGGACCGGGACTTTGAGCGCTTTGACGGCGAGGCCCTGGAACGGCTGGGGGAGCTGTTTGTGGGCAAGAGCGGCATCTTTGACCACCAGTGGAGCGCCGGGGGCCAGACGGCCCGGCTTTACAAAACCCAGGTGGTGCGGGAGAGCGCCCAAAAAACCCAGGCAGGGGACGAGTACCGCTGGCTCAAGGGCTGGGCCTATCTTCTGCGGACGGAGAAGAACGAAGATCTGATTGCCGAAATCGAGGGGGGCATCAAAAAAGAGGTCAGCGTGGGGTGCAGCGCCGGGCGGCGGGTGTGCTCCGTCTGCGGGGCGGAGGACTGCGGGCATGTGCCGGGACAGGTTTACGACGGGAAGCTGTGCTTTTGGGAGCTGCGGGATATTAAGGACGCCTATGAGTGGTCCTTCGTGGCGGTACCCGCCCAGCGGGCGGCGGGTGTGCTGAAGCGCTTCGGCCAGGAGCGAGAGGGGGACCGGACCCTCCGCAAGGAGGCGGAGCTGGGGCGGAAGTACCTCCAGGCCCTGCGCCGGGAGGTGGTGCGCCTGGCGATGCTGGCGGACGACGGCTTGGACGGCGGCGTCTTCGCCAAGGCGGCGCAGCGGCTGGAGGAGCCGGAGCTTTTGGAGCTGCGCAAGAGCCTTGAAACCCGGGCGGCGGGGCGGTTTCCCGCCCCGGTGCAGCTGCGGCGGCGGGACGCCGCGGCGGAGGCGGAGGACGCGGAGGCGTTTCGGATTTGAGGGCGGTTTCGGGGCCAGGGGCTCCGTGCCGGATATACAGAAGGAGGAGAAAGAGGATGAGCTATCATTTTGAAAACCTGCGGCTGGAAAAGGGGATGTACGGCCGCGGCGGAACCAGCTTCGCCAAGACGCTGGAGGAGCTGGACCCCAGTGAGGGCTATCGGGGCACCCCCCTGGAGGGGCTGGACGCCTTCCAGCGCCAGCTCAAGCGCTTCGGCATCCACGTCAAGGGGGCGGACAGCGACCCGGTGGAGAAGTTTTTCCACACCACCGAGTCCTCGGTGCTGTTCCCGGAGTTCGTCTCCCGGGTGGTGCGCCAGGGGCTGGAGGAGGGCGGCATCCTGCCGGACATCACCGCCACGGTGACCAAGTTCGACGGGATGGACTACCGCTCCATCGCCTCCATTCCCACGGAGGAGGAGAAAAAGCTCCTCCAGGTGGCGGAGGGAGCCGCCATTCCCGAGACCTCCGTCCGCACCCAGGAGAACCTGGTGAAGCTCCAGAAGCGGGGGCGGATGCTGGTGGCCTCCTATGAGGCCATCCGCTTCCAGCGGCTGGATTTGTTCTCCGTCACCCTGCGCCAGATTGGGGCCTACATCGGGAAGATGCACCTTCAGGACGCCATCAAGGTCCTGCTGGAGGGGGACGGCAACGAAAACCCGGCGGAGGTGGTCAGCCACAGCGGCGCTTTGAGCTATGACGCGCTGCTGGAGTTTTGGAACAAGTTTGACCCCTTCGCCATGAACACGCTGCTGGTGGGCGGCGACACCATGCTGGAGCTGCTGCGGCTCAAGGAGTTCCAAAACCCCCTGACGGGGCTGAACTTCCAGGGCACCGGCACCCTCTCCACGCCCCTGGGGGCCAAGCTGCTGAGAACGAGCGCCATGCCCGCCGGGACCCTCATCGGCCTGGACAAGCGCTATGCCCTGGAGCAGGTCGTCGGCGGCGAGGTGATGGTGGAGTACGACAAGCTCATCGACCGCCAGCTGGAGCGGGCGGCCATCACCTCCATCTCCGGCTTTGCCAAGCTGTTCACCGGCGCGTCCAAGGCGATGAAGCTGGGCGCGGGAGTTCAGGGCTGACGTGGGAGAGCGGATTTTAGAGCTGGCCCTGGCCCTTGGCGGCGGGGAGGACCGGGCGCTGCTACCGCCCCTGTGCGCCGCGGCGGAACGGGCCTGGCTGGCCCGGCTTCGGGAGGGCGTGACGGCGGAGGACTGCGGCGAGGCCCTGCCCTGCGCCGCCGCCTTCACGGCGGCGGCGGACCTGGCGGCGACAGAGGGGGGCGCAGCCTCCTTCTCCGCCGGGGACATCTCCGTAAGCCTGGGCGGCGTCCAGGACCGGGCCAGGCGGGCGGAGAGCCTCCGCCAGGCGGCGGAGGGGCTGATGGAGCCCTTTGTCCGGGCGGCGGGGCTCTGGGCCCAGGGGGTGGAGGGATGACCCGCTGGGTGGACGAGATCCTTCGCCGCTATGGGCAGGAGCTTATTCTGGAGGGAAAAGAGGAGACTGTCCGGGCCTTCCTCCAGCCCCTGACGGAGCGGAGGGAGGAGGGGCCGGAGCCCTCCCCCATCGGGGGTCTGGACGGACGGCTGTGGCTGTACCTGGGAAAGGCCGCCGTGAGGGCGGGGGACCGGGTTTGCTGGAACGGGCGGCGGTTCCGGGCCCGGAGCGGAAGGCCCCACTTCATCGGCCCGGAGCTCTCCCATTGGCGGGCTGTGCTGGAACGGGCGAGGGAGGCGGAATGAAAGAGCTGAGACAGATGCGGAACGCGGTGATTTCCGCCCTGCGCTCCGGGGGGCTGGCGGCGGAGGCCGCCTTCCCCGGCAAGTGGGCGGCGGAGCGGAAAACGGCCCTGGCCACCGTCTCCGTGGAGACGGCGGAGGGCCGGGACCTGGGCTTTTGCGGCTATCTGGGGGAGAGCCGGGGCCCAAGCGGGGAAGCGCGGGAGGTCTATGGCAAGCACCTGGCGGGGACCATCGCCGTGGACATCCGGGCGGAGCGGGCGGCGGAGTGCGAGGCGGGCGGCGAGACGGCGGCGGCGGTGCTGCTGGGGAAGCTGCCGGAGGGCATCCGGCCCGGGGAGCTTCGGTGGGAGGCCCTGGCCTGGGAGAAGCAGACGGGGCTCTTCCTCCGGCGGGGAACGCTTCAGTGCCAGGCGCTGTTTTTGGCGGAGCGCGGGGAGGAAGAGACGGAGTTCCTGGATTTCAAATTGAAAGGGGTTTTGCAAGGTGAACAATCTGCATGAGCGGCCGGGGGTCTACTCGGCCTATGACACGTCCTCGGTGGTGTCCGGTGGACGGGCGGTCCGGTCCATCGGCGTGGCGGCCAAGGCGGCCAGGGGCGAGACAGGAAAGCCGGTGACGGTGACGGGCTGGGCCGCCGGAGTGTCCGTCTTCGGCGAGGACGAGACGGCGGGAATGAGCACCCTTTTGCGGCTGCTGTTTGAAAACGGCGCGTCCGCCGTGACGGCGGTGCGGGTGGCGGAGGAGGGCACGGCGGAGGACTATGCCCGGGCCTTCGCCGCCCTGGAAAAGGAGGAGGCGCAGATTCTGGTCTGCGACAGCGGCGAGGAGGCGGTCCACCAGGCCCTGCGGAACGCGGTGGAGGCGGCCTCCGCCCTGCGCCATGAGCGCATCGCCGTAGTGGGCTGCGCCGGGGCGGAGGTTTCGGAACTGGTGAGCCGGGCGGAGGCGCTGAACAGCGAGCGCGTGGTGCTGGTGGGGCCCGACGCCCTGGACGGCGGGGGGAAGCCCCTGTCCGGCGTGTTCGCCGCTGCGGCGGTGGCGGCCCTGGCGGCCTCCGCCCCGGACCCGGCGGTACCCCTGAACGGGGCGAAGCTCAAGGGCTTGACGGGGCTGGCGGAGGACTATGCCGACAACGACATCGACCGGCTGGTCCGGGGCGGCGTGACCCCCCTGGAGTGCGTGGCGGGAGTGGTGTCCCCGGTGCGGGGCGTCACCACCCGGACGAAAACCGGCGGGGCGGCGGACGCCACATGGCGGGAGCTGACCACCATTTTGATTGTGGACGACGTGATTCCCTCCGTGCGCTCCGCCCTGCGCAGCCGCTTCTCCCGCAGCAAGAATAACGCCCGGAACCGGGCGGCCATCCGCTCCCAGGTCATTGTGGAGCTGGAGAAGAAGCTGGCGGCGGAGATCATCGACGGCTATGACGAGGTCCGCGTCTCCGCCTCCCACGAGGACCCTACGGTGTGCCTGGTGGAGTTCGGCTTCGCCGTGGCCCACGGGCTGAACCAGGTGCATCTGGCGGTACACATTGAGATTTAAGAAAGGGGCGTGAGGAGCGTGACGGGATTTCCCACCAGCGCCGACATCTATCTGGAGATGGACGGCAGGAAGGTGGCGGTGGTTCAGAGCTACACCGCCAAGGCCAGCAAAACCTCACAGAGCGTGGAGGCCTTCGGCGAGAGCGAGCCGGTGGCCACCATCGAGGGGCAAAAGCGCTATACCCTGGAGCTGACGAGGCTCTATGCAACGGACAACGCCGTCTCCGACGGCATCAACTTCTATGACCTGGCCCACTTCTCCCTGGTCATCTGCAAGCCGGACCGGCGGGTCATCTACAGCGACTGCCAGTGGAGCGGCATCGAGGAGGACGGGCGGCTCAACGCGATGGTTGCGGAGAAGGTCACCGTGGTGGCGGCCAAGCGCATTGAGACCTCGGCGTGAGGGACATTGACGAGCTGCGGCCCCTGACGGCGGGGCGGCTGCTGGAGCTGTGGCGGCAGTGCCGGGAGGCGGAGGACCCCCTGGAACGGGTGCTTCGCTGCAACGGGCGGATTTTGTCGGAGTGCTGCTTCTTTCAGGGGGAGCGGGTCTATGGGGACGAGACGGAGGCCCTGGCGGACCTGACGGGGCGGCAGATGGAGCGGCTGCTTTGCCGTTTGGCCCGGGACGGCGGGTCCGGGGAGGACCGCCCCACGGAACCGGGAACGGTGAACCCGGAATTTGACGCGGCGCGGTTCGCCGCGCTTTGGAGGGCGTGAGGAACGTGGAGTATTTGGGCTGGGAGCTGGAACGGCAGCGGGCGGCGCTGTGGGCGCTGCTGGGCGGCGGGAGGGCGGAGGACGGGGAAGCCCCCGAAGAGGAAGATACCGCTTGGGAGGGGAAGGCCCTTCCGGGCGGGAGGCGGCGGAGTCCGGCGCGCTCCGGGACGGCGCGGGGGAACGCGGTCCCTCAGAGCGCCGGGCGATACGCCGCAAAAGAGGGCGCAGAGGCCGGGGGGCCCCTGGTTGGGGCCCCTGGGGCCTGGGAAACGGTTTTGGCCGCGGAAAAAGCCCTCCGCCCCGCCGGGGAAGCCGGCGCCTGGGAGACGCCGGTGGGCCCTTGGGAGGGGATTTCCGGCGAGGAGGCGGAATTTTCGGCCCGAAGAGGCGAGGGCACGGGAGCGGAATTTTCGCCCCAAAGAGACGGAGGCACGGGGGTGCGCGCTTTCGCGGCCTCCCGGCAAAAGGAGGAGGCTCACGGCCCGGCGGGGGAGGGGACAGGCTCCCGGACGGCGCTTGAAGGTCCCTCCGCCAGGCGGGAGGCCGGAACAGGGGAGACGGCGGCGAGGCGGACGGCGGAAGCGGCGGAGACAGCCGCCGGAGGGAGACGCGCCGGGGAAGCGGACCCGGCTTCCTTGAGAAAATCCGGCGGGGACGCCGGGGGCGTTTCCATCCCCGCGCGCCGGAACGGGGCCGGGACGGCCCGCCTTGGCGGAGGCGGTCTTGATGGAGCGCCGGGACGGGAAACGCGGCTGTCCCGTCCCCTCCCCTGGGGGGAGGGCTGGGAAAGCCCCGCCCTCCGGGCGGAGGACGGGGCCCGGGCCCTTTCCAAGGCGGTACAGCGGGACGCCCGGCGGTATGACGGCGGGTTTACCATTTATTGATAAATACCGGCCCTGCCGGGGGGATTTCCTCCGGCAGGGCCGGGGAGAGGGGGATGCCATATGCGCTTGACGCCTATGCGGTTCAAGGAGTTCACCTGGCCCCACAATCCGGAGGTGTACACGGTGGAGCACCGGCGGCGCATCGCCGTCCACCAGGTCCCCTTCGGGCCCTGCGTGATGCAGGAGCTGGGAGGCTCCTACCGGGTGCTGAAGGGGGAAGGCGTGTTTGCGGGGGAGGACGCTTACCAGCGCTTCAAGGAGCTGGCCGGGGTCTTTCAGCAGGAGGGGCCGGGGCTTTTGATTCATCCGGTCTGGAAGGCGGAAAAGGCTTACTTCGCGGCGCTGGAGGCCGTGGAGGAGCCCAGGCCGGACTTTGTGCGCTACCGCTTCGAGTTCTGGGAGGACGGGGGCGGCTATGACGGCGGGCTTAAGGCCGTGGAGGCGGGGAACTCCGGAGGAAGCCCCGGCGGCGCTTCGGCGGCGGGAAACGCCGCTGAACAACAGCGGGTCCACACCGTGCGGAAGGGGGATACCCTCTGGGCCCTGGCGAAGCAGTACGGCGTGGAGCTGGCGGCCTTAATCCGGGCCAATCCTCAGATTAAAAATCCGAATCTGATTTACCCCGGAGAGGCGGTGAAGGTGCCGTGACGGGAAAGCTCTACACGGCGGACCATCAGATTTTCGCGCTGCCGCCGCTTTTGAGCTGGCGGGTCACCCACACGGGTACGGTGCCCTGTGACAGCTTTTCCGTCACCTTCGTCTACCAAAAGGAGATGGCGCAGGCGCTGAAAACAGCGGCGGGCTTTGTGGCGGAGGAGGAGGGGGAGGTCATGCTCCGGGCCGTTGTGGACGAGTACACGGTGGATCTGGACGGAAACGGCCTGACGGCCACGGTCTCCGGCCGGGGCTATGCCGCGAGGCTCCTGGACAACGAGTCCCGGCCCGTCACCTACCAGCAGGCCACCCTGGCGGAGATTCTGCAAAACCACGCGGAGCCCTACGGCATCACCTGCGGGGAAATCGCGGAGGTCCGGGCGGCGTCCGCCTACACCGTGGCGGCGGGGTCCAGCCAGTGGAAGGCGGTGGAAAGCTTCTGCCGGGCCTGCGGCGGCTTTGTCCCCCGGTTCAGCCGGGAGGGGGAGCTGCTGGCGTCGCCGGAGCGGGAGGGCCGGACCCTCTCCATCGGCGAGGGGGACCCGGTGCTCGCCTGCACCCTGCGGGAGGATCACTACGGCGTGCTGACGGAGGCCCTGGTCATCGACAAGACCCAGAACCAGGAGTTCTCCGTGAAAAACCAGGAGATGATCGACAAGGGAGGCCAGTGCCGCCGGGTGCTTTACACGCCGGGGCAGAGCACCTGGGCCGCCATGCGGTACACGGGGGAGTATCAAATTCAGCGGTCCGGGGAGGACGCCTGGACGGCGGAGGTGACGCTGCCGGGAAGCTTCCTGGCCTTTCCGGGGGACCGGGTGTCCCTGTCCCTGGAGCGGATGGGCCTTTCCGGGACCTTCCGGGTGGCGGAGGCGGAAAACCGCTTTGACGGCGGGAACGGGGCTCTGGTCACGCTGACGCTGAAGCCCCTGAAGACATAAGGAGGAAGCGCCATGTGGATTTCAAAACAGATGAAGCCGGCGGCGGCCACGGCGGACGCGGACCTGGGCGTCACTACCATCAGCGGGCGGAAAGCGGGCGTGCTGACCCGGGGAGAGGTCCGGGACCTGCCGGTCTACGGGCCGGGGGGGTATCTCTGGACCCCGGCCAACGGGACGGCGGCGCTGGTCATCAAGGGCGGTCCCGGCGGCGAGGAGCAGTGCGTGGCCGGGACCCGGCCCCTGGAGGAAGTGAAGCAGATTGAGCCGGGGGAGGTCTACATCTACGGCCCCGGCGGAAACTCGGTGTATCTGAAAAAGGACGGCAGCGTGGAAATCACAGGGGGGCAGGTATCCGTCAGCGGCGGGCTGAACATCAAAGGCCAGCTCACGGTCAACGGGCAGCCCTATGCGCCCTGCGCGTGCTGAGGGAGGCGAAGGGATGGAGCTGGAGCTGAGAAACGGGGACTACATCGCCGACGGCGTGGGAGGCCTGCGGCGGGTGGGGGGCCGGGAGGCTCTCCTCCAGCGGGTGCTGTTCCGGCTGACGGCCCGGCGGGGGAGCTTTCCCTTCTGGGAGGACCTGGGCAGCCGCCTGTGGGAGCTGGGGCGGGTGCCGGGCCCGGAACGGCGGAGCGCCGCGCGGCAGTACGTGGCGGAGGCCCTGGAGGCGGAGCCGGTCAGCGTGGAGGACGTGGACCTGGAGCAGGGCCGGGACGGCACGGCGGCGGTGACGGTCTATCTGCGCTATGAGGGGGAGGACCTGCCGGTGACGGTGGAGGTCCGCCCCTGAGAGGGAGAGGGAGAACGATGCGGAGTATCGAGACGATTTATGAAAAGCTGCTGGCGGACTTCGCCCGGCGGGCGGGCTTCACGCCGGAGGCGGGCTGTGATTTGGCGGTGCGGCTGTGGGCGGCGGCGGCGGAGCTCCAGGCCCTGGAAATCCAGGCGGACTGGGTGCTGGACCAGAGCTTTCCCCAGACGGCCCAGGGAGTCTACCTGGACCGCCATGGGGCCATGCGGGGCTTGAAGCGCCTGGGGGCCACCCGGTCCGGGGGCACTCTGCGCTTTTCCGTGGGGGCGCCGCCGGTTATGGACGTCACCATCCCGGCGGGGACGGTGTGCATGACGGCGGAGGAGGTCCGGGTGCGGACCTCGGAGGAGGCGGTGATTTCCGCCGGGGCCCTGTACGCCGACGCCCCCGCCGAGGCGGTGGAGGCCGGGACCGGGGGCAACGTGGTGCCGGGGGCGGTGCGGTTTTTGACGGCCTGCCCCACGGCGGTGACGGCGGTGACAAATCCGGGGGCCTTTACCGGCGGGGCCGGGGAGGAGGATGACGAAACCTTCCGGGCCCGGATTCTGGAGAGCTACCGCCGCCTTCCCAACGGGGCGAATACCGCCTGGTATGAGACTACGGCCATGGGCTATCCCGGCGTGACGGCGGCCAAGGCCGTGGGCCGGGCCGAGGGGCCGGGAACGGTGAACGTCTACGTCACCGGGGAAAACGGCCTGCCGGACGGGGAGCTGCTGGCGGGTCTTCAGGCGGAGCTTCAGGAGAAGCGGGAAATCGCCGTGACGGTAAAGGCCCTGGCCCCCACCAGCAAGACGGTGAACGTGGCGGTGGCCGTGGCCCCCAAGGAGGGGGCGGACAAGGAGGCGGTCCTGGAAGCCGCCCGGCGGGCCATAGCGGATTTTTTCGGCGGGCGGCTGCTGGGCCGGGCGGTGCTGCTGGCGGAGCTGGGAAACCGGCTCTACGACCTGGAGGGCGTGGAAAACTACCGCTTCACCGCCCCGGCGGAGGACATCCCGGCGGACAGCACTGTCCTGCCGGTGCTGGGGACGCTGGAGGTGACGGAACTTATGGAGGAGGCATAGCATGTACGAGGAATATCTGCGGGCGCTGCTGGCCCCCCTGGGGGTCTACCGGCTGGACCGGGATTCCCTCAGCGGGGCGGAGCTCTATGCCTTGGGCCAGGGGCTGGACGCCGTGTCGGCCCGCCTGGACGGGGTGGAGCGGGAGGGCGTCACCGCCACGGCGGAGGACGAGGGGCTGCGCCGCCGGGAGGCGCTGTTTCTCCGCCGCCCCGCCGCCGTCACGCCGGAGGAGCGCCGGGCGGCCATCGCGGCGCTGCTGCAAATCGACGGGGACAGCCTGACGCCGGAGGCCATCGACCGGACCATCCGGGGCTGCGGCATCTGGGCCCAGGCCATTGAGATGGGAACCAACCGCGTCCGGGTGGTGTTTCCCGGAACGGCGGGGGTTCCGGCGGAGTTTGAGCAGATCGAGAAGATTGTGCTGGACATTCTGCCCTGCCATCTGGATGTGGAGTTTTACTTCCGGTTCCTCACCTGGGAGGAGTGCCACCGGCAGGGCTATACCTGGGCCCTTGTTGAAGAACGGGAGTATGACTGGAACGGCTTCCAGCTGGCAATTCCGCCGGAGGAGGAGGGCGCTTTGCCGGGCAGGGATTGACGCACGCCTTGACGGGAGAGGGAGCGGACCGGATAACAAAAAGAGCGCCCGGCTGATGCCGGACGCTCTTTTCATACGTCATAAGGCGGCTAACTCCCGTTCAAGCAAGCATACCGCCAGCTCAAAGGCCTGAATTCTTCGCTCCGCCAGGGTTATCTGGGACCTGTACCGCTCCGGGTTCTCCCTGGCCCGGAGCGTTTTGACCGTTTCCCGGAGCTTGTGGAGCGTGGAGTCAATCTGCCGCTTTGCCTCCGTCAAGTCTTCTCTTGAAAATTCCATAACGCCTCCCACTCTCAAAAACGCATGAACCGCGTCCCCGTTCTCTTCAGCCGAAAGCGAAGAAACTCCCCGTCCGGCGAAAAGGAACCATGCGCATTTCCAAACATCGCGAGGAAAAGGGTGTTTGCGGGAAAAACCACGGCGGGTTTTTCCTGCAATTCCAATAAAACCCCGCCAACGGCGGGGCGGTCCGCTTTGCGGACCGCTGCGCACCAAAAAGAAACACGCCTGCGGCGTGCTTCTTTTTGGTGCGCGAGGCGGGACTTGAACCCGCACGTCCGTAAAGGACACTAGAACCTGAATCTAGCGAGTCTGCCAATTCCACCACTCGCGCGCATCGTTATGAACTTGCCGGGCCTTACGGACGAAAACGAGAGGGGTCCCGCCCCGGCTGAGACGGGACCCTGTTCTCTGGTGCGCGAGGCGGGACTTGAACCCGCACGTCCGTAAAGGACACTAGAACCTGAATCTAGCGAGTCTGCCAATTCCACCACTCGCGCGTGGTGCAAAGCCTTCCAAAGGGGAAGCGTGGTGCGGCTGACGGGACTTGAACCCACACGTCGAATCGACACCAGCACCTCAAGCTGGCCTGTCTACCAGTTCCAGCACAGCCGCGTAAGCCTGCGTTCCCCAAAAAAGACTGCTTGATTATTATAGCCGGGACCGCCCTGCTTGTCAACACCCATTTTCCGTTTTTCCCAATTTTTTTCCTGGAAGAAACCGCCCCGGCCCCTCCGCCCCCTTGACGGAGGGGCCGGGTTTTCCAAAGACTTACAGCCCGGCCATGACCTCGCCGATGGGGTCCGTGATGACCAGCCCGGCGGAGAGGTCCCGGGCCACGGCGGATTTATTGATGAGGGCCAGCCGCTTTCCCCGGAAGTAATTGATGAGCCCCGCGGCGGGCCAGACGTTTAGAGAGGTGCCCCCGATGATGAGCAGATCCGCCCGGGCGATGGAATCCACCGCGTCGTTCATGACGGACTGGTCCAGGCCCTCCTCATAGAGCACCACGTCGGGCTTGACGATGCCGCCGCAGGTACAGCGGGGCACCCCGGTCCCGTTCAGAATGAAGTCCAGTCCGTAGAACTTCCCGCAGCGTTCGCAGTAGTTCCGGTGGACGCTGCCGTGGAGCTCGCAGACATGCTTGCTCCCCGCCGCCTGGTGGAGCCCGTCGATGTTCTGGGTAACCACGGCGGTGAGCTTTCCCGCCGCCTCCCACTCCGCCAGCTTTTTGTGGGCGGCGTTGGGCCGGGCCTCGGGGGCCAGCATTTTGGCCCGGTAGAAGCGGAAGAACTCCTCGGGGTTGCTTTTATAGAAGGTATGGCTTAAAATGGTTTCCGGCGGATACTTCCACTCCTGATGATAGAGCCCGCCGGTGGAGCGGAAATCCGGGATGCCGGACTCCGTGCTGACCCCCGCGCCGCCGAAAAAGGCAATGGCCTTGGACTCTTGTACCCAGGTCTTTAAGGTCTCGACTGCTTCCGTCATAAATGTCCCTCCCTGCGGATTATAATAATATTTAAGCCGTTCCGCCCGCCGCCGCAAAACATGGCAGCTGGTACTTCCCGCCTTTACTGGAACGGCTTCAAAGGAGAACGTCTTATGAATATCCAGATCTTCGGCTCCTCCAAGTGCTTCGACACCAAGAAGGCCCAGCGCTGGTTCAAGGAGCGCCGGATCCAGTTCCAGTACATCGATCTCCCCTCAAAGGGATTATCCCCCCGGGAGTACCAATCCGTCAAGCAGAAAGTTGGCTTCGAGGCCCTGGTAAACACAAAATGCCGGGCCTATGAGGATCTGTACATGGCCTATGTGGCCCCCGCCGCCCAGGAGGAGAAGCTGCTGGAAAACCCCGTCCTCTTCCAAACCCCCATCGTCCGCAGCGGCAGGGAGGCCACGGTGGGCTATCACCCCGAGATTTGGGAGACCTGGGAGTGACCGGCTATTTTGACAGGAAGTGTGGTGATTCCGCCATGAAGCGCAAGCTGCCCCGGGGGATTTACCTCCTGGTCCGGCGCTACTTCCGCCACAGCGTGGGGGTCCAGAGCGCCGCCCTGGCCTTCTACCTGCTGTTTATGATTTTCCCCTTCCTCATCTTCATCAGCGCCCTGCTGGGTTTGCTGGATTTGAACGTCACCGCCATCCTCCTGGCCCTGGGGGAGTTCCTGCCCCGGGACGTGGTGGACATCGTGCGGGCCTATCTGGTCCATGTGGGCGAAAGCCCCAGCCCCAAGCTGATGCTGTTCGGCCTGTTTTTCTCCATCTGGTTTCCCATGCGGGCCACCAACGCCCTGATGGTTTCCGTGCGGACGGCCTATCACCTGGGGCCCCCCAAGCGGGCGGTGATTCACCGGCTGAAAACCCTGCTCTATACCGTGGTGCTGATTTCGGCCATCGCCCTGACGCTGGCACTGATGACCATCGGCGACCGGCTGCTGGGCTACGCGGTGGGGAACTTCCGCCTGCCGCTGCTTTTGGCGGAGCTGTGGGCCCGGATGCGCTTCCCGGCGGCGGCGGTGGTGGGCTACTTTGCCCTGTTCTTTCTCTACGCCCTGGCCCAGGACGGCCGGAGACCCTGGCGGGACCTGTGGCCCGGGACCCTGGCGGCCCTGGCGGCCTGGATGGGGTTGAGCTGGCTGTACGCCATGTATGTGGAAAACTTCGCCAACTACTCCCTGCTTTACGGGTCCATCGGCACGGTGGTGGTGCTGATGATCTGGCTCTACATGTCCGCCAACGTGCTGATTTTGGGGGCGGAGCTCAACGGGACCCTGGTGGCGATGCGGAAGGAAGCGGAAAGCGGATAAAGCGGATTGGAAATGGGGAATGGCAGATGCGGGACCGCTATGAATTTGAGGCCGTCATTCACGAGGCGGGCGGCTCCGGCGGAGCTTACGTCGTCTTTCCCTGGAACCTCCGGGAGGAATTCGGCGCGGGCCGGGTGAAGGTCCGCGCGCTCTTTGACGGGATTCCCTACGACGGGAGCATCGTGAACATGGGCGTAAAGGACGAGGCGGGGAACATCGCCTATATCCTCGGCGTGCGGAAGGACATCCGAAAGGCCTTAGGCAAGGGCCAGGGGGACATGCTCCAAGTGGTGGTGACGAGGCGCTAGTCTCCGGCATCCGGAAAACGCGGCCTAAGAGGACCGTATTCTCATACACCGGGGAAGCGAAAAAAGCGCCGTCTAGCTTGACAGCGCATTTGAGAATTGCTATAATGCAGATAAAGGGAACGCTGCGCAAGGCGGCTGGCCCTAGTAACTCAATCAATTGGACGGATAAAAGACCGCCAAGAAACCGTCACTTGCCAGAGTGGCGGTTTCTGCTTTTTACGATAATCGTCACGGTAAACCGCCCGATATGTAACGTAATCCGCATACGGCCTCACCTCCTTTCGGAGGACGTGGCCAGCCGCCTGTCCGCTGCGCAGCGTTCCCGCTCCTCTTGGAGGAGCGGGAATATTTTATCATTCGGCATTCTGTTTGTCAAAGGTTGTCCCCGGCTGGGTTTCTTATGGATAATCCTTCCCCCTCCCGCGCATACTACCCCCATTCTTGGAGGTGCGCATGGGAACTTTATCGGATAACTACACGAAAAACGTCCGGCTCTTTGACGAGGCCCTGGGGGTGGGCCGCAGCGTGGACATGGTGAGCCGGGATTACGTCATCGGCGGCCGCCGGGCCCGGATCTGGGTGGTGGACGGCTACGGTCTGGACGAAACCCTGGAACGCATGGGGGCCTTTTGGCTCTCCCGGCCGGAAAACGCCCTGGAGGGCCTTACGGACATGCAGGACTTCGCCGACCGGCTGATTTCCTTCTCGGAGGTGGACGTGGGCTTTGACCCGGAGGAGCTTGTCACCTCCGTCCTCATGGGAAAAACCCTGCTTTTGGTGGAGGGGCTCCGGGGCGGAGCCCAGATTGACGCCAAGAGCTACCCCAGCCGGGGGGTGGACGAGCCCCCCGACGGCAAGGTCCTCCGGGGCTCCCACGACGGCTTTGTGGAGGCGGTGGTGCCCAACATGGCCCTGCTCCGCCGCCGCATCCGGGACCCCCACCTCACCATGGAGGGGCTGAAGGTGGGCAGGCGCTCCCACACCGACGCGGTGCTCTGCTACCTGGACGACAAGGCGGACCCGGCCCTCCTCTCCGCCATCCGGGAAAAGCTGAACGGCATCGACGTCAATTCCCTCTCCATGGCCCAGGAGAGCGTGGCGGAGGCCATCCGGCCCAAGCAGTGGTACAACCCCTTTCCCAAGGTCCGCTATACCGAGCGGCCCGACAGCGCCGCCGCCAGCATCATGGAGGGCAACGTGGTGCTGATGGTGGACAACTCCCCGTCCGTGATGATTCTGCCCACCACCTTTTTTGACTTCACCCAGGAGGCCAACGAGTTCTACTTCCCGCCCCTGGTGGGGTCCTACCTCCGCCTCCTTCGGATTATCGTCTTTGTGATCTCCCTGCTGATTACCCCCACCTGGTACCTGATGGTGAAGGAGAACGGGCGGCTGCCGGAGTGGCTGAGCTTCCTCTCCTCCCCGGAGCCGGCGGCCCTGGGGCTTTTGTGGCAGCTGCTGGTGGTGGAGTTTTTGGTGGACGTTTTGAAGCTGGCGTCCCTGAACACGCCGGACTCCCTGTCCAACTCCTTTTCCATGCTGGGGGCCCTGATTCTGGGCGACTTCGCCGTCCAGGCCGGGTGGCTGGGGCCGGAGGTGCTGGTGTATATGGCCTTCGTGTCCGTGGCCAGCTTCGCCCAGCCCAGCTATGAGATGGGCTACGCCTTCAAGCTCCTCCGGGTGGTCCTCCTCCTGCTCACCGCCGCCTTCGACGTGTGGGGCTACGGCCTGGGGATTCTGGGCATCGTCCTTCTGCTGGCCACCACCAAGCCCTTGGTGGGCCGGGGCTATCTCTACCCCCTCATCCCCTTCCACGGAAGGGCCCTGTGGCGGCTTTTGGTGCGGGAGCCCATCAGCCGGGACAACACGTAGCTTTTTGGGACCGTCCCCCGCCTTTGCCGCGGGGGGCGGTCCTTTTTTGGCTTTGTCTCACAGGGGGATGGCCCGGTCAGGGGACCGGGCCCCACACTCCTTCTACCGGCAGGCCACCCTGTGGGGCCTGACCCCCAGGTCAGGCCATTCCCCGGGAACTGCCCTTCTCTCGACAGACCGCTCTTTTTCCGTTTTTCACAAAAAGTAATACCTTTCGCCGCCAAACTTTGCCGCCCGGAAATCAATCCAGGATTGACGGTAAGGGCGAAAACCCTCATAATAAGATAGAAGAAAACGCGCAATCAAACCGAGGGAGGCATCCATGAAAACAGGCTATTTGGTACTGGCGGACGGCCAGGTGTTCCAGGGGCTCCGGTTCGGCGCAGAGGCCGATACCGTGGGGGAGCTGGTCTTTACCACCGGCATGTGCGGCTATGTGGAGACCCTGACGGACCCCAGCTACGCGGGGCAGATCGTCCTGCAAACCTATCCCCTTATCGGCAACTGCGGCATCATCCCGGAGGACTTCGAGGGGGACTGCCATGTCAGGGGCTACGTGGTCCGGGAGCGGTGCGATCACCCCTCCAATTTCCGAAGCGAAGGAGACCTGGACGGCTTTTTGAAGGAGCGGGGCGTCCCCGGCCTCTATGGCGTGGACACCCGCCAGCTCACCCGGATTCTCCGGGAGTCCGGGGTGATGAACGCCCTGATCTGCGATCAGGTCCCGCCGGACCTTTCCGTCCTGCGGTCCTATTCCGTCTCCGGCGCGGTGGAGGCCGTCACCCGGAAGGAGGCCGCCGGCTTTTTGAAGGAGCGGGGCGTCCCCGGCCTCTATGGCGTGGACACCCGCCAGCTCACCCGGATTCTCCGGGAGTCCGGGGTGATGAACGCCCTGATCTGCGATCAGGTCCCGCCGGACCTTTCCGTCCTGCGGTCCTATTCCGTCTCCGGCGCGGTGGAGGCCGTCACCCGGAAGGAGGCCGCCGTCTTCCCGCCGGAGGGGGGGAGCCCCCGCTTCCGGGTGGCCCTGCTGGACTACGGCGCCAAGCGCAACATCACCCAGGAGCTGCGAAAGCGGGGCTGCGAGGTGACGGTGTTCCCCGCCTCCACGGCGGCGGAAACCGTCCTGGCCATGAAGCCCGACGGGGTCATGCTCTCCAACGGCCCCGGGGACCCGGCGGAAAACGTCTATCAGATTGCGCAGATTCAAAAGCTCCTGGGAAAGGTCCCCCTGTTCGGCATCTGCCTGGGCCACCAGCTCACCGCCCTGGCGGCGGGGGGGAAGACCTACAAGCTGAAATACGGCCACCGGGGCGTGAACCAGCCCGTCCGGGACCTTGGCGGCCCCCGGACCTACATCACCAGCCAGAACCACGGTTACGCCGTGGACGCCGGCTCGGTAAAGCGCGGCCGCGTCTCCTTCGCCAACGCCAACGACGGGACCTGCGAGGGCCTGGACTATCCCGGCCTCCGGGCCTTCACGGTTCAGTTCCACCCCGAGGCCCGGGGCGGCCCCCATGACACCGCCTTTCTTTTTGACCGCTTTGTGGAATGGATGAAAGGAGGGGAGCGGTAATGCCTCTGGATACCAGCATCAAAAAAGTCCTGGTCATCGGCTCCGGCCCCATCGTCATCGGCCAGGCCGCCGAGTTCGACTACGCCGGGGCCCAGGCCTGCCGGGTGTTTAAGGAAGCCGGGGTCAACGTGGTTCTGTGCAACTCCAACCCCGCCACCATCATGACGGACCAGGCCATGGCGGACGAAATCTACTTAGAGCCCCTCACCGCCGAAACCCTCAAGCGCGTTATCCGCAAGGAACAGCCCGACTCCCTTCTGGCGGGCCTGGGGGGCCAGACCGGCCTGACCCTGGCCATGGAGCTCAGCAAGGAGGGCTTCCTCCAGGAGCAGAACGTCCGGCTTTTGGGAACCGATGCCGCCGCCATCTCCCGGGCGGAGGACCGGGAGCTTTTCAAGGCCGCTATGATGGAAATCAACCAGCCGGTCATTGCCTCCGGCATTGCGGAGACTGTGGAGGAGGCCTTGGAAGCAGCCGCGAAAACCGGCTATCCCGTCATTGTCCGCCCCGCCTTCACCCTGGGCGGCGCGGGGGGCGGCGCGGCAAGGGACGAGACGGAGCTCCGGGTTATCGCCCAGACGGGCCTGGACGCCTCCCCCATCACCCAGGTGCTGATTGAAAGGGCCATCTTCGGCTGGAAGGAAATCGAGTTTGAGACCATGCGGGACGCCGCGGGCAACGTCATTGCCGTGTGCTCCATGGAGAACCTGGACCCCGTGGGGGTCCACACCGGGGACTCCATCGTGGTGGCCCCCACCCAGACCCTGGCGGACCGGGAGTTTCAGATGCTCCGCTCCGCCTCGCTGGACATCATCACGCATCTTGGCATCGTGGGCGGCTGCAACGTCCAGCTGGCCCTGAACCCGGACAGCTTTGAATACGCCGTCATTGAGGTAAACCCCCGGGTCTCCCGGTCCTCCGCCCTGGCCTCCAAGGCCACCGGCTATCCCATTGCCAAAATCACGGCGAAAATCGCCCTGGGGTACACCCTGGACGAAATCAAAAACGACATCACCGGCAAGACCTGCGCCTGTTTCGAGCCCACCCTGGACTACGTCGTCGTTAAAATGCCGAAGTGGCCCTTCGACAAATTTGCCGACGCCTCCCGCTCCCTGGGCACCCAGATGAAGGCCACCGGCGAGGTCATGGCCATCGCCCCCAGCTTTGAGATGGCATTGATGAAGGCCGTCCGGGGGGCGGAAATCGGGATGGACTCCCTCAACCGGAAGAACACGGAGGGCGCCCCCATTTGGGAGCGGCTCCGCCGGGTGGACGACCGGCGGCTCTTCACCATCTTCGAGGCTATGAAATCCGGCGTCAGCGTGGAGGAGATCTTCTCCATCACGAAGATCGACCGCTGGTTTCTCTGGAAGCTGCGGGGCCTTGCGGACTTCGAGCAGGCCCTGGAAAAGGACGGATTGACGGCGGAGCGCTATGCCGAGGGAAAGCGCCTGGGCTACCCGGACGAAACCCTCCTCCGTCTCTCCGGGGCGGACCGGCTCCCGGAGGAGCCCCGGAAGGCCGTTTACAAGATGGTGGACACCTGCGGCGCGGAGTTCGACGCGGAGACCCCCTATTTTTACTCCAGCTTTGACCAGTTCTGCGAGTCCCGGGCCTTCCCCCGGTCCGGCCGCCCGGTGATCCTGGTCCTGGGCTCCGGCCCCATCCGCATCGGCCAGGGCATTGAGTTCGACTACTCCTCCGTCCACTGCGTCTGGACGCTGAAGGAGCTGGGCTACGACGTGGTCATTGTCAACAACAACCCGGAAACCGTCTCCACGGACTACGACACCGCCGACCGCCTCTATTTCGAGCCCCTGTACCCCGAAGACGTGTGCCACATCATCGATGTGGAAAAGCCCGTGGGGGTGGTGGTAGCCTTCGGCGGGCAGACCGCCATCAAGCTCACCAAGTTCCTGGACCGGCAGGGCATCCCCATTCTGGGCACCTCCGCCGAGTCCATCGACATGGCGGAGGACCGGGAGCGGTTCGACGCGCTTTTGGAGCGCTTCCACATCAAGCGCCCCCAGGGCCGGGGGGTCCTGGGCATGGAGGAGGCCCTGGCGGCGGCAAACGAGCTGGGCTACCCCGTCCTGCTCCGGCCCAGCTACGTTATCGGCGGGCAGAACATGGTCATTGCCCACAACGACGAGGACGTGCGGACCTATATGAACGTCATCCTCTCGGGGAAGGTGGAAAACCCGGTCCTGGTGGACCAGTACCTCATGGGCAAGGAGCTGGAGGTGGATGTGATTTCCGACGGCACGGACGTCCTCATCCCCGGCGTCATGCAGCACATTGAGCGCACCGGCGTCCACTCCGGGGACTCCATCGCCGTCTATCCCCCCTTCTCCATCGGGGACCGGATGCTGAGGACCATTGTGGACTGCTCCGAGAAGCTGGCGTTGTCCCTGGGCACCAAGGGCCTTATCAACATCCAGTACCTCATCTACCAGGGGGAGCTGTACGTCATTGAGGTCAACCCCCGGGCCAGCCGGACGGTGCCCTATATCTCCAAGGTCACCGGCGTGCCCATGGTGGACCTGGCCACCCAGGTTTCGGTGGGGCGGCCCCTCCGCTCCCTGGGCTATGGTACGGGCCTTTATCCCCAGCCCCCCTACGTGGCCGTGAAGGTCCCCGTCTTCTCCTTTGAAAAGCTCACCGACGCCAACGCCGCCCTCTCCCCGGAGATGAAGTCCACCGGCGAGGTGCTGGGCCTTGGCAAGAACATGCAGGAGGCCCTCTTCAAGGGCCTGGTCTCCGCCGGGTACAAGGTGGAAAGCGCGGAGAAAAAGGGCGTCCTCATCTCCGTCAACCGCCGGGACCAGCCGGAGATTCTGGACACCGCCCGGAAGCTGGACGAGCTGGGCTTCCGGCTCTACGCCACCGACGGCACCGCCCGGGAGATTGAGCGCCTGGGGACCCGCGTGGAAATCGTGGGCAAGCTGGGCCGGGACAACCGGGTCTTCCAGCTTCTGGAGGACGGGAAGATCGACTATGTGATTCTCACCGGGTCCACGGAGCCGGAGTACATCCGGGACTTCATCCGCCTGAACCACCGCTGCGTCCAGCTGGGAATCCCCTGCCTCACGTCCCTGGATACCGCCGGGGCCCTGGCGGACATCCTGGAATCCCGGTACAACCAGGGGAACACGGAGCTGGTAGACATCTGCCACCTGCGGGAGCGGCGGGAGAAGCTGCCCTTCACCAAGATGCAGACCTGCGGCAACGACTACATTTTCCTGGAGAACTTCGACGGGCGGATCACCTGCCCGGAATCCCTGTGCGTCACCTTCTGCCACCGGCACTACGGCGTGGGGGCCGACGGCATCATTTTGATGGAGCGCTCGGAAACCGCGGACGTGAAAATGCGGATGTTCAACAGCGACGGCAGCGAGGGAAAAATGGCGGGCAACGCCCTGCGGTGCCTGGGGAAGTACCTCTATGACAACGGCTTTTCCACAAAGGGGACCGTTACGGTGGAAACCGGCAGCGGCGTCCGGACCGTCACCTTGTACACCACCAACGGGAAGGTAACCTCCGCCAGCGTGGACATGGGAAAAGCGGCCCTGGACGCCTCGGGGCTGAAATTCCCCATCGCGGAGCCCCAGGTGGTGGACTATCCCGTCCGCATCGCCGGTCGGCCCTACCGCATCACCTGCGTGGACATGGGGAATCCCCACTGCGTGGTGTTCTGCGACCGGGTGGACGACGTGGACATCGGCTTCATCGGCCCCCGGTTCGAGCACGCGCCCTATTTCCCGGAGCGCGTCAACACGGAGTTTATCCGGGTGGTGAACCCCAGCACCATCAAAATGCGGGTCTGGGAACGGGGCAGCGGGGAGACCATGGCCTGCGGCACGGGTGCTTGCGCCGCGGTAGTGGCGGCTGTTGCAAACGGCCTTTGCGAGAAGGGCCGGGATATCACCGTCCGGGTGAAGGGCGGGGAGCTGATTGTCCACTACACCGACGGGGGCGTCACCCTGACGGGGGACGCGAAGCTGGTGTATACGGGGGAGATTGAATACTAACTGAATACTATCGACGGAATATTACAAAAAGGACCGCCCTCTCGGGCGGTCCTTTCACGTCATTACCGGGTAAATGATGTTCTGCTTCAGCAGGGTCACCATGCGCTGGTACTCCAGGGGGCTTTCCGCGTATTCCTTGATGCTCTCATGGACGGGCCAGTCGGTGTGGTGCTCCTCGTTATACCTCTCCGTCAGCCGCGCCAGCAGCTTTGAGGCGGACTCGGCGCTGACGCTGCCCTCCCGAATCCGCTCCTCCCGAGTCCTGCCCTCGGCGTTCACCGGCTCATAGGTGTAGCCCACCTTGTCCAGATTCCCCACCAGGGCCAGCATCTGATAGGTAAAGTAGTGCAGCGCTTTCCAGTCCTCCTTCTCGAACTCCTCCTGAAATTCCAGCGTCCAGACGTAGGGCTGCTCTGCGGTGTGCAGGGACGTGGTGTAGGGCCCCAGCACCTGGGAGATTTTCAGCAGCTCCGCGATGTGCCCCAGGGCGGGGGCGTCGCCGCAGTAGGGGGTCTTGGCGTCCACTAAGTCCAGGGTCTCCTGGGTGATGACCTGTCCGCCCGCCCAGAGAAGCCGCCCGGAGGTTCCGCCCAGCCAGACCTCCTGGACAAAGTTCAGGGGGACGTACATCTGCGCGTCGCCGACGCGGCAGAACGGGGAGACGGTTACCCTCCTGGCGTAGATGGAGGTCACGCCGTCCACCGTCTCCTGCTCCCAGCCGTAGAAGGCGTCGCCGGAGCTGATAGAGGTCAGGGACAAAAACAGCATGTTCCCCCCGTCCTGGACCTCGTTCGCAACCACCGCCACACTCTGGGCCTGGAGGGGCGTGCCGATGACGAACACCTTTAGCGTCAGACCCCCCAGCAGGACCAGGGCCGTGCACACCACCGCCAGGGCGATTTTCTTCACCGTCCCCTTCTTCACCCGCCGGAGAAAATCCACTTCCTTCGCGGCCTCCGCCGTCTCCTCCGCCCCGGTTGGAGCGGCCATGTCCTCCTTCCGCTCCCGGCATTCCGGGCAAGTCTCCAAATGCCGGTCCACCGCCTCCCTCGATTCCTCCCCCAGGAGGTTTTCCACATAGCTGGGCAGCAAATCCCGCACCACGCCGCAGGTCAAATCATTCTTCATCGTCCGCGCCTCCATTCCGCAGTTTTTCCTTGCTCCGGTAAAACGTCACCCGGGCCCAGGTCTCCGTCCTGCCGCACACGTCCCCGATCTCCCGGAAGCTGAGACCCCCGAAGGCCCGGAGATAGACCACTTCCCGCTGGGGCTCCGGCAGATTGTGAACCAGCTTCAAAAGGTCCATCCGGCCCTCCTGCTCCAGAATGCTCTCCTCCGCCGAGGGGCCGGGGGACTCCGGCAGGTCCTCCGGTAGGACCGGGGCCTCCCGCTTTTGCTTCCGGAGGTGCTGGTACCAAAGGTGCTTGGCAATCTGGCACAGCCAGACGGAGACCTTGCAGGACCCGTCAAAGCGGTCCACAGATCGGACGGCCTGGTAAAAGGTCTCCTGGGTCAGCTCCTCGGCAAGGCCGGGGTCGCGGCACTGGGCAAGGAGAAACTTATAAACCGTCTGGGCGTGCTGCTGGTAAACCTTCTGCATGTCCTCCAAGGGCCTCAGCCTCCCTTCACCGGCCCCGCCGGGCCTTTGTTTCTGTTTATATATCCCCGGGAAGGGGAAAACGTTACGGGAATTTGGCGAATTTTTTTGCGGCTTTTTTCCAGGGAACCGCGGGGAACGCTCCTCTTAAAACGCGGTTTTGAAAGCCCGCTTTGAAAAAAGGCCTCTGCGCAGTCCCACGCAGAGGCCTTTTCTTATGCACTTCTTTTATGGCAAGCAGTCCTTACTGCTCCGCCATGGCCTTCGCCTCGGCGATGGCCTTCTCCTGGGCGGCGGGAGGGCAGTCCTGATAGCGCACAAAGTGGAAGGTGAAGCTGCCACGGCTCTGGGTCATGGCCCGGAGGTCGATGGCGTAAGTACCCATCTCCGCCATGGGAACCTCGGCGGTGATGACCTGGGTGCCGTCGCCCACGGGGTCCATGCCCATGGGGGTGCCCCGGCGCTTGGAGATGTCGCCCATGACGTCGCCGGTGTAGCTCTCCGGCACCGTCACCTTCAATTCGCCGATGGGCTCCAGCAGCACGGGGTTGGCCTCCGGCATGGCGGCCTTATAGGCCAGCTGCGCCGCCGTCTTAAAGGCGATTTCCGAGGAGTCCACCGGGTGGTAGGACCCGTCGTAGAGAACCGCTTTCAGGTTCACCAGGGGATAGCCCGCCAGGGGGCCGTGGATGCAGGCCTCCCGGAGGCCCTTCTCAACCGCCGGGAAGAAGTTCCGGGGCACGGAGCCGCCGAAGACCTCCTCGGCGAAGACCATATCCTCTTCATCCGGGTTGTACTCGAACCGGACCCACACGTCGCCGAACTGGCCGGAGCCGCCGGTCTGCTTCTTGTGCCGCCCCTGCTTCTGCACGGTCTTGCGGATCTTCTCCCGGTAGGGCACCCGGGTGGGCTTCAGCTCGGCTTCCACCTTGAAGCGGTCCTTGAGCTTGCTGACCAGCACGTCCATCTGCATGTCGCCCGCGCCGGAAATGACCATCTGGTGGGTTTCGGCGTTGTTCACCACGGTGAAGGTGGGGTCCTCCTCGTTCAGGCGGTTCAGGCCCTGGGCAATCTTATCCTCCTGGCCCCGGGTCTTGGGCTGGATGGCCACGGAGTAGCAGGGCTCGGCGAAGGGAATGTTTTTAAGGCTGACTACCTTCCGCTCGTCGCAGAGGGTGTCCCCGGTCCTGATGTCCATTTTGGCGATGGCGCCGATGTCGCCGCAGACCAGTTCCTTGACCTCGGCGTTTTTCTTGCCCCGGATGGTGTACAGGCGGCCCAGCTTCACCTTCTCGCCGGTGCGGGCGTTTACCATAAGGAGATCCGGCGTAATGGTGCCGGAGAGGACCTTGACGAAGGAGTACTTGCCGTACTGGTCGGAGATGGTCTTGAAGACAAAGGCGGTGGGCACGCCGCCGGGGGAGACGACGAATTCCTCCGTCTCGCCGTCGGCCTTGGTGGCCTTATGATAGTTGCCCTCCACGGGATTGGGCAGCAGGTCCACGATGTTGTCCATCAGCATCAAGGAGCCCAGGCAGTTGATGGCGGAGCCGCAGAGGACGGGGAAGAGGCTCAGCTCCCGGACGCCCTGGCGCAGGCCCTGGATCATCTCGGCGTAGGTGAAATCCTCGCCGCCGAAGAATTTTTCCATCAGCTCCTCGCTGGTCTCGGCCACGGACTCCTTGAGGGCGTCGTTGAACTCGGCAATGACGCCTTCTTTGTCGGCGGGGACCTCGATTTCCACCCGCTTGAGGTTTTGCATCTCATAGGCCCGCTTGTTCAAAACGTCGATGATTCCGGTGACTTTTTTGCCGCCGTCCCAGATGGGGACCACCACGGGGGCGATCTTCTTGCCGAAGCGCTCCCGGAGGGCCTCGAAGGTAGCGTTGTAGTCGGAGTTGTCCTCGTCGGTTTTGGAGATGTAGATGAAGCGGGGCATGTTCCGCTCCTCGCAGTATTTCCACGCCTTCTCCAGGCCCACGGACACGCCGTCCTTGGCGGAGCAGACGATAATGGCGGCGTCGGCGGCCCGGAGGGCGGCCATGGCCTCTCCGGCGAAGTCAAAGGCACCGGGAGTGTCCATAAGGTTGATGCGGCTTCCCTTGTAATCCAGGGGCGCCATGGCCAGGGAGAGGGAAATCTGGCGCTTGGTTTCCTCCGGATCGTAATCGCAGACGGTGTTTCCGTCGGCGGCCCGGCCCATTCTATCAATGACGCCGGTCATGTAGAGCAGGCTTTCGGCCAGGGCGGTCTTGCCGCTGCCGCTGTGCCCCAGCAGACAGACGTTGCGGATGTTCTGTACAGAATAGCTCATGATTCGTTCCACTCCTTCGTTTCAGTCTTCCAATGTGGTTTGCAGGTTCTCCATCAGCTCTTTCGCCTTGGCCGCTTTTTTCTCCTCGTCGGTCTCCTCCAGCATGTCTTTCAGCGCCGAGAGGATAAAGCGCACGTAGCTGTTGAATTGCTTGACGGTCATTCCCATAGCCGATGCCTCCTTTTTTGCCATTCCGGCGGGCCCTGGGGGGCCGCAAGCGTCCAATATATGAATTATACAACACCCGGCGGCAGAATACAACAGAAATTTTGGGCAAAATCACATTTATGCTTCACTGCCAAATTGATGGTTAAATTTTCGTCAAATTACATATGGAAAAAGAAGGAAGGGCCCGGCGGACAGCCGCCGGGCCCTTCCAGGTTTTCCGATTTTTGGGAGAGCGCCTTTTATTTCTGCAGGCCCTTCACCCAAGCGCCGTATTTATCCACATTGGCCTGGGCGTCCGCCGCGTCATTGCCCTGGGTGAGGATGTAGACCTTGATCTTCGGCTCCGTGCCGGAGGGCCGGACAATCACGCTGGTGCCGTCCTCCATCTCAAAGCGCAGCACGTTGGACCCGGAGAGCTCCATGGCGCTCTTCGCCCCGGTGGCGCAGTCCACCACGGACCCGTCGGAGTAGTCCTTGAACTGGACCGCCTTCACGCCGGAAATCTCCGCCGGGGGATTCTCCCGGAGGCCCTTCATCAGGTTCGCCATGTCCTTCAGGCCGTCCAGGCCCGGCATGACCAGGTTGTAGGTATGCTCGGCGTAATAGCCGTACTTCTCATACAGGCCATCCAGGGCGTCCGCCAGGGTCTTCCCCTGGTCCACGTACCAGGCGGCCATCTCCGTCAGCAGCAGGGCGGCGGTAACGGCGTCCTTGTCCCGGACGTAGTCCCCCAGCATATAGCCGTAGCTCTCCTCATAGGAGAAGATGACCTTTCCTTCGCCGCTGTTTTCCAGCTTGTCCTTCTTCTCCGCCAGGAACTTGAAGCCGGTGAAGGTGTCGAAGCACCGGAGGCCGTTGACCTCCGCCACCTTCCGGGCCATCTCCGTGGTGACGATGGTCTTCAGGGCCACCGCTTTTTCCGGCAGGGTGCCCGCCCGCTTCTTCGCGCCGATGAGGTAGTCCAGCAGCAGCACGCCGGTCTGGTTGCCGGTGATGACCTTAAACTCGCCGTCCCTGGTGCGGACCATGATGCCCACCCGGTCGGCGTCGGGGTCGGAGCCCAGGATGAAGTCCGCGCCCTCCTTTTTCGCCAAATCCACCGCCAGGTAGAAGCCCTCGGGATTCTCCGGGTTGGGGGAGACTACGGTGGGGAAGTCCCCGTCAATGACCATCTGCTCAGGAACGCAAAGGAGGTGTTTTACCCCCAGGCGGCCCAGGGCCTCGGGAATCAGCTTGTGGCCGGTGCCGTGGAAGGGGGTATAGACCATCTTGAAGCGGTCCGCCACCTTTTCAACCGTGGCCTTGTCGTTGACCTGGGCCATAACGTTGGAGAGGAATTTCTCGTCGGTCCCGGCGCCCAGGACCTCAATCAGCCCGGCCTTGACCGCCTCGTCATAGTCCATGCGCTTGATGTCGTTGAAAATGTCAATTTCGCTCAGGCGTTTCGCGATGGCGTCGGCATGGTGGGGGGGGAGCTGGGCGCCGTCCTGCCAATAGACCTTATAGCCGTTGTATTCCTTGGGGTTGTGGCTGGCGGTGACGTTGATGCCCGCCTGGCAGTGGTACTCCCGGACGGCAAAGCTCAGCTCCGGGGTGGGGCGGAGGGACTCGAAGATCCGCACATGGATGCCGTTGGCGGCGCAGACCCCGGCGGCGGCCCGGGCAAACTCCAGGGAGTGGTTCCGGCAGTCCATGCAGATGGCCACGCCCCGCTTCTTTCCCTCCTCGCCCTCGGCGCAGATGACGTCGGCAAAGCCCTGGGTGGCCCAGCGGATGACGTGGATGTTCATATTGTGGAGCCCTGTGTACATGGTGCCCCGGAGGCCGGCGGTGCCGAATTCCAGGGGTCCGTAGAACCGGGATTCGATTTCCTTGGGGTCGTTTCGGATGGCTTCCAGCTCGGCCCGCTCCGCCTCGCTCAGGGCGGGGCTGGATAACCATTTCTCATATTCTTTCATGAAGTCCATAGCGATGCTCCTCCTTTGATGAACGTTCCTTGTTCTTTTTGATGGATTTTGACAAGGTTCGTTTCCTGACCGTCGGCAAAATTATCCATGCCGCACAAAAATATTATAAGAGAATCTCCCGGTGATGTCAAGAAGCGGTCTGACGCGGAAAAAAGCCCGTTCCAGGGAAGCCGTCCCTTTCCGCGGGCCCTTGGAGGGGTTTCCCTGTTTAAAATCCTCCGCTTATTATTAGAATATGTATTGCCATACGCTTCCTTTTCTGTTATAATAAATAAATGTTTTGTAAAATTTGAAAGAGAGGTGTTTCCTTTTTGAACTCCATTACCGACATTTGGGAGAATGTCCTGCGCCAGCTCCGGGGGACGCTCTCCGAGACCACCATCTCCACCTGGTTCGACGAGCTGAGCATCGTGGACATCAAAGGCGGCGCCTGCTACCTCCACTGCGCCAGCGATTTCAAAAGGGGATACCTGGAATCCCTGTTCCTCAACAACATCAAGGCCGCCCTCCACGACATCTTTTCCACCGACTTCGAGGTAAAGATTCTGGACGACGCGGGCCTTGTGGAGTTCCGGGGCGGCGGCGCTCCCAAGCGCCAGTCCGAGCGCTTCACTTACGCCGAGTTCACCTTCGACACCTTCGTCGTGGGCCCCTCCAACAAACTGGCCCACGCCGCGTCCATGGCCGTTGCCGAGCACCCGGCCCAGAACTACAACCCCCTCCTCATTTACGGGGACTCGGGCCTGGGCAAGACCCACCTGCTCTACGCCATCGCCAACGTCATCCGGAAAAACGACCCCGCCTCTAAAATCGTCTACATCAAAGGCGACGAGTTCATCAACGAGTTCGTGGAGCTGGTCCGGGCCAACCGGGGCAGCGAGTTCCGGGCCAAGTACCGGGAGGCGGATTTGCTGCTGGTGGACGACGTGCAGTTTGTGGCGGGGAAGGAGCAGGTGCAAAACGAGTTCTTCCACACCTTCAATACCCTCTACGAGTCCGGGCGGCAGATTGTGCTGACCTCGGACCGGCCCCCCTCCGAAATGACGCTTTTGGACGACCGGCTGCGGACCCGCTTCGAGTGGGGCCTGCTTGCCGACGTGACGCCGCCGGACTTTGAGACCCGGCTTGCCATCGTGAAGAACAAGGCGGCGCTGCTGGGCATGAATCTGCCGGACAAAATCGCCGTGCAGATTGCCCAGAAGGTCACCGCCAACGTCCGCCAGCTGGAAGGCACCGTCAACAAGGTCCTGGCCTATAAGGAGCTTTTGGACAAGGAGACGGACGAGGCCACCGTCGACCGGGCCATGCAGGACATCTTAAAGGGCAGCAACGAGTACATTCCCACGCCGGAGGGCATCTTGACCTACGTCAGCCGCTACTACCAGCTGGACGAATCCGTGGTAAAGGGCCAGCAGAGGGTCCGCGCCGCCGTGGAGGCCCGGCAGATCTCCATGTACCTCATCCGGGTCATGACGAACCTGTCCCAGGACAACATCGGGCAGCTCTTCGACAACCGGGACCACTCCACCGTCATTCACTCCATCCGCCAGGTGGAGCAGAAGATGAAAAAAGACCCGGCCTTTGCCGAAATGGTGAAGGAATTGAAGTCCAACATCACGTCCCGGCACTGACGGATTTCCACATTTCCCGGTGGAAAGGGAAAACTTCCCTGTGGAAAAAACACCCTTCGACAAGAGGCGTGGAGAAGCGCCCTGTTTTTCAACAGAGGCTGTGGAGGCGGAAATCCTTGCCGCCGCTGGGATTCTTCTCTTTTTCCACAAAACCGCCCCCTACGACTACTTCCCCTACGTTATACTGTTTTCTTTTTTAAAAAGAGCCTTCGGGCGCAAAGGAGGTCCCCTTATGAAATTCAGCTGTGAGAAAGCTTTGCTTCAAAATGCCATCTCCGTCACCAGCCGCGCGGTCGCACAGAAAAGCTCCATTCCCGCCCTGGAGGGACTGCTGCTTCACGCCGGGGAGGACGGGCTGACCGTCTCCGGCTACAACATGCAGACCGGCATCCGGGCGAAGGTCTCCGCCGGCGTGGAGGAGAAAGGCGAAATCGTGCTCAACGCCAGGCTCTTCGGCGACATCATCCGCCGGATGCCCGATGATACGGTTACCTTTATTTCCAATGAAAAATTACAGGTCCGCCTCCTCTGCGGCGACGCGGACTTCGATATCCCCGGCCTCTCCGCGGCGGATTACCCCGATCTTCCCGAGGTGGAAGACGAGTATGCCGTTTCCATGCAACGAAGGGTCCTCCGGGCTATGATTGAGGAGGTGGCCTTCGCCGTCTCCACCAACGAGAGCCGCCCGGTCCACACCGGGGCCCTCTTTGAAATCGGAGAGGGCCGCCTCACCATGGCCGCCGTGGACGGGTTCCGCCTGGCGGTGCGGAAGGAGCCCCTGGAAAAGCTGGAGGGAGGGGCCTTTTCCTTCGTGGCCCCCGGCCCCGCCCTGAACGAGGTCAAGAGCATCTGCGGCGACGTGGAGGATCTGGCGGAAATCACCCTGGGCCGGCGGCACATCCTCTTTACCGTGGGAGACGTGGAGCTTATCTGCCGCCGTCTGGAGGGGGAATTTTTGGATTACCGGAACGCCATCCCGAAAAACAACCCCATTGCCGTCACCGTGGAGGCCAAGGCCCTGATTGAGAGCATCGACCGGGTGTCCGTAGTGATCTCCGACAAGCTGAAAAGTCCGGTCCGCTGCCGGTTTGAGGAAAACCGGGTGCTTCTCTCCGCCAAGACCGGCAACGGCGAGGCCAAGGACGTGTGCCGCCTGGAAGGGGACGGCGGGGGCCTGGAAATCGGCTTTAACAACCGCTATTTGATGGAAGCCCTGCGCTACGCCCCGGCGGAGGCGGTGCGGATTGAGCTGAACACCGGCGTGTCCCCCGCCATCATCGTGCCCACGGATGAGAAGGATAACTTCCTTTATATGGTCCTGCCCGTCCGGCTGAAAAACGCGGAGTGAGGCGTATATGAGAGAAATCACGATTACCACGGAGTTCATCAAGCTCCAGGATCTTTTGAAATTCGCGGGGCTGGTGGAGACCGGCGGCGAGGCCAAGGAGCGCGTCCAGGCCGGAGAAGCCCTGGTCAACGGGGAGCCCTGCGTCCAGCGGGGAAAGAAAATCCGTCCCGGCGACAAGGTTTCCTTCGCCGGAGAAGTGCTGACCGTAACCTATGCAAATTGACCGCCTGGAATTGGAGGGCTTTCGGAACTACGCCCGCCAGGCGGCGGACTTCGACCCCCGGTGCAACGTCGTCTGCGGCGAGAACGCGCAGGGAAAGACGAACCTTCTGGAGGCCGTCGCCTACCTCTCCCGGGGGAAGTCCCCAAGGGCGCGGACGGACCGGGAGATGATCGGCTTTCAGGAGGAATCCGCCCGGCTGCTGGCCCGGGTCTATTCCCGGGACCGGGAGTTTAAGGTCCAGGCGGATTTGTTCCGGGGGAGGCGGCGGAAGCTCACCGTCAACCAGGTCCCCGTAAAGACCAGCGCGGCCCTGGGAGACGTGTACCACACGGTGCTGTTCCAGCCGGAGGATCTTTTCCTCATCCGGGAGGGAGCCGCCGCCCGGCGGCGCTTCCTGGATACCGCCCTGTGCCAGCTCCGGCCCCGGTACGCCGCCGCCCTGGCGGGGTACGAGCGGGCAAGGGAGCAGAAAACCCGCATCCTCCGGGACTATGACCAGCGGCCCGGTTTGCTGGAGGCCCTGCCGGAGTTCAGCGAGCAGATGGTCCGCCTGGGGGCCGTACTGGTCCAGTACCGCCATTCCTTTTGCCTCCGGCTGGCGGAAGCCGCCGCCGCCTGCCACCGGGAATGCTCCGGGGGAAGGGAAACGCTGGAGCTCCGGTATCAGACGGTCTCCTCCGTAGAGGACCCGGGGGCGGAGATCGGGGTTCTGACGGAACAGCTCCGGCGGCATATGGAGGGCCACCGGGAGGCGGAGCTCTCTTCCCGCCTGTGCCTCTCCGGGCCCCATAAGGACGACATTCTCGTGGGCATCGACGGGCGGGAGGCAAAGCAGTACGCCTCCCAGGGCCAGACCCGGACCGCCGCCCTGGCGCTGAAGCTGGCGGAGCGGGAGATATATAAAAACGCGGCGGGGGAGTATCCGGTGCTGCTGCTGGACGACGTGCTCAGCGAGCTGGACCCCCGGCGGCAGGAGTTTGTGCTGAACCGCATCGCGGGAGGGCAGGTGTTCATCACTTGCTGCGAGGAGGACCGGCTGCCCAGCCTCCTGGGGGGCAGGGTGTTTCACGTGGAACAGGGAAGGATCGTATGAGCTGGAAGAAAAACGCCCGGAAAACGGCAGCTTTTATGATGGCGTCCGTGCTTTTGATTTCTGGGGCGCTAATGGCAGAGGAACGGCTCGGGTACGTGGAAGAAGAAACGGTGTCTCTGAACACCCCCGCCATTTTAGAGAAGGTTCCGGAGATGAGAATCTCAAGGGCGGACCGAACCTTGCTGAAAGAGCTCTCCCAGTGCGCCGTGGTGGCGGAATTGCCGGACGGCGGGGAGATTCCTGTTTCAGAGAACGGGGAGGTTTCGGCGGCCTTGGGGGACTACCTGAGCGGAAAAGAAATGGAATCCGCCCGGGTCAGCCTCTATGGGCCGAAGGATAATGAGATTTTGCGCCTGGAATGGACGGAGGAAGAAGACCGGCCTTTTTGCCTGGAGAGAAGGCGGATTGGGAACGAAACCCATTACTATAAAGTATGCGGGGTAAAGGCGTTTCTCAGTGGCGGAACCATCTATGAGAACTGGGACAACACCGGGGCAAAGGAGACCGCGGTCCGCCGCCGCTGGTTCGCCTGGATATGGGAGGGGCCGAATCGGGATTGATTCCGTGCTGGCCTGTCAGGAGGTTTTATGTATCTGCACCTGGGACAAAACGAAATCATTCCCCAGCGACGGGTTATCGGCATCTTCGACCTGGACAAATGCAGCTATGAGAAGCGGACCCGGGACTATCTCGCCGCCGCCGAAAAAGAAGGCGTGGTGCTGGACATCTCCGGGGATCTGCCCCGGTCCTTCGTGGTCTGCGACCATCCGTATCACGAACAGATTGTGTACCTGAGCCCCCTGAGCCCCGGAGCCCTGCGGAAGCGGGCGGAGAGCGGGAATCTGGAGTGATGGGACAGCCTATGCGGCTTTGAAGGAAAGTATTCCAATCGTTTACCGGGAGCGGGGAAAGGCGGGCTGGAGGAAAATCCTGCCTGTCCGGCCCTGGGGGGACTGGTCCCCACAAAGGGGTGGTTCCAGCCTGGCTTTTTCCGCTCTAAAAAATAAGTTCCGTAAAGCAGCTCTGCGTTGCCGTGTGACAGGGCAAGACCAACACCGCACCGCAGAGCGGGATAAAATTCTTTTTGGTTCTTTTTCTTATAAGAAAAAGAACAGCAAAGGAGAAGTATATGGCAGACAATGAAATCTTAAATTCCACCGCGGTCGACGCGTCCAACGAGTACGACGCCTCGGAAATCCAGGTTCTGGAGGGCCTGGAGGCCGTGCGGAAGCGGCCCGGCATGTATATCGGCTCCACCTCCGCTTCGGGCCTCCATCACCTGGTATACGAAATCGTGGACAACGCCATTGACGAGGCCCTGGCGGGCTTCTGCACGGAAATCCTGGTCCAGATTAACCCCGGGGACACCATCACCGTGGTGGACAACGGCCGGGGCATCCCCGTGGACATCCAGGCCCAGACCGGAAAGCCCGCCCTGGAGGTGGTCTATACCATCCTCCACGCGGGAGGCAAGTTCGGCGGCGGGGGCTATAAGGTCTCCGGCGGCCTCCACGGCGTGGGCGCGTCGGTGGTCAACGCCCTTTCCGAGTGGCTGACGGTCCAGGTCCACAAAAACGGCGAGATATACGAGATGAAATTCTCCCGGGGCCATATTACCCAGGAGATGAAAATCGTGGGCAAAACGGACCATACCGGCACCACCGTCACCTTCAAGCCGGACCCGGAGATGTTCGAGGATACGGTTTACAGCTACGACATCCTCCACACCCGCATGCGGGAGGAGGCGTTCTTAAACGCGGGCCTTCGCATCAACACCGTGGACCTCCGCCCCGGCAAGGAACAGCGGGACTCCATGTGCTATGAGGGGGGCATCCGGGAGTTTGTCACCTGGCTCAATAAGAGCAAGGACGCCCTCCACCCCGGGGTCATTTACATGTCCGGCCAGCGGGAGGATTCCATTGCCGAGGTGGCCCTTCAGTACAACGACGGCTACAGCGAAACCATCCTCTCCTTCGCCAACAACGTCCACACCCCGGAGGGGGGTATGCACGAGGAGGGCTTCAAGCGGGCATTGACCACCGTGCTGAACAACTACGGCAAAAAAATCAAGATGCTCAAGGACGACGAGAAGGTCTCCGGCGAGGACTGCCGGGAGGGCCTTACCTGCGTCATTTCCGTGAAGCTCACCGACGCCCAGTTTGAGGGGCAGACCAAGGCCAAGCTTGGAAACAGCGAAATCCGCACTTTGGTAAACAACATCGTGGCGGAGAAGCTGGACACCTTCCTGGAGGAGAACCCCCAGGTGGGAAGGATGATTCTGGACAAGGCCCTCACCGCCTCCCGGGCCAGGGAGGCCGCCAAGAAGGCACGGGAATCCATCCGCCGCAAGACCGCCCTGGGCGGCGCCGCCATGCCCGACAAGCTCCGGGACTGCAACGAGAATAACCCGGAGCTGACCGAGCTCTATATCGTCGAGGGCGACTCCGCCGGAGGCTCCGCCACCCAGGGGCGGGACTCCCGCTTCCAGGCCATCCTGCCCCTTTGGGGAAAGATGCTGAACGTGGAAAAGGCCCGGGCGGACAAGGTCTATGGAAACGACAAGCTCCAGCCCGTCATCACCGCCCTGGGGGCGGGCATCGGGGAGGAGTTCGACGCCAATAAGCTCCGGTATCATAAAGTCATCATTATGGCGGATGCCGACGTAGACGGAAGCCATATCCGGACATTGCTTCTGACCTTCTTCTTCCGCTTTATGCGCCCCCTCATTGAGCAGGGCTACGTCTATTCCGCCGTCCCGCCCCTCTTTAAGCTCACCCGGGGAAAGACCACACGGGTCGCCTATGACGAACCGGAACGGGAGCGCGTTTCCGCCGAGCTCCGGGCAGGGAATCCGGGCGCCAAGGTGGAAATCAGCCGCTTCAAGGGCCTTGGCGAGATGAACCCCCACGAGCTGTGGGAGACTACCATGGACCCCGCCACCCGGACCCTGCGGCGCATTACTTTGGACGACGCGGTAAAGGCGGACGAGACGTTTACGATCCTCATGGGGGAGAAGGTGGAGCCCCGGAAGGAGTTCATTGAGAAGAACGCACAGTATGTGGTGAACCTGGACTACTGAGGAGGCGCTATGAAACAAATTGGAAGCCTGCTTTTGCTGCTGGCCCTGCTGCTGTCCGGCTGCGGCGGCGTCTCAAAGGAGGATTACGACACGGTGGTCCGGGAGCGGGACGCCCTCCTGGAGGAGGCAGAATTCCGGGAACTGCAAGCGCAGGAGGAGGCCCCAAGTACAAATACGGTTTCAGTCAAGCTCAAGGGCAGCTTTACGGCCACGGTGCGGGCCCTGATTCCCGATTATGTGACGGATGATGAGACGCCGCGGATGGCGGTGGTCACCCTATTCCAAAGCACTCCCTTCACGCTGTTTGGAGTGGATGCGGACCGGCTGGAGGTGGGGGAAACCTATGTGTTTGAAGTGGAAATGGACCGTTGTCAGGACATTACCCGGGAGGAGTATGAGTCCGGTTCTCTTCTGACACCGGAAATCATTCTGCCTATGTATCACCCTTATATCCGGATATCCGGCTTCCGCCTGGCGGAGGAAAAGGACTGCGGACTGGATTCCGTTCACCTGGAGTATGAATTGTATGAAAGCTGATTTGACGAAAGGAAACAGCAGATGAGTAAAAAACCCCAATACGACCCCGAGGAAATCCGATTCCCGGACCAAAAAATCGTCGAGTCCCCCCTGGTCCCGGAGATGGAGAAATCCTATATCGACTACGCCATGAGCGTGATTGTGGGCCGGGCCCTGCCGGACGTGCGGGACGGCCTCAAGCCCGTCCACCGCCGCATCCTCTACGCCATGTACGAGGATAACCTCACCCACGACAAGCCCTTCCGCAAGTGCGCCACCGCCGTGGGCGACGTACTGGGCCGCTACCACCCCCACGGCGACCAGTCGGTTTACGACGCCCTGGTCCGCCTGGCCCAGGACTTTTCCATGCGCTATATGCTCATTGACGGACACGGCAACTTCGGCTCCGTGGACGGCGATCCCCCGGCGGCCTACCGGTACACGGAGGCCCGCCTTGCCAGAATCTCCGAGGAGATGCTGCGGGAAATCGAGAAGGACACCGTGGACTGGGACCCCAACTTCGACGAGACGAGGAAGGAGCCCAAGGTCCTGCCCTCCCGGTTCCCCAACCTCCTGGTAAACGGCTCCTCCGGCATCGCCGTGGGCATGGCCACCAACATCCCGCCCCACAACCTCCGGGAGGTTATCGGGGCCGTTATCCATGTGCTGGACGACCCCGAGGCCACGCTGACGGATTTGATGCAGCACATGGAGGGCCCGGACTTCCCCACCAAGGGCATCATCATGGGCCGCTCCGGCATCCGGGCGGCCTACGCCACCGGCCGGGGCCGGGTGACCATCCGGGCGAGGCATGAATTTGAGGAGTTCGGCCAGAACCGGACCCGCATCATCATTACGGAAATCCCCTATCAGGTCAACAAGCGGATGCTGATTAAAAACATGGCGGACCAGGTGGAGGACAAGCGGCTGGAGGGCATCTCCAACATCCAGGACGAGTCCGACCGCAACGGCATGCGCATCGTCATCGAGCTGAAGCGGGACGCCAACCCTCAGGTGGTCTTAAACCGCCTCTTCGCCCAGACCCAGCTCCAGACCACCTTTGCCATTAACATGCTGGCCCTGGTGGAGGTCAACGGCAAGCTCCAGCCCAAGATTCTCTCTCTGCGGCACATCCTGGACGAGTACATCCAGCACCAGGAGCAGGTCATCGTCCGCCGTACCCGGTTCGACCTGAAAAAGGCCCAGGAGCGGGCCCATCTGCTGGAGGGATTGCTGATTGCCCAGGACCACATTGACGAGGTCATCAAGGTCATCCGCAGCAGCTATGACAACGCCAAAGAAAACCTCATGACCCGCTTCGGCCTGGACGACGTACAGGCCCAGGCCATCTGCGATATGCGGATGATCTCCCTCCAGGGCTTAAACCGGGAGAAGCTGGAAAACGAGTACAAGGAGCTGGAAGAGCGCATTGCCTATTTCCAGAAAATCCTCTCCGACGAGACTCTGGTCCGCCAGATTCTGAAAGAGGAGCTCACCGCTATCGCCGGAAAGTACGGCGACGAACGAATGACGGAAATCCAGGACGTGGAGGACGAAATCGACATCGAGGACCTCATCGAGGAAGAGCAGTGCGTCTTCACCCTGACCCAGGCGGGGTATATCAAGCGAACCCCCGTCAGCGAGTACGCCGCCCAGTCCAAGGGCGGCATGGGCAAGAAGGGCATCACCACCCGGGAGGAAGACGCGGTGGCGGACGTGTTCACCGCCTCCACCCACGACTATATCCTCTTCTTCACGGACACCGGAAAGGTCTACCGGAAGAAGGGCTATCAAATTCCCGTCTCCGGCAAAACCGCCAAGGGGACCAACATTGTCAACATCCTCCAGGTGGAGCAGGGGGAGCGGGTCCAGGCCATGGTCCACACCCGGTCCATAGAGGACGACGGCCGTTTCCTCTTCATGGTCACCCGGAACGGCGTGGTGAAGCGCCTGCCGGCGGGCAGCCTGAAAAACCTCCGCAACAACGGCATCCGGGCCCTGAGCATGACGGAGGACGACCGGCTCATTACCGTCCGGGAGACGGACGGGGAGCAGAATATCCTCATCGCCACCCACGACGGGATGGCCGTCTGCTTCCACGAGGACGACGTGCGCCCCATGGGCCGGACCGCCGTGGGCGTGCTTGGCATCAAGCTCCGGGAAGGGGACTACGTGGTGGGCGCCGCCCGGGCCCAAAGCGGCAAGGCCGTCCTCACCATCACGGAAAAGGGCTACGGCAAGCGGACGCCGGTGGAGGAGTACCGGATTACAAAGCGGAACGCCTACGGCATCAAGAACTATATGCTGACGGAGAAAACCGGGCAGGTGGTCGGCATCAAGGTGGTGGACGGGTCCGAGGATCTGCTGCTGGTGACGGAGGCGGGCATCCTAATCCGCACGCCGGTGGAGGCCATCAAGCAGTGCGGCCGCTCCACCCAGGGGGTGATTGTCATGCGGTTCAAGGAAGAAGGGGACCGGGTGATTTCCATGGCCCTGGCGGACCGGGAGGAAGCGCCCGCTTCCGGAGAGGCGCCCTCTTCTGAGGAGACGGTGTAAGCGCCTATGAAAACCGTCACGATCTACACCGACGGGGCCTGCTCCGGGAACCCCGGCCCCGGGGGCTGGGGGGCCATTTTGATGTACGGGGAGCACAAAAAGGAGCTCTCCGGCGGCGAGGCCCAGACCACCAACAACCGCATGGAGCTCACCGCCGTCATCACCGCCCTGGAGGCCCTGCGGGAGCCCTGTGAGGTAGAGCTGTGGTCCGACAGCAAATACGTCATCGACGGGCTCAGCAAGGGCTGGGCCAAGGGCTGGCGGGCCAGGGGCTGGGTGAAAGGCGACAAAAAGCCCGCCCTGAACCCGGACCTCTGGGGCCGCCTGCTGGACCTGGCGGAGACTCACACCCTGCGCTACCACTGGGTGAAGGGCCACGCGGAGAACGAATTCAACAACCGCTGCGACGAAATGGCCGTGGCGGAGAGCCGGAAATTCAAGTGAGGCTTTAGGCCTTTTTTCAAACAAGGCCTAACATTCATAAACTGTTTACAGGAATCTCATAATTTTGCAAAAAGTTTTGGGTACAGTAAGAATCAGCAAAGGGTACTCCCAGCCCGATGCGTTTTCTCCCTCCTAAAATAAACACACACGGAAGACGGGCCGCTCTGCGGCCCGTTTTTCGTGTTTGGAAAGCAAAAGCTCTTATCAAAAGGGAAATTTCTGCCGATGAACTATTCGTAAAGGAATACAAATTTATGGTAAAGGAGTACGAAAAAAGGAGACGCGCAAAAAATGAGGCTGCAAGGATATGATTTGGCTTTTGTGAACCGGGCAGGGGGAGCGGACCGGAGCGCCGCGCCCCATGACGGGGCGGGAAGGGCCGGAGGGAAAACGGCCTTCGCCGGGTATCTGGATGTGGAGCGCCAGAGGCAAAAGATGCGGGAGCTGCCGCCGGGCCAGATGCTGGACTCCGTCTACATGCAGTTCATGGAGGACTACCGGGCCTGGAAGGCCGGACAGCCGGAGGCCGCCCTGCCGGATTCCCAGGGCTGGACGGAGGAAAACCTGGCGTTTCTCCGGGAGCGTTACGCCGGGGACCTGTCCGCCTTTGAAATCTACGACGCGCTGGATACCATGAAGCAGCTGGGCATCCTCAGCGAAAAGGGCCTGCGCTGTGCCGAGGGCACCACGCTGATCGCCATCGATATGAAAGCCGGAATTGTGGAGACTTCTGCGGACCCGGATTCCAAAGCCGCGTGGCTTCACGGCTTTGACGAGGCCCCCATGGTGGGCTTCCGCAGTCTGGAGGACATCCTCTCCTGGGCAAGGGATTTCCGGGAGGAAGATCACCCGGATTTCATCACCGGAGCCGAGGCCATGGCCCGGGGCTGGATTTAAGGCGGAAGGGGTGGACGGAACATGGATGCTGGAGTCAAATACATTGTCAATAACACCGGAATTCCCACCTCGGAATGGGGAAAGTACAAGCCCGCGGGCGTGAACCCGGACGGGCCCTCGGTGGACTTTACGGACCTTCTTTCCGGCGAAAACCAGAAGATCGTCTCCAAGCTCACCGATGGAGCGAGGAAGACCTTGCAGCGGCTGAAAAGCAATCCCAATTCCATTTCCAAGATGGAGTGGATGGACCTGATGCACGAGCTGAACGCCATGGGGGCCGTCAGCGACACGGATTATACCTGGACGCGGGTAGATTTCCATCTTATACCTTTGGGGGATAAAGAGAATCCGTTTCCGCTGTCGAAAGACATGCGGGAGACGCTGCTGAGCGGCGGCAGCCAGTGGTCGGGAAATCCCTTGAACCACCTGGACCAGTGGGCCTTTTCCCTGAAAAAATGGGGCACGGAGCTGTCCTGGGAGCGGAATTTCGACGGGAGTCCCAAATACAAGGACCTCTCCCCAGTCTACAATCAGGCCTCCGCCTGCGGCCGGGTGTCCAACCTGATCAAGGGCCTGCTGGCGGCGGATATCTTTGCCTCCCGGTGAGGGGGGGGCGGCTTTGCTTTCATAAACGGCGGGACGGCGCAAGGCCGTCCCGCTTTTTCGTCCCCCCTTGCTAAACCCGGACAAACAGTATAAAATAGATCCGTCAACAATTCCATACGGGAGGTTCAAAGTATGAAGGACGGATTCATCTCCGTGGCCTGCGGCGCGCCCAAGCTGCGCCTGGCGGACTGCGCCTACAACGCCGAACAGAGCTTTCAAATGATGCGCTCCGCCGAGAAGGCGGGGGTCAAGGTCCTGGTCCTGCCGGAGCTGGGGCTGACGGGCTACACCTGCGGCGATCTCTTCTATCAGGAGGCCCTCCTGCGGGAGGCGGAGGAGGGATTGAAAACCGTGCTGGAGGCCACGCGGAACCTGGAAGTGGTGGCGGCGGTGGGAATGCCTCTGCGGGTCCATAACGAATTGTATAATTGCGCCGCTATAATACAAAAAGGGAGGATTCTGGGCGTGGTTCCCAAGACCCATCTGCCCAATTACGGCGAGTTTTACGAAAAGCGCTGGTTCGCCCCGGCCCCGGCAGAGGCGGAGAGCCTGCCCCTGCTGGGCCAGGAGTTCGTCCCCTTCGGGGCGGGCCAGGTCTTCCGGTGCGAAAACGTGCCGGGCATGGTGCTGGGCTTTGAGATCTGCGAGGACCTCTGGTCCCCGGACTCCCCCTCCGTCCGGATGGCCAAGGACGGGGCCGCCATCATCGGCAATCTCTCCGCCAGCAACGACGTGGTGGGCAAGGACGCCTACCGCCGCCAGCTGGTGACCATGCAGAGCGCCAAGCTCCTCTGCGGCTATGTCTACGCCAGCGCCGGGGCGGGGGAGTCCACCTCGGATCTGGTCTTTGGAGCCCACCAGATGATCGCGGAAAACGGAGCCCTGCTTGCGGAGCGCCGCTTTGAGGGGGGGCTGCTGGTGTCGGAAATCGACGTTCAGCGCCTGGCCTGCGAGCGCCGGCGGACCCAGTCCCTGGGGGAGGGCTCCGGAAACGAGGGGTGCGGGGAGACCTTCACCCTGACGGAGGGCAAAACCAAGCTCACCCGCCACGTCTCCCCCATGCCCTTCGTCCCCGAGGGGAGAGAAGACCGGGACGAGCGGTGCCGGGAAATCCTCCTCCTGGCCTCCCTGGGCCTTAGGCGGCGCTTGGAGCACACCGGGGCGAAGTGCGCCGTGGTGGGCCTCTCCGGCGGGCTGGATTCCACCCTGGCGGTGCTGATTACCGGCCTTGCCATGAAGATGATGGACCGGCCCCTGTCGGACATCATCGCCGTTACCATGCCCTGCTTCGGCACCACGGACCGGACGCGGAACAACGCCGTCCTCCTGGCGGAGCAGATGGGGGCCGCCCTGCGGACCGTGGACATCTCCCAGAGCGTCCGCAGCCACTTCCGGGACATCGGCCACGACCCGGAGGACCATTCCGTCACCTATGAAAACGCCCAGGCCCGGGAGCGGACCCAGGTGCTCATGGATATCGCCAATGAGCACGGCGGCCTGGTCATCGGCACCGGGGACCTCAGCGAGCTGGCCCTGGGCTGGTGCACCTACAACGGGGATCACATGAGCATGTACGGGGTCAACGCCTCCATCCCCAAGACCCTGGTGCGGCATCTGGTGGGCTACCTCTCCCGGGACGGGGAGGAGCCGGAGCTCCACGACGTGCTGGAAGACATCCTGGATACCCCCGTCTCCCCGGAGCTTCTGCCCGCCGTAAAGGGGGAAATCTCCCAGCGGACGGAGGACCTGGTGGGGCCCTATGAGCTTCACGACTTTTTCCTGTATTATATCATCCGCTGGGGCTTTGCCCCAGGGAAGGTCTTCCGCCTGGCCCAGCACGCCCTGGGGCGGAAGTACAGCCGGGAGGTCATCCTGAAGTGGCTGAAGGCCTTCTACCGCCGCTTCTTCACCCAGCAGTTCAAGCGGAACTGCCTCCCCGACGGGCCGAAGATCGGCACCGTGTCCCTGTCCCCCCGGGGCGACTGGCGGATGCCCAGCGACGCGCAGGCCGCCGTGTGGCTGGCGGAAGCGGAGGCGCTGAAATGAGAAAAAATGAGAAGCCAGCCGCCCATAAGGGGCCCCCGCTCGAACCCAGCGAAGCGGTTCGAGTGGGGAGAGGAGGAAGGAATGGAGCGTGCGGAGTCCTCGCCGGAAGGCGGGGACGGAGCAGAGCGGAATTTCTTCCGACGAGGCGGATGCCCAGCGACGCGCAGGCCGCCGTGTGGCTGGCGGAAGTGGAGGCGCTGCAATGAAAAGACGGTTGTTTGCCGCCCTGCTCTTCATGCTCCTCCTCACCGGCTGCGGCGGAAAGACGGTGCCCCCGCCCCCGGAGGAGCCGGACATCCCCCCGGCGGAGGCCCCCCAGGAGCCGGAGCCCCCGGAGGACCCTGAGGAGGCCGCCCTGCTGGCCCTTTTGGAGGACATGACCTTGGAGGAGAAAACGGGCCAGCTCTTTTTTGTCCGGATTCCGGCGGAAAACGCCCTGGAGGACGTGACCACCTATCACCTGGGGGGCTACCTTCTCTTCAGCCGGGACACCCAGGACAAAACCGCCAACGATTTGATTCAGACCATCGCCTCCTGGCAGACCCAGGCGGTAGAATACGATACCGGAATCCCGATGCTCATCGGCGTGGACGAGGAGGGGGGAACGGTGGTCCGGGTCAGCTCCAACCCCCATTTGCGGAGCAAGAAGTTCTCCAGCCCTCAGCGGCTTTTACAGAACGACGGCGGGGAAATGGGGGCGGTGGAGGAGGAGACCAGGGAAAAAGCCCTGCTCCTCAAGGCCCTGGGCTTCAACGTGAACCTGGCCCCGGTGGCGGACGTGTCCACCAATCCGGGCGATTTTATCTACGACCGGACCACCGGCCGGGACGCCGGAGAGACCTTCTACTTTGTCTCCCGGGTGGTGCGGACCCAGTCCCGGTATGGCCTGGGCAGCGTGCTGAAGCACTTCCCCGGCTACGGGAACAACCGGGACACCCACACGGGCGTTGCCGTGGACGAGCGGCCCCTGGAAACCTTCCAGGAGCAGGATTTCCTGCCCTTCCGGGAAATGGTCGCCGTGGGGAATCTCTTTCCCCCGGGACCCGCCGTGCTGGTGAGCCACAACATCGTGAACTGCATGGACCCGAATCTCCCCGCGTCGCTGTCCCCGGAGGTCCACCGGATTCTCCGGGAGGACCTGGGCTTTGACGGCGTGGTCATGACGGACGATTTGGCCATGGACGCGGTAAAGGCCTACGCGGCGGAGGGGAACGTGGCGGTGATGTCCATCCAGGCCGGGAACGACCTTGTGGTCACCACGGATTACCGGACCCAGATTCCCCGGGTCATCCAGGCCGTGAAGGACGGCGCGCTGGAGGAGGAGGCCGTGGACGCGGCCTGCCTCCGGGTGCTCCGGTGGAAGCTGGAGCTGGGCCTTTTGGAACAGACGGAGGAGGGGACCCTGGGACCCGCCCTCTGACGGGGAGAGGAGCGTGTTTATGAAAGAGAGGAGCGCAGTTTTAAAGCACGGATTGCTTTTGTTCCTGCTGGCGGCGGCCCTGCTGACGGTCCCGGTGCTGGCGGACATGGGCCCCAAGCCCCAGCTCACCGTCCGGGTGGAGAACGGCCCGGAGGAGCTCTATTACCTGGACCTCCTGGAGGAGGGAGAGCCCTATCCATACCCGGATCAGGTGCCCGGGGGATTGAAGGGCAATTACGGGGAGGAGCTGGAGACCCTGGACCAGGACCTTCTGGCGGCGTTCACCGCCGCCGTGCCGGAGGGCTGGCACGCCTGCGTGGCCCAGGGCGATCTGGTGTGGGGCAGGATTGGCAGCCAGGACGGCTGCTTTACATTCAGTTACATGCTGCCAAGCACCTTCCGGATTCTGCTGGTGACAAAATCCGGGGAGACCTTCCTCTCGGAGCCCATGGAGCGCCAAGCCCTCCAGTGCTCCCTCACCGTGGATTGGGCAACGAAAACCGTGAAAAGCCCGCCCCTTTGGAAGGGGTACATTGTCCAATTTCTGGCGACATTCCTGCCTACCCTGGCCATCGAGGGGCTGCTGCTTTTGCTGTTCCGGCTGTGGTCCAAGAGAAATGCCCTGGTATTCCTGGGGGTGAATCTGCTGACCCAGGGGGGCCTGACCCTGTGGATGAGCGTGGGGGTCGTCCACGGGGGCGCAAACGGAATCTCTATGCTCTCCTCCGACTACTTCTCTCTTTTTACCAGGATACAGAGTTGGTTGGATTCCCTTTGCTACGAGGCCGAGGGAATCTCCCCCCGGCTGCTCCCGGCGGAGCTGGTGATCCTCCTGGCGGAGGCGGCGCTGTACAGGAAGCTGTTCCGGGACTGCTCCAAAAGAAAGGCGGTTCTCTACGCCCTGGCGGCTAACCTCGCATCCTTCCTGCTGGGGCTGTATCTGGCGGAGCCGGTCTGGAAGTTTGTCGTGGACACGATGTTATAAAGAAAGGCGAATATGAACATGGAAACCCAAAAGCTCTACTATCAGGACCCCTATCTCCGGGAGTTCCCCGCCACGGTCCTCTCCTGCGAGGCCGCCGGGGAGGCCTGGAAGGTGGTCCTGGACCAGACGGCCTTCTACCCCGAGGGGGGCGGACAGCCCGCCGACCACGGCGTTTTGAAAACTGCTGGAGGGGAAATCGCCGTCACCGGCGTCCATGAAAAAAACGGCGCGGTGGTCCACACCTGCGCCGCTCCGGCGGAACCCGGCACGGTGGTCACCGGGGTTTTGGACTGGGCCCGCCGCTTTGACCACATGCAGCAGCACTCCGGGGAGCACATCCTCAGCGGCATCCTCTGCCGGCTGTATGACTGCGACAACGTGGGCTTCCACCTGGGGGCGGAGGCCGTCACCATCGACTACAACGCGGACATCACCTGGGAACAGGCCCTGGAGGCGGAGCGGCTGGCGAACGAGGCCATATGGGCGGACCGGGAGACCGAAATCTTCTACCCCTCTCCTCAGGAGCTGGCGGCTCTGGACTACCGGAGCAAGAAGGAGCTCACCGGCCAGGTCCGCATTGTGGAGTTCCCGGAGGCGGACCGCTGCGCCTGCTGCGGCACCCATGTGGAGCGGGCGGGGCAGGCGGGCCTGGTTAAGGTCCTCTCCTGCCAGAAGTTCCGGGAGGGGGTCCGCATGGAAATCCTCTGCGGGGCCCGGGCTTTGCGGTATCTCTCCGGAACCTATGACCAGGCCCGGGCCGTGAGCCGGCGGCTCAGCGTAAAGCCCCTGGAGATTCAGGGGGCGGTGGAGCGGCTGGAAGAAGAGCTTTCCGCCGCCAAGGAGCGCATGGCGGACTTAGAGCAGACGGCCTTCGCCGCCCTGGCCGCCGGGCAGGCGGGGCGGGGGGACGTGGTGCTGTTCCAGTCCCCCATGCGCCCGGACAGCCTCCGCCGCCTGGCGGACGCGGTGGGGAAGTCCTGCGGCGGACTGGCGGCGGTGTTCTCCGGCGAGGGGGCGAAGTGGAGCTACGCCCTGGTCCGGGGAGACGGGGGGGACATCGCCCCCCTGGTGAAGGAGCTGAACGAAACTCTCCATGGCCGGGGCGGAGGCCGGAACGGCTTTGCCCAGGGCAGCGTCCAGGCGGGACGGGGGGAGATTGAAGCGTTTTTCAGGAGGTGACGGGATGCGCTATCTGCTGGCCGAGTGGACCCACCAGGAGGAGGACGAGCCCTATCTCATTTATTCCGAAATGGACGAAGAGCGCCGGGAGACCCGCCGGGTGGAGTTCTACCGGAACGGGATTGCCTTTTCCTACGGCGGGGAGCGGGGAAACGAGGGCGCCCTGCGCCGGGAGCCCTTCCCGGAGGACCTCCGGGACCTTCAGACCCCGGAGGGGGAGCTCTCCGCCCGGGAGATTTCCCCGGGGCTGTTCTATGAGATTTGGAACCAGGCCCAGGAGCGCCCCGACGGGTTTATGGGGATGTTTTTTTGAGCATGTTTGATAGTGGGAAGAATAAAGAAGAAGGGCGGACCCATAGGTCCGCCCTTCTTCCGTCATGATAAAGTTTCCGGTAGAAGAGAAAGCCATCTTTGTGGGGCCTGACCCCCAGGTCAGGCCATTCCCTCAATGATTGCCCTTTTTCCGATAGAACACTCTGTAGGGGCGGACCTATGTGTCCGCCCTTTTCCCGTTTTCCTCATGCCCCCGGGGGCAGGTTCATCTTCTCCGTAATGTACCGCTTCCCATATACCGCGTCGTACACCACCGCGTCCCGGAGCTCCAGCAGTTCCAGGGCCTCGGGGGAGAGGCCCGCCTCCGCCCGGGAGAAGCTGGCCCTTCCCTCTCCGTCCACAAAATAGAGGTCCGTCTGGGTCAAACAGACCTCGCCGACCTTCTCCAGCAGGGCCCAGTACCGGCTGACGGGCCGCCCTGTCAGCTCCAGCAGCTGGGGGCCCAGGGCGGTGATGCTGCTGTCCCTCCGGCTTCCCGCCAAATTCCCCAGCAGCGCCGGGTCGTTGGCCCAAATCAGGTAGTCCGTAGAGTACAGGTCGTTGATTTCCTCCTCGGTCCAGTTCAGCGTGTCGTTCTCCGGGCACAGGCCCAGGAGCGTATACACCGTGTCCCCGCCGGGCATGAACAGATTGGGCCGGTGGTCCCCGAAAAAGACCACAATCGTGGGCTCCTCACTCTCCCGCAGGGCCGCCGTCAGCTCTCCCAATGCCTGGTCCGCCCGGGTTATCCCCTCCAGCATCACCCGGATGATGTCCCGCTGGGCGGGGGTGAAGTCCGGGGCGACCAGGGGAATCTGGCATTCGTAGTTGAATTTCTGAGGCTCGAAGGGCTGGTGGTTCTCCATGGTGATGCCAAAGAGGAAGGCCCGTTTCCCGCTCTCGTTCACCGCCTTCATCCGTTCCAGCATCCCCTGGAAGAAGTAGCCGTCCCGCATGTAGAACCCGCCGTAGGCCCCGTCCGCCCGCTCAATGCCCATTTGTTGAATATCGTCGGAAAAATACAAATTGTTGAAGCCAAGCAGGGGATAGGTCACCGTCCGGTTATACAATGTGTTATCATAAGCGTGGAGCATTTCAGCAGTGTAATCACCGGATTTCGTGAATTGCTCCGCCAGGGCGTCAAAGCGCTCGTAAACCGCCTCGTCCTGGAAGCAGATGTTCGTCCCCGGCGGCAGGTCCAGGGCGTTCAGACCATAGAGCATGGGAATCTCCAGATACCCGGTGCCATAGCCCAGGTAATGGCTGTGGAAGGTCCCGCTGACGCTCTCCGCCTCCAGGGCGTGGAAGTTCTCCAGGGGGTCCCCCTCGTATTGGAGAACCGGGAGGCGGGTCAGGTCATAGAAGGATTCGGAGAGGATAAAGAGGACGTTCGGCCTGGCCTCCGGCTCCTGCCTGGCCTCCGTCAGCTGGTCGATGCGCCCCAGCACGTCCAGCATGAAGTCCTCATCATACCCTTCCGGCGCCGTCTTGGGCTGGGGGAAGGCGTCCCGCCAGAGGCTGAGGGTCAGGCCGTGGAGGCTGTGGTTTTCTGCCGGGTCCATCCGGGTGTAAAAATCCACCCCCAGCCAGCTCCCCACGGCCCGGGTCCCGGTGCCGGTGAGGAGAATCCCCGCCAGGGTCAAAGAGCAAAGGCAGCACCGTCCCCGGGCCGTCCCCTCCAGGGCGGTGAGCCGCCGGGTGAGCAGCAGAAGGAGGACGCAGAACAAAAGACCCGCCGCCGCCGGATAGAAGTCCTCCGGCGGCGTCAAATCCCCCGCCAGGCCCGCCACGTTTCCCGCCTGCTTCGCAAGGCCGAAGTCCGCCAGTTCCAGAGGCGTTCCGTTGATGGCGTTTTTGAAGTAGTCCACCAACGCCAGAATCAGCCCCAGGGCCCCCGCCGGCAGAGCGGCCAGCCACAGCCGCCCCGTCAGGGACCCCAGGACCCAGACGGGCGCGGCCCAGAGCAGGGCGGTCATCAGCAGATGGCCGGGGTAGTCCAGGACCCACTCCGCCACGCCGGGGAGGGTGCCGGTGGAAATCCACTGCATGGCCCCGGCAACCGCCAGCCCCATGCAGAGCCCGGCGGCGGCGAAGAGGACGCACCGGAGCCAGAGGGGCCCCAGGGGGCCTTTTTGTTTTTTAGAAAGCGTATGTCGTTTCATAGTAAAAGTAGGGGCGGGCCTTCGCGCCCGCCCGCTGGTCTGATGGTTTCGTGGTGGGTTGAGGGGCCGGGACCAAGCCCGGTCCCCGGGCGAAAACACAGGGGCTTAATACGCCAGCTTCTCGGTGAGGTAGGCCTTCAGCTCGCTGATGGGAATGCGGACCTGGGCCATGGAATCCCGCTCCCGGACGGTGACGCAGTTGTCCCCGGCTTTTTCCCCGTCGCCCACGGTGTCGAAGTCCACGGTGACGCAGTAGGGGGTGCCGATTTCGTCCTCCCGGCGGTAGCGCTTGCCGATGGAGCCGGTCTCGTCGAAGTCCACCATCCAGTCCTTGGAAAGCTCCTGCTGAATCTCCTGGGCCTTGGCGCTGAGCTTCTTGGAAAGGGGCAGGACGGCCGCCTTGAAGGGGGCGATGGCGGGATGGAAGCGCATGACGGTGCGCACGTCGTTCTTGGCCTCGTCCACCACTTCCTCGTCATAGGCCTCCACCAGCAGGGCCAGGGTCATCCGGTCCGCGCCGAGAGACGGCTCGATGACATAGGGGATATAGTGCTCGTTCTTCTCCTGGTCGAAGTAGGTGAGGTCCTGGCCGGAGTGCTTCTGGTGCTGGCCCAGGTCGTAGTCGGTGCGGTCCGCCACGCCCCACAGCTCGCCCCAGCCGAAGGGGAAGAGGTACTCGAAGTCCGTGGTGGCCTTGGAGTAGAAGGCCAGCTCCTCGGGCTCGTGGTCCCGGAGGCGGAGGTTTTCCTCCTTCACGTTCAGCCCCGTGAGCCAGTCGTGGCAGTAGGTCCGCCAGTACTGGAACCACTCCAGGTCCGTGTCCGGCTTGCAGAAGAACTCCAGCTCCATCTGCTCAAACTCCCGGATGCGGAAGATGAAGTTGCCCGGGGTAATCTCGTTGCGGAAGCTCTTGCCCACCTGGCACACGCCGAAGGGGAGCTTTCTTCTGGTGGTCCGCTGGATGGCGGGGAAGTTGACAAAGATGCCCTGGGCGGTCTCGGGCCGGAGGTAGACCTCGTTGGCGGAGTCCTCGGTGACGCCCTGGTGGGTTTTGAACATGAGGTTAAAGCGGCGGATGTCGGTGAAGTCGTGCTTGCCGCAGCCGGGGCAGGGGACCTGCTTTTCCCGGATGAAGGCCACCAAATCCTCCTGGCTCATGGCCTCCACGTTCACGTCCAGGCCGTTTTCCTGGACGAAGCCCTCCACCAGCTTGTCGGCCCGGTGGCGCATTTTGCAGGCCTTGCAGTCGATGAGGGGGTCGTTGAAGGTGGAGACGTGGCCGGAGGCCACCCAGACCTGGGGATTCATGAGGATGGCGGCGTCCAGACCCACGTTGTAGGGGTTTTCCTGGACGAATTTTTTCCACCAGGCCCGCTTCACGTTGTTCTTGAGCTCCACGCCCAAGGGGCCGTAGTCCCAGCTGTTGGCGAGGCCGCCGTAAATTTCGCTGCCGGGGAAGACGAAGCCCCGGCCCTTGCAGAGGGCGACGATTTTTTCCATGGATTTCTGCTTGTTGTCCATTGCGATTCACTCCTTAAACATAAAATGCCCCGAGCCTTCGCTGGCTCAGGGCGAACTTGAAAAAGTCCGTGGTTCCACCTGAATTCCCCCTTGCGGGGGCGCTCTGTCCGGTAACGGCGGGGGACCGGCGGGGCATTGCCTCCCCGCGGCAAAGGGGCGCCAAGCGTTTCCCCTCCCGGGAGGGCTTACACCGAACCGCCCTCTCTCTTTGCCGGGGTGGGGGAGGCTTTTCCCCTTCATGCCTTTGACACAAATGACACTGTATCATGTTTTGGGTGGGTTGTCAAGGGGCGCTGTGTGGGCGGGCCGTCTTGTTTTTGGGCTCAAAAACACCGCCGGAGGGATCAGCAGGGGCAGGCACCCGTAAATCCCCGGAATGCTCCACCGGCCCACGCACCACCAGCCCCAGGCGGCCCCCAGGTGGAAGCACAGCAGGGTCCCGCCGTAGAACCGGAGCTTTCGCAGCTGCTCCGGGTCATGGCCGCAGAGGTATTCCGTGGCCCCTTCGGTGAACTGGCGGAGGTTGTTGGTGGAGAAGATGGTGGCGCAGTTGTATCCCGCCGCCTGGGAATAGGCCACCCACTGCACCGCCGTGGCGAGGAACATGGGGTAAAGGGCCAGGATGGGGTCCGTCTCCGCGGGAATCCGGGCCAGCGCCAGGCAGGCGGAAAGGTCGGCGCCCACGGCGGCCCAGCGGAGCAGGGCGGTTTTCCCCGCCCGCCGGAGCAGCACCGCCAGGACGATACCGGCTATGTAGCACGCCGTGGCCCCCAGCCGGACCAGGACGGGACCCCAGGTCCCGTCCAGGCCGGACACTACCAGATAGATGAGGTTGGAGGTTTCGGAGGAGCCGAAGGTTCCGCCCCGGGTCAGCAGGGCATAGACGCCGAAAAAGCCGCCCACTGCCGCCATGGCGTGATGGGCCCGGGTTTCCTGATGGAGGTCCACGGGTTATTCCTCCACCTTCACCAGCGCGATGTGCAGCTCGTCCAGCTGCTTCGCCGTCACCTCGCCGGGGGCGCTCATCATGATGTCCGCGGCGTTTTTGTTCATGGGGAAGGGGATGATTTCCCGGATGGAGTCCTCGCCCGCCAGCAGCATGACCATCCGGTCCACTCCCGGGGCGATGCCCGCGTGAGGCGGCGCGCCGTAGGTGAAGGCGTTGTACATGGCGGGGAACTTGGCCTTTACGTCCTCCTCGCCCAGGCGGACCATCTCAAAGGCCTTTACCATAATCTCCGGGTCGTGGTTCCGCACCGCGCCGGAGCTCAGCTCCACGCCGTTGCAGACCAAATCGTACTGGTCGGCGGTGATGCTCAGGGGGTCGATCTCCCCCCGCTCCGCTTTTTGGAGGACCTCCAGCCCGCCGGAGGGCATGGAGAAGGGGTTGTGGCAGAACTCCAGCTCGCCGCTCTCCTCCCCAATTTCGTACATGGGGAAGTCCACAATCCAGCAGAAGGCATACTGCTCTTTGTCCATATGCCCCGGCACCGCCGCGCCCAGGGTCTTCACCAGCACGCCGGCGGTCTTCTGGGCGGCCCCCAGCTTCCCGGCGGAGAGGGCCACGAAGTCGTTGGGCTTCAGGTTCAGGGCGGAGATCACTTCATCCCTGATGGGCTGGACGAACTTAGCGATGCCGCCCACAATCTCCCCGTTCTCGTCCAGGCGGAACCAGTAGGGCTTCCCGCCGGAAACCACCTCCACCTCCGCCAGGGTCTTGTCGATGAACTTCCGAGTCTCGTGGAAATCGCTGACCACCACGGCCTTGATGGTAAGAACGCCCTCGGAGGCCTGCCGTTCCCTGGTGTCGAAGGGCCCGAAGCCGCAGTCATAGAGGGCGGCGGGAGCGTCCTTCACCCGCAGGTCAATGCGCAGATCCGGCTTGTCGGTGCCGAAGTTCTCCATGGCATCCAGATAGGTAATGCGCTGGAAGGGAGCGGAGCTGGCCCGGTTATACGTTCCGTACCTGGCAAAGATGGGGGGCAGCACGTCCTCGATGACGGCGAACACGTCCTCCTGGGTGGCGAAGGCCATTTCCATATCCAGCTGGTAGAACTCGCCGGGGGAGCGGTCCGCCCGGGCGTCCTCGTCCCGGAAGCAGGGGGCAATCTGGAAATAGCGGTCAAAGCCGGAGGTCATGAGGAGCTGCTTGAACTGCTGGGGGGCCTGGGGCAGGGCGTAGAACTTCCCGGGGTGGTTCCGGGCGGGGACCAGGTAGTCCCGGGCCCCCTCGGGGGAGGAGGCGGTCAAAATCGGCGTGGTGATTTCCAAAAAGCCGTGGTCCGTCATGGCCTGGCGGATGGCGGAGACCACCTGGCAGCGAAGGACGATGTTGCTTTTTACTTCCGGGTTCCGCAGGTCCAGATAGCGGTACTTGAGGCGCTGGGCCTCGTCGGCCTCCCGGCTGCGGTTCACCTGGAAGGGCAGCTCGTTGTGGCGGCAGCGGCCCAGGACCTCCATTTTTGTGGGAACGACTTCGATATCGCCGGTGGGCAGCTTGGGGTTTTTGCTGGCCCGCTCCCGGACGGTCCCCTCCACGGAGATGGTGGATTCCTTGTTGACGGCCTTGAACTGAGCCACCATCTCCGGGGTCTCGGCCACAATCTGGGTGGTGCCGTAGAAGTCCCGGAGGACGATGAAGGCCAGCTCGGCGCCGACCTCCCGGATGTTTTCCATCCAGCCGGAGAGTTTGACCTGCTTACCGGCGTCGGTCAGACGAAGTTCTCCACAGGTGTGGGTGCGGTTTTGTACCATGATGGTTCCTCTTTTCTATTACAAAATGGAATAACTATATAGTAAGCTGCGGATTGCACTCAACCGCCCGAAGGGCGGGAATAAGCCCTGTCATCCCCGGATGACAAACCCCTGATTCCGGGCGTCCAGTCCCGCCTTGATGCGGTAGATCGTCGCCTTGGGGTCCAGCTTCGTCTGCTCCCCGGTGGCCATGTCCTTGCAGGCCACCACGCCGGATTGAATCTCATCCTCGCCCAGGAAAATCACATAGGGAATCCCCAGCTTGTCTGCGTAGGAAATCTTCTGCTTGAACTTCTTCTCCTCACAGTGGAGCTGGGCCCGGATGCCGCTTGCCCGAAGCTCCGTGGCAAAGGCAATGGCGGCGGACAAATCCTCCGTCATGGGCAGAATCAGCACATCCGCCGGAGCGGTGGGAAGCTCCGGATTCAGCATCCCCTGTTCCCCCAGGACGTAAAAGAGGCGGGTCAATCCAATGGAAATTCCCACTCCAGGAAGTTGTTTATCTGTGTAATATTCCGCCAAGTTATCATACCGCCCGCCGGAACAGACGGACCCAATCTCCGGATGGTCCAAAAGCACCGTCTCATACACCGTCCCGGTGTAGTAGTCCAGACCCCGGGCAATGGTCAAATCCACGGCGAAGTTCTCCGCCGGAACGCCGAAGGCGCCCAGGTGCTTCACAACGGTCCTCAGCTCCTCCAGACCCTGGTCAAAGACCTCGTTCCGGCCCCGGCGGGCCTCCAGGGCGGAGAGGATTTCCTCCGTGCCGCCGGTGATGGCGATGAAGTCCAGGATTTCCTGGGCGCTCTCCGGGCGGACGCCCAGGTCGCTGGTGAGAATCTCCCGGACCTTCTCCGGGCCGATCTTCTCCAGCTTGTCCACCGTCCGCATGATATCCCCGGCCTTGTCCGAGAGGTCCAGGGACGCGTAAAAGCCGTTGAGGATCTTCCGGTTGTTCACCCGGATGCGGAAGCGCTTGAGCCCCAGGGCGGAGAAGGTCTTGTAGATGATGGCGGGAATCTCCGCCTCGTTGAGGATGGACAGCTTCCCGTCCCCAATCACGTCGATGTCCGCCTGGTAGAACTCCCGGAAGCGGCCCCGCTGGGCCCGCTCACCCCGGTAGACCTTGCCGATTTGGAAGCGGCGGAAGGGGAAGGTCAGGTCGTTGTAGTGCAGGGCCACGTATTTCGCCAGGGGGACTGTCAGGTCGAAGCGGAGGGAGAGGTCCGCGTCCCCCTTCTGGAAGCGGTAAATCTGCTTCTCCGTCTCGCCGCCGCCCTTGGCAAGCAGCACCTCGCTGGACTCGATGACCGGGGTGTCCAGGGGGGTGAAGCCATAGAGGCTGTATGTCTCCCGGAGGATTTCCATGATGCGCTCCATCTGCCGCTGGGGGGCGGGGAGGAGCTCCATGAAGCCGGAGAGGGTACGGGGGGTTTGTTTTGCCATAACGCTGCTCCTTTTCTCTCTTGTAAGAAGTGGTGCCGGTAGGCGGCGGGGCCGCTGAAAAAGAGCGCCGCCACCCCAAAGCGATTTGGGACGAGAGCGCTCATCATCCGCCCAAATATCCAGTATTTGGGAACCTCATTTTTGGGCGCAATAAAGAGGACCTAAAAATTTTCCGAAACCTACAGGCCCGGCTGCCGCCGCTCCGGCCTGGTTTATCGCCAGACTGCCAGAGCGAGATAAAGTTCTTTTGCTGACTTTTCTTTCAAGAAAAGTCAGGCCAGGGGGCGGGAGGTGGAGGGATTGACGATTAAGCGCCAGTCCAGATCGCCCCGGGCCAGGCCCAGGACCAGCATCTCCGCCGTGGCGATGTTGCTGGCGAAGGGGACCCGGTTCTGGTCGCAGAGACGGGAGATGTAGGAGATGTCCTCCGCCCGCTCCTCGTTGGCGGGGTCGTTGAAAAACAGCACCAAATCGAACTCGTTGTAGGAGATGCGGGCCCCAATCTGCTGGCTGCCGCCGTGGGCGTAGGTCAGGAAGCAGTGGACATCCAGGCCCGTGGAATCCGCAATCATGTGTCCGGTGGTGTTGGTGGCGTAGAGCTGGTGCCGGGCCAGAATCCCGGCGTAGGCGGTGCAGAATTGGACCATCAGCTCCTTCTTGTTGTCGTGGGCCATCAGCGCGATGTTCATGTCATGCTCCTTTCTGTCTTCATAACCGGCGGAGGCCGCCGGAGACTTGTCTTATCGTATCCGCAGCAGGGGGACCTTCTGCCCCTGGAGGCGCTTGGCAATGTTCCGGTAGGCCGCCGCCGCGCCCTGGCTGCCGCTGAGCAGCAGGGGCACCCCCTTGTTCAGGGAGAGGGGGAGGGCGTCGTCCTCCGGGATGACGCCGATGAGGGGCAGGCCCGCCCGGTCGATGGCGTCGTCGATGGTGGCGTGCATACTGCGCAGCATTTTCCGCCGCACCCGGTTTACCGTCAGGTGCAGCCGCCCGGTGGGGAAGCGGTTCAGCTCCATCACCGTGTGCTGGGCGTCCCGCAGGGAGGAGGCGTCCGCCGTGGCCACCACCACGCAGCGGTCCGCCGCGCAGGTGGCCAGCTGAAAGCCGCTGTCCAGACCCGCCGGAGCGTCCAGGAAGCAGTAGTCGAACCGTTCCCGGGCGGCGTCCAGCATGACGGCCATCTGCTCCTCCGTCACCGGGCGGCCCCGGCTCCGGGTGGGGGCCGTCAGCAGGAAAAGGCCCGGAATGTCCGGGTGTTCCACCGCCGCCACGTCCAGGGAACAGCGCTGCTGGGCCACGTCGGTAAAGTCCATAATGGCCTTGTCCGTCAGCCCCAGGGCCAGGTCCAGGTTCCGCAGGGCCACGTCGCAGTCCACGCACAGCACCTTCTGCCCCATCTGCGCCAGGGCGGAGCCCACCCCGGCGGTGAAGGAGGTCTTGCCCGTGCCCCCCTTGCCGGAGACCACGGCAACGCATTGGCCCGCCATGGAACGCGCCTCCCTTCCAAACGCTGATTTCGCACCCTCTATTATAGCGGATTCTTCTTGATCTTTGCAAACGTTCTGGGGTATTTTTTTTGCGTTTCGGTAATTTTAGTCATAATCACCAGCCGCCGGGGGACATTTGTGCCGGAAATACTATAATCGGCGGGCTTTTCCAGCCGCCCTCCCAGCAGATTGACGGCCCGCCCGGCGGCGTTCAGCTCCTCATTGCTGTCCACGGACTTCATGGCCAGGAATTGGCCCCCCCGCTTCACCAGGGGCAGGCACAGCTCCGCCAGCACCGGCAGGGCCGCCACCGCCCGGCTCACCGCGCAGTCAAAGGACTCCCGGCGCTGCTGGGCGAATTCCTCCGCCCGGCCGTGAACGCATTCCACGTCCTCCAGCCCCAGGTCTTCGCAGACCTCCCGGAGGAAGTCCACCCGCTTGCGCTGGGCGTCCAGCAGGGTCAATTGAATGGAGGGCTCCAGGATTTTCAGGGGAAGGCCCGGGAAGCCCGCCCCGGTCCCCACGTCCACCACGGTTTTCCCCCGGAGGTCCGCCAGGGCCAGCAGGGCGGCGCTGTCCAGGAAGTGGAGCCTTGCCGCCTCGGCGGGGTCCGTGATGGCGGTGAGGTTCATGACCTTGTTTTTCTCCGCCAGCAGCTCCCAGTAACGGAGCAGGGCCGGAATTCCCTCTGTTGGGAGGGAGAGGGCCTCCAGGCCCTCCCGTAGGATGGACTCCATCATTTCTCCTTCAGCAGGTCCCGGATTTCCGTCAGCAGCTTCTCCTCGGGGGAGGGGCCCGGCGGGGGCGGGGGAGCGGCTTCCTTCTTCTTGTGGAAGCGGTTCAGGGCCTTTACCAGGCAGAAGACCACAAAGGCCATAATCAGGAAATTCAGCACGGCCTGGATAAAGTTGCCGTAGGTGACCACGGCGGGGCCGATGTTTACGGACAGCTCGGCGAAGGACACGGAGCTGGTGAAGATGCCCAGCACCGGCATCACGATGTCGTTAATCAGGGAGTTGGTGATGTTGGAAAACGCTCCGCCGATGATGACGCCCACCGCCATGTCCATGACGTTCCCCCGGGCGATGAAGGTTTTGAATTCCGCCAGGAAGCCGGAGGTCTTTTCTGCCATAATTCGATTCCCTTTCGTATAAAGTGATAAAATCTCTACGGACAGGAGGACCTTATCCGCCCAGCCGGACCCGCAGGGCGGGGTCCAGCACCCTTGCCAGCATGATGGCGGCCTGGGCCCGGGTCAGCTCCCGGTCCCCGCCGAAGTTCCCGGCCTGGTCCACCCCGGTGAGGACGCCCGCCTGATAGAGCCGGAGGATGGCGGCGGCGTCCTGGGTTTCATCTGGGTTTATGTCGGGGACGGTGACGGCCTCGTTGACGGTCTCCAGCTCCCCCGCGGTCCGCTCCACCAGCCAGGCGAAGAGGGAGCGGGTGGCGTTGTCCTTGGAGAAGCGCACCGCCGGGTCATAGCCGCTGTCGTCTCCGTTGTTCCCGTTGCTGGCCCGGTAGAACAATTCGCCCTCGATGTGCAGGACATTCTCGATGCCCAGATAAAAGGCGGCGGGGAACCACCAGGCCTCCTGGAATTGTTCCATGAGCGATCGGTTGGGCAGGGCGGCAAAGCGGCGGGCCTCCGGGTCCGCGAAGCGGTAGCCCGTTCCCACAAAGCCCTGGTGCATGGTGCCCCCGGCGCTCTCGTGGGATTCCTTCACGCCCTCAAAGGACCTGACCTGGCCATAGTCCTCAAAGCCGATTTCCAGCTTGCAGGTCTCGGGGAGGTCGGGAGCGTCGGGAGCGTTGCTGAGAGAGATGTAGGGCTGCTCCCCGGCGTTGTACTGGAGCTCCTGCGCCGAGTTGAAGGAGGCGAAAAGGTTCCCCTCGCTGTCATAGAACCGGAGGTAGGGCTGGCTCAGGTCCGGCAGGTCCGGCACCATGCCGTCGCCGCCGTTTTGGAGATTGTAGAGTCGCGCCGCCAGCACCACCAGCTGGGCCACGTTCAGCTTGCCCTGGGGGTTGAAGGCCGTGTCCGAGGTGCCGTTCATCAAGCCCCGCTCATAACAGAGCTTCACGGCCTCGTAGGAGGCGCTTCCCTCCGCCACATCGGAAAAGCCGGGGTAGGCCCGCCCTGTATCCGTTGCGGCGCAAGGGATACAGAGGACAGACAGGAATACAGCCGTTAAAATCAGTCCGGCAATACGTTTCATCGTTCAAGTCCTTTCTATCGGCTCCAGTCCGGTCGTCCTACTTTTTTCGAGAAAAAAGTAGGCAAAAAAGCTTTATCTCGCTCTATACCCTGGTATTTGTCCTGGATTTGTGCACGGCAACGGGGCCTTACTTCTGGGGGACCAGTTTTTCCGTGCCGCCCATGTAGGGACGGAGGACCTCGGGGATGGTCACGGTGCCGTCGGCCTGGAGATTGTTTTCCAGGAAGGCAATCAGCATCCGGGGCGGGGCCACGCAGGTATTATTCAGCGTATGGCACAGCTGGGTCTTGCCGGACTCGTCCTTGTAGCGGATCCGCAGCCGCCGGGCCTGGGCGTCGCCCAGGTTGGAGCAGGAGCAGACCTCAAAATACTTTTGCTGCCGGGGGGACCAGGCCTCGATGTCGCAGGACTTGACCTTCAAATCCGCCAGGTCGCCGGAGCAGCACTCCAGCTGCCGCACGGGGATGTCCAGGGACCGGAACAGCTCCACGGAGAACTGCCACAGCTTTTCGTACCACATGGGGGACTCCTCGGGCTTGCAGACCACAATCATCTCCTGCTTTTCAAACTGGTGGATGCGGTATACGCCCCGCTCCTCGATGCCGTGGGCGCCCTTCTCCTTGCGGAAGCAGGGGGAATAGGAGGTCAGAGTCTGGGGCAGGTTCCCGGCGGGGAGAATCTGGTCGATGAACCGGCCGATCATGGAGTGTTCGCTGGTGCCGATGAGGTAGAGGTCCTCGCCCTCGATTTTGTACATCATGCCGTCCATGTCCGTCTGGCTCATGACGCCTTCCACCACGTTTCCGTGAATCATGAAGGGGGGAATGCAGTAGGTAAAGCCCTTGCCGATCATGAAGTCCCGGCCATAGGCCAGCACCGCCTCATGGAGCCGGGCGATGTCGCCCAGGAGGTAATAGAAGCCGTTTCCGGAGACCCGGCCCGCCGCGTCCAGGTCAATGCCGCCGAAGGACTCCATGATTTCCGTGTGATAGGGGATGGGGAAGTCCGGGGTTTTGGCCTCGCCGAAGCGCTGGACCTCCACGTTTTCGCTGTCGTCCTTGCCGATGGGGACGGAGGGGTCGATAATCTGGGGAATCAGCAGCATGCGCTTGTGGAGCTCCGCTTCCAGCTCGTTTTCCTGCTTCTCAAGCTCGGTCAGGCGGTCCGCCTGTTCCTTCACCTGGGCCTTGACGGCCTCGGCCTCCTGGAGCTTGGAGGGGTCCTTTTTGGACTGCCCCATGAGCATGCCGATTTGCTTGGAGAGGGTATTGCGGTTGGAGCGGAGCTGGTCCGCCTCAGCGATGGCGGCGCGGCGCTTGGCGTCCAGGTCGATGACCTCGTCCACCAGGGGGAGCTTGCTGTCCTGGAATTTCTTTTGGATGTTCTCCTTGACGGCCTCGGGGTTCTCCCGGATGAAGCGGATATCAAGCATGATGATTTCCTTCTTTCGTTTAAATTAAACTCGTTTGGAGTGTTTCACGTGAAACGGAGGAGTTACTGGCTCCTCTCTCAGCCGGACGCCAGCAATGGCTGGAATACCTCCGCCAAAGCCTCTCCGGTTTCCCTGGAATCCGCCACCCAGAGGGTGAGATTCCGGCTGGAATAAGGGGAGTGGTACATCCACTCGTCAATGAAAAATTGCACTTGGACATGGCCTTCACCCGGTTTGTACAGAGAGAATAGAATGTGCAGGTCCCCGTCATGGGTGACGCGGCCAGTGATGGTCCGCTCCGGTATAAGCTGGAGCAGAATATTCCAGGGCGGGCGGCGGAACCGAAGGGCTTCGATCGCTTCCAGGGCCGCGTCCCACTCCGGGTCCTCCGGGGAGAACCATTGAATGGGGGAGTCTCTGCCTTGTTCCCCCAGCTCCCGCAGGGAAATGTCTATGCTGTCCGGCTCCTTCATTTTAGGGGCCAGTGTGTAGATGTCCACAGGCCGGGAATACCACGCCGCCCATAAAACCAATGCCAAGGCCGCAGCCAGAGCCCTCCGGTGAGCCTTGATCCAAGTCATAGGCGTTCTTTTTCGGTTCATTGGCCGCCCCTTTCTGTCAGGAGGCAGCGCCGTCCGTTTCCTGAGCCTCCGCCTCCCGGGTTTCCACGGCTTCCTTCAGCTGGTGATAGCGTTCCCGGGGGGAAACGGTGAGGCCCAGCTCCCGCTCGGAGGGGGGGAGGTTGTCGCTGAGGCAGACCGCCAGGTCCTCCTCTTCCATGCGGTCGATGACCTTCCGGCAGTTCTCCAGGTTTTCCTGGCGGTAGAGCCGTTCCAGGGTGTAGAGATTCGCCAGGGCCTGGTACTGCCGGTTATAGGCCTCCCGCTCGCTGTCCCGCAGGCTGGCCTCCCGCTCCAGCTCCTCAATTTCGTCCTGGGCCTCCTCCAGCTCGTCCTGGAGGGTCAGCATCTTGTCCTGCACGCTCCGCATGGCCGTGACGGAGCTCTGGAGCTCTCCGATGGCCTCCGTATTGCTCCGCTGGTGGGAGGCGAAGGACCAGGCCATCAGCAAAAAGGCCGCGATGAACAGGACCATGATATAGACCACCACCGGCTTCTTTCCCTTGGGGGTCAAATCCTCCTCCGGCTCCACGGGGCCGCCTTGACTTCGCTTTTCCAAATTCATGCCTCCGGTCCTTTCCGGCTGGTTTTCAGGAGGGCCAGGGCCTCCAGCAGATCGTTCAGATCGTCCAGGCCGTAATATTCCAGCTCAATCCGGCCCTTCTTCCGGCCCGTGACGATTTTCACGCCCCTCCCCAGGCGGGAGGCCAGGGAGCGCTGGGCCTCGGCGGCGTAGTCCACCTCCTTGGGGGGCTCGGGAATCTCCGGCTCCTCCGCGGGTTCGGCAAGCAGCTTCTTGGCCAGGACCTCCGTCTGCCGGACGGAGAGCTGGCCCTGGACCACGGTTTCCGCCGCCTTGGTTTGCAGGGCGGGGGAGAGGGGAAGCAGGGCCCGGGCATGTCCGGCGGAGAGGCTTCCTTCCTCCACCAGCTTCCGCACGCCGGGCTGGAGGCCCAAAAGCCGCATGGCGTTGGCCACGGCGCTGCGGGACTTGCCCACCCGCCGGGCGGCCTCCTCCTGGGTCATGTGATAGGTTTGAATCAAAGACTGGTAGCCCGCGGCCTCCTCCATGGGATTCAAATCCTCCCGCTGGAGGTTCTCTACCAATGCCAGCTCCGCCGCCTTCTGGTCGTCGGCCTCGATAACCACGGCGGGAATCTCCGTGAGGCCCGCCAGCCGGGCGGCCCGCCAGCGGCGCTCCCCGGCGATGATCTGGTAATAGCCGGAGGACAGCTTCCGCACCGTCAGGGGCTGAATGACCCCGTGCTCCCGGATGGAATCCGCCAGCTCCGCCAAAGCGTCCTCGTCAAAGAGCTTCCGGGGCTGGGCGGAATAACTTTCCACCTGGGAAATGGGCAGATACAGATTTCCGGCGGCTTCCGGCTTCAATACGTCGTCTCCCAGCAGGGCGCCCAACCCCCGGCCCAGGCCGGAGGGCTTTTTATTTGCCATTACACGCACTCCTTTCAAAAAGGTGGTTTATTTCAGAAACTCCGCCGCGAAAGCCGCATAGGCGTCGGCCCCCCGGGAAGCCCGGTCGTAGGCGCTGATGGGCTTGCCGTGGCTGGGGGCCTCGGAAAGGCGGATGTTCCGGGGTATCACCGAGGCGTAGACCTTGCCGGGGAAGTAGTGCTTCACTTCCTCCGCCACCTGGAGAGAGAGGTTCGTCCGTCCGTCGAACATGGTCAGCAGCACCCCCTCCAGCTCCAGGGAGGGATTCAGGGACCGCCGCACCAGCCGGACGGTGTTCATCAAATCAGAAAGCCCCTCCAGGGCGAAGTACTCGCACTGCACCGGCACCAGAATGGAGTCCGCCGCGCACAGGGCGTTCAGCGTTAAAAGCTCCAGGGAGGGAGGGCAGTCGATGAGAATGAAGTCATAGTCCTCCCGCAGGGGGGAGAGGGCATCCTTCAGCAGGAATTCCCGCCGCTCCATGCCGATGAGCTCCACCCCCGCCCCCGCCAGGGCCTTGTTGGAGGGGAGCACGTCCCCGTAACGGGTGCGGGACACCGTCTCGGCGGCGGGCAGCTCCCCGATGACGGCGGAATAGACCCCCTTGGAAACCGTCTTGTCCACGCCCATGCCGGAGGTGGCGTTGGCCTGGGGGTCGAAGTCGCAGAGGAGGACTCTTTTTCCTGCCTCTGTCAAAGCGGCGGCCAGATTCACACAGGTAGTGGTTTTCCCCACGCCGCCCTTTTGATTCACAACAGCGATGATTTTCGCCACAAGAACACCTACTTTCTTTCGAAATTTCATTATAACAAGGCTGTCCCGCCCTTGCAAGGCCAAAACCCACAATTTTCTGAAAATTTGGGGGAAGATGTGGAAAGTTTCACGTGAAACAAGAAGGGCCCGCCGTTTTCGGCAGGCCCTTGGTGTTTCACGTGAAACAATCCTTTATTTCAATCGCCTCAGCCCCGGCCCAGCAGCCGGACGCTGTAGGGAGGGACGGGGGCCGTCTCTCCGGAAAGGCTCTCCCCGGTGCAAAGGTCCCGGAAGCCGCCCCCCGGCAGGGAGACGGTCCGCTCCTCCGGCCCGGCGTTTACCAGGGTGGCGGTGGCCTCGTCACAGGTTTCCCGGACATAGGCCAGCAGGGGGCCCTGGGCCTCCAGCCAGCGGAGCGCCCCCCGGCGCAGGGAAGCCCGGTCCTTCCGCAGCTGCCCCAGCCGGCGGAACCAGGCCAGAAGCGCCTGGTTTTCATGGCCCCAGGGATAGGTCCGGCGGTTGAAGGGGTCCGCCGCGCCCTCCATGCCGGCCTCGTCCCCGTAATAGACCATGGGGGAGCCGGGGAAGGTGAAGAGGATGGCCGCCGCCACATGGAGCCGCTCCAGGCCCGCCTCCCGCTGGACAGGGGAGAGGTGGAAGGTAGACTGAGCGTCCCGGCCCTCCGGCAGGGGGACGCCGCCCAGTACCGTGAGGACCCGGGGGGTATCGTGGGTGCCCAGGAAGTTCATGGCGGAGTAGAAGGCGGCGGGAGGGTAATTCTCCCGGATGGTCTCCATGGCCTCCTTGAAATCCTCCGCCGGGCCGTCCAGCAGGTAGTTCAGCAGGGCGGTGCGGAAGGGGTAGTTCATTACCCCGTGGAGCTCCTTCCCCTGGAGGTACTTCCGGCGGCGGGAGTAGGAGATCTTATTGCTGGCGTCCTCCCAGACCTCGCCGATGACCATGGCGTCGGGGTCCGTTTCCTCCACGGCGGCGCGGAGCTGTTCAATGAACTCGTCGGGGAGCTCGTCCGCCACATCCAGCCGCCAGCCGGAGGCCCCGGCCCGGAGCCAGCGCTTCACGATGGAATCCTGCCCGGTGATGATATAGTTTACGTAGTCCGGGCAGTCCTCCCGGACGTTGGGCAGGGTGCTGATGCCCCACCAGGCGTCATAGGACCCGGGCCAGTCGCTGAACTGGAACCAGTGGTAATAGGGGCTGTCCTGGCTCTGGGCCGCGCCCAGGGTGGGATAGAAGCCGTCGGCGTTGAAGTAGACGCTTTGGGAGCCGGTGTGGTTAAACACGCCGTCCAGCAAAACCCGGATGCCCTTTTCCCGCGCCTTGGCGCAAAGGCGCGTGAAATCCTCCTCCGTGCCCAGCATGGGGTCGATTTTCGTATAGTCCGCCGTGTTGTAGCGGTGGTTGGAGGCGGACTCGAAAATGGGGCAGAAGTAAAGGGTGGTGACGCCCAGGGCCGCCAAGTCGTCCAGGTGGGCGGCCACGCCCGCCAGGGAGCCGCCGAAGAAGTCCCGGTTCTTCACCTCGCCGTCCTCCGGCCTCCAGGCGGGGAGGTCGTCCCAGTCCTGGTGCACCCAGCGTTCTCCAATAAGCCCCGCCGGGTCCGGGAGGTCCAAACGGCAGTAGCGGTCCGGGAAGATCTGATAGGTCACCCCCTCGCCGAACCAGGCGGGGGTGCGGCTCTCCTCATAGACGGTGAGCTGCCAGGGGACCGGCTCTCCCTCGCTGCGGTAGCCGGTCTTGTCCAGAAGACAGCCGGTGCCGTCGTCCCGCCAGAAGCGGAACCAGTACCACGCCAGCTCCGGCGTCTGGAAGGGGATGAGGGAGAGGGAGAAGACGGCCCGGTCTTCCTGAAAGCCGGTAAAGGGCATCTCCGCCTCCATCTCGTGCCCGGCGAACTCCCGGCGGATGACGACGGAACAGTGGGTGAACCCCTCGCTGGAGAGGGGGCGGCAGGTGAGGGACCACTCCTTCCCGCAGAGGAGGGCGCCATAGGGCTGCTTGTACCGGGGATCGCGGGAGTCGAAGACGGAAGGTGTGTTCATGGGAAAAACTCCTTGTTTGTTAAAATAAGGGGTTCCAACAAATGACATTTTTTTACTGCTCGCTTTTCGGGGGAAAAAGGCCGGGAAAACCCGGCCGGAAGGCGCGGAGACAAAAGGGATGTTTCACGTGAAACACTCCGTAGGGGCGGCCCCCCCTGGGCCGCCCGTTCTTCCGGGAGCCCGGCAGTTTCAAGGGGACGGGCCGCCGGGGGCGGCGGCCCCTGCGCGGTATTCTATCAGGGGACATCCGGCTAGGGCAAAAGCTGGTTCTCCCCGGTGATGGCGACGGTGTCCTCCGGGGGGGTGAAATAGGCGTTGAGGATGTTCACCGCCGTGGAGGCCAGAGCCGCGCCGGCGTCCGCCCGCTCGATGGCGATGGCGACCGCGATCTCCGGGTCGTCGTAAGGGGCGAAGCAGACGAAGACGCCGTGGTTTTTCGTGTCCGCCCGGACCTGGGAGGTGCCGGTCTTGGCCCCGGCGGAGACCACGCAGTTCCGGAAATAGGGGGAGAGGGTGCCCTCTACCAGGCCCTTCATGCCCTCCTTCACCGCCTGGAGGTTTTCGTCGCTGATGTCGATTTCGTTGATGGGTTCCGTGTTCCCCACGGCTACGACCTCCGAATTGTCATAGGTCTTGGCGGTTTTCAGCAAATGGGCCTGGCAGTGCTTCCCGCCGGAGACCAGGGTGGCGATATAGTTGGCCAGCTGGAGGGGGGAGTAGAGCTGGTTGGACTGGCCGAAGGCCGCCCAGGGGGCCTGGTTCTGGCCCTGGGGGTTCTCCGGCAGGAGTCCGGCGGTCTCGGGAATCTCAATGCCCGTCTTTTCCCCCAGGCCGAACTGGACCAGGTATTTCCGAAGCCCCTCCATTTCCAGGCGGTAGCCCATTTCGGCGAAAAAGTAGTTGCAGGAGTTGGTAATGGCCCCGGTGACGTTCAAGTTCCCGTGGCCCGAGCGCTTCCAGCAGTTGGCGTAGCTGTTGGCCTCGTCCCCCGGGTAGCGCCAGGAGCCGGTGTCCTTGATTTTCTCTTTTAGGGTTACCTTCCCGTCCAGCAGGGCCGCCATGGCGGTAAAGGGCTTCAAGGTGGAGCCGGGGGGATATTTGCCCTCCGCGGCCCGGTTGAAGAGGGGGGCCTGCGGGTCGCTGCTGACGGCGACGTAGTTCTCTTCGGTCCGGCGGAAGGAAGCCAGATCATAGGAGGGATAGGAGGCCAGGGCCAGCACCTCGCCGGTGCCCACCCGCACCACCGCCGCCCCGGCGCCCCGCTTCTCGTCGCCGTCGGCGTTCAGCCGGGTGACGGTTTCCGCCAGGCAGTCTTCCACCTGGGACTGGAAATTGAGGTCAATGGTCAGCTCCACGGTGTTGCCGGGGACAGGCTCTGTGGAGTAGTATTCCCCGGTGACCTTCCCCTCGTCGTTGGTGGCCACCATGCGGCGGCCGTCCTTGCCCCGCAGGTACTCCTCAAAGGCCAGCTCCGCCCCCACCTTGCCGATAAGGTCGTCGTAGTCATAGCCCTTTTCCTTTAAAGAGGGGTAGTCGTCCTCAATGGTGATGCTGCTGACATAGCCCAGAATGTGGGCGGCATAGGGGGTCTCGTACTCCCGGACGGAGGAGAGGGTCACCTTGGCCCCGGCGTAGTTCCCGTCGCTGAGGAGGGAGATGAAGGGGGTGTCGATGTCCCTGGCCAGCACGTAGGCCGCGTAGTTGTCCAGCTTCCGGACGGACAGCTCGTACTGGACCCCCAGCACCATCCGGGCCTGGGTCATGGTGTAGTCCTCGGGAATGCCCAGCTCTCCCCGCATGGCGCCGATAAGCTGGGCGGGGGTGACGCCGGCGTCCATCAGCAAAGCCTCCGTCAGATCGTCGGTGACCAGGCGGTCCAGCAGGGCCTGGGCCCGCTTCTTGGGGGAGAGCTCCTCCATAGGCGCGGCCCCCTCCTCCGGCTCGGGCTCCGGGGTGGAGACCGCCTCCGGGTGGCGGAGGAGGTATTCCCCCAAAGCCTCGGCGCAGGGCTTGAGGGTCTTGAGGTAGGCGAGAAACAGCTTCTTCTGCTGTTTGTCCATCTGATTCACGGTGTAGGTGTAGGGGGCCAGCCGGGAGATGGGGAGGTTGTCGCTCCAGGCCACGCCCTCCGCCTGGCAGAGCTGGACCAGGCGGAGAATGGCCTCGTTGCTGTCTTCCCCCGGGCGGAGGAGGTCCGCGTCGAAGGTCAAATCATAGGTGGAGCGGTTGGAGACCAGGGGCTTTCCGTTGCGGTCGGTGAGGATGCCCCGGGAGGCCTCCACTTTCTCCGACCGCACGATGGAGCGGATGGCCTTGGCGGCGTATTCATCGTGGTGGATGACCTGCACGTCGTAGAGCACGAAAAAGTAAGCGATCAATACCAGCACCAGGAGGGCGGTGAGCAGATAGAGGCGGGCATTTTGCATTTCCTTGCGGTCCATAGGGCGCCTTTCTATTTAGAAATCAGTCGTCGAAACGGGTTTTTCGGAAGACGGAGCGGTAAAGCAGCGTCAGCGGAATGACAAAGGGAGCGGCTGCGCAGAACTCCCGGACCATAACCAGGGCTCCGGCCTCCCAGGCGGCGGCGCCCTGCATCCAAAGAATCAGGCAGCGAAAGCTGCCGTGGAGCAGGAAGGCAGCGGCGGCGGAGACAAAGGAGCAGAGAAACCCGGCGGGGAGCCAGCTCTGGGACAGCAGCCCGGCGCAGAGGCCCGCCAGGGGGAAAATCAGGGTGTAGAGGCAGGGGACGGGGCCTGGCAGAAGCAGGTCGGAGACCAGCCCCACGCACAAGGAGAAAATGGACCCGGCAAGGGGCCCCTCATAGGTGGCGGGAATGGCCGCCAGAAGGGGATAGAGAAAGGGAAGGGCTCCCCAAAATTCCAGCCGCTGGAGGAAGCCCGTCTGCACCAGCAGGCACAGGGCCGTGGCGGCGGCATACAGGGACCATTTGAAGATGGTTTCGTTTCTCGCAATCATAAAAGAGCCTCCGCCCGTCAGGTGACAATTTCAAAGGACTTGATGACGAAAACCTCCGTCAGGGCGTCCAGGTCCGCCGCCGGGGCCAAAATGGCGTAGGAGGCCGCGCCGGAGTCGTCCACCTGGACTTGCTCCACAGAGCCGATGACCAGGCCGGAGGGATAGTAGCCGCCCAGGCCGGAGGTCACCACCACGTCCCCCGCCAGGGGGGCGCGGTCCGCCGGGAGGTATTCCAGCCGCAGGCGCTTTTCCCCCATTAAGGAGAAGTCCCCCCGGGCTATGCCTAAGTCCTTGGTCCGGAATATCTGAGCGCCCAAAGAGGTGTCCGTGTCCACCAGGGTCAGCACCGTGGACCAGTTGGTCCCCGCCTGGGAGACGACGCCCACCAGATTGCCGCACTCGTCAATGACGCAGTCCCCCGCCTCGACGCCCAGGGAGGTCCCCTTGTTCAGCGTCAGGGAAGAGGTCCAGTTGGTCACCGCGTGCTCCGTGACCATGCAGGCCTCGAAGTCCGTCAGGTCCCGGCGCTGCTTCGTCAGGTTCAGCAGCTCCCGGAGCTTGGCGTTCTCCTCCACGTCCGCCTTGGCCTGGCGGATGGTCTCCTCCATTTTGGCAATCTGCTGGCGGAGGGCGGCGTTTTCCGCCTGGAGATCCGTGGTGTCCTTATAATAATTTTGCAGGTCGTTGAACCAGTTGGCCACCGCCGTGTACCCGGCCCGGAAGGGGGAGACGATCATTCCCGTCAGGTTTTCCAGCGGGGAGGAATTGGCGCTGAGCACCGACATTACCGCCATGGCCACCGACAAAACGGCGGCGGCGAAAAGCACCCAGAGCCCATGCTGTTTCAGGAAATTTTTCAATCCAATCACCTATATAAAGGTCAAAGATAAGGAGGAAACAAGTTACAGCAGGGAAACGCCGAACCGCTCCAGCATCCGGGCAAGGCGCAGCACGGGGAGGCCCATGACGTTGAAGAAGTCTCCCTCCAGCCGCTCCACCAGCAGGGCCCCCCGGCCCTGGACCCCGTAGGCCCCGGCCTTGTCCATGGGCTCTCCGGTGGCGATGTAGCGGCGGAGCTCCTCCTCCGAGGCGGGGCGGAAGAAGACGTCCGTGGATTCCGTTTCCGTCAGCCGCCGGGCCCCCTGGCAGACGGAGACGCCGGTGCAGACGGTGTGCTTCCGTCCCTGAAGGGCGGTGAGCATTTCCAGGGCATGGGCCTCGTCCCGGGGCTTGCCCAGGCGCTGCTCGTCCAGGAAAACCATGGTGTCCGCCGTAATGACAATGTCCTCCGGCCCGCAGAGCCCGGCGGCGGCCTCCGCCTTCTCCCGGGAGATGTAGGAGACTACCTCCTGGGGGGACAGCCCCTCGGGGAAGTTTTCCTCCACCTCCGGCACCCGGACCACAAAATCCGTCACGCCGATGCGCTCCAAGAGCTCCCGCCGCCGGGGGGAACCGGAGGCCAGTACAATCTGTGCCATATATGATACCTCTTAATGAATAGCAGATTTGATGACGAGCTCACAGCGGCGGCATGTTCCGGTCCGCCGCGCCGTTGCGAATCGCATCGCAGCTCCGAAATTCGCGAGTCAAGAGAATGCTGGGTTGCCGTCGCTCCAGTTTGGAAAAGCTCCAGACTACCAGGGCGTGTTAAAGTTCTTTTGGTAACTTTTCCCCTTCGGGGACGTACTCCACTAAGATTTTGCTCCGCAAAATCAAGTGTCGTTACAGTCTTTCAAGAAAAGTTACACCCCGGTGGAACCGAAGCCGCCCCGGTCGGGGCCCTCCAGCCGCTCCACCCGGGTAAAGACCAGGGGGGGCTGGTTCTCCACAATGCGGAATTGGCAAAGCCGGGTGTTTTTCGGGATGCGCACATCCCGGGTGGCGTAGGCGGGCCAGCGCCATTGATCCCCGTCCCCCCGGTAGGAGCCGTCCACCACCCCCATGGAGTTGGCCTGCAGCAATCCGTAATTTTTAAAGGTGGAGCTCCGGGGAACCACATGGGCCTCGTACCCCTCCGGCAGGGCCGCGGCAATGCCCAGGGGAATCAGGCAAAACTCCCCGGCCTTCAGGGCCACGTCCTCCGCCGCCCGCAGATCCACCCAGTCGGACCCGGGGACACAGCAAAGCTCCTCCAAGTCCTCCACAAAATATTTGACCTTTACTTCCTTGCTCTCTCTCATCATAACGCTCCTGTGCAATTCTATTTTGTAGCATTTTGCCGAAAATCAACGGTTTGTATTCACTCCACACCCCGCTGATACAGCCCCCGGGTGAATTCCCCGGCGGCGGGCGCGCCCTCCTGATAGGCCCGGCAGAGGCGGGCGCAGTCCTCCGGGCTCTCCGTTGTGAAGCGGAGGCGGGCGTAGCAAAGGCCCAATTGCCGCCAGTCCGGCCGGTCCGCCAGGTAGAGGGGACGGCTGTTCTGTACCTCCGTCCGGTGGCCGAAGGCGGGGAGGAGGGGGAAGGCCGCGCCGGTGCGGTCGTTCAGGAAGTTGGGCCGGTCGCAGCGGCAGCCGGCGCTGTTTTGAATCAGGCAGTTCTCCGTAATCATCAGGGGAAGCCGCCCGTAGACAATGGCCTCCGCCGGGAGCAGCTTTTTCATGTCCCGGATCTGGGAAAAGCGGAGCTCGAAGGAGAGACAGGCGGATTCCAGGCCCTTCTTACGGAGGTAGTCCAGGGAACGGCTGTTGAAGACGTTCAGACCGTAGTCCCCATAGAGCCGCCAGCCGCCGTCCCGGGCCAGGGGAAAGTGGCCCAGGTTCCCCAGCAGCAGCCCGGAAGCCCCCAGGGCCCGGGCCTTGTCCAGCCAGCGGCGGAGCAGGTCCTCGTCCCGGTCCCGCCAGACCCGGGGAAGGATCGCGCAGTACTCCGCCTCCGTCTCCGGCAGGGAGGGCACGTCCGCCAGCAGCTCCAGGGGCAGATACACCCGGGCGGGGCGGAGGTCCAGAACGCCCCCCGTCAGCTGGGCGGCAGTAAGCAGGGAAACCGTAAACCGGGGCTCCTCCTGGGAGCAGTCCTGCTCCGGCAGGGGAGGCGGGGGGAAGTGCTCCCGCCGCTCCGGCGGCTGGGACCGGGCGGCGCTGAGAGCCTCCAAAGCCTCCCGCCGCAAGGCGTTCACCGCGGCGGCGGAGAGGGACAGGCCGGGGTCCGCATATGCGTCCGCACGCGCACAGCGGTAGGGGGTCCCCCCGGTCTTGCCCAGCCGGGCGGCCAGGTCCTCCGGCGTCAGGGCCCGGTTCCGGGCGGCCTCCGGCACGGGGCCGGAGACGGTGACGGCGCGGCCCTCCGGGTCTTCCGCCGTGAGAAGGCAGGGCGTTCCCGCCTCCACCCGGCAGGTAAAGCGGACGGGAACCCGGCCCTCCTCCCGGCGGGGGGCTTCCACAGCGGGGGCGGCCTCCGCGTTCTCCGGGCGGAAGCCCAGCATCTCCGGACCCTTCGTTCCCCGCCAATAGGCGTCGGTGAAGCCGGAGCGGGAAAAAGCCCGCTCCAGGGTTTCCCGTTCCTGGGCCGTGGGCTTCCGCCCCTCCTCCAGAAGCCGGGCGTAGATGCCCGTCACGGCGGCCACATAGCCGGGGCGGCGCATCCGCCCCTCGATTTTCAGGCAGGAGATTCCCATCTCCGCCATCTCTCCCAAGTGGTCCGCCATGCAGGAGTCCTTAAGGCTCAGGGGCCGCTGATTCTTCGCCGCCTCGTTCACCCCATAGGGCAGGCGGCAGGGCTGGGCGCAGCGCCCCCGGTTGCCGGATCGCCCGCCAATCAGGGCGCTCATGGCGCACTGGCCGGAGTAGCACATGCACAGCGCCCCGTGGACAAAGGCTTCCACCTGGGCGGGGCAGGTTTCGCAGATTGCCGCCGTCTCCTCCTTGGAGCACTCCCGGGCCAGCACCACCCGCTCACAGCCGTCCGCGGCAATCTCACAGGCCCCGCCGGAGGTGAAGACGCTCATCTGGGTGCTGGCGTGAAGGGGCAGGTCGGGAAGCGTCCGCCGGAGCAGGTCAAAAAGGCCCCAGTCCTGGACCAGCACCGCGTCCACCCCCAGCCGGGAGGCGGTCCGGGCGGTTTCCAGAGCCTCGGGCAGCTCCCGGTCCGACAGGAGGATGTTCAGGGTGAGAAAGACCCGGACCCCCCGGACATGGCACCAGGCCACCGCCTGGGCAAACTCCTCCTGGGAAAAGTTCTGAGCCCCCCGGCGGGCGTTGAAGGCCCCCCAGCCCAGGTATACGGCCCCGGCGCCGCCCTCCGCGGCGGCCCGCAGGGCCTCCGGCGATCCGGCGGGGGCCAGCAGCTCCGGCCTCACTTAGAGCCCCGGCTGTCCAGGCGCTGCTGGAGGCGGACCACCTCCCGCTTCAGCTCGCTGACCTGGCTCTGGGCCTTCCCGGCCTCGTCCAGGTAGCCCTTAATCTGGCGGCGGAGCTGCTCGGCGGCGGCCTGGGCCTTGAAGAGCTCGTCGGCGATGTTGGCGGCGGTGAGGACGGCGGCGTCGGTTTTGCCCACCCGGGTGCTGTTGAGCACTTCGTCCATTTTGTCGCCTACGTACGCGCCCACCTTCTGCATGTAGGAGGGGGACTCCTCCGCCACAAAGGTGTAGTCCTCTCCGCAGATGGTCACAACGACTCGGTTTGCCATAAAAGAGACCTCCTTTGCCCCCGGAAAACGGGCTTTCCGGCGGACTGCGTAATTTTACAGCGTACAGTATAGCACACCCGGCGGGGCTTCGCCACAGGAAATTCGGAAGAATCGAAAAAATTTACAAACCTGGAGGCCGGGGCAAAAAAAGCACGCCGCGGGTTTCGCGGCGTGCCCAAGATATGACGGCGGCTCAATACCCCACGATGAGCCCCTTTTCCATGGCGTAAAAGCTGGTGAGGCCCCGGCAGGGGACCAGCTCCACGCTTCTTACCGGCAGGTCCTTTAAAATCTGCTCCTTTAGTTTCAAGGCCCCCGGCAGATTCTCGCAGTGGCAGACGACGACCTCCGCCCCGGTGCAGTCCTTGCTGTCCTTCATCAGCGCCGTGATGGTCTGGTAGGTCCTGGCCTCCCCCCGGGCCTTGCCCGCCACATGGATGGTGCCCTGGGGGGTGGCGTCGGCGATGACGTGGATGCCCAGGGAATGGAGCAGGGTCCCAACCAGGGGGCGCATCCGTCCGTTTTTAATGAGGTTGTCGAAGTTCTCCAGGGTGAAGCAGGTCCGCAGCGCCGCCTGGTACAGCCGCAGCTGGGCGCAGATGTCCTCAAAGTCCCCTCCGGCCTCTAAAAGCCGCTTTGCCCGGCGGATTAAGAGGATCATGGCCCCCGCCGTGGCCTTGGAGTCGATGACGCAGATCTCCTTCTCCGGGTGCTCCTCCAGCGCCATGTCCCGGCCCAGGACGGCGGCGTTATAGGTGCCGGAGAGGTTGGCGGAGATGGTGAAGCACACCACCCGGTCCGCTTCCTCAAAGGCCTTGGCGAAGGCGGCGGGGGAGGGGCAGGCGGTGGAGGCGGCGGCCTTCTCATGAGCCATGGCCCCCAGGAGCTGGGGGACCTCCAGCGCGTCGTTGTCAATGAACTCCCGCTCGCCCACCTGGAGCCGCAGAGGAACTGTCTCAAAGCGGATCTCCCCGCCGTCAAAGGCGCTCATGCGCAAATCGCAGCTGCTGTCGCTCACAATTTTACAAATCATACAACACACCCCATAATATGGTTTCCGATATCATGTCTTCTGTTATCATACAGGAATTTGCCCCGCTTGTCAACCGAAAAAGAAAAATAGGAGGGAATTTTTCCCCGGAAGGGGCGGCAGGCCCCGCCGGACACGCCGGGGCGGGAGAGAAATTTTTTCCCCAAATCCACGGTTGACATAACAGTGTGGACAACTCTGTGGATAATGTGCAAAAGTCCCTTCCCGGAAGGGGTCCGGTGGGGTGACGGGGCCGTTATGAAACGGTAACAAAAGTAACATTTTCCGAAAAAACGGCGGCCCGGGCCGGGAAAAGGCGGGAAAGGGGAGGCGGCGGCGGGAGGGGGTTGAACCGGGGGGCTTCCTGTGATATAATCGAACCGTTTCAAAATCCTGGGCAAAACCGGGGCTTTTCCCCCTATATCCTGTGCCCGGAGGCGAAAAAAAGACGTTCCCGGCGGATGCCGCCGGTTTTGGAGGAACTATGGCGAAGAAACAGGATTACGGCAACGACAGCATTTCCGCCTTAAAAGGCGCGGACCGGGTGCGCAAGCGTCCCGGGGTTATTTTCGGCTCCGACGGCCTGGACGGCTGCGAGCACGCGGTCTTTGAGATTTTATCCAACTCCATCGACGAGGCCCGGGAGGGCCACGGAACGTCCATCACCGTCACCCGCTTTTTGGACCGGAGCGTGGAGGTGGAGGACGCGGGCCGGGGCTGCCCGGTGGACTGGAACGAGAAGGAGCAGCGCTTCAACTGGGAGCTGGTCTTCTGCGAGCTGTACGCCGGGGGCAAATATGATAACGTGTCCGGGGACAACTACGAGTTCTCCCTGGGCCTCAACGGCCTGGGCTCCTGCGCCACCCAGTACGCCTCCCGGTACATGGACGTCACCGTCTGGCGGGACGGCTTTGAGTACCGCCTCCGCTTCGAGCGGGGGGAGATCGCGGGGGAGCTCCAGAAAACACCCCTGCCTAAGTCCCAGGCGAAAAAGACCGGCACCCGGACCCGGTGGCTTCCGGACCTGGAGGTATTCACGGACATCAACATCCCGGCAGAGTACTTCTCCGGCGTGATGAAGCGCCAGGCGGTGGTGAACGCCGGGATTACCTTCCATTTCCGCAACGAGACGGAGCCGGGGATCTTTGAGGAAACGGAGTTCGTCTATGAAAACGGCATCGCCGATTATGTCGCCGAGCTGGCGGGGGAGAACAGCCTGACCTCCCCGGCCTTCTGGCAGGCGGAGAAGAAGGGCCGGGACCGGGAGGACAAGCCGGAATATAAGGTGAAGCTGTCGGCGGCCTTCTGCTTTTCCAATCGCGTGAACGTGGTGGAGCACTACCATAACTCAAGCTTCCTGGAGCACGGGGGAAGCCCGGAGAAGGCCAGCCGCTCCGCCTTTGTCTCCGCCGTGGACAAGTACCTCCGGGAGCAGGGGAAGTACCAGAAGAACGAGAGCAAGGTCACCTGGGCGGACGTGGAGGACTGCCTGATTTTGGTCACCAGCAACTTCTCCACCCAGACCAGCTATGAAAACCAGACGAAAAAGGCCATTACCAATAAGTTTGTCCAGGAGGCCATGACGGAATTCCTCCGGTCCAACCTGGAGATTTATTTTATTGAAAACCACTTCGACGCGGAGAAAATCGCCGGGCAGGTGCTTTTGAACAAGCGCAGCCGGGAGAAGGCGGAGGAGGCCCGGCTGAGCATCAAGAAAAAGCTCTCCGGCAGCGTGGACATCGCCAACCGGGTGCAGAAGTTTGTGGACTGCCGGACGAAGGACGCCGCCAGGCGGGAAATCTACATTGTGGAGGGCGACAGCGCCCTTGGCAGCGTGAAGCTGGCCCGGGATTCGGAGTACCAGGGCATCATGCCCATCCGGGGGAAGATTCTCAACTGCCTGAAGGCGGACTACGCCCGGATTTTCAAAAGCGAGATCATCACGGACCTCATCAAGGTCCTGGGCTGCGGCGTGGAGGTGAGCAGCAAGCACGCCAAGGACGTGTCCTCCTTTGATTTGGGAAACCTCCGCTGGAGCAAGGTGGTCATCTGCACCGACGGCGACGTGGACGGCTTCCAGATCCGCACCCTGGTGCTGACCATGCTCTACCGCCTGACCCCGACGCTGATTCGGGAGGGGTATGTGTATATCGCGGAGACCCCTCTTTTTGAAATCAACTGCGGGGAGAAGACCTGGTTTGCTTACTCCGACAAGGAGAAAAACGACATTGTCAAGGACCTGGAGGGGAAGAAATACAAGATTGACCGCTCCAAGGGTCTGGGCGAGAACGACCCGGACATGATGTGGCTGACGACGATGAACCCGGAAACCCGGCGGCTCATCCGGGTGATGCCGGAGGACGTGGAGCGGACGGCCCAGGTCTTTGACCTCCTGCTGGGGGACAACCTCCAGGGGCGGAAGGACCATATCGCCGAGAATGGGTATAAATATTTAGAGATGGCGGATATTTCCTAGGGGCGGCCCAGACCCGCCAGAGGGCGCCCGCCCTCTGGACTCCGGCCAGGGGAAACCAGTTTCCCCTGGACCCCTTCTCATTTATTTTTTTGATAAATCCCTCTTTCCATGAAATCCTGGTGCAACAGCCACCGCATGTAACCGGACCGGGTGCGCAGGGTTTCATATGCCAACCGGGTCAAATGCTCATGATCCTGCTCGGTCATGGTTACGCAAATGCGTTTGCTGATATGTTTACTTTTGGCCATACGATGCAGCACTCCCTACTGTGAACGTAGTTTTGTGATGCTTTTAGTATATGTGAATAGATTCTTACAGTCAAGGGATATTTGAATCTTTTCAGATAATGTGCTATTATAACAATTGAGATGGGGGATTCTTGTGGAACATACCGAAAGAATCTTGAAGATTTTGGAAGAAAGAAACATTACCGCTTATAGGCTGTCAAAAGAAACCGGCATTTCGCTCAGCTTGCCCAGCAAATGGAAGGAAAAGCCCTCATCAAAAGTATCCTCCGAAATTCTGGTCGCAATCGCCGACTATCTGGACTGCTCGGTCGATTACCTCCTTGGCCGGACCGAGAACCCCAACCTGAATAAATAGTGGAAAGGGCAGAATCATGCCAAAGAAGAAAACACCCGAAACCGGAAAGCCCAAGTCCGGCAACCCCAACGTCTTAGGGCTCCACGCGGCGGTGGTGGAGCAGCCCATCACCGACACCCTGGAAACCAACTACATGCCTTATGCCATGAGCGTCATTGTCTCCCGGGCCATCCCGGAGATTGACGGCTTCAAGCCCTCCCACCGCAAGCTCCTCTACACCATGTATAAAATGGGCCTCCTCACCGGGGCGCGGACCAAGTCCGCCAACATCGTGGGCCAGACCATGCGCTTAAACCCCCACGGAGACGCCGCCATCTACGACACCATGGTCCGCCTCTCCCGGGGCTACGGGGCGCTGCTGACCCCCTTCGTGGACTCCAAGGGCAACTTCGGCAAGCACTACTCCCGGGACATGTCCTGCGCCGCTCCCCGGTACACCGAGGCCAAGCTCACCCCCATCTGCCAGGAGCTTTTCCGGGACATCGACAGCGACACCGTGGACTTCGTGGATAACTACGACAACACCATGAAGGAGCCCGCCCTCCTGCCCACCACCTTCCCCAACATCCTGGTGTCCGCCAACATGGGCATCGCCGTGGGCATGGCCTCCCAGTTCTGCGGCTTCAATCTAAAAGAGGTCTGCGACACGGCGGCGGCCTACCTCAAAAACCCGGACTGCGATCTGCTGGAGACTCTGCCCGCCCCGGACTTTCCCACCGGCGGGGAACTGATCTGCGACCGGGACGCCCTCCGGGACATCTACGCCACGGGACGGGGCGGCGTGAAGGTCCGGGCCAAGTGGCGCTACGTCAAGGAAGAAAACCTCATTGAGATTACGGAGATACCCTATTCCACCTCCACCGAGGCGATTTTGGACAAGGTGGCGGAGCTCATCAAGGCGGGCAAGGCCAAGGAAATCGCCGACATGCGGGACGAGACGGACCTCTCCGGCCTCAAGCTCACCATTGACCTCAAGCGGGGGGCGGACCCGGACAAGCTCATGGCCCGCCTCTTCAAGCAGACCCCCCTGGAGGACGCCTTTTCCTGTAACTTCAACGTCCTCATCGGCGGGATGCCCCAGGTGCTGGGGGTCCGGCGGATTCTGGAGGAGTGGACCGCCTGGCGCACGGAGTCCGTGCGGCGGCGGGTGTTCTTCGTCCTGGGGAAGCGGAGGGAAAAGCTCCACCTCCTCAAGGGCCTCAAGCGCATCCTGCTGGACATTGACAAGGCCATCCGCATCATCCGGGAGACGGAGGAGGAGTCCGAGGTCATCCCCAACCTGATGATTGGCTTTGGCATCGACCAGGTGCAGGCGGAGTACGTGGCGGAAATCAAGCTCCGCAACATCAATAAAGAGTACATCCTGAAGCGGGTGAAGGAGACCGAGGCCCTCCAGGATGAAATTGACGACCTGGAGGACATCCTCCAGGACCCCCGGCGGGTGAAGAAAATCATCCTGGAGGAGCTGCGGGACGCGGCGAAGAAGTACGGCGAGCCCCGCCGCACCGCCATTATTTACGCCCACGAGCTCCCGGACCCCGGGGAGGACGAGGGGCCGGAGGAGACGGCGGTCCATGTGTTCCTCTCCAAGGAGGGGTACTTCAAGAAAATCACCCCCCAGAGCCTCCGCATGAGCAATACCCAGAAGTACAAGGAGGGGGACGGCCTCCGGCAGAGCTTCGAGACCACCAGCCGGGCGGAGGTCATGTTCTTCACCGACAAGTGCCAGGTCTACAAGACCCGCCTCAGCGAGTTCGAGGATTCCAAGGCCAGCGTCCTGGGGGACTACCTCCCGGCGAAGCTGGGCATGGACGCCGGGGAGAGCGTGGTGTTCATGGTCCTCCCCGGGGACTACTCCGGGGGCCTCCTCTTCTTCTTTGAAAACGGCAAGGCGGCGCGGGTGGAGATCAAGGCCTATCAGACCTCCTCCAACCGCCGCAAGCTCACCGGGGCCTATTCCGACAAGTCCCCCCTGAAGGCGATTCTCCGGGTGGACGGGGACCTGGAGCTGGCGGCCTATTCCACGGAGCCCCGGTGCCTGATTTTCCACACCGCCCTGCTGGCCCCCAAGACCACCCGCTCCACCCAGGGCGTGGCGGTGATGACCCTGAAGCCCAAGTACCAGTTGGAGTCCGTCCGCCCCCTGGAGGAGACGGCCATTGCCAATAAGAGCCGCTACCGGGTCCGGGCGGTGCCGGCGGCGGGGGCCCTGCTGCGCCAGGAGGACACGGGAGAAACCCAGCTGACATTGGAGGAATGAGACATGGCGGATTTTGAAACGGTCAAAAAGAATCTGGAGGCCCGGGGCTACGCCGTCCGGGTCTTCGCCACCGGGAAGGAGGCGGCGGACTACCTGGACGCCGCCATAGACGGAAAGTCCGTGGGCTTCGGCGGCTCCGCCACCCTGGACGCCCTGGGGCTCTATGAGCGGCTGGGGAGCCACAACCGGACAATCTGGCACTGGAAATGGGAGGACAAGGACGCCGCCCGCCGGGAGGCCATGGTGTCCGATGTGTACCTCACCTCTGTCAACGGCCTGGCGGAGACGGGGGAGCTTGTGAACATCGACGGCGCGGGAAACCGGGCGGCGGCCACGCTGTTCGGCCATGAGAAGGTGTATTTCGTCATCGGCCAAAACAAGCTGGCGCCGGCTTACGACGGGGCCGTCTGGCGGGCCCGGAACGTCGCCGCCCCGCAAAGGGCCCGGCAGCTGGGCAAAAAGACCCCCTGCGCCGTAAAGTGCGACCGCTGCTATGACTGCAAAAGCCCGGAGCGCATCTGCCGCGGGCTTGTGACCCTCTGGGGCCCCATGATGGGCATGGAGGCCGAGGTCCTGCTGGTAGAGGAAGACCTGGGATTATAAGCTATAAGCCGGAGGAGAAGTAAGGGGAGGAGGCCCGCCATGAGCCGGAAATTAAGCGGACTGGCCGTGCTGACGCTGGCGCTGTGCCTGCTGACGGGGTGCTCGGCCCTGCTGGAGCGGACCTATTCCACCGCGGAGCCCCACAGCAGCAAGTTCTGGGAGAGCGAGGCCGCCGGGACCCTCCGGGCGGAGAACCACCAGGACGTGGTAAACGACCTGCTGCTGCTGGTGGGGCGGCACCAGGAGACGGCGACCCTGCGCCTGTATGATTTCAAAAGCGACCTGGCCGTGGCGGACACCCTGGAGGAGGCCGCGGCGGAGGTCCAGCAGGAGACCCCCATGGGGGCCTATGCGGTGGAGTTTATCACCACCTCCAGCCACGCCCAGCGGGGCTATTACGAGGTGGCGGTGCGCATTGGCTACCGCCGGACCCTGGAGCAGCTCCAGGCGGTGGTGAACGCCACCAGCCCGGAGGCGCTGTACAGCCTGCTGGCGGCGGCCCTGGACGAGGGAAAGACGGAGCTGGCGGTCCGCATGGGCTACTGGGGGGAAAACGGCGGCGTCCGGGTGGAGGAGGCCATGGCGCAGCTCCGGGAGGAGCGGGAGCTGACGGAAACCGTCCCCTGGGTGGTGAATTACTATCCCGCCGGGGAGAATCCCGGCCTGGTGGAGTTCCTTCTGGACCCGCCGGAGCCGGAGGAGGAGACACCTGGAGAAGCGGGCGAGGCGTTCGGCGAGGATGGAGAGGCGCTTGCCGGGGAAGCGGGGGAGGGTTCCCCCGAAGAAGGCGGGGACCCGGATGGCGGCGAAGCGCCGGAAGACGGGGAAGCCCCGAAAGAGGACCCGGAGCGGAAGGCGGAGGGGGAGGAAAAAGCGGACCCCGCCGCCCCGGCGGAGACCGGGGAAGAGGAATAGAGGAAATTTTTTCTGCCAGGGTCTTGACAAGAGGGGAAAGCTTTGCTAAAATACTTCTTGTCCTTGCGGGCATAGCTCATCTGGTAGAGCGCCACCTTGCCAAGGTGGAGGTAGCGAGTTCGAGCCTCGTTGCCCGCTCCAGCTCAGAAATTCCCAACGCCGCTCCGTTTCCGGCTCCGCCGAAAACTGCGCTGTGTTGGGAATTTCTTCGCCTTCAGCCGTGAACCACGTTGTTGGGTTCACGGCTGAGTTTTCTTTTACGGGGGACGAAGGACGGGGGACGGGGGGTTTGACAAAAAACGGTGTCTTTGGTAGGATAGGGGCGGAAGGACGCTGTTGCACACAATAAGCGGTTGGCTCATCTCCTGCGATCTCGGTCAAAAGGAGGTGATGCGGATGTGGAAGAGACGGCTTGTCGCCGTACTGCGTTTCCTGGCGCTTTGCGCCATGTGGACGTGGATACTTACCACAAAAGCGTGCTAGCCGTCCGGCGGGCACCGAGCGGCTAGCGGGTAATCTCGTTTAGCTTTAGGGCCAGCCGCCGTGTGACAGCGCCCTTCCATGTTCATTATACCAAACCGGGCCGCTTTGTCAAGAGACAGGGCGGCCTTTTTGGAAGACGAAGGATTTTTACCAACGAGGTTGCGGATCATCCGTTATCCCCAGCAGATAGTCAATGCTGGTGTGATAGTGTTTGGCCAGCGCAATCAGGGCCCCGCTGGGAATATCCAGGTCACCGCTCTCATAGCGGGAATATGTTGCCTGGGACACATGAAGCAGCTCCGCCAGAGCCCGTTGGGGCAGGTCATGGTCTTCTCTTAAGTCCCGCAGCCGACGATACATGGCCTCCCCCTCCTTTTTTACTATTTTAGGATATACGAAAAATGCATATTGATTTTTATGCAAAAATCGCATAGAATAGTAAGGGGGAGGTGATTCCCATGAAAGAATACAACATCCGCCTGTCGGCGGAAACGGCGGCGTTTTACGAGAAGGTGGCAAAGCAAGCGGGACGGAGCATCGAGCAGGTACTGTCCGACGCCCTTTTTAAACTTGCGGGCGAGCTGGCGCTGGAAGCCCTTCATAAAAAGCGCTGAGAGTTCATTGGAAAATTTGCAATTTTACTGGTTGACAAACGAAAAAAACGTGTTATCATAAGGTGCAACTGAACATTTGGGCGTTGATAAGGACGAGTAGCCGCGCATCAACCCGCCAAGAGAGCCGCCGTTTTGGTGCGAGGCGGCCGGGAGTGGCGGCGAACATCACCTTGGAGCCTCCTGCTGAAAGACGACGCGGCATTGAAAATGCTTCATTTTCACGGCATTGCGGGTCAGTAGGCGTGGACGTTTGATGGGCGTTACTCCATCGGCCCGTATTGGCGGGCCATGAGGGGCCGTTTCCCGTGAGGGGGCGGCAATGAGAGTGGTATCGCAGAGCGTTCTACGCGCCCTGTCTCTTGAGGGAGACGGGGCGCGTTTTATTTGTTTCCCGCAAAAACGGGATACAATTTGCAATAAAGAACTTTTATAATACAAGGAGGAATCTACCCATGGACTACAACAAAACCATCTGCCTGCCGAAGACCGACTTCCCCATGCGGGCGGGCCTGCCCAAGCGGGAGCCGGAGATGCTCAAGCGCTGGGAGGACGAGGACCTCTACCACGAGCTCCTCAAAAAGAACGAGGGCAAGCCCCTCTTCAGCCTCCACGACGGCCCCCCGTTCTCCAACGGGTCCATCCACATGGGCACCGCCATGAACAAGGCCATTAAGGACATCATCACCCGGTCCTACGCCATGCGGGGCTACTACACCCCCTATATCCCCGGCTGGGACAACCACGGAATGCCCATCGAATCCAACATCATCAAGCAGAATAAGCTCAACCACAAGGCCATGAGCATCCCCGACTTCCGTTCCGCCTGCCATGACTTCGCCGCCCACTATGTGGACGTTCAGCGGGACGCGTTTAAGCGCATCGGCGTGGTGGGCGACTGGGACCACCCCTATCTCACCATGGACCCCGGCTTCGAGGCCGAGGAGGTGAAGGTCTTCGGGGAGATGTATAAAAAGGGCTATATCTACAAGGGCCTCAAGCCCGTGTACTGGTGCCCCCACGACGAAACCGCCCTGGCGGAGGCGGAAATCGAGTACCAGGAGGACCCCGTTACCACCGTCTACGTGAAGTTCCCCATGCACGACGACCAGGGGAAGCTGGGGGCCTTTGACAAGAGCAAGCTCTTCTTCGTCATTTGGACCACCACCATCTGGACCCTGCCGGGGAACCTGGCCATCGCCCTCCACCCCGCCGAGAGCTACGCCATTGTGAAGGCGGCGGGCGGCGAGCACTATATCGTGGCGGAGGCCCTGGCGGAGAAGGTCATGGGCCTGGGGGGCTTTGACTCCTGGGAGATTGTGGAGACGCATCCCGGCAGCTTCTTCGAAAATATGCTGGCGGACCACCCCTTCCTGCCGAAGACCTCCCGCCTGGTGCTGGCGGATTACGTCACCATGGATTCCGGCACCGGCTGCGTCCACACCGCCCCGGGCTTCGGCGCGGACGACTACCAGACCTGCAAGCGCTATGGCATGGACATGGTGGTCCCCGTGGACGACCAGGGCAGGCACACGGACTACGCCGGAAAATACGCCGGCATGACCACCGACGAGTCGAACCCCGTCATTCTCCAGGACATGAAGGAAAGCGGGATGCTCCTCGCCTCTGAGGACATCGTCCACAGCTACCCCCACTGCTGGCGCTGCAAGAGCCCCATCATCTTCCGGGCCACGCCCCAGTGGTTCTGCTCCGTGGACAGCTTCAAGGACGAGGCCTGCGCCGCCGCCGGCGAGGTCCGCTGGGTGCCCAAGTGGGGCATCGACCGGATGAAGTCCATGATCCGGGAGCGCTCCGACTGGTGCATTTCCCGCCAGCGCCGCTGGGGCCTGCCCATCCCCGTGGTCTACTGCAAGGACTGCGGCAAGCCCGTGGTGACGGACGAGACTATCGAGGCCATCTCCAAGCTCTTTGGCGCCGAGGGCTCCAACGCCTGGTTTGCCAAGGAGGCGGAGGAGATTCTCCCCGCCGGCTTCGCCTGCCCCCACTGCGGCGGGAAGTCCGGCTTTGAGAAGGAGACGGACACCCTGGACGGCTGGTTTGACTCCGGCTCCACCCACTACGCCGCCATGAAGAAGGACCAGGGCTTCTGGCCCGCCACCGTGTATATGGAGGGCCTGGACCAGTACCGCGGCTGGTTCCAGAGCTCCCTGCTCACCGCCGTGGGGGCCTTCGGCAAGGGCGCGCCCTTCAAGGAGTGCGTCACCCACGGCTGGACCGTGGACGGCGAGGGCAAGGCCATGCACAAATCCGCCGGAAACGGCATGGACCCCGCCGAGGTGATTGACAAATACGGCGCGGACATCCTGCGTCTCTGGGCGGCGAACACGGACTACCACGCCGACGTGCGCTGCTCCCACGAGATTTTCAAGCAGCTCTCCCAGAATTATCTGAAATTCCGCAACACGGCCCGGTACTGCCTGGGGAACCTGGACGGCTTCGACCCCAACCATCTGACCGCCCCCGGCGAGATGGAGGAGATGGACCGCTGGGCGGTGACGAGGCTGAACGCCCTGATGGAAAAGTGCTTTGCGGCCTACGACGAGTATGAGTTCCTGGTGGCCACCCACGCCGTCAACGACTTCTGCGTGGTGGACATGTCCAACTTCTACCTGGACGTGATCAAGGACCGGCTCTACTGCGACGAGAAGGACGGGGCCCCGCGCCGCAGCGCCCAGACGGCCTTGTACCTGATTCTGGACACCATGACCCGGATCATGGCCCCGATTCTCTGCTTCACCTGCGACGAGATCTGGCAGGCCATGGCCCACCGGGAGGGAGACGACGGTCGGAACGTTTTGTTCAACGACATGCACCAGCCCTTCACGGACTACGCCCTGGACGGCGCGGCCATGGATCGCTGGGCGGTGATTGAGGCTCTGCGGGACAAGGTGAACGCCGCGTTGGAGGCGGCGCGGAGCGAGAAGAAGATTGGCAAGAGCCTGGAAGCCGCCGTGACCCTCACCGTGCCGGAGGCGGAGGGCTGGCTGGCGGAGACGCCGAACCTGGCGGATCTGCTGATTGTGTCCCAGGTGACGGTCCAGACCGGGAGCGAGGCCGCCGTGGAGGTCCGCAAGGCCGAAGGCGGCAAATGCGAGCGCTGCTGGAAGGTACTGCCCGCCGTAGGGGCGGATGCGGAGCATCCTGCCCTTTGTCCCCGCTGCGCGGCGGCGGTGCGGAGTTTGCCTCAGTTCTGAGGCTGGAACTCGCCCTTCGGGCGGGGAGGATTGGATACCAGCGATGGCTGGTGCAATGCACCCCCCATGTCGTCGGAAGAAACTCCGCCCACTCCGTCCCCGCCTAACGGCGAGGACTGCGCTCTGCTCCGTTCCTTCCTCCTCTCCCCACGCGGCAGGCCGCGCGGGGGCCCCGGTTTTTCTTCCAGAAGAAAAAGAGAAAACGGGCCGTGCACGGTCCAAAAGAGAAAAAGAAGTAACGGGGGACGCGACGGGGGCGCGCCTGAATGAACGGCGGAGCCGGAATGACTTCCCACGCGCAATTAGATTGAGCGGGGGTTTGTCCCGTGACGAATGGACCAGCTTCTCTTTTCGCTGCCGCACCCCGGTGGTTGCGCCGGAACTGCGTTTACCGGCCTTTGAAGGACTCTTTCTAAAACAGAAGAAGGTCTACCGTCGAAAAAACGGTAGACCTTCTATTTTCTTCAATAGCCAGGGTGCGGCAGCGAAAAGAGAAGAACGTCCATTCGTCAACCACCAAAACCCCCGCTCAAACCACGCCGCGGGCAGAAGACATGCGTACCCGGAGGAAGCACCCCTTGCGCGTCCCCCGTCCCTCGTCCCCCCGCAGGGACGATACTTCCTTTTCTCTTTTGGACCGTGCACGGCCCGTTTTCTCTTTTCCTTCTGGAAGGAAAAGAGAAAATGGGGGGTGCAATGAACCAGCCATCGCTGGTTGCCATTCTCCCCGCCCGAAGGGCGAGTAAAGGCCCCCCCTACTCGGGGTATTCTTCATAAAAATCCGCCAGCATTTCCTCCACGGTCACGCCCAGGGCACGGCAGAGACAGGCCAGCTCATAGTCGGTAACGATACGAGTGTTATGCTCCATTCGGCTGATAATTTGCTGTGTGACATTCACATTCATTACTTGCAATTTTGCAGCCAATTGTTCTTGGGAAAGTCTGCGCTTTTTGCGGAAACGGCGAAGATTTTTATGAATGACATTTTTGTTGCCGTAGAAAATAATTTCATTCACAGATGTCACCTTAGTCAAAGACGAAGTATTTTTTTATTGACTTTACCATGAATCACCATGTAAAATACCATGAGACGATTTAACAGGAGGTTGCTTATGGATTTTTACGAATCAATGTTGTACAATTTTTCTGAAAAACTTCGGGCCGCCGTTACGCCCAGTGACGAGGAGAAGCAATCCCTTCTGGCGGAGCTGATGCAAAACCGCGCCTGTCAGGCTTTGGAAGACATCCGAAAAGTCCTGGACGATGACCGGCTGGACGATCCAACCTGCTTTTATCGAATCGAGGAGATTGTAAGAATCTACGAAAAAACCGGCTCCAACGGCGGCTCCCGGCATGATTTTTAAAAATCGTGAAATTTAACAAGATCATACAAAAATTTTATACAGCCTTCCCCTTGCATCCCGCCGGAGAATATGCTATACTGAACCTACTCTTGCGGTTAGGAGGAGCTAACTTTGCAGAAACGTACCCATACCCTGCTGGCCCAGACGCTGCTGCGCAGCGGCACGGGCTTTTCCGCCCGGCGCTTTGAGCTGGCCTTCCTCTTCGGGTCCTTTCAGCCGGACGTCAACCCCCTCAGCTATTTGAAGGGCTCCCTGCACTACAACAAGCTTAAGGGCCATAACTACACCAATTCCCGGGCTTACATCAACACCAAGATTTTAAAGCTCCAGCACCGCCGGCGGTGGACCATGTGGCAGTACTATACCCTGGGCAAGCTGACCCACTACCTGGCCGACGCCTATACATACCCCCACAACCCGGACTACCCCTGCACCATGCTGGACCACCACAACTACGAGACGGACTTCCGCCGCTTCATGCGGGGGTATCTTGCCCATCAGCACCTCCGCCGCCAGCAGGCCCGCCGGGACCTTATCGCCGCCCTGGAGGAGCTCCACGAGCAGTACATGGCCACCCGGGCCAGTATGCTCCGGGACGCCAACTATATCCTCAAGGCCACCAGCCTCTTAATGGCCGGGTGCCTCCCCGCCGCCTGACAGGGAAACAGGCGCCGGGGGGCGGCTCCCTCCTGCAGAAGAGCTCCGGCACGCGCAGCCCGCAGGCCCCCCTGGGCGGCCCGTCCTTCGGTTTCTGCGCAAAACCCACAACCGTGCATTTTCTAAAACCTCCGCATTTGTAAAAACTCACAGTTTCCATTTCCCTGGCGTTGTGTTATGCTTTAAACATCTAAAGAGCAAAGGGGAACCCAGCCATGACCGCCATTGCCCGCACCGCTGAATACGGCTATTTCTACTTTAGCTTTACCAAGTTTGGTAAGGCTTTTCGTGGTTTGGCTGAAATCGAGCGTGTGTGAGCTTCCGGCCCTGATGCAGGACCCAGTGTATGAAGCGGCCCGCAGCCAAACCGGCTGCGGGCCTTTTTGCGTTTCCCTGGAAACAAATTTTCATTAGGAGGAATCCGCCATGATTGTCATTTTGAAGCACAACCCCAACCGGGACCAATTGGACAGCCTCATTTCCTGGCTCCAGGAAAAGGGCGTCACCATCCACACCAGCATCGGCGAGGCCAACACCATCCTGGGGCTGGTGGGAGACACCTCCAAGCTGGACATCGACCTCATTGCCGCCCTGGACATCGTCGAGGACGTGAAGCGGGTCCAGGAGCCCTATAAGAACGCCAACCGGAAGTTCCACCCGGAGGATACGGTTATCCCCGTGGGGAACACCCAGATCGGCGGCGGCACGCTGACCATCATGGCGGGCCCCTGCTCCGTGGAGAGCGAGGAGCAGGTGGTGGCCATCGCCAAGGCGGTGAAGGCCAGCGGGGCCACCATGCTCCGGGGCGGGGCCTTCAAGCCCCGGACCTCCCCCTACGCCTTCCAGGGCCTGGGGGCCACGGGCCTGGAGTACTTGAAGACCGCCCGGCAGGAGACGGGGCTTCCCATTGTGACGGAGCTGATGGACGTGACCCAGCTGCCCCTCTTCAAGGACGTGGACGTCATCCAGATCGGGGCCCGGAACATGCAGAACTTCGACCTTTTGAAGGCCGTGGGCCACCAGGACAAGCCCGTCATGATCAAGCGGGGCATGTCCGCCACCTTCGAGGAGTGGCTGATGAGCGCCGAGTACGTCATGGCCAGCGGAAACGAGCATGTGATCCTCTGCGAGCGGGGCATCCGCACCTTCGAGAGCTACACCCGCAACACCCTGGACCTCTCCGCCATCCCGGTGATGCGCCAGCTCACCCACCTGCCCATCATCGTGGACCCCAGCCACGCCACGGGCAAGTACTGGCTGGTGGAGCCCATGGCCCGGGCCGCCGTGGCGGCGGGGACCGACGGGCTTCAAATTGAGGTCCACAACGACCCGGCCCACGCCCTGTGCGACGGGCCCCAGTCCTTAAAGCCGGAGGTCTTCGACCCCCTGGCGAAGAAGCTTTTGAAGCTCCACGCCGTGATGCGGGAGCTGGACAACGAGTAAGGAGGGCGGAAGATGAACGTCGGCATTGTGGGCCTGGGGCTTATCGGCGGCTCCATGGCGAAAAGCGTCAAGGCCCGGACGGCCCACACCGTCTACGGCGCGGACCTGGACCAGGAAACCATGGCCCTGGCCCGGATGAGCGGGGCCATCGACGGCCCCCTGACGGAGGAGAGCCTGCCCCGGTGCGATTTGCTTCTGGTGGCCATCTGCCCCGGCGCGGCGGTGAAGTGGGTGCGGGACCACGCGGGCCAAATCGCCAAGTCCGCCATCGTGGTGGACCTGTGCGGCGTGAAGCGGGTGGTGGTGGAGGCCCTGGCCCCCCTGGCGGAGGCCCACGGCTTCGCCTACATCGGCGGGCACCCCATGGCGGGACGGGAGCGGGGCGGCTTCACCGCCTCTTCCGAGGATTTGTATGTGGGAGCCTCCATGATTCTCACCCCGGACAAGCGGACGGACATGCAGCTTCTGGAGACCTTGAAGGCCTTCTTCCTGGATATCGGCTTTGCCGGGCTCACCTTCTCGGACCCGGAGGAGCACGACCGCATCATCGCCTTCACCTCCCAGCTGGCCCACATCACCTCCAGCGCCTATGTAAAATCGCCGGAGGCCCAGCGCCGCCGGGGCTTTTCCGCCGGGAGCTTCCAGGACATGACCCGGGTGGCCCGGCTGGACGAGGACATGTGGACGGAGCTGTTTTTAGATGACGCGGACTATTTGGTGAAGGAGCTGGATATTCTGATTGAGAACCTCACCGCCTATTCCAAGGCCCTGAAATCCGGCGACGCGGAGCGGGTCCGGGCCCTTCTCCGGGAGGGCCGGGAGCTGAAAGCCACCGCCGGAGGAAATTGAAGGAGGACCGCCCATGCCGGACTATAAAGAGATACGGGTGAACACCGTTCCCGCCTATACGGTCACCATCGGCCCGGGCCTTTTGAAGGACTGCGGGCGGCGGCTGCGGGAGGTGATCCCCCCCTGCCATATGGCGGTGGTCACCGATTCCACCGTGGGGCCGCTGTACCTGGAGACGGTGACGGAGAGCCTGAAAGCGGCGGGCTATGCCGTCAGCGCCTATGAATTTCCCGCCGGGGAGGAGAGCAAGAACGTCTCCACCCTGTCGGACATTTTGGAGTTTTTGGCAAAGGAGCGCTTGACCCGCTCCGACTGCCTTATCGCCCTGGGCGGCGGCGTGGCGGGGGATATGGCGGGCTTTGCCGCCGCCGTGTACCTCCGGGGCATCCGCTATGTGCAGATGCCGACGACCCTGCTCTCCGCCGTGGACTCTTCCGTGGGGGGCAAGACCGCCATTGACCTCCGGGCCGGGAAAAACCTGGCCGGGGCCTTCCTCCAGCCCGCCGCCGTCCTCTGCGGCACGGACTGTTTGAACAGCCTGCCCCCCGCCGTCTTTGCCGGCGGGGCGGCGGAGGCGGTGAAAACCGGGGTCCTCTGCGACGAGGGCCTGTTTGCCCTCTTTGAGGACGGCACGCTGAAAGCGGACCCGGCGGAGGTGATCGCCCGGTGCGTGGAATACAAGGCCGGTGTGGTGGAGCGGGACGAGAAGGAGCAGGGAGAGCGGAAGCTCTTGAACCTGGGCCACACCGTAGGCCACGCCATTGAGAAATGCAGCGGCTATGCCATCCCCCACGGCCACGCCGTGGCGGCGGGCCTGGCCGTCATGGCCCGGGCGGCGGAGAGGCTGAACTGGACCAATGGAGCAATCGCGAAGCGAATTTGCGCTTGCCTGGAAAAGCTGAGCCTGCCGGTTTCCGCGGAGTTTTCCCCCGAGGCCCTGGCGGAGGCGGCGCTTGCGGATAAGAAGCGCTCCGGCGGAAGCATCACCCTGGTGGTTCCAAAGCGCATCGGCCTGTGCGAATTGAAAACCGTGCCCGTGACGGATCTTTTGCCCGTCATTCGGGCGGGATGGGAGGCGTAGATGGACGTCAAGATTACCCCCCGCCGCCTCTCCGGCGTGGTCACGCCGCCTCCCAGCAAGTCCCTGGCCCACCGCTGGATTCTCGCCGCCGCCCTGGCGGCGGGGACCAGCGTGGTTAAGAACGTGGCCTTCTCCGAGGATATCGAGGCCACCCTCCGCTGCATGGAGGCCCTGGGGGCCTCCTGGGAGGCCGCGGAGGACGGCCTCCGCATCGCCGGAATCGGCGGCGAGCGCCGCCCCTTCGGGGATCTGCCCCAATTTGACTGCGGGGAATCCGGGTCCACCCTGCGCTTTTTGATTCCCATCGCCCTGACGGTGGACCAGGGGGGCGTGTTCACCGGCCGGGGACGGCTGATGGAGCGGCCCCAGCAGCCCTATTTCGACCTCTTTGACCGGAGGGGGATTTCCTACGCCCTGGAGGACGGCGCCCTCACCGTCCGGGGAAGCCTGTCCCCTGGGGAATTCCGCCTTCGGGGGGACGTGTCCAGCCAGTTTTTTACAGGCCTTTTGATGGCCCTGCCCCTGCTGGAGGGGCCCAGCGTGGTCATCAGCACCACGAAGCTGGAATCCGCCTCCTACACCTCCATGACCATGGGCGTGCTGGCCCGGTGCGGCGTCCATGTCCGCTGGTCCCCGGCGCTGAACGGCTTTGGCGTCGAGCCGGGGGTCTACGGCCCCTTTGAGGAGACTGTGGAGGCGGACTGGTCCCAGGCGGCCTTTTGGTACGCCGCTATCTCCCTGGGAAGCAACCTGCGGCTCCGGGGTCTCAAGGGCCAGTCGGCCCAGGGGGACGCGGCGGTGGTGGGCCACTACAAAAAACTGGCCCTTACGGGCGAGGTGAAAATCAACCTCTCCGACTGCCCGGACCTTCTGCCGCCCCTGGCGGTGATGGCCGCCGTCCGCCGGGGGACCACCCATTTCACCCACGCCGCCCGCCTCCGGCTGAAGGAGAGCGACCGCCTGACAACCGTGGCCCGGATGCTGAAGGCCCTTGGGGGCGCGGTCAGCGAGGAGGAGGACGGACTGACGGTTTACGGCGTCTCCACCCTCCCCGGCGGCATGGTGGACGGGGCCAACGACCACCGGATCGTCATGGCCGCCGCCATCGCCGCCACCCGGTGCCAGGGTCCCGTGGTCATTCGGGGGGCGGAGGCGGTGAAAAAGTCCTACCCCAACTTCTGGCGGGATTACGAGAATCTGGGAGGTGCGGTCCATGTCCTCTGAGTTTGGAAACATCATCCGCGTCAGCGTCTTCGGCCAGTCCCACGGAAAGGCCATCGGCGTGGTGGTGGACGGCCTCCCCGCCGGGGAGGCGATTGACTTGGAGGAGCTCCAGCGCTTCCTGGACCGCCGGAGGCCGGGAACGGGCCCCCTCTCCACCACCCGGAAGGAAACCGACGTGCCGGAGTTCCTCTCCGGCCTGGAGGGGGGAAAGACCTGCGGCGCGCCGCTGTGCGCCGTGATAAAAAACGCGGACCAGCACTCGAAGGACTACGGGGAGCTTGCCGGCAAGCCCCGGCCGGGCCACGCGGATTTCACCGCCTGGGCCAAGTGGGGCGGCCACGCCGACATGCGGGGCGGGGGCCACTTCTCCGGGCGGCTGACGGCGCCCCTGTGCGTTGCCGGAGGCATTGCCAAGCAGATCCTGGCCCGCCGGGGAATCTTCGTGGGGGCCCACCTGGCCTCCGTGGCGGGGATTTGCGACCGGCCCTTCCCCCTGTACCCCACGGCGGCGCTCTTTTCAGAAATCGCGGCAAAGCCCTTCCCCGTCCTGGACGAGGCGGCGGGGGAGCGGATGCGCGCCGCCATTTTGGAGGCGAAAAACGAGCTGGACAGCGTGGGGGGCGTCATCGAGTGCGCCGCCGCCGGCCTGCCCGCCGGGCTGGGAGAGCCCATGTTCGGCGGGGTGGAAAACCGCCTGGCCGCGGCCCTTTTCGGCATTCCCGCCGTGAAGGGCGTGGAGTTTGGCGAGGGCTTCCGGGCGGCGGAGCTCCGGGGCTCGGAGAATAACGACCCCTTTACCGTGGAGGACGGCGAAATCCGGGCGGAGACCAACCGCGCCGGTGGCATTTTGGGCGGCATCACCACGGGGATGCCCCTGGTGCTCCGGGCGGCGGTGAAGCCCACGCCGTCCATTGGGAGGCCCCAGAAAACCGTCCGCCTTTCCGCCATGGAGGCGTCGGAGCTGACCGTTCACGGGCGGCACGACCCCTGCGTTGCCCACCGGGCGGTGCCGGTGGTGGAGGCGGTGACCGCCGCCGTACTTTTGGATATGCTGTTGGAGGGAAATCATGGAACTTTCTGATATCCGCGCCAAGATTGACGCCGTAGACGAGCAACTGCTGAGGCTCTTTTTGGAGCGCATGGACCTGGCGGAGGAGGTCGCCGCCTATAAAAACGAGCACCATCTCCCCATTTTGAACAAGGAGCGGGAGCGGGCGGTGCTGGCCAGGGTGACGGAGAGCGCCGGAAGCCGGGAACGCTACGCCTACCACCTCTTCTCCACCCTGTTTGAGCTGGCCCGGTCCCGCCAGGCGGAGCTCATCGACGCGCCCACCAAGGTGGGGGCCCAGGTCCGGGCGTGCCTTGAAAACCGGGACCAGCTCTTCCCTCAGACGGGCTTGGTCGCCTGTCAGGGCATCGAGGGGGGCAATTCCCAGGCGGCCTGTGACAAGATGTTTCCACGGGGCGGCATCATGTACGTCAAGACCTTCGACGCGGTGGTCTCCGCCGTGGAGGCGGGCTTTTGCAGGTTCGGCGTGCTGCCCATTGAAAACAGCTCCAACGGCTCCGTCCGGGCGGTGTATGAGCTTTTGCAGGAGCACAGCCTCACCATCGTCCGCTCCACCCGGCTTTGCATCCGCCACGAGCTTTTGGCCCTCCCTGGGGTGAAGCAGGAGGAGATTACGGAAATCTACTCCCATCCCCAGGCCATCGGCCAGTGCAGCCGCTTCTTAGACGGCCTCAAAGGAGTCAAGGTCATCCCTTGCGACAACACCGCCGTGGCGGCGAAGCTGGTGGCCGGGTCGGGAAATAAGCACGCCGCCGCCATCTCCTCCCACCCCTGCGCGGCGCTGTACGGCCTGGAGTGCGTCAACGGCCAAATCCAAAACAGCGACAACAACTACACCCGCTTCATCTGCGTGGCCAAGGACCCGGCCATCTACGCCGGAGCCAGCCGGGTGAGCCTCATCATCGCCTTTGAGAACAAGCCCGGCGCCCTGTACGAGATGCTCTCCAAGCTGGCGGCCCTGGACATCAACATGACCAAGCTGGAGTCCTGCCCCGTCAGCGGCAGCGACTTCGAGTTCATCTTCTTCATCGAGCTGGAGGCGGACCTCCGGGACCCCAGCGTCCGGGCCTGCCTGGAGGAGATGGAGCGCAGCTGCGCCCGGTTCCACTTCCTGGGGAACTACGCGGAAGTATGAGCGAAAAGTGTTACGGCCTTCTGGGCCGCCGCCTGGGCCACAGCTGGTCCGTTCCCATCCACAAGGCCCTGGGCCGCGGGGGCTACCGCCTCTTTGAGCTGGAGCCCGAGCAGCTGGGGGATTTTCTCCGCCGGGAGGACGTCGGCGGGCTGAACGTCACGATTCCCTACAAGCGGGACGTGATGAGATTCTGCGGCGCGATCGACCCGGCGGCGGAGGCCATTGGAAGCGTAAACACCCTGGTCCGCCGGGACGGGAAGCTGGCGGGCTATAACACGGATATCGACGGCTTTTTGTATATGCTCCGCCGGGCGGACATATCCCTGGCGGGGAAAAAGGTGGTCATTTTAGGCGGCGGCGGGGCCTCCCTCACCGCCCAGGCGGCGGCGAAGAGGGAGGGAGCCCGGGAGATCGCGGTGGTCTCCCGCTCCGGGCCGGACAATTATGAAACCCTGCCGGACCGCCACGGCGGCGCGGAGGTCCTCATCAACACCACCCCCGTGGGCATGTGGCCCCATATGGACGGGGCCCCTGTGGATCTGCGCCGCCTCCCGGGCCTGACGGACGTGGCGGACGTGATTTACAACCCCGGGCGGACGGACCTTCTTTTACAGGCGGAGGCGCTGGGCCTGCGCCATGCCGGGGGGCTTTCCATGCTGGTCCACCAGGCCAAGCGGGCGGAGGAGCTGTTTTTTGATAAGCCCATCCCCGACGGGGAGACGGAGGCCATCACCGCCCGGCTTTGGCGGGAGATGACGAACCTTGTGCTGGTGGGGATGCCCGGCAGCGGCAAGACCACCGTGGGCAAGCTCCTGGCGGAGCGGTCCGGGAAGCCCTTCGTGGACCTGGACGGGGAAATCGCCCGCCGGGCGGGCATGTCCATCCCGGAGATGTTCGCCTCCCAGGGAGAGGGCGCTTTCCGGCAGCTGGAGCATGAGGTTTTAACGGAGGCCTGCGCCAAGAGCGGGCAGATCATCGCAACCGGCGGCGGAGCCGTCCTCCGTGAGGAGAACCGGGCCGCCATGCGCCGCACGGGCCGGGTGTACCGCCTCCGGCGGCGGCTGGAGGACCTGCCCACCGAGGGCCGCCCCCTCTCCCAGGCCGGGAGGCTGGAGGAGATGGAGCGCCTCCGGGACCCGCTGTACACGGCGGCGGCGGACCGGGAGATTTGGAACGTCAACAGCCCGGCGGAAGCCGCCGGAGAAATTTGGAGGGATTTTTATGAGTGAGAAAAAGAAGCGCATCCTGGTGATCAACGGCCCCAACATGAATTTGCTGGGCATCCGCCAGCCGGAAATTTACGGCAACACGGACTACGTGGATCTGGAGAATATGATCACCGCCGAGGCGGAAACGCTGGGGGTAACGGTCTCCTTCTTCCAGTCCAACCACGAAGGGGACCTGGTAGACGCCATCCAGCAGGCCTACTTCGACAAGGTGGACGGCATCCTGATTAACCCCGGAGCCTACACCCACACCAGCATCGCCCTGCTGGACGCGGTGAAGTCCGTGGGCATCCCCACGGTGGAGGTCCATATTTCAGACCCCGACGCCCGGGAGGAATTCCGCCACGTCTCCTACATCCGGGATGCCTGCATCGGCAGCATCCGGGGCCGGGGCGTCCAGGGCTATCTGGCGGGCCTGAAGCTCCTGGCGGAATAAGCGCGAGCATGGAAAAGAGGCTCAGCCGCAAAGCGGCTGAGCCTCTTTCTATGGACCGTGGGACGGTTACGCCTTGCAGCCGCAGGGGGAGCAGGGGCCGCAGGACCCGCCGTCGGCGCAGGAGATGGTGGGGTCGCAGGTAGACATGCTCACGTCGTAGCGCACGGGGATGGTGACGCAGACCCGCTGGGTGACGGTGATGGTGCTGGAGGTTCCGCAGGGGTCGGTCGTGCAGTTTACCACCGGCACGCCCTGGCAGGCAACCGTAACGGTGCCCAGGGAGGCGGTGGGGACCAGGGTCACCGGCGCGGTGACGTCCACGCATTGGGTCACGATTTTATTGCAGCCGCTGTCCTCTCCCGGGCAGGGGAGAATGGCCGCGTGCTCATAGGCCTCGTTGATACGCAAAGGGAATCCCTCGTTTCCTGGAAATTGGTCCCGGCTTTCCGGGGACCTAGCCCATTCTATGCGGCGGGGCCGTCCGCCGTCCCGGCGCTTTTGGTAAAAATCCCGCTTCCGTTCCGGGACGGGCCGTGTTATACTGGTTGCATATAACGAACAGAAAGAGAAAGGCGGGGCCCGATATGGACGACCACTTGGACGAAAAGCAGGAACAAAAATTCCGCCAGATGACCGAGACTCCCGTCAGCCGCCTGATCTGCCGGCTGGCCCTTCCCTGCATCGTCAGCATGCTGGTTACCTCCTTCTACAACATGGCGGACACCTTCTTCGTGGGCATGCTGAAAAGCAACAGCGCCACCGGGGCGGTGGGGGTGGTCTTCTCCCTCATGGCCATCATCCAGGCGGTGGGCTTTTTCTTTGGCCACGGCAGCGGCAACTTCATCTCCCGAGAGCTGGGGAAGCAGAACTTTGAGGAGGCCAGCAATATGGCCGCCACCGGCTTTTTCTCCGCCCTGGCGGCGGGGACGGCGATCTGCGTTCTGGGCCAGCTCTTTTTGGAGCCTCTGGCCATGCTCCTGGGCTCCACCGCCACCATCCTGCCCTATACGAAGGCCTACCTCCGGGTCATCCTCTTCGGGGCCCCCTGGATGACCTCCTCCCTGGTGCTGAACAACCAGCTGCGCTACCAAGGGTCGGCGGCCTATGCCATGGTGGGCATCGCCAGCGGCGCGGTGCTGAACATCGGCCTGGACCCCCTGCTGATTTTCAACTTCGGTTTGGGCGTGGCCGGGGCGGCCTGGGCCACCATCATCAGCCAGTTTGTCAGCTTCTGCCTCCTTCTGGCGGGCTGCTCCAAGGGGGGCAACCTCCACATCCACATCTCCCGGGTTCAGCTGAAGCTCCCCTATTACGTCCAGATTGTCCGGGGGGGCCTCCCCTCTTTGGCGAGGCAGGGCCTTGCCAGCGTGGCCGCCATCTGCCTGAACCGGGCCGCCGGGCCTTACGGCGACGCGGCCATCGCCGCCATGGGGGTGGTCCAGCGGATCATGATGTTCGGCGGGTCCGCCATGATTGGCTTTGGCCAGGGCTTCCAGCCCGTCTGCGGCTTCAACTACGGCGCGAAGCTCTACCACCGGGTCAGGCAGGGCTTCTGGTTCTGCGTAAAGGCCTCCTTCGGCTTTCTTTTGGCGGTCAGCGCCCTGGGCTTTGCCTTCGCGCCCCGGCTCGTCGCCCTCTTTCGGGACGACCGGTCGGTCATTGAAATCGGCGCCATGGCCCTGCGCTTCCAGTGCGCCACCTTATGCCTTTCCAGTTGGATTGTCATGAGCAACATGATGCTCCAAACCATCGGCAAGACCGCCGGGGCCACCTTCATCGCCATGTCCCGCCAGGGGATCTTCTTCATCCCCCTGGTGTATGTTCTGTCCCGCTCCCTGGGCTTGCTGGGGGTGGAGATGACCCAATCGGCGGCGGACGTGCTGACCCTCCTGTGCACCGTGCCCATCCAGCTCCGGGCCCTGCGGGAGATGGACGCGCTGGAGAGCGCCCAATCACCCCCATAAAAAGCACAAAGGGGGCGGCGTCCAGCCAGACGCCGCCCCCCTAATCGTTTCCCCCGTCCCCCGTAAAAAAATCACCCGCGAATCCAGCGGAGCGAATCGCGGGTGAAAGCGAAGGAATTCCCCGTCCGGCGGAGCTTTCCGCCCCAAAGGGGCGGGAAGCGCAGCGGTAAGGGGAATTCCTGAGCTGTCCTTCGTTGACAAAAAAGATGCGGTCGAAAAGTCTTGCGGTGTAACGGGTTATGGGATTTGTGGATTGAATTATTGGTTAATCCTCAAAAATTTGCTTGCATATACCACCCTAAAAGTGCAACGTGACCGCAGGTGGTGGTGCATCAATTCCGGCGTCGACAGGGTCGTTCAATGGTTGTCCCTTGACTTAAAATACTCAATTAAATAATTGATGGCTTTTATGGTCTTAACATGCCTGAACCAATAATAGTCCGCCTGGGCTGTCGGGGACTTTTGAATCATTACGGTGTCACCATCATAGAGAACATGATCCACTGCATAATGCTTTTTGCTTTGATTGACCAACGCATAATCAAAACAGGTTCCTTTGTCCTCGTAGACGAAAAAAGCAAAATCAAGCACCGTCGCGCCCTCCGGAACCGATATGGCATGTCCGTCTTTTGTCAGAACCCTTATGTTTCTGCCACTTTGTCTAAACTGCGTTTTGAAGTGTTTAATCAGATAATTAATAGCTAGCTCAGTTTTTAAATAGCGGAACCAGTTTAACTCGGCGGTAATGTATTCGCTCTTCTTAATTTCAACAGTGTCACCGTTGTTTAAGATGGTATAAGCTGGCTGCGGTTTCCCATTTTGGTTTAGGATTGCATTTCCAAAGTGGAGGCCTAAATCCTCGTGAATTATAAAAGCGAAATCAAGCACAGTTATCCCTTTTTCAATCATTTCCGCCGTTCCGTCTTTCTTAAATACTTTAATTGTATCCTCGGCTTTTTTAGGCACCTGATGAAGTATAAACTTATCCTGCACAATATCTCCGTATAAATATCGCAAATGTTGTGATTCGGTTTTGACAAAAAAACGATACATATTTTTAACAGGATCGCTTAAAAGGAAATAACAGGCATCCTGATTAGTTGTCTGATAATATCCATATAAAAAAACGCCCAGAGGCCGTAGCATGGCTTCAAAATATTCCATAAACACATCAATGGTGGAACAGCTTTTATCTGCCATTATCTCGTCATCAATGACAAGGATCAAGTCGTAAAATGCAGTTCTGGAAAAATTTTTGAGTTTTAATATGTCATTTGAAAATGTAGTGTTGAAGTGAGCGTCACGACCATTATTATGAGTAATATAGCGATAGATGCTTGCAAGCGATCGCTTATTTGTGGAAAATAGTTTGATGTAAGTCTGGAATTCTCGTAGATTTTCCGGCGTAATATTGCTATTTCTGTCAAATATCTGCTTCAATTTCGTAATGAATTTTTTCCGGGAGAATTCGTTAAGGTCGTCAACTTCACCAATAATTGAGCAGACTACATCATATGCTGTTCTGTTCTCAATTTCAAAGCACAGTTCTTCTAGAAAATCAGCCATCTTATAAGCATGAATATATTTGATTTGTGGAATCAAAATTTCTCTTGTTTTTTGTGCAAAAGTAAGTATATCCTCGCTTTGACTATTGAATTTTCGCGACAAAATATCTATATGCGCTGCGATTTCTATATAAAAGGACTCTGGATAACGACTGCTCAGTTCATAATCGACCATATGGTCAACTTGGGTAAATTCATTTAATTTATAGGATATAATCTGATCATGAATGTCAGCACAGCCCTCTAGAACTGTGTAAATGTCATCATCCATCTGGAGTTTCAACTCCGCAAGTGGTGTTATGCGATTGGTGGGGAGAACATAGAGAATTGCGGCAGCTACAACATTACAATCAAATCTCCAGGAGGCTATATGTTGCGCGACAGACAAAGAATGATCTACATAATATGAATTGACTTCCTCATCTATACCGCAGCCTGAGTTGGATAGACAGTTCGTCAGTAGGTCAAAGGCAGACATGAGTTTTTTGATTTCGGACTCCTCAATGAAATGGAAATCCTTAATGGAGCAAATAATCTGTTCCAGCTTCGAATTCTGCGTTTTCATGTGTAGCACCCTTTTGATGGTTTTCGTGATAAGTTTCAGACTCTTTCAGCAGATGATACCAGTCATCGTCATCTTCAGTGGACACCCGTCCGCACCACAACTGGTGGTTCTCTAAATTTTTTGAGATCAAATATTCCATATATGATGTCAGAAGTATTTCAATATTTTGTTCACTGAATTGATCATAGGGAGTGGTGTTATTAAGTGGTGCATCACTCCTGCAGTATATGGATTTTGCCAGCTTTAAAATTTCCACGGATTCTGGGCATCCTTTTACATGGATGTCGGGCGTGGAAAACCGCAGTTTTGATTTTATCTGCTCATCCGACAGATACGCACGTTTTTTTGACAGAGCAATCAGTTGAACGATGGGTTCGGAGGTACGTCCCGTGGATACAGAATTAATTGTCCCAATTCCCCCAGAATAGTAATCTTTGTTAATCGAGGCGTGGTGCAGTATGACTAGAGCATGATCTTTACCATCAATTGCCTTATCCAGGGTGATAAAAATATGCATTTGCGACATGTAAAGTTGCCCCAAATACAGTCCATGAGGACGGGTATCCCTGAGATAATCAAGAATTCTTGTATAGTCATCCAGCAAATCAATGTCAGCTTTTAACTTTTGCACTTCCTCAAGCATTCTAATTCCAAAAACTGCGATGCATCTAGTCGCTGAAGTGCTTTTTGAAACGGACTCAGAACTTACATATAGAATTCCGAGTTTTAAATCAATCGCTTCATGTACGCTTTCAGAAGCAAGTTTGGAATTTGGTTTTTTGCTTGTATCGAGATAGTATAAGAAATACGTACCCTTGTATTTCAAGTATTCTGCGTTGGAGACAGAATCGGGTAAGGACTCTGCGGGTTCTTTGGGCAATTCTAGGTCGCTAAAAAGAATGTCATCCAGTAAGATATCGGGGAAATGTTTTTTTAATGAAGCCAGAAAAGAAAGGCTTGGGGGTTTGAGCGCCTTCATGTATCCGGACAGAGTGGGCTCCGAGATTTCCATTTTTTGGGCAAACTGCTTTTGATTCATGTCTTTCTCAGTCATCAGCTTTTTGAGATTGCTCGAAAGTATTTTAAGTACATTCTCCTGAGTGTACGATTCTTCGTGTGTCATATAAGTCCTCCCATACACGCAGATATTGAGCTTTCTGTATTGGTAGCCTGCATAGAGGTTTTATGTAGGGTGCATGCTCCACACTTTTCACACGGTTCTCCATCTTTGTAGTCGCACCAAGGATTGTGTTTCAATATTTCTGAATGGTTGCAAGACCAGAGCGTAGGCTCTAGCAAATCTTGAACTGCCGTAAAATCTCTACATAGAACATAGGATGCCGTCTGAACCATATCCGCCCCTAATGACAGTAGCGTATCCACATCCTTTTTTGACACTACACCGCCACCAGCGCATGTTTCAAGGTCGAACCGCTTTGCTGCCTTTAAATACTCAATGGTCCATGGTAACTGACGGTATCCAAAATAAGAAGTCGTACCATTATGTAATCCTAAATCTTTGTCAGGATATTCCCGCATAGAGTCCAACAGGGATACGGTTTTAACTCCGCACTCTTGCAATAGTTTGCAGATATGATTCGGCTCAAAGTTTAAATTCAGCTTTGGCATAATGTTGCAGTCCAAATCTGACACAAGCACTGTCAATAGCTGACGCAACTTCTCGAAGAAACCGCTATCATGGTTTAGCGTGCCAAGATAAAAGAAATCTAGCTGAAGCAGAGCTGCTCCACATGATGCAAACTGTTTGCAGGACTGGAGCCATTCCTCCGGGTCTAACGAAGAGGCACTGACACTTGGAATTAACAGCATATCAGAAGGGCAAACATCTAATGCTCCTTTGTAAAGCGTGATCCCCTCTTCAAGCGTTAATATCTCTCGTTCAAAGGAGGCATCGGCATAATAGCCGTCCTCTGTGTAGACCACTTTCCTACCGTGTCCTGTTCCGGCTCTCACATATGCTGCCGCACTTTTCAAAATTGCCGAGGAGAATCCTGCATCATAACAGCATCGAAGACGTTCAACCGACTCAGTCAGCGGACTTGACGACGCCGTCAGATAGTTTTTCATTTTTATATCAGATAACGAATAAGACATATGATCCTCCTATGATTTCTTAATCTTCTCGTGATACATATAAGAAATAATGGGGACGCTTGATTTGTGACGCAATGCTTCAATCTGCTTCTCAATAGCAGCCCAGTATACGCCTGATTTCTTTTTCGTATATATATCGTCCCACAAACCACTCAGATCCGGATGAAGTGACTGAATCGCATCCAGCATGGGCTGCTTGTAATTTCCACGCAGGTTGAGGTTTTCCACACAGATATAATCTACGGTGCCTTCGACGGCATCATATAGAGCGTTTAGATTGGTAATGCCGGGGAGGTAGGGGGCGATAAAAAGATAGGTTCTAATCTTATTTTCATGTAGTTCTCTGAGCGTTTTCAGACGTGCCTCCGCAGAAGATGCTCCCGGCTCAAGTACCTCATTGTCTTCCTCGTTAAGATTTGATAAGGATACACCGACAGCGATATCGGGGATTTGCTTAATCAAATCAATATCCCGCAAAACCAAACTGGACTTAGTGAGAATTTCAACATGAGCTGAGCAATCCTGTAAGGATTCTAAAATTCTTGGCATTAGGCTATATTTACTTTCCGATGGATTATATGCGTCGGTCACCGAACCGATTAGGATTGTCTTTGATGAATCTATCTTGCCTGGAAGCTTATAGGAAGAGTATTTCTTTGGCTCAAGGTAAGTTCCCCATGGTTCTGTATGGCCGGTAAAACGCCCCATAAATGAGGCATAGCAATATTTGCAGCGGTGTATGCAGCCAATATATGGGTTGATTACATAATCCGACGCAGGAAGTTTGGATGGCGTACACAATGCACTGGCATCCCTGTAGATTGTTTCATTTTTCATAGTGTTTTCCTTCCTTTCTAATAACATATAATGCGAACAACAAAGTCATCATCACGAATAGGCAGGATACGGCTGGCAGAATAGCGAATATATTTCCGTCTGCCCCATGGCACAGAAAAATTGCAATAACCGGCCCTAGAAAATGCCCAATATTTTCAGAAAAATCTATGTTTATAGACGCATATCTTTTGTAAAGATGGCTGATACAAAACACACTTCCCCCGCCAAATCCCGTTAACAGCCAAAATAGCAGAACCATGCCCATACTGTCAAAGTGCGCAGATATGCTGATGGCGGCCATACATAGGCCCAAGAAGATATGACAACAGAAGAACATCGTTTTGTAATGAACGATATGCAACTTTTCGGCAATGGTTTGGGGTGCAAGGTAAATTACCCAACTTAGCGAAAACAACAGGGCAGATATCGCAATGCTTCCTGTTTTCTGGTGTACATAAATTGGGATGATGTAGGTATAAACGAAATAATGTAGCTGATGAAAGACCATGACCATCGAGATTTTTGCAGGCCTATGTTCTTTTCGAGGGGAAGATTCATTCCCCACCTTCTGGAACAAAACTTCCTTCACCAGCGAGAAAACACAAAGCATTATACTGAGCAGTATAACAGCTTGGCCATCTTTGAGGCACATAATTGGTGATAAGGCAAATCCCGCAATACGGAAACTGCGTTTCAACCATGTGGCGCATACGCTTTTATTCTGCAATCTCACAATTTGGATACAATAAGAACAAAGGGCCAGTTGAACCGCCAAAATCCAAAAGCTGGGGTGCCAATTATAAATCCCGCACAATAGGCATACTGTCCCAATTACAGCAATGCTACCAGATGTTTTTGAAGGCAGGATGCTTGTTAGCAGGTTTCCCACTTGATAAAAAAGTGGGAGCATGATGATTGAGTGAATGGGAAGATCCCAAGTGATTCCAAGATAGATGCCTCCTAACTCAATTACGCCTGAAAGAAGGCTTAAAACGAGAAAACTGATCATTGATAATCTCCTATATCGTAGCTGGACGACAATCTTTTGCCATCTGAACTCTGCCTAAAAAGGTCAGAGCGCTGATTCACAACATTTTTTCATTCGCATAGTTTATCCTTAAAATCCGCTGGGACTCTTGAGTTAAGCTATCTTGCCTAACAAAAAATTGCTGCAATTCAGCGCTCTGCCATTAATCGCACAGTACAATGAGCCTATTGGTTGTAACTCCGTCAAATTATGCTACAGATAAGTCGCATTTGTGTGCGCAACTCATCCAATACATGGCCTTTTCTCCCTTCAGGATTTCCCCAATCGTATTTCGCTTTACGGACCCAAGCAAGTATTTGGGACTGACCACATTTGTAGACGAATCAACCGCCCAGAAACAAGATGTGACAGTTCCATCTGGTAGAATACCAATAGATTTGCGCACACAACGGCACTCGGAGCTATATTTCTTATGGCCCTTCATCGTATAATGGAAGTCAATCTCTGGTTTTTGATTGGAGTGGTTGGAAGTATCCAAATCCGTGATAAATTTGATAGCCCAAGCCGTTTCTTCGTCGGTCAAACATTCGTGAATGTAGTCCTTTCCCCGCCCCGAGGGATAGAATTTCAGCAAACTCCAATTATCAATTCCCACTTTGCAGAGATATTCGTACAAGCCGCCAAGAATTTGTTCCGTGCAATTAGAATGGGCCAGAACTGTCTGAATCCCTGTTCGGATTCCATATTTTTGCAGATGCGGGATTGCATTAGCAGCGGCCACAGCGTATCCGGTGGGCCTGAGTGAATATGCACACCCGGGAATGGTATCCATAGTCAGTTCGCAGTCGTTCACACTGTGTGAGAGACGTTCTGCCAGAGAATCAGACATCATGAAACCCGAGGTACTGACCCCAATTTTTCCCTTTCCTAAGAGAGAAGCAGCTTTTTCAATTACGAGCAAGTGATCCATGTTAGTGAAAATCTCGCCGCCGGAGAAGTCAATATGGACATCACGTGTCTGATTAACTTCGGCCAAATCATCCATAAGCGAGAGTTTGCGCTCCAGGGAAAGTTCCCCTTCCAGTGCTTTACAGGTAGATATGGCACCCATGCAACAGATGCTGCAATTCCACGGGCATTTTTTGGTGACATCGTACACTACAGACAATTTTGAATTCATGCACATCATACTCATGTGAAGGTCCTCCTTAGTTTGTGGTATACCGAAAGGTATAGTAAGATTAAGGAAATAACCTAAACAAATGTGACAGAACTCTTGACTTGTGGAAAAGACTGCGGTATACTATATCATGTTATGCGAACAGAAGTCTCTGAGTCTGTCTTTTGTTCAGGAGAGATCAGGTATGGCCGTACCTGGTCTTTTCCTTTCATCCATATTTTACAGCTGGATTTCTCATTTTGCAATAACTGGATTGTGAATCTGATTTAAAGTTCTCAAATTGGAAATTTCAAATTCTAAAATCAAAAATCCTGCTGTTAAATTATTTCTTTGTTTTGCATGGGGTTTTGCCCTGGAAATAGCGCCTGTACCATATGCTTTGTGCAGAATGGCGTGGTTATTTCCCTAGTGGATACCACAGAACGTCTGGAGAAGTTTAAAAAGGGAGAATATTGGGCTGAGTAAAAGAGATAACTACAAAGATTTATCGAAAGAACTATATGTCCGAAGCAGAAGTTAAGGGTGAGATTGTTTTGCACATTTGGTATGTTGAGTTTTATAATTGCTAACCACTGCATTGCACATAGAGAAACCTAACGCCGTGACAAGCAACCAAGAAAGCCGTAAACTGCAAGGCCTAGGGTTGATATGGATGATGTCAGTATGGGTCCGGCTCTCTTCATTTACACATTTTGCACTCTGATTTTTGATTGTTGTTTCTGACCAGTGACACAGGAGTTCAAAGTCAAAAGGGCCATAAACAAAGAACAATCCTACCCGATTGAACAACTGACAACAATTTGTTCAGATTGGTAGGACTGTTCAAGCGGAAAAGCATCCGGCAAGGTAGGAGCCTACCATTCTCCCACCCTGCCGGACACTTTTCACATCTTCAGTTTGATAATCTGCTCATACAGCAGAACATATTTTTCCCGTATAACCCGATCCGTGTGATAGTGTCCGAAAAACTGATATCTAAACTGGCACCGCTGGCTTACTTCCTCCAGAAAATCGGTCAGGGTATCGGATTTATAAAATCCGCCGCTTAGTTCATCCTGCACCGAGGTGGGGCAGCAGTGGGTGATGATGTAGTCCACTTCCCAGCCCACTTTGTCCAGAGCGGCCCTGGCGGTCTGGTATTCCTTCTCGCTGGGCAGTTCCTCTTTCCACCAGGAGAGATGGTTTACCCGGTACAGCGCCCCGCTGGCGTCCAGTCTCCGGCATTTCCTCTTAAACTGCGGATCGTCCGGTTCCAGGATGCCGCCGCTGATGTCATGGCTGCTGGCCCCGCCCATCGTAAAGAATGTTTTTCCTTGGATGTTGTAGACCTGCCCCCGCATCAGGTGGATCACCGAGGGGCGGATCTTTTGTACCTGCCCACCGCACCATTCCTCCACAGGGTGCTCGGCCAGCAGATCATAGTTTTCGTGATTGCCGGAGACGAACAGGGTGGTAAACGGTTTCTTCTCCAACCAGTCCAGCCAGTACCTCTCATTGGCGCTGCCGTCCCAGATGCCTCCGAAGTCTCCCGTGATGATAACGCAGTCGCTCTTGGTCAGCTCGGCCTGCTCGTAGAAGATGTCTTTTTTGAAACGGGTGAAATCGCCGTGTGTATCGCCTGTTATGAAGATTGCCATAATGCCCTCGCTTTCCATTCCTATCTTAGCACAGATGCTGTTCGATTTCTACATCCGTATCCCTGATCTTGACCTGGATGGTATCGGCATCCACCACAGTGATCCGCTCCACGAACCTGCGGGTGAGGGTGTCATCGTACTCCGTGAAGCACATGGGCTGCTGATTCAGCCATTCCTCCATCTCACGCTGTCTGGATGCTTGAATTTCCCGCTGTTCCTCATCCTGCTGGCAGGCCGCGATCTGGTCCAGAACGCTCTGCCTCTCGTCCGCCAGCGCCTGGAGCTGTGTGTTTAGCTCCTCGCTGCCCATATCCTCCAGGATTTCATCCAGCAGATGCGCCTGTTCCACCGTCAGGGCCTCCAGCCTCCGCCGCAGTTCTGGAAGGCTCACACTGCCGCCTTCGCCGCCGCTTCGGGCCAGCTCCGCCAGTTCCAGCACATCTGCCTTGATCTCGGCCCGAATGGCTCCATACTCGTTCAGTGCGGCAACGATGGCCCTGTGGAGCCTGTCCTCGTCCAGCGTGGGGGAGTTGTGGCAGTATTGCGTACCGAACTCCAGCCGTGAGACACACCGCCAGACGATTCGTTTCCTCCCGTTTCTGGCCCAGGTGCATCGCTTATAGGGCGTTCCGCACTCCCCGCAGATCAGCAGTTCACTGAGGGCGTACTTGGCGGAATATTTACCCTGCTCGGTTTTCCCGGTTTTCTGCATTACCTTCCGCTTGCTGGCCCGGCGGGCCATCTCCTCTTTCACTCGGTAGTAGATCTCTCTGGGGATGATGGCGGGGTGGTGATCCTTGGTGTAGTACATGGGCAGCTCGCCGTTGTTTTTCACGACCTTTTTATTGCCGATGGGGCCGGTGGTGTAGGTTTTCTGACGCAGGCCGTCACCGATGTACTTCTCGCTGGTCAGGATATTCTGGATCACCTGCCGCGACCAACCCTGGATGCCCTCCGCCGTGGGGATGTTCTTCTCTACCAGCTCCCGCTGGATGTCCCCAAGGCTGCGGCCCTCCAGGTAGCGGGTGTAGATCAGCCGTACCGTTTCGGCCTCCTCCGGGTCGATCTCCGGCTTGCCGTCCGGCCCTTTGCGATATCCCAGCGTCCTGCTGTACTGAAAGGGAACGTTGCCCTCTTTCATGCTCTGGCGTACCCCAGGGATGATGTTCAGGCTCATGGACTCGCTTTCTGCCTGGGAGAAGCTGCTGAACAGGGTGATGAGGAACTCGCTGGACTCCGTTAATGTATTGATGTTTTCTTTTTCAAAGATCACAGCGATGCCTCTGGCCTTGAGTTCCCGGATAACTTTGAGGCAGTCTACTGTATTCCGGGCGAACCGGGAGGCGGATTTGGTGAGGATCATGTCGATGCGGCCCCGTTTGCAGGCGGCAATCATCCGGTTGAACTCCGCCCGCTTTTTCATGCTGGTTCCAGTGATGCCCTCGTCTGCAAACACGCCAGCCATTTCCCAATCGGGATTCTCCTCGATCTTCTGTGTGTAGTGGCTCATCTGGGCAGCGTAGCTGTTGAGCTGCTCCTCACTGTCGGTGGACACCCGGCAGTAAGCGGCCACCCGCTGCTTTCCGCTCCTGCGTGGGCCACTGGGCCTGTTTGCGGGCCGTGTGGCGGGGATGACGCGCACCCTACGTTCCAGTGTTTCTTGTGCCATAACGATCTCCTTTCCAGCCTATTTGAAGTATACAGTCACGATATTTTCACCTGTGATGGTAATATGAGAAACCGCCTGACCGAAGGACTTAAAGTCCACCTCGGCTGGGCGGTTGGAGATTTCAGATTCAGTTGGGGCGGGGCAGCAGTCATACCGGGCGGAGACGCCCTGCAAAATCAGGGATACAACATCCTCTGGCTTGTCGGGATGTTCCAGCCCCCGATTGATGGCGTTGGTCAGGCGGACAGTGTCCGCAGAAGGGATGTAGGCTTCTTCAGTAGGGGCGTCATGCTCTGCCATCTGGCGGGATACCTCGCTCATCAGGTCGGCATCGGGAAGTGTGACCAGCATCTTGCAGTGTTCACACCGCAGGTACAGCGTGTCCCTCCGCTGTCCTTTTCCGCCCATGCCCAGAAGCCGTCCGCCGCAGCTCCCACAGCGCAGGTAAGCCTTGAGTCGCTGGGCGGGACGGTTCTCGGCCTTGGTATAATTGGAAGTCTTTTCTTGAATGATACGCTGAATGGTATCAAAATCATCCTGAGCCATGATGGCTGGATACCCGTCCACCCCGGTGTAGCGGGGATTCTCCAGCAGACGCTTTACCTTGTGCTTGTTCCAGAGGGGAGCCTCCGCGCTGAACGGGACGGCGTCATGGTTGAGGATGTCGCTGATTTTCTGATAGGACAGTCCATTGAGGTACAGCGTGGCGATCCGCTGGACAACCTCCGCCTCTTGGGGGATGACGGCCAGCTCGCCGTATTGGATTTGATAGCCGTATAAAATCTTTCGGTTGCTCATCTGCCCACCTCCCGAAGCCGTTCTGTCAGTTCGTTCCCACCGTAAAGTCGGAACCGGATGCGGGTCTGGGACTCCACGATGATCTTCTCTACCAAGTCTGCAAACAGGGCTTCATCGAAGCGTTCCAACCGTTCCGGGCCGCTGTGGATGAGGTTCGCCGTCTGCCGCAGGGTGTCTATGACCGCCTCGATGTCCTCGTTCTTCAGCAGGCGGCGGCGCTCCCTCCGCAGTTCCACCAGCTTGGCCTCAATGTCCATCAGCTTGGCGGAGCAGACGGCGGCGTCCAGCAGGCCCTTGCTTTGGAGTGCGGTGACCTTGTAGCTCTGCTCAGAGGCGGCGGCAATGGCCTTGTTGATCTCCAGCATAGCAGGGTTCCCTCGTTGCAGAGCGTTGTTCAGCTCCTGAAGCTGTGTGAGGGCGGGGGTCAGGATGATCCCCTCATGGAGCCTGAGTTTGTTGTACATCCGAACGAAAGCGGCGTAAATCTCCGTTTCGGGTATTCTGCCTATGGGGCAGTCCGCCGCCCTGTCATCATGCTTCCGGCAGGCCCAGGAAACATATCCCTTTTTTGTTGTGCGCCTGATAAAAGGCGTTTCGCAGTTCCCACAGACGATTTTCAACGTCAGCGGGTAGGTCGCTTTGGGAGCATAGTTCCGCTGCGCCCTCCGCAGGCGCAGATCACGCGCTTTCTCAAACATCTCTTTTGTGATGATGGCTGGGTGGGTATGTTCCGTGTAGTATTGATCCACTTCTCCCTGATTTCGCTTTTCTACATATGGAAATTCAGTCGTGAATGTTTTCTGGCAGAGGGAATCCCCCACATATTTTTCATTCGTCAACAGGTACAGGACGGTGGTCTCCTGCCAATAGGGCCTGCCGTCTGTTGTTCGGAAGCCCTTTTGTGTCATCTGCTCCGCGATCCATGCCAGACTATGTCCGCCCAGGTAGGCGTTGAAGATCCAGCGCACCTGCTCCGCTTCCGCTGGAACGATCTCCAAATTTTTTCCATCTATGAGCCGGTATCCGAACGGCGCTTTGCAGGTGATGAACTCACCTCGTTCCATCCGCCGCTTGTAGCTGATACGCTGGTTCTGGGATATGGAGATGGATTCCTGCTGGGCCAGAGCGCCGGAGACGCTCACCATCAGTTCGGTGGTGAGCGTCTCCGTGTTGATATTCTCTTTTTCGAAGTAGACAGTCACACCCAGGGACATCAACTCCCGCAGGACAGCGAGGCAGTCCTTTGTATTCCGGGCGAAGCGGGAGACGGACTTCACCAGCACTTTGTCGATCCTGCCCTTCCGGCAGTCGGAAAGCATACGGTTGAAGTCCTCCCGCTTGTCCATTCGAGTGCCAGTCAGACCCTCGTCCGCGTAGATGTCCACCAACTCCCAGCCCTCATGGTGACCGATCTCCTCGGTGTATTTGCGGATCTGCGCAGCGTAGGAATGAAGCTGGTCGGAGGAATCAGAGCTGACCCGGCAGTATGCCGCCACCCGCAGGGTATCGGGCTTGCTCTCGTTGGGTGGGATGATGATTACATTGCTGCTCATCTGGTGCGGCCTCCTTTCCTCTGGGTAGGGACAACACTACCACACCTTGGCGGGAAAAGCTATCACTATTCCCAAACAGTCGCTGGGCGATACCGCTCCAGCGCCAGCCCTTTGGCGGTACACAATTCCTCCGCAGACAGCAGACCAGCCTCTGCGGCCCGTTCCAGCAGGCGTATTATCAAAATGTACCGCATTTCGTTTTTTACATCGACCATGCGGACACCTCCTGGAAGTAATCATCTGCTTTGACTCTGCGGATAAACTGCTCCACTTCCCGCAGGCTGCCAGTGACCGGCATCTCTGGCAGAGCCGCCAGCACATCCCTGCGGTATCGCTGGCCCTTTGCTACCCGCTCATCCAGAATGGCGATGACGCAGGTATCTGTCTCGGTGCGGATGGCCCGCCCAAAGCCCTGCTTGAGCTTGATCTGCATCTCTGGCACCGCCACGGCCCGGATGAACGATTTTAAGCCTGGGTACTTTTCCCGCTCTTTTTCTTTCAGAGCGTCCGGGACGGCGAAGGGCAGGCGGGGGATGATCAGCAGGGACACGCAGTCACCAGGGAAGTCGAAACCCTCCCAGGCGGCCCCGGTGGCCAGCAGGACACTCCCTGGCTGGCTTTTGAACTGCTCCATGGTATGTACCGCGTTCCGGCCCATGGTAAACAGCGGATAGGGTGTTTTCCCCTTCAGCCGCTCCTTCACAGCGGACATGGCGGCGTAGGAGGTAAACAGCACCAAGGCATGGCCCTGGGCCGCTTTCAGCAGCGCAGCGATCTCCCCGGCAAGCTGATGATAATAATCCGCTGCTTTCTGGTGGGGCGGATGCCGCGGCAGGTACAGCAGACAGTTCTTCTCGTAGTCGAACGGCGAGAGGGAGACGGATTCCATTACCCGGCTGTCCGCCAGCAGGCCCGTTTCCTCTTTGAAGCGCCGGAAGTCCTCGCCCACGGCCATCGTGCCGGAGGTGAGGATCACAGGCCGCAACTGCCGCCAGAGCGTCTGGCGGAACTGGGCGGTCAGGTCGGAGATGGTGGCACACAGCATTGTGCCGCCTTGTCTATCGTCCATGGCGTACAGCACCATGCCATCGTGATCCCTGCGGAACAGGGACACCGTTTTGGTGAGGCTTTCCACCTGCCTGCGGGTACCGCGTGTCAGCAGGTCCTTGAGCTGGCGGTGGATCACCTTCAGCTTGCGCTCCGGTGCGGCCAGCAGTCTGGCGTAGGTGTCGAAGGAATGTCCTTCCTCCGCTGGCCTGGACAACTTCCGCACCAGAGGCGCGGCGGCGTCATGCCACAGCTCCGCCGCCAGCAGGAACCGCTCGGCCCGGAGACTGCGGGAGAGGGTGCGGATATCCTCTGCACCCAAGGTCGTGCCAAACATCTGGCGGGCCGCGTCCGGCAGCTTGTGGGCCTCATCTATGACCAGGACGCTGGCATCCGGGAGGATGGGTCTGCGCCCGCTGCTCCGGTGGATGGCGTCCGCCAGCAGCAGATTGTGGTTGCAGATCTGGAAGAGAAAAAGACCGTTACCGCAGCGTTCCAGGAACAGCAGATACCGGCAGTTCTCCCGCTGGCAGTCGCAGGTATGGGGAACACAGACGCGCTCCCGGTCGTAGCTGCTGAGATGGGCGGCTTCGTCCATGTCCAGCTCGTTCCGCAATGTGAGCAGGGCGGCTCCGGCTCTCCAGTTCTTTTTGCTGAGATCCAACTGGCCCAGCCGCCGTTCCAGCCGTTCATCACACACATAGTGGCCCTTGCCCTTGCGGATCACCGCCTGGATGGGCTGGCTGATCTGCTCGTCCTCCAGCAGCAGGCCGGAGAGGAAGGGCAGGTATTCATCCCGCACCGCTGTCTGGAGGGCGATGCTGGAGGTGGAGATAAGGATGGGCAGAGCCTCCAGCCCGCTGGCGGCCCGGAAACGGCTGAACACCGTCCCGGCCACCAGATAGGCGTAGGTCTTGCCGATCCCCGTTCCGGCGTCACACAGGGCGATACCGCCCTCCAGCATGGCATCCAGCATCCGGTGGCTCAGGGCGATCTGCTCCGGGCGCTCCGGCATGGCCTGGGCGGGAAAAAGGTTTTTGAAAATGTGATCGATATCGTTATGGGCATTCTGCCTGTCATTGATATTCATATCCGTAAATTACCCCTAATTGTCATTTTGGGTTTCTTCTCGTTACTCATCGTATTTGCAGCTCGCCCCCCGATGAGGTATAGGGAACAGTAACGGATAAGGCTTGGCGGACCTTCGCAGGCACACGCTGGGGGTCTCTACTGCTTTCAACCCGAATCGTGACGGACAGTTTTGCCAAAACTGCCCCGCACAGGCTTTATCGCGGCCCGGAGGGGAACTTGTCCCCTCCGGGTCATGGCGCGCGCTGTGCGTCTGTCTGCGTGGTGATCCGTACTGCTGGTATGAAATTTTCAAGGTACATCCAGCCGCATTTTGTGGCTGTGATTAAAGTTTAACGGAGCGCAAGATATTTTGTTAGGTCCCAGTAGGGCCGCTTTGGTCCAATTTTCCGGCCCTTTTAGGGCCGGTTATAACTCATCCGTCACTGCGGACAGCTCCTGGATCACAGCGAAGAGCCTTTTCTTCAGATTATCCTGCGGTTTCTTGCCTACGATGATGTAGTCCAAGGAAACATGAAAGAGTTCGGACAGCTCGACAAAAATTTCAGTGGACGGGCCTCTTTCCCCACTTTCAATTTTCCGCAGATGCCGGTCGCCAATTCCCAACACTGCGGACAGTTCCTCCTGTGTCATTCCTTTCGCTTTGCGAAGCTGCTGGATGCGCGCTCCACACTTTTTCATGTCATAGTGCATTTTGCCTACTCCAATCTCAAATTTTTTTGGGTGCGCAGGCTGAGACTGAAGGGTCACGGGTACTTGGCTATGTAGGGCTGCCATAAGCGCTTATGTATCCAGTCATTCGACAAAAACAGACAAAACAAACTGCCAGAGAGCTTGGTATGCTCTCTGGCGGTTTGTATCCATGCAAGTAAAACAGCGAAGTACTGCGTAAAAAATAGGTCGAATTTTGCGGTTTTTAACTTAGGGATATCCGCATACGAAGCACCAATTTTTTTGGCGGATTATCTGTTTTAGTGTAGACAAGAAAAATACCCATGATTTTCTCCCACCGGCAAATCATAGGCAGACGTTTTATAAGCCCCTGCTGTGAAAAGCCGTTTTTTTATTGGCCTTTCAGCGGGAGCAAAATTTTATTTATAAAGCAAGCAAGATTTTACCTATTTAATAGGCGTTATTTAGGAGTGTAAATGTCAAAACCGGCAATATAGAATGTATTTGAGGTGATAAATCATGCCGGAAGACAGACTGCAATACTTAGGCACCCGTATCCATGACGCAAGAAAGGCCTGCGATCTGACACAGCAGGAATTGGCGGACGAAACAGGCGTTTCAATCAAGATGATCCAGTGCATAGAGAATGCAAGTGTTAATCCATCCTATGAGATCCTGTTCCCGATTGTCAATCGCTTGGGACTTACGACAAGCGATCTGTTCAACGTGGAGCCGGATCAGCAGGAAGAGGAGATAAATCGTTTCCTCGGAAAATTCAGGGTCTGTAGCCGCTCCAACCAACTGCTGCTCCTTGAAACGCTGGACTTTCTTGCAGAGAAACTATTAGCCCGTCAGAATAAAGAGGAGGACCGTATGGAATAGCGTATTTGGCAGCATACCATTCTGCCGATCCATAAGAATGTATTTATTTTCAGAAAATAAAGAAAACAGCCAGCAGGGAAAGAAAAAGACTTGCCCGCTGGCTGTTTTCTATGGAAAAACCTTTTTCGCTAATCTTTATTATCGGCTACGAATGTTACAAGAGTATCACAGCAATGACTTGCTTAGCTAAAATAATAGCCTGAAATGTCACAAATTAGTGATATTTCAACTTTGTGAAAATATAGGATAACTCCGTAGAATTCTCGCAGCAGTACTTAAACAGAAGTTCACTTTGTTTTTGTGCGACTGTAATGACTGTGGGGAAAGACGCCCCATCGATTCCAACATCGAAGCAAAAATCCTAAGCACAGCAATACTGCCAGCAGACAGCAGCCCGCAAAAGCAAGTCGAATTTTCCAGTTTAATCCCACGCTTATCAGAATCAAAAGCAACACAGACAGCGGCAATACTGCCATATAGAAGAAAATTGGCTCTACAAGAAACAGGATACTGTGCCGAAGAAACAGCCGCCAGGGGTTCGGAGGCGTACCATCATCGTTTGTAATCCGAAACTTCAACAGCAGACAGCCGGGAGTGTACCCTTTTGTCAGCCATGGCAGCAGTACAAAGTAAACCATAAAACTGCTAATCAGCCATACCCGCAGGGGAACGTCCAACTGTCGGCTGAATGGAGAAACGACTCGAAGCAGGGTAGCAGTCAGAATGAGATACAAAGCCCCATCCGCACAAGCGGCCACCGCCTGCCGCAGAGGTGTGACCTGCTGGCCCTTGGCATAGGAAATCCTGTCAATTTCCTCCCGACTGGGAAGAAACCGGGTTAAAATCGGCGAAAGCCAGAAGCCAAGCAAACAACCCAAAGTATTGCAAATCAGGTCATCTACCGTAGCATAGCGGTACGCTTGTGGATAGAGAAACCAAAGGCCGGTGAACTGCGTCGTTTCATAGAACAGGCTGACAAGAAAGCCAATACAGGCGGTTCGCTTCCAGGAGCAGCGAAAATAGTACCGCAGATAAAACCCCAAGGGCATTTGCATGATGATATTCGCTATAATTTGGAAAAAGTCATTGGATGTGAAAAAGGCTTTCCAGCAGACCCCGCTGAACAGTGTCGCAGGGACGGCAATATCCATTCCCGACTTCACCAGGCCCGTGTTCAAATCCGTAAAAGGAATCCAGCCAATCGGTTTTGGAGCCATAGCCGCTACCGCTTCCCGGCTGGGAAGCGGCAGAATGGTCAGGAAAAAAGCACACAGGCTATACAGGATGAAGGAATATACGACCAACACCCGCATCATGGCAATTCCGCCGTATTTGCGGTAATTCCGAATCAGAAACGGAATAGTGAAAAACGCCGCAATTAACGGAAACACCAAAACGGCGATTCTAACGGGCTCTAAATAGGGCATCAGTTTGTCTATCATAAGAACTCATTCCTAACTCTTTTGCAGGGCCACAAACCAATACGGCAGCCTCGACTCCTCAGAGGCCACCGTATCAGTCTCCGTTCTATTGGCCAAGTTTATGATATTTACAATTCATTGATGGTATCGACTACCGCCATGCCGCAAATCCGTTTCGTGGGGGCATACACAGAAATGACGGAACAGGAGAAAACAAACACGATAATGATACATAGCGTGATGATCGGCAGTTGCCATAGCGTTCCAAAATAGCGCGTGACTATGCGAAGGTACAGAAACCGGCTCAATGGGATACCAATTCCGCAACCGGCAATCAGGCCGGAAGCGGCATAGGTTAAGGCTTCTGCGGAAATCATCCGGGAGAGCTGCCGGTTGCTGATGCCAACCGCGCGCATGGCCCCATATTGTTTTGCACGGGAAACCGTGCTGATGGAAATGCTGTTCATGGTGTAAAAGAGTGTGATCATACCAATGATTGCCAGGAACCCATAAACTGCCACCTGAACTGCCATAAAGGTTGAGTTGTCTGACCGGTTGCTCTCTCTTTGATCCCCGAAAATCACGTCGCTTTCAACGAGCTTGTTGATTTCCTTCAGCGTCGAATCATCGGCTTGGGGATTCAGCCTGATGCCGATCATCGTGTAATTCTGCTCTCCCGTCAGACGCGTAAAGGTTTCCTGGGAGCAGATGATCAAACATTTACTTGGGAATATACTGGATGACAGGGTACAGGTGATTTGAAGTTCTTCTTCCCCGATCTGAATGGTATCTCCCATTTTCAGGGGATTATCTTTGTTCAGAATCGTAATTACCTCATTGCTGTCTCCGAAAATGCCTGACAGGTTTCCCTGGGCCACGCTTTCCTTGACCAGCTCCAGCAGCGCATCATCATAGGACTCCAGATGGATGTGGTCAATTTCCGGATTGGACGAGGTTACCGGAATATCGCGCAGATAAGAGCTGCCATAGGCATATTCCACGCCCGAAATGCCTCTGATTTTATCCGCTATATCCTGCTCTATCACAAGAGCGTTGGCGTATCCGTTGAGTGCAATATCCGGCTGATAGGCGCGCTGGGAGGGCAGTAAGCCCCGTGCAAAGCTCAGCCCCACAGAGAAGCACAGGAACAGGATAATGCTCAGGGCGTAGGAGGCCGTCATCAGAAACCAGTTTTTTCTGGAGCCTGTTGCATGGTGAATCCCTAACGCAGATTCAATTTTACGGGAACGGAGCGTCATTGCATGACCACAGCTCTCAGGTAATTCCGCGTTCCCGGAAACAGCCATCACAGGGGACACCCTCGCCGCTTTTTTCGCGGGGGCCTGGGCGGACAGATAGACCGTAACCACGCCGACCAGAACGCCGCCGAGGATTCCCAAGGGGCTGAAAGAAATCACCGGCATAACGGAAAATTCCTCGCCGCCGATGCCGAAGCGGAGATAGGCGCAGATTCCCCAACTGACCAAAGTGCCCGCAGCCAGTCCACAGGGCACCGCCGTTTTGCACCAGCTCAGTGCCTCCAGGCGGACAAAACGCATCACTTGACGTCGGCTTGCGCCAATACAGCGCATCATTCCGAAAAACTGTGTCCGCTGCGCAATGCTGCTGTTCAGGCTGCCGGAAATCATCAGCACGCCAGCTGCCATGACCAGGAGAAACAAGAAAATCGCTATCACATAAATCCCGCTGATCGCTTCATTGTCGCTTTGTCCGGCAATGCCCATGACAGCCTTGTTTTCCAAAATCGTTTCTTTGGGTACTCCGCCGCTTTCCTGCAATTCCGCTCTTGCCTTGGACGCCTTTTCCGCACTTTGAAATTGGATAGTACAGACGGGGCTCTCCGATAACCCGTTTTGGGCCATGAGGGTATGAAAGGCATTCCGGGTCATATACACCGCAACCATAAAGGTCTGTCCTTTATAGTAATCGCTGTCGTCTGTTCCAAAGCCGGATACAGTAAATTCCGCGTCTCCGGCGGGTGTGCGTACCGTCACACGGTCGCCAATGCCCACATCCAACGCAATCTTCGCTTCTGAATTCAGGACAACTTCGTCATCCCGCTGTGGAAAGTTCCCTTCTTCCACCCCGTTCATCAGCTGAACCAAATAGGCTTCGTCCGTTCCGTATAAAGCCGCCCTGCGCTCTCCAATGTAGTAAGGCTGGCTTGCGTCAAAATTGATACGGTCCCACCAGCCCATTACCGTTACATCGGGCCTCCGGCTGATGCCGTCCGCAAGATCCGGGGAGAGATCCGTGATCTGAATATGCCAGCTCCCGTGTTTGTCCCGCATAATCTGCTCTTCCGTTCTTGTGAACGTCTCTGCCACACTGAAAATCGCCGTTACAAGAAACACAGAAATGACAATGCACAGAAGGGTCATGCGGTTCTGCTGCCGCCGCACCCTGGCAGAAATCGGGATCAGGCTCAAATAGCTCCTCATTCCCGGCACCCCCCAAGGTCTGTCAGCACGCCGTCCGATACTTGCAGAACCCGGTCCGCCGTCTGGGCGATGCTCTGGCTGTGGGTAATCATTATGATCGTCTGCTCGTACTGCTTGGACGCTGTTTTCAGCAGTCTGATTACTTCGGCGGTATTCTGTGAGTCCAGGTTGCCGGTAGGCTCGTCGGCCAAGATGAGGGCAGGCCGGGTGATGAGGGCGCGCCCGATGGCCACACGCTGCTGCTGGCCGCCGGAGAGCTGGCTGGGCAGGTGGCGGCGGCGCTCCTTCAGGTTCAGGACCGTCAGCAGTTCCTCCAGATACCGTTTGTCCGGCTTCCGGTAGTCCAGCAGCACCGGAAAGATGATGTTCTGTTCCACGGTCAGCTCCGGGATCAGGTTGAAGCTCTGGAAGATAAAGCCGATGTTCCTGCGGCGGAACACGGTGAGCTGTTTTTCCTTCATGGAAAAGGTTTCCTTGCCGTCAATCAGCACTTTGCCGGAGGTGGGCGTGTCCAGCGCCCCCACCATATTCAGCAGCGTACTTTTGCCGGAGCCGGACTCGCCCACCACGGCGACATACTCCCCCTTGGGGACAGAGAAACTGACGTCTTTCAGCGCGTGGACAGCGGTTTCCCCCTGGCCGTAGGTCTTGGAAAGAGATTGGACTTCTAACAGATTCATGGGATACCTCCTGATTGGATTGGTTCGGGAAAAGGAATTGGGCATCATCCCTCTTTCCCCGTCCGGATAAAAGGATAACACCCAAATCTTACTCCCACGTGACTTAAATCCTACAATTTTGTTGGAATTGGAAGTTTTACCGCAACAGTCAACCCATGCGGCTCTGTTCCAAAAAAACGGATCGTTCCTCTGTGAGCGGAAACGATCTGCTTTGCGATGTTCAAGCCGTTTCCATGTGGAATTCCGCTGCCATCGCTTTGCGTGAAGCTAGCACACTCTGCCGCGTTTAACTTCCTCAAAGCAACCTCATCCATTCCCTTTCCGGTGTCCTGAACTATGATCGTACACGTCCCGCCGGTCGCTTCAACCGAAACGCAGATATGGCATCCATCTGGATTGTGGGTGATACTATTGCCGATCAGATTTTCCAGCATACGGGTAAGCAAAGCGTTGTCACATTCAATCAAAATTGTTTCAGCCCCGTCTCCTGCGTAAAGGTCAATCTCATACCGCCCATCCAGGCCGTCGTTCACATAGCCGCTGACGACTTGCCGGGACAATTCAACCGGACTGACCGGGGCTGTCTGTAATGGCTGCATGGCGTATTCCAGTCTTGATGTAAGGTTCAAATCAAGAATCAACTGCCGCAGCTTTTCTCCGTGCTTGCGAATCAATCCGGCCTGTTTCTGAACATCAGACGGAAGGGCATCGTTGTCCTCGATCTCCCCGGCGTAGCCCAGCATGACCGACAGCGGGGTGCGTATATCGTGGGAAATTCCGCTGATCCAATCGGCGCGGGCCGTGTCCTTTTTATGGAGCTGTTCGCTGGCCCGGTTCAATTCCGCATTGATGTCCGCCAACTCGCCGTGTTCCTCTAACTGGATTGGCTTGCCCCGGGCCATTGCGCTGATCCCTGTCAAGATGGGCTTCATCGCCCGTTCGACCCTGCGCGTACTGCGCCACAGCAAAAACAGCATCAGCAGAATGCTTGCGAGAAATACGCCAAACGCTGTGATAACCATGGCCCAGACATCACCGGTTTCCATGGCAAAATTATACCGTTGCAGACTGTTTGCCGGATAGGCCAGCACAAAGAGTCCCGCCGGCTGCTGCCAGACAAACACGGGATACTCCTGCAAGTACCACCTACTGAATTGGGCAATCTGCGCGGCTGTGTAGGAGCGGGGCAGATCCTCCGGCATCTGTTCCTCCCAGATCACCGCCCCACCGTCATCCAGCAGCATGGTCCAGGCGCGGTTTTCGGCCAGCACGCGGGACACCTCCGGTTCCACCTCAATCACACCGTTCACCTCTGACACCATAGCGGAGAGAGCGGATACCGACAAGTCGGGAGCGGTGGCATGGCAGCCAGCGACCACCCGGATTGCGACCACAAGTACAAGGTTTATCAGCAGGAACAGCGTCAGGGCGGCGATTGTGGAAATGAAATATTTGTGAAAAAAACGCTGTACCGGATTCAATGCGGTTCCCCCTTTACCATGAGCTTGTAGCCCAGGCCCTTGACGGTCAGAAGCGAGACGGGAGCAGATGGAGTATCTTCGATCTTCTCCCGCAGGTGGCGGATATGGGACATGAGGGTATTCTCATATCCCATCCAGATTTCTCCGCAGGCGGCTTGACACAGAGCGCCGATGGTGACAACACGCCCGGCGTTTTCCGCCAGCTTCAGGAAAATTGCGTACTCCTTTCCGGTCAGAGGGAAAATCCCTTCGCCACGGCGGACCTCCGCCCGGTCCAGATCCACGGTGGAGGCGGCAAGAATGACCGTCCGATTGCTGTCGGGATATGCCCGTTTCAAAATCGCGTTGACCCGCAGAAGAAGTTCTTTAGGGAGAAAGGGCTTGACCAGATAGTCGTCCGCCCCCAACTCCAGCCCCCGGCACCGGTCCTCGGCCTCACCCTTGGCGGTGAGCATCAAGACGGGAATCTCGTTGGTTTGCCGAATCTCCCGCAGCAGCTCGAACCCGTCCATGTCCGGCATCATCACATCCAGGATTGCCATGGCGGGCTTCTTCTTGGAAAATTCGTCCAAAGCCGCTTCCCCGGAGGAAGCGGTTATGATTTGCGTAAATCCCGCCCGCTCAAAAATCGACCGGACCATAGCCAGCAGATCAGGCTCATCGTCCACAATCAGAATCGGCTTGTCTTTCACGCAGCGCACCTCCCAACTGCTTCGGCTGGGAGTATTATACCTCTTTTTCAATCACCTGCATAGGATGACGCTCAAATCTCAAGGTAAATTCAAGGTTGCCACAAGGTTCTCTCAAGGAGCGGGTGCTATGATTACAGCACAACCGAAAAGGAGGACCTGCCAATGAATGACTGCATCATTGAGACGGCTGGGCTGACAAAAATCTATGGAAGTCAGAAAAGCGTCTCTGACCTGAACATCCACGTCCGGCGTGGGCGCATCTACGGCCTGCTGGGCCGCAACGGGGCCGGAAAAACCACCACCATGAAAATGCTCCTGGGCCTGACAGCCCCCAGCTCCGGCGAACTGCACATTTTCGGAGAGGACATTCGCACTGCGGCAAAGGAAATTCTGCCCCGTGTGGGCAGCCTGATCGAGTCGCCAGGGTTTTATCCCAACCTGACCGGAACAGAAAACCTGAAAATCTTTGCCGAGCTTCGGGGCGTGAAACGGCGCAGCGCGATTCAGAATGCCCTGGACCTGGTGGGCCTGCCCTACCGGGACAAAAAGCTCTATGCCCAATATTCTTTGGGCATGAAGCAGCGGCTTGCCATTGCCCTGGCGGTCATGCACGACCCGGAGCTGCTGATTCTGGACGAGCCCATCAACGGTCTGGACCCCATCGGTATTGCGGAAGTGCGCTCCTTCATCCGGGAGCTGTGCGACGCCCAGGGCAAGACCATCCTGATCTCCAGCCATATCCTCTCCGAAATTGCGCTGCTGGCGGACGACATTGGGATTATCGACAAGGGAAGGCTGCTGGAGGAGGAGAGCCTGGAGGAGCTGGAGGCCAAGAATGGAAAATACATCCGATTTATCCTCTCCGACGCCAACAGGGCGTCCAATCTGCTGGCCTATCAATTCAAAGCCCGGGACTGTCAGATCGAGGATGAATATACCCTGATTCTGATGGACGCGTCCCTCCCCATGCCGGAGATCATCCGCTGTTTTGTGGAACACGGCATTGCGGTTTCCGACGCTCATCTGTGTGAGGACACCCTGGAGGACTACTTCAAACGGGTGACAGGGGGTGTGGGGATTGCTTAAACTGATCCAGTGTGAGTTCTGGAAACTGAAACGAAAGCGGCTTGTACTGCTGGTGGTGCTGGCGGCGTTTCTGTTTCCTCTCCCTGTGACGGCTGTAGCAATGACGCCCAGCATCATGGGGCGCTACGACACAAAGGCCGAGATTTTTGACACCCTGTTCAGCTTTATCATGGGGTATGGCGTGCTGCTTCTCCTGCCCTGCGTCATCGGCGTTCTGGCAACCATGCTGTTCTTTATGGAGCGGGACAACGACACCTTCAAAAGCCTGCGGACCATTCCGGTAACCAGCACACAGATGGTTTTGACAAAGATTGCGGTACTGTTCCTCATGGGTATCCTGTTTTCCCTCGCCTCCACATTCGCCACGATTCTATGTGGAAGCGTGGTGGCGGAGGCGGGCGGTCTTGCTTACAAGCTGCTCTCGTCTGTTGTGCTGGGAATCTTTATCACAGCCGGGACCCTGCCCCTGGTAGTTTTGGTGGTCTTTTTCAGCAGGACCTATATTTTCTCCATCCTGCTGTGTGTATTCTACAGCGTTTTGAGCCTGACGCTGGAGGGCCTGTATGGAGTGCTCCCAAAATCGCTCTGCTCACTGTGCCCCATTCCGCTGACAAACTTATGGTTCGCCGGAAATATGGCGGACCATGGTATTTCCATGAACCTGACGGAATTGGCGCATCTCATTCCCTCTACCTTTCAGACCGCGGCCACCTTGGGCGTTATGGCGGTTTTGTCGGTTCTGCTGATCGACCGCCTGTACAAGAGAAGGGGGGAATAAACATGCTTCGGATGATCAAAACCGAGCTCTGGAAGTTGAAACGCTATCATATCCTGTGGGCCGGTGTGCTTTTGATGGCGCTGTCCGTATTGCTGGCACTGTTCAGCTCCACGGCCCAGGACGGCTCTGTGTGGACCTTTCCTTTTCTGGTGGAGCAGGTCATTAAGAACAATGCCACCACCATTTTTCCCGTGTGCATCACCTTGATTACCGGCTACATGATTGCCAGAGAGGAAAAGGATGATACGCTGAAAAACATTGTGACCATCCCCGTCTCCTACCGCGCTCTGCTGTGCGGCAAGCTGGTGGCCGGCGGACTGGTTTCCGCCCTGTTCGGGCTGGCCTGCGCGGTGCTGACGGTTCTCGGTAATCTGATTGCGGGATTTCCGGGACTTACCGCTCTTGGGTTGGTACAGACAGAGGTACAGATGATGTTCAACTGTCTGTGCCTTTATATTGCCGTTTTGCCCATCATTACGGTTTCCGCCTATGTTTCAGGGGGCAATATGACCGGCGTAATCATTGCCTTTGTCTACGGCTATGGCGGGATGTTCGCCGCCGGCAGCGTGAAATTGTCCAATCTTTATCCCATAACGGCCAGCCTGGGAATGATCGGGTATCGAGATTATGACGTCACATGGAATACGACCCTGTGCTGCGGGAGTATGGCGCTGATGCTTATGTTGACGGCGGTCATTCTCCTGACCATGAGATCCAGCACAGATAATCGGAAATCTGCCAAGAAAAAAGCAAAAGCGCCCTTGAAAAAGGGTTGGTAATGGAGGCTATGAATATGAAATCCAAGAAGAAAACGGCGTTTGTCGTCCTTGCGGCGGTTGTGGTTCTTTTGATCGCCGCCGCTGCGTTTACGATTCCCTCGCTGTTTGACGGCAGCAGAACCACCATCTATTACACGCAGATCGACAACAGCAGAGTAGAAACCAATGACTCCAAAGGCGGCGTCATTGACTTCAAAGGAAATCTCCCGTACTCCTATACCCTTACCTCCTACGACGAGAACGGCGAGGAAAAAGAGATTACCTTCGGAACGTCTAAAGAATTGCAGGAGGGTGCGTTCATTTCCCTGGAGGTCGTGCCAGTGCGCGGCGTGACTTCCTGGGCCGAAGTGCAGTATGAGGAACTGCCGGAGGCTGTGCAGGGCAAGTATGCTGCACCAGAGGAATAAAAGTTTTTTCGGCTTAAAGGAATTGGGTATTATCCTTCTCTCGCTAGAAAAAAGGATAGTACCCAATTCTTGCTCCTACATGGCACAGGGCCTACAATTTTGTTGGAATTGGCAGGTTGACCGTAAAAATGCTTCCCCGGCCCAATGCGCTGTCCACCTGGATCATACCGTCATGGGCCTCAATGATGGCCTTTGCCAGAGGGAGGCCCAGGCCGACGCCCTGGGTGTCCTTAGAAAACCGGCTGCGGTAAAACCGTTTGAAGATGTGGTATATGTCCTCCGGGTGGATGCCACTCCCGGTGTCTGTCACGGTGATGCGCACCTGACTGGGCAGTTCTCTCCACGAGATGGAAACGGTGTCCCCGCTTTTGGTGTGGTCCAGGGCGTTTTTTGCAAGGTTACTGACCGCCTCCATGAACCACTCCCGGTCGCAGAAAAGCATCGTGGTCTCTGGGCCGGAGAATTGGAGGGTTTTCTGCTCCTGTCTGGCCCGATAGGAAAAATGCTGCTCAATCTCGCCCATCATATCCCCCACATTCTCCAGGGCCTTTTGGGTGACCAGCGTTCCGGCGTCCAGCCTGGTGATCTTCAAGAGGTTCTGCACCAGCGTTTCGATACGGTCCAGCTCCTGCTCCGACAGATCGGCAAACTCCCTGATATTTGGCAGGTCCGCCGCTTCCCCCTGCAGCAGGCCGTTATAGATATTCAAAGCGGCCAGCGGCGTTTTCAACTGGTGGGAAATATCCGCGATGGTATTTTTCAAAAACTCTTTCGCCTGGGTTTCCTTGTTGGCGTGCGCCGCCATGACAGCCGCCATGGTGTTGACGCTGTGGAACAGCTTAAACAGTTCCCCGTCCTCATCGCAGGAAATGCGGGCTGTGCAGTCCCCGGACAGGAGGGCGTTGATTTGGGCCTGCGCTTCCTCAAGGGTCCGCTCCTGCTGGAGAAAATAGCGGATACAGCTTGCCAGGATCCCCCCGGCTGTCAGCAGTGAGAGCACCAGCAGGCAAAGAGGAGCCCAGTCAGGTAGCAGGCGTACCGCCAGCTGAGACAGGACAACAATGCTTGCCAGGCAGAGAGAAATTTCCAGAAACAGCCGCTTGATCGCCGCGTTTGTCAGCATTCTCATCATCCCGACTCAACCCACCACATTCCACTTATAGCCCATGCGCCAGACAGTTACGATTTTCTGCGGGTGGCTGGGGTCGTCCTCTACCTTTTCCCGGAGCCTGCGGATGTAGACGGACAGCGTATTATTGTCGATATAGCTGCCCTGGCAGTCCCACAGCTTATCTAATATCTGCTCCTTGGATAGAACCACATTGGGATTTTGCATCAACAGGCACAGCAGCTTATACTCCCCCGCCGTCAGGTCAAGGAGCGTATCGCCCTTGTAAACCTGTCCCTTCACCATCTCCACCCGCAGGCCGTTGGAGCATAGCTCCGTATCCGCGAAGTCCTTGGAGCGGCGAAGCAGGGCATTGATCCGGGAGAGCAGCACCCCCAGCTTGAAGGGCTTGGTGATGTAGTCGTCGCCGCCGATGTCCAAGCCCATGATGATGCTGACCTCCTCGTCCGAGGCCGTCAGGAAGATGATCGGCACCTTGGAGGTCTGACGGACGATTTTGCAGACCTCAAAGCCGGAACCGTCCGGGAGGGACACGTCCAAAATCAACAAATCGTATCTCCCGTCTGCCCAAACGGCCTCTGCTTCCCTGACGGTCCGGGCGACCTCCAATTCATACCCTTGTTTGAAAAACGCAAATGAAAGCCCATTGATCAGGCTCAGGTCATCTTCAAGCAGCAATATTTTACTCATATACAACCTCTTTCCTCTGCGTCTGCCAATATGTCTCTAACTCTCAGCTTGTGCCTTGTCCAAGTCAAAGGATAGCACTCAATTTTTACTCCCTTATGACACAAATCTTAAAATTTTCTTGGCATGGGAAAATTGACCATAAAATTTCAAAACCGCCGTAAGGCTGTTAATATTTTGTTCAAGTGCGGAGATGCCAAGTGTCGAAACAAAGGTTCACCTATGAATTTGCCACAGCAGATGCGACCAGTTTCTGTACGCTTTCCTCCGCTCCGCAGGAGCGAATCATGTCCGAGATTTCTTGATAAGCCTCCTCCGCACTCTCCGCTTCCGAGGGAATATAGACCCACTGGCTCATAAAGCTATGGGCGTAGTTACAATGAATATTGCCGGTGTAAATCTGCACAACGGGGTCCTCCACATGACAGCCGGTCTGCGGGGCACAGTCTGAACGGAAGGAAGAATAGTCCTGACCGTCTTTTACATAGATGATGTTAATTTTCAGGTCCTCTTTTGCAATATTCATTCTGTCGCTGATTCCGGCCTCCTGGTTATAAGAGTTCTCCGCTTCGACCTTTTCAAAATAAAAACGCTCCCGGTGTGCTGCGACAATATCTTCTTCCATATCCTGATATTTTTCCGGCACCAGGAGATTCAGCGTCAGATCATCATAAACAAACTGCTCCGTCAAATTACTGCCGTCCGCAGTTTCGATTGGGTTATGTGCAAAGTAGTTCCTGCTCACTCGAATACAGTGTCCGTTAGGGTCGATTTCTTCCGCAAACTGCATCCCGTTCATGGTATACAGCGGCGTACCGGCATCATCCATAGCCTGATAGTTGTAGAAGTCCGCAACAAAGGCCCCCGCTTTATCCTCCAGCTCGGCAAGAAGATGGGCGCTTCGGGCCGCAATTTCCAGATATTGCACAGGGTCATCCTCGCCTGTGTACTGTACTTGAGTTGTATAGATATGGCACTGCTCCTGTGCCGTCCCCTTGCTGGCAACCGATGTAGGCACTTCTTCTTTGCCGCCACAGGCGGTCAGACCTGCAAGACAGGCTAACGCCAGGATTCCACATAAAAACTGTTTCATAATATTCCTCCACACGTTTTATTCTATCTTAAAGAGTAAAAAGATTGACATTCGGAAACCGGGGGCATATTGCCTCCGGTTTCCAGGCAAGCGTTCAGTTTTGACGTAGCCGCTCAATGATACTGACCTTTGCGATCTTCCGGTACATAAGCACCGGTATTGTGGCCGCAAACAGGAGCAGAAGCGGATAGACCACCAGCATGGGCCACATGACAAATTGGTAGGTGAAAAACCAGATCCCGCTGGAAATGCCCCTTACGATCACCACCGAGAACAAAACGCCCAGGACGGCGGATGTGATAATCGTTCCCACCGCGTAGTACAGCCCTTCAAAAGAGAGCATACGCTTTAACTGCTTTCCGGTCATACCTATGCTTTGCAGCATGGCAAATTCTTTTTTTCGGGTAATTACGCTGGTCAGAACGGAGTTGACAAAGTTAGCAATCCCTATGATGCCGATGATGATGCTCAACGCCCCGCCAATCGTAATAATCATGGAAGTCAGGTTGTCAAAGGAGCTGACATAGGTTGCCTTGGACTCAAAGTCCATGCTGGGCTCTACGCTGTCGATATAGCTGTTCAAAAATTCCTCCATTGCGACCTCCGTCCCCGCCTTCACGGTGAAGGGGAAGTTGACCAAATGCGGCTGATCGCAGAGAGGCAAATAAATTTCTGTGGGGAGATAGAGCCGCGAGGCTCCCGTGTTGCGGGTGGTAGTGGTGTTTTCGTTTTTTCGGACCTTTGCCATGATGGTAAATTCATAGCTCTCCCCAATGCTGCCGAAGAGGCCGTCCGTTCGGATATGGTACAGCCGAATGGTATCCCCAGCATGGATATTCGGATTGTCGATGACCGTCCCATCGTCCATGCACTCCACGCTCAGCAGGATATACCTGCCCGTTTTTAGCTGTTCCAGGTCGATGGTTCCCTCCACGGCCTCCATGGTGTTCAGCACAAAATCATCCGCGCCATACAGATCCACAAAGGGGTTGCCGTTCTCGTCCTTATTGTAGTTCGTAAACGCAGGGTGGTCGGTGGAAAAGTTTTCCTCTAAAAGGCGGGAGGTATAGAGCCTGCCGCCGTCGGCAAAGTTTTCGTTCTGTCGGACGGCTTCAATAAAGCTCTCCGACAAATCGCCCTCGCTCTTTTCGAACTGGTACTGGAAATAGTCCGCGGTGGAGATCACAAAATCGGTGTTCAAAAACTTCTCGATATACTTGTCAATATCAAATCCGCTGGACAGGGTAAACACCGTGTTGAACAGAACCAAGCTCAGTGTCATGGACACGATGACCAGCACGGTTCGCTTGCGGTTGCGGCCCAGGTTGGCCAGCGCCATAAAGTGGAGCTTCGCGCCGTGGGTGGACTTCTTGTCCTTGACCTTATGCTTTCCAAACGCCGCTGTGTTGTTTTCCGTATAGCGGATGGCCTCAATGGCCGAAACTGTTCCGGCGATTTTGGCGGGCTTGCGGACACTGATAAAGACGGTCAGCAGGGCAAAGGCGGCAGAGCCAAGGAAAATCAGCGGATTGACTGTCACGCTGACCCCGGCATCGGCGGTATAGGTTGTACCATTCATCAGGAATGGCACCAGGGCACGTCCAATCACAAAGCCAATCAGTAATCCAATGGGGATGCCAACGGCGGAGAGCCGGAGGGCCTGCCGGTTAATCAGTCGCTTAATCTGGCGCTTTGTGGTGCCCAGGGTCTTGAGCTGCCCGTAGGATTGAATATCCTGAATGACGGAAATCTGAAAAATGTTGTAGATAATCAGATAACCCGTGATGATAATCAGCAGAACACCCGCGATGCCGGAAATCAGCATGGCAGGGTTTTCTGACAACGCGCCGCTCTGGTAAGCGGGACTGATGCCCGCAATGATATAGTTGCTGTCCTCTGGAGTTCCGCCCATGGTGTCGCAGGTATAACCCGCCTCGGAGAGAAGCTGGTGCAGGCGGCTCTCCGCGTTGCCGCTCCCCTGAAACATGATATAGGCGGTCACAACACCAGAATAGTCGTTGTCCACGGGGTAGGTATAAGTCAGAATGTCCGAATGAGCGTCAATAAAGGCTTTTGATACGATCAGCCGCCCGATGTTGCTCAAGCTGTCGGTCTCCCAAAAGCCGCAGAGGGTAAAATCGGTGGTATACACCATGCCCTTGACCTCATAGGTCAGAGAGACCGTCTCCCCCACCCGCGCCGGGACGCCCAGGGCATCCAGCGTCTTTGTGTCCGCGATGATCTCGTTTTCCGCCTCGGGCCGGCGGCCTGTTGTGGGGGTATAGCGGGCAAATTCCAGGGCGGTATCGTCCATATACCAAATATCAGACCGCCAATGTTCCAGGCCTGGATTTTTCAACCGGTAGGAAACCGCCTTTGTATAGGCGATGCGGTCAATCAGAGGATTTCCTGCCACATTGTTGTAAACCTCGTCGCTGATATAGGTCAGGGCCGCCTGCCCGTCACCGCCGGCCTTGCGGATGTTCTGATCGTGGACCGTGTCCAGAAGGCCGGAACCCAGGGTGAAAATGGTGGTAAAGAGGATAGTCGTCAGAATGATCGCGATAATCGCAATGATGTTCCGGCTTTTGCTGGCCTTGAAATAGCGGCCCGACAGTTTCTTAATGACCGCGCCGTTGTTGTTGCCGAATAAAATATCGTTCATGCCTACGCCCTCCTTACTGGGAAATCCTGCCGTCCTCAATGCGGATGATGCGGTCGGCAAGCTGGGCGATCTCGTTGTTGTGGGTAATCATCACCAGGGTCTGGTGGAACTTACTACTGGTGGCTTTCAAAAGCCCCAGCACATCGGCGCTGGTTCGGCTGTCCAGATTGCCGGTGGGCTCGTCAGCCAGAACGATGGCTGGTTTGGAGACAAGGGCCCGTGCGATGGCCACACGCTGCTGCTGTCCGCCGGAGAGGTTATTGGGCATACTGTTCAGCTTGTCCTCCAGAGCCAGCAGGCGCACCACCTCACCCATGAATTTTTGGTCTACTGTATCGCCGTCCAGCTCCACGGGCAGAACGATATTTTCATAGACATTCAGAACGGGGACAAGGTTATAGTTCTGGAAGATGAACCCGATGTTGCGGCGGCGGAAAATGGTGAGCTGTTCGTCCTTCAGGTCGGCCAGTTCTTTGTCCTTCACTTTGACGCTGCCAGAGGTGGGCACATCCAGTCCGCCCATCATGTTCAGCAGCGTGGACTTGCCGCTGCCAGAGGTCCCCACGATGGCGACAAATTCCCCCTGCTCAATGGAGAGGGTCACGCCGTCCAGGGCCTTTGTGATATTTGGCTCTGTGCCGTAGTGTTTTTTGAGATCGGTTGTTTGCAAAATGCTCATGGTAAGCACCATCCTTTCTGTGATGCCGTCATCCTAACAGCCAATCCTCACAGAAATGTCACAGGCCACAGGATTTTTTGCCTTGAAATGTTACAATCCTGTGATATTTCAGGGCAATCGTTTGGTTGAGGGTTCCTTCTTAAAAGCAAGGAAAGCGCAGACAAGCGCATATCCGATCACAGCAATCAAAGAAGATTCCACACCAAATCCGCCGCCTGTCAGCCATATATTGTTCGAAGGAATGATAATGGAACAGATTGGGTTGCCATACGCTCCCTCTGCGGTAGTAATGTGCAGTATGTCTGTGACCATAACAAAATTCCATACAGCGTGCATAAGCGCCCCGTTACTGATGGAATTTCCTTTATATGCGGCAAGTGAAAACATAACGCCCACCAGCGTACCGCTTATAACTAAAAGCAAAACACCTGCAATCGTAAAGTATTCCATAGACGGAATATGCGCCAGGCCAAAAAGGAGCGATGGCGCCAGTATAGCAGCGTATTGATTCCATTTTCGCTCAAGCAGCGTCATGATAAAACCGCGAAACAGCATTTCCTCCAGCACACCGGCTTTCAAGGCGGTAATTATAGAAGCGATTATGATAAAGACGCTTTCACCGGGCGCGGACAAATGCGTTTCTGCTTTGCCTATGACCAGAAAAGCAGTGACAACAAAGACAGGTAAGAGAACAGATAAAAGAACGCTCCAGCCTCGGATGTTCCATGTAATTTTGAAATCGCTCATCTTCAAATGCAGAGCCTTATTTGTGTAAAGCCAAAAGAGAAACGCAGTAACAAAAGTACAGCCCAACATTCTCAATATGACATAGAAACTTGCATTTTGGAATTTGACAAGTGAAAAAAGCTGGTCGAAAACGATGCTGTTCACCAAATCTCCAGCCAAAAACAATAGAAAATAGGTAACTATGCTTACGAGCGTTTTAGCTGTTGAAAAGGAAGAAGATTGCGGTTCCATCAAATAACCTCCTTGGTTTGAATAAGGTGCTGATACTATAACCGCTAATTGTCACAGTCTACAGGATTTTCTGTCTTACGATGCAAACTATATTTCTTGACAATTTATCATTACGAATGTTCCGCCAAATATTTCAGAAACTCCTCTGTTTTTGACCAGTACAAAATCCCCCAGTTCTCAAAATCCCATTCCTCCATATAGTCGTTACATTCAAAATCAATATAATACAGCAATCCGTTCTGCACCACAAAATTTGTAGGAAAATAATCAATATTTGTGTTCGCAGGATAGAGCAGCATGCACATAGCCTTTACTTGTTCCATGTATTCATTTTTCATACAATCAGATTTTACAAGTTCAAATATGGTGCTGCCATCAATATATTCTTTTAAAATTCTTTCATTTTCTATGTCCGCATCTATCATTTCGGGAACTCTGATACCAATTTTTTTCAATCTGTCATAATCATTTATCTCTGCCTGAAGCTTATTCCCAAACTGATAATAACTGCATGGTTCGTGGTGTATTTGCTTTAAGACATACTGCCGCTCTCCATCGCTTGCCAAATAGGAATAACCGCCTTTACCTTTTCCCAAAAGCCTGATAATCTTATATTCTTTTCCATTGACAGGTAAGGTATCAGGCATAATTGTGTCAATCATCTCTATACCTCCAAATAGAGATTTACCGTTTCCATTTATCCAGCTTATACCCCTTCTGCTCCAATCTGGCCCGGAACGCCTCCAAAAAGTCCAGGAACCGTTCCTTTTCTTCCGGCTGATGGATGTTCTTGGGGCCATACATGGTTTTGCTGCTGGTGCCGCCAATGTCCAGCAGTTCCCCAAACCTGCCGTAGTCCTTTCTGTATTCCAGACAGGCTTTGCGGATCTTGGGATCGTAAGACACATTGACAATGCTGTCCATATCGAGGAACACCGCCTCCGAGTGGTGTTCCAGCGCGCTGTCCACCTGAATCAGCACAATGCGAAAATCACTTCTCCGGTAGCCCATAACATAGAAGCAGAACGTCGTGGTGTTGGTATCAAAAATGAATCCCTCCTCAAATTTGGAAGAATACATGCAGGCGTAGAGGACTTCGTAGCTATCGCCGTCCTCCACCGTTTCGTTAAAAATCTCCCGCAGCCGCTTTTTCTTTGCCTCGCAGTCTGCCGGATCATACTCCGGCGTTTTCGGTTTTTTGGAAAACAGTCCCATGATTGGGTCCTCCTAATCTAAGTTGTTTACAAGACCAATACTGTAATAGCCGATTGTCACAGAAATGTTACAGACCACGGGATTTTGGGCCTGGATTTGTTAAGGCAGTATTGATGGCGGGTTCAGGGTATTCTGCAAACAATGTAGGCGGTACATAATCTGTATTTCTCCAAATCGCGTATTCTTTGGAAAAGCTCTTGTGATTTGGCATAGGCAACTGTTGAAACAGCTCTGCATCCCATAGATAGTCAGCAAGCTGATACAATCCATGCGCCGGAACAAAAAGCATCTTATACGCGGAGTCGAAATCCGTACGCATAGCCGTTTTACAGATCATTTCTAATTGCATCCCGGCTTCTTTAGGGTTTTTCTCATGCAGCGCAAGCAGACAGGCTGCTGTAGCCCGTTCCCACTGCGGTCTTTTTCCGTCCGCAAATTTTTTTGCTCTTGGAACAGCGTACTCTAAAACGCCGCTGTCCTTTCGCCAAAGTCCAATCAGCATATTGGTGGCTGGTCTGTACAATGGAAAAATATCTGTCACAGTCTCAATCTCATCGGGCAAGAGCATTTCAAAGGCTTTGATGTTTCCAACCGCAAGAGCTTCCAGCATCTCAAGAAAAGACCAGTAGCGAGAGTCCCCGTTCATCAGCGAGGCGAAGCTCCGTACACAATTTTCCTGATAAATAAAATTGTTCAGCTGATTCCAATCCTTGCTCTTCAAGATGTTTTCCAGACACGCCTCATAAGGGAATATCCCTATTTTGGGAGTAAAACACCGAAATACGTCTTTTGTTTCCACATAGCGTCCCATAATCATATTGATATGTTCTTCTACTGTTTGTGGGCACTCGCCCCACCTGCTTTTATACTGCTCCATCATGCACCTCCATAGTTGTCTGTAACACTGAGCCTATAGCTGGATTTTGCGGGGCAGAAATACGGAAAACACAGAGCCACGTCCCGGCGCGGAAGTGACCTTGATATATCCGCCCTGCATGGTGATAATTTCACGGGCCAGGTACAGCCCGATGCCGATGCCGTCCACATCATGTACTTCCTCCTCCCGGTAGAAGCGTTTGAAGATCATGCCCTGCCGGTTTTCCGCGATTCCCTTTCCGCTGTCCGCAATGTCGATTTTCACATACAGCTCCCAGCTTTCAACGGAAACTCGGATCGTACCGCCCTCCGGCGTGTACTTCACGGCGTTGTCCAGAAGATTGAACAGGGCCTCGCCAGTCCATTTCCTATCATGAGCCAGTGCCAAATCAGGCGAACAGTCCACACTTACATGAATATTTTTCTTTTCGGCGTTAAGCAAGATACCGCCCAGCGCCGCCGCAAGGGTATCATAGAGGAGCTGTGTTTTTCTGTCCAGAGAAATCACGCCGGTTTCCAGCCGGGAGGTCTTGATCATGGCCTGCATGAGAAAATCCAGCTTGTCCAGCTGTCCGCTGGACGCCTGTAAAAACTCCTGCCGCTTTTCCTCCGGCACGGACTGCTCCAGCAGGGTGGCATTTACCATCTGGAGGTTGGCAATCGGAGTTTTCACCTGATGGGAGATGTCGGAAATCAATTCCTGCAAATCAGCCCGGTCCTTCGCCACGCGCTCCCGATTCTCCTGCATGACTTCATACAGACGTAGCAGCCGGTGATTGATTTTGTAAAACAGATTTTCTTCCTCATAGATCTGCGGCGGTGGGGCTGTCCCATCCAGCATATCATCTATTGTTCGGCAGAGACTGTCCGAAAACAAAACCAGCTTGCGGCGGAGAAACACGATAAAAAGAACGACACAGGCAAACACCAGTGCGATGAACAGCAGTCCCAACCAAACAATCATTGGGTTTTTGGTGAGCAAAAATATCGCAGCAAGGGCAATGAGCGAAATGCCGCCCAAAAAAGCGGCTCCTGCTGAACAGGCCCGATTGACAGAAAGACCGTTCATTTTTTCAGCCCTCCGATCCACATATAACCCATGCCATAAACCGTCTTGATATATTGCAGGCCGTCAACTTCAATCTTGCTCCGAATACGGCTGATTGTGACGGTCAGAGTATGTTCATCCACAAAATTTTCGTCCACATCCCACAGTTTTTCAAGAAGCACCTGACGGGTCAAAACGATTTTCGGATTTCTCACCAACACCTTCAGCAGACGATATTCCAGTGGTGTGAATGTAATTGGCGATCCGGACAGCTCTGCGGTCAGTTCCGAGAAGTTGATGGACAGCGTACCGTTCGTGTAGCGGTCGCCGCCCGTCTGCTTTTGGATGCGGCCCAGCAGTACCGATACCTTTTTGCGGAATACGCTGATGGGAAAGGGCTTCGTCACATAATCATCCGCGCCCAGCTCAAATCCTTTCAGCATATCACTTTCCATATCGTTGGCCGTCAGGAAAATCACCGCTGTATCAGGGCGGCGTTCCTTGATCTGTTTACAAAAATCAAACCCGTTTCCATCAGGCAGGTTCACATCCAGCACAATCAGGTCATAGTCCTGCGTTTCAAAAAAGCGAACCGCCTCCGCCATGGTCATAGCAGAATCTACGGCATAGCCGGACACAGAAAGATTGTAGCACAGGGTATTGTTTAAAAGCCGGTCATCCTCCACCACTAAGAGCCGCATACGTTCACATCCTTCCGGTTTTAGCATGAATTGTATCATGGAAATGTTACGAAAATCTCACAGCGCAGACTGTTGGTGAAAATTATATCATTTACAGAACACTTTTTGAACAGTCCTGAATCTTTTGTGAAAATCGCACCAGGAGATGTGGTACTCCCTCCACTATCCCGGAAAAGATATCGCATGAAACCAGCTTTGGCCAACTTTACAATCTGTTCCGCCAACACCGCCTTTAAGGCCACACACCGCTCGTCTGTTTCGTCATAACGCCACGGGAGCTTGCTTGGACGGTGGCCCGTGAATGCACAGACCTTATTCCGCGCCTGCAAGATGGCGCTCCTGGTAGTCCTGGATAAAGCCGTCCAGATAGTCGAGGTACTCGTCTGCATTATCTGGTATCGTCTCCAGAATGGCGGTTACCCTGCTACGGACTTCTGCTGTCTCCTGCTCTGTTAGGCCGGAGGATTCCGTAAGGCTGGTGCTTTGGCGCGGGGCTACAACATCATTGACAATGTCATTGAACAGCAGGTACAGCAAATCTTCCGGCTCGGTGATCTGCTCCGGGGCCTGCGCTCTGGGATCGTCAACCGCAACCCAGAGGTACCCGGCTTTCCTGGAGTAGACAACGTCAAAAAAGTTTTGACCGTCAATGTAGCCCTCAAAGGCGTTGAGGATGCTATCAAGCTCTTTTTTCGTTTCTTCAGAATAGACCATAATTTTTTCATCCTTTCTGTTGGCCCTCCGCACATTGACAGTATAATCCTGAAAATCAAATATTACAATACCGGTATTTTTATAATTTGATTTCATGGCCCATAATCCTATTGTGAGAGGAGGCGGGCCGAAATATGTTTGCAGTTCGTATCAAATACCTGCGGCTGGCGCGGGAGCTGAATCAGGTTCAGCTTGCGGAGCGGCTGGGCGTCAAAAAGCAAAGCATCAGTAATTGGGAAAATGACAACATTATGCCCTCAATAGAAATGCTGATCCGAATTGCAGATTTCTTTCATGTCAGCACAGACTACCTGTTGGGGCGGGACGTGCAGGAACCTGCCGCCCCGCAGATGCTTGATATAACTGGACTCACTCCACGCCAGATTGAACACATCCAGTTCATCGTAGACGATTTGCGGCAAAGCGGGCATTGAAATGTCCTCCCAAGCCATAGAGCGCGGGAGGACGTTTGCTGCTTTTGCCTACGCCGCCCCCTCGCCATAGAGGTCGTAGTTGACCTGGGCGGCGTAGTGATTCTCGATGGTTGCTGGGGCGTTGTACAGCACTGTCAGCAGATACTGCTTCATGTTCCGCACTTGGGTGGTATTCTCTTTCAGGCAGTCGAACACAAACACGATGTGTTCCCGATCCAGCTTCAGCAGCCGGGACTTCACCACCGCCTGGGGGAAGTCGTTCCCCGCCACCCGGATGGTCTCCTTTTTGGAGCAGACGGCCTCCACCATGATCTCCACCATCTCGTCCAACTGACCGGCATCGTAGGTGCGCTCCCGCACAAAGCCGTCATAGTCGATATTCTCCCGGATCATCTCCCGATAGGCGTCCATCTCGCCCCTGCTCATCCCTCTGCGCTTTATTCGTTTCCTTCCCTTCGCTTCAGGCGGCTGTGCCGTTGCGGAAGGGGAGGAAGGGAAAGGAAAAGATTCCGTACTTACTGAGTCAGTTGTTTTTTGGTCTTTTTTTACTGGGTCTTTATTTATTTGCGTTGGATTTTCCGTCAACGTGGCCCCCGCTGACGGAGGAACCGTTGACGGGTTTTCCGACAACGGCTGGGCCGATGACGGCCCTTCCGGCGGCGGCTCATGAGAGACGGGATACTCCCGGATGATGTACTCGTTGCTGCCGAACTTGCCATCCTTACCGGTGGTCTGATGCCGCTGGATGTACCCGGCTTTCTCCAATTCCACCACGGTGGCCCGAATAGCGTCCTTGCCCTCCAGGCTGATCTTGGCGAGGCCGGAGAGGGTGTAATCCCAGGTTTCCGGGAGGCTGAGCATAAGGGAGAGAAGTCCTTTTGCTTTCAAAGAGAGGCTCTTGTCCCGCAGGTGGTAGTTGCTCATGACGGTATAATTCTGGGTGCGCTCTACACGGAAAACTGCCATAGTAAACACTCCTACTCAAGTAAAAAACAGAGGGCTGGGAAACAGGTCTAAACCTGCTCCCCAGCCCTTTCTGGTCAATAGATGGGGGTTGCATAGCCCCACACTTCATAATGTCCCACGCTGTAGCTGTTCTGGCGGCAGCTATCGCCGCTGTTGCCCTCCACGGTGTAGACCACGCCGTTCTCCACCCGTTCCACGATGCCCACATGGTCAGGCACATCGTCCTGCGGCCCGGAGGAGCCCTTGCAGTCCCAATCAAAAAATATCAGGTCGCCAGGGTGTGGCTCGTAGCTGTTGTCCTGCCACAGCCCCCGTTCCTTGAACCAGTTGGAGCCGCCTGTGCAGCCAGCGAACTTGGGAATCACCCCGGCGTCAATGTAACCGCACTCGTTGGCGCACCAGCTCACAAAGCAGGCGCACCATTCTACCCGGCTGTTGAAGCCGTACCAGCTCCAGTAAGGCTGGCCGCCCACGTTACCCACCTGGGACAGCGCCACGGCCACGATCTCGCCGCTGCTGCCATAGAGAAGCTGGTTCCACAGGTCACGGCTCTCCGGCGTCAGCAGGCTGTCCAGCTCCGCGTTCTGCTCCTCTGTGAATTGGTAGAACACCCGCATATCATCGGTTGTCCTGGGGGTGACAGTGATGGTCAGAATAGTCTCCGTCCAAGCCTCCTCGTCCTCGGTGGCGGGATGGTTCACAGTCCTGGTTGCCGTGGTGATCTTGGTCATATCCCAGAACACCGTCCGCAGTCGCTCAACCCGATCCGCATCCAAAACGACCACATTCATGCCGTCCCCGGACACAGTTTTGACCGAGAAAACGGCAAACACGTCCACCCAGGACGGAGGCCGCCCCACGATCTCTACGCTGTCGTAGCTGCCCCCGGCCTGCAGGCCGGAAAGGGTGTCGGCATACTCCCGGTTGATTTGGGCCACAGCAGACGAGGGAGACACCGTATCCGGGCTGCTGTCACCGCCTGAGAAGAAGATGCCAAAGGGCGAGGCGATGAGCAAGCCCACCATGCAGATCACCAGGACGATCACGATGGCTACCCAGCCCCCGGCGGCGATAGCTGCCGCCAGAGCCTGGACGGCGGCAATGGTCGCTTTTACCGCCGCCACGGTGGCTTTTGCCGTGGCCTTGGCGGTGGTCGCCGCCGCCTTTGCCGTGGCACGTGCAGCCTGTACAGCCCGCTGCGTGGCCTTTGCGGTGACCTGGGCAGTTCTCTGCGCGGTCTTGGCGGTCTGAGCTGCAGTCTTGGTTGCCCTGGCGGCGGTTTTAGCTGTCCGCTGGGTGGTCTTGATCATTTTTCTGGCGGAGCGATCCGCCGTTTTGATTGCATGGCGGGCGGTACGCTCCGAGGTTTTCCGCACAGACCGCCCTGTTTTCACGATGGCCTTTCCGCCGTCCCGCACAGGCTGGGTGTCAGGATTCCCCGGACGCACCGGCTTATGGACAGAGTGAGCGGAGGTATATCCACGCCGCGCCGGAGCGGGCGGGGACGTTTTCTCACTGCCCTTGGGCTGGGGAACAGCGCCGTTATCGATGCGCCGCCCCTCGGTCCGCTTCATTGCAGCCACCCGTCCCCGCTGCTGAACAAACTCACGCTGTCCCTGAGTGAACGCCTGGGGCGGTGGCTCCTGGGGTGACGAGAGCTGTCGCTGGATGTAGGTGTCCTTTGTTTTGATGGCCTGCCGATGCAGGGGCGTTTCACGGCTGGCTGTTGCATGGCCAGATGGGGTGTCAGCAACAGTTTTCCTCGTTTTGATCTGCGGACGTTCCGGTCTGCCCTGCGGCTCTGACGGTGCATCTGCACAAACCCCACGGACAGCAGTTTCTCTTGTCCTGATTTTAGGCCGGTCTGGTTCGCGCGGCGCAGCAGGTTTCGTACCATCAGAAACCTCACGAACATCCCGAACAGTGGACTTCCGCATTTTAATCTTCTGGCGCTTCGATCCAGCAGCAGAAGCCGGTTCTGTCCTGCCACCCCTGGATGGTGCTGCGCCACCCTCTCTGGCGGTCACAGCCTCCCTCGTTTTGATTTTCGGCTGTTCCCGTGGGGGCGGCTCATGAGGCGAGGGGTGTTCCGCTGGAAACTCATGCGGTGTGGACGGATCTGGCGCAGTGGGAGACTTAGCCTCCTGCGTCCGGCCACGGCGCTCTTTCCTCTTTTTCAGAAGAGACTCCACGCCGCGCTCGGCGCCACGTTCCATCCGCCGCGCCCCACCAACGACGGTATCCTCGATCTGATCGCCGCCGTAGTCATCCCGCTGCCCACGCTGGGCGGTATCCCGGAGCTGGCCCCGCAGGCATTCTGTGCCATCTGAAAGTCCGCGCCGAAGGAGTTCCTTTGGCGCGGACTGGACTTTTTCTTTTGCTTTTTTTGATATAGTGCGTTTCTCTTTCACTTTCGGAATGATGTATCACCCCTCTATTGCATTTTTATCATCTTGTGGTAAACTGTCGGAAAAGGAGGATGCCGAACATGGAACAGATTCGAAGATGCGAGTGGGCTGGGCCTGACCCTATCTATATCGACTACCACGACAACGAATGGGGCAAGCCTCTCCACGATGACAATAAACTGTTTGAGATGCTGATTCTGGAGGGGATGCAGGCCGGATTGGCGTGGATCACCGTACTAAAAAAGCGGGAAAACTTTCGGGCAGCGTTCGATGGCTTCGATCCGCACAAAGTCGCGCTGTATGATGATGCCAAAGTTGAGGAACTTCTGGCGGATACAGGCATTATCAGAAACCGGGCAAAAATCCACGCCGCCATTGGCAATGCCAAGGCGTTCCTGGAAATTCAAAAAGAGTACGGCAGCTTTGACCGCTTTCTGTGGGACTATGTCAACGGCGCTCCCATCGTCAACACACCCGAAAGCATGGCTGATATTCCGGCATCCACGCCGCTCTCCGACCGCATCAGCAAAGACCTAAAAGCCCGTGGGTTCAAATTTGTGGGTTCCACCATCGTCTACGCCTTTATGCAGGCGGTAGGGATGGTGGATGACCACATGATCTGGTGTCCCTGCCATACGAACAATAGGGAAAATCGCTGAAATTGTTACTCAGGTTCCGGTTTCTGACAATTTGGTGGTCATCAGCTTATAAAGCCGGTTTTTCGGAAAGACATCCATAAACGGTACAATGGCACTGCCGCACTTGATGAGGCCCCGCCCGAAGTCCACGTTGGTGATGTAGGAGAGCTGGTTGTCCGAGATGTTCAGCAGCCGGGCCAGCTCCGTCCGGTCGGTGGCCGCCTGGTTCAGCATGACCAGGAACTCGCTGTTGGCCAGCATCGTCCGGGCAGTGTGGGACTGGAGCAGATCGTCCACGTTCTGAGTTAGGCTAGTGCAGCAGGCTCCGTACTTTCTGACACGTTTCCAGAGGGTAAACAGGAAATTTGCACTGTATTCGTGCTGGAACAGCAAATAAATTTCATCTATATAGACCCAGGTGTTCCGCCCCATCTGCCGGTTTCGGATGATGCGGTTGAACACGCTGTCCAGCACCACCAGCATCCCCACCGGCTGGAGCTGCTTGCCCAGATCCCGGATGTCGTAGCACAGGATGCGGGAGTCGGTATCCACGTTGGTGGGCTTGGCGAAGGTGTTGAGGCTGCCCTCGGTGAACAGCTCGATTGCCAGGGCCACATCACGGGCCTCCGGCTCGGACTGCCGGAGCAGCTCGGCGTGGAAGTCCTGGAGGGTGGGGGCCTTGCCCTGGTATCCGCCCTTGATGTAGCTGTGGTAAACATTGGCGGTACAGCGGTCGATGATGGATTTCTCCTTGGCAGACAGCATCCGGTCGCCCATGAGCTGCTCACAGAGAGACAGCAGGAACTCGGACTTCAGCACTACCGGGTTCTCACCGTCCCCGTAGCCCTGCTCCATGTCCATGGCGTTGATGTGATTAGGCGAAGTGGCAGAGATATTCACCACCTCGCCGCCCAGCCCTTCAATGAGGGGCCGGTACTCGGACTCAGGATCTATGACAATGATGTCATCGTCCGTGGAGAGCGCCAGATTGACCATCTCCCGCTTGGCGGTGAAGGACTTGCCGGAACCGGACACGCCCAGCACAAAACCGTTTCCGTTCAAAAGTTCTTTCCGATTGGCGATGATGAGGTTTTTGCTGATGACGTTCTGCCCATAGTACACGCCGCCCTGATCCCGCACCTCCTGGGCCTTGAAGGGCATGAGGACAGCCAGGGCCTCGGTGGTCAGCGTCCGCAGGGCATCAATCCGCCGCAGGCCCAGGGGGAGCGCTGTCACCAGTCCGTCCGCCTGCTGCCAGTTGAGGGTGGAGAGCTGGCACAGATGCTTGCGGGCGGTGGACTGGAGGGCGTCGGTGTCGCTGTCCAGCTCCTCCTTGCTGTCCGCCAGATGCACCAGCGTCACCACAGCAAACATCATCCGCTGGTCACGGGTGGTGAGATCGTCCAGCATTTCACGGGTTTCTTTTCTCTGCTGCTCCAGATCGTAGGGGACAACGGCGGAAAAGTTGTTGTTGCTGTTCTGCCGCCGCTGCCAGTTGGTCACGTTTGTCTCGACACCCAGCAGGCGGTTCTGCATCTCCCGGACGGCCTCGTCCGTGGGGACGGGGATCACATCAATGGACAGCATCAGGGTGCGGTTCAGCGCCGTCAGCTCACTGATCATGGAGTCCTTGATGTAGCTGGCATACTCCTTCAGGAACAGCACCCGGCCATACTTATCCCCCATAACGAAATAATCCTTTTTAAATTCCAGACTGTCGGGGCAGATAGAGTCCTTGAAGGAGTGGCCCTTCCGCATGAGGTCCCGCAGATCCACATGGAACTCCGTTTCCTCCCCGGTACGGTAGAAATCATGCAGCACCCGTAGGCGCTCCACCGCGTCCAGCTCCTCGCTGTGGGCATCCAGGCGGCTCAGACGGGCGGTCACATCCGCCGTCACCCGGTCGAAGAAGGTGCGGGCCTCCTCAATATTTTTTCTGTGAACAGACAGGGTGATGTACCGTTCCTGCACCACGCTGTTGGAGGAGTCCGTCACCTTGTCCATGAGCATGGTGTTGTATTCCGCCCGGTAGCCATCCAGATAATCGTCCTGACGGGGCAGCAGGATCTTCTGCTCAAAGTCCTGGCGGTTGAGCCGCTTGTTGTTGATGGTCAGCTTGGTGGTAGAGCCGGTGTCCAAGGCGTTGAGCAGTTCCGAATAGCCCAGGAACATGGACGTTTTGTCCTCTTTGGATGCGATGGCATAGTTGATGTCCGAGAATCGAATGGTCTTGGAGAACTTGCTCCCGAACTGAAAAATCCCATCCGGCCACAGGCGGCGGATGGGAATGGCGTCCTGCACGGACTTGGGGAGGACGAAGCCCTCCCGGTCCTGCTTCAGCGTATTTTGCAGAGTTTTAATCAATTTTCAAAGCCTCCTTTGCGGAAGAGTGTTCCAATGCTTTGGCATATAGATTCTCCGCCCGAAACACCAGTTTCCTGGGATACAGCAGTTCGGAGCGGATGACGGCCAGCAGGAACTTCTCAAAGGTCATACCGTTATAGGTAAAAAAGCCGCACATGGCGAAGGGGAACGCCGCCAGGACACAGATCCAGCCGATCTCCCCGCTGCCTACCACGTTGCGCAGGCCGAAATACAGCCCCACCGCCACCAGGACAGCCAGCAGGGCGAACAGGAACTGCCGCAGGGACAGGCCGGAGAACAGGCTTTCCTGATAGTCCCGGACTTCTTTGTTGATGCGGACTTCGATAAAAACCACCTCTTTTCAAATGAATCGGCAGACAGGCCGTTGTAAAGCCTGCCTGCCTATGGTAAGATGCGACAAACCAGAAAAAGGGAGGCTGTCGCAATGATGTTTATGATTTTAGGGTTCGGGTTGTTTCTGCTGCCCATTTTGTTCCGTCTGGCGCTCAAACTCCGGCTGGGCGTCCCCATGCTGTACGCAGTCCTGATGCTCACCGCGTTCCACGGCTGGTATCGGGCCAACACCACTCTGGCGGACGGCATCTTCTTCGCCCTGATTGGGTTAGCTGCCCTGTCCTGGGTGGTGACGCTGCTCCGCTGGCTCTGGGGTCTGGTGGAGGACTGGCGGGATGAGCGTGCCGCCGCAGAGCTGCTGGCTTACCGGGTACGGCAGGCCAGAGCCGCTGGTGAGTATACCATCAGCACCGAGGGGCTGTGGAGATAATCATTTCAGGCTGTCACCCAGATCGGAATGATAGTCACATCTCTGGCAATGTACCATGGTGCCGCTGTAGTCCTCCTTATGATAGAGTCCGGCCCAACGGCAGATACTTTGCAGGATAGGCACCACGGAGCGGCCCTTTTCCGTCAGCGAGTATTCGACACGGGGTGGGATCTCATCGTAGGATATCCTGTTGACAATCTGTGCCGTGATCAGCTCTTTCAGCGCCGCTGCCAGCACCGCATCCGTGATGTTGCCCATTTCTCTGCGCAGCTCACTATAGCGGAGCGTTTCCTTTGCAGCCAAAACGCAGATGATTCTGGATTTCCACTTGCCTCCAAAAATTTCAAGCCCATATTCTAATGGACAGCGGATGTCCTTGTCCAATTTATGTTGATACGCCATGGCGCTGCCTCCTCATTGTGTTTTCCTCATTCTACGATAGAACCGTTTAATTTACAAGCTACTATGAAATTTATGAGTAACTTATAAATTTGCTTATATCTTCCTTTCTCCGTGCCAATAGAGTATCATTTGGGCAAGCTCAACAATTCGAGCAAACCAAAACAGGAGGAAAAAGCAACATGAGAGTAACTGCTTATCTGGAAATCACCATGAAGATCAACGAGGCCAACCGCCCCGCCGCAGCCAAGGTCTACACCGACTACCGCGGGCCGTTCCTGGAGCAGATCCCCGGTGCGCTCACCAAGGATCTGCTGATCCGGGACGAGGACGTCCAGGTCCTGCACGGCTTCGACAGCGTGGAACACGCACAGGCGTATCTGACCAGCGAGATGTTCCAGAACGATGTGTTTGTGGGCCTCAAGCCCCTCTGGGATGCTGACCCCGATGTGAAAATCTACACGGTCGCATAACAGGGACGGGCGGCCTACCCCAAACCCATCAGCTCACGGATCAGCCGGTCGCTCATTTTAATAGCGCCCACCAGCACAAGCATATTAAACAAAATTTCCCCTACATAGTTCCATACGATGGTTGCCGCCGCCAGCGTATCGTCCGCGATGGCGGGCGGGGACGAGGCGAATGCCGAGAAAATCACACAAGCCAGCACGATCACACAGCCCTCCAGACAGATGGCGGCGTAGCTTTTCAAAAAGGCTACGCCAATACTGCTGGAGGGCTGTCCCGCGAAGCTGGCCATGGGGATGGGCGCAATGGCGGTCGCCATATATAACTTGAAAAAACGACTATAAACTGTTAAAATCATGACCAGCGACAGCACCCAGATAAACAACGACCCCAGCAGGGTAATGGCCCACAGGGGGATGCTCTCCAGAAAGCCCACATCCTCGATGATGGTCACCATCTCCGCCGGCAGTGTCGTGGCGGTCAGCGCCGACAGCCCGGAGGCTGTCATGATGGTGGAGATCATCCCCTGGGCCACCTGGAACAGCGCGGACATCAGCTCCATGCCGTGGGTCACCGCCACCTGGGCCAGCACAAAACGGATAAAGCACTTGAATACCATTTCGGGCTTCTTCAATTCCGTAAAACTCGAACACGTTTTTACGATGCCCATTACGAAGAACAGCACCAGCAGGGCACAGCCGATGGCCTGGAGCGCGCCGTTGATGCCGGTGATCACCGTCCAGACCGCACCGCCCTTGAAGTTTTCCGGGGTGGTGCTGACCAGCGTCCAGATCTCCGCCAGCTTGTCGTTCCAGGTCCCCAGGGCGGAATTCAGGTTATAGCGATAGGTAATCCGCCGCTTTTACCGTCCTCATGTGAGAACAGCAGTCAGAGCGGATTTTCCCCCGCTTCGCACCGTGCATGCGACTTTCGCCGCACACGGCGCTCCATCAATGCAGATTATTTGTTGCGTGTATGTGAAGGAACCAGTTTTTCCCTGTAACCGATAATTTTCTTCTGTGTTTGTACATCAAACTGGCTGATATCTTGGTTGAAGTTGTTTACCGCTGCAAAGCATTTCTTGTGGAGCGAAACCAGATTATTTACTCGATTCACCTTATTCAGCGGGAGGTTGGGGTTGATACGATGTGCCCATGGCGCACAGTCTATGAGCCATCCGCCGCAGACACGGCATTTGAGCTTGTCCCGGTTAAGTGCATACGTCCGGTTCATAAAGAACTCAAAATTATTGAGTTTTCCCCATTGACCATGACTGCTGATGATTTCTGCCGATTTATCCGAATACAGTTCATCCAGACGCGCATTGATACGCTTTTTCTTTGTGCGTCTGAAATAAATTTGCCTCCCTTCCTCGGTATACGGCGTTTCGGCCTGGCTTTTCACCAGTACCTTTTCCCATCTGCAAAAGGTGAGAGAGGTAAAGCCAATGTAGATATCGCGATATTTGATTGAGGGTATTTTTTGCCTGTGTTGTTGGTGGACACGGGGAAGGTTTTGTGTCTGATTTGCTGGTATCCATTTCCCCTTGTACTGCTTCAGCCGCCGCATAACTGTGAGCTGTAGCCGTCTGCCATATTTGTCCATGGCAACGCTCACCCATGTGCAGCATTGATAGTATTGGATTAACCCTCTTATTTTGCTGTTGATGCGGTTTATTTCACCAATGAGCTGTTCCCGGCTGTAATTTCCGGGGATTTTCTTAGTATCTGCCGCGATTTCATCAACTTTACGCTTCAATCGGTTTCTGTCCGGTATCGTCCTTGGAATATAACCCCAGCGGGCTTTTCCCCGAACCATTTTGAACTCATAGCCTAAAAATTTGATGTACTTTTTACGGACATCTGTTATCAGCGTTTTCTCTTGGGATAATGTCAGCTTCATTTTGGTACGGAAGAAGGTTTCCAACCAGGTTTTCCATTCCTCCGCATGGGCACGGGTGTCAGTTACAATTACGAAATCGTCGGCGTAACGAACCAGGGAACCAGGGATTAGGCTTGTTGCCTTGCGGAGGGCCCTGCACCTGGTATCTTGGCGTCCATAGGGAAACCGGGTTTTCTTGTGTTCCCATTGTTTGGATATCCACTCGTCCATAATGTCCAGGTAGACATTCGCCAATAACGGGCTAATCAGCCCTCCCTGGGGCGTACCTTCCTCATTGACCTCGCATTCGTCCATAACCCCCGCTTTCAGCATAGCCTTGATGATTTGTAGAACCCGCCTGTCCTTTACGCCCATATGATAAAGACGTTTCAGGAGGATGGCGTGGTCGATATGGTCAAAGCATTTGCTGATATCGCCCTCGACAATCCAGTGATAGCCTGTGTGATGAACGAGCTGTTTTACCCGTTCTAACGCCATTGCGGTATCTCGCATGGGCCGGAAACCGTAAGAGTGGCCGAAAAACTGCGCTTCAAAAATCGGTTCCAACACAATCCTCATGCACTCTTGTACGATTCTGTCCCGTATGGTAGGGATTCCCAACGGACGTTTCTCTGTCTTTCCTGGTTTGTCGATATACACCCGGCGTATCTTCTGCGGTTCAAAATGTCTGAATGCGCTCTGGATATCCTTTATCACCCATGAGAAAGGCATTTGCAGATAATCTTTGCGCATAGTCTTGGAGTCCACGCCGGGAGTTTCACTGCCGTGGTTGCTTTTGATGTTGTGAATCGCTGTGATAATAGTTGCTTCTGCTGACATGATTTCCAGAAGTCCCTTGAACGCCGGCCTCCCTCCAGCGTCACAAATTTCTTTGCTGTGTTGATACAGCTTATCTTGGATTTCTCGCAATTCGCTCTCGGTTTTTGGGTAGTCGAATTGTTGTGCCATAACGCACCGCCTCCCTTCGGAATTGGTGTTTCTGGTTTTAGTCAGGTATGCCTACGGCTTCCTCGACTTTCTGTTCACATACGAATCTGCATTAACTATGCCCCTTCGCTCCGTCCGCCTTATTATTGCGGACATCATCGCTACTACGGGCTGCTGCCCCATGGATTAGCAGGTCATTTCCTACCTGCGCGGCGAAGGTGCCACTTCACTTACTTCAAATAACAAGTTTTTTTTGCAGTGCCGTCCATGGTTCCTTTGTTCCCTATACTTTAGCTTTTCATATCAGTTTTAGCCCATCCCTATGGCCCGGCTGCCATCTTTGGCTTGTGTGATATTCTGCCAAAGACATTCGACCTTTTCGGTTTTCTGCCGTTTTCCACGTAGACAAATTTCAACGGCGACAGCACCCCTCATGGGAGCGGATGGCTGTATTATCATCCTTGCATTTACGAGCCGTACATTCAGGATTATGTCAGTTGCAACAAAACATACTGGACATGACTGATTTATAGCCTCCTGCGGTGCAGTACCATCTCAGATACCGCCTCCGCTCTTCACCGAGCTTCATACATCCCATAAGGCACTATGGGCGCATGCCGGAGTATTAGAGTTTTGTTTCCCGTCACACCGGGATTAACAGGAATTGCACCTGTTGAATCAAGCATAGAGTTCAGACTTCTTGCGAAATCTGCCTTGTTTTATTGCGTATTTCTACGCAGATTGTCAAGGAACAAAGCGCGCGTCTACGATCCAATTTCCGCTTCCCAATCAAATCACCTCCCACGGGAAACGAGTGGGGAGGACGCAGACGCGCCCTCCCGCTGCCGTCCTGTCCATCAGCCCCCGGTGATGAGGTTGAGGATCTCACGGGTGAAGGTGATCACGATGCCGCCTGCGATGGTCAGCATACCGTTGGCCCGCTGGGAAGGGTCGTGGCTCTTGAGGGACAGGCCCAACTGGAGGATGCCGAAGCCCAGCAGGATCAGGCCGATGGCGCGGATCAGGGAAAAGATGAAATCGCTGAGGTTTTCGACAATCTGGAGGGGATCGTCCGCCGCGAAAGCGGGGACGATCATGACGGCCATGGACAGCGCCAGACAGGCGAAAACGGCATAGGCCCGCTTGGCGCGGCGCTCAATCTTCCTCTGGCTCTCCAGGGTGTTCTTGGGGTTCTTCAGTTTCAGGTTCTTCATAGGCTTTGATCTCCTTTTCTTCCTCGGACAGATCGTCCGGTACTTCGGCAAACAGCGGTTCGCCGGGGAATTTTACTTCAGGCTTCTCCTGATGATGGATGTAGGGCGGCCCGCCGCCGTCTAAGGTGTGGCGGATGGCCGGGTGCTGGGTCAACTCATACTTGAGGTCCATGACAGGCTGCGCCCCTCGGATGAACAGGATGGCATAGCGGTTGTCCAGCCCCCGCACCTCATCTGGGGTCAACAATTCGCGGCCATTCATTTGAAAATTAGTAGAGTAGGAGCCAGATTTCCCCTTGGTCTGACCATGGGTTTTCGTATCAATCGTGGCTTTTCCAAGAGCCTCTGAGATGTACTTGTGGGTCGCCGCTTCGTTGCCGCCTAAGTACAGAATTGTGTCCGAATTGCCCGGAATTGTCTCCCAACTATCCTTATAAAGTTCTTTTATTTGTGCCATATTCTGAATAATGGTGCTTGCGGAAATGTTGCGGGAACGCATGGTGGCCAACTCACGGGTGAAGCCTGGAAGGGGCATGGCGGCGAACTCGTCCAGGATGAAGTGGACGTGGCAGGGCAAGGCCCCGTGGTGGATCTGGTCGGCGCTGTAGTAGAGGGCCTGGAACGCCTGGGCATATAGCAGGCTTACCAAAAAATTGAAACTGTTATCGTTATCCGGTATGACGGCGTACAGCGCACACTTCTGCTCCCCCAAGGTGTAGAGGTCCATATCGTCCCTGTCGGTGATGGCCTTGATCTGAGGCAGGTTGAAGGGAGCCAGCCGGACAGCGGCGGACACAAGGATGGACTTTGAGGTCTTGCCAGCCGCCATTTTAAAGACGTGATATTGTCTCACCGCCACGCTGGCGGGGTTCTCCCGTTCCATGGCCTGAAACAGCAGATCCAGCGGCGAGACGTACTCCTCGTCCTCCTCCTTCACCTCAGCGTACTCCAGCACCCGCATGACCATGGAGAAGTTCTGTTCGTACTCCGGGGCCTCCTGCCACAGCATGAGGATGACCGCCTGCAGCAGAGCGGTTTCAGCTTTGGTCCAAAATGGATCGGACTCATGACTGCCCTTTGGAGTGGTGGCCTGGATGAGGTTGTTCACCAGCCGCAGCACATCCTTTTCATCCCGCAGGTAGCGGAAGGGGTTGTATCCATCCGACTGCTCCAGGTTCACCAGGTTCAGCACACGGATGTCATAGCCCTGACTTTTGAGGTATCCGCCCGTGGCGGTCAGCACCTCCATCTTGGGGTCCGTAATGACATAATTGGTGTTGGCCTCCAGGATGTTTGGCTTCACATATGAGCGGCTCTTGCCTGCGCCGGAGCCGCCAATGACCAGCACATTGAGGGAGCGGCGGTGCTTGTGGGTGTCCAGTCCCAGGCGGACATTGCGGGTGAGCAGCTTATTCTGTTTCTGAGCGAACATGGCGTTGACCTGCTGGGGCGAGGCCCAGGTAGCGGAGCCATGCTCCTCGCCGTCCCGCGTCCGGCCCTGCTGGTCTGCGTAGAGACAGATGCCCATGATGTAGGCCCCGGTGCAGACCAAGATGGTCACGAGGCTGCGGTCCGTCCATTGGATGCGGAAGGGGTGTTCCATCGCCGCCGTCAGATTGGTGATGATCTCTGGCAGACCACCGCCCAGGGATGGGGCAATGAGCAGCGCCGCCCAGACCACGAAAATATAGAGGAACAGGTAAACAGCCAGCTTGCCTGACCGATTGCTTTGCTTCAAATAACAATCACCTCCGAAGTCAGAAAACAGCCCCCGGCAGAACAACCTGCCGGGGGCATCATACGAATATCGGTCATCGCGCCTTTGCCTGGGACTTCGTTTTCGCTTTCACCTTGGCCGGAGCGGACGGTTTCCTGCTCTGCGCCCGATACGCCTGGAGCCGCGCCTCTATGGAGGGGCGCTCACTCGTCTCCCTCGCAGCGCCGCTCTCTCTGTGTATAGAGGAGCTGATTTTTATAACGGGCGAGTCTCGTTCCGACCGAGAACCTTTTTTTGGCGTGTTCTCCTGACTCCGGCTTACAGGGGCCTCCTGGCGGCCCTGTTCCGGTGACCGCTGGGACACCTCCTGCTGGAGCTTCACCTGCCCCTGACGGTCCCTCACAGGCCCGGACACGGCCTTCTCCTTTCTGGGGGCCTGCCGCTCCTGCGGCTGTCTGGCCTTTTTTTGAGGCTGCTGTTCCCTGGGCGGGGTCTGCCTGCCCTTCTCCTGGGGCTGGCGCTCCCTCTCCGGGGCCGGACGCTCCGGCTGGAACACCTCCCGGCCCTGCTGCAGTTCTTTCGCCGGTTTCCGTTCCAGCTCCGGGGGCATCTGGTACAGGATGCGCTCGAAAATAGCGTTGGCCCGGTCCAGCTCCGTCACCGGCAGGATCACGTCCATCACCTTGCCCTTATCGTCCTTGTCCTTAATGACGGAAAACAACAGCTTGTGCTTTTTCGCCAGCTTCTTAAACTGCTTGAACTGCTGGGGCGTCATGGGGAACCGGCGCAGATCCCGCGTCTCCCGCAGCATCTTGCCCATGTTCACCTTGCCGGTGAGCGTCTTGCGGTTATGGGCCAGCGCCATGGTCAGGGCCAGAAGGTTCTTCAGTGCCGAGCCGCCCAGACGCACCGCCACCTCCGTGCCGGAGAGCATCATGCGCACCATCTGGTCAGCGGCCTCACCGCCTCCTATCGTCATCTCTGATCACCTCATCTTTCGTTTCAATTTTTTCGATTTCTTTTTCTATCTGGGGCAGCCTGCTCTGGATCTCCCGGCAGAGGGCCAGCTTTTTCCGCTCCGCCCGGATCTGCCTATTTGTCTCCGCAAGCTGCTCATACATTTCAGCCTTTTCTGTCATAAGCCTATCCCTTGGAATGCCGCACCTCGCCAGCACAGCCACTGCCTCCATGTACCGGGCGAACTCCGTTTCCATGCCGGACAGCCCCTCCTCATAGAGAGCCTTGGCGGGAGCCAGAGCCTCCGCGTCCGCCAGGGCGGCGTACAGCCAACGGCGTTTCTTTTTCCGTACATTGAGGATGGTTCGCTGCTTGGTCAGGGTGGCCAGCGTTTCCTCTGTGCGGGTTTGGAACGCAGCCATGTCCGCCTGGGTGGCGATGGCGTTGTCCCGCAGGAATGCGAATTGCTCCCGGTACCACTCGGATTTCATGACCTCCTGCCGGAGCTGGGGCGTCATGCGGGGCGGGTACTGCCGCTGCCCAATCTTGCCGAGAACGTATAAATAGTGGACATACAGCGCCATAAAGCCAGTGTATTTGGGGTACTTTTTGTAGGGCTGGAATGGCGGACGGTAAATCACCGCTGGCCTGCGTCCAGCCTCGATGTCCTCCAGGTTCCCTTGGATGGCAGATCGGATACCGTCCTCGGTGAACAGCGGATTCTTCCGGCCTGGGTACATGAACCGCTCCTGCCCACGCAGACGGAAGCCCAGCCGGTTGCCGTGGCTAATCTCCCAGCCCTTGTGTTCCATGAGCAGGAAGAAGTGGCCCAGGTCGTTGGCGTCCTGAATGGCTGTCCGCAGGTCTGCCTCCAGCATGGAGTGGAAGGTGGGCTGGCCCCTGGACTGGCGCAGCCATTCGATGTAGCTGACTGCCTTGGCGGATTCGCCCTGCATGATGACCGACAGCCCATGCTCCCGGCACAGCCTGTCCGAGATACCCCGGATCTGGCTGTAGTAGCTCTGGGCGTTGCTGTGGTACTTCTCTCCAGTGTCGGCGTTCACGGAATTGAACAGGATGTGGGCGTGGATATGCTCCCTGTCCACATGAACGCCGATCACGGTTTCATACCCCGGCAGATGCTCCTGCGTGAACTCCTTGGCGATTTCCAGTGCCAGTTCCGGGGTGATCTCTCCCGGTTTGAAGGACTGGATCATGTGGTAATACTGCACGCCGTCCGTCTTGCCTACAGCCCGTTTGGTGTCCAGCATCTGGCGGCACTCCCGGCCTGGGTCGCAGTTCAGATGGGCGGTGAGGACGCGCTCCTCGGTCTTGTCCCCATTGAGGACGTAGTTGATGCCGATGTCCAGGCGGCCCTTCCGGGCCAGGATTTTTGTGACGGCCATAGATTACCTCAAAATATAAGGGTGAACCCTTTCGAGTTCACCCTTAATGCGAAATCATTTCAAATATTTTCGTTCCAGAAGTGCCAGGGATTGCTTGGTGGGCTGGAGTCCAAGTTCATATGCATCCCGATATATCCGAGGAACTTTCTTTAAGCGATAATTCATATCATCAATATCGAAAGCAGACAGATCCAATTCTTTAACGCCCAGCCATTCTGAAAATTCGTTATATTCCCGCCCTTTCTTCTTTTGAAAGGCTTTCGCCAATCGCTCCAGCCCACTGACACCACCGCAATCTTCAATGATTCCGAATCCCTCTCCCTCTAAAACACGAGGGAGCAATTTCCCTGGCAGGGCGTCATCTTGGAATACCTGTTCCAACCGCAGTTCAACCTCCCAGCCATCGCCATAATCATACTGCATACACAGCCGAAGCCCTGGTGTGTTGGAAAGCCGCCGCAACGTCATAGCGGTAGCGTCCATGGTCCGCTCCGTTTCTGTGTCCGGCAGTGATTCTTCTGTTAAAACTTCATAATGTATCACCTCTGGGCGGTTCCAACGCATATCCTCTGTGGGAAGATTTTTCTCCCGCAAATAGTCCAGCAGATCTTCTTTGAGAAAATAATCTATGCAAAACAAATGGCTTGCCTGCATCTCGTACATTGTCATGAGGATATACCCCAGCCTCGCCAGCGAGACATTGCCCGCTACCTGGAATCGCCGCCAGATGACGGGCTGATAGTCTTTCAGGCAGGAATAAAACTGATAAATCGGTTGAGTCGCCATAATGTACCCCCTTCCGTCTGTATGCAAATCACAACTAAAATTATATCCTATATTGATGGTGAGGACAAGTATCTGGCGACAGTTTTCCACTTATTTTTTGGCAATCTGGTACATCAGCTCATAGACCTGATCCAGCAGGAACAGCCCCCGCTTGGCGTCCTCGGCCCTGGCAATCCCGGCGTTGACGCTGCGGGCGATCTGGTTGATGTTGTTGCCGATGTGGTGGATCTCCGTCCGCAGCTCCTTGATCTCCTGGGCGGGGCGGGCGCGGACGGGGCTGCCCTCGATGATGCGGACGAGGTAGGCCCTTTTGGTGAGGCCGCACCGCTTGGCCTGGACCGTCAGCGATTGATACTGCGCGGGGGTCAGCTCTATGTGCAGGTGATGCCTGCCCTGTTTATCTGGCTTGCTCATACCGCCTCCTTTTTCCTTGGGGAGCGCCGCCTGACTGCTCCTCCCGGATCTCCTGTTCAAACACCTTTTCCAAATCGGACACGTTGCCATAGGGAACGCCCTTCCGGCTGTAGGGTTTCATGGGCATGGGGATTTGGGCCTGCAGCTCTTTCAGCCGCTCCCAATACTGCGGGAGAAACTGATAAATCGCTTTCAGTTCTTTCCGATTCTTGTTTTTGCAGCACCAGCAGGACACTCGGTCGAGGATGTCATACAGCCGAACGCCGCTTTCCTCCCAGAAGAATCCCCGCTGGTAGCAGTACGCCAAACAGTCCGCCTCCGTCATCCCGGCTTCCGCCAGCGGTGAACACTTGGGCAGCTCCAGCTTTTCCAGCCGCTCCGGCTCATCTGCGGCGATGCCCACATAGTGGATTTCCGCATCTGTTGCAATGCCGTCCAAGGCATTAGTTTTCAGCTTGGTACCCCAGCGGCAGGGGCCACCGCACCAGCCATAGCCCAGGTGGAAACCGTTCTTTTTGGAGTTGACCGGCCTCTCCAGCATATCGTACAAAAATGGGACACCCGGTTTCACCTCAGTGAACCGGATGCCCCGCTGCTCCAGGATCGGCTTGACACGATCCCGGATATCGTAGATGGCTTGGAATTCCATTTCCGAGTTATAAAAAATGACTTCATCCAATGGCATTCTTTTTTCCAGTAACAGCAACAGCATGGCTAACGAGTCCTTCCCGAAGCTCACGCTGGCGTAAAATGCCACTCCGCGTCCTCACGCTCCTTTCCCGGCCCGTGGGCCGCAAATCTTCCGCCTGCAGGCGGCATAGGGGACAGGGGGATTTCCCCCTGCAAGCGCGCAAAATGTACATTTGCGCTATGCTTGCGCTCACACCGCCGGAGGCGGTGTGAGCTTCGGCCCCGCCAGCGGCGGGGCTTTTTCTTCCAAGCGGTAGAGTGATTTCAATCTGCGCGGGCGGAGCCCGCGGCTCCTCAGAGAAAACCGCCGTCATCGCTGCTCCTGCCGGTCACGAGGCTGGCGAAGCTTCAGGTCGTAGTGATCCACCGGCACATCCCGGAGATCCAACGCCGATTTGTCCCGCACATCTGCCGCGTATCGGGCGTAATCGTGTCCCTCGCTGTTGATCAGCACTCCGCCCCGGATGTTCCGGGTGGTCACCAGCAGACAGTGGGTCACGCCCTGGGGATCACAGCCCGCCAGTTCCCGGTTGGCGGCGATGAAGGGCATATCCTCCAGCAGATGGGCGGAGAAGTGCTGGTACTGCGCCTGGGTCAGCTCAATGACCTTTTCCACCTGCACACGCAGCGGCCCATCGGCCTTGGCGTCCGGCAGCTCTCCCGCATGGCAGGCTTTATAACAAAAGTGAGAATGGATCGAGGATTCAGCCAAATTTTCCACCTCCAGTTGGGTGTTATAGTTGCCCCCAGATTCTATAAAAAGAGAGGGCAGGGTGTCTTGTTTGCACCCAACCCACTATCGCTCCTGCGAGATTTTCTTCTGACGCTTCGGCTGTTTTGCCGGGGCCGATCCCTTGTATTGAGACAGTTCCTCCGTCAGCGACTTCGCCAGTTCCTGAACAGCGGCGTTGTCAGCGAACGAGGTTGCCAGCCCCTTGACCGCCAGCTTCAGTTGACTCACACCAGCCTGTCCCTCACGCCGGATAAACTGGACAATCTCCGTGATCTGCCCGCTGCGGAGGCCGTCCTCCTTTGGCAGCGGATAGCACTCATGGAGGAAATCACAGTATTTCGCGGCGATACTGCCCGGTGTGCTGGCGGCGAAGTAGGGGTTGTCCCACTCCGCGAAGGGGACGATGGACAGCACCTGGTGGCCGCCGTCCGTCTGCTCCCACACCCGCACCCGGTCAAAGCCTATCTCATGAGAGACACGGACCAGAATATCCATTGCCGCAGGATCATCCCGGAGCCGTTCTATCCGCACAAAGTCGGTGACGAGGTAGCTCTCGCCCTGGCGCACATGGAGGATGTCGGCGGCGCTCATGCCGTCCGCGCTCTCCAGGCCCAGGGTCAGGCGGGCGGGAGGCTGCCCATCCGGGCCGGGGTCGGCGGTCTCGCTGTTGTAGCCCTGGCACCGCAGTTCATCGAACCGGGCTTTTGCTTCTTTCAAAGAGGAATAATGCTCCAATGGGCTGCGGTTTTCAGCGTTGTCCGCCCAGGTTTTCAAATCAGCGATGATGTAAAAACGCCAGCCGTCAGGCTTGTCCAAGGAAACATCCAACTGTGCGCTGGGGCGCAGCAGGCCCAGAAGGCTGTGCTGCGCCCCGATATCCGTGGCATCGACTTTCTCAGCGCACTGGCTAAGCCAGGGGAACTGGCTGGACATCCGCTGCATCAGGACGGCAACGTCCAGCGTGGTCATCTCCTCAGAGGAAACGTAGACCGAGTGCTGCCGCCGCTCAAAGCCGTTGGAGGCCATGAACCGCTGGATGTCCTTGTAAGCCCTTTTGAAAAACTGCAGGTCCTGGGCTGTTTCCCTGCGGGGATAGTGCTGTTTAAGCGCCTCATGGCTGAGATCAAAGGCGATCTGCTTTCTGCTCGTTCCCATGCTACACAGCACCCCGCACTTTCCCCGCCTGGGCGAGTACATCCTCCTCGCCGTCCTCGTCCTGCCAGACGCAGGTGGTGGCGCAGGCCATGAACCAGTCGGCCCGGAGCAGGGCGAGGATGATGTCCCACATACAGACGAAGTCATCCCCGTGGCCCTTGTCCTGGAAGGTCAGGGCATCGCCGCTGGAAACGCAGGGAAGGTCATGGGCGGCAAACAGGCTCTTTACCGTCCGATGCACATCCTCCAGCGCGTGGCCCCGCCGCTCTACGGCTGCATTGTCAAAGGAAAATCTGACTTTCATTTTGTTGCCCTCCTTTTTGTTTGGTAGCCCACATCATACCAGCAACTCTCGGACATATCCAGAGGAATCGGCAGACAGTTATCGGTCACGCCGCCTGCTCCAGCTCCCGCATGATCCGCTCCCTGGCCCGGTGGGCGTACTCGTCCGTGACCTCGATACCGGTGGCGGTGTAGCCCTCCAGCACAGCGGCCAGGACGGTGGTTCCCGAACCGGCGAAGGGGTCCAGGATATGCCCACCCGGCTCGGTGATCTTCACGATGTCCCGCATGAGCTGTAGGGGCTTCTCGGTCAGGTGGATGCGGTTCTGGGGATTGCCGTACTTGAACACCCCCGGCAGGCAGGGCACAGGGCGGCTGATGGGCATATCGCCGTTGGAGCCCCAGACAATGTACTCGGCCTGCTGGCGGAACCGGCCCTTTTGAGGGCGGGAGTTGCCCTTATCCCACACAGCGGTGCCGCGCCAGATCCACCCGGCCCACTGGAGGGCATCGGAGGCGGCGGGGAGCTGCCGCCAGTCGATAAACATACACACCGGCGCACCGGGCTTGCACAGCTTCCGGGCGTCCGCCAGCCACTCCGCCGCCCAGCGGGTCCAGGAACGCTGATCCTTGGCGTCCCCCTCGAAGGGCGGGGGTGCGCTGTCGCCCATGCTGGAATACTTCTTGGCGGTGGACTTGTTTTTCTCCGCCTGGGTGCGGCCCCCGGAGGCGTAGGGCGGGTCAGTGATGATGGCGTCAAAGGTGCCGGGGGAGAAGCCCCCCAGCAGCTTCAGGGCATCGCCCTGGATGATCTCCCATCTGGGATTATCGCTCATGTGTGTTCCTCGCTTTCTTCTTTGTAGATTTTTGGGGTTCGATTTTGGGGGACAATTCTGTCTCCACATACTCGCTGATGATATTGAGGGCCTTGTAGTAGTCATCGCAGGAGGTGACGCGCTCTATCATTTCCCGGTTCTGCTCTGCCATCCCGGCCCTCTGGAGGAGCTGGGAGGCGACACCCATGAGAGAGAAGATGTTGCCGTCACGGCCCAGCAACTCCATCTTGGGCTTTTGCGGCGGAGCCTGTTCTTTTACAAAGCCGCCCAGCCGGTTGGGGACATAGTCAGACAGCCAAGTGCCGCCAAATTGGTCGTGGGTCTGGAGCCGCCACATGGCCAGCTTGCCAATGTTCAGTTTCACATTCTCAAAGGGAAACAGCAGGCAGGTCACGCCGTCATGTTGGAAGGTGGACGCAGCCTCGAACTTGCTGCCATCCAACAGGATACCGGCATCGGTGAGCAGTTCGTTGATGCCGTCCACCCACTCCTGGGCCAGCCCGCCGCAGCCCTGGAGGATCAGGCCCTCCTGATCCCCCATGCGCCGCAGATCGTCTGTGGTGATTTGCTTGATAAGGTTATCGCTCATTCTGATTCCTCCCATGTTTCTTTCCGTGCAGATTTTTCCTGTTGATAGCCGGATGATGCTCCGTCCATACTTCCCGCAGGGATTTCCCTGTATCTTTTTTGCAGATCTCCTCCATCATTCCAACAATCATCTCCTGTTCATCGGACAGAAGCTCGACAGGCTCCACCCGCGCATCGCCCTCATACTCCTCAATGTGCAGCTCGGCCCGAAGCGTTTGCGAAACAGGATCATATTTCCCGTAAAGGCTATAGACATCATCTATATTTGGATAGACCTGGAAGCGTTTTCCGACATCGAATTTTTCTCCCATTTCTATGTACACGATGATCTCCCTGCCGGAAAAATCCATAACCGGGTCAATGGCGATCTCATCCTGTCGAATCGGCACAACGCTCTGCGGCTCCAATATATCCGGGTAATCCTCACGAATACGCCAAAGCATATGGCCCATTTCCCCGCTGTGGTCATAGCCGGTGATCTCGCTTTCCCAATAACCCCGTACCAGTTCCAGCGGATCGTCAAATTGGAGGAGAAACTGGATGTCATCGTCATCGCAGGCATCCGGCAACTCCTCACGGCACTGTTTGGCGGCAACGATCTCCGGGGCCATGGCAATCAACTCGGAAGGAGATTTTTCCTGGAGCTGCGCCAAAAAATCCTCATAGTTTTTATGCAGCCGTTCCTGCAGAACAGCTTTCAGTTCGCCGCTCATCGCGCACCCTTTCCTTTCTTGGGAGCCTGTCGGCGAGGCGTGGTGCGTCCTACGGTTTTCTGGTCGGTCTTGACCTGGATGCCCAAGTCCATGGCATGGCGGATCTCCGCCCACATCCCATCTGTCCACTCCGGGCCGTAGACATTGACCTGCTGGCAGGACTCCACCAGCCGCAGGCCCATCTCACGCGCCGTCTGATCCTGCACAGGATTCTCCGGGTCGGCAATAGGCGGAAACATGAGGTGGGGGCAGACGGGGATGTCCCCCGCCTGAAACACCTCCTGGGCTTTCTGTCGCGCGAACTCTATGTTCTTCTCCACCTCGCCCCGGAGAGGAGCGCAGATGTACACCAGCTTGGGGCCGTCCTGAGCGCGTTCCATATCCCGGAAGGGTTCCAGGTATTGCTTTACCGCCTCCCGGAGATTTTTCCAGTCCGCCTGAGTGGGACGATAGATGTACCAATCGATCTCATCACGATACACCCAGATACATGGATGGACCGCATTGCCGCTCCGATCTTTCTTGCCAACACCCCACACATCCGACAGCTTCAGGGCCAGCGTATCTACCGGGCCGTTTGTGCGGTTCAAAATAGAGATTTTCAGTGTATCGTAGTGGTCTGCATAGCCAGAGGTGACGAACTGCGCCCGTACCCGCAGGTCCTTGCCCAGCGTCCCCAGACAGGCCCGGCCAGTGAAGCTGGGGGAGCGGATGATCTCTCCGTCCCCGAACAGCTTCCGCAGTTCCTGCTCAAAGAAATTGCTCATTTTCCACTTCCTTCCTCGTAAATGATGTAATGTTCCGTTGGGTCATCGCCCCAGCGGATGGTCTCCATATACCTGCCCTCGCTCACCAGCCATCCGGCATCGCCCATGATCGCCGCCACATCGGCGGCTCGGACACAGCGGACAGTCCGCTCAATGATCCCGCCATACAGCGCCATTTTTCTGTTAAATGCGTTTTTCTTCATCCGCCTGAATGCCGGGGACGATGCCTCCACAGCCATTCCGAAGGTGGTCCCGTCAAATTGTTTCATATGCAAGTCCATTACTGACTCCTGTTATCTGGATTTGTCCAAATTTTTGCCCTTTTTTCTTTTGCTTTGCGTCTCGCCGTCAGGCAGCATGGCGATCTGTCCATCGACCTGTTCCGCAGGCTGCCGCTCCTTCAGCTCTTTTGCCGTGGCAGTCCGTATGCCTCTGCCATGGGTCGTTTCAGCACAGCGCAGCCGCCCCTGCCGGAGCAGGCCCTCGACCAGCTCAGTCACAAACCGGATGCCCACCTCGTTGTGCCTGCCCCTGTCGCAGAGGCGGCGGATCTCAAAACGTTCCGCAACATGAAGCGCAACGGGATCGGTGATGTACAGATTTGACCGCCTGGTTTTGCACTGCTCCAGAACAAACGCCGTGATCTCATCGCGCTTTGCCTCCAGCGCGGCCCAATATTCCCCGTTATCCATATCCATGTATTCCTCGTAGCGGTCTACGGCGTAACAGCGGAATGACCGTGTCCGCACCGCTGCCAATTGCTCCTGCAGAGGCTGGATGCCGCTCTCCTCCATCACGCCGCTGAAGCTGTCGGGGTGCAGGTAGAGGTCCTGCTGGTCCTTGGTGACTGTGTCGGCAATCCCACTTCTCCCTGCATGGAATTCCCAGCCCAACTCTTGGAACAGGCGGCGGCTTTCCTCCCGAAACAGCGCCTTGGCGGTCTCGCTCGCCCAGCCGGAGGCGTAGCCCTCGGTATGGATGCGGAAGTACACCTTTCGATATACCGCGTTTTCCTCTCTCATCTGTCCCGCCCCTTGTCCCTCGGCTTTTTCTGCTTCTCCTGTGGCTGGTGGGGAGCCAGCTCATCCCGCGATGGATCACGGATGATGTACCGGCCCCGGTCATCAATGGACAGCGTGTCCAGGGAGTCGTTGGAGATCGTCTCATCGCTGATCACTACCACGGTTCCGGCCAGCATAACATCGCCCATCACCTTTCCATAGACAGCGCAGTTTCCGCTGAGAATAGGCGCGGCCTGGGTGGTGGGAGATTGGAGGATCATGCTCTGCCCGGAGGCTCTCGCGCACCGGCTCAGTTTAGCGCCCCGGATATAGGCGTCATCCTCCGCTCTGGAGTCGCCGGTCATCTCTGTCACGTGGGAGACATAGGCACAGTCACAGACAACAGCCCGCTCCCGAAGGACGGAACCCTTGTCCACACAGCCCTCCCCGGCGGCAATGGCGTCATCGAAGATCCAGGCATCGTCCCCCGGTTCGAAGGACAGGTTGCCCTCATGCTCCACGAAGCCACCCAAATCCCCAGCCTTGACTTCCTTGCCGATGTCCCGCAGGGCACGGATGCGATGAAGGAAGGGATATTTTTCGTGAGCGATATCGGTGATCTCATATTTTTTGTTGGTCATGCCGCTGCCTCCTTTACCACCGTAGCTGTTCCGTTGTCCCGCAGCGTCGGCAGGCCAGTTCGCTGGTCCCGTTCTCCGGGTCGGCCCTCTCTTTCCAGAGGTGGCCCTTGGCTTCGCAGGCCATCACCGATTCCAGACACTTCCCGGCCTCGCCCATGGCCTCATCCCGGAGCTGTTCTGCTGGCGGCACCGGCAGGCCCTGGCACTGATAGTCCTGGGCCAGACCGGCGATATCCTGCTGAAACTCCACCGACTGCGTATAAGCTGCCAGCCGCTTCTCCAGCTCCGTCTGATCCACAGCGACCGGGGGCAGCTCCATGCCACAGTCCGCCATCGTACACAGGAGCCTGCCGTGCTGGGCGTCGGTCAGAAGTCCTTCTCTGTGCGCCGTTTCCATCTCCTCCATGACCGTCCGCAGCTCGCTTTTCTGCCCCTCTGTCAGAGAAAAGTCCAGCATGATTCGTGTAATGTCAAAGATTTTGTTATCAAATTCCTGGTATTTATCCGTTTCAAACACTCCCTTCAGCGCAAGATGGGCGCTGTCCACATGACAGCGCCCATCCTGTATGATTTAATTCTCTCCGTTGCCCGGTCCGCACTGCTCGATCCACTCATCGAAGTCCAGGGCCTCCGCCAGCAGGAGCGCCATCTGATGAACTGCGGCCCGGTCCTGTAAAGCGTCCAGCCGGATCGCTGTCTCGAACAGTCCCCAGACCAGCTCCGCGATCATCGGGCCATCGTAGATGTCCAGGATCTGGTCATCAGGCAGGGCGGACTCGCTGCTTGCTTTCTCCACCAGCTCCTTCTGCCGGTTGATCAGGGTGTGGCTGTTGTCCGCCAGCTCCTGGGGCAGCCCCCAGGCTTTTGCGATCAGGTCCACGCCCGCCTCCAGGGATGCCGCGTCTCCGCTTTTATCCTCTCCGGCCAGGGCCAGGGCGCTGACCGCCTCTGTGGTGACTTGCAGGAGCAGTTTCTCCGGTGCGGGATGCCTCTCAATCTTTGCCATTTTTGCCGTCCTCCTTGATATTTTTTGGGGATTCCTGCCCACAACAATACCTGAATGTTCGGGATAAAGCTATCACGATACCCAACAAAGATGAGGCTCTAAAACCGGGCGATACCAACAATTACCGGCTATGCCGCCTGGTCTGGGGCGGTTTCGCTGTCCTCCAGCCGGAACGCTTCGTCAATATCCGAGAACCGCTGGGTGCGGTTGAACTTCTCCGTTACCTTGCCGGGAATGGCCTGCAGCTCCAGCATCCTGGCCCACAGGTCAGGGTGGTGATCGTAGAGGTGGCGCAGCTCCTCCCGCTTGGCGTTGGGGCAGAACCAGCAGCCGCCCCGGTCGGTGAAGGCATAGACAGGCGAAAGGAGTCCCGCCTTTCGGCAGAACTCCCATGCATCCTGTTCTGTGAAGTTGTATTTATCCAGCAGAGATACTTGTTTGCTACCCTCCAGCCGGAGCAGCCGTTCCTGCTCATCCTGAGCGATGCCCACATACTGAACCGTCCCAGCAGGCAGGGTTTTCCGATACCGCTCAATGGGCCGCACCTTGCAGTCCCGCTGGACAGCGCACTTCCCGCACAGCGGGAAAGAGCGCACCATGCCCTTTTTCGGGCCGCGGGTGATCCGCCCGGTGAACAGCCCCACATAGGTCTGCTGGGAGCGAAGCACCACCACTCTCACACCCATGCGTTCCAGCGCAGGGATGGCCCTGCCGTAGATAAAGTCCCGATGCTCCGGTACCTCGCCGGAGATATTGCTATCGAACATGACTTCGCAGTAGACCGCCTCGTCCAAAGGCTCACCATGCTCTTTTGCAAGCAAAATTGTGGCCAGCGAGTCTTTGCCAAAACTACAGCTTGCGATAAACTTGGGCGCTCCCATCGTCACCTCTCAGGCCCGGAGCGTTTCTTTTTCGGCGCGGGCGGTTCAGGGGCGGACTCTCTGGGGCCGAATATCGCATCCTCCAATCTGTCAAACCATGAAAGATCCGCCTCCTCGGCTTTGCAGTCGATTTTCTTGATTTTGCACCCAAACGCCTCCAGCTCCTTCCGAACGCACTGCACGCAGTAGGTGGAAAAGCTCTCCGCCTCGGCCTCGTTTTCGTCATGGCAGGAAAAAGTATACTCCAACCGCACCGTTCGGCCATCAAAGCGGAAATCTAAATCGCTGGAAACATAGCCGTTGCCCAAAGTATCATCCTGCTCATAGACCTTTTTGACGTGCTGCACAAACTGTTTCTGGATATCGGGAAGAAGCAGCATATTGAAATCGCCGGAGCCGTCAAAGTCAAGCTGGAATCTCACTTTCGTCTGAACATCATAATCCATCCCATCGTCCATTGAAAATGTCACCTCCTTCGCTGCCGATGGCGGCGGTCACCGGCAGAGTGCGCCCACTGCGGCTATCTGGCAGGCGTCCACCATGGCGGCGGCCCTGTCCGTCTGCTCCCAGGGGGCATCCTGATGGGTGAAGTGTCCGTAGTTGCAGTGCTGGGCAAAGATGGGCCAGTCCAGCCCCAGGGCGCGGATCATCCCGCCGGGGGTCAGGTCGAACACAGCCCGGACGGCCTGCTCCAGCACAGCCTCCGGGTACTCGCCGGTCTGGTGGGTGTCGATGTCCACCGCCACCGGCTCGGCCCTGCCAATAGCATAGGCAAGGCTGACGGTGCATTCCTCCGCCAGCCCAGCGGCCACGATATTCTTGGCAATGTACCGGGCCATGTACGCCCCGCTGCGGTCCACCTTGGTCCCGTCCTTCCCGGACAGCGCCCCGCCGCCGTGAGGGGCCAGCCCGCCGTAGGTGTCCGCCATGAGCTTCCGCCCCGTCAGACCGGTGTCGGCCTCGAAGCCGCCCAGCACAAAACGCCCGGAGGGGTTGATAAAAACTTCCGTCTTGGGGTCGGGGTACAGATCCCGCAGGGCGGGGACGATGACGTGGCGGATGACCTCCCGGCGCAGCTCCTCCAGATCCTTGCCCTCATCGTGCTGGCAGGAGACCACCACAGCGGCGATCCGGCTGGGGCTGCCGTTCTGATACTCCACAGACACCTGGGCCTTGCCGTCCGGCTGCAGGCCATGGATGGTCCCCGTCCTGCGGGCGTTGGTGAGCAGGCTGGTCAGCCGGTGGGCCAGCACTACGGGCAGGGGCAGCAGCTCCGCCGTTTCCGAACAGGCGTAGCCGTATAGGATGCCCTGATCTCCAGCGCCCATTTGGGCGTCCTGGGCCACAGCACCGGCAATGTCGCCGCTCTGATCGTGGGTGATGACCTCCACCTCATAGTCGGAGTGATAGCCCGCCTCCCGCACAGTCCGGCAGACGATGGCGGGGATGTCCGGCAGTTCCCTGGCGGAGATCTCCCCGGCCACGATGATCTTCCCAGCCGTGGCCATGGCCTCGCAGGCCACACGGGCGGTGGGGTCGTTCTTCAGACAGGCGTCCAGAACAGCGTCCGCGATGGTGTCGCACAGCTTGTCCGGGTGGCCCTCGGTGACCGACTCGGCGGTCAGGATACAGTTATCTCTCATGGGATGGTTTCCTCCTCTGTATTTTATGTGGCTGGGGCCTGGGTTCGGCGCACTGCGGCAGGTCGAAGCCCAGAGCCCTGATTTTTTCGTTTGAAAGATCAAAGCGGTCATGCAAAATCTCGTACAGCTCGGCGCTGTCGTGCTGCTCGCCCAGATAGCCGATGACAGCGTCCAGGAACTCCTGCTGGGGTTCCAACTGCTCGGCGCAGTCGGCCAGCGCGGATGCGTAGCCGTGGAGCCACGCGGCGTTGTAGCTGTTCTGGGATGTCTCCTGACCGGCGCGGACGCGGGCCTGCGCTGCGGAGGCGCTGATCGCGTCCATGCTGGACAGGTTATATTTGGGCATGGGCTTTTCCTCCTATCGTTCCTGCGTTTTCGTTTTTTTCTTTTTAGGGCTGGAAGGTGCAGGCTGCGGACGGTCCTTAATCAAGCGGTCCGTTTGATAGCAGTAGATGTAAAAATTATAATTCCCCCGCAGGGGCAGGAACCGCAGGTAATAGCGGCGGCAGGCGGTGTCGATGCGGAAGGCATAGTATTCCGCGCCAGATTTCGGACTCATCTGCGCCTGGGAATGCTCCCGGCAAAATTGCTGCATGTCAACGCCGGTGCGATTTTGTAGGTTTTCGCCGAAAGGGGAATGTCGGAAAATGGCGGGTAAAGGTGTGCAGCCTTTGAATAATTATACTCGCCGTTTTCGCCCGTCAAGTCTGAAATGCACTGATAAATCAGGACTTGACGGGCTTCAAGCCGGCAAGTAACGGGTAATCAAGGCTGCATAGCCGCTTCATGCTGACCGGCGAAAAATAACATTTCATTCCGGCGAAAATCGACATTTTCAGGTTGGCGTTGACACTGCATAGCGGACAGATTTTTCAGGGGGCCATTCTTCCGCAGCGTGTTGACCAAATCGCCCAGCTCATTCTGGAAGTCCTGGTTCTTCAGCTCCTCATGCTTGTCCCACCATGTAGTCCAGAACTCTGTTCCGCGCCCAAAATCGCCCCGCAGATGCCCGATACACGCCTGCTCATGTTCAGCGGGAGAGAATATGGAGGCGAACAGCATCGGCTCCTCGTCCGCTTCAACTTGGAGAAAGGAATAGCTCTCAGCGTTCATGGGCTTTTGCTCCTTTTTTGGCTGCCGGTTCGTGCTTCTTCGGTGCGGACTTCTCGGCGGTGAGGACCGCCATGTTGTCATACAACGATTTGTACCGCTGGATCTGTTCCTCTGATAAAGAGACAAAATCCTCCGCGCCCAGCCCCGCCAGGAAGAACGTCCCGCAGATCGTTTCATAGGGGACACCCCGGTCGTTGGTCAGGGGGCGGTTATGGGGCAGGTCCAGATGTTTGCCCTCCTCATTACAGAGCAGAGCCACGTTCTCCCGAAAGGGATACACAGCCCGCAGATATCCGCCCACGATGGCCTGCATGGCCTCCAGGGTGTCGGGGATCTCCTGGGCGCGGCAGGGCTGCTCAGGTTCCACGATTAAAACTTTCATTACCGCTCTCCTCTCGATTTTTGCTTTTTTCTTGGTTTTCCGCGATAAAGCAAATTGAAATCCGGTTCGGGCCGCCCCTCCCGGAATTGGTCTGTCTGGTAGCAGAACAGATAGAATTTTCTCTTTTGAGGAAACAAACGCAAATAATACCGATGCTGGCTGGTGTCGATGCGGAAGGCGTAGAAGGTCTGCCTGCCGGACATACGCGCCTGTGGATGCTCCCGGCAGAATTGGCGCATAAACTGTAAATTTTTCAGCGGCCCGTCATTTCGGAATGTTTCCAACAGCTCCCGCAGCTCCGCGTTAAAGGCCGGGGACTCCAGCGTCTCGTTCCCCTTCAGCCAGGAGGTGGTCAGTGCATCGCCGTCAAACACGCCCCGCAGGCAGCCCACACGGGCCTGCTCCTGCAGCTTGGTGGTGAACAGCGAAGAGACATCATCCTCCGGCATATCGAAAAACAGGTATTTCTCACCGCTCATAGGGCTTCGGGCCTTTCTTTGGGAGCGGCGCGTGTTTCTCCGGCGCGGGCTGGCGCTCCCGGTCGATCTCCATCTGCCGGATCGTCCGAACAACTTTCCGAAAGTCCATGTACCGCTGGATCTGCTCCGGGTCATCGGTGATCGTGCGGTAGGTCTCCCAGAGCGGCGATCCATGGTGGCTGATATCCTCCTGGGCAACAAGGGCGGGCTTGCCGCTGCTCTCGTCCAGCATCACCCGCTGGTCACGAACATCCTCGGCGTGGTCATAGAGGCCATAGGCCAAGCCAATGCACTTTAGCGCCTCCTGCGCGTCCACGGTCGTGTAAATGTTGCCGGTACTGATATGCACCTCACCGGCCAGTGATATTTTCTTGCTGGACATATCGTCCCTCCCTGCGTATCATAGAGTCATCGCTCATGACCACCTCGCCGTTTTGGAGGCTTGGGGCGGTCAGAGAAGCTGGCGTTGATGCGTTCCGTCTCCTGGTGAACCTCCCGCACACAATGCTCCCATGCCTGTTTCAGCGGCTCTGTGGGCATACCGTTCTGGCGGTAGCCCTCCAGAATGCCGTGATAGTAGCTCTCAGAGGGGAGCATCGGCTCCCGGAACCTCTCATCCATAATGTAGGCCATGACAGCCAGAGAGCGGCCCTCACTGTCCCGCACCGTCACCATCTGCTTATCGTAAAAACGCGGATACCCTTCATATCGGTCTAACGACCGCTCACACCATGGCGTGATGCTCCACAGCAGGCCGGTCACCGTCTCACCCTCCTTGGGGGCAATGGTAGCGAAGCCGCCCCTGCGGAACAGCAGTTCATAGTTCTGCAGCGTCACCGGCCCCACCACGGAGGCGTCCGGGCAGCGATAGGCCATCTGGTCCAAATTGATATTGCTGCCGTAGGCGAAATAAAGTCTTTCTTCCATCTTCACTCCTCCATGATCGTCAGCGCACCGGCCTTGGCCAGATGGGCGAACATGGCCTGTGCCTGCTCCTCGGTGTCGCCGTCCGGCAGGGGGCAGTCCAGATCCGTGGCCCGGATGAAGTTGCTGCGGAGCTGGTAGATGTAGCTCTCCACATCCGGGTACTCCGTGGGGTCGAAGGTCTGCTGGCGGAGCTGCTCCATGATCTCCGTGCCGCTGCCCTCATAGGTGCGCTCGTCAATGCGAATTATCATTGTCATCGCTCCATTTCTCGTTGTCGTTTTTTTCTTTTATTGACCTCGTAGCTATCCTTATCGTGGCGCCAGGCCCTGTCCCCCTCCAGGTGGGCAAGTAAATGGTCCCGCGTGTGCTTGAACTCCTCGCCGTTAAGGCCCAGCCGCACCAGCCACACCCGGAAGGTGAACAGCTCGTTCTCGCTGTGGGTCTTGCGCATGACGGTGCTGCGCTGGGCGATGGCCTGGGCGGAGATAGCAAGGCACAGGTTCACATAGGCGGCGATCTTCCCGGCGTGGAGGGTGGCGTTGAAACACCGCCATTCCACAGTGCCGCGATAAAAGACAGAATGTAAATTCAAAGCGTGATAGCGTGTCCAGTTGTAATGCTCATCATTTTCCACGTGTCCCTCGTACCAGACCTGCTCCAGTTGGGTCAGGTCTTTGGTTTCATCTGAGGAGAGCTGCCGCGCCTGCCGCAGCATGGGTTCCCGCACTTTCTGACACCAGCGTTCCGCCCTGGATTCGCTCACCTGCAATGCTTTGAAGAGGATATCTTCCTTGGAATACATGATGCCGATGAGGTTTTTCAGGCTCTGGCGGTTGTGGTTCGAGGCGTCCACATGGACATGGATGCCGCAGGAGCCGTTGACCTTAGCCCCGGCCTTGCGCACCCGGCGCACACATTCCTGCAGCTTAGGCAGCTCGGCGTAGGTCAGCTTGGGCGTGACCATCTCCACCTGATAATCCCGGCTGCCCATACTCCTGGGGAAGTTGGAGGTGTACCCCTCCGCGGTTTTCCGCTCCGGCCGGATGCTGCCATCGCTCATCAGCTTCCACATCTTCCCCTCCGGGTCGGTAACACCCCAGGTATCATAGTAGGTTCCAAGGTATTGCGGCGTTGTCCCGAAATACTCCGCCAGCGCATCCGCAGCCTGCCTGCGGGAGATACCTGTCATCTCTACCTCCACACCGAAGCATTGATCCTTGATGCCGATCTCGCTCATGCTGCCACACCTCCCCGTAGTTCCTCGTCCACCGCCCGGATACGATGTCCAATGGCTTCGATCACATTGACAGTGACGCTGTTTCCAGCCTGCTTGTACGCCTGGGCGTCCGAGGTGATGGCGAGGATCTTGTCGATCTGTTCGTCCTCGAAGCCCTGGAGGCGGAAGCATTCCCTGGGCATGAGGCGGCGGATGCGTCCGCCCCGTTCCACGATGCCCTGAACACTGGCGGCGTCATGGGCCAGCTTGCTCACCCGGCCAGCCCTGGTCTTGCTGCCGATGTAGCCCAGGTCCACGCTGTCGCCGGGGGCGGCCTCCTGATAGCCCTGCTTTGTCGGCTCCCGGATCATCAGCACCCCGGACCGCTCCGCCCTGTGGTTGGAGAGGGTGGTCTGCCCATACCGGGCGGTGAGGCACCGGGCGGTATCCGTCCGTCTGGGTTCCCCCACGGACAGGTCCACAAACGGGGGACCTGGCGGCGGAATCAGATACAGCCCTGTTTTTCCACCCATACCGCCAGCGCCTGCCGTCTGGGTGCAGGCTACTCCTTCCGGGTCGTAGACTCTCGATCCCTGCGGCCCTCCAAGGATTTGTACAAGAGCCTTTCCGTTTGCTCCGGCGACAGGAAATATTTTTCCTGCGCATCTGGAATCAAGATATCCGACAATATACACCCTTCTCCTTGCTTGAGGCGTCCCGTGGTCGGCGCTGTTAAGCACACACCATTCGAGACCATACCCCAAACCATGAAGCGAGGAGAGGATGATCGCAAACGCCCGTCCCTGGTCGTGCTGTAAAATGCGGGGAACATTTTCAAGCAGCAGATACGCAGGCCGTCTTGCTTCAGCCAGTCGGGCAATCTCAAAGAAGAGAGCGCCTCTGGGGTCAGCGAATCCCAATCTATGCCCCGAAGCAGACCAGCTCTGGCAAGGGAATCCCGCACAGAGCAGGTCAAAGTCGGGCATTCCGCTGGGGTCAATTTTGGTTGCGTCTGGATAGTATACTTCCTCCTCTCCAATGTCGTGGATGGCGCGGTAGCTGGCGTCGGCGTACTTGTCGATCTCGCAGTGGCCGACACACTGGAAACCGCCCGCGCGGGTCAGTCCGGCCCGGAAGCCTCCGATCCCCGCGAACATATCAAAATAGCGGATCAGTCGTATCACCTTCCTCCTGTTGCAGAGCTAACAGAAAGCCGAGGACGTTCTCATCCACGTCCCCGGCCTGCGGCTCATCTGTTTTTTCTTTTGCAGAGACAAATTCAACTTGATTCAGCTCCTCCCGGAGCATGGCGCGGATACTCTCCAGCAGTGTCTCCCGCTTGTGGCCCTCACAGATCATCCGGCACACAGCGTCTGTCCGCTGCCCAGCGGGGATGGCGCGGAGGATGTTCCATGCCTCCCGCTGGTGGGGCGCAGACAGGTTGAGGGCGAGGTTCAGCCGCCGTTTATCCGCCATTGCCAACGCCCCGCATCGTCGTCACAAGCTCCATATCCCTCGTTTCCACCTGCGGTGAAAACTCACTCATTTCGCTGTTCCTCCTCTCCCCACGCAACCCGCTACGCTGGGCTTGCGTGGGGTTCCCATAATTTGGCCCACAAGGCGTTCGTACCCTTTGGCGTTCATACATACGTCATCGAGGATAAGAGGCCGACAAAGGCCGTCTGTGGCCCCAACGTGCCGTTTCAGGAGCGCCGCCCCACCGCCCATAAAGATGGCGGGCATGGCGCGGGTATCCAGACCGCTCTCCGTGATGGCGGAGATGAGCTGGCGCACATAGGCCCCGGCCTCCCGGTGGATGATCTCTTTGGCCTGATCGTTTATGCTGGTGACCTCGCCCCGCAGCACCGTTTCGATCTGCGCTGCCGTCATGGACAGGCCCAGCTTGCGGCGGATCTGTTCAGAGATCCCATCCAAGCAGCGGATCATGCCCAGCTCCAGGCTCCTGCAGGTGGCGGCGTTGGGGACACGGTTGTCCAGCCGCATCAGGTCTACCGTCCAGCCCCCGATGTCCGCCACGATGACAGACGGCTCGTCCAGCAGCTCGCTCTGGGTCAGTACGGCGGCGTAGCCCTGGGGAAACAGAGACACCTCCGCGATGGTGACAGCGTAGTCGATGCCCTCATAGCGGAAGGACACCGGCTTGCCGTCCCGGAGCAGGTAGGCCCGGAACTTCTTCTTGTCCCGCCCGAAGCTGGTGAGGGGCAGACCAGCGGCCAGATGCACAGCGGCGGTCGGTTCCGCGCCCCGATACTCCAGCTCCTTGGCGATGGTGGCCAGGGTCAGCAGGTAGTAGTCCTCCATGACCGTTTTGTCCTTCTGGAGCGGCTGGCGTCCGCTGCCCACTACATAATATTTGCCGCCATATTCCAGTACATCCTTTTGGGTATACGGCTCATGCTCGTATTCAACCAAGCCGGTGGGGAAGGAGAAATTTTTGCTTTTCATAGCGGCATATCCATGGTCAATGCCAATGACGATGGTCTCATTCATCTGGCCTCGCCTCCCCGATGCGTTCTCTTTTTCCCTTTGACAGCCGTTTTTCTCGCTTGCTGCACTTCCCGGCTGGTGGGGTTCCAGGTGTCGTTGTGGTGCTGGATCAGCCACGCAAGAGCCTGCGGCGGCACATATTTCGCGCACAACCGGGGGAGGTATTCGGCAGTCTCGTTCCATTTGTAGGGGTAATTGATCCCCTCGCTGTACTCAATATCCTTGGCCAGTTCCCGTTCCAGCTTCTCATATGCAGTCCGGTCAATGCTGTCATAGGCGTTTTTGCCGGTCAGCTTCTCATAAACCCTGTCCCCGATGTAGGCCAGGGACTCAAAGCACCCGCCCCCATAGATTGGAACATCCGTCAGGGTATCCGGGTCCTTCAGCGCGGCCAGATAGATGTCCTTACCCTGGGCAATCAGCCAGTTGCGGAAGTCGATGAACCCGTCATCGGTGCAGCCGTCCAGCATAACGGAGGCGGCGGTCCAGAGGCCGAACTTGTACGCCAGGGACGAATAGCCGTGCATGACATTGTCAAAGTTCCGGGCCTGCTCCGGCCCCATCCGCAGGAGTTCTCCCTCCAGCCACAGGGCGGAGGCGTCCAGGTCCTGGCCGCAGCGGGCCTTGGCCTGGGCAAGCAATTCCCAGAAGGTATCCTTGTTAATCTCAGTGATGCTGGTTTCTACAGTAATCACTCCCATCTCTTCTAAAACTTTAGCGAATAATTCATGCTCAAATTTTTTGTATTCCGGTGTGGTGGTGTCCATTTCCCGCAAAGTGGCGGCCTCATAGCAGGTGCCGGGGACAACACTCCAGTCCACTGCGTGGAAATGTCCAGCGATCAGGTAGCGCAGGAGCTGGTGTCCACTTGCCTCCTCAAACATCCCGCGGTTATCCTCGTAATAAAACGTGCCATACAGGTCAAAGCCAGTCATATCTACAGCGGCGCGGTAGAGCTTGAAACCCTCCGGGTCAAGCTGAGGAGCGTTTTTCTGATAGAGCTGTTTCAGTTCCTCCACTTCCATGGTCAACCCGCCCTTCTAAACCGGGCGAGGAACCGGCCCAGCACACTGATGCGCCCCTGCACCTTATCGGCGGAGGTGTTCAGGCCGCTGATCTGCCCATTGATGCGGCGGTGGATGATCTTGAGGGCCTGCTGGTCGTTGCAGCACTCCACCACGACATACTCGCTGCCGTGGGCCAGCACCTCCCGTCTGCCGCTCTCGTCCCGGATACTGGCCATGAGCCGCTGGCCCACCCGCTTGCGGTAGGCGTTCTGCAGGGCCTCCACATCGCCGGACACGCCATGCTTGGCCAGAATGGCGGCGATCTCCTCGGAGCTGATCTTCATATTGGCGGACAGCCGCTCCATGATCTCCGCCTCCGCTTCCGGGGGCAGGGCGGGCCTGCCGGGAGGCCCAACCGCCCGCGCGGGGTATTCTTTGCTCATCGTTCCGGCGTCTCCTTTCTTCTCTGAGATTTATTTGCTGTTTTTTCAGGCGCAGAGAGGGCTTTTCCCGCATCCTCCGGGCAGTACACATACAGCCCCCGGATCTGCATGGTCCTGGATGCCTGAAAGTCAGGCGGAACATCCTTCAGGCTGCGGGCCACATGGACGATTTTCCTGCGGCTATCATCCCGGTCTAAAAAGCTGTAGCTGTGTTCGCCCTCCCGCCGCAAGGCCCTGGATGGATAAAGAACAGGCCGGCGCAGGATGTAGTCCACCGCCGCTCGTTTCTCATCCAAAAACGGAGGACAGATGCCCTGCTCCAGCTCACAGGCCATGGCGCTGATGTACTGCACCATATCCCGAACATGGGCGCAGCCATACTCCGCCGCGTGGAAACAGAACCGCTCCGTGTACAGCGTCCACTTCTCTGGCTCATCAGGATTCTTATAGTCAATCCGAAAAATCCGCCCGCCGCGGTCAGGCCCCAGCGGCTCAAACTGGACGTGGTCATATACAGCCTTTCTGCCGGGGGACCGGACGTTAGCGAGCCAGAGCGAATAATTGTCGAGGATGATTGGCTCCCTGATGCCCATGACCACCGGGGCGATCCTCTTTAACCGCCCAGCCAGAGCGTCCCAATGGCAGTGCCAGTCCCACCAGCCAGCTTGTCGCTGGGTGTCCAGGTCTTTACTGTCAAAGGCTCCGGCCCGGAACTTCTCCTGCCATTGGCGGACAGAGATTTCTTCCGGCATCACCGCGCCATCTCCTTCCGCTGGTCCTTATTTTGCTGCACAGCCGGGGCCGCACTGTCGATGTCCGGGGCATGAATGAAGAATTTGCCCACAGCTACAGCCTGTTCCGCTGGAACATCAGAGGGCAGATCGTCCAGGCTGGAGACAACCACAGCCCGTTTGAACCCCCGTTCCCTTGGCAGCCTGTATTCAAACTGGTGGCTGCCGTCCCGGAAAATCGGAATATTTTTGATTCCAAGGCGCTGCGCAATATGCTCCGCCAGCGCGTCCTTTTCCCGCACAAAATCAGGAACGATACCTTTCGCCAGTTCTGGGCCAAGGACATTTATATAGCGAACCATTTCCCGAACGTTGCCGCATTCAAACTCTGGGGCCTCATAGCCATACCGTTCTGTGGTCAGCACCCACTTGGCCCGCTCATGGGGACTGTCCAATGTGACCACAAAATATTGCCCTCCGCGCTCTCCAGACAGCGGCTCGAAGCGGACATCATCGTACAGCGGGCCAGATGCTGGGCAGTTGTTCTTGAACCAGACGTAGTAATTGTCCAAAATAAACGGGTCAGTGATGCCCATGACCACTCTGCCGATTTTCTTTAAGCGGCCAGCCAGGGCCTCGTCCCGGCAGAACCAGTCGTACCAGCCCGCCTCACATTGGGTGTACCGATCCTGGGTGCTGAAGGCCCCGGCCCGGAACTTCTCCTGCCACTGACGGACAGACAGTTCATCCGGCATCGGCGTCACCTCCCGGAACCAGCGTTTTCAGGATACCGGCGATGGTGGAGAACACCCCGGCCAGCTCCTGGGCCTCCTGGACAGAGTATTCGATCTCATCGGGGCGCATCCGGGTACACTCTACCCAAATGCGCACATTTTCCTCGGTGGGCGTAAGCGCCAAGGCCCGTTCAAAGGCTTTGCAGAAGGTTCCAGAGATCTTGCCTCTGCGGTCTGCCTCGGCATCGATCTGCCTGATCTCCTTTTTTGCTTTCTCCAGCTCCACCGCCATGGCAGCGGCCTCGTCCCGCTGCTCCTCCGGCAGTTCCTGTACCTGCCGGGTAATGTTGTAGCCCTGGTTAATAGACAAATCGCCGCTGTCCAGCGCCTCCTTCACAGCGGCGGGGGCGTGTTCATCAATCTGCATGACCTTGCCCATGGTGCGCTCCCCCAGGCCCACAGCGTCTGCCAGCTCTTTGCGGGTGTCCACGGAAGTGGAAACCGCTTCCGGCAATGTTGCCGAAAGCGGTTTTTCCACAGCGTATTTATCCCCGCCAGCGGCAGATTGGTTGGCTCTGGCCCTGATCTCAATATCAGGCTTTAATCTGAGTGCGATTTTGCCCAGCTCCCACTTGTCCAGATTGCGGCGGCCCTTCTGGGTGTCCAGCGCCCACTGCTTGGCCTCCAACAGATCCTCGAACGAGAACACGGCCATCTGGTAGGGCAGGCGGTGCTGTTCGCACAGCCTCTGCCGGTTGTGTCCGTCAACGATGACCATGTCCTCGTTGACGATGATGGGCGAATAACAGCCGTTCTTCAGCAGGTCCGCCTCCAATGTGGCAAGCTGTTCCCCCGTCAGCGGGGGGAGCAGCTCGGCCATCTCAGGGAGAATAGTGGGAGTATGTTCGGCGCTGGCGTAGATCGTCCCGGTGTTCCGCATCAGGCGGCGTCCGCATTGGTGTCGGTGTCACCCGCCACGCCAGCGGCCTCCTCCACCTTCTTGGGGGACAGGAACTCCACCTCGTTGGCCTTGATGAGAAAACCGGGCTGGCGGGTGGGGTCCTCCGCGAAGCAGATGGTCTCGAAGTCCCCGGAGGCGGCCAGCTTGCAGCCCTTATAGGCGAAGGCGGCGCACCGCTCGGCCAGAGCGCCGCGCACCTTGATGGAGATGAAGTCGGTGAGCTTGTTGCCGTCCCGGTCCCGGTAGCGGCGGTCGGAGGCGATGCGCAGGATGGCGTAGGGCTTGCCGTCCTCATGGGAGCGCAGCTCCACATCGTTGGTCAGGTTTCCGATGGCAGTGATTTTCAGCATAAAATTCTCCTTTTCAGATAGATGGGTTGATGGTATTATTTATAATGTATAGGGAAAGGCGGAGGCTCCCTCCGAGAGAGAGCCTCCGTGGTGCGATTAGTAGCCCGTTTTGGGCAGCGGGGTGGGCTTGCCGTAGACCGTGGTCACCCAGCGGCTGATGGCCTGCACCCAGACTCCGTTGTAAGTGCCGCCTACATCCGCGATGTTGACGAAACTGGTCCCGGCCTTGAGACCGGCGATGGCGGTACACTTGATCTGGGGCTTTTCCACCTGGGCGAAACCAGCGGGGGCCTGCCCGAACACGAACATGACTTCCGTCACCCGCTCATTGGCCGCAAGGCCCAGGGCGGCAGGGGATGCCTGCAGGGTATAGTTTTTGCTGGTAGACAGGTTATCCGCCAGCGTCCGGTACTCGCCGCCGTTCACCCGGTAGGTGATCTTGTACACGCCGGGGAAGTTGTAGGTCCCGGTGACGATGGTGTTCAGCCGCACCTGCGCGGGAAGCGTGTCCCTCCAATAGAAATTGTCCAGCCGGACGTTGGAGTTATTGGCGATGCTGGAGAACACATAGTTCACCGGCTGGCCATCCATGGCCTCCTTGGGGCCGGTCTTGGTGATGGACACGCCGGTGGTCAGGCTCTTGTTGGTCACCTCGAAGCGCACGATCTGGCCCTCATGCTCCAGATAGGCGGTCAGCTCGGTATCGCTCACACCGTAATTGGCCGGGGCCTTGGTCTCCCGAATGGTATAGCGGCCCAGGGGCAGGGGCTTGGAGGAGGCCAGCCCACGATTATCGCTTTTGATGGTGTCCACCAGATTTCCGGCCTTGTCGTAGATTTCAAACACAGCGCCCTCCAGCAGCGTACCGGCAGGCAGGCCGTTGGTGGAATTGTAGTCAGCGGACTTTTTCGTGATCTGGATCTGAGCGGTGATGGGGATGTTCTTCCACTCGATCAGGGTGGTCTCGCCAGCGGTGACATAGACCGTTTTCATCTGGGTATCGGGGACGTATCCCTTGTTCTCCAGCTCCCGCAGATAGTAGCGGCCCGAAACTGTCAGATTCTCGATATAGACATACCCGGAATTGTCGCTGGTGTACTGCCCAATGGGCGTGTTGGTGCTGTCGTACAGCAGAAAGGTCACGCCCTGGATGCCCTTGCCGGTGACACTGTCCGTCTTGTGGATCAGGATGCCGCTGAAAGCCTTGTTGGTGATGGTGACGGTCGTGGTTTTCCCATCCTCTACGGTGAAATAGGTGGGGGTGGCGTCCAGCTTGAAGCCCTTCGCCGCCTCGATCTCCACGGCGTAGTAGTCCCCGGCGTCCAGGTCGACATGGACACGCCCGGTCTTGTCGGTGGTCACAGTCTCCACCAGACCGCCGTCCATGCGGCGGATTTCAAAGGTGGTGTTGGGGATGCGCTGGCTCTTGTCGGCCTCGTTTACCTTGATCAGCTCCAGGCCGCCCTCGCTCTTGTTAAAGAAGGTAAGGGTCTGCGCGACACCGCTCTTGATGAGGATGCTCTGAGGCGTGGTGTCGAGGACATAGCCGCTGGCGGTTCTGGTCTCCTTGACGGTGATGGTTGTGCCAGGAGTCAGGCCAGTGATCACGATCCGCCCGTTTTTATCGGTGATGTACTCACCATTGTTCGGACCGACCACAGCGCCGCTGGAATCGGTAATCAAAAAGGCCACACTCTGGATGGGGTCGGTGGTACCGTCCACATACTTCTGGATGGTCAGAGTCTGCTTGGGTGCGTTGTAAAACGTGAGTGTCTGGGTGTCCTGGGGATTGACCTTCACCGTCTGGGTCTGGGTGGCGGGGTCGATGGTGTAGCCGTCAATGGTCCGGGTCTCCTTCACCACGATAGTGCCGGTCACGCCGGAGATATGGATCTCGCCGTGGGCATCGGTGGTGTAGAGGCCGTTGGAGGAGAGGTGACCGTCCGCGTTATCAACGTAGCCGCCGCCAGCGTAGGTCAGCTCAAACTCAACGCCCGCCAGGGGTTCGCCAGTGGCCTTGTCCAGCTTGCGGATGATAAGCTCGCCAGCCCTCTTGTTCCAGAAGGTAAGCTGGGGTGCGCCCTCACCTGCCCTGATCTTCACGCTTTGGGGAGTGCCATCCAGCACAAAACCGTCCACCGTTTTGATCTCCTGGGCGGTGATGGTGGCTCCGGGTTCCAGGCCCTCGATCACGATCTCGCCCTTGCTGTCGGTGTAGAAGACGCCGTTGCTGGAGCCGACAGGCGCGCCGCTGCCGTCCACCACCTTGAAGGCCACGCCAGCCAGAGGCTCGTTCTGCGTTCCCTCAATATACTTGTGGATCGTCAGAGTCTGTTTCGGGGCATTTTCAAAATCCAGATTATTTCCCCCGCCAGAGACGCCGGGGACGGTTGTACCGCCGGTCGTGCCGCCAGAACTGCCGGTCAGGGTGTTGGCCCCGTTGCGGACAATGATGGTCTTGGGAGTCGTATCCAGAACATAGCCGCTGGGGACTTTGGTCTCCACCACGACCACGGTGCTGTTGGGAGTCAGTCCAGTGACAGTGGCGGTACCATCCTTCCCGGTGGTGCAGGTGGCGAGGATGTTGCCGTTGCCGTCCTTTACCGCAAAGCTGGTACCGGGGACAGGCTTTCCGGTCACAGAGTCCAGCTTGGTGATCGTCAACGAACACAGAGGCTCATTGAGGAAGGTTAAGGTCTGGGTGTCCAGAGGATTCACCGTGACCGTTTGGGTCTGGGTACTCTGGTCGATCACATAGCCGGGGGCGGGCTTGGTCTCCTTGACCACCACCGTTCCGGTGATGCCATTGATGCGGATCTCGCCCTTGTCGTTGGTGGTGTAGAGGCCGTTGCTGCTCAGATGCCCATTGTTATTGTCCACATAGCCGCCGTTGGCATACGTCAGTTGGAACTGCGCGCCGGCGATCATGGCCCCGCTCACACTGTCTTTCTTTTGAATGACAAGCGTTCCGGCTTTTTTGTTCCAGAAGGTCAACTGCTGCACGGACCCGGCCTTGATGAGAATATCCTGCGGAGTCCCGTCCAAGACGTAGCCCTCGACCGTCTTGATCTCTCTGGCAATCACAGTCGTACCGGGTTCGATGCCCTCCAGCACGATCTCTCCGGCCTTGTCGGTGTAATAGATGCCATCGTCCGGGCCAACAGCCGCGCCGCTGCCATCTACAACCTTGAAAGCCACACCGCTCAGAGGCTCGTTCTCCGTACCCTCGATGAATTTGCGGATGATCAGGGTCGTGGCAGGCTCGTCATCGAAAATGAGAGTGTTAGCCACACCGGAGCGGACAACGATATTTTTCGGAGTCTCGTCCTTGATATAGCCTGTGGGGGCCTTTGTCTCGGAGACCACGACAGTGGAGTTGGGGGCCAGCCCGGAGACGGTCACTGTGCCGTCCGCCCCGGTGGTATACCGCCCGATAGTTCTGCCATCGCTGCTCTTTACGGTGAACTCCGCGCCCTTCAGGGGCTTCTGGGTCACAGCGTCCCGCTTGAGGATGGTGAGGGTGCAGAGGGGATCATCGTAAAACCGGATGGTCTGGGTGTCCCCGGCGTTGACTACCACGGTCTGCGGGGTGGGGTCCTTGCGGTAGTTGTCCGGGGCTTTCTCCTCGGTGACCACATAGGTGCCGGGGAGCAGCTTGGACAGGACAATCTGACCACCCACATCGGTGGTATAGAGGCCGTTGGAACTGGTCAGGCCCTCGTTGTCCGGGGTCAGCTCCCCGTTTGCGCTCATCACCTTGAACTGCGCGCCGGAGAGAGGCTGCTTGGTGACGCTGTCGTACTTCTCAATGATCAGGCCGCCCTTGCGGGTGTTCTTGATGACTACCGTTTGGGTATCGCCGCCCTGCCCAATGACCACGTTGGTGGAGGGAGTGTCGATGACGTACCCTCCGTCCGGGGCCTTGATCTCATTGATGACATACGCGCCTGGGGCGAGGTTGGTGATCTTGATTTCGCCCTGGGCATCGGTGGTAAAGATTCCATTCTGGGTCAGGGTAGACGTGCCGATGACACCGTCCAGGCCCACTTCGCAGCCAGCGGCGGTGGTGATTCGGAACTCCGCTCCGGGCAGCACCTCGTTGGTCTGGCTGTCTCGTTTCTGGATGATCAGGCTGCCTTTTGGCTGATTTTTGAACGTGAGGGACACTGTTCTCCCCGCCTGGATCTGGATGGTCTGGCTCTGGGTGTCCAGAATAAAACCGGCAGGGGCGCGTACCTCGGTGACTACCACGCTCTTTCCGGGCTTCAGGCCGGGGATGCGGATCTCGCCGTTTTCGTCTGTCCTGAAAATGCCGTTGCTGTCGCCAATGAGCGTCCCGTCCGCATACGCGATTTTGAACTCAGCGTTCTGGAGGGTCACGCTGGGGTTGGTGGCGCAGACCTTGCGGATCAGGAGGATTCCGTCCGGGGCGTTGTCGAAAGAGACCGTGACCACATTCTGCTTTCCATCATCGGAAATATAGACCGTTTCAGAGGAATTGATGATGGAATAGCCGTCTGCGGGGCTGATTTCTTCCACAATATAGGTTCCCGCGGTCAGGCCCGACCAGATGGCGGTTCCGTTCTTCCCGGTCACCTTCGTGCCGATGACTGTGCCGCCTGTCCCGGAAGTGCCACCCAAAAAGCGGAGCTGGAAGGTGCATCCGGGCAGGGCCTCATGGGTGACGCTGTCATACTTTTCCACCACAATCGCATTGAGCGGCTCGTTGGAAAAAGTCAGCGTTTTGCTCTCGCCGCCGTGGATGATGACCTTCTGAGTGAGCGGCTCTTTCATCTGGAAGCCGGGGGCCGGGGCCACCTCAGTGACGGTGTACTCGCCGGGGTACATCTTCTTGCCCTGCTCATGGAGCTTGATCTGCCCGTTGGCATCCGTGAAGATATAGCCGTAGTCGATAGTGCTGGGCGCGTCAGCGGCCTCGCCGTTGGAGGTATAGGTGACATGAAACTTGGCCCCCTCGATGGGCGCACCCGCCACGCTGTCCTCCTTGAAGATGGTCAGCTCCGGGGCCTTGTGGTCCTTGAAGGTGACGGTTTTCTCATCGCCGGGTTTCAGGCTGATGGTCTGAATCCGGTCGGCGTTTTTGCTGGGGAGATAGTAGGGGGCGGGGACGGACTTCTCGGTGATCCGGTAGTTGCCGGGGTCCAGCCGCAGGAAGACAGTGCCGTCCGCACCGGTGGTCACGTCATGCTTATAATCGCTGTTGATGCCCTCGATGGTGAACACAGTGCCGGGGATGATCTCTCCGGTGTCAGCATCGGTTTTGGAGATCGTCAGCAGAGGCTTTTTGCTGTTTTTGAAGATCAGGGTCTTTTCATCACCGCCGTTCAGACTGATGGTCTGAGTCCGGTCGGCCTCGTCCTCCGGCAGGCAGTAGGGTTCCGGCACAGATTTCTCAATGATCCGGTAGCTGCCGGGGGCAACACGCAGCATGGCGAAGCCGTCCGCCTCGGTGGTCACATCCTGGCGGTAGTCGCTGTCGATGCCCTCCACGGTGAACACAGTGCCAGGGATGGGGGTGTTGGTCCCCTGCTCCACCTTGGAGATTTTCAGAACGGGCTGCTTCAGGTTGTCAAAAATCAACTCCCGGTTCTCGCCGGGGCCGAGGTAAATGGTCTGCGTGGGTTCATCCCCCACCACATAGGGATCGGGGACGGACTTCTCCGTCACCTCATAGCTGTCCACAGGGATGTTAGAGAGAACAGCCCTGCCGTCCGCGCCCGTGCTCACATCGTTGTGGTAGCCGAAGTGGATGCCTTTGATCTCAAAGACAGTGCCGGGAATGACCTCCTTGGTCTGTGAGTCCCGCTTGAGAATAATGAGGCTGGGCAGCTTTTTGTCGGCGGCGGTCACGGTGACGGTTCCGCCGCCATTGATGGTGGCCTGATCCACATGGGCGATGACCGGCTCGGTGAGGGTGGAATAGGGGGCGGGGGCGGACACCTCCACGAAGGCGTACATCCCCTCGGTTACATCGGTGACGGTGATGGAGCCGTCCGCTTTGGTGGCCTCTGTGCCGATGATCTGACCGTCCTTGACGATGTTGAACACAGCGCCGGGGAGAGGGTTATCGCTGTCATCCAGTTTCACCAGCTTGATTTTTACCTTGGCGTCATTCTCAAAGACGAGAGCAACATCGGTCTTGCCGTCCCAAACGAAGGTCTGCTTGGTCTTGTTCACATCGGGACTCTTGGTGTACCCCTCCGGGGGTGTGACCTCCTCGGCGGTATAGCTGCCCAGGGGCATATCTTTCCAGGGAACGTCCGTCAGGTATCCGCCCGCGCCGGTGACGTAGGTCCCGGTGAAGTCGTTATCCACGCCCTCGATCTTGATGACCGCTCCGGCGAGGCCCCTGGTGGGATCGTCCGCGTCCACCTTGCGGATGCTGCCCTCGCCGGTGATTTCAGGGCTGTCGGTGAAGGTGACGGTCACGGCCTTGTCGCCGCCGCTGGGCAGGACAACGTACTGCGGCCCGGCGTTGTCGATCTCGTAGCCCTCCGGAGCCTCCAGCTCCGTCACGGCGTAGGTACCGGCCTCCAGTTGGGTCAGGGTGACCGTTCCATCATGGCCCGTCACGACCTCCTTGGAATAGGAGCCGTTCTCGGAGGTCACCTTGAACCGCGCTCCGGGCAGGGTCTTGTTGGGATTGGTGGAGTCCACCTTTTTGATAGTGAGGCTGTATTTTTCACGGGTCACATTCAGTTCCCCGATCATGATAGCCTGCACATCGTTGGAGGGGTGGTAGCTGGAGCCGGGGCCGGTGTAGGCGTACTCATAGACGGCGCAGTCGCCCCACACGCCCTGCGCGCCCAGGTCCAGAATGTACTGCGCCCGGTCACAGAAGGAAGTGCCGTCCAGCAGCTCGTCAATGCTGGAGTAGCTCGTATGCTCCAGGTTGTTGTAGACGCACAGCAGCTCCTCGGCGCAGGCAGCCACGGGGTCTGACAGCAGACCGGCCTTGTAGCGCCAGACGATGGCCTGCACCCAGGCGTCCATCGTCCAGGTATAATCGCTGCTCCACACCTCGTCCACGCCGAGAGACTTGGCCTGATCGGTGAAAACGCCTGTGCTGTGGGCATAGAAATAGGCCATCATGGTTTTTACCGTGGGATCGGAGATGGGCTGGGGATTGCCCCAGGTGTGGCCCTCCAGAGACCAGCCCATGCCCTTGCCCTTCTCGGCGCAGAAGCCCATGGTGCTTTTCCCGTTGAGGCCGAAGTGCATCTGGTGGAGATGGCAGGTCCCCAGGGCCGGGGACTCATACTTGACCCCGTTATGGGTGCAGTCATCCATTTTGATGGTGTTCGGGGTAGCCGCCAGAGCTGTGGCGGGAAACAGCCCCAGCATACAGACCAGCGCCAGCAGCAGGGCCACCATGCGGGTCAATGGCGAATGGTTTTTCTTCATAGATTAAAATTCTCCTTTTCCGCAGGCACAGAAAAAGGCCCTCCAGCTCTCGCTGGAAGGCCGTCCCATGCCGTATTCTTGTTATCCGTAGTAGGGATTGACACTGTTTGGGATTCCGATGAACATATAGCAGTAGGTTACGGTTCCGATTTCGGCCACGCCCACACCGAGGCAGTCGCCCTTCGGGTCGATCATGGTCTGGAAGTGGCCGGGGGAGCTGATCCAGTTGTCCACGGCGTGTTGGGCGGTATCCTCCGTGGCCACGCTGGTGAACACGGTGAGGTTGGTCCCGAAGCCGCCGAGGTAGCCGAATTTCGCCGCGGCATCGCACTCCTCCTGGGTATGATGCCAGGAATACCGCTTGTCCGCGATGGTCTGTGCGGCGTCCATCAGGGCGTCGTTCACAGGCAGCTCCGCCACGCCGTTCTCTCTGCGGGTCTGGTTGATGAGCCGGATCATCTCCTGACGAAGTTCCATGTTGGAGTCCAAGACGGCGATTTCCTTATCAGTCGGAACAACGGCAGGAGTTTCAGAGCCCACAACGAGGGTCAGCGTTCCGACCTCCCCGGCGCTGTTGGAGGCGGTGATCTCCGCGCTCCCCTCCGCCTTGGCCACAGCCACCCAGAAGGTCATCACCTGTTCCACCGCTACGATGTCCGGGTCGCTGGAGGTGACAGTGTACTCCGCACCGCTGGGGCCGATCATAAGGCCGCTGCGCTCTCCCACCTCCAGGGTACTGCCCTTGTAGCTGCCCACCCGGACGGCGGGGGCCTCCGCTGCCTGGGCGGGAACGGCCAGCAGGGCTGTGGTCATTGCTCCGGTGAGAAGCAGGGACACAAATTTTTTGCTTTTCATGCTCGTTTCCTCCGTTTCATAAAATATGGGGTCCGCAAACCGAACCATACCACAAGGTTGGGGGAAAGTCGAACACAATCGGCAGACAGTTACTGCTGGATGGCGGTGACGCACCAGCGGTACTCCGGCTGGTTCATCACGCAGGTGTAGAGCGTCACACGGTTGTCGGTGGTGGCGGCGGTGCCGCTGGAATCCGTGACGCTGACCTTTTCCACGCTGGTGACGGCGTAGGTGCGGGTCCCCAGCAGGGTGGTCAGGGTGATGGTATCGCCCGCCTCCAGGGTGTGGATCTTCCCGAAGTGATTGGCCACCCCTCGATTATGCCCCGCAAAGGCCACATTTCCATCCCAGATACTGGTATCGGTGAAGTGGCCCGCGCCCTTCTTCAGCGCGGCGCTGTCCGTCCCCTGGTAGACCTTGACCGTCAGGCCAATGGCGGGGATCTTCAGAGTTCCCAAGTGGCCCCCGGAGTAGTAGAGATCGTTGGTCACCTCCGTGTAGCCGGATGTGGTACTGCCCTGGGCGATGTCGGAGGGGCTGCTGGGGATCTGGGTCATAGTGAAATTGCCGCTGGTGTCCACCGAGGGGTACTGCCCAGGGACAAAGGAGCTGCCCGCCGCGCCGCCGGTGGTGTTGGCTCCGGCGCTGCCCACCTGATTGACCAGTCCGCCCGACAATGCGCCGGGGACGAGGTTGGGGGTCAGGTACTCGCCGCTGCCGGGGAGGTAGCTGGTGGGACTGCCGAAGCCGGGGGCGGCCAGGGCGGTGTTCTTGCTCCTGTCCACGTTGGGGTTCTCCCACTCGTAGATGGTATCGTCTGAGGTGGGCTGGCCGAACAGGTAGTCCTCCGGTGCGTCAAAGTCATACTCCAGCGCGTGGGCCGGAGCGCAGCAGAGAGCGCACAGCATGGCGGCCAGCAGGATACTTCGCAAATGTAAGCGTTTCAAGCTCTGTTATCTCCTCTCTTTGTATTTTTTGAATGCAAACCAGCCACCCGCGCACAGGCCCAGCACCACAACGCCGATCAGCACAGGACGCTTGAGGCCGGACAGATCCACAGGCTCCTTCTCCGTATCCGAGGGGGTCTGGGTATCCTGGACATCGGCATTGTCCTCATGATCTGCGCCGTTTTTATCATCATTGCCGGGGGCCTTGCTCTCCTCCGGCGCTTTCTCACTGCCGAAGATGGCGGTGTAGGTGACCACGGCGCAGTTGGCCTTGGACACCTCGCCGGTGTAGTTGGCGCTGACCGTGTAGCCGGTGGCGTATCGGCTGGTGCTGGTGCCGGTGTAGCTGGCGGTGGCGGTGTAGCGGGTGACGGGGTTGCCCTCGCCGTCCACGTCCGTGGACTCGCTCCACTTCACATCTCCCAATGCCAGGGTCTTGCCCTTGTCCTCGATACTCTTGGGGATCAAGGACACGTCCGCTTCGGACAGATTGGGATAGCTGCGGCTGGCGGAGAGGGTGTTGGTCCTGGTGGCGTAGCCGTCCGTGGTCACCTGGACGCTGGTGTGGTCCAGGCGCAGAATGCCAGCATAGCCGTCCTCGGTAGTCACCTCCATCTCGGCGTCCAGCCGCTGGAGAATGGTTTCAAGGTTATTGGTATCGCTGGGCTTGGTGACGGTCTCGGTGTGGGTTTGCACATCCACGCCCACCTCGTCCTTCCGGGTCATATCCAGCAGGTAGTAACGCCGCCCGTTGCGGGTGAAGTCCTCGGTGGGGATGAGGCTGGGATCATCGCCCAGGGAGAGCTGATAGGTCTTGTTGATCCGCAGCTCGTCAAAATCTCCGTAGGTGTACTCCTCCACGGAAATGGGATAGTAGCTGGAGTCGCTGGCGGCCTCCGCAGCCAGGGCGGTGGCGCTCCCGGCCATGACGAGGACTAGGGCGCACAGGGTTGTCAAAATGCGTTTCATTGAGAATTTCCTCCGTTTTTTGATAGATTTTTGGCCTGAATGATGGTGTTATCTGGCGGCGGCCTGTTGACGATCCCCCCTTTCTCTGGCCCGCCCTCGCTGCTGCAGGTACTCGTTCCAATCCTTGCCCTGGGCTGGCGTTCTGGTGGAGATAGTGTAGCCTTTCTGAGCGTACTCCTCCCGGAACTTTTCCGTTGCCTCCTGTCCCGGCCCGTCCGCGTCCAGGCACAGAACGATTTGTTTCAGGTTTGGATTCTCCCGCAGGTAGGTATCCAGCGGCCCTTGGTAGAGGCCGCACAGGGCAACGGCGTTGCTGGTAACTGCCCTGTGCAGGGTGCAGAAGCTCATCAGGTCGATGGGGGCCTCGAACACCGCCACCCAATCCAGGGCGGGGTCGCAGGGCAGGCGGAAGGCCACGCTTTTGTCGCTGCCAACGGCGTCCCCCTTGAAGCCGGGGCCGTCCAGGTCATAGGTGCCGCGCTTGCTGGCGAACACCGGCTTGCCGCTGCTGTCCCGGCCCACGAACACGCAGTTGTGGTGCAGGCCGTCCTCATACAGCAGGCCGGAGTCGATGAAGCCCCGGATCACCTGGGGCGCGATGCCCCTCTTTTGAAGATAGGCAAACACCCGCCGCTGGTCCTGGTTGGGGATGGGCAGGGAAAAGACAGGCTTTTCCGCCTGCCGGACTGGCTTGGGGCGCGGGGCGGGAGAAGCTCTCGCCCGGTGACCGTTGTACTCCAGCAGGTAGTTCACGGCCTCCCGGAAATCCTTTCCGCAGAACTCCTGCAGGAAGGTGATGGCGTCCCCGCCTGTGCCGTTGGAGTAGCGTTTCCAGGTACGGCGGCCCTTGATGCGGATGCTGTCCATCTCCTTGGTGGTGTAGTAGCTGCCCAGCCGCCGCACCCGGTAACCCAAGTGTGACAGCAGATCCGGCAGGTCGGTCCCCTTGGCGATCTCCATCTCCGCATCCGTAAAGCGGAAACCTGGGGCTGTGCTTTGTCTCGTAATGCTCACCTCCTTCTGGCGAAAACGAAAAGCGGCCCCCGGAACATCCCGTTGTTGTTGGGATGCTCCGGGGGCCGCTCATCTGTGGTTATCGGTCCGGTTGGTTTTTGTGTTTGGGAGATCGTTTCTTTCCGGGGTGTTTTTGCGGGACAGGCCGCTTGTTCTCCTGCTCATTCCGCAGCTTCTCCCACAGGGGATTTGTTTTGACGGCGATGCTCCCGCTGTCCACGTCTATGGTAATGTGGGCGGCGGTGATGGGGCTGGAGTCCATCAGCCGGAACAGCTTTTCCGTCAGCGGGGATTCCGGCCCGCAGATGGATTGGTTGGCGGTCACATGGGTCATCCGCATATCGTAGTCGATCCGCTGCATGGCCTCGGTCACGGTGATGCCATCGTTTCTGGCCTGGGCTGCTGCTCTCTCCAGCAGCTCCTGGGGGTCAAACTGTCCGAAGTGGAGGGTATAAAGCCGCGTCTCCGCTCCATTCTCCCGCACCGTGCAGGCGGCCAGAGAGCTGATCGTGTCCGCCGACTCTGGCGTGGACAATACTTGGAATTCCTTCCACTCCGCCTCGCCGATCTCCGGTAGGGAAGCGCCTGCCTGCAGATAGATCGCCGTGCCGATCAGCTCCCACGGAAGCGCACCATGATTTTTTGTTTCACAGCAATCGTACACATTTTGCAGGGTCTCCGCAGTGAAGTGGCGGGAGATAAAGGTGAATGTGTGGTACAGATCTTCTTTCAGTCCGAACCAGAGAGCGTCTGCGAGATCCAGCAGGTTGCGGTTGGCCTCCGCGCTGGGGGCGGGGATCAGGGCATTCATATGATCGGTAAATTCCTGGTCGCTCATGTAGGTTTTTTCTGTAGAGGCTGCGGCGGAGAACAGGTCCACGCAGTCGATCTCGCCGGACTCGATCTTCGCCATGATCTCCTGTGCGCCATCCCCTTCCCGCAGGCACTCCGCCGCCCTGGGCATCTCGCCGGGGTAGAGGCAGCAGTGTTCCACGCTCAGATCGCCAACCTTTGCGGCCAGCTCTGGGCCGAAGGTCTCCTTTGTCTGGCGCAGGCCCTCATACAGAACATCCAGCCAGCCTGCGATGGATGCCTCCCGGCTCTCCGCTGCCTTGAAGTGAACGTACTGCTGCTGGTCCACACGCTCGACCGCGAAATCACACCAGGTCTGCGCCGCTCCCGGCTGGCATTCCGGCAGAAGTGCATAAAATTTTTCAATGAAGATGTTTTGGTCCATGTCGCTCTCCTTATTGTTTTTTATCCTGTGCGCCAGAGCGGCCCAGGCCGATCCGGTTGGGGATGGCCTGGGCCGCTCTGCTGTTCCGCTACTTTTCCTCGCTGGCGGGGATGCCCTCCCCGGCCCCACACGACTCCATGCTGCCCTCCGTGGCGCTGTCCGGGTGCTGGGGGCCGCCGCTGGTCTCCGGGGCCTCACAGGGGCCGACACCGCTCTCATCCACGTCCGTCTGTTCTGCCATGTTCAGCGCCCCTTCGATCAGCCCCAGCACGAACTCCCGCTGGGTGAGCTTCTTGCCGGTGCGGGCGGTCTCCCGTTCCAGGTGCGCCTTGATCCGCTGGTAGAGCTCCTTTGGGATCTGAAAGGCCAGGGTTCTGGTGTTGTTAGCTGCCATAGTTTGATTACCTCCATTTTCTTTCATTTCGTAGTATTCGAGCAGCAAATTGGTCAGGTACTCTGCTGTGGTGAGGCCAGCCTGTTCCTTGGCCTCAGTGATTTTGCGATGCAGGTCGATGTCGAGCTGTGCGCAGAGGTTCTTTTTTTCTGCCATGGTGGTCATTCTCCTTTCGTCTGATTGCAACGTAAGTATAGCTGAAAGGCATGGTGAAAGCTATTACCATTACCACCAAGGAACTATGCACAGACCAAGCATAAGTACCAATCTGAACAGCCTGGGAACGAAAAAAGCCGCCCATGGCTTTGCCTGGAAAACTGGCAGAGCCATGGGCGGCTTCTTCTCTTTTTGAACGCTGGAGAGTTCGAACCGTGTGTTGTTCCAAAAACTCCCAAATTCCTCAAATTTGCATCTCCGGTGCGTTATTTTTATTTTACGCTTCCTGATTTTGGGAACACTCTATTATTGTTTCGATTTTTCCTGTATTTATTGCTTTAATCGCAAAAATCCCGCACCGAAGTACGGGATTTTTGCCTGCATCTTTTTTGTCAATGCAACTTGGTGCGCCTGAAGGGACTCGAACCCACACGCTGAAAGCACGAGAACCTAAATCTCGCATGTCTACCAATTCCATCACAGGCGCGCAGAAAACCGTGATTGATTATACCACACCCCCCCGCTCCCGTCCAGTCCCTTTTTTGCCCTTGCGCTTTTCCCCGTTCCGTTGTAAAATACCCCCATCACAACAACGAAAAGAGGGCCTCCCTATGCCGACACCCCGCGCCGCCGTTATTCACGACCTCTCCGGCTTTGGCCGCTGCTCCCTCACCGAGGTCATCCCCATCCTCTCCGTCATGGGCGTCCAGTGCTGCCCCCTGCCCACTGCCTTCCTCTCCACCCACACCGGGGGCTTCACCGGCTTCACCTTCCTGGACATGACGGAGGAGCTGCCCAAGGTGGCGGAGCACTGGAAGTCCCTAAACCTCCGGTTCGACGCCATCTACAGCGGCTTTTTGGGCAGCGAACGGCAGATTGGCATTGTGGCGGATTTCATCCGGACCTTCCGGGGGCCGGACACCCTGGTGGTGGTGGACCCGGTTATGGGGGACGACGGAAAGCCCTATCAGACCTACACCCCCGCCATGTGCGCCGGGATGGCCCATCTGGCGGAGCTGGCGGACGTGATTACCCCCAACCTCACGGAGGCCGCCTTTTTGCTGAACCGGGACTACGGGGACCTCCTGGACGGAGGCCGGGCCCTTCACGACGAGGGGGCCCTCCGGCGTCTTGCGGAGGAGCTGAGCCTGGGGGGAAGGCGCTCCGTGGCCCTCACCGGGGCGGCGCTGTCCCCGGGGCAGACCGGGGCCATGTGCTTCGACGCCCGGACCGGGAGGGCGGAGGCGGTTCAAACGGAGTTTGTGGCCCATCCCCTCCACGGCACCGGGGACGTGTTTGCCAGCGTCCTTACCGGTGCGCTGCTGCGGGGGGATTCCCTCCGGGACGCGGCGGCGCTGGCGGTGGAGTTCATCCACGATTGTGCCGTGCGGACGGTGGGGCAGGACCTTTCCCTTCGGGAAGGGGTGGATTTTGAGCCCCTGCTGGGGAAGCTGATTGGCAGATAAAAGGACGCTCAGAGCTTTTGCTCTGAGCGTCCTTTTTATCAGAGGCGGGAAATTGGGTTTCCAAAGGCTTACGCCGCGGGGATCACCAGGACCTGTCCGACCCGCAGGTCGTTGGGGTTCTTAATGGCGTCCTTGTTGGCGTTGTAGATGACCTGCCACTGGCGGCCGGTGCCGTAGGCTTCCTGGGCGATGCTCCACAGGCAGTCGCCGGACTTGACCACATAGTCGCCCTCTGCCACGGTGGGGGCGGGGGCGGGCTCGGGAACCGGCTCCGGGGCGGGAGCGGGCTCCGGCGCGGGCGCGGGAACCGGCTCGGGAGCGGGAGCGGGGGCGGGCTCCTCCACGGGAGCGGGCTCTTCCTCGGGCTCCTCGGCGGGGGCCGCGGGAGCGGCCTCGATGGTGATGCGGCCCGCGGGCTCGCCGTAGGCTTCCTCGGAAACCACGCCCTTGAGCTCTTCCTTGATGTAGTCCATCAGGACCTCGTCCATGGGCAGACCCAGATCGTAGTTCACGGAGGCGGAGGCGAAGGCGTAGTAGGTGTCGCCGCCGGCGGCCATAAAGTCGTTGGTGGCGATGGCGTAGGTGGCTTTTTCGTCGAAGTCCTTGCCGCCCACGGAGGTGATGGTGACCCGCTCGATGGAGGCGGGCTTGTGGTAGGTGGAGCCGGGATACAGGTCCCCGGCCTTGAACTCGCTGCCGGTGGCTACGGTGAACTCAATACCGCTGACCTGGGGGAAGCCGCCGATGGCGGTGGGAGTGCAGTGGGTGGAGGCTTCCAGGGCCTCCAGCAGCTCCGCGCCGGTGACCTTGACGATGCTCAGGGTGTTGCCGAAGGGCAGGACGGTGTTGACATCTTTTTTCGTGATGTCGCCCGCCGCGATGGGGGCCCGGATGCCGCCGCCGTTGGTGACGGCCGCGTCCACTTCCTCGCCGTTTTTCTTGGCGCCCCAGACCAGGGCGTCGGTGATGAGGTCGCCCAGGTTGGTCTCTTCCGTGCGGTTGCCGGGGTCCTTGTCGCCGTTGAGCAGAACCTCGGTCTTGGCAAAGGCGGCGCCGTAGTCGTCGTCAATCTGCTTTTGGATGGCGGCGGCCCGGGCGGCGATGTCCTTGTCCTCCGCCAGTCCCTCGGCGGAGACGTTTTCCATGGCGATTTCGCCCTCGGCGGAGATGGTCACCACGCCGATGTTGGCCAGCTTCGTGCCGGTGGAGGTGATGGGCTTGTCCCCGGCGGCTTCCTTGACTTCCTCCAGGGTGGAGTGGGAATGGCCGTCGATGAAGAGGTCGATGCCCTCCACGGCGTCCATCAGGTCGATGGAGCGGTTGCCCTTGGACTCGTCGTCAATGCCCAGGTGGCCCAGGCACACGATGTAGTCGCAGCCCTCGTCCTCCAGGGCCTTGACCTCGGCCTGGGCGATGGCGAACATGTCCTTGCCCGCGGGGAAGGTCACGCCCTGAATCTTGGCGGGGTGGGCCTTGGTGGCGGTCTCGGGGGTGCTCAGGCCGAAGACGCCGATTTTCTTGCCGCCCTCCTCGCCGAAAATCACATGGGTGTTTTCGGCCTTTCCGTTGACCAGCACGTTGGCGGCCACCACGGGGAATTTGGCGTCCTTGGTGATTTCCTTGAAGTTGGCGTAGCCGTAGTCGAATTCGTGGTTTCCGATGGTGGCCGCGTCATAGCCCGCCAGGTTCATCAGCTCGATGGCGGTTTTGCCCTGGCTGACGCTGACGGTGGGGTCGCCCTGGATGTAGTCGCCCGCGTCCAGCAGCAGGGTGTAGGCGCCCTTGGCCTGGTATTCGGCCTTCAAGGCGGCCACCTTGGCGTATCCGGCGATGCCGCCGTGGACGTCGTTGGTGTGGAGGATGACGATGGAGCCTTCCAGGCTCTTGCCTTCCTCCTCCGCGGCGCTGGCGGTGACGCTCAAAGAGAACATCATGGCCAGGGCCAGCAGCAGGGACAGGAACTTCTTAGTCTGCATTCTGTTACCTCCTCTTCTTTCAGGGGCGGATTGGCCTCCGCCCTTCCTGGTGCCATTATACCACAGTTTTTCCAAATAGAAAGCGCAAAGTTTCCAGAAGCGGGAAATTTTTTTCACCCCCCCTCCTCCGCTGGAAATCCGGCGGGAACTGTGCTATACTGGGTCCATCAACAAAGAAAGAACGGAGGGACACCAAATGCGCACACTCTTCAAGGGCGGCAGCGTGGCTTCCGGCAAGGGCGTCCGGCGGGCGGATTTGCTGGTGGAGGGAGAAAAAGTGGCCTCCCTGGGCCGGGGGCTCAAGGCGGAGGCGGAGCGGATCATCGACGTGACGGGCTGCGTCCTCTTCCCCGGCTTCATCGACGCCCACACCCATTTCGACCTGGAGGTGGCGGGCACCGTCACCGCCGACGGCTTCGCCTCGGGAAGCCGGGCGGCCCTCCGGGGGGGCACCACCACCGTCATTGACTTCGCCTGCCCCAACAAGGGGGAGTCCCTGGCCTCGGGCTTAGAACGCTGGCGGGAGAAGGCCGTGGGGAAGACCTTCTGCGACTACGGCTTCCACATGACCATTGACGACTGGAACGAGGGCGTCCGGGCGGAGCTGCCGGAGATGTTCGCCCAGGGCATTTCCTCCTTCAAGCTGTACATGACCTACCCCGCCATGCTGCTGGGGGACCGGGACCTCTACTGGGCGCTGAAGGAGCTGAAAACGCTGGGGGGAATCTGCGGCGTCCACTGTGAAAACGCCGGGGTCATCGACGGCATGATCGCGGAGAAAAAGGCCCTGGGGGAGCTCTCCCCCGCCAGCCATCCCCAGACCCGCCCGCCCTATCTGGAGGCGGAGGCGGTGGGACGGCTTCTGCGCATTGCCCAGGCGGCCCAGGCCCCGGTGATCATCGTCCACCTCACCAACGGCGAGGCGCTGGGCGAGGTCCTCCGGGCCCGGAAGCGGGGCCAGACGGTGTACGTGGAGACCTGCCCCCACTACCTGGCCCTGGACGAGAGCCTGTATTACCAGGAGAATTTCACCGACGCGGCCCGGTACGTCTGCGCCCCGCCCCTGCGGGAGAAGAAGGAGGCGGACGCGCTGTGGAAGGCCCTGCGCCGGGGGGAGATTCAGACCGTCTCCACGGACCACTGCTCCTTCACCCTGGAGCAGAAGGAGATGGGCCGGGAGGATTTCACCAGGATTCCCGGCGGCCTCCCCGGGGTGGAGACCCGGGGGGAGCTGATGTGGTCCCTGGGGGTTGCGAAGCGGAAGCTGAGCGTGGCCCAGATGTGCCGCGTCCTCAGCGAGAACCCGGCGAAGCTGTACGGCCTCTTCCCCCGGAAGGGGACCCTCCAGCCCGGGGCGGACGCGGATATCGTGGTCTACGATCCCAGCGGAGGCCACGTTATCCGGGGGGTGGACTGCGAGTCCGCCGCCGGGTACAGCCCCTATGAGGGCTTCGCCACCGACGGCGGCATCCGGCAGGTGTGGCTCCGGGGCCGGCTGGCGGTGGAGAGCGGGAATGTGCTCCCCTCCCAGCCGGAGGGGAAATATATGGCCCGGGGGAAGTGTATGCTGTAAATGTCCGCCGGGAAAAAGGCGGACACTGAGGGAATGGCCTGACCCCCTGGTCAGGCCATTTCCCGGGAACATGGCGCTTTCCATAGAACACACAAAACCCCGGCGGACCATCCTCAAGGCCCGCCGGGGTTTCAATTTCTCAGGAAAGAGGCTCCTGGCTGAACATCACCGTCAACGCGTACACATGCTCATAGCCCAGCTTCTCATACTCCTCCGGCTGGAAAAAGTACTCCGGGTCGTAGGACAAGACCTGGTTCTTCGTCGTGTTGATCTGGATGGCGATGGGAATCTCTCTCTCGTAGACGATCTCCGTGCGGCCAGCCAGGAAGCTGGCCGTCCGGCCCATGCCCTCGGGATCGTCGATCTCCTCCGAAGAGCCGTACTTCACCGCTGTGAAATCCTTCCCAAACTGCACGGCCTCCCGATACTCGCCCCGGAGGTCCTCAAAGCCGAAGGCCATGCGGCCCTTCTTCTCTCCCGCTTTCAGGGACATGCCCCCGCCGCCGGTGACGAGCTCCCATTTGCCGTCCTCCAGCACATAGGTGTTGACGCGGACGGTTTTCGCCGTTCCATCCAGCACCACGTCGAAGAGGTGCTGGTCCGTGTCCGCCCCCAGGAGCTTGGCCACGGCCTCTTCCTCCTCATTCAGCTCCGCAGGCTGAATGTACATGGCCGGGGCCGCCCCGGCGGAGCACCCCGCCAGCAGGGCCAGCAAAACCAGAAGCGCAAATATTCTCTTCATCGGATGTCCCCTTCCCGCAAATCTGCGTCGCCGTCGCTCCAGCCCGGTTTCCCGCCAGACAACCAGAGCGAGCTAAAGTTCTTTTTGCCTACTTTTTCTTACAAGAAAAAGTAGGTCAGCCCCAGGTCACATCGACGACCGTTCCGTTTTGGAACTCCACCGTCTCGCTTTTCATGATATAGTCCGTTTTCCCGATGCGGACCTCCTGCTCCCCGACTTTGGTGGTCATGACCTCCTCCTTGGGCACCGTGGCGGTGCAGGTAAAATAGAGGTTCACATGGTCCGGGTCCTCGTGCCACTCCCCGTCGGGCCCCAGCTCCAGCCAGGGGGTGGCCTCCACGGACTCAATGCGCCCGTTCAGCCGGGCCCCGGAGGCCATCAGCGGGGAGGGAAGGTTTTCCTTGGAATTTTCGTACAGCTCCGCGGCCACGTTCTGCACCCGGACCACGTAGGTAATCTCCATGGTGGGCACCTCAATGGTCCCGCCCCGGTTCAGGACGCGCACGGCTCCGTAAAGGACTACCGCCAGAATCAAAGCCACGGCGATGATGTCGATGATGTTGAATTTCCCAATCTTGAATGATTTCTTTTGTTCCATGCCAGACCTCCGCGGCGGGCCCCGGGCCCGTCTTCTTTAGATTGATGGAGCCTTATGGACAAGGCCCGGAAAATATTATATAATACCTTTCACAAAATCACAAGGGGATATTTGCCATGAAGGTCATTCATCTCATCAGCGGCGGGGACTCCGGCGGGGCCAAGACCCATGTGCTGAGCCTCCTCCAGAACCTGAACAAGACCATCACCGCCCAGCTGGTCTGCTTCCGGGACGGCCCCTTCGCCGGGGAGGCCCGTTCCCTGGGCATCCCGACCATGATTTGCGGCGGCAACCACATTTTTAAAATCCGCCGCCAGCTGGCGGAGTATATCCACCGGGAGGGCTTCCAGCTCATCCACTGCCACGGGGCCCGGGCCAACATGATTGGGGCCCTGCTCCGGGGGGTCACCGGCCTGCCGGTGGTCACCACCATCCACAGCGATTATAAAATCGACTACATGGGCCGCCCCCTGGCCCGGTGCACCTTTGGGGTCATCAACACCTGGGCCCTGCGGCGGCTGGACTACCGCGTGGGCGTCTCCGACGCCATGGTGGATTTGCTGATTTCCCGGGGCTTCCCGGCGGACCGCTTCTACGCCATCTATAACGGCATCGACTTCACCCCTGCGCCGGATCAGGGGGACCGGCTTCCCTACCTTCGCTCCCTGGGGGCGGACGTGGAGGCTGACTCCGTGGTGGTGGGCATCGCCGCCCGGCTGAACCCGGTGAAGGACATGTCCACCCTCATCCGGGGCTTTGCCGAAGCGTATAAAACCTGCGAGAAACTACGGTTAGTAATCGCCGGAGACGGCGAGGAGCGGGAGAAGCTGGGGGCTCTTGCCCGGGAACTGGGGGTGGAGCGGCAGGTCACCTTCGCCGGGTGGATCAGCGGCGGCATGGACCGCTTCTACAGCGCCCTGGACATCAACGTCCTCACCAGCCTGTCCGAGACCTTTTCCTACGCCCTGACGGAAGGGGCCCGGTTCCACCTCGCCACCATCTCCACCGCCGTGGGAGGCATCCCCTATCTCATTGACGACGGGGTCAACGGCTATCTGTTCACCCCCCGGGACTTCATGACCCTGGGCAAGCGCCTGGCGGCCCTGGGAACCGACGGGGCCTTGCGGCGGGAGATGGGGGAGAAGCTCTTTGAAAAGGCCTCCGCCCAGTTCTCCATTGAAAAGACCGTGGACACCCAGCTCCATATCTACGGGGAAATCCTCCGCCGCCACGCCCGGCCCCGGCGGGAGCGGGACGGCGTGGTGATCTGCGGGGCCTATGGCCGGGGCAACGCCGGGGACGACGCGATTTTGGAGGCCATTCTGGAAGAGATGCGGTCCATCGACCCGGACATGCCCGTGACGGTTATCTCAAAAAATCCAAAGGCCACCCGCCTTTCCTACCGGGTCCGCTCCGTCAGCCGGATGGACCTTTCCGGCTGGCTGGGGGCCATGAAACAGGCAAGGCTCTATATCAACGGCGGCGGAAGCCTCATCCAGGACGTGACCTCCCGCCGCTCCCTCTGGTTCTACCTCATGAACATCCGCGCCGCCAAATGGGCGGGCTGCAAAGTCCAGATGTACGGCTGCGGCATCGGCCCCGTCAAGCGGGAGAATCACCGGAAGCTGGCGGCCAAGGTGCTGAACCGGAACGTGGACGTGATTACCCTCCGGGAGCCGGACTCCCTGGAGGAACTGAAATCCATGGGGGTGGACAGGCCGGAAATCAAGCTGACGGCGGACCCGGCCCTGACCCTTGCCCCGGCGGCGGAGGAAAAGACGGACAGCGTGCTCCTCCGGGCGGGCATCCCGCCCCGGGGGGAGCGGCTGATCTGCTTCGCCCTCCGGCCCTGGCCGGGCTTTTCGGAGAAGGCCCCCCTCTTTGGGGCCGCCGCCCGGTACGCCTGGGAGCACTACGGCCTCACCCCCGTCTTTACGGCGGTGGAGAAGGGCCAGGACCCCGCCGCCGCCCGGGAGGCGGCGGAGTGCCTGGGGGACACGCCCCATTACTTCCTGGACGACGCCGGGGCCGCCGGGACCATCATCGGGGCCTTGTCCCGGATGGAGGCGGTGGTGTCCATGCGGCTCCACGCCCTGATTTTTGCCGCCGGGCAGGGCATCCCCCTGGCGGGGGTGGTGTACGACCCCAAGGTCTCCTCCTTCCTGCGGTATATCGGGCAGGAGAACTTCGCGGACCTAAAGGACCTGACCCAGGAAACCCTGAACGCCATGATTGACCGTGCCGCCGCCCAGGCCGGGGACAAGGAGGCCCAGGCGGTGGCGGTCCGAAAGCTGCGGGAGCTGGAGCAGGGAAACGTGGAGATCGCGAAGCGCCTGCTGGAGCGTTAGGTCAGCGGGAACAAATTTCCCGCTGGGCCGCGATGGTCTCCAGGGTGTCCCCCAGCTGGGTCAGGATGGCCCCCGCCAGGCCCAGCTCCTGGTCGTTCAATTGACCCGCGATGGCCACCGCCAGGGAGTTCACCATGGTGGTGAGGGCCAGGGGGTCGCAGTTTGGGTTTGTCATAGGATCACCTCTGCATTCTATGAGGCGCGGCCCCGGACCGTTCCCCCTTGCCTTTCTTCCCTGTTTCCTGTACAATCGGCTTATAAGCGAACCTGAAAATTTTGACATATTTGGAGGAAACCCGACATGACCTATCAGGAAGTCCTGGCAAACGCCCGTACCTGTATGGGCCCCCACTGCAAATCCTGCCCCACCTGCAACGGCCTGGGGTGCCGGAACGCCATCCCCGGCCCCGGGGCCAAGGGCGTTGGCACCGGCTTCATCCGCAACTACCAGAAGTGGCAGGAGCTCTGCGTCAACATGGACACCATCTGCGAGAACAAGCCCGTGGATACCTCCTTCGCCCTCTTCGGCCAGACGGTGGACCTGCCCGTCTTCGCCGCCCCCGTGGGGGCCATGCAGCTCCACTACGGGGACAAATACGACGACCTTGCCTATAACGACATCTTAGTGGCCGCCTGCGCCCAGGCGGGCATCGCCGCCTTCACCGGCGACGGCACGAACCCCGCCGTCATGGAGGCCGCGGCGGAGGCCCTGAAAAAGCAAAGCGGCCGGGGCGTGCCCACCGTCAAGCCCTGGAATATCGAGACTATCCGGGAGAAGCTGGCCCTCATCAAGCCCGCGAAGCCCTTCGCCGTGGCCATGGACATCGACGCGGCGGGGCTGCCGTTTCTGAAAAACCTCCAGCCCCCGGCGGGCAGCAAGACCGTGGCGGAGCTGCGGGAGATTGTGGATATGCTGGAGGGGGCCCCTTTCATCCTCAAGGGCGTCATGACCGTCCGGGGGGCGGAGAAGGCCCTGGAGGCCGGGGCCTCCGGCATCGTGGTCTCCAACCACGGGGGCCGGGTGCTGGACCAGTGCCCCGCCACGGCGGAGGTCCTGCCCGCCATCGCGGACGCCGTGGGCGGGAAGATGACCGTCCTGGTGGACGGCGGCATCCGCTCCGGCCTGGACGTGTTCAAGGCCCTGGCCCTGGGGGCGGACGCGGTGCTGATTGGCCGTCCCTTCGTGAACATGGTCTACGGCGGCGGGGCCGAGGGGGTCCGGATCTACGTGGACAAGCTGAAGGCCGAGCTGGCCGACGCCATGGCCATGTGCGGGGCCCACTCCCTGGCGGAGATTCGCCGGGACATGATTTTCGGATATTGAGAAGCGGACGCGCCGCCGGGGGGAAGCCTCCGGCGGCGCGTGTTTGACCGGCTTTCGGGGCCCCGGCGGTTTTAACGGGCGCACCCCTCAAATGCCTGGAACAGGCCCAAAAAGGGGCTTGCGCTTTGGGCAGAATATGGTATACTGTATTTGTTAGAGTTTCGCCGCAAGGCAATTTTCAATATGAGGTGATTCTATGGTCGGTGGAATATCAGGCGTCGGGAGCTTCGGAATGGGCTCTGTCGGGGCGTTTTACCAGTCCCGGCTGTCGGAAAATATTCGCAATTCCCGCGCGGCCCAGCAGGCCCGGCAGCCGGTTTGGACGGCGCGGAAAAACGCCTCCCCCGAGACGCCGGTGGAGCCGGTCAAGGCCGTGCGCCCCATCTCCCGGGACGAGGCGTCCTTGCCGGAGCTGACGGCCCGGCTGGAAAACGACCCGGCGGCCATGGCCGGGCGGATGCGGACCCGCTACGGCGAGATAGACCCCGAGGGCATGTTCGTGGAAACCGGAAAAGAGGGCCTCTCCCCTGTGGACGGCTCCCGGAAAAACGCCCTGGAGGGCCAATTGGCCCAGGCCGAGGACGCCCTGGGCCGGAACGACCTGGAGGGCGCGGAGGATGTGCTGAGCCGCGGCGCGCCGGATGCGGAGGAGGGCAGAATCCCCGGCCTCCCCGGACAGGAGAAGGAGGACGCCTCCGTCCTTCCCGGACAGGACAAGGCGGAGGATGAAAAAGCTCTGGACGGCAAGAGCGCCCAGGGGGCCGAGAGCGCCCAGGAGGCCCTGGAAGAGGGCGAGTGCGAGACCTGCGAGAGCCGGAAGTACCAGGACGGGTCCGACGACATGGGCGTGTCCTTCCAGACGCCCACCAACATCAAGCCGGAGCAGGCGGCCTCCGCCGTCCGGGGCCATGAGATGGAGCACGTCTACCGGGAGCAGGCCAAGGCCGACCGGGAGGGCCGGAAGGTGGTCAGCCAGAACGTGACCATGCACACGGAAATCTGCCCGGAGTGCGGCAAGTCCTACGTCTCCGGCGGCACCACCCGCACCGTCACCAAGGCGGACACGGATAACGCCGCCCAGCAGCAGGACCTGGCCCGGCAGAACGAGGAAGAACAGAAAGCGCGCACCCCCTTCTCGGCGGTGGCGTGATACGAGGCGAACAGGGCTCCGAAGGCGGGGCCCTGTTTTCATAGGGGAAAAATCCCCGGAACCTTTCCCCTGGAAAATCCGTCTATATAGGTAACAGCCCCGCTTGGAAGACGGGGCGGACAAGGAGGATGAACGGATGAAAAGAGGACTTGCCCTGTTCCTGGCGGCCCTGCTGACGGCCCTGACCCTCACCGCCTGCGGAGGAGGCGGGGGCTACAGCGGGGGAAGCGCTTCCAGCGCCCCCGCCGACAGCGAGAGCCAGACGGCCTATGACGGCAGCGGGGACGAGTGGAAGGCCGAGGTAAGGGAGTTCGGCTTTGACGCCCCCGCCGAGCCGGAGGCGACCACAGAGGAGCCCCGGGAGGACCGCCTGGCCAGCGCCAAGATGGTCTACACCGCCAGCATCCAGGCGGAGACTCAGGATTACGACGCCTGTACCGCCGCCCTGGAGGAGCTGGTGGACAGGCTGGGGGGCTATCTGGAATACGCCTCCTCCGACAGCCGCGGCGACGGCAGCCGGAGCGCCAGCTACACCGTCCGGGTTCCCGCCAAGGAGTTTCGGGGCTTTTTGAAGACCGTGGGGGAAATCAGCCACGTCACCAGCCAGGACCAGAACGCCGAGAACATCAGCGAGCGGTACTACGACACGGAGAGCCGCCTGGAAACCCAGAAGACGAAGATGGAGCGGCTTCAGACGCTGCTTTCCAAGGCGGAAAATATGGAGGACATCATCGACCTGGAAAACGCCATCAGCGAGACGGAATACCAGATCGAGCAGCTTACCGGGTCCCTCCGGCATTATGACTCCCTGGTGGATTTCGCCACCATCGACGTCCGCTTGCGGGAGGTGCTGCGCCTCACCACGGTGGAGGAGGCCCCGCCCACCTTTGGAAGCCGCCTGGGGAACGCCTTCACGGACGGGCTCCGCGGCTTTGGGGACTTCCTCCAGGATGTAGCCGTGTACCTGGCCTACAACTGGACCTGGATGGTTCTCCTGGCCCTCATCGTTCTGGCGGCGGTGAAGGCATCCAAGCGGGCCCAGGCCCGGCGGGCGGAGCGCTTTGGGGGACCCTTCCAGGAGCCCAAGGCGAAACGGGACGGCTTTTTCAAGCGGAAGAAGAAGGACGAGCCGAAAAACCCGGATGACAAACAGCCGTAAGTCTGGTATACTGAGGGAGCGGGCAAAGCCCGCTCCCTTGGTTTTTTCAAATACGCATAAGGAGGATGCTGATATGAAACTCACCTGGCTGGGCCACGCCTGCTTCCTGGTGGAGCACGGCGGCTATACCATCCTGCTGGACCCCTACACCGGCGTGGAGGGCTACCCCTCCCTGGCGGACCGGAAGCTCCGGGTCCACAAAATTCTGTGCAGCCACGGCCATTTTGACCACAACGCCGCGGACCAGGCGGAAGTGGTTCCCTTTGACGAACCCTGCCCCTTCACGATCCGCACCGTGGAGACCTTCCACGACGATCGGGGCGGGGCCCTCCGGGGAAGCAACACGATTCACATCCTCTCGGCGGGCGGGTTCACCGTCGCCCATCTGGGGGACCTGGGCCACCAGCTTTCGCCGGAGCAGGCCGAGGCCGTCGGGCCCCTGGACGCGGTGCTGATTCCCGTGGGCGGCTTCTACACCATCGACGCGGCGGGGGCCAAGGCCGTCTGCGAGGCTCTGGACCCTGTCTGTATCATCCCCATGCACTACCGCCACGCGCCCTATGGCCTGCCCAACGTGGGCGGGGTGGAGGACTTTTTGGCCCTGTGGCCCGAATACCGGAAGATGGAGATTCCGACCGTGGAGCTGGGCGCATACGCCTACGGCGTCATCGTTCCAAAATTTTGTGAGGAGACTTGATATGTACCGTACCATCCTCTTTGACCTGGACGGGACCCTGACGGACTCCCGGGAGGGCATTGTCCACTGTGTCCGGGAGACCATCCTGGGCTATGGCGGCCCGGTGCCGGAGGAGGAAACCCTGCTCCGCTTCATCGGCCCGCCCCTTCAGGATTCCTTTATGCGCTTTTGCGGCTACAGCCCGGAGAAGGCGGCGGAGGCGGTGGAGCGCTTCCGCCTGATTTACGAGCCCGTGGGCCAGTATGAGAACCGGGCGGCCCCGGGCATGGAAGCCGTCATGGGCCGCTTGAAGGAGCGGGGCTATGTGCTGGCCCTGGCCTCCTCCAAGCCGGAAAACCTGTGCGTTTCCATCTGCGCCCGGTTCGGCTTCACGCCCCACCTCTCCGCCCTGGTGGGAAGCCCGCCCCACGGGGACTGGGAAAAAGAGGACGTGGTCCGGGAGGCCATGCGGCAGCTGGGCCTGACGGAGCGGGATCTCCCCCAGGTGCTGATGGTGGGGGACCGGAAATTCGACGTGCTGGGGGCCCGGGCCTGCGGCGTGGACTGCGCCGGGGTGGAGTTCTTCGGCTATGCCCCGCCGGGGGAGCTGGAGGAGGCCGGAGCGGTGGCTGTGGTGAAAACCCCGGAGGAGCTGGAGGAATTCATTCTGGCCCATTGAGCCTGGGGGAAGATCAGGAAATGGCCTGGTCTGGGGACCAGGCCCCACAAAGATGGATTCCTGTCCTATAGAAATACCAGCATCAATGGGCCTGAAATGCTGTGGCCTGGCCAGGGGCATGCACTTTCCCTGTGGGGCCTGACCCCCAGGTCAGGCCATTTCCCCCAAATTGATATTTTGTGAGTGAGGTTCCCTCTCCGGCCTTAGTGCCCGGCGCCTGGGGCCTCCCTTTTTCTTCCGGGCTCCATAGGAAACACCGTCAAATCCTCTCCCCCGCCCCAGAGGGCCAGGAAGACCTCCCCCTCGTTCCGGTAGCCCTGGCGGAGGAGGCAGCGGCGGACCCATTCGTCCTCCTTCCCCGCCTGGCGGAGGTTGCCGGAGAGCAGCTTCCCGTCCATGATAAGGGGAGTCTGGACCTGGGACTGGGAGGGATTCTTGTTCAAATCCGCCGGGGTGGCGGGGCGGTCCGCCTCCTTGGGCAGGAAGCTGACGGTGCCGTTGTGCTCGAAGACGGCGGTCTGGAGCTGGCTTAGGTCAAACCAGCCGCCGATGCGGCAGTAGGTGAGAAACTCGCTCAAGTCCAGCTTGGCCTTTTTCAGGTTCTCCCGGTAAATCACCCCGTCCTCCAGCAGCACCACGGGCCGTCCCGTGACAGCGGCGCGGATTTTCAGGGACTTGCAGCACAGGACCGAGATGCTCACGGCCACCAGCCCGTAGACAATCAGGGCGGTGAGGGGCTTGTGGGGCTCTTCCAATTCGGTGGCCAGCTCGGCGGCGGCGGAGCCGATGGTGATGCCCACCACATAGTCGAACATGGTCATTTGGGACACCTGCTTGGCCCCCATCAGCTTGGTGAGGAGGAACAGGGCCAGGATGGACAGCAGGGTGGTCAGCACCGTCATGCCGGTGTCTTGCAGAATCTGAGTCATGAAAAGAACGCCTCCCGTGGCAGATGTCGGTTGACGACAGTATGCCGCGGGAGGCGCGTTTTATGCGGGTATTTAAATCAGCCAGCGCCGGACCCCCGGGACCCGGGAGAACAGGGCGTAGGCCCCCCAGCCGCAGATTAGGACCAGGAGGGAGACCAGGGGCACGGTGAAAAGCGGCGGGCCCTCCGCCGCCCGGAGTCCGTGGCGGGCGAAGAACTGCAAGAAAAACACATGGGTTAAAAAGACGCAGAAGGAGGCGTTTGAAAGGCGCGCCGCCGCCCGCCCCGCCCATTCCGGCAAAGAGGCCCTCTGACACAGGCCCCAGAAGCCCAGGGCCTCCAGAAAAACCCCGGCCCCGGTGCCCTCCAGAAAATGCTCCTCCAGCCTCCCCGCCGCCGCCGAGGCGGCCCAGGCCCCCCCGAAGGTGAGGAGGAAGCCCGCCAGAAGGGCCGCGAGGCAGAGGGGCCGCCGGGGACGGGGACGGTAAACCGTCAGATAATGCCCCAGCAGGGTGTATCCAATAGAGGAGTAGGCCAGGTTCAGCCGCCACTGGACCGGGACGCCCCCCAGAAGCGTAAAGGGCCAGAGGGTCCGAACCGTGGGGTACAGAATGCCCAGGAGGAACCACAGCCCCAGGGCATACTCCAAAGACTGCCGGTCCCCGTTTCGGACCAGGAGCCGGGTGACGGGCAGGAAGGCGTAAACCAGGAGCATGATGTGGAGATAATAGAGATGCTCCTCATGCCGGAAGAGGAGGAGGTTTTTCGCCGCCGCCTCCAGGTCCCAGGGGGTGAGGCTGTCCAGCAGCCACAGGTAAACCAGCTTATAGCAGGCCGCCCAGAAAAACAGCGCCGCCAGAAGCCGGGCCATGTTGCGGGTGTAGAGCCGTTTTATGGGCAGCTCCCGCTCCGGCGGCAGGAGCAGGGCCCCGCTGGCCATAAGGAACAGGGGTACCGCCGGACGGGCCAGGGCATTCCAGAACAGGCCGGACAGCCAGGGGGCGGAAACCGGGCCGGAGAGGCAGCCCGCGCTGGCGTGGATCAGCAGGACGCCAAAAATAGCGGAACTTTTTACCAGGTCAACCGTCCGGTTTCGCGGGGGGGGGTAAATTTTGGAAATCATGAAAGAGCCTCCTTGGCTTCCGCCGGGACGCCGGTTTCCACGGGCCCGTCGTTGGTGTGTACGTTGATGTACCGCCCCTTCAGCTTGGAGTGAAGAATCGTCTGGCTGGAGTACAGCCCCCCGTAGCCGGAGAGGACATAGCTGACGCAGCAGGCCAGCGCGTAGTACAAAAGCCCCCCGCTTCCAAAGAGCTCGATGGCCAGGGCAATGGAGGCCAGGGGGCAGTTGGTGGCCCCGCAGAACACGGACGCAAGGCCCAGCGCGGCGGCAAAGCCCGCCGGAAGCCCCAGCACGGGCCCCATGGCGCAGCCGAAGGCCGCCCCCACGAAGAAGGAGGGCACCACCTCCCCGCCCTTGAAGCCCGCTCCCAGGGTGACGGCGGTGAAGAGGATTTTGAGCAAGAACGCCTCCGGCCGGACGGTCCCCCGCTCCACGGCGGCGGCGATGACCTCCATCCCCGCGCCGTTGTAGTCCGTGGCGTCGCAGAGCCAGGTGAGAAGAATCACGGCGCAGCCCCCGGCGAAGGCCCGGAGCCAGGGATTGGGAATCCGCTTGTGGAGCTGCCGCTCCGTCAGGCGGATGGTCCCGCAGAACACCACGGACAGCAGCCCGCACAGGGCTGCCAGGATTCCCGCCCGGACCAGCAGGCCCGCCGCCGGCTCGGGAGCCGCCACAGCGAAGGCGGTGGGGGCCACACCCAGCGCCCGGGAGATGCCATAGGCCTCCAGGGCCCCGATAAGGGCGGGGAAAAAGGCGGCGTGGTAGAAGGAATCCACGCTGACCACGGCGATGGAGAACACCGCCGCCGCCAGGGGCGTTCCGAAGAGGGCGGTGAAAAAGGCCGCCATGCCCGTGGTGGTGGCGATGCGCAGGTCCCGCTCGTCAAAGCCGAAGAGCCGCCCCACCCGATAGCCCAGGGAGCCCCCCATTTGAAGGGCCGCCCCCTCCCGCCCGGCGGAGCCGCCGCAGAGGTGGGTCAGCACCGTCCCCAGGAAGATGGCGGGGACCAGCAGGAGGGAGACGCTGCCCCCCTTGTGGACCTGGTCAAAGATGTCGTTGGTGCCCTGGCCCTCGGTGCCCAGCAGCTTGTAAAGCCCCACAATGGCAAGGCCCGCCAGAGGCAGGCCGTACAGCAGCCGGGGATACTCCCCCCGAAGCTCCGTCACATACTCCACGGCCATGTGGAACGCCGTGCCCACCAGGCCGCAGGAGATCCCCGCCGCCGCGGCCAGCAGCAGCCACTTTCCAAGGGCCCGGGCGTAGAGCGCCGTCAGATCCCGCCGGGCCCGAAGGTCCCGCTTGATGCCGTCCAATGTCATAGTTTCCCTCCGCTCATGCAACGCGATGCTTATAGTATACAGGGCCCCCGGCCATAATGCAAGCGGAGGGGCGGGAAGAAAGGTTCACCTTTTCACAGAAAATTTGGGAAGACGGTTGATTCCGGTAAAAAAATCCTGTATACTATGGACAGGAAAGCGGCCCCGAAAGGGGCGGAATTTGTGGATTTTTGAATGGAGGAACGCGCTATGAAATACGGCCGCACCTACAATTTCTCCGCCGGCCCCGCCATGATGCCGGAGATCGTGCTGGAGGAGATCGCCGCCGAGATGATGAACTACCGCGGGAGCGGCATGTGCGTCATGGAGATGAGCCACCGGAGCAAGGTGTTCCAGCAGATTCGGGACGAGGCGGAGGCGGACCTCCGCAAGCTCATGGGCATTCCCGACAACTACAAGGTCCTTTTCATCCAGGGCGGCGGCACGGTCCAGTTCGCCATGGTGGCCATGAACCTGATGAAAAACGGGGTCGGATGCTATGTGGAGACCGGCGCATGGTCCAAGAAGGCCATCGCCGAGGCAAAGAAATACGGCGAGGTCAAAATCGTGGCCTCCTCCGCCGACAAGAACTTCTCCTATATCCCGGACTGCTCCAATCTGGACATTCCGGAGAACGCGGACTATGTGTATATCTGCGAAAACGAAACCATCAACGGCACCACCTATTTCAGCCTCCCCGACACCAAGGGGAAGGTCCTGGTGTCCGACCAGTCCAGCATGTTCCTCTCCCGCCCCTGCGACGTGAGCCGGTACGGCCTCATCTGGGGCGGCGTGCAGAAGAACGTGGGCCCGGCGGGCATGGCGGTGGTCATCATCCGGGAGGATCTGCTGCGGGACGATCTTCCAAAATTTGTCCCCACCTATATGAGCTATAAGACCCACGCGGACAACGACTCCCTCTACAACACCCCCAACTGCTGGGCCATCTACTGCTGCGGAAAGGTCTTCAAGTATCTGCTGGATAACGGCGGCCTGGAGGCGATGAACAAACGCAACGAGGAAAAGGCGAAGATCCTCTATGACTTCCTGGACCAGTCCAAGCTCTTCACCGGGGCCGTGCGGAAGGAGGACCGCTCCCTCATGAACGTGCCCTTCGTCACCCCCACGAAGGACCAGGACGCCGACGTGGTGGCGGCTTCCAAGGCGGCGGGCTTTGACAACCTCAAGGGCCACAAGAGCGTGGGCGGCCTCCGGGCCTCCATCTACAACGCCATGCCCAAGGAGGGCGTGGAGGCGCTGGTGGAGTTCCTCAAGAAGTACGAACAGGAGCACAACTGAATTAAAGAGGGGACTTCGTCCCCCCTTTAGATTCCCCCCTCCAGTGACATCGGTCACTGGAGCCGCCGCCCAAGGCGGCTGGAGTCTTGGTATTTTCCTGACGCGCATGTCGTCAGGAAAATGATTCAAATTTATTTTCCGCCAAGAGCGGAAAACCAGGGGAGTGCCCCTGGACCCTCTTCCGGGCTGCCGGACGCGCCTGTCCCCCAATGGGCGTGAGGGTTTTCCGACATTGGCACCCCTGGGGTGTGCCGGATACGAAAGGGGTACAATTATGATGCTAAAGCGCGTATTGGTCACTGACGGTATGGACGCCTCCGCCGTGGCGAAGCTCCGGGCGGACGGCTGCGAGGTGGTGGAGCAGTTCTATGAGCCCGACGCCCTGGGCCCCGCCCTGCGGGACTTTGACGCGGTGATCATCCGCTCCGCCACCAAAATCAAGGAGCCCCAGATTGACGCCGCCAAGGGCGGGCGGCTCCGGCTCATCGTCCGGGCGGGCGTGGGCATGGACAACATCGCCATTCCCTATGCCGAGGCGGCGGGCATCGCCGTGCGGAACACCCCCCGGGCCTCCTCCAACGCCGTGGCGGAGCTGGCCCTGGCCCTCCTCTTCTCCTGCGCCCGGAACATCTCCGTCGCCGGGCACACCATGCGGGAGAACAAGTGGGAGAAGAAGGCCTATTCCAAGGGCTTCGAGCTCTCCGGCAAAACCGCCGGAATCATCGGCTATGGACGCATCGGCCGGATGGTGGGCGATAAGTGCCAGGCCCTGGGGATGAAGGTCCTCTCCACCGTCCACCGTCACCGTCCGGAGGGCTGCGAGTGCGAGACTATGAAATTTGTCTCCATGGACGAGCTGCTGGCGGGCTCCGACGTGCTCATCCTCTGCGCCCCCGGCGGGGACAAGGCCCTGGTGGACCGGGAGAGCCTGGGAAAGATGAAGGACGGCGTGGTGATTGTCAACGTCTCCCGGGGCAGCAACGTGGACGAGGGGGCCCTTCTGGAGGCTCTGGAGTCCGGCAAGGTCCGGGCGGCGGGGCTGGACGTGTGGATGAGCGAGAAGGACCCCAACTGGGCCCTGGCCCAGCACCCGGCGGTCTCCTGCACCCCCCACATCGGCGCGGGGACAAAGGAGGCGCAGACGCGCATCGGCCAGGAGCTGGTGGACATCGTGGAGGGCTTCGCCCCGTGAGGGCGGAGCTCTGGGCACAGGAGTATGAAAAGCCATGCGATCGATTCGTGACATCTATAAGGCGGGCCGGGGGCCCTCCAGCTCCCACACCATGGGCCCCGCCCGGGCTGCCGCCCTCTTCCGGGAGGAGACGCCGGAGGCGGACGCCTACCGGGCGGTGCTGTACGGCTCCCTCTCCAAGACGGGGAAGGGCCACGGGACGGACCGCATCCTGACGGAGACCTTCGCCCCCCTTCCGGCGGAGATTGTCTTCTCCCAGGAGACGGTGGAACAGCACCCCAACACCCTGGACCTCACCGCCCTCCGGGGCGGGCGGGAGCTATGCACCCAGCGGGTCTACAGCGTGGGCGGCGGGGATTTGGAATGGGAGGGCCGCCCCGCCCCGGGGCAGGAGCAGGAGACCTATTTTGAAAACTCCTTCGCCGAAATCAAGGAGTTCTGCGAGTTCCGCTACATCAGCCTCACGGACTACGTGGAGCTGAACGAGGGGGCGGGCATCTGGGAGGACCTGCTGGAAATCTGGTCCGTCATGCAGCGTTCCATTCAGGAGGGGCTGGCCGCCTCCGGGGAGCTGCCCGGGGGGCTGCGCATTGAGCGGAAGGCCAAGTCCATCCACGACCACATTCTGGTGAACAAGCACCCGGAGATCATCGAGTGCCAGCGGGTTTGCTCCTACGCCTACGCCGTGTCGGAGCAGAACGCCGGAAACGGCCTCATTGTCACCGCCCCCACCTGCGGGTCCTGCGGCGTGCTGCCGGCGGTGCTGTACTACTTCCAGGACAAGCGGGGCCTCAGCGATTTGGATGTGGCCCACGCCCTGGGGGTGGCGGGCCTCTTCGGCGCCCTGGCGAAGCGCAACGCCTCCGTCTCCGGGGCGGAGTGCGGCTGTCAGGCGGAGATCGGCGTGGCCTGCGCCATGGCCGCCGCCGCCCTGGGCCAGATCTTCGGCTACTCCGTCAAGCGCATCGAGTACGCCGCCGAGGTGGCCCTGGAGCACCACCTGGGCCTTACCTGCGACCCCATCTGCGGCCTGGTCCAGATTCCCTGCATCGAGCGCAACGCCGTGGCGGCCATGCGGGCCATCAATTCCGCGAACCTGGCCTACTTCCTGGCGGAGACCCGGCGCATCAGCTATGACATGGTGCTCAAGACCATGTACGAAACCGGCATCCACCTGAACCGGAGCTACCGGGAGACCTCCGAAGGGGGGCTTGCCCGGCTGTATTCCCGGCGGGGGTGAAACCGGAAATAAGGAAACGAGAGCCCCGCCTGTCCCTTGGGACGGGCGGGGCATTTTGGGGATTTTGCCGAAACCCCCTTGCAATTTGAGGAAATCCGGGTTACAATAAGAACTGGAAACATGAATGCGGCAGGCCGCCGGGTGTAAGAGGCACCCGACAGCCCTGTACGAGTGTCCGTACCACTCAGCACAGCAGTTTGAACTGCGCCACGGGCTTATTATACCCATTCCTCCACGCTTTTGCAAGGGTGGATAGCAAGGTTGCGGGAAGGGGAACGATGGGCCGTGCGTTCGCATGCTCTTAGGCGGCGCTGAGTTCTTGGGACTCGGCGCCGCTTTTATGTTTCCGGCGGACGCCCAACCGGAGGGGGAGGTCCCACACACACGGCGGGTCCCCCCGCCATCCCCTTTCCTCCCTCCCCGGCGGGCGCGCCCCGCCGGAGGTTTTCCGCGAAAACCGGCTGACCCGCGAAAGCCCCCGCGCCGGAAGGCGCGGGGGCTTTTCACCGGAAAGCTTCGCTAAAAACGGCGGAGTTGTCGTAAAAGCACACAGCGCAAGCGTTTGTTTTTCTCCGGCAGGGAAGCTAAAAATGACAAATTCTGACGCCGGCCTCCCAAATTGAAGGCAGGCATGGCTGTGGAAAAGTTCCCGTTCTTTTTGCAGAATGTGACAAATCCTCTTGCATTTTCCGGCAGGATGGAGTAAAATACGTTTCATTCTGCCGGCTGCGGACGAGAGCGTTCCCGTCCGCCGGGTCAAAAAATTTTTGGAGGAACCAACATGAAGAAAAAGCTGTTATCCCTGGCTCTGGCCCTGGCGCTGAGCCTGAGCCTGGCTGTCCCCGCCTTCGCCGCCGAGGAAGACAAGACGGGCACCACCGCTCCCACGGAGTCTTCCGGCGAGGAGAAGAAGGACGAAACTCCCGCGGAAGGCGAGGAGAAGAAGGACGAAGCTCCTGCCGAAGATGGGGAGAAAAAGGACAAAGCTCCCGCCGAAGACGGGGAGAAAAAGGACGAAGCTCCCGCCGAAGACGGAGAGAAGAAAGACGAAGCTCCCGCGGAAGGCGAGGAGAAGAAAGACGAGGCCGCTCCCAAGTTTACCGATGTAGCCGCCGATTCCCCCTTTGCCGCCGCCATTGACTGGGCCGTGGCCGGGGGCATCACCCTGGGCACCACCGAGACCACCTTTGGGCCCGGCAACACCTGCTCCATCTCCAACATCCTCACCTTCCTGTGGCGCGCCAACGGCAAGCCCGGCGCCGCCGAGGGCGTGTCCGACCGTGACAGCGCCGCCAAGTGGGCCGTGGAGCAGAAGCTGATTGCCGAGGACCAGGACGTCTCCGCCCCCTGCACCCGCGTGATGGCCGTGGGCTTCATGTGGGGCGTGGCCGGAAAGCCCGAGGTTGAGGCAGAGCTCAGTTTCACCGACGTGGACAAGGACGCGGATTACGCCGGGGCCGTGGCCTGGGCTGTGGACCAGAAGATCACCTCCGGCACCAGCGAGACCACCTTCTCCCCCGACAACACCTGCACCCGGGGCCAGATTGTGACCTTCCTGTTCCGTGCCGCCAACGCCGCCGCCCCCGCGGAGAAGGCCGAGCCCGCCGAGAAGGCCGAGCCCGCCGAGTAAGCCCCCTTCCCCATTCTAAGCGGAATAAGAGTGCCCTGCCATAACCGGCAGGGCACTCTTTGCTTATTTTTTCCGGGCCGCCGAGGACCCCAGGCCCAGCTCCAGGCGGTACTTGGTCACCGTCCGCCGGGCCAGGAGAATCCCCCGGTCCGCCAGCAGGCGGGAGAGGTCCTGGTCGCTGTAGGGGCGTTGACCATCCTCCTCCCGGACGAGGGAGAGCAGGGCCTGCTTCGCCGCCTGGCGGGAGACACCGCCGCTGACGGGGAGGCTGAAAAAGTAGCGGAGGGGGTATGTACCCTGGCGGCACTGGAGGTACTTCCCCCGGACGGCCCGGGAGACCGTGGAGGGGTGAAGGGCCAGACCCTCCGCCAAGGAGGAAAGCGTCATAGGGGCCAGGTCCCCCGTCTGCCCGGAGAAGAAGGGCCGCTGGGCTTCCAGCGCCGCCTCGGCGCAGCGGCGGAGGGTGCTCCCCCGGCGATCCAGGCTGTCCAGCAGCCATTTGGCCTGCCGGAGCTTCTGGCGGAGGTAGTCCTTAGTCTCCTTCTCGTCGGAGCTTTTCAAAAGCCGGAGATAGTAGTCGTTGACGGACACCCGGGGCAGGTAGTACTCGTTCAAAATGACCTTGAGCTCCCCGTCCAGCTCCGCGACGAACACGTCGGGCCGGACGTAGACCGGGGGCTCAGCGGGCTGGAAGGCCCGGCCGGGATGGGGCTCCAGGGAGGCGACAACCGCCTCCGCCCGCCGCACGGCCTCCACCGTAATCCCCAGCTTCTGGGCGATGGCGGCGTAGTGCTTCCGCCCCAGCTCCGGGAGGAAGCGGGCGGCAACGTCCATGGCCACAGGGTCCGCGCCGTCCCGGCGGCTGAGCTGGAGCAGCAGGCACTCGGACAGGGACCGGGCCCCCACCCCCGGGGGGTCCAGGCTCTGGAGGGTGTCCAGGGCCTGGTCCGTCAGGGCCTGGGGGATCTTCATGGCGGTGAGGCCCTCCAGGTCCTCCTGGGCCAGGTATCCGTCCCCGTCCACCAGCTCCGCCAGATACTCGCACAGGGCCGTCAGGGGCTTGGGGAGCCGGAGGCGGTGAATCTGGTCCCGGAGGAAGGCGGCGAGGCTTTCCAGGGCGCTGTCCATGGCCCCGGCCTCCGGGGCCCCCTCCTCATGGGTGAAGGTGGCCCGGTCCCGGACGCCGCCGTCAATCCACCCGGCCTGGCGGCGCAGCTCCTCATAGGCCCGCTCCGGTGGGTCGGACTGGTCCAGCAGGGGGTTTTCCTCCGCCTGGCGGGAGAGGTATTCCAGCAGCTCCTGGGAGGTCATCTGAAGGACCTCCATGGACTGCATCAGCTGGGGAGTCAGCTTCAGCTCCTGCCGCAATTCGGTTTTCAGCTGGACAAGGCTCATGGGGCTCCTCCTGTGGGGCCTGACCCCGGGTCAGGCCGTTCCTCCGGGACCTTCCGGCCCCTATTTTACGTACTTGGCTACCTTCCGGGCCGCCGTGGCCTGGGAGATGCCCAGCTCCTTGGCCACGGCCACGGTGGTGCCCCAGCGGCGGTAGGACTCCCGGATGATCTGCCCCTCGTAGGCGTCCATCCGCTCCGTCAGGGTGCCCTCCCGGGAGGGGGCCGGGGCGGCGGACCCGGCGTCGTACTCCGGGGGCAGGTGCCCCAGGTCGATGATGGGGTCCTGAACGGTGATGACCAGGCGCTCCACCAGGTTTTCCAGCTGGCGGACGTTGCCGGGCCAGTCGCAGCGCTCCAGGAAGGTCAAAAGCCGGGGGCTGAAGGTGAGGGCCTTGCCGTACTCCCCGCAGAACCGGGCCAGGAACTGGTGGGCCAGGGGGAGGATGTCCTCCCGCCGCTGCCGCAGGGGCGGGATGTGGATGCGGATGACGTTGAGCCGGTAGAAGAGGTCGGAGCGGAAAAGGCCCCGCTGGACCGCCTCCTCCAGGTTGCGGTTGGTGGCAACCAAAAGGCGGAAGTCCAGCTCGATGCGCTTGTTGCCGGAAAGGCGCTCAATGGTTTTTTCCTGAATGAGCTGAAGGAGCTTGGACTGGATGTGGGGGGGCAGCTCGCCGATTTCGTCTAAGAAGAGGGTGCCGTTTTGCGCCAGCTCGATTTTGCCGATTTTGCCGCCGCTGGCGGCCCCGGTGAAGGCCCCCTTCTCATAGCCGAAGAGCTCCGACTCGATAAGATTTTCGTGGAGCACGGCGCAGTTGACCTCGATGAAGGGCCCGTCGGCCCGGCTGCTCATGGCGTGGATGGCCTTGGCCACGGCGCTCTTCCCTACGCCGGTTTCCCCGGTAATTAAGATGTTGGCTTTCGTGTTGGCCGTGTTCTGCATCAGCGTCCAGAGCCGCTGCATGGAGGCGCTTTTAAAAATGAGGCTGGTGGAGGTGGCCCGGGTGCGGAGCTCGGCAATCTCCTGGGAGTACTGCTGGAGGGAGTCCTGGAGGTGGCGGTAGTTCCGCTGGATGGCGTTGATCTGCTCCATGGAGACGGTGTTGAAGCAGACGGCGAATTTCAGATCGCCGGCGCGGTCGAAGAGGGGGATGCCCACGGTCATGACGTTTTTGTGGGCGTGGTTGATGGTCTGGGTGGCGGTGATTTTCCGCCGCTGGCGGATGACCTCGGCGGTGACGCAGGGGGAGAAGGTGCCGTCGGCCTCCAAATCGAAGGCGGAGCGGCCCACGATGGAGTTGTGGACGAAGCCGAAGTTCTTCTCATAGCTCTCGCTGACCCGGAGGATGACGCCCTTGGCGTCGGAGAGCATCATGTCGTCGGCGAGGACCAGGTTGTTCTCAGGGCTTAAGATGTCGAAGAGGCCCCGGAGGTTGATGTCGTCGTCAAAGAGGGTGGTGAAGTCGGGTGCCTGCGGCATGGCGGGGCCTCCTTACTTTTCCCCCTGAAAGGGGGGGATTTTACTCGCCCTGACGGGCGGGGCGGATTGGATACCAGCGATGGCTGGTGCATTGCACCCCCCATTTTCTCTTTTTCTTCCAGAAGAAAAAGAGAAAACGGGCCGTGCACGGTCCAAAAGAGAAAAAGAAGTATGGGCCCTTCGGGCCATTTTTTGCCTTCGATTAGTCTGCCTTTTCCTCCGCACCCCGCCATGTGGGGTCGTCGGTAATGCCCAGCAGATAGTCCGCCGATACGTGAAAATACTTCGCCAGCAGGACCACCTTTTCAATCGTGGTCCCCCGGTATCCTCGTTCCATCATAGCGATTGAATTTTGCGTCAGCCCCAACGCGTTGGCAAGCTGCATCTGGCTGACAGACCGGCTGTTCCGCAGCTCACGAAGCCGCGCACAGAAAATCTTCTTAGTTTCCATATGACCTCTTGACTTATCACTGCGAGTATGATACCATGGGCACATAACGAGCGCAATACTTTTTTAGGGAGATGTTCTTATGACGAATATCTTAGCTCAAATATATCACGATGATCCGCTTTCTTATCAGACACTCTGTAACATTGATTCTCCTCAAACACCGGAGGAGCGGCATGTTGCCGCTCAACTCCGCGCGGTAGATGAAGAGACAGCGGAAAAGCTAAAGGCAGGCATCCGCGTTCTTGCGGACCGTCAATCAGAGGAAGCCTTTTATGACGGCGTCCGTTTCGGCGCGCAATTAATGGCGGAGCTTCTAGCGCAATAACCGGCAGGAGCCTTGCGCAAGCGCCAGGTGAGCGGCAGCGGAAAGAGAAGCTGGTCCATTCGTCCATCTCCAAAACTCCCGCTTGCACCACGCCGCGGGCAGGAGACATGCGTACCCGGAGGAAGCACCTCTTGCGCGTCCCCCGTCCCCCCGCAGGGGCGATACTTCTTTTTCTCTTTTGGACCGTGCACGGCCCGTTTTCTCTTTTTCTTCTGGAAGAAAAACCGGGGCCCCCGCGCGGCCTGCCGCGTGGGGAGAGGAGGAAGGAACGGAGCAGAGCGCAGTCCTCGCCGTTAGGCGGGGACGGAGTGGGCGGAGTTTCTTCCGACGACATGGGGGGGTGCAATGAACCAGCCATCGCTGGTATCCAATCCGCCCCGCCCGAAGGGCGAGTACAGGCCCCTTCCCTGGCAGGGGAATCACCCCCACAATGCGGACAGCATGGGAATCACTTGCTTCTTTCGGGACATGATCTTGGGCAGGAAAGCGTAATTCTCCTCCCCCTTGATCCCGAACGCCTGGCGGATAGTATCCTCGTCGCCGACGAAAAGCAGCTGCGTCCCCTCCAGCAGCACGTCGGTAATCATCAGCACCACGCTCTGGAGCCCCCGCTTCTCCCGAGTTTCCGCCATGACGGCCAAAAACTCGCCCAGCCGCTTCAAAAGCCGGTCGGAGTCCATGGTGGTAATCTGGCTCACCGCCAGGTTGTGCCCGGCGATGTGGAACTCCTTGTAGTCCGTTTTCAGCATGGCCTCGGCGGTCTTGTCGTCCCCGCAGGCGGCGGAGAAAATCGCCTGCCCCAGGTCCTCCAGCCTGACGCTTGCGATGCGGGCCATGCGGTTGGCGATGTCGATGTCCCGCTGGGTGCAGGTGGGGGACTTGAACATCACCGTGTCCGACACAATGGCCGCCGCCATGAGCCCCGCCATTTTCGCCGTGGGCATCAGGCCCTTCTCCTGGTACATTTCCGCGATGATGGTGTTGGTGCTGCCCACCGCCTCGTTTCGGACGTGGATGGGGTTTTTCGTCTCGATGTCCGCCAGGCGGTGGTGGTCGATGATCTCCAGAATGTCCGCCTGGTCCAGCCCCGTGACGGACTGGGACTTTTCGTTGTGGTCCACCAGCACCACCCGCTTGCGCCGGGGGCGGAGGAGGTGATAGCGGGACAGCATCCCGACGACCTTCTCCTCCTCGTCCAAAATGGGATAGGCCCGGAAGCGGCTTTCCAGCACGGCGTCCTGCACGTCGTCGATATAGTCGTCCAGGTGGAAGCAGACGAGATCCTTATTCTTGCACACCCGGGCGATGGGCAGGGCGTGGAAGATGAGCCGCAGGGCCTGGTAGGCGTCGATGGGGGTGGAGATGACGCAGGTCTTCCCCGCCCGCTCTAAAAGCTCCTGGGGCGCCTCGCCCTGGCAGATGATGACGCAGTTCACCTGAAGGTCCAGGGCCCGCTGGACCATGTCCGGCTGGTCGCCGCAGATGACCACGCTGTCCGGGCTGGAGAAGAGCAGATTCTCCCGGCTGGCGGGCAGGGCGATGGTCACCTCCCCGGAAACCAGGTCCGGCGCGTCCTCGCTCTCGTGGAGGAGCTTTCCCTCCAGCACGGAGATGAGGTTGAAGACGGGGATGTCCTCCACCCGGGGGTTGCGGACGGTGGTGATGTCGTAGTTGGCCACGTCCCCGGCGGAGAGGGTGCCGTAAAGGGTCCCGTCTTCGTTGGCCACGGGGAGGATGGAGAGGTTCCCCCCCTGCATGGCCTGCCAGCCCCGGCTGACGGTGGCGGCGGCGGAGAGGGTGGGCGGCGTGTCGTAGTCCAGGTCCCGGACCTGGGTGCGGACGTTGTCGATGAGCCTGGGGGGCTGGAAGCCGAAGCGGTCCAGGACGATTTGCGTCTCGTCGCTGATTTGGCCCAGCCGGGCGGCCTGATACTGCCGGTTGCCCAGGGCGTTTTGAAGGGCGGCGTAGGCCATGGCGGAGACGATGGAATCCGTATCCGGGTTCCGGTGCCCGGTGATATAGATGGTGTCCATTGGAAAAAGGCTCCTTTCACGGGACGCGGCGGCGTCCCCTCTCATATCATATCCCCATTATGCTTCCCCGGAGGGGAAATGTCAATCTTTAAGCGGGGACAGGGGAAGTTTTCCCGAAAAAAACCCGGAGATTTGTTAAAATCCCCTTGCATTGGAAAACCGGCTGTGATATGATATTTCAGCATTCCGCACGGCACGCCGACTTTCCGCCGGTGCCCGGTGCCTCAAGGCCCTGGGTTGGCGGGGGGGATGAAGCCGCCGGAGGTAAAAACTAAACTTGATTTGGAGGAACAAACACCATGGCAAATTCCAGCGTCGTATCCATGAAGGCCCTGCTTGAGGCGGGCGTCCACTTCGGCCACCAGACCCGCCGGTGGAACCCCAAGATGGCCCCCTATATCTACACGGAGCGCAACGGCATCTATATTGTCGACCTCCAGAAGACCGTCCGCAAGCTGGAAGAGGCGTACAACTTCGTCCGCCAGCTCTCTGAAAACGGCCAGTCCCTGCTGTTCGTGGGCACCAAGAAGCAGGCCCAGGACGCCATCCGGGAGGAGGCGGGCCGCTGCGGCCAGTACTACGTTAACGCCCGGTGGCTGGGCGGCATGATGACCAACTTCAAGACCATGCGCACCCGTGTGGACCGGCTGAACCAGCTCAAGGCCATGCAGGAGGACGGAACCTTCGACATGCTGCCCAAGAAGGAAGTCATGAAGCACCTGGGCGAGATCGCGAAGCTGGAGAAATACCTCGGCGGCGTGAAGGAAATGAAGAAACTCCCCGGCGCCCTCTTCATCGTGGACACCCGGAAGGAGCGCAACGCCATTGCCGAGGCCCACAAGCTGGGCATTCCCGTGGTGGCCATCGCCGATACCAACTGCGACCCCGACGAAATCGACTATGTGATCCCCGGAAACGACGACGCCATCCGGGCCATCAAGCTGATCTCCTCCATCATGGCCAACGCCGTGCTGGAGGGCCGCCAGGGCGAGCAGACCGAGGAAGCCGCCCCTGCCGCCGCCGAGTGAGATACGGCGATACAATAAATTTGGAGGAACGCAATTATGGCTTTCAGCGCGACTGATGTAAAGAACCTGCGCGAGATGACCGGCGTAGGCATGATGGACTGCAAAAAGGCCCTGGTGGCCACCGACGGCGACATGGACAAGGCCGTGGAGTGGCTGCGGGAAAAAGGCATGGCCGCCTCCGTGAAGAAGGCGGGCCGCGTGGCCGCCGAGGGCATGGCCTATGCCGCCGTCATCGACGGCGTGGGCGTAGTGGTGGAGGTGAACGCCGAAACCGACTTCGTGGGCAAAAACGAGAAATTCGTGGACTTCGTCAAGGGCGTGGCCGCCACCGCGGCCAAGGAGAACCCCGCCGACCTGGACGCCCTGATGGAGTGCAAGTATAACGGAACGGACCTCACCGTCACCCAGCAGCAGCAGGAGATGGTGCTGGTCATCGGCGAGAACATCAAGGTCCGCCGCTTCGCCCGGTACGCCGAGGGCGTGTCCGTGCCCTACGTCCACGCCGGCGGCAAGATCGGCGTGCTGGTGAACCTGGAGACCGGCCTTCCCGCCGAACAGGTGGCGGAGCTGGGCAAGAACATCGCCATGCAGATCGCCGCCCTGAACCCCCGCTTCTGGGACAAGTCCCAGGTGACCCAGGACGTGCTGGACGAGGAGAAGAAGGTCATGCTGGCCCAGATGGAGAACGACCCGAAAATGGCGGGCAAGCCCGAGCAGGTCCGGGAGAAGATCGTCATGGGCAAGCTGAACAAGTTCTATTCCGAGAACTGCCTGCTCCAGCAGGATTCCGTCCGCGCCGACGTGTTCGAGGGGTCTGTGGAGGCCTATATCGCCCACGCGGCCAAGGAGCTGGGCGGCGCCATCACCTTCAAGACCGCCGTGCGGTTCGAGAAGGGCGAGGGCATCGAGAAAAAGCAGGAGAACTTCGCCGACGAGATCGCCTCTTTGGTGAAGGGCTGATCCCCGGCTTTCAACCGCATCAAAAGGACCTCCGCCCAGGCGGAGGTCCTTTCCTGCTTCTTTGTGTGGCCTGCCCCCCTGGTCAGGCCATTCCTCCGGGACCGCCCTTCTGCGGAAAGGCCGCCCCATTAAACCTTTCGATTTTTTCAACAGAGAATTTCCGAATAGCTCTTGACCTTCCGGGAAAAATCCTTTAAAATAAGGGTTTGTGTACGGCCCCGGCCGTACCGTCATCACTATAAACGGAAAGGCGAGACGACGTTATGAAGCATCCCTACAAGACGCGGGAGGGCGGCGCGACGGTGACGGTATTCGTCCCTTACGACTGCAAGAACCACTGCCCCTTCTGCATCAATAAAGGCGAATACGCGGACCTGACCGGCTTCTCCGCCGAGAAAATCCGCGCCAGCATCCGCCGGATGGACGCCATTACGCCTTACTGCGATTTTGTCTTCACCGGCGGCGAGCCCTTCGCCGACCTCCAGGTTCTCCAGTCCATGCTGGACGAGATTCCCACCACCCACAAGGTCTATATCAACACCACACTGCCTGTGTCCGAGTTCCAGACGGAGGAGGATATTCTGGCCTTCACGGAGCGGAACAAGCATAAAATCACCTGCATCAACGTCTCCCGGCACATGCAGAAATACGTGGTGGAGTCCAACGACGGTTTGCTTGCCCGGCTCCCCGTGCCCTTCCGGGTGAACTGCGTGCTGTATAAGGACTACCCCGCTGAGAATCTGATCCCCTATCTGGACCGCTTTAAGAAGGTCCCCGGGGCCTCCATTCAGTTCCGGTTCGATTACACCGCCACCACGCCGGAGAACCTCTATGAGGAAGAGGGGGACAAAATCCTCCAGGACCTGAAAAAAATCGCCCGGTACACCGGGCTGGACGGCTGCCGGATGCGCTGCGGATTCCACTTCGATTACCACGGGCTGGAGCTGACCTACCACAAGACCCTGCCCTATTCCACCATTGTGGAGACGGACCCGGCGGACGGCGTGACCTACGACATCCTCTACGACATCCTGATTAAGCAGAACGGGGACATCCACGGCGATTGGGACGGGACCCCGCTGGACGTGGAGGCTTATGAAAAGGTGGTCTTCGAGCCCTATGACCTAAAGTGGCTGGCGAGGATTGCGTAACGGCATAAAAGAAACCAAACAAGCGGACGGCCTTAGCCGTCCGCTTTTCTCATGCCCCCAGAGCCTCCAGCAGGGCCGCCGGGTCCACCGCCTTCCCATAGGGATATTCCACCCCGTCCCTCCAAACGGAAACGGGCCGGGCGGTGGACCGGGCGGCGGCGAGGAATTCCTCGAACGTCACCTCGGGCTTCACCTGACAGGCCAGGGCGTAGAGCCCCGCCACATAAGGAACCGCCCAGCTCATGCCGCCCCCGGCGAAATAGGCGTACTCCGCCCCGCCCGCCGGGGCGGCGGCGGTGCGGCCATCCATGGGAACCAGGAGAAGGGACCCGTCCGTCCCCCGGTATTCCCCGCTGTAAAGGCTCTCCTCCCAGAAGGCCCCGGGGAGGCAGTCCTCCAGGCGGTTGGGGTCCCCATAGGGCCGCCGCCCCATGCCCATCCAGGGCTCCAGCAGGGGGTCCCGGCTGTTGACGCAGACCACGGCGATGCCCGCCGCCCGGGCCCGGGCGATGGCGGCCTCCAGGGCTTCCGCCCCCGGGTCCCCCGGCATCCAGCCCACGGACATGGAAATCACCCGGATGCGCTTGCCCTCCGGCAGGGTTTCATTCAGGGCCGTGAGGCGGTCTACGTCCTCGGCGTACCAGCTCAGGTCCCGGGAAAACGCCGCGCCCTCCCCGGTTCCCAAATCGTCGGCCAGGAAGTACAGCAGGGCCTCCGGGGCCACGCCCACCGTCTTCCCCAGGGCGATGGAGGCCACGGCGGGGCCGTGGGCGGAGGCGGGGCCCTGGGCGGCGGTGTGATATTCCTGATAGAACCGGAGGCGGTCCCCGTACTCCTGATGGTCCGCCGGCAGGGCCTGGTCTATGATGGCAATCCCCACGCCCCTGCCGGTGATTCCCCGCCCATGGAGGGCCCGGAGGCCCAGGCCGGGGTCCTTCCCCAGCTCCAAAAGCCGCGCCGGGTCAAAACCCTCCGGCAGCTCCTCCGGCCACAGGGTCCGGGTGTCAAAATCCCAGCGGTACGCCGCCTCCTCCAGGCCCGTCAGATCCAGCTCCCGGAGGTCCGCCCCCCGGAGATCGCCGGAGGACAAAAGGGCCCGGCTTTCCGCCTCCGGCTCCATGGGTTCCTCCCGGGACGGCCCGCAGCCCGCCAGCAGGGCCAGCAAAAGGCAGAGGGCGGGGCGCAAAAGTTTGCGGTTTTTCATGATGCATCATCTCCTTGTTGAAATGCCTCCAGCATACCAGGCAAATCTTACGAACGGCTTGACAGCTTTCTTACAAATTTCTTACGGTTTGCGCCCTCCCCTTTTTCTTCCAACTTTCTTCAATTTTACTAAAACCCCTTGACGGGAGGCGGCGGGAGGCTTATTCTTATTTTATAAAGAATCCACCGGATAAGCCGCGCAATGCGGAGGAGGGCTTCCTATGAAAAAGATCATCGCAACATCCCTGGCGGCGCTGCTGTGCCTGAGCCTGAGCGCGCCCGCGGCCATGGCTTACGGGCCCTGGGACGGGCGGACCGCCGTTTCCTCGAACCTGTGGACCGGAATGGCCCTGGGCCTGAACAACTTCCGGCAGATCCGGGACTATTACCCCGGGGTCTTCCCCGACGTGCCCGCCGGGGCCTGGTATGAAGAGGGCGTCCGCACCCTCTACGAGCGGGGCCTGACGGAGGGCGGGCGGCGCTTCGGCCCCCGGAGCCAGGTCACCCTGGGCGAGGTGGTGTCCCTGGCGGTGCTGCTCCACCGGACCTATAACGGCTGGTCCATGCCGGAGGGGATGAGCGGGCTTCAGTACGCACTGAACACCGGCATCGTCGCCGCCGACCAATACGACGACTACACCGCCCCCGCCACCCGGCGGAGCTTTGCCGCCATCATGGCCAACGCCCTGCCCTCCGAGGCGCTGAAGGGCATCAACATCGTCATGGACGGCACCATCCCCGACGTGCCCATGACCGACCCCGGCGCCAAGGGCATCTACCGGCTCTACCGGGCGGGCGTCCTGGTGGGCGGGGACATTCACGGCACCTTCCATCCCAACGGCCTGGTTACCCGGAGCACGGCGGCGGTTATCGTCTCCCGGATGGTGGAGCCCGCCCTGCGCCGGGGGACCACGCTGATGGAGCAGGAGTCCTACCGGGTCTACCTGGACCGGACTTCCATGCTGCTGGCCCCGGGGCAGGCCGACCGGCTCACCGCCATGGTCTATCCCGTCAACAACATGATGGAGCAGCGGATCTCCTGGTCCTCCTCCGAGCCCCGGACCGCCGTGGTGGACCAGAACGGCGTGGTCACCGCCATTCAGCCGGGCACGGCCCTCATCATCGCCTCCACGCCCTCCGGCACCATGGCCACCTGCGCCGTGCGGGTGGTGGCCTGGTACTAAAAATTTTGGAGCGGCGAAACCTTTCTTCCTTATTTGCCGTCTATACAGGCAAAGGATGAAAAGGAGGACCGCCCAATGAAGACGCTGAAAAAGGTATCCGCCCTGCTGCTGGCCCTGCTGTGCCTCGCCGGATGCGGCGGGGGAACCAGGAGCCTGACGGGGCAGGTTCGGCCCGCCCCGGTGGGGGCGGAGTTGAAGGAAGAGGACGCCGCCGCCCTGTCGGAGTTCTCCCTGGAGCTGCTGAGGGAGACCTGGAAGGGGGAGAACGCCCTGACGTCCCCCCTGTCGGTGCTCTGCGCCCTGGGGATGACCGCCAATGGAGCACGGGGCGGGACGCTGGAGCAGATGGAGGCCGTCCTGGGCCTGCCCGTGGAGGAGCTGAACGGGCTTTTGGCTGCCTGGGCGGCGGATCTGCCCAGGGAAAAGGACTGCCGGGTGGAGCTGGCAAACTCCGTCTGGGTCCGGGACGACGGGAGCTTTGAGGCCGATCCGAACTTTTTGGATACCGCCGCGAAGTGGTACGGGGCGGAGGTCTTCGCCTCCCCATTCGACGCCGCCGCCGTCCGGGACATCAACAGCTGGGTGGAGAAGAACACCCGCGGCATGATTCCGGAAATCCTGGACGAGCTGGGGGACACGACCGTGCTGGTCCTGGTGAACGCCCTGGCCCTGGAGGCGGAGTGGGAGGAAATCTATGAGGATATCGATGTCCGGGAGGACGCAATTTTCACCAAGGAGGACGGCGCGGAGCAGCCCGCGGCGCTGATGTACTCCTCTGAGGGGTATTATCTGAAGGACGAGGGGGCCCAGGGCTTCCTGAAATTCTACAAGGGCGGGCGCTGGGCCTTCGCCGCCCTGCTGCCGGACGAGGGCACGGCCCTGGAGGACTACCTGAACTCCCTGACGGGGGCGCGGCTCCGCCAGGTGCTGGCGGGCGCGGAGGAGACCCTGGTCTACGCCGCCATCCCAAAATTCAAGAGCGCGTACGGGGTGGAGCTGAACGACGCTTTGAAGTCCCTGGGCATGACGGACGCCTTTGACATGGGCCGGGCGGACCTGTCCGGTCTGGGAGTCTCCGAAATGGGGCCGCTGTTCATCAGCCGGGTGCTCCACAAGACCTATATCTCCGTGGATGAAAAAGGCACCCAGGCCGGGGCCGCCACGGCGGTGCTGGCAGATTCTGGAGGCACCGCGCTGGGAAACGTGCCGGAGGTGTATCTGGAGCGGCCCTTCCTGTACATGCTGGTGGACACGGAAACGAGCCTCCCCGCCTTTATCGGCGTGGTGACAGCGATGGAATGACAAAAAGCGGACGGCCCAGCCGTCCGCTTTTTTTATTTCAAGAAGATCCGCCGTCCGCCCTGATATTCCCGGACGGTCCCAATCCGCTGGGCGCTGGGGACGGCGGGCCTCAAGGCCTCATACAGGGCCTCCGCGTCCTCCGGGTCCACGGCCATGAGAAGCCCGCCGGAGGTCTGGGGGTCATAGAGCAGATCCTGCTGCCAGAGCTCCGCCGTTCCGGGGTCCACGGAGTCCCCGGCGAAGGAGCGGTTGCGGTACATGCCCTCGGGGAGAATCCCCATCCTTGCCAGCTCCGCCGCCTCGGGGATGAAGTCCACGGCCCCCACGTCGATCTCCAGCTCCACGCCGCTGCCCTGGGCCATCTCCAGGCCGTGGCCCAGGAGGCCGAAGCCCGTCACGTCGGTGCAGGCGTGGACGCGGTATTGGACCATGACGTCCCGGGCCGCCTTGTTCAGGGTGGTCATCAGCTTGTGGGCCCGCTCCATGGCCTGGGGCGGGGCCAAATCTGCCTTGGCGGCGGTGGTCAGGACCCCCATGCCGATGGGCTTGGTGAAAAGGAGCGCGTCCCCCGGCTTTGCGCCGGAGTTGGTGAGCATCCGGTCCGGATGGACAAAGCCCGTGACGGCCAGGCCGTACTTGGGCTCGTCGTCCAGAATGCTGTGGCCCCCGGTGATGAGGGCCCCGGCCTCATAGACCTTGTCGTAGCCCCCCCGGAGGAGCGCGTGGACCGCCTCGGGGGGCATGTCCTTGGGCACCGCCATGATGTTCAGGCACAGCTTGGGCTCGCCGCCCATGGCGTACACGTCGGAAAGGGCGTTGGCGGCGGCGATCTGGCCGAAGAGATAGGGGTCGTCGGCGATGGGCGGGAAGAAGTCCACCGTCTGCACCAGGGCCAGGTTCTGGGAGAGCTTATAGACGGACGCGTCGTCGCTCCGGTCGAAGCCCACCAGGAGGTTTGGGTCCTCATGGACCCGGATGCCCTCCAAAAGCCGGGCCAGGGTCCCGGCCCCCACCTTGGCCCCGCAGCCGGCGCATTTGGCCAGCTTGGTCAGCTTGACCTCGTTTTCAGCCATAAACAGCCTCCTTATTTGATTACAATTTGTAATTATTAGATATTTTTCAACGCATCGGACAGGGAGAGCACCGCTTCCAGCACCCCGCCGCCTACCGCCAGGGCCTTGTCGCTGGCGCAGTAGCAGTGTTCAATCTTACACCGGGGGTCCACGTCCCCGGACTTCATACCCTTGTGGACTGGGGTCCCCTCCGGCAGGATGCCCCGGAGGACGCCGTCCAGGGTGCAGATCATGGGAACGCCGCCTACCTCCCCCGCGATATCCCCCAGCTTCACCTGGGCGCCGATGTCCAGAAGCTGGTGAAACACCCCGTCCGCCGGAGCCCGGAGGACCCGCTCCCCGGCAAAGCCGCCGATGAGGCCGGGAATACCGGTGTTGGGCAGGGCGGAGCCCTCATAGAGGGCCCGGCCCAGGGTGTGGCCCCGCATGGTCTCCACCACGGCGTGGCAGTCCGTTCCCGCCGTGAAGCCGGGGCCCACGCCGACGACCACCGGCGCGTCGGTGATGTTCGTGCCCAGGTTCTTCTTTGCCAGAATGGCGTCCACCACGGCGGCGGGCTTCAGGACCGGGACGCAGGCCCCCTCCGGGTCCGCCAGGACGGGGATAACGCCGCTTTTCAGCAGCTCCAGGGCCTGGTCCGGGGACTCCGCCCGGCGGGCGGTCACGCCCTCCACCACGGCCTCCCCGTGGACGATGGCCTGGGAGAAGGCCACGGTGCGGCGGATGGCGGTGGGCTTTTCCAGGTCGGTCATGGCCACCTGGATGCCCGCCCGCCAAAGGCGGAGGGCCACGCCGGTGGCGATGTCCCCGGCGCCTCGAATCACGACTAGCATGGGTAACGCTCCTTTCTCATAAGGGACCCCGCCAGGACAGGGCCGGACAGCCGCGCCGCCAGGGCGGCGGCCTGCCGCCGGGCTTCCGCCGTCTCGGCCTGGTTGATGAAGACCCGGGTGTGGAGGCCCTCCGCCAGCAGCACCGCCGCCTCCGTCTCCGGCGAGGCGGGGGCGCTCTCCGGGACACCCGCCAGGCGGGCGTAAAGACCCGGGCGGTGTGCCGCCTCGGCGATGGGACGGCCGAAGCCGGAGGCTCCGATCACCAGAACCGTCTGGTTTGCCTCCGGGGGAATCACCGGCTCATGAGGGGCGTGGGCCTTGAGGGGACGGCCCGCCGCGCCGTCGGCCTCCGCCAGCACGTAGTCCGCCAGCTCCATCAAACGGGCCATGGGAATGGCCGGGGCGGCAAGCTTCCCGGTTCCCGGTACCGGAGTTCCGGCGCAGACCAGGCGGCGGGTTTCCAGGGCCTGTGCCAGGGAATCCTCCGTGGGGTCCGTCAGGTTTGGGAGGCCGTCGAAGGGGAAAATTTTTGTGGTGGTGCAGAGAAGAACCCGGGCCCCGTCTGCCGCCAGCTCCGTTCCCAGGGTCCGCAGGAGGGTGGTCTTCCCCCCTCCACCGATAACGGCGGTGACGCCGGGGCGGATGCCCAGCGGCCCGGCAAAGTCCATGGCGGCGCCTCCTCCCGCGTTGTTCTTTACATAGAATAGCACCCCTCCGGGCCGCCGTCAAGGGGCCTTCTTGACAGCGGCGGCGGAAGGGGCTATGATGGAGCGGCACAAAAAAGGAGGGATGCGCCGTGTATGACGAGCTGACGGCGGTGGATATCAAAAAGATGAAAGAGGAGCTGGACCACCGGGTCCGGGTCCTGCGGCCCCAGTTGATCGAGGAGGTCCAGACCGCCCGGGCCTTCGGGGACCTGAGTGAGAACTTTGAGTACAAATGCGCCAAGCAGGCGAAGAACCGGAACGACAGCCGCATCCGGTATCTGGAGCGGATGATCCGCACGGCGAAGGTGATTGAGGTCCGGGGCGCGGAGGACGCGGTGGGGCTGTTCGACCGGGTGACCATCTACAACGAGATGGCAAAGAAGGAAATGGAGGTCCGGATTGTCACCACCTTGCGGCAGGACGCGCTGAAAGGCCTGGTCAGCAAGGAGTCCCCGGTGGGGAAGGCGCTTTTGGGAAAGCGGATTGGAGACCGGGTCCAAGTGGAGGTTAACCCGAATCTAAAATATTTTGTGGAGATACGGGGGATTGAGAAAGGGGAAGACGACGAGAGCCTGGATATCAGCGCATATTAAAGCGCGTTCCCTTTGGATATGGTTTCGGGTTGTCGGTTTGCGCCAACAAATAATCGACACTGGTATGATAAAATTCTGCCAGACGGACCAAAAGTTCGTCTGTCCAAGGCTGCCGCCCGGTTTCTAAGTAGCTGTATTTTCGCTGCGTAATGCCAATTGCTTGCGCAATCGCACTCTGGGACAGGTCGTGATCTTCCCGCAAGTCCCGTATTCTTGTGTTCATTTAAATCACCTCATAAGCAAGGATAGCCTAGATAGAATTTATCTATTGCATTCTAGATAAATTCTATCTAGAATAGAGGCGAGGTGATTTTAATGGGAAACGAGAAAATCAAAAAGAGAATTTGCGTCATCATCCCGCAGAAGGAACACGAACGTCTCTCCCGCATGGCAGGCGAAACCGGGCGCACGGCGGCGGGATACCTGCGCTGGCTGCTGAACCGGCATTTCAGGGAACTAGACCGGGGAGAACAGGAAGAGTAGTCCAAAATAAGAGCCCTCCGGCATCGCCGGAGGGCTCCATACTTCCTTTTCTCTTTTGGACCGTGCACGGCCCGTTTTCTCTTTTCCTTCTGGAAGGAAAAGAGAAAATGGGGGGTGCAATGAACCAGCCATCGCTGGTATCCAATCTCCCCCGCCCGTCAGGGCGAGTACAATCTCCCCCGCTTGGAAGAGCGGTATTACAGGGTATTATCCTCAATCACCTGCGCCTTGATGAGGTTCGTAGACCCGCTCTTGCCCAGAGGCACCCCGGCGGTGATGACCACCGTATCCCCGGGCTGGACCAGCCCCTCCTTCACCGCCACCTCGGCGGAGAGGGAAAAAATCCGGTCCGTGGAGTTGACCTCCCCCGTCAGGAAGGGAATCACGCCCCAGCAGATGGAAAGCTGCCGCCGGGTCTTTTCCTGCATGGTCAGCGCCGCCACCGGGCAGGCGGGGCGGAAGCGGCAGATCATCCGGGCCGTCCGGCCGGAGCTGCTGGCCGCCAGGATGGCCGTGGCGTTCAGGTCCCGGGCCGTGAGGCAGCAGGTGTGGGTGATGGCGTCGTTGATGTTGTTGGAGGTGGTAACCACCAGCTGCTTCTGGAAGCGCTTCCAGTAGTCGATGGACGCCTCCGCCTCCGTGACGATCTCCAGCATGGCCGCCAGGGCCTCCACGGGGTACTTGCCCCCGGCGGTCTCCCCGGAGAGCATGACGCAGCTGGTGCCGTCGTACACGGCGTTGGCCACGTCGGAGACCTCCGCCCGGGTGGGGCGGGGGTTGCGCATCATGGAGTCCAGCATTTGGGTGGCGGTAATGACGGGCTTGCCCGCCTGGAGGCCCTTGCGGATCATCTGCTTCTGGAGGGCGGGAACCTTGGCGGCGGGAATCTCCACCCCCAAATCGCCCCGGGCAACCATCACCCCGTCGGCGGCTTCCAGAATGCCGTCCAGGTTGTCGATGCCCTCCTGGTTCTCGATTTTCGCGATGATTTTCACATTGTCCCCGCCGCACTGGCGCAGCACCTCCCGGACGGCCTCCACGTCGGCGGCCCGGCGGACGAAGGAGGCGGCGATGAAGTCAAAGTCGTTCTCCACGCCGAAGCGGATGTCGGCCACGTCCTTCTCCGTCAGGGCGGGGAGCTGGATATGGGCCCCGGGGATGTTGATGGACTTGTTGGCGGAGAGGGTACCGCCGTTTTCCACATGGCACACGATGTCGCCGCCTCGAATTTCCTGGACCCGGATGGCGACCAGCCCGTCGTCAATCAGGATCTCCTGGCCGGGGGACACCTCCTCGTGGAGCTTGGGATAGGTGACGGAAACCCGCTGGGCGGTGCCGGGCACATCCTCCACCGTGAGGGTGAATTCCTCCCCGGCGGTGAGCTCCACGGTCTTGCTCTCAAAGCTCTTGATGCGGATTTCCGGGCCCTTGGTGTCCAGGATGGTGGCCACGGGGCTGCCCATCCGGTCCCGGATGGCCTTCAGGCGGTTCAGCCGCTCCAGGTGCTCCGGGTGGCTTCCGTGGGAAAAGTTGAACCGGGCGCCGTTCATGCCCCCCTTGATGAGGGCGACAATCATGTCCTCGCTGTCCACGGCGGGGCCCAGGGTGCAGATAATTTTCGTTTTTCTCAGCATATGAAATTCCTCCTGTGGATTCCCCCCATGGGAATCCGAAAACCAAATATGGATGTGTCCGTGTGGTTTCCTATTATACAAGAGTCTTCCCCCGCTGGGTAGGTTAGAATTCCATAAATTTTACGTAATCGTTTAGCTTAGTCTCTGTGAAAGTGTTTCCCCAAACGCTTATTTGTAAGAAGCAGGGAGGACCCGCGGGCCCTCCCCTCCCTGCCTATTCTTCCCAAAAGAGCTCGTCCAGGGTCTTGCCCAGCGCGCGGCAGATGGCGGCGCAGAGCTTGATGGTGGGATTGTAGTCCCCCTTTTCAATGGCGTTGATGGTCTGGCGGGAGACCCCCACCGCGTCCGCCAGCTGCTGCTGGCTCAGATCCAGGGCGGCCCGGGCGGCTTTCATACGGAGGTTTTTCATTCCGCCTCCTCGTCCCGGGGGCGGAGGAGATAGTTGACGATGTACACAATGAGAATCACCAGGACCGCCGCCCCTATGATGGGATTCACCGCCCGGAAGGTCAGCACGCCGTTTTCCGTCAGGCCGGGGGAAATGTGGTACATGACGCCAAGGCCCAGGTTGACGGCGGACAGCAATGCGAAAAAGGTCATGACGGTCCGGGGCTTCTCCCGGAGGCTGAGGTAGGCGTCCTTCAAAATGCAGGTGACGGCGAAGACGCAGAGGGCCAGGGCGATGCAAAGGGTTACCCCCGTCAGCACGTCGCACCACCGGCCCAGGAGCACGTCGGAGATGCCGTAGGCATAGGCGGCGATGAGCAGGGTGAAAAAGCCGTATTGAAAGGCCTTGCCCCGGGCCCGCTCCTGCCGCTCGTCGAAGTGCATGTCCAGGACCTTCTTCTTAAATAGGGACATTATAAAAGCAAGACCGGCGAGGAGGCCCGCCGCAAGGCCAACGAAAACTCCGGCATGGTGGAGATCCATAAAAGTCCCTCCTTTCTCCCCTTCGGGTCATTCGCGGGTGACAACCGGCTTGCCGTCGGGGCCCAGCAGAGGCGTGAAGCCCGCCGCGTTGCCGTTGCGGTGGAATACGTAGTGGACGCCGGTTTCCGTGTCTACCCAAATTTCCATGACGTCAATGGCTCCTTGGCTATATGCTTTCTGAAAGCGATTCATAAAGCTCCTCCTTATTCCGTGTTGGTAAGGCCAGTATATAGCTAACCCGACTATTTGTCAAGTATATTTTACTAAAAGAACAATAAAATTTCCGCGCGGTTGGAAACCGGCGCGGAGCGGGGGAAGGGCGGACACGCAGACCCGCCCCTGCGCGGTGTTCGATTGATAGAGGGGGACACGGGCCGCCCAGGGGGGCGGCCCGTGTTTCCGGGAATGCCATGCCTAGGGGGGGAGGGCTTATTTCTTCTTCCGCTTTTTCTTTCCTTCGTCAATCTCCCCATAGAGCCATTGGAGCCCGTCGGAGAGGCCGCCGATTTCGTCGATAAGGCCCAGGCGCACCGCCTCCTCGCCGTAGACGACGCTTCCAACGTCCGCGGCCATGTCGTCCTTTTTCAGCATCAGGTCCTGGAAGTCCCCGGCGGAGATATGGCTGTGCCCGGCGACGAAGGCCACGATCCGGTCCTGGAGCCGCTGGAAATAGCTGTAGGTCTGGGGGGCAGCGATGACGGTGCCGCTCATGCGGACGGGGTGGATGGTCATGGCGGCGGAGGGCACGGCGAAGCTCCGCCTTGCGGCCACCGCCAGGGGCACGCCGATGGAGTGGCTGCCCCCCAGGACGATGGAGACGGTGGGCTTGGTCATGCCGGCGATGAGCTCCGCGATGGCAAGGCCCGCCTCCACGTCTCCGCCCACGGTGTTGAGGAGGAAGAGGACCCCCGCGATTTCGCTGGACTCCTCCAGCTTGGCGAGGAGGGGGAGGACGTGCTCGTACTTGGTGGTTTTGGCCCGGTCGTCGGCGGCCATGTGGCCCTCAATTTGGCCGATGATGGTGAGGCAGTAGAGATTTCCATGGGGCGTGGCCGTCATGGCGGAGCCGAAGTCCAGGATGGACTGGACGGCCTCCTTCTGTGTATCGTTTTCCGGTTCGGTGGGCTTGGTGGGTTTGGTCATAGTCAGCAACCTTCCTTTCGTGAAGGTAGCTTTTGCGGTTTTTCGGAAATTACCCGCTCTGGGCCGAATCTTACAGCATTGTAAGATACGGCGGGAAAATGTAAGGAAGATCGATGGCGGCCCCGGCGGCGGTTTGCTATACTGACATCAGTTCCAAGAGAACAGAAACGGAGGAGAAAATCATGAAGAACACAATGAAGGATATGATGAAGGGAATCGCTCTGGGGATTTTGTCGGTGGCGGCGGTCATCGCGGGGCAGATGGCCCTGACCGGCGCGGTGGGCTTCCACACCGCGGAGCTGGCCGGGGGAACGGCTCTGGCTTTCCTGTTCTATTACACCATCTTCCGGATGTGCCGGAAGCGGCGGGAAGCAAGCGCGAAGAAGAACGGATAACAAAAACCGGCGGACCGTATGGTTCCGCCGGTTTCCTGCGTACTCCGGGCTTTCCTTTTTTGCCCCGGCGTGCTATACTGGGGGAAAATCAGGCCCGTGGGGCGGGAGGCGGTCTTTTATGAACGAGCAGAAATGGCGGGTGGTAGTCAAGGTGGGCACCTCCACCCTGACCCACAGCTCCGGCAGTCTGGACCTTCGGAGCATGGAGCGGCTGGTCCGGGTATTGGCGGATCTCAGCGGCGGGGGGCATGAGGTGATTCTGGTGACCTCCGGGGCCATCGCCGTGGGCACGGCCCGGATGGGCCTGGACGAGCGGCCCAGGGCCCTGCGGATGAAGCAGGCCGCCGCCGCCGTGGGACAGTGCCGGATGATGCACATTTACGACAAGCTCTTCTCCGAGTACAACTGCACCGTGGCCCAGATTCTCCTCACCGGGGAGGACGTGGAGGACCCGGTGCGGGCGGAGCATCTGAAAAACACCTTTGCCAGCCTCCTGGAGCTGGGCATTATCCCGGTGGTGAACGAGAACGACTCCGTATCCTCCGCCGAGATTGAGACGGGCCGCCACAAGGTGCTGGGGGACAACGACACCCTTTCCGCCATTGTGGCGGAGCTCTGCGGGGCGGAGCTGCTGGTGCTCCTCAGCGACATCGACGGGCTCTATGACGCCGACCCCAAGCGGGACCCGGGGGCGAGGCTCCTCCACCGTGTGGAGGCGCTGACGCCGGAAATTCTGGAGATGGCCGGCGGCGCGGGCACCTGGCGGGGCACCGGTGGCATGACCACCAAGCTCTCCGCCGCGAAAATCGCCATGGAGGCCGGGTGTGACATGGTGATTACCAACGGCCAAAGGCCGGAGGATTTGTACGGCATTGTGGAAGGGCAGGACATCGGGACGCGGTTTGCCGCGGGAAAGGGAGGCGCGCAATGACGGCATTGCAGGAACAGGGGCGGCGGGCCAAGGCCGCGTCCTATACGTTGGCCACCGCCGGGACGGCCAGGAAAAACGCCGCCCTGGAGGCCATCGCGGAGACTTTGACAAAGCGGTCGGCGGAGTGGCTGGCGGCCAACGGGGAGGACATCGCCGCCGCCAGGGAGGCGGGGATGCGCCCGGCCATGCTGGACCGGCTGACCCTGACGGAGGAACGGATTTCCGGCATCGTGGAGGCCGTGCGGCAGGTCATCGCCCTGCCGGACCCCATCGGAAAAGTGGATAAGATGGAGACCCGGCCCAACGGCCTTATCATCGGGCGGCGGCGGGTGCCCCTGGGGGTGGTGGCCATCATCTTCGAGGCCCGGCCCAACGTCACCGTGGACGCCGCCGCCCTGTGCCTCAAGTCCGGCGACGTCTGCATCCTCCGGGGCGGGAAGGAGGCCATCCGCTCCAACCGGAAGGCGGCGGAGCTGATGCGCGCGGCGCTGAAAAGCGCGGGACTGCCGGAGGACTGCGTGTCCCTGGTCCAGGACACCAGCCACGAGACAGCCAGCGAGCTGATGCACCTGGACGGGTACGTGGACGTGCTGATTCCCCGGGGCGGCGCGGGGCTTATCCGGGCGGTTGCCAAAGAGGCCAGCGTCCCGGTAATCCGCACGGGAGAAGGGGTCTGCCATATCTATGTGGACAGCGAGGCGGACCTGGACATGGGGGCGGAGATTCTCTATAACGCCAAGTGCTCCCGGCCCTCGGTCTGCAACGCGGCGGAATGCCTGCTGGTCCAGGCGGACGTTGCGGAGGCGTTTTTGAAAAAGGCCGTGCCCCTGCTGGACCGGAACCGGGTGGAGCTCCGCTGTGACGAAAGAGCCCTGGCGGTTCTGGGGGACCGGGCTGTCCCGGCGGCGGACAGCGACTGGGACGCGGAGTATGACGACTACATCCTGGCCGTGCGGACGGTGAAGGACATGGAGGAGGCCGTGGAGTTTATCAACGCCCACGGCACGGGACACTCGGAGGCGATTATTACCACCAACTACTTCAAGGCCCAGCGCTTCCTGGACACGGTGGACGCGGCGGCGGTGTACGTCAACGCCTCCACCCGCTTCACCGACGGCGGGGAGTTCGGCCTGGGGGCGGAAATCGGCATCTCCACCCAGAAGATGCACGCCCGGGGCCCCATGGGGCTGGAGGAGCTGACCAGCTGCAAGTACGTGATTTACGGCCAGGGGCAGGTCCGGTAAAGGAGGGGAAGGCTATGAGATTCGGATTCATCGGCACGGGAAACATGGGCGGGGCCCTGGCCCGGGCGGCCCGGCGGAAGCTGGCGGGGGAAGACCTCCTCCTGGCCAACCGGACGGAGGCCAAGGCGGCGGCCCTGGCAAAGGAGCTGGGGGCCTCTCTGTCCAATAACCGGACCATTGCGGGGAACGCGGACTACATCTTCCTGGGAGTCAAGCCCCAGATGATGGAGGAGCTTTTGAAGGAGCTGGCCCCCGTTCTGGCGGAGCGGAAAGACCGCTTTGTCCTGGTTACCATGGCGGCGGGGCTGAGCATCCGGGACATTCAGGACATGGCGGGAGGGGATTACCCCGTCCTCCGCGTCATGCCCAACACCCCCTGCTCCATCGGGGAGGGGATGATTCTCTACACCCCCGGCCCCGGCGTGACGGCGGCAGAGACGGACTCCTTTCTGGAGGCCATGGCCGGGGCGGGGCGGTTCGCCCTCGTTCCGGAGGGGCTGATGGACGCGGGGTCCGCCGTGGCGGGCTGCGGCCCGGCCTTCGTGGATCTCTTTGTAGAGGCCCTGGCGGACGGCGGCGTGGCCTGCGGCCTGCCCCGGGCCCAGGCCCAGGCGTTCGCGGCCCAGATGGTCCTGGGCTCCGCCCGGCTGATTCTGGAGAGCGGGAAGCACCCGGGAGCGTTGAAGGACGCGGTCTGCTCCCCCGGCGGCACCACCATCCAGGGCGTGCGGAAGCTGGAGGAAGCGGGCTTCCGGGGGGCGGTGATGGAGGCGGTCATCGCCGCCTTTGAGAAAAACGGGACGCTGAAATGCTGAAAATAAAGAAAGCCCCCCTGCAAGGGGGGGCTTTCTTTATCTGCCTTGCGGCGTTTCTTTCCAGAGAAGCGCTTATTCCCGCTTCAAGACCTTTTTCACCCGCGCCTTCATCTCCGGCGAGAGGACCTTCCCCGCCGCCCGGACGGGCAGGGGAGGCAGAGCGCAGAATTTCCGGACCACCTGGTCGAAGGGCTCCAGGGCGTAGGCGGCAAAGAAGGCCGGCCGGTCCGCCGGCCGGGCGGTGGGGGAGGCCAGCCGTGGGTTTCCCACGATGGCCCGCTCCACGGGGAAGGGGCGGCGGACCAGGGGGAGCTGATCGAAGACATGGCTGGCGTGGGGGGTGTTCACCAGCAGGAGGCTGACCCCCTTTTGCTGCTGCTCGGGCAGCTCGTCGGGCCGGAGGCCCCACAGGTCCCCCAGGGTGAAGTCCCCGGGCCGGTTCAAACTGGCGTAGGGACAGCGGTAGCAGCAAGGCCGCAGGAACAGCGCCCGGCCAAAGGCCCGGCCGTATTCCGTCTCAAAGAGGGGGTGGGTGTCCACGGTGCCGTCGTCGTATACGGCGGTGAAGTGGCTGTTTTTCCAGCCCTCCACCTTGTTGCGAAAGCGCACCGTCTGAAGCTCCCGGCCCCGCTTGCGCTCGATATACCGGGCCATGTCCTCCCACACGCCGGGGGAGGGCACGCCGTGGCACACCAAATCGCAGGTGGTCAGGTTCTCCGGGCGGGTCCCCAGATAGCGGTACAGCCCGTCCACCTGGCAGGGGGTGCCGGAGAAGAGGACCTGCCGGGTTTCCAGGCACTTCTTCACCTCCCGGAAGACGCCCTCCAAATCGCTCTGGACGTACTTGGCCCCCCGGAGGCGCCACAGGTCCTCCTTGCGGAAGCAGGCGATGTGCCGCAGATGCTGCCGGGCGTCCAGGGCCGCGCCGAAGACCACGCCTCCGCCCTCCAGCACATAGTCCGCCAGGGCGGAGAAGGCCCCGCCGGAGGTGGAGTCCCGCCGGACGTCCGCCTCCTTGTTCCAGGCGGCGAAGGCGGCGGGCAGGGGCTTGGGCTCCCGCGGCCGGAGGGCGGGGCAGGTGCTTGTGCAGATTCCGCAATGGACGCATCTTTCCGGGTCCACCGCTGGAAAGGCGAAGCCCTCCCCGTCCCGGACCAGGGCAATCGCGTCCTTGGGACAGGCGGCGGCGCAGGCGGAGCAGCCCGTGCAGCAGGTCCGGTCCGCCAGCAGGGGACCGGCTTCCCTGGCGGGGGCCTCTTTGCCCTTCTCCCAGGGCTCGTCCGCCAGGGCGGCTTTCAGATAGGCCAGGGCCCCCGCCCGGGCGGCGGAGAGCCGTTCCCCCGCGCCGGCCCAGTCGGGAACGTCCGAAAGCGTCGCGGCGTCCCCCTTGCCCACCACCCGGTCCGTAAGCCCCAGGCGGCTCAGCAGGCTGAAGGTCCGGGAACGCTCCGGGTCCTGAAGCTCCGCCGGGGCCACGGCGGTGAAGAAGGGCCGCTGGAACTGGACGGAGAACACCGTCCCGTGGAAGGAGTTGGTGCAGACGTAGGCGGCGTGTTGGAACAGGCTTAAAAATTCCGCCGGGCCCGCGTCGAAAATCAGCTTCGCCTTGGGGTGGAGCTTCCGCCGGGTGCCGCAGAGCTGGACCACCGGCAGTCCGGTCTCCTCCGCCAGGCGGCGGATATAGGGCTCCAGGGCCCCGGAGCGGGAAATGCAGTAGCAGAGGATATAGTCTCCCTCCACCGTCCGCTCCGCCGCCAGGGCGGACCACTCCGCCGCCGACGGCAGCAGCGTGGGGTCCAGCACCACCTCCGCCTCCCGGCCCGCAGCCTCCCGGACGATGTCCCGGCCGGAGCTTTCCCGGACGGAGAGGTGGGAAAAGCCCGCGAGATACCCGTTCAGCTCCTCCTCCATGCCCTCGGGCAGGTGCCCGACGCCGAAGGAGGGGGCGTAGGCGATCTTCCGCAGGGGGGAGAAGGCGCCGAAGAAGACGGGGTCGAAGCGCCCGTCGGGGAAGATGGTGGGATTCCAGATTTGGTCGCTTCCGGCGATCAAAAGATCAAAGGGCAGCCTGGCCCGCTCCAGCTCCTCCCGGCTTTCATAGCGGCGGGCCGTCCGGTTCAGGTTCGCCCGGGAGAAATCCTCAAACCGCTGCCAGCGCCGCTTCAGGGCGGGGTAGTGCAGGGTGTTGTAGGCGTCGTTCGCCGCCCGGGCGGGCGTGGTGGGGGGCTTGAGGATGCGGATGTCCTGACCCACGAAATAGTCAATGGTCTCGCACTCCCAGCCCAGGGAGGCCAGGGCCCGCTGGGTGGCGGCGGCCTGGAGGATGGCCCCGTAGTGGTGCAGGTGATAGAAGGTGACAAGTCCCGCTTTCAAACGCAATCCTTCCTTTCCGGCGGCAGAAGTTCCATGCCGCCGCTCCGGCTTGGTCAAGGGTCGGTGGGAGCCGGGGGCTGTTTCTCTCCGAGAAACAGCAGGTCGTCCCCGGCAATCCAGTCCGCGACGGGGATGACCTCAAATTCCGTCTCCGTCCGGCGGATGACCACCCGCTCCAGCCCGGCGTTGATGATGAGGCGGCGGCACATGGAGCAGGAGGTGGCGTCCCCCAGCAGCTCCCCGGTCTGGGCGTCCCGCCCCGCCAGGTAGAGGGTGCCCCCCACGCAATCCTTCCGGGCGGCGGAGATGATGGCGTTGGCCTCGGCGTGGACGCTGCGGCAGAGCTCATAGCGCTCTCCCCGGGGGACCTGAAGGGCCTCCCGGGAGCAAAAGCCCATGTCCACGCAGTTGGCCCGGCCCCTGGGGGCCCCGTTGTATCCGGTGGAAATGATCTCGTCGTTTTTCACGATGATGGCCCCGTAGACCCGCCGCAGGCAGGTGGCCCGCTCCAGGACCGTCTGGGCGATGTCCAGGTAGTAGTTTTCCTTGCTGATGCGGCTCATAGGCGCCCCCCTCTTTTGGATGTCCCATTGTACCATGAGGGAAGGGGATTTGCAAGACCTTGCGCCGGGAAGGAAAAAAGCGGGGCCGCCAAAGGACGGTCCCGCGGTGCTTACGGATTGGAAAACAGCTCCACCTGGTCCGGCAGCACATCCTCCCCCAGGTGCCGGAGCTGGCGGAGGTTCTCCTCCCACAGCCGGTCGGCAATGGCCATTTTGCGGATGATGTTTCGCGCCGTCTCCTCCAGGGCCCGGCCCTCCCGGTAGTCCGCCGGGAAGATGAAGTCCACCCGCTTTTTCGCCAGCAGCTCTTCCACGCCGGTGCGGTTGGCGTCCTGGTACACGGCGATGGCCTGGCCGCCGTAGGCCCGCATCATCTTCATGCAGGGCACGTCGGAAAGGCCGTCCCCCATGTAAATCATGTTGGGGAAGGGAATCCGCTTGCTGTCGTCGGGCATGGAGTCGTTGAGGGTCTTGTCGTCGGAGACGTCCAGGACCCCCTTGTTAATCCGGTAGACAAACTGGGTCTTGGCGGTGAAGTTCACCGCCAGCTTGGGCCAGACGGGCCGTCCCGTCTCGTCGTAGTAAAACTCGCTGGCGTAAATCTCCTTGAATTCATGGCTGATGGAAGACCCCTCGATGATCTCCCGAAGGCCGGAGGAGATGACATAGTGCTCCACCCGGACGCCCTGGGCCTCGCCGAAGGCGTTGATGCGGGAAAACCAGCTCTCTACGCCGGGAAAAAGCTCGATTTGGCGGCCCTTCTCCACCAGGTCCTCCCTGGTGAAGGGCAGCTTCTTCCGCTCCGCCTCCCGGAGCATGATGTACATATAGGCGAGAATTCCGTCTATCCGGTTCCGCCGGCCAAACCCGTTGGCCTCCGCCCAGAACTCCGCCGGGGTCATCCCCAGGCTGGGGATAAAGGCGTAGTTCTGCATGTCCGTGGTGCACAGGGTCTTGTCGAAGTCGTACAAAAACGCGATGATAGGCCTGGTCATAGCCGCTCCTCCTTTCCTTAAGAGGGCGGTCAGTCCGACTCGCTGCGGTAATTGGGGCCGAATTTCAGCTCGTTGATGTTCACCCGCCGGGTGGCGCTCAGGTCCTCCGCCGGGGACTGGGCTTCCTCCGCCGCCGCCAGGGTGTCCAGCAGCTTCTCCGCCGTGGGCGCCTGCCCGGGGACCTTCGGCCCGGCCACCAGGGTGCGGAAGACCTCCTCCACAGGCTCGGACGCCGTCTTCGGCCTGCTCTCCGCCTGGGGGGCGGAGGGGGTCTTGGGGGCGGGCTCCGGCGCGGCGGGGGCGGGGGCGGGTTCCCCCGCGGAGAGGATCTTTTCCCCAATCTCCTCCGCGGCGGCGCTTACCGGCTCGCTCTCCTCCAGGGGCATGGCGGGGAATTCCTCCAGGAAGCGAAGCTCCTTCTCGCACAGCGCCCGGCTTTCCGCCACGAAGCGCTGAATCTCATCCTGCCCCTGCTGGAGGCGCTTGGCGCACTGCTCCGCCTCCCTGCGGTAGCCGTCCAGCTTCTCCCGGGCGGCGGCCTCCGCCTGCTGGAGGATGCCGTCCCGCTTCTCCTCCGCCTCCTTGATGATGGAGTCCGCCATCCGCTGGGCCGTGAGCAGCGTGGCCCGCATGGAGTCCTCTGTGGCCCGGTACTCCTCCACCTTTTCCACCAGGACCTTCATCTTGGCCTTGAGAGAGGCGTTTTCCTTGTAGAGGGACGTGTAGTCGTCGGTGAGCTCGTCCAGAAACTCGTCCACCATGGTCATGTTGTAGCCGCCCATCATCGTCTTGGTGAAAGAGCGGGCGGAAACCTCCTGCGGTGTCAGCATAGTCGCAAATCCTCCCCAGCGCGCAAGTCAATATGGTCTACAATATGGTCTATCAGAAATACAGCCCGTTGTTTTCCAGCTCGTCGATCAGATCTCCCTCGATGTCCACATGGTAGGGGGTGATGATGTACGTGTTGGCGGCCACCTTTTTGATTTTGCCCTCTCCGGCGTAGGCCACGCCGGACAAAAAGTCGATGAGCCGCCGGGCCACGTCCTTGTTGGTGGATTCCAGGTTCAGAACCACCGTCCGCTTGTCCTTCAGCTGGTCGGCGATTTCCGAGGCGTTCTCGAAACGCTCCGGCTTCACCAGCACCACCTTCAGCTGGGTGGTGGCGTGGATGTTCACCACCTTGTTCCGGCGGTCGTCGTAGCGGGAGGAGCGGCGCTCCTCGAACACGTCCCGCTCCTGGGCCTCGTCCTCAAATTCGGCGGCATCGTCGTCCTCGTCCTCATAGGGGTGGGTCAGCTTTTTTATCTCGTCCAGGATACTCATGGATGTACCTCCCGTTCGTGCCGCTCTCGAATGTCCCATTCAAAAACAGCCTGTTTGATTTGAGCCGTTCCGCCCGCCGGGGGGCGGATGCAGAACCTGGCATATATTACTTCCTCACGTTCCGTTCGGGCGTAATATTCCGCTTGTGTCATGTGTAATGGCGGCTCCCGAAAATGGCGGTGCCCACCCGGACCATGGTGGCCCCGGCGCGGACGGCGTCCTCATAGTCGCCGCTCATGCCCATAGACAGAACCTGAAGACTATTATGGTACAATTTCTCGTTCATGTCAAGGAAGAGCGCCCGAACTTTGTCAAAATATTGAAGATTTTCCTCCCGGCCGGCATCCGCCGGGGGAATGGCCATCAGTCCCAGCACCCGCAGATGCTCCTTTTCCAGGGCCGCGCCGGCCCCGGAGAGAAGCGCCGCCGGGACAAAGCCGCTCTTGGCCTCCTCCCCGGCGATGTTGACCTCCAGCAGGATGTCCTGGACGGTATCCAGCCGGGCGGCGGCCTTTTCAAGTTCCTCCAGCAGCTCCAAAGAGCCCACGGACTGGATCAGCGCCGCCTTTCCCACCACCTGCTTCACCTTGTTTCGCTGGAGGTGGCCGATGAAGTGCAGGGGCGCGCCGTCGTAGGCGTTTTCCGCCAGCTTGGCGGCCATCTCCTGGACCCGGTTCTCCCCCAGGGCGTCGATCCCGGCGGCAACGGCCGCCCGGCAGGCGGCGGCATCGTTCATCTTGCTGGCCCCCACCAGGGTGATTTCCTCGGGCCTCCGGCCCGCCTCCGCGGCGGCGGCGGCGATGTTCGCCCGGACGCGGGCGATGTTTTCCGCAATTGACATGAATGCATCCCTCTTTCTTGATGATGCCGCGCCCGGCGCCGGACGGGGCTTTTTACTAGTTTGGGGCGCCTTTTTAGGTAAGCACCTTTCCGTCGAACAGGCCCCGGGCGGAGACGATCACCTGCTCCCCCGGGCGGATGATCCGCTTGGCGTCCTTTTCCACGCTCTGGTCCAGCTCCGGCGCGGGGGCCACCAGGATGAAGCTCTCCCCGCTGTGGACCACCTCCACCGGCTTAAACCGGGCTTCCCGGCCCACCAGGCAGTAGACGCCGGCGCGATCCTCCGTGACGGTTTTCCCGTTCTCGTCCAGATAGGCCCGCTCCGCCCGGAGGCTCTCCCGGGGAATCCGGATGCCGGAGACAACGCCGGTGATGATCTGGGCCCGCTGCTGGCGCAGCAGCGTCAGATCCCGGAGATAGGCCGTCCCCCGGAACACCGCCACCACCCGGCTGTCCTCCCGGGGGCCGATGGATTCCAGCACCACCGGCAAATCCCGGTCCACGCCCTTGGAGAAGCGGAGGCACAGCGTCCCCCCGCTCTCCTCCTGCAAGCTCTGAAGGGCCGCGGCCTCCTCGAAGGGCAAAACGGCGGCATAGCGCCACTCGTCTCCCAGCACCAGCTTTCCCGTCCGGGAGACCGCCGCCGGGTCCGCCGGGTTCGCCGTCAGGGCCGCCAGGCCGGAGGGGGTCAGGCCGTCCAGCGCCTCCGGGGTCAGCACGGTTTCGTAGCCGTCCACCTCGGCGGAGTACAGCCCCGCCTCCGGGGCGGTGACGCGCCGGACGGTTCCCTCGGCCTGGGACCGGAGATTCAAAAGCTGCGCCCCCAGCTCCTGGAGCTGGAGGGCCGCGTCCTCGCCGCCCGCGTCGCTGTAGTCCCGCTTGAGCACCAGGGCCCGGAGCTCCAGGACGACGCTCTCCGCGTCATAGAGCCTGTCCGCCGCCAGGAGGCGGCGGTATTCCAGCAGGTTCTGGGCAATCTGGGCGTCCAGCTTCCGGGTGGTCTCCGCCGCCAGGGCCAGGTTCTGGGCGTATTGGAGCTGCTCCACCCGGCTTTCCAGGCTGTCGATCTCCGCCTGGCGGTCCAGGGAGGCCTGGTCCGCGTAGACGGAGGCCACGGTTCCCCCGGCGGCCACCCGCTCTCCCTCCGCCCGCTGAATCCGGAGGAGGCCGCCGCCCTCGTCGGGCAGCACCCGCTCCTCCCGGACCACGTAGCCCGTCATGTCCACGGCCTGCTCCACCTCATAGCGGTAGGCCAGGGTCACGCCCAGGGGGTCGTCCAGGTATTGAAACGCCTGAATGCCGAAGTAGCCCGCCACTCCCAGGAAGAGGGCGGCCATCAGTAATTTGGTTCCAATGCCGCTTTTTTTCTTTTTCATAGCGCTTTTATGTAGCCTTCCTCATTTCGGTCCCGGGGGACGGGCGATCATTCCTCTCCGGCCAGGGAGACCGTCCGGGTGGGGGCAATGGTGGAGATGGCGTGCTTGTAGATCACCTGCTGGCGGCCCTCGCTGTCCAGAATGACCACGAAGGAGTCAAAGCCGGTGATGGTTCCCCGCATCTGAAAGCCGTTCATCAAAAACATGGTGACCGGCACCCGGTCCCGCTTGGCCCGGAGAAGGAAGAGGTCCTGTAGGTTCTGTTTGCTTTGCATATCGTCCGCTCCTTTTTCTTTTGTCCGCGCGCCCCGAGGGGCGCTGTTGGTTGGTTCAGCGAAACGAAGGACCTCGGCTTCCCCGAGGGGGTCCGGGCGAATCGTTTTGCCAATTTCTAGGATACCCCCGCAGCGGTGAGAATTTCCGTCGAAACCTGTAGGGCCCGGGCAAAATCCCGGTCTTTTTCCCAGAAGATCCAGTGAATGGCCGGATTCCGCCGCAGCCAGGTCAGCTGCCGCTTGGCGTACTGCCGGGAGCGGAGCTTTACCTCCGCCAGGGCCTCCGCCTCCGTGGCCGTCCCCTCCAGGACTCCCAGGAACTCCTTGTATCCAATGGCCTGGAGGGCCGTGGCGTTTCGGGGAAGCCCCCGGCTTAAAAGGGCCCGGACCTCCTCCAGCAGCCCCGCCTCCGCCATGCGGTCCACCCGCTGGTCGATGAGGGCCTTCATGTCCGCCCGGTCGGCGAACTGGAGGCCGATCCACACCGCGCCGTACCGGGGGGGCAGGGCCTTCGTCTCCTCGTTGTGGGCGGTGATGGTCTTCCCGGTCTCCCGGTAGACCTCCAGGGCCCGCAGAATCCGTTTTTCGTCCGCCGGGTGGAGCCGCTCCGCCGATTCCGGGTCCGCCCGCCGCAGCTCTTCCAGCAGCGGCCCGATGCCCTCCGCCGCCAGCCGCTCTTCCAGCTCCCGCCGCACGGCCCCTCCGGCGCAGCCCGCCGCGAAGCCGTGGCCCTTTACCGCCGCGTCAATCCAAAGGCCGGTGCCCCCCACTAAAATGGGCAGCTTCCCCCGGGCCAGGATGCCGTCGATGATGGGGACGGCCTCCTGGGCGTAGCGGGCGGCGGACCACTGCTCCGCCGGGTCGCTTACCGCGATCATGTGGTGGGGCACGCCGTCCATCTCTTCTTCCGTGGGGGCGGCGGTGCCGATGGTCATGCCCCGATAGATCTGCATGGAGTCGGCGGAGACCACCTCGCCGCTGAATTTCTTGGCCAGCAGGACGCCCAGGGTGGTTTTTCCGCAGGCGGTGGGACCCACGACGCAGACGATCTTCGGCGCCATCTCAGAAGCTCCGGCCCAGGGCCCGGGCCTGTTCACAGGCGGCCTCCAAAAGCTCCGGGGCCTTGGCGGGGTCCACGTCCAGCCCTCCGGCGAAGACGTAGTCAAACCGGGGGACGCCGAACATCTTGGAAAGCTGCTTCCAGTAGAGGACCCCCAGGCTCTCGGGCCGCTCAAAGTCCCCGCTGGTGGTGAGATAAGCCAGCCGGTCCGCCCGGCAGTCCCCGTGGCAGCCGCCGGCTTCATAGTGATAGCAAAGGCCGTTGGCGGAAATATGCTCGATGTAGATCCGCATCACCGCCGGGAAGCTCATGTCCCAGAAGGGCGCGGCGGCGGCGATTTTGTCCGCCGCCTGGAACTGCCGGGCCAGGCCGAACACCGGCGCGCCGAAGGCCCCGGCGGAGGCCAGCTCGTCCCGCCGGTTCAGGGCGGCGGGAAGGAAGGGCTTTAAATCCAGCGCTTCCAGGGTCACGGTTTCCACCTCCGCCCCGGGGTGGGATTCCCGGAAGGCGGAGAGAAAGGCCTCCGCCAGGGCGCGGGTCCGGGACGCCGGCCCCCGCTGGCTGATACAGCCGTCAATGAATAAAAGTTTCATGTCATTCCTCGTCTGGTATCGTTGTAATGATAGGCTTGCCCTCCGGGTCTAGGAGGGGCGTCAGCCCCCCGGCGCCGGCGGATTGAAAAAACAGGTAATTCACCCCTGTCTCCCGATCCACCAGGATCATGGTGTTGCTGAACATATTGGCGCTGCCGGGAGCAATCTTCATGATAAATCGCGCCTTCTCTTTTGCCATGCATGCTCCTCCATTTCCCGGGGTCCAGGGGCCGGAGCCCCTGGTTTTCCGCCTCCGGCGGAAAATAAAGTTGAATCATTTTCCTGACGACATGCGCGTCAGGAAAATACCAAGACTCCAGCCGCCTTGGGCGGCGGCTCCAGTGACCGGCGTCACTGGAGGCGGGGGATTCTCAAGGGGGAGCCCGCTCCCCCTTGAAGCGGGCTACGCCCGCCCAAACATTTTCTCCAGTTCATATCTCGTCAGCTTCACCGCCACAGGCCGCCCGTGGGGGCAGTAGCGGACCTCGCCGCTCTGGACCTTGTCTACTAAGGCCCGGAGCTCCTCCGGGCCGCTTTTCCAGCCGCCCTTGATAGCGGCCTTGCAGGCCATGGTGTGAAGGAGGCTTTCCCGCCGCTCCGCCGGGGAGCGCCCGGAGCGGAGCTTCCCGGCGATTTCCTCCAAAGTAGCGGTCACGTCCTCCGCGTCCAGGTCCGCCGGAATCTCCCGCACCAGCACGGCCCCGCCGCCGAAGTCCTCGCAGGAAAAGCCCAGCTCCTCCAAAAGGGGCAGGTGCTCCAGCAGCAGCGCCCCGTCCTCCCGGCCCAGCTCCACGGCGGCGGGGGTCAGCAGGGCCTGGCGCATGGGGGGCTCCAGGGCGGCTTTCAGGCGGTCGAAGTTCACCCGCTCGTGGGCGGCGTGCTTGTCCACCAGCCAGACCTCCCCCGCCTCGCTCTCGCAGACGATGTAGGTCCGCAGCAGCTCCCCGGCAATCCGCCAGGGGGCCTCGCCGGGGGGCTCCAGGGTCTCCTGCCCCGGCAGCTCCGCCTGGGGAATGGCGGGAACGAAGGGCCGCGGTTCCGGCGAAGCCGGCTCCCTTGGAAGGGCGGGCTCTGCCAAAGCTTTCGGCTCCGCCGGGGGGGCGGGAGGCGTCTCCATTCTCTCCGCCTTCGGCCCCAGGACCGAGGACGGCGCGTCCTGCCGCAGGGGCGGGAAGGCCCCGCTCCGCCCCAGGGCCGGGCGGGGAGAGGGCGTTTTGGGCAGCGGCGGCGCGCTGTCCGACAGCCGGGGGCCGGTCCGCTCCGTGTCCCAGGCGGGAAGGGGCGCGGCGGGCCTGGGGGCCGGGGCGGCGGGCTTCGCCCCCTGTTCCCGGTAGGCTTTCGCGTCCATGGACTGGAAGAAGTCCCCCCGAGGGTTCACGGTTTTCTCCGGGTCCGCCGGGGCGGCGGGAACCGGCCCTCCCTGCGCCGCCAGAGCGTCCAGCACGGTGTGGTAGACCGCGTTGAAAACGGCCTGCTCCTGGGCGAACTTCACCGCCGTCTTAGCGGGGTGGACGTTCACGTCCACCGCCGTCACCGGCAGGGTCACCGCCAGCACGCAGCCGGGAAAGCGGCCCTTCATGATTTGGTTCCGGTAGCCCTCCTCCAGGGCGGCGGTCAGAAGCTGGGACTTGATGAACCGCCCGTTGACGAAAAAGACCTGCATCCCCCGGGAGCCCCGGCCCTGGAGGGGCCGGGTGATGAAGCCCGACACCGCCGCGCCGTCGCCGCCCCCCTTCACGGGGAGGAGGCTCCGGGCGAAGTCCCGGCCCAGGGCGGCGTAAATGGCGGAGTCCAGCCGCCCGTCTCCGGGGGTGTGGAGGGCCTCCGTGCCGTCCTTAATGAATTTAAAGGACACGTCCGGATGGGACAGGGCCAGGTGCTGCATTAAACCGCCGGCCGCCGCCGTTTCGGCGCTGTCCTTTTTCATGAATTTCAGCCTGGCGGGGGTGTTGTAGAAGAGGTCCCGGACCAGGATGGTGGTGCCCTCCGGAGCTCCGGCCTCCTCCACCGCGCCGGGGACGCCCCCCTCCAGGCGCAGCGCCGCGCCGGTGGGGTCCTCCCGCCGCCGGGTTTGAATCTCCACCCGGCTGACGGCGGAGATGGCCGCCAGGGCCTCCCCCCGGAAGCCCAGGGTGCCGATTTTTCCCAGGTCCTCGGGGCCCCGCAGCTTGGACGTGGCGTGGCGCAAAAAGGCGGTGGGCAGCTCCGCCGGGGCGATGCCGCAGCCGTTGTCCGTCACCCGGATGAGGCCCATGCCGCCCCGGCGGAGCTCCACCACCACGGCGGAGCTATGGGCGTCCAGGGCGTTTTCCACCAGCTCCTTCACCACGCTGGCGGGGCGCTCCACCACCTCCCCGGCGGCGATGAGGTCCGCCACATGAGGGGGCAGCTGCTGAATGCTGGGCATGGGGTTTCCTCCTTTCCGGGGCCCGGCGGGCCGTTAAAACAAAAGCGCCGCGATGATGGGAATGGTGACGATGGAGGCCAGGGTGGAGACGAAGGTGATCTGGGCCATGCACTCCGCGTCCCCGCCGTATTCCATGCAAAGAAGCGAGCCGTTCACCGCCGCGGGCATGGCCATTTGGATGACAGCCACCCCCAGGATGAGGGGGTCTGTCCCCATCCACCGGAGGAGGAAGCACAGCGCGCCGGGCAGGGCCAGCAGCCGCACCGCCGTCAAAATCCACAGCCGGGGGGAGGCCAGCATCCGCCCCAGGGGAATCCCCGCCAGCAAAGAGCCCACAAACAGCAGCGACAGCGGCACCGTCACGTCTCCCACAAACTCCAGGGCCTCCCCAACCATGGCCGGGGGCCGCAGCCGCCCAAGGGCCAGAATCAGGGCCAGCAGGGCGGACACCACGCAGGGGGAGAACATCTGCCGGAGGCTGAACCGCTTGGCCCCGGTGAGCATCAGCGGCCCCAGGGTGAAGGTCATCAGGTTGAAGGGCAGGACCAGAATCACGGCGTAAAACAGGGCCTCCGCCCCGAAGAGGGCGGATACTACCGGATAGCCGATAAAGGCCACATTGGGAAAGGCCAGGGTGTACCGCCAGACCCCCTTCTGCCCCGGCGTGCCCCCCAGCAGGGGCGGAACCGCCAGGACAAAGGCGGATTCCAGCAGGTAGAACACCGCCGCCACCCCCAGGGTTCCCAGCACCACCGCGGGCTCCGGCAGGGCTTCCCCCGTGCACACGGAGCCCAGAATCATGCAGGGCAGGGTGATGTCCAGCAGCAGCTTGGAGATGTGCTTGTCCGTCTGGCCGCCCAGGATTCCCAGGCGGTTTGCCAGAAAGCCCGCGGCGATGGCGAACAGAAGCACCAGCATCTCCGCGAAGGTATCCAGAAAACTCATAGCAAAACTTCTTTCCCGGGCGCGCGCGCCCCGCGTTATAAGGACCCCGCCAGGGCCGAAAGGGCGTTTACCCCGGCGTGGAGGCCGATGGAGGCCCAGAGGGTCCCGGAGTGCTCATAGGCCCAGGCCAGCACCAGGCCGGGGATGAGATACTGGACCATAGCCAGGAAGTAGGCCGGGTCCCGGTTCGCCAGGGCGAACTGCCACACATGGACCAGGGCGAAGAGGGCGCAGCTTGCGGCATAGGCCAAAAGGCGGCTCTTTTCCTTCAGCCCGCCGAAGACCAGGCCCCGGAACAGCGTCTCCTCCACAAAGGGGGCCAGGAAGACGACAATCAGCAGCGTCATGTGGGGGGCGCTTCCCGTCCGGGCGGAGATGACCGCGTCGTTCAAATTCCCGGAGCGGTCCACGAATACGCTCCCCAGCCGGGCCGCCAGCTCGCCGAGGCCGTAATAGGCCACAATGCCCACCCCCGCCGTCTTGAGGGCCCGGGCGGGCTCGTCCAAAAAGCGGCGGGTGGAGGTTCCCAGCAGGCGGTGGAAGAGGATGGCCGTCACGGCGAAGAGGCCGTAGTAATAGACCGCGCCGTACAGCTCCTCGGAAATCCGCCGCCCCAGAAGCTCCCCCGCCAAATGCCGGGCGGGCCCCGCCATAAGCGGGAGGAGGAGCAGGTAAAACACAAAGAAGATGCCGCCCCCGAACCGCTCCAGGTTCGTCAGCCCCGGGGAGGGTCGTTTCTTAGCCATAGCCGTCCCTTTACGTCAGTTTTTGTTTCAGCTCATACAAGAGGCTCATGGCCTCGATGGGGGTCAGCGTGTCCGGCTGGCAGCGGCGCAGGGCGTCCAGCACCTCCCCCTCCCCCAGGGAGCCCAGGGAGACCTGTTCCGTCTCCCGCCGGGGGGCGGGGGGCCTGCCCCCGGTTTCCAGCTCCTCCAGCACCTGCCGGGCCCGCTGAAGCACCTTTTCCGGCAGGCCCGCCAGCTTGGCCACCTCGATGCCGTAGCTCCGGTCCGCCCCGCCGGGGAGGATTTTGCGCAGGAAGATGATCTCCTCCCCCCGGGCCTTCACGGCGAGATGGAAGTTCGCCGCGCCGGGCAGGGAGTTTTCCAGCTCCGTCAGCTCGTGGTAGTGGGTGGCAAAGAGGGTCTTGGCCCCCAGGGTCTTGGGATTCGCGCAGTGCTCCAGCACCGCCCGGGCGATGCTCATGCCGTCGAAGGTGGAGGTGCCCCGGCCAATCTCGTCCAGAATCAGCAAAGAGCGCTTGGTGGCGCGGCGGAGGATGTCCGCCACCTCCGTCATCTCCACCATGAAGGTGGACTGCCCGGCGGAGAGGTCGTCGCTGGCCCCCACCCGGGTGAAGATCCGGTCCACCACGCCGATGCGGGCGTGGGACGCGGGGACGAAGCTGCCCATTTGGGCCATGAGCACAATCAGGGCCGTCTGGCGCATGTAGGTGGATTTGCCCGCCATGTTGGGGCCGGTGAGGATGGCCACCCGGTTCTCCTTCTCCCCCAGGAACGTGTCGTTTGGGACAAAGAGGCTGTCCTTCAGCATCCGCTCCACCACAGGGTGGCGGCCCTCCCGGATTTCAATCACCCCGGACTCGTCCACGTCCGGGCGGCAGTAGCTGTTCCGCACCGCCACGGCGGCAAGGGACGCCAGCGCGTCCGCCTCCGCCACGGCCCCGGCGGTTTTTAAAACCCGGCCGGAGGCGGCGGAAATCTCCTGGCGGAGCTGGGTAAACAGCTCGTACTCCAGGGCCACCACCCGGTCCGAGGCGGTGAGGATGGAGTTTTCCAGTTCCTTGAGCTCCTGGGTAATGTACCGCTCCGCCCCCGCCAGGGTCTGCTTGCGGATATAAGTCTCGGGCACCTCGCCCTTATAGCTGTTGGAGACTTCGATGGTGTAGCCGAAGACCTTGTTGTACTTGATTTTTAAGGTCCGGATGCCGGTGCGCTCCCGCTCCCGGGCCTCCATCTCGGGGATGACCCCCTTGCCGCTTTTTAAAATATGCCGCAGGCGGTCCACCTCCGGGTGGAAGCCGTCCCGGATCAAATCCCCCTCCCGGACGGAGAAAGGGGGCTCGTCGCAGATGGTCCCGGCGATGCGCCGCCCCAGGTCCTCCAGGGCGTCCAGCTCCTCTGAAAGCTGGCGGAGGCGGCGGTCGGAAAAGGCGGCGAGGCGGCTCTTAATCTCCGGCAGCTTCCCGATGGCGGAGCGGAGGGAGGCCAAATCCCGCCCTCCGGCGGAGCCGTAGACAATGCGGCCGATGAGCCGCTCCATGTCCCCCAGGCCCGAGAGGGCGGCGATCAGCTCCTCCCGGGCGATGGTGTCCCCCACCAGAGCCGCCACGGCCCCGCTGCGCCGGGTGATGGCGGCGACGTTCAAGAGGGGCCGCTCCAGCCAGCTGCGGAGGCACCGGCCCCCCATGGAGGTCTGGGTCCGGTCCAGCACCCAGAGAAGGCTCCCCTTCTTCTCCTTGCCCCGCATGGTGGCGGTCAGCTCCAGATTCCGCCGGGCAGTCAGGTCCAGCTCCATAAAGAGGCCCTGCTCATAGTAGTCTAAGTCGTTGATGTAGGAAAGGTCCGTCTTCTGCGTCTCGTATAAGTAGCTCAGCAAGCCCCCCAGGGCCATGGCGGCGGCGGGCACGGCGGCGGGAAGCCGGTTCCAGGCCTCCTCGCCGAACTGCCTGCGGATATTCCGCTCCGCCTCCGGCAATAGGAAGCGCCGCTCCCCGGCGCGCTCCACCCGGCAGCGGAATTTCTCCCGGAGGGCCGCCACCAGGGCCGTCTCGGCATAGGCCCCGTCGTTTACCACCGCCTCGGCGGGGGAGAAGCGGCCCAGCTCGTTGATAATATGCTCCGCCCGGTCCTTCCCGGTGAAGGAGGTGAGGTGGGCCCGGCCGGTGGTAATGTCGCAAAAGGCGATTCCGGCGGACCGGGCGTCGGCATAGACGGCGCAGAGGAAGTTGCTGGCCTTCTCGTCCAGGCAGCCGGCGTCGGTAACCGTCCCCGGGGTGACCACCCGGATGATGTCCCGCTTCACCAGCCCCTTGGCGGCGGCGGGGTCCTCCATCTGCTCGCAGATGGCCACCTTGTAGCCCTTGGCGATGAGCCGGGCAATGTAGCTCTCGCTGGCGTGATAGGGGATGCCGCACATGGGCACCTGCTCTTCGGCGGGCTTTAAGTGCTTACCCTTGTCCCGGCTGGTAAGGGTCAGGTCCAGCTCCCGGGAGGCCAGCTTCGCGTCGTCGGCGAACATCTCATAGAAGTCGCCCAGGCGGAAGAACAAAATGGAATCCGGGTTCTGCTTTTTAATTTCCAGGTACTGCTTCATCATGGGGGTCAGCTCTGCCATGGGATTCCTCTCTTTTCTCTAAAAACTCCTGCTCACAGCTCCGCCGAGGCGCCGCAGTCCATGGGCCGCAGCCGGTCCCCCAGCGCTTCTTTGAGCCGCCCATAGGCCCAGTCCCCGGTGCAGTGGCCGGTGTAGTAAATCGTACTTCCCTGGCGCAGCTCCTCCGCCGTGGCACGGAGCAGCTCCTCCGCCTCCGGCGCGCCGGGGGCCAGCTCGAAGAGGTGGAAGCCGCCGAAGACCACGTCGGGCAGGCGGCCCAGATGCCGCTTCGCCGTCCGGAGGATGTTCACGACGCCGGAATGCCCGCACCCGATTAGGAGGGCGGCCCTGCCGTTCTCCTCCGCCAGCAGATGCTGCTCGTGGGCGAAGCCGTCGGGCCGGAAGCCCTCCCCGATCTTCTCCTGGAGCTTGGGGGCCGCGGCACGGAGGGATTTGTCGTCCTCCACGTCCGAGAACAGGGTCAGCCCGTCCCCCAGGTCCTCCCGGTCCCCGGTGAAGGAGAACCGCTGCGCAAGAGCTCCCGTCTCCGGCAGGCCGATGTAGTTTGGTTCCTGCCCCGGCAAAACGGCGTAATAGGCCCCCAGGGCCTCCCGGCGGAGGTAAATCTTTGCTCTCCGGTTGCACTCGCAAAACGCCGCCAGGCCCCCGCCGTGGTCGGAGTGCCCGTGGGACAGCACGGCGGTATCCACGGCGGCAGGATCGATTCCCAGGGCCCGGGCGTTGCCCAGGAAGGAGGCGTCGGGCCCCATGTCGAAGAGGACCTTGCGCCCCGCCGCTTCTACATAGAGGGAAAGGCCCCGGGCGGCGGCAAGGACGGGACGGCCGGACGTATTTTCCAGCAGGGTGACGATCTTCATGGGAGTACCTCCTGTTTTGTATTCAAGCCGCCCTTGACAGACCGGGCGGGGTTCGCTATAATAAAGGCAGGAGGGCGGTCAGCCGGTGGCAGCCGGTTGGCGGTCAATCGTCTTACAAGTTTATAGCTTGAGAAATTGCCGCTTCTTGCTGTTACTGGGGGCGGTTATTTCTTTAGGTTATGACCTAATTGGATAGCCGCAATCACGAGCGTAAGTAATGCGATGACTTCCAGCGCGCTCATGGGCCTCACCTCTTTCCGCCTGAAAGAGGATTGACCCCGCCTCTCCTGCCGGTTTCTATTATAGCACATTTGTCAATAACTGCCTGAAAGACCCTGCGCGCGGCGCAGGGTCTTTTTTATTCCTCCGGCTCCTTGGGCCAGTCCCGGCAGACCAGCTCGTCCAGGGAGAGGTTGTAAAAATCCGCCAGGGCAATGAGGGTGGACATTTGTGGTTCGCAATGGCCTCTCTCATACGTTTGATAGGCCCGCCAGCTAATACCGATGTGAGGGGCAAGCTCCGTCTGCTTCAGCCCATGTGCTTTTCGCAATTGTAAAAGATGCTCAGAAAAAGTCATTTTTATCTCCCTTTTCCATTGACAGACAGAATTCTGTCTGATATAATTACCACATAAACAGAATTCTGTCCTTTTGGAGGTGCCGCCATGGACGACTATCTCGACTGCCTGTATCGTTATATCTTAGATCATCTGCTTCTGGACGCGCGTCTGGACCTCATAGACTACAGCCGCTGGAACAATCGCCGGGATTTCGCCTGGGAGGCCCTGGAGAAAGCCCTGACCCCGGAGCAGCTCCGCCTGGTGGAGGACTACAAGGACGCCTGCTGCGGCCTCCGGGACCTGGAAGACCGGCTTTTGTTCCAGGAGGCCGTCTCCCTGGGCAAGTGGATGGTCCTTTCTTAGACCGGCTCCCCGTACAGTGCCCAGGTGTTGCTCCCGGTGATTTTCACCTCCAGAAACCGCCCGATCAGGGACTTGTCCCCCTTTAACCGCACCAGGCGGTTTCCCTCCGTCCGGGAGGAGAGGGGATATTCCGCGTCCCCGCTCTCGCCGTCCACCAGGACCCGGACCGTCTTGCCCGCATATCTGGCGTGAATCTCCGCCGAGCGGGCGTTCTGGACCTCCAGCAGCTTGTCAAACCACCGCTGCTTCTCCTCCCGGGAGGCCGGGTCCGGCAGCGCCGCCGCCTTGGTGCCGGGCCGGGGGGAGTAGATGAAGGTGAAGAGGGCGTCAAAGCCCACCTCCTCCACCAGAGAAACGGTGTCCATGGCCTCCGCCTCCGTCTCCCCGGGGAAGCCGATGATCACGTCGCTGGTCAAAACCAGACCCGGCATGACGGACCGGGCGCGGCGGATCAGCTCCAGGTACTTCTCCCGGGTGTAGCGCCGGTTCATCTCCCCCAGCACCCGGTCGTTTCCGGACTGGAAGGGCAGGTGGAGCTGCTTGGCAACGTGACGGCACTTCGCCATCACGTCGAAGAGCCGGGGGGTGGCGTCCTTGGGGTGGCTGGACATGAAGCGGACCCAGTAGTTCCCGGGGATTTGGTCGATGTCCTCCAGTAGGTCCGGGAAATGATACCCGGTATCCAGGTCATTGCCGTAGGAGTTCACGTTCTGGCCCAGCAGGGTGATGTCCTTGTACCCGGCCTCCACCAGCTCCCGGACCTCCGCCAGCACGGCGGAGGGCTCCCGGCTCCGCTCCCGGCCCCGGACGTAGGGCACGATGCAGTAGGAACAGAAGTTGTTGCACCCGTACATGATGGAAACCCAGGCTTTCACCCCCCGTTCCCGGACCACCGGCAGACCCTCGGCGATGCAGCCGTGCTCCTCGGCGGTGGAGAAGACCCGCTTCCGGGTTTCGTAAACCTGCCATAAAAGCTCCGGGAAGCGCCACAGGGCCTGGGGCCCGAAGACCAAATCCACATGGCGGTAGGATTCCTTTACCCGCTTCGCCACCCGTTCTTCCTGGGCCATGCAGCCGCAGAGGATGATCACCTGCTCCGGGTTCTCCTTCTTGGAGTGGGTCAGGATGCCAAGGTTCCCGAAGACCCTCTGCTCCGCGTGTTCCCGGACGGCGCAGGTGTTCAGCAGGGCCAGGTCCGCCTCTCCAGGGTCCTCCGTAAAGGCAAAGCCCATGGCTTCCAGCATGCCCAGGATCCGCTGTCCGTCCGCCACGTTCTGCTGGCAGCCGAAGGTCTCCACGCAGGCCCTGGGATGGGCCCCCCGGGCGGCGTACATGGCTTTTATCTTCTCCTGAAAGCCCCGCTGGCGGGCGATTTCCCCCTCCGGGACCACGATTTCCTCTCGCTTCAAAACGCTTCCTCCATCCGTGCCGGTGATATTTAAAATTCAACAGCGTTATCATACCATGAAAGCCGGGAAAGCACAAGGCGGAATCCCGCCCCCGGCCCGGGCGTTTTGTGATTTTTGCCGGAGGTAATCGGTTTACCTTTGTCAAAAACGTAAAATCTCACAAAAGGCCTTGACAGACGTCTGAAATTATTGTATATTTTAGCTACAGAAAGAGGTGAGTCCAGTGTACTAGTCCGACACGAAAACCCACGTCTTCCAAGCGCCGTTCGAAAAGCCCCAGCGCATACCCGGCGACAGCGTGATCTCAGGCAATTCCCAAAGACGAAACACCCCTCATTATGATGAGCCAGCGGGACCAACAGGTCGGCGCGAGAAACTGTTTTATGGATTGGAAACCCCACGGATCACCCAAACCCCAGCGAATTCCCCACGAACGGCAGCATTAAGAAAGCACGAGGTACGAAGATCAATGGATAGTCCGATCAATGGTTGAGCCCCCCATTCGCCGACGGAGCGGATGGGGGGATGTTTTTGCCCGTCTGCCGCCCGTGGGGCGGCTTTTTTGCGCCCCGGGTATTGCCTTTCCGCCCCGAACAAGATATAATTGCTGCCAGGTCCCGCAGGAAGGATTTTCCGGCGGGACAAAACGCAAAGAAGGAGATATCACGAAACATGAAGAGAACACGCATTGCGGCATTCCTGCTGGCCCTGGTGCTGTGCCTGGGGCTTCTGCCCATGACGGCCCTGGCGGAGGAGGACAGCGGAAAATTCGATGTCATCTTTGACGCACACCCCGGAACATTCTCCCCCAACGGGACTACCCTCATGACCGTCCAGACAACCGGGCCCAAGGTGGAGGAGCCCGCCGTAAAGCCCGTATATCCGGGCCACACCTTTGACGGCTGGTTTACTCAAGACGGCAAACCGATCTCCGATGTCACCTTTACAGAAAAGACCTCCGTGGTCGCCAAATGGACGCCCGATACAGAGGCCCCCGGCGCGGGCGAAGAATTTGACGTCATTTTTGACGCGCATCCCGGAACATTCCCCCCCAACGGGACTACCCTCATGACCGTCCAGACAACCGGGCCCAAGGTGGAGGAGCCCGCCGTAAAGCCCGTATATCCGGGCCACACCTTTGACGGCTGGTTTACTCAAGACGGCAAGCCGATCTCCGATGTCACCTTCACAGAAAAGACCTCCGTGGTCGCCAAATGGACCAAGGAGGGAAGCGGCTCCGAGGAAAACAAGGACGGCCCCTTCACCGTGAAATTCGACCTGAACTGCAAAAACCCCAAGGAGGATGAAATCCCCAAGGAGAAAACCGTGGTCAAGGGCGACATCGTGGGCCTGCCCGACGGGAGCAAGCTGACGGCCCCGGCCAGCAATTACGAGTTCTACGCCTGGTGCATTGAGGGGAAGGACGGCAAGCTGTACCCCTGGAAGGAGTCCAACCCCGTCACGGAGGACATGACCCTCTACGCCGGGTGGGTGAAAAAAGGCACCGTGGTCAAGGACGGGCAGGCCATCGAGTCCAAGCCCGCCGAGACTCAGAAGCCCGCCGAACCCGAAAAACCCGCCGAGCCCCAGAAGCCCGCCGGGACTCCCGCGTCCAAGTTCGCCGATGTGGCGGCCTCCTCTCCCTTCGCCCCGGCGATTTCCTGGGCGGTGGAGAAGAAGATTACCAACGGCAAAACCGACACCACCTTCGGCCCCGGCGATCCCTGCACCCGGGCCCAGATCGTCACCTTCCTCTGGCGGGCCGCCGGGTCCCCGGAGCCCAAGCTGACGGAGACGCAGTACATGGACGTGACCGATCCCGGCGCGTACTACTACAAAGCCGTTCAGTGGGCGGCTGAGCTGGATATGGAGTACTCCGGCACTTTCGACCCCCACAAGACCTGCGACCGGGCGTCCGCGGCCTACTTCATCTGGAAGGCCTTCGGCAGCCCCAAGGCTGCCGCCAAGTCCAGCTTCACCGATATGCCGGAGGAACCCAAGACCGGCGGTCAGTGGTACTGGCCCGATCTTCTGGACGCCGTGGACTGGGCCGTGGGCCAGGGCGTCACCAACGGCACCGGGGACGGCACCACCTTCTCCCCCGACAACCCCTGCACCCGTGGCCAGATCGTGACCTTCCTGTACAGGGCCTACGAGAAATAAGCCCCGCATGGGGACCGGGCCTGCCCATTTTTGAGAAGCGTCCTCAGACTGCGGCATAAAAACGGAACAGAAAAGCGACCGGGCTGGGCCGCCAAGGGCCCGGACCGGCCGTTTTTTCTGTCTTTGTGGGCCGCGTGCCAAACCAGGGCAGAAAACAGGCTCCCCCTCTCGGGGGAGCCTTTCTCAATGCCGTCAGGCGCGTATTTAAAAATCTGCGCTGCCCACCGTGCGGGGATGCGGCAGCACGTCCCGGATATTGCTCACGCCGGTGAGATACATTACCAGCCGCTCGAACCCCAGGCCGAAGCCCGCGTGGCGGCAGGAGCCGTAGCGCCGCAAATCGCAGTACCACCAGTAGCTCTCCGGGTCCATGTCCAGCTCCTTGATGCGGCGCTCCAGAACCTCCAGCCGCTCCTCGCGCTGGCTTCCGCCGATGATCTCCCCGATGCCGGGGACCAGGCAGTCCGCCGCGGCCACGGTCTTCCCGTCGTCGTTGAGACGCATATAGAAGGCCTTGATCTCCTTGGGATAGTCCGTCACAAACACCGGGCGCTTGAAGACCTGCTCGGTGAGATACCGCTCATGCTCCGTCTGGAGGTCGCAGCCCCAGTAGACCTTGTAGTCGAACTGGTCGTTGTTTTTCTCCAGAATCTCCACGGCCTCCGTGTAGCTTACCCGGCCGAAGTCGGAGGAGGCCACGTGCTCCAGCCGCTGCTTGAGCCCCTTGTCCACGAAGCTGTTGAAGAAATTGATTTCGTCGGGGCAGCGCTCCATGACCTTTTGAATGGCGTACTTGATCATGGCCTCCGCCACGTCCATGTCCCCCGCCAAATCGCAGAAAGCCATCTCCGGCTCGATCATCCAGAACTCGGCGGCGTGGCGCTGGGTGTTGGAGTTCTCCGCCCGGAAGGTAGGGCCGAAGGTGTACACGTCCCCGAAGGCCATGGCGAAGTTCTCGGCGTTGAGCTGGCCGGAGACCGTCAGGTTCGCGGGCTTGCCGAAGAAGTCCTGGGTGAAGTCGATTTTTCCGTCCTCGGTCCGGGGCGGGTTCTCCGGGTCCAGGGTGGTGACCCGGAACATCTCCCCGGCGCCCTCGCAGTCGCTGGCGGTGATGATGGGGGTGTGGACGTAGACAAAGCCCCGGCTCTGGAAGAACTCGTGGATGGCGAAAGCGGCGGCGCTGCGCACCCGGAAGGCGGCGGAGAACAGGTTCGTCCGGGGCCGCAGGTGCTGGATGGTCCGCAGGTACTCCACGGTGTGCCGCTTCTTCTGAAGGGGATAATCGGGGGTGGAGGGGCCCTCCACCTCAATTTTCGCGGCTTTCAGCTCCAGGGGCTGCTTAGCCTCGGGGGTGAGGACCACGGTGCCGGTGACGATGAGGGCCGCGCCCACGTTCTGGGCGGCGATGTCCTTATAGTTTTCCAGGGTCCCGGCTTCCATGACCACCTGGAGGTTTTTCAGGCAGGAGCCGTCGTTCAGCTCCACGAAGCCGAAGTTTTTCATGTCCCGGATGGTGCGGGCCCAGCCGCCCACCGTGATGGACTGCCCGTCCAGGGATTCTTTGCCGGCGAAAACCGCCGCGATTTTTTTGAGGGTCATTGTGATCACCTGATTTCTGTTATTTCATATGGATGGTATATTATATCATAAATTTTTGCTTTTGCAAGAGGGGGGGATTGTACTCGCCCTTGCGGGCGGGGGGGATTGGATACCAGCGATGGCTGGTTCATTGCACCCCCCATTTTCTCTTTTTCTTGCCAGAAGAAAAAGAGAAAACGGGCCGTGCACGGTCCAAAAGAGAAAAAGAAGTATCGCCCCTGCGGGGGGGACGTGGGTCGCGCAAGAGGTGCTTCCTCCGGGTACGCATGTCTTCTGCCCGCGGCGTGGTGCGGGCGGGGGGTTGGAGGTCACCGAATGGACTCCCTCCTCTTTTCGCTGCCGCTACCCTGGCGGTAGGGGGTAGGTGTCCGCCTTTTTCCGGAACTGCCTTCTCTCAATAGACCACCCTATAGGGGCCCCCGCCGGAGCCCAGCGAAGCGGGTCCGGTGGGGAGAGGAGGAAGGAATGGAGCAGAGCGGAGTCCTCGCCGTCAGGCGGGGACGCAGCGGGCGGAATTTCTTCCGACGATGTGGGGCCTGACCCCCTGGTCAGGCCATTCCCTCATAGATTGCCCTTCTCCCAATAGGATACCTTGTGGGACCTGCCCTTCTCCCGGCGGGCCCTTCCCCCAAGACGGGACTTACTTATGATACCGCGTCCCCCCGTTAATCTGGTAGGCCCGGTAAATCTGCTCCAGCAGCATCACCCGGACCAGGTGGTGGGGAAATGTCATCGGCGACATGGACAGCTTCGCCCACGCCTCCGCCTTGATGGACGCATGGAGCCCGAAGGACCCCCCGATTAAAAACACCAGCCGCTTCTCCTGCCCCAGCTCCGTCCCCGCGGCCCAGGCGGCCATGGTGCGGGCCAGCTCCTCGCTGGATCGGAGCCGCCCCTCCACGCACAAGGCGATCAGGCGGGAGGAGGGCGGCAGCTTCCGGCGGATATTCTCCGCCTCCTTCAAAAGGGCCCCCTCAATCTGGGCGGCGGAGGGGTTTTCCGGCAGCCGCTCCTCCGGCAGCTCCACGATTTCCAGCTTGCAGTACCGGCTCAGGCGCTTGGCGTACTCCGCCGCCGCCCCGGCGTAAAATTTCTCTTTCAGCTTCCCTACGCACAGAAGGATTACCCGCTGCATACCGTTCCTCCCTCCAGCACATACGCCCCGCTGAGGCCGTCCCGGGGGGCGGCGGAGAGGCGGGGGGCCAGGCCTGCGGCGCTCAGCGCCGTCTCCACCGCCCGGAGGGCCATGGCCGGGGTGTTGTTCTCCCGGCTCAGGTGGGCCAGGACGATTTCCCGGGCCCCGGCTCTGGTCAGGGTGACGGCAAAGGCGGCGGCTTCCTCGTTGGGGAGGTGCCCCTCCGGGCCCAGGATGCGCTTTTTCAAAAAGTAGGGATAGGGGCCGCTCCGCAGAGTCTCCACGTCGTGGTTGGCCTCCAGCACCGCCAGGGCAACGCCCGGCAGGACCGCCTCCGCCTCCGGCGTCACCACGCCGCTGTCCGTCAGCAGGCCGAAGCCCCCGTCGGGGGTGTCGAAGCGGTAGCCCCGGGAGCCGGGGGCGTCGTGGGAGGTGGGGAAGGCGGTGACGGCGCAGTCCTTCACGGAAAAGGCCCCCTCCGCCTCCCGGAGGCGGTCCTCCAAAAGGACCATCCGCCGCAGCAGGTCCCGGCCCGCCTGGGCGGAGGCGTAGACGGGGCAGCTTGTGCGCTTTAGAAGGGTCTGGAGGCCGGAAATGTGGTCCGTGTGGGTGTGGGTGATGAAAATGCCGTCCAGGTCGGGAAGGTCCAGCCCCAGGGCCTGGAGCCCCTGGCGGATGCGGCGGCAGGAGATGCCCGCGTCCACCAAGATGTTTCCGCCCTCCCAGCTCAGGGCCAGCGCGTTCCCGGAGGAGCCGCTGGCTAGGGTATGTACCGTCGTCAACGCGGGGAACCTCCTTTTCCTTTCAGCGCGCCGCTGAATTCCTTCAAATCCGCCTTTACCTCCGGGGGAAGCTCGCTGAACTCCACGCCCCGGACCGCCCCCTCCAGAGCGTAGAGATGGACCAGGCAGACGCCGGGATAGAGGGTTTTCAATCGAAAAAAGGCGTTCTTGGACCCGGCCTCCGCCAGCTCCTCCGGGGTGCGGATGCCCGCCGCCGCCAGCTTCCGGGCCATCTCCGCCCCGATGTTCTTCATGGATGTCAAATCCGGCATACCGTTCCTCCCGCGCTCATAATAGGTCCTCCTTCGCAAAAACCGGGAGACGGAAGGGCCTCCCCTCCATCTCCCGGAACCGTTTCGATGTTAACCAAGGTTCAGCCGCCGGTGCTCCTCCGATTCCTCCACGGCCCGGATGTTGGCCCCCAGCCCGCGGAGTTTTTCCACCAGGTTCTCATAGCCCCGCTCAATGTAGTGCACGCAGGAGATTTCGCTCTGCCCCTTGGCGGCCAGGGCGGCGATGACCAGGGCAGCTCCCGCCCGGAGGTCCGAGGCCTGGATGGGCGCGCCCACCAGATGGTCCACGCCCTCCACCACGGCGGTCTTGTCGTCCACCTGGATGCTGGCCCCCATGCGGCGGAGCTCGTCCACATAGCGGTAGCGGCTGGACCACACGCTCTCCGTCACCAGGGAGATGCCCTGGGCCAGGGAGAGGACCGTGGTAATCTGGGGCTGCATGTCCGTGGGGAAGCCGGGATAAGGCAGGGTCTTGATATTCGCCCGGCGCAGCGGCCCGTTCCGGCGGACCAGGAGGGTGTCCTCGTGCTCCTCCACCTCCACGCCGCACTCCTGGAGCTTGGCGGTGATGCAGTCCATGTGCTTGGGGATGATGTTTTTCACCAGAATCTGCCCGCCCGCGGCGGCGGCGGCGGCCATGTAGGTGCCCGCCTCAATCTGGTCGGGGATGATGGCGTAGCTGCCGCCCCGGAGGCGGTCTACGCCCCGAATCTTAATGGTGTCCGTGCCCGCGCCCCGGATGTTGGCCCCCATGGAGTTCAAAAAGTTTGCAAGATCCACGATATGGGGCTCCTTGGCGGCGTTTTCAATCACCGTCCGGCCCTCCGCCATGACGGCGGCCATCATGATGTTCATGGTGGCCCCCACGGAAACCACGTCCAGATAGATGCTGGCGCCCTGCAGACGCTCCTCGCCGACGGTGGCCCGGATGAAGCCCCCTTCCACCGCCACGTTGGCCCCCAGGGCGTTGAAGCCCTTGATATGCTGGTCGATGGGCCGGACGCCGCCGAAGTTGCAGCCGCCCGGCAGGGCCACCTCCGCCTGGCCGAAACGGCCCAGGAGGGCGCCGATGAAGTAGGTGGAGGCCCGGATGCGCCGGGCCAGGTCATAGGGGGTGCGGGTGGAGTGAATGTGGCGGCAGTCCACCTCCACGGTGTGGCGGTCCAGGCTGCGGACCCCCGCCCCCAGCTGCTCTAAAATATTCAAACACAGCGTCACGTCGGAAATCTGGGGGATGTTCTCAATGCGGCAGACCCCGTCCACCAGCAGCGCGGCGGGGATAATCGCCACGGCGGCGTTTTTCGCGCCGCTGATTTCCACTTCGCCAAACAGGGGCGTTCCGCCCTGTATCATATATTTCGTCAAAATATTGACCCTCTTTTCAAGCAACGGTTTGCCGGTCCGGGGCATTCGCGGGAGGCACAAGAGACAGTTTGCCCGGCTGGCGGCGCTTCATACCCGCGCGGGGCGCGGGGAGGAAAATTCTTCTTTAACGGTTTTTACACGCTTTGTTATGATAGCACAGCGGAGGAAAAAATGCAAACCTTTCCTTCCGTGTTTTTACATAATATTTTGACGAAAAAGCCTTCCCGCTTCCGCGAACGGGGGGAAAACCCCGGCCCAGGGGGCCGGGGGTCCAGAAAAAATTTGGATAACGCCGGGCGTTTCGGAAGGTCAGGCGGCCCCCTCTCCCGTCCGGGAGCCCCCGGCGGTGACCGCGCCGGTGAAGCAGTTGACGAAATAGTCCTCCGTATCCGTGACAATGCGCCACGCCGGGTCCAGGGACATGGAGGCTCCGGCGGTCTGGAGCTCATAGCACAGCCGGGCGTCCGTCACCGTGGAGGCCACCGCCGCGCTCTCCCGCCGCATCCGCTGAAAGGCCGTCAGGGCTCCGGCGGCGGAAAGGGGTTCCTCCCCGGAGACGGGAGCGCCGGTCTTGGGCAGCAGCGTGCCGCTGACGGCGGTGAGAATCCCGTTTTCCACGGTAAAGGTCACCGTGCAGTTGAAAACCGGAAGCCTGCCGTAGACCGCCGGGACGGTGAACACGCCGCCGCCCTCCCCGTCCAGCCGGATATCGGGGCCCTCATAGGAAAAGGTCCGGCAGAACTCCCGGCAGAAGTCCTCCACGTCCGCCTCCGCCAGGGTTCCGGCGGCGTCAAAGCCGCCGCTGGAGCGGAACAGGGCCTCCCCGGACGCTCCGGCGTAGTGGAAGATGCCGCCGCCCTGGTCCATGGAGGACGTGGTCCCGCCCAGAAGGAAGGCGGCGGCCTGCTCCTCCAGGGCGGCGTCCCGAATCAGGGCCACGCCGTCAGGGGGGACGTCCCGGGAGACGGCGCCGGGCTCCAGGAGCATGCCGTCCTCCTGGAAAAGGGCCGCCAGCTGCTCCGCCGTGCGGTGGAAGGACTCCCGCTCCTCCGCCCGGCGCTGGGCCAGGGAAAAGAGCAGGAAGGCGTTCAGCAGGACCAGGATTAAAATGATGATGTTTTTCAGACGGAAGCGTTCCATAAGGCCTTCCTCTCAATCCGACAGCCAATAGGCCCGGCATTCCCCGCCGCGCTCGACGTAGCCGATGGAGAGCTCTTTTCCGGGGCTGGCGGCGGCCACGGCCAGGGCCTGGGGCAGGGGCAGCAGCAAAGAGGGCTCCTCCGCGGCGTTATACTGCCGGAACCGCAGGCTCAGGGCGGTGACGGCGGAGCCGGTAAGGGTGATCTCGGCGGCAAAGCCCCCGTCCTGAAAGCGGACGGGCACGCCTTTCAGCTGGTAGCCGAAGCGCAGCGCCGTCACGTCCCCGCTGCGGCGGAGGCTTTGCAGCCAGGGCTGAAGCTCCCCGGAGACGGGGGCCAGGAGGCTGCTGAGCAGGGAGCCGGCCCCCAGGGCCGCCTCCCGGGCCGTGGGCAGGTCTCCGGCGGCCTTCACCCGGAGGATGGGCTCGTTCCCGCTCTGGTAGTGGATGGTGTTGTCCGGCCGGATGCGGAGGGTCCGGTCCCCGTCTATGATGAGCTCCGTGCCGCTGGACTCCGTGTGGCGGGTCCGGCTCCGGGGGTTGAAGCCCAGGGCGGAGAGGAGCCTGTCCGTCCCTCCCGCCAGGGGGTCCCCCAGGGTGAAGGAGGGCAGCTCCGGCGGCTGGGCGGGCAGCAGGGAACAGGGGTCCAATTCCCGCTCCAGGCCGCCGCCGTCCATGGCGAAGGAGGCGTCCCCCAGCTCATAGCGGCTGATGACCTGTTCCAGGCTGTCGGAGGAGACGGCGGTGGAGGCCCGGAAGCAGTTCTCCCCGCCGTCCCAGAGGTAGAGGACCGCGCCGCCCTCCTGGGGGACGATGAGCAGGCGGCGGGCGGAGAGGTCCTCCCGGGGGGAGACGTCCTCACCGCCGCCCAGCAGGCCCGCCAGGACGGACAGGGGCAGGGGCTCCAGAAAATCATAGTAAAGGGAGGGCCCCCGCAGGGCCCGGAGAAAGTCCCCCCGGGAGCAGGGAGCGTAGTCCCGGGCGGAGCCCAGGGCTTCCAGCAGGCGGCGGCCCAGGGGGTCGGCGAAAACCGGGTCCCCGGTGGTGCAGGTCAGGCCGCCGCAGCGGCCGTAGTCCCCGGTGACGGCGGTGCGCACCGGGGCGGCCAATTCCGCCGCCGGGGCCGCGGACTGCGCGGGTCCCGGCGGCGCCTCGCTGGTGGTCAGGTTCAGGTTGTAGAGCTGGGTCTGGGTGAAGAGCACCGCCGCCGACAGGGCCAGCAGGGTGATAAGGAGGTTCTGGACCAGGTTCCGGCGGTCCTGCCGCTGTTCCCCCATGGCTCAGCCCTCCGTCTGCCGGCCCCGGCCCTGGGCGATGGGCAGGGTCATGCGGATGGTGGTGCCGGGCCCCTCATGGGGGGCCAGGGCGATGATGCCGTGGTGCCGCTGGACGATCTCCCGGGCGATGGAGAGGCCCAGGCCCGTGCCGCCGGATTCCCGGGACCGGGCCTTGTCCACCCGGTAAAAGCGGTCAAAAATGCGCTCCCGGTCCTTGTCCGGGATGCCGATGCCGTCGTCCCAGACCTCCATCCAGACAGTGTCGTCCTCCCCGCAGCCGGCGCAGACCCGGATGTGGCCGCCGTCGGGGGTGTATTTGATGGCGTTGCCCAGGATGTTCATCATCACCTGCTCCAGGCGGCTCCGGTCCCCCACGATGAGGGGCAGGTGGCCAAGGTCTTCGCAGGTGAGCTCATGGCCCCGCTGCTGGGCGTTCAGGGCGCTGGAGCGGACCACGCTCTGGATGGCCTCGGCAAAGGGGAAGCGGGAGAGGACCAGCTCCGCGTCCCCCCGGTCCAGCCGGGAGAGGGTGAGGAGGTCCTGGACAATGTGGGTCATCCGGTCCGTCTCCGTGATGATGATGTCCAGAAAGCCGTTGGCGGTGGGCTGGGGGATGTCCCCCTCCGCGTCCCGGAGGGTCTCGGCGTAGGTGCGGACGTTGGTAAGGGGGGTCCGGAGCTCGTGGGAGACGTTGGCCACGAACTCCTTGCGCCGCTCCTCGTTGCGGTGCTGCTCCGTCACGTCGTGAAGGACGATGAGCACGCCGCCCCGCTCCCGGTCGGAGAAGGGGGCCAGGTAGACCTCCAGGGTTTTGTCCCCGGCCTCCAGCTCCCCCTCGGCAAAGCTGGGCCGCTGGAGGGCCAGCATATCCCCAAAGGGGAAGAGGCCGCCGAAGAGCTCCTCATAGGTGCACTCCGGCCCCACGGGGCGCTGGAGCATGTCGTTGGCGGCGGGGTTGCAGTGGATGAGCTTTCCGCCGTGGTCAAAGGCCACCACGCCGTCGGTCATGTGAAGGAAGAGGGTATCCAGCTTGTTCCGCTCGTTTTCCACGGCGGCCAGGGTGGACTGGAGGACCCCCGCCATCTCGTTGAAGGTGCCGGTCAGCACGCCGATTTCGTCCGTGGACTCCACGGGCAGCGCGCCGCCGAAGTCTCCGGCAGCCATTTTCTCCGCCCCGGCGGTGAGCTTTTCAATGGGGCCCACCATGGTTTTGGAGAGGGGGAAGCTCAAGAGCACGGAAATCAAAAGGCCGATGACCAGGGCCTGCATGATGATTTGGAAAAGCTGGCTGTTGAGGCCGGAAACGGTGTCCCGGTTGTCCAGAATATAGATGATGAAGGCGTTGTCCCCCCCGAAGATGGGGATGGCGGCGTCCATGTAGTCGGCGGTGATGTCGCTGACGTCCCCGATGCCCGCCTCGTCCCGGCGCAGGACGGCGTTTCGGGCGGTGAGGAGGTTGGGGCTCTGCTCCCGGGGCATGGCGCCCTCGGCGGCGGAGCCGTTGAGATAGGCCCCCGTCTCCCCGTCCAGGACGAAGTAGTTCCGGGTGCGGTAGTCGATGCCAAGCTTTCCGGCGGTGAGCTCCATCATGTCGTGGACCCGGTCGGCGCCGTCGTCCTGGGCGGCCTCGCCCCGGAGGGAGGTGACGAACTCCCGCTGGTCCGCGCCGAAGACGCTGTCGATCTGCTGGTAGAAGGTGTTGGTGAAGAAGTTGGAGACGTTGATGGTCAGGAAGGCCCCCACCACCGCCATGAGGGAGGTAATGAGCAGCAGGAGTATCAGCGTCAGCTTCATGTGCAGGCTGCGGAACACGGCGGCGCCTCCTTTCTCAAAAGAGCTGGCCTTTTGGTCAGTTCACCGCAAAATAGTACCCCGCCCCCCGGCGGGTCAGGATGAACTGGGGGCTGGCGGGATTTTCCTCAATCTTCTCCCGGAGGCGCCGGACGGTGACGTCCACGGTCCGCACGTCGTCCCCCACATACCCGTAGTTCCAAACCTGCTCCATCAGGTCCACCCGGGAGTAGACCTTGTTGGGGTGGCTGGCCAGGAAGGTCAAAAGCTCATACTCCCGCTGGGTCAGGTCGATGGCCTTTCCCGCCCGGAAGACCTGGTGGCTGTCCGTGTTAATCGCCAGGTCCCCCGCCACCGGCATGGCGCTGTCCGCCGCCGCGGCTCCGGCGGGGGAAGCCATGGAGGTGCGGCGGATGTTGGCCTCCACCCGGGCGATGACCTCCCGCATGGAAAAGGGCTTGGTGATATAATCGTCCGCCCCAATTTCCAGGCCCCGGACCTTGTCGTCCTCCTCCTCCCGGGCGGTGAGGAGCAGGATGGGCACGTTGTCCCCGTCCTTGCGCAGGGCCCCGCACACGTCAAAGCCGATCATCTTGGGCAGCATGATGTCCAGCAGAATCAGGTCCGGCTTTTCCGTCCGGGCCATCCGCAGTCCCTCCTCGCCGTCGTAAGCCTCGATTACGCGGTAGCCCTTCCGCTCCAGGTTGAAGCGCAGGATGTCCACGATGTTTTTCTCGTCCTCTACAACGAGAACGGTCTTTTCCTCCGTCATGCTCGACCTCCAAACTGATTTGCGCCCCTGGGACGGCCCGTTTCACGGCGTCACAGGTTCAGCAGGATTTTCGCCTTCAGCACCGCCGCCACGGTCTTGGCGTCCTCGATTTCCCCCTCCAGGCAGCGGCGGACCATCTCGGCGAAGGGGATGCGCTCCACGCTTAAAAACTCGTCCTCGTCCAGGTGCTGGGCCTCCATTTTGAGATCCTGGGCCAGGTAGAGGTGGAGGGTTTCGCCGTAGCAGCCCGGGGAGGGCAGAATGCGGCCCAGGGAGCGGTAAATCCCAGGCACCGCGCCGGTCTCCTCCCTCAGCTCCCGGAGGCCCGCCGCGTAGGGGTCCTCTCCGGGGTGGTCCAGCTTCCCGGCGGGAATCTCCATCAGGGTCCGGCCGAAGGGATAGCGGTACTGGGTCACCGTCAGCACGTTGTTGTCCCCGTCCAGGGCCAGGACGGCGACGCCTCCCGGATGGTCCACCACCTCCCGCGAGGCGGTTTCGCCGTCCGGCAGTTCCACCGTGTCCACATGGACGGACACAATCCGGCCGGTGAATTTATCCTCCCGGCCAAGCTTCCGCTCCGTCAGGTCCATCTGTTCGCGCATAGCTCCGCGTCCTTTCCAAACAGGCCCCGGAGGGGCCCGGTATTTCCTGATATTGCCGTTCCTGGTAGGGATTATACCACGCCGGGGGAAAAATGAAAAGAGAAAATGTCCCCGGAGTTCGGAGCTTCTAAAAAAGTTTGGCCCGTTCATAAAATACCTCTTGTATTTGGGAATGAAAAGGCGTATGATGAATGCAATAAGCCACAAGATATAGTGGGATTGGAAAGGAACGGCAACAAATGAGATGGAGCAAACGGGCGGCGGCGCTGCTGGCATCGCTGCTGCTGCTTTTGACCGCAGTCCAGGCGGGAGGCATGGGCAAGGAACCCTCCGCAAGGGAGAGGCCGGTTTTGAACACCCGGCTGACGGCCCCCAGCGAGGAGAGGGAAGCCTCGAAAATTCCGGAGCTGACCGTGGTAACGCCGGAGCCGGTGAAGGAACCGGAGAGGGCCGCGGAGAGCGCCAAACCCGAGGCCCGGACGGCGGAGGCCGCTTCCGGGAAGGAACGGAAGGACCCCGTTTTTCCGGAGGCGGAGGACTGGCAGATTCTCCTGGTGAACCCCTGGAACGAGATGCCGGAGGACTATGAGGTGACCCTGAAAACCCTGCCCGACGGGAACAAGGTGGACGAGCGGGCCTATGAGGATCTCACCGCCATGCTGGAGGCCTGCCGGAAGGCGGGGCTGCAGCCCAAGATCTGCTCCTCTTACCGGACCCAGTCCAAGCAGACCTACCTGTACAACAACAAGATCGCCCGCCTGCGGAACGCGGGCTACAGCCGGAAGGCCGCCGAGGCCGAGGCGGGCCGCTGGGTGGCCCGTCCGGGCACCAGCGAGCACCAGCTGGGCCTGGCGCTGGACATCGTGTCCCAGTCCTATCAGGCCCTGACCAAGAAGCAGGAGAAGACCGCCGAACAGAAGTGGCTGATGGAGCACTGCTGGGAGTACGGCTTCATCCTCCGCTATCCCAACGACAAAAGCGAGATCACCGGCATCGGCTACGAGCCCTGGCACTACCGCTATGTGGGCCGGGAGGTGGCCCTGGACATCCGGGACAGCGGGCTTTGCATGGAAGAGTACTTACTGCTGCGGGAGGAGACTCTGGAAAAACAGGCGTGAATATGGCGGAGGCGGCGGAAGCCGTCTCCGCTTTTTGTCGAACTTGTCCAAGGTGACTTGGATTTTTCGTGAAAAAGTCCCGAAAAATGTGGATTCTTCCGTTGAAAAGCGGCGGGGAGTGGCATATAATAAGAAACCGTGAAATTTTGTCTTCCATTCTACGGCGGGACCTCCGCCCTTTCAAAGGAGTCTGTAAACTTATGCGGAATGAACACTTGAGAAATATCGCCATCATCGCCCATGTTGATCACGGCAAGACCACGCTGGTGGATGAAATGCTGAAACAAGGCGGCGTTTACCGGGAAAACCAGGAGGTCGTCGACCGGGTCATGGACTCCGGCGACCTGGAGCGGGAGCGGGGCATCACCATCCTGGCCAAAAACACCGCCATCCAGTACGGAGACACCAAAATCAACATCGTGGACACCCCGGGCCACGCCGACTTCGGCGGCGAGGTGGAGCGGGTCCTCAAGATGGTCAACGGCGTTATCCTCCTGGTGGACGCCGCCGAGGGCCCCATGCCCCAGACCCGCTTCGTGCTTTCCCGGGCCTTGGAGCTGGGCCACCGGGTCATTGTGGTGGTGAACAAGATTGACCGGCCCGACCAGCGGGTCTATGAGGTCATTGACGAGGTGCTGGAGCTCCTGATGGACCTGGACGCTACCAGCGAGCAGCTGGACAGCCCCATGCTCTTTTGCTCCGGGCGCAACGGCACCGCCTCCTGCTCCCCCAGCGTCCAGGGGACGGACCTCAAGCCCCTCTTCGACACCATCCTGGAGTATATCCCCGCCCCGGAGGCGGAGGTGGATCTGCCCTTCCAGATGCTGGTTTCCTCCATCGACTACAACGAGTTCGTGGGCCGCATCGCCATCGGCCGCATCGAGCGGGGGACTTTGAAGCAGAATCAGGAGATCGCCGTTTGCAACTACCACGACCCGGAGGCCGTCCTCCGCAAGGCCAAGGCCACGGCGATTTACGAGTTCGACGGCCTGGGCCGCAAGCCCGTCACCGAGGCCTTCGCCGGGAACATCATCGCCATGAGCGGCATCCCCGACGTCACCATCGGGGACACCATCTGCGTCCCCGACACGGTGGAGGCCCTGCCCTTTGTGAAGATCTCCGCCCCCACCCTGGAAATGACCTTCTCCGTCAACGACTCCCCCTTCGCCGGGCGGGAAGGGAAGTTCGTCACCTCCCGCCAGATCCGGGAGCGCCTTTTCCGGGAGACCCTGCGGGACGTGTCCCTCCGGGTGACGGAGACGGACAAGGAGACCGCCTTCAACGTGGCGGGCCGGGGGGAGATGTCCCTCTCCATCCTCATCGAAACCATGCGCCGGGAGGGCTATGAGTTCCAGGTGTCCCCGGCCCGGGTGCTCTATAAGGAGATCGACGGAAAGAAGTGCGAGCCCATCGAGCGGCTGGTGGTGGACGTGCCCGCCGACTGCGTGGGCGCGGTCATTGAGAAGCTGGGCCAGCGGAAGGCGGACATGGTGGAAATGACCCCCGTGGGAAGCCGGATGAAGGTGGAGTTCCTGGTCCCCGCCCGGGGCCTCTTCGGCTATCGCAACGACTTCCTCACCGACACCAAGGGCGAGGGCATCATGGCCTCCGTCTTCGACAGCTACGCCCCCTATAAGGGCGACATTCAGCGCCGGGGCAACGGGTCCCTCATCTCCTTCGAGACTGGGGAGTCCATCACCTACGGCCTCTTCAACGCCCAGGAGCGGGGCACGCTGTTCATCGGCGCGGGCATCCCGGTCTACGGCGGCATGGTCATCGGCGTCAGCCCCCGGAGCGAGGACATGACGGTGAACGTGTGCAAGAAAAAGCAGCTGACCAACACCCGGGCCAGCGGCTCCGACGACGCGCTGCGGCTGGTGCCCCCCAAGCAGATGAGCCTGGAGCAGTGCCTGGAATTCCTGGCGGACGACGAGCTGCTGGAGGTGACCCCCAAGAGCCTCCGGATGCGCAAGAGCATTTTGGACCACGAAAAGCGGATGAAGGCCCTGCACGGGAAGAAATAAAAAGGACGGAGGCGCACAGGCGGCGCCTCCGTTTTTGCGTATTCCCTTGGGGGGGCTCAGGAAATCATCTCGCTGCCGATCTGGTAGCCGTTCCAGGTCGAAACCTGCCCCCACCCGGCGGAGCAGTCGTAGAAGCCGTACGCCCCCAGGGAGGACCGCCACTTCTCCGCGTTGAAAAACAGCGTGGGCAGGGAATAGCTCTCCCCCTCATGGTCCTCGCTGGGCGTGATGGAGAAGAGGCACCCGTCCTCCCAGCGGACGAACGCCGCTCCCTCCGGCGCGCCGTCTCCCAGGGGCTCGGAGGTCAGATAGCCCTGCTCCTTCAGTTCCTCAAACGTGGCGGCAAAGGCTTCCACTCCGTGGAGCTCTCCAAAGCGGTGAACAAGGGCCGTCTTTTCCCCCTCCGTCAGCTCCCCGGGGGCCTGGGAGAGGTCCAGGGCGATTTGGGAAACGTCCTCGTTCAGCGCCGGGTCCTTCTTCCACAGGTCGTCCAGCACCTGGAGGTACAGCCCGCAGAGATCAAACATAGTCCCGCCGCCGTTCCGCCCCCGGCCACGGGACCAGGCGGAGACGGAATACACCTCCCCCAATTGGGCCGGGAAGCTCTCCAGCACAGTGCCGTTGAAGGCCACGTCCACCGCCATGCCGTCCTCCAGGACCGACGGCTCCGCCGCCTCGCCGTCCAGGGTCACGGACACGTCCTTTACGTTCAGCCGGTAAACCCCGGTCCCGCCGTAGAGCCCTTCGTCCAGCTCCGCCAAAAGCAGATTTCCGTCCTCCGCCCCGTCCACAACGCGGCAGGTGAGGACCGTGGGCTCTTCGTCCTCCGCCAGGGAGGGCGGGACGCCCGCGGGGTCCGCCGGGGCCGCAGGGCCCTCCGTCCGGGCCGGGGACTCCGGCGTTTCCGCCGCCGGGGCGCAGGCCGTCAGCAATAGGCAGAGGGTCAGAATAAATACGCGTTTCCAGAGCTTCATAAAACCGCCTCCTTTTCCTGTTTAGACGGAAAGGGAGGCGGTTTGGTTCCAGGGTTATTCCCTTTTTTTCAGCCGCCGCAAAACCACGCCCAGCAGCCCCCCCGCCAGGGCGGCGGCTCCCGCCGTCCACGCCTGAAACAGGGCCGTGTAGTTGTACAGCCAAAACACGCAGGGCAGGGTCAGCGCCGCGCACGCCGCCGGGTAGAGAAGCCACCAGCGGCGGAGCCGGGTTCCCAGGGGACAGGCGCTGAAAAAGCAGAACAGCGGCAGGACCAGGAAGGGGTAAAAAATTCCCGTCAGCACCGGGAAATCCCGGGCGTCCGCCAGCCGCAGGCCCGGGGGCAGCAGCAGCTCCACCGCCGCCGCCAGAAGAAGGTACGGGGCCAGGGTTTTCCAGGGCGGGTCCGCCCCCTCCAGGCCGGAGGATTTCCGAATGGCCCACACGTCGGACTGCCACTCCAGAAACCGGACGGACCATTTCAGCACGTACAGCAAAAGCAGCAGGCCCAGAAGGCACAGCCAGCTCTCCCGGATGGGGAACCACCGGCACCGCCACCCCGCCAGGGAGAACACCGCCGCCGTCCCCAGAAAATGGGCCCCGGACCAGAGGAGGGTCCGCCGCTCCAGGAGGAAGGGAACCTCCATGGTGTTCAGCGCCGCCCCCAGGAGGCCGGACCAGAAAAACTGGGCCAGGGCCGCCGCCACCGGGCTTCCATAGGCCTCCGCCATGGCCCCGGGCACCACCAGCAGATTTCCGCCCTCCGGCCTGGGGATGGTGAAGGCGTTTCCCAGCACAAACACCAGATAGACCAGGGCGATTCCCCAGGGGAAGCCCGCCTTGGCCCGCCGGAGGAATTCCCGCCGGACTTCGGATTTGCTCATATCCCCAGCACCTCCTTGATTTTCTTCACATACCGCCGGGAGACGTAGGTAACCACGCCGCCCTCCAGGGTCACCCGGATGGTGCCGGAAAGGCTCAAATCCAGGGCCGTCACCCGCTTCCAGTTGACGATTTCCGAGTGGGACACCCGGACAAAGGCCTTCCGGTCCAGCCGCTCCTCCAATTCATACAGCCGGAGGCGGACGGTGTAGATCTCCCCGCCCAGGGCCTGGGCCCGGACCTCCTTGTCCTCGCCGTAGAACCGCAGGACCTCCCCCGGGTCCAAGGGCACGGCGGTCCCCTCCCGGAAGAGCGTCAGCCGCTCCGGCTCCTCCAGCCGCGCCAGCAGGGCCCGGAGCTCCTCCGTCTCCCCTGGGGAGAGCACCTTTATCAGCAGCTCCTCCAGGGCCGGGTCCAGGGTCACGTCAATTTTCAAAGCGCCCGCCTCCTCTCTGCCCTCAGTATACCCAAAGCGGGCCCCGCCGTCCAGGGCTCTTGGACCATCGGCCCCGGAGGGGGGACGGACGGTCAAAACGCCTCCCCCGCGTTTGGCAGGGGAGGCGCGGCTTTATTCGGGGCTTCTGGGATAGGGCTTCGGGTCGTCGGTCAGGCCGACTAAATAGTCGATGGAAACCTTGTAAAGGCGAGCAATTCTGGCAAGAATGCTCACTTTTGGTTCATGCACGCCCAATTCATAATTTTGGTATGCCTTTTCCGTAATATCGCAGTAAATGGCAACCTTGATTTGGGTCAAGCCTGCCTCATCCCGGCATTTTCTCAACCGTTTTGCCAAAATATCTCTCACCCTAAACACCTACAATCGTTCTTAACAAATGAAGTATAGGAGATTAGAATGCAAATAATACCAAAGAAACTTCCGGTACGATTATAGGTGAGGTGAGCGCAATGAATTCTGAAATTCCCCAGGCCTTGTATGAAAAGACCCTTGAGCAGATGGTCATGGTTTACGTAAATTTCCTTTTGTAAAATTTTTTGAAATGGGGCTTGACAAATCAAAAATTATGTGTAAAATAAGCAATAGATTAAGAAACTAAGGAATTGTTTATACGGAGGTGGACCATGACCAAGCGGGAGCGGCAGCTTTTGAACTGGATTGAGGAAAACCCCCTCATTTCCCAAAAGGAGCTGGCGGACAAGGCGGGCATCACCCGCTCCTCCGTCGCCGTGCATATCTCCAACCTGATGAAAAAAGGCTACATCACCGGCAAGGGCTACATCGTCCAGACCGCCCCCTATGTCACCGTCGTGGGAGGCGTAAACGTGGACATCGGCGGCCGCCCGGAGGCGGCCTTGGTTGCACGGGACTCCAACCCCGGCGCAGTCCACTCGTCTCTTGGGGGCGTGGGGCGGAACATCGCCCACAACATGGCCCTGCTGGGCCTGGACACGCGGCTGCTGACCGCCTTCGGGGACGACCTCAACGCCCAGAAGCTGGCCGCCAGCTGCGGAGAGCTTGGCATCGACATCTCCCAGTCCCCCGTCATTCCCGGCGGGCGGACCTCCACCTACCTCTTCATCAACGACGAGCGGGGGGACATGGCCCTGGCCGTCAGCGACATGGAGATTTACCGGCACCTGACCCCCCAGGCCTTGGCCCAGCGGCACAAGCTCCTGGATGCCAGCCAGGTGGTGGTCATCGACACCAACATCCCCGAGGAGAGCATCGCCTGGCTGGCGGAGAACTGCGCCGCCCCCCTCTTCGCCGACCCGGTGTCCACCGCCAAGGCCGTGAAATTAAAGCCTGTCCTGGGCAAGCTCCACACCTTGAAGCCCAACCGCCTGGAGGCGGAGCTCCTCTCCGGCGTGCCCATCACCGGCGAGGCCAGCCTGAACAAAGCCGCCGACGCCCTTTTGGAAACCGGCCTGCGCCGGGTGTTCATCTCCCTGGGGGCGGAGGGCGTGTTCGCCGCGGACCGCAGCGGCCGGGTGCAGCTGCCATGCCTTTCGGCGGAGCTGGTGAACGCCACCGGCTGCGGGGACGCCTTCATGGCCGCCATCGCCTGGGCCTATCTCCGGGGCACGGATTTGGCGGACACCGCCCGGGCGGGCCTGGCTGCCTCCTCCATCGCCATGGAGAGCAGGGAGACCATCAACCCCGTCATGAGCGAGGAGGCCCTGGAAAGCCGCCTGATCAACGCTTGATCCATCTCAAATTCATATATTTTTGGAGGTCAGCATCATGAACATGAACAAGTATCTGGACGTCGCCCCCGAAGTCAAGGAAGCCCTGGAAGCCGGAAAGCCGGTGGTGGCCCTGGAGTCCACCATCATCTCCCACGGCATGCCCTATCCCCAGAACGTGGAAACCGCCCTGAAGGTGGAGGCCATCATCCGGGAGAACGGGGCCGTCCCCGCCACCATCGCCGTCCTGGGCGGCCGCCTGAAGGCGGGCCTCTCCCCCGAGGAGATTGACTATCTCGGCAAGACCGGCGCGGGCGTGGCCAAGGCCAGCCGCCGGGATCTCCCCATCCTGGTGGCCCAGGGACGGGACGGAGCCACCACCGTCACCACCACCATGATCATCGCCCACATGGCGGGCATCCAGGTCTTTGCCACCGGCGGCATCGGCGGCGTGCACCGGGGCGCCGAGACCACCATGGACATCTCCGCCGACCTGGAGGAGCTGGCCCGGACCCCCGTCATGGTGGTCTGCGCCGGGGCCAAGTCCATCCTGGACCTGGGGCTGACCCTGGAGTACCTGGAGACCCACGGCGTGCCCGTCATCGGCTACGGCACCGAGGAGCTCCCCGCCTTCTACACCCGGAAGTCCGGCTTCGGCGTGGACTACCGCATCGACACCCCCGCCGATCTGGCCAAGTCCTTCTATGTGAAGCAGGACATGGGCCTGGTGGGCGGCATGCTGGTGGCGAACCCCATCCCGGAGGAGTACTCCATGGACGCGGACGTCATCGGAAAAGCCATCTCCGACGCGGTGGACGAGGCGAAGGTCAAGGGCATCCACGGCAAGGAAACCACCCCCTTCCTGCTGGCGAAGATCAAGGAGCTCACCGGCGGTAGCTCCCTGGACAGCAACATCCAGCTGGTGTATAACAACGCTAAGCTCGCCGCCAAGACGGCGGTGGAGCTGGCGGGACTTGCCAAGAACTAAGACCTGTGCTACAATGGACCGGCTGGGAATCCAGCCGGTCCTTTTTTCCCGCCCCGAAATGAGGTGTACATCGTATGAATCTCGCCCTCCTCTCCGCCGCCTATGAGCCGGAAGCGCACAATGATTTTATCTGGGCCGTGGTCGGCTCTCCCTGGGGCCTCCTGGCCCTTTGGCTGGTGCTGATCAACGCCGCCGCGTTCCTGGCCTTCGGCCTGGACAAGTGGAAGGCCAAGCGGAAGGAGAAAAAGGAAACCGTCCGCCGGATTCCCGAGAAAAACCTTCTCCTCCTGGCCGCCGCCGGGGGCAGCGCGGGGGCCCTTTTGGGCATGAAGGTCTTTCACCACAAGACCCTCCACAAGGCGTTCCGGTTCGGCGTGCCGCTGATTCTGGCCCTGCAAATAATCGTTCCCTTCGGCCTCTGGCTGTACTTCGCCGTCATTCGGTAATCCAAAAGGACAACGTTTGCGTACCGGCGGGCGGAATGCCCGCCTTTTCCCTCCGGCAAAACGTCTAAAACCCGGGCTTCTATTTGTCAATCTCGCCGAAAAGACGCTTTTTAAGACGGAAAACGTTGACAATGCTTCCCGGGCTGTCTATAATAATTAACAACTCAGCGGCCGGGGCGGCTGGCGCATCGCAAACGTTTCCGGCCTTTTTGAACAGGTGATGGAAGAAGCGGTTTCCGCCGCTCCTTCCCTTTTCTTTGCGCCCGAAGGGGCATTTATTTGGAGAGGAGCGAGTCCAGTGCTGCACCAATTGGATTACCTGCGGGAGGTCAACACCGTCTCTGTGCTGCTGCGGCTGACCCTGGCCATGTTCTGCGGCGGCATGATCGGCCTGGAGCGGGCCAGGAAGCACCGCCCGGCGGGCTTTCGCACCTATATGCTGGTGTGCATGGCGGCGGCGCTGACCATGCTGCTGAGCCAGTATGAGTCCTATATGCTCCACCACGTCTGGGCGGAAAAGGCCGCGGAAATCGGCATCCGCACCGACGTGAGCCGCTTTGGCGCCCAGGTCATCAACGGCATCGGCTTTTTGGGCGCGGGCACCATTTTGGTGACGGGCCAGCAGAAGGTGAAGGGCCTGACCACGGCGGCGGGCCTGTGGGCCTCGGCCTGCATGGGCCTGGCGGTGGGCGCGGGGTTCTATGAGTGCGTGGGACTGGCGTTCCTTTTGATCTTCCTGGTGGTCCACCTGCTTCCGGCGGTGGAGCTGTACATTGTGGAAAACGCGAAAAATATGAACATCTACGTGGAATTCCAGTCCCTGGACAACGTGGCGGAAATCATCAACCGCATCAAGGCCAAGGACGTGACCATCTACGAGGTGGAAGTGGACCACGGAAAGCAGACGCCCTCCCAGCACCCCAACGCCATCTTCTCCCTGCGGATGAACCGGCCGGGCACCCACGCGAAAATTCTGGCCGCCATCTCGGAGCTGGAGGACGTGTATGTCGTCCACGACATCTAAGCGGATAGGAGGAGAGACGGGATGTTGACTTTATTTGACGGCCTGCGGGACGTGACCATCTGGTCCGTGGCCCTGCGGATGACCCTGGCGGTTGTCTGCGGCGGCATCATCGGCATCGAGCGGGAGTACAAGCGCCGCCCGGCGGGCTTCCGCACCCATATTTTAATCTGCCTCGGCGCGGCCATGACCACCCTGACCAGCCAGTACCTCTACCTGGTCCTGGGCCAGTACACCGACATGGCCCGCCTGGGAGCCCAAGTGGTGGCGGGCATCGGCTTCATCGGCGCGGGCACCATCATCGTCACCCGCCGCCAGCGGGTGAAGGGCCTGACCACGGCGGCGGGCCTCTGGGCGGCGGCCATCATCGGCCTGGCCCTGGGCGGCGGCTTCTACGAGGGGGGCCTCTTCGCCACCTTCCTGATTCTGATTGCGGAGCTCTTCTTCTCCCGGGTGGAGTACCGGATGCTGCAAAACGCCCCGGAGGTCAATCTCTACGTGGAGTACAGCGACAACAAGACCATGGACACGCTGCTCCAGGAGTTCCGGGAGCACGGGCTGAAAATCCTCAACATGGGCATCATCCACTCCAAGTCCAACGAGGAGCACAACGCCTGTGCCATCTTTACCCTGCGGCTCCACAAGGGGCTGGACGTGGAGCATTTGAAGCAGGAGATTCTGGCCACCGCCGGAGTGGTTTCCGTGCGGGAGCTGTAAGCGGATGGGACCGGGGGCGCGCGGCGTTCCCGGTCTTTTGTCCGCCTACAGAAAATATCCGTCTCTATATTGCGGACATTTTGTGAAAATGCACGATTGACAACGGGGGCGGGGCGTGTTAAGGTAATACCAAATTGGATACCGGCAAAGGAAATCCCCGGAAACAGGCCCTCGGGCCGAGGGACCGGGGACGGATGCGGCTCTGGAGAAGCCCGGAAACGGGTACCGAAGGTGCAAGGCGGCGCGTGGGAGCGTCCGCCGAATCTCTCAGGTAAAAGGACGGAGTGGAACGGCACGGGGGGATTCCCCTGTTTCCGTCCTCTTGTTCGGAGCGGCGCGGGCCGTTCCTTTTATTTTTAGGAGGGAAACAATCTATGTTACAGCAAGTGCAAGCAACGCTTCTGCCCATTGTGCAGGCCATCAACGCCTATCTGTCCGACTACATCCTGGTGGGGCTTCTCATCGCCGTGGGCCTGTGGTTCTCCATCAAGACCCGCTTTGTCCAAATCCGCTGCTTCGGCGAGGGCATGGGGAAGGTCTTCGGCAATTTGACTCTGGCCGGCGGGCGGCATGAGGGGGGCATGAGCTCCTTCCAGGCCCTGGCCACCGCCATTGCCGCCCAGGTGGGCACCGGCAACATCGTGGGCGCTTCCGGCGCGATTCTTACCGGCGGCCCCGGGGCCATCTTCTGGATGTGGATCATCGCCTTCTTCGGCATGGCCACCATCTATTCCGAGGCCGTCCTGGCCCAGGAGACCCGGGTGAAGGACAAGGACGGCAGCATCCAGGGCGGTCCCGTGTACTACATCACCACGGCTTTTCAGGGGGCCTTCGGCAAGTTCCTTGCGGGCTTCTTCTCCATCGCCATCATCCTGGCCCTGGGCTTCTTCGGCTGCATGGTCCAGTCCAACTCCATCGGCTCCACCTTCCAGACCGCTTTCGGCGTGCCCTCCTGGATCATCGGGGTCATTCTGGTGGTGATCTGCGGCGTGATTTTCCTGGGCGGCGTGCAGCGCCTGGCCTCCGTCACGGAGAAGGTCGTCCCCATCATGGCGGCCCTCTTCGTCCTGGGCGGGCTGGTGGTGCTGGTGGTCCGGGCCAGGTACCTCCCCGCCACCGTGGCTATGATCTTCCGGTACGCCTTCCAGCCCCAGGCCATCCTGGGCGGCGGCTTCGGCGCGGCGCTGAAAATCGCCCTGAGCCAGGGCGCCAAGCGGGGTCTCTTTTCCAACGAGGCCGGTATGGGCTCCACTCCCCACGCCCATGCGCTGGCCAACGTGTCCTGCCCCCACGATCAAGGCGTGGTGGCCATGATCGGCGTGTTCATTGACACCTTCGTGGTGCTGACCCTCAACGCCCTGGTGATCATCTCCACCCTCTACACTGAGGGCGGTCCCCTGGCGGGCGGGTATACCGGCTCCGTCACCGAGGTCATCGGCAAGGCCAATCTGGCTCAGACGGCCTTCGGCGTGGTGTTCGGGGAGAACCTGGGGGCCATGTTTGTGGCGGTGTGCCTGTTCTTCTTTGCCTTCTCCACCATCCTGGGGTGGAACCTCTTCGGCAAGATTAACATGACCTACCTGTTTGGAAAGAAGTCCATCGTGGCTTATACGCTGATTGCCTTGGTGTTTATCTTCCTGGGCACCCTGGCGTCCAACGACCTGGTGTGGGAGCTGTCGGATATGTTCAATAACCTGATGGTTATTCCCAATGCTATCGGCCTCTTCGGCCTGACCCGCCTGGTGGTCAAGTGCGTGAAGTGAGATTTCGCCTTTCGGCAGCAAAAAGAGACAGCTCGGAATGGGCTGTCTCTTTTTGCGGGCCCCCACAGGGGGGGATTGTACTCGCCCTTGCGGGCGGGGGGGATTTCAGCCATGATGATGGCTGGTGCATTGCACCCCCCATTTTCTCTTTTTCTTGCCAGAAGAAAAAGAGAAAACGGGCCGTGCACGGTCCAAAAGAGAAAAAGAAGTATCACCCCTGCGGGGGGACGAGGGACGGGGGACGCGCAAGGCGTGCCTCCGTTTTTTACGAATGTCTCCAGCCCGCGGCGTAGCCTTAGCGGGGGTTTTGGTGGTTGTCGAATGGACCAGCTCCTCTTTCCGCTGCCGCTGATGCCCCGATAAACGAACCCGTAGGGGCCGCCGCCCTGCGCCCGCCGTTAGCGGCTTTGCCGCTTACGGCGGCGGCGTACCCCTTGCGGGTGCTCGGCGGCCCGTTTCCCCGGAACCTCCATGCTATCCATGGCCCGTCCCCTCAATCCTGGGCAAACAGGGCATTGTAGTCCACATGGAGGACCTCGGCTAATTTATCGATTTCAAAAACGGACACGGCCCGGTAGCCAATTTCGATTTGTGCAACCATGACCTCTGAAAGGTCACAGCCATTGACTTGAAGCCTGGCGGCTAATTCTTTTTGCGTCAAGTTCAGTTGATTCCGGTAATATTGGACCTTCGCGCCGATATTCCGGTCCATGGGGGTACTCCGCTTCATAGAACACTCCATATACATCGTAAGTTTTCCTTGATGATAGAGTGTTTTTGTGTTAATCTTATTATGTATACATAAGGAACTGGTTTAGGAGGTCTTGCCATGTCCCCTTATAAAACGCCGCCCCCGACGCTTGCCCAGGGGGCATGCCCTCTGGGCATCGCCATTGCCCGAGCCATCCAAGTTGCCCGGGACGAAAAGGACGCGGTGCGCCGCGTTTGTATTCTTCTGGGCGTTTGGGATATTAACATAGACCCCAGCGAACTGGGGTCTTTTTCTCAGGCTTCCGCCTTCCGCTCCGGCGATACCCCTTCCCCGTAGGGCAGCAAGAACACCGGCACCCCCTCCGACGCCGGGGCGATGGCGTACATGGGCCAGAAACAGGCCAGGCCCTCCGCCGTTAAGTAGAAGTTTTGGGGGTTGAACCGCCGCCGGAGCTGGCGCCGCCAGTCCTCCCGCCAGCGGCCCGCCCCGGCCCGCTCCCGCCGCCGGATCTCCTCCTCCGCGTGGCGGAGAATCCGCTTTTTCCAGGCCGCCCCGGCGGGGAAGAAGTCCTTCAGCGGCACCGGGTATCCCGCCGCCAAATCCCAGGTGTCCCCCCGCCGGGTCACCAGGGCCGGGCCGGGGCCCAGGGTCTCCCGGGTCTGGGTGCAGACGCTCCAAAGGCCCCCCTCGTGATAGGTCACCCGGTAGGAAAGCTCCGCCCGGAAGGCGGGCAGGGGGCGGCTGGCCTCCAGGGCCGCGCGGTACTCCGCCGCCGCCTGGGGCAGAAGGCATTTCTCGCAGTAGCGCAGAAAGGCGCGGCATTGCAGCCGGTAAAAGCGCTTGATTCGCCGGGCCGTCCGGTCCTTCCCCTCCGGCTCCGGCACCTGGGCCAGGGCCGACAGCACCGGCACCCCCTCCACCGTCCACTCCCGCTCCGCCGCGAAGGGCTCCGTTTTCAGGGCCAGACGCTCTCCCACAGCCACCGCTCCTCTCCCCGTATTTCTCCAGCCTATGCGCCGGAGGGGGAGGCGGTGACAAGGGCGGGCGTTTTTCCCGAAAATTTCCTCCAAAGCCCCCTTTACTTTCACGCTCTGAAAGGTTAAAATAGGAGTGCTGAAAACAAAGACAGGAGGTCTCAGTGTGAAGATCGGCAAGAAAGAAAAAAGCGGCCAGCTCTATAGGGCCATTTTGCAGCTCCGGGACGAGGAGGAGTGCTATCAGTTTTTTCAGGACCTTTGCACCGTGGCGGAGCTCAGGAGCATGGAGCAGCGCTTCGAGGTGGCCTCCCTGCTGGACGACGGCATGATCTATAACGAGATTTTAGAGCGCACCGGCGCGTCCAGCGCCACCATCAGCCGGGTGAACCGCTCGCTGAACTACGGCACCGGGGCCTATGCCCAGCTCTTCGCCCGGATGAAGGACAAACCGTCATGAGCGCCTATGACGCCCTGGCCGCCAGCTACGACGGCCTCATGGCCGACGGGTCCTACCGCCGCCGGGCGGCGTTTCTTGCGCGGCGGCTCCGCAAAAGCCCCATCCCCGTGGAGACGGTGCTGGACCTTGGGTGCGGCACGGGGACCATCGCGTGCCTTCTGGCGAAGAAGGGCTATCAGGTCCTCGCCGCCGACGGGTCCGAGGAGATGCTGGCCCAGGCGGCGGCAAAAGCGGCGGGCCTGGAGCGGCCGCCCCTGTTCCTCCACCAGGCCATGCCCAGGCTCCGCCTGGCCCAGCCGGCGGACGCGGTGGTCTCCACTTTGGATTCCCTGAACTACCTGACGGCGGAGCGGGATTTGAAGGAGACTTTCCGCCATGTCCGCCGCTGGCTCAAGCCGGGGGGCCTGTTCCTCTTCGACGTGAACACCCCCTACAAGCTCCGGCGGATGAACGGGCAGCTCTACATGGACGAGACGGAGGAGAGCTTCTGCGTCTGGCGGACCTTCTTCTCCGAGAAAAAGCAGATCTGCACCTATCAGGTGGACCTGTTCCGCCTCCGCCCCGGCGGGGCCTGGGACCGCTCCTTCGAGGAGCACCGGGAACGGGCCTGGAGCGAGGCGTTTTTGCGGGAAGCCCTGGGCGAGGCGGGCTTTTCCTCCGTCCATCTGACGGGGGACCTGACGGACAAGCCCCCGCGGCTCAACGAGGACCGCTGGCAATTTCAATGCTGCTGAAGCAAGGAGTTTGAACCATGAGCGACCAATTGATCCGGGCCATCTCCCAGGACGGCCTGATAAAAGTTTCCGCCGTGTCCACCCGGGACCTGACGGAGCGGGCCCGGCAGATTCACAAGACCCTGCCGGTGGCCACGGCGGCCCTGGGCCGCCTTCTGGCGGGGGCCTCCATGATGGGCAACGCCCTGAAAGAAGAGGCCGCCAGCCTCACCCTGCAAATCAAGGGCGGCGGCCCTCTGGGGACGCTGCTGGCGGTGTCGGACCACGAGGGCAATGTCCGGGGCACGGTGGAAAACCCCGCCGTGGACATCCCCCTGCGGGAGGACGGGAAGCTGGACGTGGGAACCGCCGTAGGAAACCAAGGGACTTTGACGGTAATTCGGGACCTGCGGATGAAGGAGCCCTATGTGGGCAGCGTGGGCCTTCTCTGGGGGGAGATTGCCGAGGACATCGCCCTCTACTTCGTGGAGTCCGAGCAGATTCCCACGGCCTGCGGCCTGGGGGTGCTGGTGGACCGGGACCAGAGCGTCCTGTCCGCCGGAGGGTATCTGGTCCAGCTCCTCCCCGGCGCGGGCGAGGAGACGGCGGAGCGGCTGGAGGCCTCCCTCCGCGCCGCCGGGCCGGTGACGGAGCTTTTGAAGGCCGACCCGGACCCGGAGGCCCTGCTCCATGCGGCCCTGCCGGGCCTTGCGCTGGAGGTGCTGGAGAAGCGGCCCATCGCGTACCGCTGCGATTGCAGCCGGGAGCGGATGGAGCGGGCCCTCATCAGCCTGGGCCGGGAGGAGCTGCGGGCCATGATCGACGAGCAGGGGAGCGCGGAGCTGACCTGCCGCTTCTGCGACAACGTGCAGCGCTTTTCTCGGGAGGAGCTGGAGGCTTTGCTGGCGTCCTGCTGACCCGCTGAGAGAAGCTTGACAATCGCAAAGGATTTGGTATAATTAATTTATAAGGGCGCTGCCGGCAGACGGCCCGTCCCTAAAGTTTAGTCAAGGAATGACCGCGCTCTTGGACGGAGGGGCGGTCATTTCCTTTTGCAAAACTGGAGTACCAGACTTACAACGCTGATGATCACCAGGGAGTAAGCGAAAAGCTCACTGTATGTAACCATAGCAATCCCCCCTTTCCGGGGGACAAGGCCCCCATTGCTGGGGGACGGACCGCCTACCGTTACTGGCAGCGCCATCTATAGAATAGCACATTTTGGAGGAAAGGGCAAGAAGCCCGCCCGGTTTTCCAAAAAATCGCCAAACCCCATTGACAAGCCCAAATTCTGCTGATATACTAAGGAAGCCGCTTAGAATGGGCCTGAATAAGTGCGCGCAGACGCCGCCCCCGACAGCGAGCCCGTAAATGAAGGAGTTGAAACAAGCATGAACGCAATCATCGTGACCGGCGGAAAGCAGTACAAGGTGGCCGAGGGCGACGTGGTCTACATCGAAAAGCTGCCCCAGGAGGCCGGCGACGCCGTGAAGTTCGACCAGGTCCTGGCCGTCATCGACGGGGACAAGGCCACTTTCGGTGCTCCCACCGTGGCCGGCGCTTCTGTAGAAGCCACGGTCGTGAAAAACGGCAAGGGCAAGAAAATCCGCATCTTCAAGTACAATCCCAAGAAGGGCTACCGCAAGCGTCAGGGCCATCGCCAGCCCTATACCAAGGTCGAGATCGGCAAGATCTCCGTCTGAGCATGACCAGCGTCACCTTCCACACGGAAGCGGGCCGGATCACCGGCTTTGAGGCCAAGGGCCACAGCGGCTGGGCCGAGGCGGGGGAAGACCTCCTCTGCGCGTCCATCACCGCCGCCGTCACCCTGGTGGAGGCCACCGTCAACGACGTTTTGGGCCTTGCCGCCGCGGTGCGGATTGACGGGGACAAGGCGCTGATTTCCCTGCGCCTTCCCGGAGCCTTAGGCCCCACGGCGGAGAGCACCTGCCAGACCCTTCTGACGGGGCTGATGGTCTATTTCACCATGCTCCACGACGAGTACCCGGACAACATTGAGGTTTTGGAAGCGGACTGAGGTCCCCTTCCCCATCTAAAATCTTTCAGAAAGGATGGTCCCTGACATGATTCGCATTGGTTTACAGTTCTTTGCCCACAAGAAGGGCGGCGGCTCCACCAAGAACGGCCGCGACTCCAAGGCCAAGCGCCTGGGCCCCAAGCGGGCGGACGGGCAGTTTGTCCTGGCGGGCAACATTCTGGTGCGCCAGCGCGGCACCCACATTCACCCCGGCGTGAACGTGGGCCGCGGCAGCGACGATACCCTGTTTGCCACCGCCAGCGGCACGGTCCGCTTCGAGCGGCTGGGCAAGGATCGCAAGCAGGTCTCTGTCTACGAGGCTGAGTGAGCGTTGAAAGGGCCTGGACTTCCGTCCGGGTCCTTTTTTCTCCCCTTGGCAGGGGAGGGGGCTTTTGCTCGCCCTGACGGGCGGGGAGGATTTCAGCCATGATGATGGCTGGTTCATTGCACCCCCCATTTTCTCTTTTTCTTGCCAGAAGAAAAAGAGAAAACGGGCCGTGCACGGTCCAAAAGAGAAAAAGAAGTATCGCCCTGCGGGGGACGGGGGACGAGGGGACGCGCAAGGCGTGCCTCTGTTTTTACGCATGTCTCCAGCCCGCGGCGTAGTGCGGGCGAGGGTTTGCTCCTCGATGAATGGACAAGCTGCTCTTTCCGCTGGCGCTACCTGGTCCGCTCAAAGCCGTCCTAAACTGATTCCGATAGATAGAGCGCTGCAAAATGATGCTTTATCCTCTATAAGCGCAACCTCCCTCTCGCGCGCCAACAGCGCGTCCAGCTGATTACTTTGCTCTGCCGTCAGAGTCGATCGAAACCTTACCCAGTCCTTCTCTATGTTTGATACCGCCCGACGGTATTCCGGCGTTTGGAGATAGCGGAAAACTTGATTTTCTTGGACGTAAGAGTAGAGCGTATGGAATAGCAGTTCCATAAAACCACTCGCTTTCTATTTGGGTTTTTCCGTTTGGGTTAATCCATATAGACATTATACTCGGGCCAAGTTGGCCTGTCAATAGGTGAGGGAAAAACTATGAGCGTTTTTTCTGAAAATTTACTCACACTAAGAAAAGGCCACAATTACAGTGCAGAAATTGTAGCTGTAAAGTGCAACATTTCCTACAGCTCTTATCGCCGCTATGAAACCGGGGAGCGCGAACCAAACTTAACCGTTCTCTGCGCCTTTGCCGATCTCTACGGCATCACCCTGGACCAGCTGGCGGGCCGTGAGCCGTTACCGCCAGGGTAGCGGCAGCGAAAAGAGGAGCTGCTCCATTCGACAACCACCAAAACCCCCGCCCGCACCACGCCGCGGGCAGGAGACATTCGTAAAAAACGGAAGCACGCCCTGCGCGTCCCCCGTCCTTCGTCCCCCCACAGGGGCGATACTTCTTTTTCTCTTTTGGACCGTGCACGGCCCGTTTTCTCTTTTTCTTCTGGCAAGAAAAAGAGAAAATGGGGGGTGCAATGCACCAGCCATCGCTGGTATCCAATCCGCCCCGCCCGAAGGGCCGGAAAAATCCCCCCTTTTCAGGGGGAAAACGCAAGGAGGCCCCCATGGCATCAGGATTTATTGATAAAGCAAAAATCACGGTAAAAGCCGGCAATGGCGGCAACGGCGCCATCGCCTTCCATCGGGAGAAATATGTCGCCGCAGGCGGCCCCGACGGCGGCGACGGCGGGCGGGGCGGCTCCATCATCCTCCAGGTGGACGACCATATGTCCACCCTGATGGACTTCCGCTATAAGCGCAAATATTCCGCCGCTAACGGCGCCGACGGCCAGGGGGGCCGGAAGTCCGGCAAGGACGGCCAGTCCCTCACCATCCACGTCCCCCGGGGCACCCTGGTCCGGGAGGCCGAAACCGGCGAGATTATGGCCGACATGAGCGGCAGCGAGCCCTTCGTCCTCTGCCGGGGGGGCCGGGGCGGCTGGGGCAACAGCCACTTCGCCACCCCCACCCGCCAGGTACCCCGCTTCGCCAAGGCGGGCCTTCCCGGAGAGAGCCACGACGTCATTTTGGAGCTCAAGCTCCTGGCGGACGTGGGCCTGGTGGGCTTCCCCAACGTGGGCAAGTCCACCCTCTTGTCGGTTGTCTCCAAGGCCCAGCCCAAGATCGCCAACTACCACTTCACCACCCTCTTCCCCAACCTGGGTGTGGTCTGGGTGGAGGATGGCGTCAGCTTCGTCCTGGCGGACATCCCCGGCATTATCGAGGGGGCCAGCGAGGGGGCGGGCCTGGGCCACGACTTCCTCCGCCACGTCGACCGCTGCCGCCTGCTGGTCCATGTGGTGGACGTGTCCGGCAGCGAGGGCCGGGACCCGGTGGCCGATTTCGACGCCATCAACGAGGAATTGAAGCGCTACAGCCCGGATCTCGCAAAGCGGCCCCAGATTGTGGCCGCCAACAAGACGGACATCCTGGAGGAGCCGGCCCTGCTGGAGGCCCTCCGGGCCCATGTGGAGGCCTTGGGCTATCCCCTGGTGGAGATTTCCGCCGCCGCCCACAAGGGCACCCGGGAGCTGGTGCAGCTGGCGGCGGAGCGGCTGTCCGTGCTGCCGCCCATCGCCGTGTATGAGCCGGATTACGTGCCCCGGGCCCCCAAGGCGGACGCCTCCGCCCCCCTGGACATCCAGCATGAGGACGGCGTTTGGATGGTGGAGGGCCCCTGGCTCCAGCGGCTGATGGCCAACGTCAACTTCGCCGACTATGAGAGCCGCATGTGGTTCGACAAGGCCCTGCGGGACGCGGGGGTGTTCCGGCGGCTGGAGGAACTGGGCATTCAGGACGGGGACACCGTGTCCATGGACGGCTTTGAGTTCGAGTATCAGAAATGAAAAAGAGAGGGACCGTCCGGTCCCTCTCTTTCCGTTTGTCCTCACGCCCCGGCAAAGCCGAAGGCCACGCCCACCACGGCGGAAAGGCCGATGAAGACGATGGGGTGGAGGCCGGTCACCTTCTTGGGCGCAAAGTTGGTCAGCACAATCAAAAGCGCCGCCAGCAGAAGCCCCGGCACGTTGAGGAGGCTCCCGCCGCTGAGAACCGGGGTCTTGACGATGCCCCCGCTTTGGGCTGCCAGCTGGACGGTGGTCAGCACCTCCAGCACCACCGCCGCGCAGGCCGCGCCGATGAGCCCCGTGGAGGCGGGGCGGAGGCCGTAGAAGGCCTGGTCCACGTACTTGTTATTGCGGAAGCTGTGGAGCACCGCCGCCACAATCAAAATGACGATGATGGAGGGCGTCACCTCCCCCAGGGTGGCGATGATGGCCCCGGGGATGCCCGCCGCCGTAAAGCCCACGTAGGTGGCCATGTTGATGCCGATGGGACCGGGGGTGGACTCCGACACCGCCAGCATGTTCATCAGATCCGTGTAGGTGTACCAGCCGGTGGACTCGCCGATGGCCTGGAGAAAGGGCAGGGTCGCCATGCCGCCGCCCACGGCGAAGAGGCCGGTCTTGAAAAACTCCCAGAAGAGCTGCAAACAGGTGGTAATCATGCCTTCTTCGCCTCCAGATTTTTCAATAAAATGCCCGTCAGGGCCGAGCCGATGACGAACCACACCGGGGAGAGCTTCAAAAATACGCCCCCCAGAAGGACCACCACAAAGATGGCTGCCGTTCGCTTATCCACCACGGATTTTTTCAAGAGCTTCAGCACCGCGTTGAAAATCAGCACGCAGACGCAGACCTGAATCCCGGCGAAGGCGTTCTTCACCCAGCTGAGGTCCGCGAAGTTGGAAATCAGCCCCGCCAGAATGGAGATGATCACCACGGAGGGGAACACCAGACCCAGAGTGGCCACGATGCCCCCGGAGATGCCGCCGCATTTTTGCCCGATGAAGGTGGCCGTGTTGACGGCGATGATGCCCGGGGTGCACTGGCCGATGGCATAATAATCCGTCAGCTCCTCCTCGGTGGCCCAGCCCTTGCTGTCCACCACCTCCCGCTGGAGGATGGGCAGCATGGCCATGCCGCCGCCGAAGGTCATGACCCCCATTTTCGCGAAGGTCCAAAAGAGCTCCCAGAGCTGCTGGAATTTGTTCTTGCCGTTCATTGAAATGCCTCTTTCCTTATTGTTACTCCGTATAGCCCCACAGGCCCCGGACGGAGACCTCGCCGGAGCGGACCGTCCGCTCCTTCCCGTCCGCCCCCCGGACCACCAGGCTGAATTCTTCGTCGATGTCCACCGCCTGGGCGGTCTCCCGCTCTCCGCCGCCAAAGGGAATGAGCCGGACGGTTTTTCCCAGGTTCACGCAGCGGCTCCGGTAGGCCGCGAGATACGCCGACAGGTCCCCGGCCAGCAGCGCGGCGTAAGCCTGGTCCAGCTCCTCCAGCAGCGCCGCCGCCAATTGGGGCCGGGACACAGACCGCCCCAGGGCCTGGCGCAGGGAGGTGGCGACCTCCCGCACCTCCGGCGAGAAGTCCTCCTCCCCCTGGCCCACGTTGACGCCGATGCCCAGCACCAGGGACTGGACCCGCCCCGTCTCCGCCTCCAGGGACAGCTCCGTCAAAATGCCGCAGAGCTTCTTCCCGCAGAGCACCGGGTCGTTGGGCCATTTCAGCCCCGGCCGCGCGCCGCAGACCCGCTCCACGGCGGCGCACACCGCCACGCCCGCCAGGGCCGTCACCGGCGGCAGGCGGTCCGGCGGCAGGGGAGGCCGGAGAAGCACGGACAGGTAGATCCCCTGGCCCCTGGGGGACTGGAAGGAGCGGTCCATCCGGCCCCGGCCCGCCGTCTGGCTCTCGGCGGTGACCGCCGCGCCGTCCGGCCCGTCCGTCCAGGACTTCAGATAGTTGTTGGTGGAGTCCAGCTCCTCGAAGCACCGCAGCTCCCGGCCCACGAGGCGGGTGGGGCCCAAAAAACTCCGAATCTCCGCTTCCGTCAGCACGTCCGGCGCGGCGGTGAGGCGGTAACCCAGGCCGGTCCGGGCCTCGATTTCATAGCCCTCTCCCCGCAGGGCGTCCACCGCCTTCCACACGGCGGCGCGGCTGAGCTGCAAGCGGCGGCTCAGCTCCTGGCCGGAGAGGAAGCCCTCCTCCCCCCGCAGAAGCGACAAAACGGCTTCCCGGCTGCTCATAGCATCCCTCCTTGTCAAACGGATTTAGTGTAGCACATTTTTTCGGGCCTGTAAATACTGCAAACAGGATTGACAAAGAGGTGGACCTATGTTATGATGACAATGCCGGAAGGCTACATTGTTTGCTGTCCCTGATTTATGAACAGCGGATTTTGTAGTCTTCTTTTTTGCGCTTTAAGGGGGTGCGCACGGCCGATTGATCCAGAATGCTGAGGGAGAAAAAGACGGGGCCGGGCGGCAGGGCGTCCGGCGGTTCCGCGGCCTGCCCCGGCCCAAGGGGCGCAGAAAATGAGGAGGAAAGAAAGATGAACAAAAACGAAGTGAAGCAGAAGACCGCAGAGTACACCAGTCCCTACGATTTCCACGGGCGCATTCCCCTGCGCCAGGCCATCCCCCTGGGGATGCAGCACGTACTGGCCATGTTCGTGGGCAACCTGACGCCGCTGATGATCATCTGCGGCATCTGCGGCATTACCAGCGAGGAGCCCGCGCTGTACGTCACCCTGCTCCAAAACGCCATGCTGGCGGCGGGCCTCATCACCTTGATTCAGCTCTGGTCCATCGGCCCCGTGGGCGGGCAGGTGCCTATCATCATGGGCACCAGCTCCGGCTTTTTGGGAGTCATGAAGGGCGTGGCCGCCAACCCCGCCATGGGCGGCGGCATCCTGGCCTACAGCGCCATTATCGGCGCGGCCATGGTGGGCGGCGTCTGCGAGGCGGCCCTGGGCTTTTTCATTAAGCCCCTGCGGAAGTTCTTCCCGCCGGTGGTCACCGGCAGCGTGGTGCTGGCCATCGGCCTGAGCCTCATCAGCGTGGGCGTGAACTCCTTCGCCGGAGGCAGCGGGGCCAAGGACTTCGGCTCCCTGCCAAACCTCCTGCTGGGCCTGCTGGTGCTGGCGGTTATCGTGGTGCTGAAGCACTTTACAAAGGGTATTACATCCACCTCCTGTATCCTCTGCGGAATCATCGTGGGCTACATTGTGGCCTCCGTCATGGGCATTCTGCTGCCCCATGAGCTGGTGGACGCGGAGGGGAACGCCTTCACCGCCTCCTGGTATGTGAACTGGTCCCGGATCGCCGAGGCGAAATGGTTCTCCGTGCCGCAGATTCTCCCGGTGAAGCCCACCTTCAACCTCCACGCCATCCTCTCCATCCTGATCATGTTCCTGGTCACCGCCGTGGAGACCATCGGGGACATCTCCGGCTGCATCGAGGGCGGCATGGGCCGGGAGGCCACCGCCAAGGAGCTCTCCGGCGGCGTGGTGTGCGACGGCGTGGGCTCCGTCATCTCCTCCCTGTTCTCCTCCCTGCCCACCACGTCCTTCTCCCAGAACGTGGGCCTGGTGACCATGACCAAGGTGGTCAACCGCATGGCCCTGACCTGCGGCGCGGTGTTCCTGGTGCTGGCGGGGCTGAGCCCCAAGCTGGCGGCGGTGATCTCCATTATGCCCCAGAGCGTCCTGGGCGGCGCGGCGGTGATGATGTTCGCCTCCATCGCCGTGTCCGGCATCAAGCTTTTGACCAAGTACGGCGTTACCAACCGGGTGGTGACCATCGTGTCCATCGCCATGGGCCTGGGCTATGGCCTGGGCGCCACCGCCGGGGCCCTGGCGGGCCTGCCCCAGCCGGTGCAGCTGATTTTCGGCGGCTCCGGCATCGTGCCGGCGGCGGTGCTGGCCATCATCCTCAACATCGCCATCCCCAAGGACCAGGAGGACCTGGACAACGAGGCCCGGGCCAACGGGGAGAAGGGGGAGGCGTAAGAGCCTTCCGTCCTGCGCCCGCGCCATAAAGTTAAGCGCCCGGAATCAAAGGATTCCGGGCGCTTGCTCGCGTTTTTGGGGCGGCGCTTACAGGGACTTGTCCAATACCTCCTGGTAGGCGGCGGGAGGGAAGGCCCCCACCTTCCGGTCAAACTCCCGGCCCTCCTTCAAAAAGACCACCGTGGGGATGCTCATCACGCCGAAGCGCCGGGCCAGCTCCGGCTCCTCGTCCACGTTGACCTTGGCCACCAGGGCCTTGCCCTCGTACTGGGCCGCCAGGTTTTCCATGACGGGGCCCAGCATCTGGCAGGGCCCGCACCAGGGGGCCCAGAAGTCCACCATGGCCAGAGGGGCCTTGCCCGCTGCCGCGTCAAATTCCGCCGTTGTCAAGTGCTGCAATGTCATATCGTTCGTCTCCTTTTTTTTGATTGGTTATTTCACCGCCGCGGCAAAAGCCGCCGCTTTTTGCCCGGCAGTCAGGCCCTCGCCCACGGCCTTGGATACCTGTAGGGGCCCGCCGGTGCAGTCCCCGGCGGCAAACACGCCGGGGAGGTTCGTCCGCATCTCCCGGTCCACCGCCACAAAGCCGCCCCCTGTCTCCAGGCCCGGGAACAGGTCCCCCGGGGCCATGGCGGGCCGCAGGAGGAAGACGGCCTCCACCGCCTCCGTGACGCCGCCGCAGGTTACGGCCTCCACCTTCTCCGCGCCCCGGATCGCGCAGTCCCGGGGTTTATCCAGGTAGAGAACCTGGCAGCCGATGCCCTCCAGGAAGGCGGCTTCCTTCTCCGCCGAGGGGGTCCAGCCCAGGACGGCCACCCGCTTCCCCCGGTAAAGCATCCCGTCGCAGGTGGCGCAGTAGCTGACGCCCCGGCCCAGAAGTTCCGCCTCCCCGGGGAGCTTTTTTCCCCGGACGACGCCCGCCGCCAGGACCACGGCTTTTCCCTGAACCATCGTGTTGCCCACGCTCACATACCAGCTCTCCCCGGACCGCAGGGCGCTGAGGGCCCGGCCCTCCAGAAACTCCGCCCCGGAGGACTCCGCGTGGCGCTGGAAGGCCGTCAGCAGCTCCGCTCCGCTGAGGCGGGGAAGGCCCAGGTAGTTGTCCACTTCCTTCGCCTTCCAGAGGGGATTTTCCTCCAGGGGATTGGAGACTACCAGCGCGGTTTTCCCCCGGGCCCGGACGTTCTGGGCCGCCGACAGCCCCGCCGGGCCCCCGCCGATGACGAGCACGTCATACGCCATAGCGCCGCCTCCTTTTCAAATCGTCTTTACCCTTTATCCTATCACACTTTCGGAAAATTTTGCAGATGTTTTTGCAACAAAATTTTCCGCCCCGCCGGCGGACAAAAAATATCCCGGTCCTCGGTTGCTTTTGGGCCGGAAGTTTGTTACACTAGGGGGGAACCGGCCCGCCGGACGGGGGTCCGGAGGCCGGTTCCCTATATTCAAAAAAGCGGCGGCGCCGGACGTAGGGGCGGACGCTGCGCGGAGTTGGAGGCGCTCGGGCCGCTCAAGCCATCCTATGCGCCGCCCCGCGTGCCCGTCACCGGGCCCGGACCGCGTGTCCCGGTCCTTCCGCCGCCGCGCCGAGAGAAAAGAGGGGCTTTTCATGATCAAAATCGCGCCGTCCATCCTCTCCGCCGATTTTGCGAATCTGGAGCGGGATATCCAACGCATCGCCGCCGCCGACTACGTCCATGTGGACGTGATGGACGGGGTGTTTGTCCCCAACATCACCATCGGCGTCCCGGTGGTGAAGTCCATCCGGCCCACCACGGAGCTGCCCCTGGACGTACACCTGATGATCACCCAGCCCGTCCGGTACGTGGAGCAGTTCTGCGACGCCGGGGCGGACCTGGTGACGGTCCATGTGGAGGCGGACACGGAGGAGAACATCCACGCCGCCATCGGCAAAATTCACGCCAAGGGGAAAAAGGCGGGGATTGTGCTCAAGCCTAAGACTCCGGCGGAGGCGGCCCTGCCGTACCTTATGAAGGTGGAGCTGATTCTGGTCATGACGGTGGAGCCGGGCTTTGGCGGGCAGAAGTTCATGGCGGATATGATGCCGAAGGTGACGGCCCTGCGGAAGCTCATCGACGAGAAGAACCCGGGCTGTGAGCTGGAGGTGGACGGCGGCGTGGCCCCGGACACCTGCCGGACCTGCATCGAGGCGGGAGCCAACGTGCTGGTGGCGGGAAGCGCGGTTTATAAAGCGGCGGACATCCCCGCCCGGATTGCGGAGCTGCGGGGGGCCTAAAGCCGCCCAAGGCCCACCCCCATGGAGAGGCCGCAGGAGAAAATGGCCTGGTCCTCCAGACAGGCGGCGTTCCGCTCCCGGTCCAGGAGGGCTTTCAGGCGCTGTTCCTGTTCCGCCGTCAGCGTGGAGCGGAAGGAGGCCCAGTCCTCCTCCAGGCCGCAGGTGGCCCGGCGGTATTCCCAGGTTTCCAGGTAGGACGGGACGTGCTTCTCCTGGGCGTATTCGTAGAGGGCGTGGAGGAATCCTTCCATGAAATCGGCTCCTTTCGAGCGAGGCAAAACGGCCTTTTGATTCACACCAAATAGTGTAATTTTGATTATATCTTTTTTGCCCCTCTTTGTCAAGAGGGTGAGGAAATATCATGGAAACTTTGTCGAAGAATTTATTTACCTTGCGGAAACGGCAAAAACTTTCCCGCGAGGCTGTCTCACGGGTTTTGGAAATGTCCGCCAGAAGCTATGAGCGCTATGAAAAGGACCTCCGGGAACCCACAGCTCCTACGCTGGTAAAGTTGGCCGATCTCTATGGAGTAACCTTGGACCAATTGGTGGGCCGGGCCCCGTTGCCTGAAAGGCCGGGCGAATAAAATTTTAGCCTCTGAGGCTTTGAGGAGGCATTATGGAAGGTTTGTCCCGGAATTTGTTTGCCCTGCGGAAGCAGAGAAAGCTTTCCCGTGAGGCGGTAGCAAGGGCGCTAGAGATGTCGGCCATGACCTACCAGAGATATGAAAAAAATCTCCGGGACCCTACGGCCCCGGTTTTGGTGAAGCTTGCCGGGTTTTATGGTGTAACCCTGGACCAGCTGGTAGGCCTTGTTCCGCTGCCCTTGGAGGAGGAACACCAGTAGAAGGGTGGTTGCGGGAGCGGGCGGACACATAGGTCCGCCCCTACAGGGTGGTCTATCGGTAGGAAGGCAATCCCGGAAGGAATGGCCTACCGGGAGAAGGGCAATTCCTGGGGGAATGGCCTGACCAGGGGGTCAGGCCCCACAAAGAGGGTTTTCTGGTCTACCGGAATGGTCCCATTATGGAAATGGTCTACCGGGAGAAGGGTGGGCCCGGAAGGAATGGGCCATGGGCAGCATGGAGGTTCCGGGGGAACGGGCCGCCGAGGGCGGCGGCCCCTACGGGTTCGTTTATCGGAGCATCAGCGGCAGCGGAAAGAGAAGGACAGGCCTTTCGACAATCACCAAAACTCCCGCTAAAGCTACGCCGCGGGCTGGAGACATTCGTAAAAACCGGAGGCACGCCTTGCGCGTCCCCCGTCCTTCGTCCCCCCGCAGGGGCGATACTTCTTTTTCTCTTTTGGACCGTGCACGGCCCGTTTTCTCTTTTTCTTCTGGCAAGAAAAAGAGAAAATGGGGGGTGCAATGAACCAGCCATCGCTGGTATCCAATCCTCCCCGCCCGAAGGGCCGGAAAAAACCCTCCCCCTGGCAGGGGGAAGACAAAGGAGCCCCCTATGGAATACTTCCCCCCTCCCCTTGAAAAGCTCGTAGAGCAGTTCGCCCGCCTCCCGGGCATCGGCGGCAAGTCCGCCCAGCGGCTTGCCTTCTTCGTCCTGGGCCTCCCGGAGGCCGAGGCGCAGTCCTTCGCCGACGCCATCGTGGACGCCAAGCGCAGCATCACCTGCTGTCCCGTGTGCCAGAATTTCACCAGCGGCGGCCTGTGCCCCATCTGCGCCTCCCCCAAGCGGGAAGGATCTACCGTCTGCGTGGTGGCGGACCCCCGGGACGTGGCCGCCATCGAGCGCAGCCGGGAGTATAACGGCCACTACCACGTCCTTCACGGGGTCATCTCCCCCATGAACCGGGTGGGGCCCGACGATTTGGCCATTAAGCCCCTTTTGGAGCGGGTTTCCAAGGGGGAAATCCAGGAGGTCATCATGGCCACCAACCCCGACACCGAGGGGGAGGCCACCGCCATGTACATCGCCCGGCTCTTAAAGCCCTTCGGCGTCCGGGTGACGCGGCTGGCCTACGGCATCCCCGTGGGGGGGCATTTGGAGTTCGCCGACGAGGCGACGCTGACCCGTGCCCTGGAGGGGCGGCGGGAGATCTGACTTGACAGGGCGGCGGAAGTCTGCTATCATGAGGATACAAGGATGCCGCAGCAATTGCGGCTGGCCCTTGTTGGTTAGTGTTTCACAAAAGAAACCGTCACCGTGCCGGGTGGCGGTTTCTGCGTTTTACGATGATCGTTACCGTAAAGGCTCCGATATGTAGCGTAATCCGCATATAGCCTCACCTCCTTTCGGAGGAATCGGCCAGCCGCCCTTTGAACCTAATTGCTGCGACATCCTTGTTCCCAGAATATCACAGGGTTTGACAAAAAGCAAGGCCCGGCATGTTGCCGGACCTTGCTTATTTCTTTGCTTACAGCATGGTATACAGGATCTTCGCCATCTGTCCCCGGGTGATGTTGGCCTGGGGCCGGAAGGTGCCGTCGTCATAGCCGCTGAGAATCCCCTGGGAAACCATGGTGCGGATGTAGAAGGAGGCATACCCCGGAATCTGGGCCGCGTCGGTGAAGGTCAGCTCCGCCAGGGCATAGCCCTTCTCCTGGCTCCGGCCGATCATGGCCGACGCCTGGGCCCGGGTCAGGTTCCCGGCGGGGTTGAAGTAGAGCTTGCCGTCCTTCCCCTGGGTGCCGGTGACCACGCCCTCGGCGTACAGCGCCCGGACGGCGGGCAGGGCGCCCTCCGGGAGCTTCTCCAGGTCCGCGAAGGGCAGGGCCACCTCCGCGTACTTCGCCGGGTCCAGCCGCAGGGCGTTGTAGAGCATGACGGAGAAGTCCAGCCGGGTCAGCAGGTCGTCGGGACGGAAGGTGCCGTCGTCATAGCCCCCGGAGATGCCTTGATTATAGAGGAAGTCGCAGTAGTCCGCGCCCCAGTACTCCGCCGTGTCGGTGAAACGGCGCTCTCCGCCGGAGGCCGGAAGGTCTACAGAGGCCCGGCCGATGTTGCCGGAGTAGTCCTTGGCCTTGATGGTGACGCGGCTGATCCCCTGATCCGCCCCGGCGGCGGGGAGGGTTACCGTGAAGCGGCCTGTGGCGGGCTCATACTCGCCGCCGGAGGAGATGCTGATCCGCTCCGCCGGGAGGATGCCGTCCACTCCGTCGGTGATGGAGCCGGTGATGATCCGGTTCTCCGGGTCCAGCTCCGCCGTAATGACGGGAGCGGCGCTGTCCACGGTGCCGTCGAAGGCGGCCACCACCTGGTCGAGATAGATGGTCCCCGCGCCCGTGCCGCTGATTTCCAGGCCCCGGATGGTGATGCCCGCGGGCAGGTCGTTGACGGACACCTGCTTCCAGCCGGAGACGTCCAGGGTGGTCAGGGGCAGGACCTGAGTTTCCTCCTCGCCGGTGCCGTAGAGGAGGGAGAGGGTGTTGCCCGAGCCGTTGCTGTCCACCCAGAGGTTCAGCCCGGTGTAGGGCGCGTTCAGCACGGCGGGCTGGGCCGTGGCGTTCCAGCGGGCGGTCCCTCCGGCGGCGTTTGCCGTCAGGTCATAGTCCAGCTTGCCGGAGGCCTTGCCAAAGCGGACGTAATTGCCGTCCCGGTTCAGGCTGAAGCTTGCCCCCTCGCCGGAGCCCCGGAAGATGGTGGTCTCGCCCTCGAAGTCCTCCAGGGTCTCCAGGTGCTGGGTGGAGACGGTGACGTCGATGCTGGCGCTCTGGGTCCCGGCGGAGACGGTGATTTTTCCCGTCCCCAGGGCCGTGGCCGTAAAGAGGCCCGTTTCGTCAATGGTTCCGATATCCCCCTCCAGGGCCCAGGTGAAGGCCGCCGGGTCCGCCTTCAGGGGCAGGTGCTTGTATGCGGCGGAGCCGTGGAGCTGGACCGCCGTGCCGGGGGAGGCGCTGAGCTCTGTGATAATGGCGTTGTCGGCGTTCCGCACCGCCAGGCCGTCCGGCGCGGTGACGGCATGGACCACGGTAGAGCCCTGCCCGCCGCCGCCCTGGGCGGTGACGGTAATGTCCCCGCCCTCCAGGGGGGTGGTGAGGATGTTCCCCGACAGGGTGCCGGCGGAGGCGGTGAGGTCATAGCGCTCGTTCATGGGGATGAAGTTGGTGTCCACGGCGGCGGCGGAGATCTCCGCGCTGCTGCCCGCCAGGACATAGGCGTTGTCGGCGCTGACGTAGAAGTGGCTCAGCTGCCCCGTGGGCTGGTTGGAGGCCACCAGGAAAATCTGGTTGGATACGGAGCGCTCCACCCGGTCGGAGGGCTGGTTGACCCGCTCCGCCGCGGTGTCCGTGGGCTTCGTGACGGCCAGGGTGGTGGAGCCGCCGCCGTCCAGGCCCAGGGCCGTGACGCAGCCCAGCTCGATGAGCCGCCGGGCCACCTGGTCCATCGTCGCGCCGATGGAGTGGCCGGACTTCCGGCCGTCGATGGTGTAGAAGACGAGGCTGCCGTCGTAGCGCTGGCCCACGGCGGTCCGGGGGGCCGCCCCGGTGGGGAGGCCCGAGGCCGCGGCCCCGTTCTCCACCAGGGAGTAGAGGGCCCCGGCGGCGTACTGCACGTCGTTCCAGCCGGGGTCGGCGGGGGTAAGGGCCAGCGTGAGCACCGTCCCCACGGGGATGGAGCGGAGGGCGTTCAGGGTTTCCTCCCCGGCCTTTGCGTTGGCGCTGAGGACCACATGGGTGGGCCCCAGGGGCGTTGGCTCCTTCTCCGTTTCGGCGATGCGCTCCACCTTTAGGAAGGTGGTTCCGCCCAGGGCCAGGTTTCCCTCCTGAATGGTGCAGACCACGTCCACGCCGGGCTGGGTGGCGCCGGTGGTGTGGGAGGCGTTGAAGTCGTAGGTATAGAGGTACACGCCGGACTCCGTCCGGGCCTTGTTGAGGGCGGCGGGCCACAGGGTTTTCTCCGCTGCCTGGCCCGTGCCGCTGGTGAGGGGGTTCCCCAGCTCATCATACAACGGCTCTCCCGCCTCGCTATAGAGGGGCTCGCCGGCGCCGTCCTGGGCGGTGTAGCGGACGCTCATGGTGATGGCGGGCTTGCCCAGGATGGCGGTGCCGTCGGCGCGGAAGCCGATGGCGTGATAGCCCCCGTCGCTGGAGCGGAGCCGCCCCTGGGTGACCACGACGCCGATGGGCAGGCCGTTGTTCACGTTGTAAAAATCCCCGTTGATGCCCGCTACCACCCGGTAGCCCTGTTCCTCCAGGGCTTTGGCGGTGTTGGAGACGGAGCTCCGGTCCGTCAGGGCCCCGCCGTAGGTGACGATGGGGGTCACGCTGGCATTGGGGGTGTATGTAATCAGGTTCTCCGTCCGGTAATCGGAGCTGATGGTGCTCCAGAAGACGTTGGTGGAGAGCTGGGTCTCCCGGTTCAGCAGCGTATCCGTGGCGGTGAGGTCGTCCCCCATGGCCTCGGAGGCCAAGGCGGGGGAAACGGTCAGGGCCGCCAGCAGGGAGAGGGCCAGCAGCAGGGAAAGCGCTCTGGGAAAAATTCGTTTCATAGGGTTCCTCCATACTTGTCCAGGGTCGTTGAACGGCTTCCATCATACCACAAACCGGGAGGGAAGTAAATGACAATCCGTGAACAAAATCCGACGGTTTCCCCGGGATTTTCCAGGCTGGACAAACCGCCCCGCCGGCGTTATGATGGAGAAAGCACATGGCAAGGAGGTCTGTCATATGACCGTCACTGTGGACGAAAAACGCTGCATCGCCTGCGGCATGTGCGCTTATGCCGCGCCGGAGGTCTTCCGGGTTGTGGGAAGCGCCTCCACCGTCGTCGCCCAGCCGGAGGGGAAGAGCCCCCGGGTCCGGGACGCCGCCAACGGCTGCCCGGTAAACGCCATCCGGGTGGAGGGATAAGCGCGCAAAAAAAGGCCCGGAGGGGCCTTTTTTTGTTATTTCGCCTGTTTCATGGAAAGGGAGATCCGCTTTTTCTTCTCGTCCACCTCCAGCACCTTCACCTTTACCACGTCCCCCACGGACACCACCTCCGAAGGGTGCTTCACCCGGCGGTCCGCCACCTGGGAGATGTGGACCAGCCCGTCCTGGTGGACGCCGATGTCCACGAAGGCGCCGAAGTCGATGACGTTGCGCACCGTCCCCGTCAAAATCATGCCGGGCTTCAAGTCCTTCATCTCCAGCACGTCCGTCCGCAGCACCGGCTTTGGCAGATCGTCCCGGATGTCCCGGCCCGGCTTCATCAGCTCCGCCACCACGTCCCGCAGGGTGGGCACGCCTACCCCCGCGTCCTCCGCGGCCTTTTCCTCGCCGTAGGCGGCTACCTGGGCGGGGAGGTTTTGGAGCTTCCCCGCCTTCACGTCCGCCAGGGAATGGCCCGTCAGAGCCAGCAGCTTCTCCGCCGCCGGATAACTCTCCGGGTGGACGGCGGTGTTGTCCAGCACGGAGGCGCTCTCCGGCACCCGGAGGAAGCCCGCGCACTGCTGGAAGGCCTTGGGGCCCAGCTTGGGGACCTTTAGGAGCTGCTTCCGGGCGGTGAAGGGGCCGTTCTCCTCCCGGTAGGCCACAATGTTCTTCGCCGTGGCCGCCGTCAAGCCGGAGACCCGCTGGAGAAGGGAGGGGGAGGCGGTGTTCACATCCACCCCCACGGCGTTGACGCAGTCTTCCACCACGCCGTTCAGCGCCTCGTCCAGCCGCTTGGGCGGGCAGTCGTGCTGGTACTGCCCCACGCCGATGGACTTGGGGTCGATTTTCACCAGCTCCGCCAGAGGGTCCTGGAGCCGCCGGGCGATGGACACGGCGGAGCGGAGGTTCACGTCGTACTCCGGGAACTCCGCCGCCGCAAGCTCGCTTGCGGAGTACACGGAGGCCCCGGCCTCGGAGACAATCATGTAGCGGACCTGGGCCCCGGTAGCGCCCACCTGCCGGATGAGCTCCACGGCCATCTGCTCCGTCTCCCGGCTGGCGGTGCCGTTGCCGATGGCGATGTGCTCCACGCCGTGCTTTTGGATGAGCCGGGACAGCAGGGCGATGGCCTCGGCTTTCTTGCGTTCGTTGTAGGTGGGGTACACCACGGCGGTGTCCAGCACCTTCCCCGTGCCGTCCACCACCGCCACCTTGCAGCCCATGCGGTAGCCCGGGTCCAGGCCCATGGTCACCTTGCCCTTCACCGGGGGCTGCATCAAAAGGGGCTTTAGATTCAGGGCAAACTGGCCCACGGCCCCTTCGCCGGCCTCCTCCGTCAGGGCGGAGCGGGCCTCCCGCTCCAGGGAAGGGAAGATCAGGCGGTCATAGGCGTCCTCCGCCGCGGCCTTGACAAACTCCATGGCCCGGCTTCCCGGCATAACCACCCGGCGGCGCAGGGTCCGCAGGGCCAGCTCCCGGTCCAGCCGGACGGAAACCTTCAGCTTCTCCTCCTTCTCCCCCCGGTTGATTGCCAGGACCTGGTGGCCCTGCATCCGGGAAAGGGGCTGGATGAAGTTGTAATAGAGCCGGTAGACCGTGTCCTCCTCCACGGCGGCCTCGCTGCGGAGGGTTCCGTTTTTCGCCAGCAGCGCCCGGAGGGCCTTGCGCAGCTCCGCGTCGTCGCTGAGCAGCTCCGCCACGATGTCGGAGGCCCCCGCCAGGGCGTCCTCCGCCGTCTCCACGCCCTTTTCGGGGTCGATATACCTGGCGGCTTCCTCCGCCGGGTCCGGGCAGTCCGGCCCCTGGGCGAAGAGGAGCTCCGCCAGGGGCTGGAGGCCCTTCTCCCGGGCCATGGCGGCCCGGGTGCGGCGCTTTTGCTTATAGGGGCGGTACAGGTCCTCCACCTCCGCCAGGGTGGCGGCGGCGTCGATGGCCTGGGCGAGCTCTTCGGTGAGCCTGCCCTGCTCCTCGATGGATTTTTTCACCGCCTCCCGCCGCTCCTGGAGGCCCCGGAGGTATTGGAGCCGCTCCTCCAGATTGCGGAGGGTGGTGTCGTCCATGGCTCCGTGGTGCTCCTTGCGGTAGCGGGCGATGAAGGGGATGGTGTTGCCCTCGTCCAGAAGCTGGACGACATTGGCGACATACTGCGGGTTCTGGTCCAGCTCCTGGGCCAGCTGGGTGATGATGGGTTCCATATAACCTCCTTTGACGTCTGCGTCAGCCCTGGAGGGCGGCGATTTTTGCCTCCGCCGACCGCATGGTCTTGCGGAGGAAGATGATGCTCAGTACCAGGGACACCAGCTCCGAGATGGGGAAGCAGAACCACACCAGGTCCAGCTTTCCCGTCTGGGCCAGCAGCCACGCCGCCGGCAGCAGGGCCACCAGCTGGCGGCAGACGGAGCAGATCAGGGTATGAACCGGGTTTCCAATGGCCTGGCACACGGACCCGGCGATGATGTCGAAGCCCGCCATCAGGAAGGAATAGCTGATGACCCGCAGGGCCACGGTGCCGATGGACAGCATCTCCGCCGAAGGAGAGAAGAAGCCCAGCAGCACCCCCGGAATCAGGTTGAAAGCGGAACAGCCGATGACCATGATGACTGTAGCCACTGTGGCAGTGAGCTTGATGGTGTCCCGGACCCGGTCCAGCCGGACCGCGCCGTAGTTGTAGGAAATGATGGGCACCATGCCGTTGTTCAGGCCGAAGACCGGCATGAAGATAAAGCTCTGGAGCTTGAAGTAAGCCCCGAAGACCGCCGTGGCCGTGTCCGTAAAGGAAATCAAGATCTTATTCATGCCGAAGGTCATGATGGAGCCGATAGACTGCATGACGATGGAGGGCACGCCCACCCGGTAGATCTCCCGGACCACGGCCCGGTCCGGACGGATGGAACGGAGGCGGATGTGGATGTCCTTATTGAACCGGAGGTTCATCCAAAGACCGATAAGGGCGGCCACAATTTGGCCGAAGACGGTAGCCACGGCGGCCCCCGCCACCTCCAGCCGGGGAAAGCCGAAGAGGCCGAAAATCAAAATGGGGTCCAGAATGATGTTGATTACCGCGCCGATGAGCTGGGTAATCATGGAGTAGACGGTCCGGCCTGTGGATTGTAACAGCCGCTCAAAGCAGAACTGGCTGAAAATGCCGATGGACAGCCCCAGGCAGATGCGGGCGTAGTCCGTGCCGTAGTCCACAATGGGCTGGATGTCCGTCTGGGCCAGGAAGAAGGGCCGGGCCAGCAAAATGCCGCACACACCGAAGACCACGGCGCTGACCAGGAAGACAAAGATGCCGGTGTTGGCGGCCTGGTCCGCCAGGTCCTGCTTCTTCTCCCCCAGGGAGCGGGAGAGCAGGGCGTTCATGCCAACGCCCGTGCCGCCGCCCACGGCAATCATCAGGTTCTGGAGGGGGAAGGCCAGGGAGACGGCGTTCAGCGCGTCCTGGCTGATTTGGGCGACGAAGACGCTGTCCACGATGTTGTAGAGGGCCTGGACCAGCATGGAAATCATCATGGGCACCGCCATGCCCGCCAGCAGGGGGGCGATGGGCATGGTGCCCATCTTGTTTTCCTGGGGGGCGGGTGATTGCAGATTGTTGTTCTTCATCTCTAGTATCCTTTCTGTATACGGGGGGATTTGCGGAAAAAGGACGCGGCTCTATGGCCGCGCCTTTTGGAAGGCTGGGGAGTTATTCCGGGTAGCGGGTGAAGATGACGCGGACGGACTCGCCGGGCCATCGCGGCTCGGCATTTACCCGGGTGGGGTAGTTGGGAACGGTGTCAAACCATTGGACCTTGCCCCCCACATTGCCGTCGGCGGTTCGGATGCAGGGAAGGCCCCCCTGGTCATGAGCGGTGGTCATGGCGATGTTGACATGGGCCGCGGCTCCGTCGGGATTGACGCGGAAGACAATGTCCCCGGGGCGCACCTGGGTGTTGTCGTCCAGCCTGCGGGCGGGGTTGGCGCTGGGGCCGAACACATAGTCGCTGAGCATGGCCGCGAAGGCTCCGCAGGCCTCCTCATGGGAGAGCTGATACCCGGCGACGCAGGCGGCTCCTACGGATGTCTCCGGGGCCGAGCCGTATACGTTGTTGCCGTACTCCACCCGGCTGGAGTACGTCCAGGTCATGCCGTCGGGCCAGAGCCGCTTGGCCTCCGCCAGCAGGGCCAGGACGTTTTCCTGGGTGACGGGCTGGCCGTTCCGCAGGGTTCCCGTGGGGTTTTGGGGGTCCGCGACGGACCAGGCGGTCCCGGTTTCCGTGACCTCGCTGATCACGGCACCCTCCTCCGCCTCCGGGACGGCGCCGCCCGCCGGGAGCGGGCAGGTCAGGCAGAGGACCAGGGTCAAAAGCAAAATCGGTTTCATGCCGCTTATTTCTTCAGCTCTCCGGTGGCCAGCTGGGTGAGGTAGGCGTTGAGGAAGCCGTCCAGATCCCCGTCCATGACGGCGTCAATGTTGGCGGTTTCAAAGCTGGTCCGGGTGTCCTTCACCATCTGGTAGGGCATGAAGACATAGGAGCGGATCTGGCTGCCCCACTCGATTTTCATCTGGACGCCCTTGATGTCGGAAATCTTTTCCGCGTGCTGCTGGGCTTTCAGCTCCAGCAGCTTGGCCCGGAGCATCTTCATGCAGTTGTCCTTGTTTTGGAACTGGCTCCGCTCCTGCTGGGAGGCTACCACGATGCCCGTGGGCTTGTGGATCAGCCGGACGGCGGAGGAGGTCTTGTTGACGTGCTGGCCGCCCGCGCCGCTGGCCCGGTAGACCTGCATCTCGATGTCCTCGTCCCGGATTTCAATGGTTTCGTCGTTTTCAATCTCCGGCATGACCTCGATGGCGGCGAAGGAGGTCTGCCGCCGGGCGTTGGCGTCGAAGGGGGAGACCCGGACCAGGCGGTGGACGCCGTTCTCGCTTTTCAAAAGCCCGTAGGCGTTCTCGCCCTCGATGGAGATGGCGGCGGACTTGATGCCCGCCTCGTCCCCGTCCTCGTAGTCCAGGATTTTATAGGTGAAGCCCTTCCGCTCCACCCAGCGGGTGTACATGCGGTAGAGCATCTGGGCCCAGTCCTGAGCCTCGGTGCCGCCCGCCCCGGCGTGGAACTGCAAAATGGCGTTGCAGCCGTCGTACTCCCCGGAGAGGAGGGTGGCCATCCGCGTCTCGGCGGTCCGGTCCTCCAGGGCGGCGAACTCGGCTTTCAGCTCCTCCAGAATCTCGGCGTCGTCGGCCTCCTGGCCCATCTCGCAAAGGGCGGTCAGGTCCTCCCAGGCGGAGAGGAGCTTTTCCTGCCTGGCGATTTTATTCTGGAGCTGCTTGAGCCGCTGCTGCACCTTCTGGGACCGTTCCAGGTCGTTCCAGAAGCCGTCCTGGGCGGTCTCGTCCTCCAGGCGCTGGGCCTCCTGCCGCGCCGCGTCGATGTCCAGGGCGGCGGAGAGCTCATCCAGCTCCGGCTTTAAGTCCCGGAGCTTCTGCTTGTAAGCGTCGTATTCAATCAAAGCCATGGTCATTCTCCATCCTTACAGATTTCTCAGCCTATGTATTATATAGGAGGGAAATTTATTTGTAAAGAGAAACATTTCGAATGTTTTGCGCCGCCGCGTTCTCTGTTCATTCTATACATTCCACCGCCCCCCTCAGCTGGGGCAAAGGGGGGCTTTTGTCACAATATGATACCAAAATGTTGCCGCATGTTCACAATTCGTTCACAATTGCGGAGGCGGTTTCCGCTATGATAGTACAAGTGAGATTGTCCCATTGTGAGTATCCAATTTTCGGCAGGCACGGAGGTAACCTTATGAACAATTTTTGGAAGAGAAAAGTACCGGCGTTTCTCCTGACGCTGGTGATGCTGGCGAGCCTTGCGCCCGCTGCGCTGGCGGTGCCCAGTTCTACAGCGGGGGGCAATTGTACATCCACCGCAGCAGTTAACGGGCAGCATCGTTGGGACAATGGCACAACGATCAGCCGTCCCACCTGTGCTAGAGAGGGCAAGCAGGTATACGCCTGCCAAAATACAGGCTGCATCACGGCAATCACGGAACCAATCTCTAAAACAAACGTACACTCGTATAAGGTGGTTTCAGACACCGCTACCTGTGGCGCATCGGGGGAACGGTTGAGCCGCTGTGAAATCTGCCAGGATGAAAAGCGGGAAGTCAGTCCCGCCACTGGAAATCACAAGCCCAACGCCAATGGCGAATGCACCGTGTGTCACCAAACCGTCAACACGCCGTCCACAACCACCTATACCGTGACCTACCGGGTGGGCAGCGGCACCCCCTCTTCCGAGACCGTGAACAAGGGCGGCTATCCCGCCAGAGTGCCCTCCAGCCCCGCGCTGACCGGCGTCCCCGGCAGCCATGCCTTTGTGGGCTGGGTCAAGGGCGACCTCTCCTATCCCGGTTACCGGAATCAGGCCACGACGAACCCCGGCGGGACCACCGTCACCGGAAACGTTACCTACACCGCTGTCTACCGCCTCAACGCCACGGGGCGGAACGACACCCTGGCCGTGGGCACCACCGCCGGGAAGCTGGTGGGCACGGAGCTGCGCAATAAGATCGCCGCCATGTTCGGCTCCCTGACGGGGGAGAGCAGCTTTTCCTCGGTCGCCTTCTCCACCAGCGGCAGCGGGAGGCTCTACCACAACAGCAAGCAGGACTCCCTCTGGAACAACTACACCTACAGCGAGCTGTCCAGCTATGTCTACTGCGTCCCCAGCACCGCGGGGAACTTGAACGTGGCCTACACCGCCGTGGATAAATACAGCAACCAGATCTCCGGCACCATCACCCTCTCCGGCACCCCCAAGAACTCCTCTGAGATCGTCCTCCGGGTGGCCCCCGGCGGCACGGTGAACTTCAAGGCGGAGCGGTTCGAGGATGCCTATGAGGAGCTCAGCGGCAAAACCTCCCGGCTGGAGACCGTGGAGTTCCTGGTGGACAGCGACTATAAGAACTTTGACGGAAAAATCTACCGGGGAAACAGCAGTCTCAGCGCCGCCGACCTGGACGACTTCGACTTCTACGTCGACGACAGCCGCTACGGCGACTACGACCTGGACGCCCTCAGCTTCCGGGCGGACAGCCGGGCCGACGCGGGGGACGAGCTGGAAATCACCGTCCGCTACTATGACCGCTCCAATTACCATTATGACGGCGTCCTCCGCGTCATTATTGACAAAAGCGGACGGCAGGAGGGCGAGGTGGTCTACCGGGTGGCCCCCGGCGGCTCCGTCACCTTCAACCGCAGCGACTTCAACCAGGCCTATCAGGACCTGGCCAACACCAGCCGGACCCTGAACTACATCGAGTTCGTCCCCGGCGACGCCTACACCACCTTCGGCGGCAAGATCAGCGTCGCGGGCCACTCCGACTTCACCAAAAACGAGCTCTCCCGGGAGTGGTTCTATTACTCCACCGACCGGCGGGACAGCTACGGCATCGACGACCTGGTCTTCCGGGCCTCCAGCGGGGCCAGGGACGGGGACTCCCTGGAGATTCCCTTCTGGGCCAGCTATGACCGGGACGACGAGGTAAAGTGCACCCTGCGGATTGTCATCGACAAGAACGGCTCCCAGGACACGGTTACCCTGAACGTGGCCCCCGGCGGCACCGCCCGGCTGGACAAGGCGGCCTTCAACAAGGCCTACCAGTATCTCTCCGGCTATTCCAACCGGACCATCCGGGCCGTGTCCTTCTACGCGCCGGACAGCTACCGGAACTTTGACGGGGCGCTGTACGTGAAAAACGAGGATCTCCGCCTCCAGGACCTGACCCATGACGAAACCTGGTTCTACTACAGCTCCCGCGACGCGGGCCGGGACGACTACCTCTTGGAGGACGTGACCTTCCAGGCGGACCGGAACGCCCGGGAGAACGCCAGCCTGGCCATCCCCTTCCGGGCTTACTACAGCAATGACCGAGAGGACTATGAGGAAGGCACCTTCCGCATTGTGGTTACCTCCGAGGCCAATACCGTTTCCTATGAGGCGGCCCCCGGCGGCTCCGTCGTCTTCACCGCCAGCGACTTCGACCGGGCCTATCAGGCCATGTCCGGCACCAGCCGGACCGTCAGGTACGTGGCCTTCGAGGCGGGCAGCGACTACGCCAGCTTCGCCGGAAAGCTCTATGCCGGAAACGTGGCCCTGACCCGCAGCGATCTGACCTACTCCAAGGCCCAGTTCTACAACGGCACCCCCAGCTACGGCTCCTACTCCATCGGCAGCCTCTACTTCCGGCCCGACGCCGCGGCCAAGGACGGCAGCTATCTGACCATGCCCTTCCGGGCCTACTACGACAGCAGCGATTATGAGCAGGGCACCTTGAAGCTGACGGTGGGCTCCGGCGGCGACATTTCCTACACCGTCACCCCCGGCAAGACCGTGAACTTCGACCGGGCCAAGTTCGACGACTTCTTCCGCAAGACCTATTCCAGCTCCAGCCTGGACTACGTGGTCTTCGACGTGCCCGGCTCCGCCGATTTGCCGGATTCCTCCGGCACCCTCTACACCGGGTACGGCACCAGCTACTCCGCGTCCTTCAGCCGCAGCAGCCTTCGGGACGTCCGCTTCTACTACAACTCCAGCGACGCGGGCCGGAACGACTACGCCCTGAACGATCTGACCTTCGCCGCCGCCAGCTCCTTCACCAGCGGCAAGGTGTCCCTGCGCTTCACCGCTTACGGCACCAACGACCGGGAGGTGGAGGGCACCTTGGTCATCACGCCGGCGACAGCCTCCGTTACCTCCAACCTGATGGGCAGCGTGCGCTACGCCGTCACCGCCGGGACAAACGTCCAGATCAACGCCAACGACCTGGCCCGGTTCTATAAGAGCGCCTACCCCGCCGGGACATTGCAGTACGTAGTGCTTGGAGACGTGCCCGCCGCCGGGGCCCTGTACTACAACTATTACGGCGCCAGCCGGTACGGTACTTCCTCCCGGGAGCAGATTACCGCCTCCAACCGCAGCCGGAACTTCTACGTCAGCCCCGCCTCCCAGGCTGAATACGCCTTGACGGAGCTTACCTATGTGCCCTCCGGCTCCAACTACTGCGCCGCCATCCCCTTCACGGCCTACGGCACCAACGGCCAGTCCGTCACCGGAGGCATCCTCATCAGCGTCACCGCCAAGGCGGTTTCCGAGGTCTACGGCCCCACGCCCAAGAACACCGCCGTCACCTTCCCCGCCTCCTCCATCGCCGCCGCCGTCTCCGCGGCCACCGGCACCACCCCCAGCGGCGTCCAGCTTTTGAAGCTCCCCGCCGCCAATGTGGGCACGGTCTATGTGGGGAACACCACCACCCCGGCCAACACCTCCACGGTCTACGGCTATAACACCGGGTCCGAGCAGCTGGGCCAGCTGCGCTTCGTGCCCCAGACGGGCTACACCGGCCCGGTGGAAATCCCCTACGTGGCTCTGAACGCCAGCAACGTTCCCATTGCCTCGGGCCTGTTCTCCCTGGGCGTGCTGACCACCAACAAGAAATTCGGGGACATCAACGCCGCCACCTGGTGCTATAAATACGTCACGGAGCTGGCGGACGCCGCCGTCATCGACGGATACGCCGACGGAAACTTCCGCCCCGACAGCACCATCACCTATGGCGCGGCATTGAAGCTCATCATGCTGGCGGCGGGCTATTCCGAGCAGGCCCCCACCGTTCCCGGCAGCACCTTCAGCGGGTATCTGGCCAAGGCCCAGGCCGACGGCCTGGTCACCCGGAGCAACGTGGCCCTGAACGGGCCCATCACCCGTCTCCAGGTGGCCCAGCTGGCCGCCGGGGCGCTGAAGCTGGACATCAACAACCTCTCCAGCGTGAAACCCTTCACCGACACCGCGGACGTCTATGTCCAGGCCCTGAACGCCGCGGGCATCGTGGAAGGCTACTTCAACAACGGCACCAGCACCTTCCGTCCCTCCAACACCCTGACCCGGGGCCAGGTCTCCGCCATCGTCTGGCGGATGCAGAACTACCGGAAATAAGCGTTTGCCCACAGGGCTGCCCTCCGGGGCGGCCCTTGTGCGTTCCATCCGGAATTTTCTCCCGGGGGAACGCCTCCGCCGCTCTTGAAGCGGGCCGGGGCCCCGTGGTATAGTAGAGAAAAGAACCAAAGGAGATTCGCCATGCGCCGAGAGACCTCCCCGGAGGAAGAGGCCCTGGAGGAGCTGCGCCGCCTGAAAGGGCGGGAGCCCCCCAGGCGGAAAAAACGGCCCCCCTGGGTCCGGTATATCGCCGCCGTCCTCCTGGCCGCGGCCTGCATCGGCGGGGCGGAGCTGACGGCCTGCCGCTTCTTTGCCCCGGCCCTCTACGAGGAGCTGATGGAGCCGGTGCGGGAGACGGCGGACCGGGCCGCGCAGGCGGCGGGCCGGGCCCTGGAGGCCGCCGTGGGGGCGGGAACCGCCGCCGCCGGAAAAGCGGGGGAAGCGGCCGCGGCCCTGACCCTCCGGGTCCGGGAGCTTCGGGAGGCCATCGGGGACTGGATGGAGGAAGCCGCCGCCCCGCCTCCGGAGGCGGAGCCCTTGGCGGAGGCCGATTCCGCCCTGGCTCAGCCGGAGCTTGCCCCGCCCAAGGACATCCTGGACCCCCTTATCAGCGACATCATCCTGCGGGAGGGGCAGGAGGTCCTCACCGGCGGCGGGGTGGACATAGTCTACTTCAACCAGACGGACGAGCTTCGGGCGGAACAGCGCTACGGCTCCGATCCCCTGGCCACCCACGGCTGCGGCCCCACCGCCATGGCGATGGCGGTTTCCTCCCTCACCGGGGAGACTGTGGACCCGGCGGACATGGCGGCTTTCTGCGTGGACCAGGGGTATTGGTGCAGAGGCCACGGGTCCTACCTTTCCATTGTTCAGGGCGTGGCGGAGTCCTGGGGGCTGGACTGCGAGTCCCTGTCCCCGGAGTCCCTGGAGGCGGACGAGGTATACCGCCGCCTGGCGGGCGGGGATGTCGCCGTGGCCCTGATGACCAAGGGCCACTTTACCAAGGGCGGGCACTTCATCCTCCTTCGGGGGACGACTCTCAGCGGGGAGATTTTGGCAGCGGACCCCGCCAGCCGGGACCGAAGCCTGATCCCCTGGGATTTGCCGCTGATTTTAGAGGAGCTCTCCCCCAGCCGCCACGACGGCGCGCCGCTGTGGGTCCTCTCTAAACCGGCGGAGTAGCGGACAGGCCCCTTTTTAAGGGGCCTGTTCCCGGCGGCGGGGGAGGAGGCTTCTTTTTCAAACCAAATTTTTTTTGCGGCGCCGCGGAACCGGGGCGGCGCTTTTTTCGTCTATATGGGCAGAAGGAGGGAGGCGGAAGCGCATGGAGGACGGACGGATCATCGAATTGTATTGGGACCGGGACCAGAGGGCCATTCCGGAGACTGCCGGAAAGTATGGGCGGATGCTGCACGGCATCGCCTGGAACCTACTCCGCAGCCGGGAGGACGCGGAGGAGTGCGTCAACGACACCTACCTCCGGGCCTGGGAGGCCATTCCCCCCGCCCGGCCCGGGGCCTTTCGGATCTGGCTGGGGCAGATTACCCGGAATCTCTCCCTGGACCGCTGGAAGAGCCTCCGGGCGGAGAAGCGGGGCGGCGGCGCGGAGCTGCTGCTGGGAGAGCTGGAGGACTGCCTTCCCGCGTCCGGCGGCGGGCCGGAACGGGAGCTGGAGGACCAGGAGCTGGCGGAGCTGCTGAACGTGTTTTTGCGGGGCCTCTCTCGGGAGGGACGGGCCATGTTCCTGCGGCGATACTGGTACGGCGAGAGCGTGGCGGAGGTGGCGGCGGCCCTGGGCTGCGGGGAGGGGAAGGTGAAATCTTCCCTCTTCCGAAGCCGGAAGGCTTTGCGGGAGTATCTGGAAAAGGAGGGGATCGCGGTATGAGAGCGGAACGGCTGTTCCGGGTTTTGGGCCTGGCGGACCCGGCGCTGGTGGAGGAGGCCCTGGAGGTCCGGGCCCGGCGGGTGGAGTGGAAGCGCTGGGCGGCCCTGGCGGCATGCCTGGCGGTATGTCTGTGCCTTGGCTACGGGTCTTTGTGGGGCCCGGCCTATGGAAATGTCCTGTCCGGCAGCGGGTCCGGGGACGCTCCGGCGGACGGCGCGCCTGGGGCGGACTCCGGCGAGTCCGGCGGAGGCCAGTACGGCGGCGTGGAGGACGGGACCACCTTCCTCTCCTACGCCGGGCCGGTGCTGCCCCTGACCACGGCGGAGGCCACCGCCGCCCTGACGGCGGAGCGGACGGTCACCTGGGACTTCGCCCCGGGAGCCTATCCCGACGGGGAGCGGCGGCAGTGGGGGGCGGAGGTGACGGACGCCTATATCCTTCGCAACGGCACGGAGGAGGACCTCGCCGTGGCGGCCCTGTACCCCTTTGCCGGGAGCTTCGCGGAGCTGGCCCTGCCCGCCGTGACGGTGGGAGGGGAAGCTGTGGAGCCCGCGCTGTACGCCGGGGCCTATGCCGGGGGCTTCCGAAGCGCCGCCGGGCCGGAGGGGGCGGATACCTTGAATCTGGCGGGCCTCAGCAGCTGGAGGGAGTACAAGGCCCTGCTGGAGGATGGGGCGTACCGGGAACAGGCGCTGGGAGAATATCCGGCGCTGGACAGTCCGGTGACGGTGTACGAGTTCTCGGACTTTGAAGCGCCCCACGGGGAATACCGGGCGGCGACCCAGGCGGTTTCCTTTACCATCGACCCGGAGAGGACCACCGTGTTTACCTACGGTTTCAACGGCTGCGAGTGGGACGGCGGCTTCCGGCGGTACAGCTATTTCGTCCCCGACGGCATGCGGCGGGAGACGAAGCGGAAACTGCTGGTGGTTTGGGGGGAGGACATCGGGGAGTATGCCCTCCAGGGCTATCAGAACGGCGGCTGTAACCGGGGAGAGGAAATTGACGGGGTGTCCTGCTCCGTTGCCCGGCGGGAGACCACCTTGGGCGCGGCGCTGGATTTGGCCTGCCGGGATTCCGCTGCATGGTATGGGGAGGACTGGGTTTCGGAAGAGGGCCCCGTTACCTTTGCGATGTACCGGGGGGCGGCGGCGGAGCTGCTGAGTCAGTATGGGCCCCTCTCCGGCACGCCCATGGACCGTTATGCCGACGGGCGGCTGGACGAGCTGATACAAGAGACTCTGCACCAGGAGCGGGTGCTGTACCTCCGTTTCCCGGTGACGGTCCCCGCCGGGGGGAGCGTCCGCGTGGAGTGCGCCTTCTGGAAGGCACCCAGCTATGACTTTGGCTGCTCCGGCTCGGAAAACGAGGGGCTCCAGGGCTATGACCTGGTAACCCGGCTGGGGTCTTCGCTGAACTTCACCCGGCAGAGCGCCGCCCTGGTGAATGCGGAGAACGTTCAGATTACGGGGCAGGATTTCGGCTTCGATCCGGAGGGCGGCGTCACCTCTGTGGAACTGGATTTGGAACAGGAGCACTATTATTTGGAGGTCCGGCCCGTGGAGGAATGACCTCTGAACAGGAAAAGCCCCTCCGGCGCGGTTCGCCGGAGGGGCTTTTTTTGTCAGGCGTTCAAGAGGGTAAAGGTATAGGTGAGCTCCTTCCACTCGCCCGGGGCCAGGGTGAGGGCGTGGGGCTTGTCCTGGAAGCGGCCCGTTTCGCCGGTATAGGCGGCGCAGCCGTGCCAGGGCTCCATGCAGAGGAAGGGCGCGCCGGGCTTCGTCCAAAAGGCGATCATGGGGAAGCCCCGGAAGTCCAGGGAAACGCCCCGGCCCGTCTCTTTGTGCCGCAGGGAGACCCGCTGGGAGCGGAGGCCCTGGAAAATGAGGGTGTCCAGGCGGCGGAAGGTTTCGTAGTCCAGGGTTACCTTCCCGCCGCGGAGCATGGGCTCCTTCCCGCCGCCCCGGAGAAGGCCCTGGGGGGTGAGGAGGAGGGTGTCCGCGTCCTCGGGCTGGTCGAACATCAGCTCATAGTCCTCGAAGCGCTCACCGCTCAACAGGGGGCAGCGGATGGCGGTGTGGGCCCCGATGCAGAAGGGCAGAGGGGCCGGGCCAGGATTCTCCACGGCGAAGGTGGTGGAAAAGCCGTTTGCGAGGAGCTGGTGCCGGACCTGAAGGACGAAGGGGAAGGGATACCGGGCCAGGGTCTCGGGGCTCTCCCGAAGCTCCAGGACGGCAAAGTCCGGCGCTTGGTCCGTCAGGGTGAATGTGCTTTGCCGGGCGAAGCCGTGGCGGCCCATTTCAAAGGTCCGGCCGTTGATGTCCACCCGGCCGTCTTTCAAGCTGCCCACGATGGGGAAGAGGATGGGGTTTTGGCCGGACCAGAAGGCGGGGTCCCCCTGCCAGATGTATTCGGTACCGGCGCTGTCCTGAAGGGAGACCAGCTCGCCGCCCAGGGGGCGGACCGAGGCGGTGAGGGAGGGGGTGGAGAGGGGGATGTTCATGGGGGGGCCTCCTGTCATTCGTATTCAATCGTCGCCGGGGGCTTGCTGGTGATGTCGTAGAGCACCCGGTTGATATGGGGCGCCTCGTTCACTACCCGGACGCTGACGCGGTCCAAAACCTCGTAGGGAATCCGGGTCCAGTCCGCCGTCATGAAGTCGCTGGTGGTGACGCTCCGCAGGGCCAGGGCGTAATCGTAGGTCCGGCCGTCCCCCATGACCCCCACGCTGCGCAGGTTCGTCAGCACGGCGAAGTACTGGTCCATGGTCCCGGCAAGGCCCGCCTTGGCAATCTCGTCCCGGAAGATGAAGTCCGCCCGGCGGAGCAGATCCAGCTTCTCCTTCGTCACCTCGCCGATGCAGCGGATGGCAAGGCCCGGCCCCGGGAAGGGCTGGCGGCTTACCAGGTACTCCGGCAGGCCCAGCTCCCGGCCCAGCTGGCGCACCTCGTCCTTGAAGAGCATCCGCAGGGGCTCCACGATTTCCTTGAAATCCACATAATCCGGCAGGCCCCCCACGTTGTGGTGGCTCTTGATGACGGCGGCGTCCCCCGCCCCGGACTCGATGACATCGGGGTAGATGGTCCCTTGGGCCAGGTAATCCACCCGGCCGATCTGTTTGGCCTCCGCCTCGAAGACCCGGATGAACTCCTCGCCGATGATTTTGCGCTTGGATTCCGGCTCGGTCACGCCGGAGAGCTTGGAGAGAAAACGCTCCTCCGCGTTGACCCGGATGAATTGGATGTCCCGCTGGGAGAAGACGGACTCCACCTCGTCCCCCTCGTTCAGGCGCATGAGGCCGTGGTCCACGAAGACGCAGGTGAGCTGGGGCCCCACGGCCTCCGCCAGCAGGGCGGCGGCCACGGAGCTGTCCACCCCGCCGCTGAGGGCCAGGAGGACCTTTCCGTCCCCAATGGTTTCCCGGAGGCGGCGGACGGCGGTTTCCTTATAGTCCTCCATGGTCCAGTCGCCGGAGGCCCCGCAGATTTCGTAGAGGAAGTTCCGCAGCATGGCCGCGCCCTGCTCGGTGTGGTTCACCTCCGGGTGGAACTGGACGCCGTAGAAGCCCCGGGCCTCGTCGGCGATGGCCACGTTGGGACAGGCGGCGCTGCGGGCCGTCAGGCGGAAGCCCTCGGGGACCTTTTCCATATAGTCGCCGTGGCTCATCCAGGTGACGCTTTTCGCGGGGAGGCCCCGGAAGAGCTTACAGTCCGTGTCGAAGGCGGTTTCGGTCTTGCCGTACTCCCGGGCGGAATCGCTCTGGGCGGCGGCGACTTTTCCCCCCAGGTGGTGGGCCAGGAGCTGGCAGCCGTAGCAGATGCCAAGGACCGGCACGCCCAGCTGGAAGATCTCCGGGTCCGCGTGGGGGGCGGCGGGGTCGTAGACGCTGCCGGGGCCCCCGGTGAAGATGATGCCGATGGGGGCCAGGGCCTTCAGGTCCGCGACGGGGGTGGTGTGGGGCTTGACCTCGCAGTAGACCCCCTGCTCCCGGACCCGGCGGGCGATGAGCTGGTTGTACTGGCCGCCGAAGTCCAGAATGACGACGGTTTGATGGGGCATAAATGGTTCCTCGGTTCTTTTGTTAGATTTGGCCGCCCCGGAGGCGGGAGGACGCGGCGGACAGGGAGGCGCGTCAGGAAGAAAGCTCCGCCCCGCCCCACTCCACCACGGTGAAGCCGGTGCGCTTGAAGGCGGGAAGCTCCTGGGCGGGGAGATCCGCCGGGGCCTCCAGGGGTTTCCAGGCCATAAAGACCCGGAGGAGGCTGTCCGGCTCCGGGGTGACGGTAAGGCGGGCGTGATTCGTGTAGTCCTCCGCCTGGAAGGCGATCAGGTTATAGGGATTGGCCGCCATCCGGGGAAGCCAGTAGACGATGAATTCGTTGGCCTCCCGGCGGGTGAGGCCCAGGCGGCTGAGGGTGTCCTCCAAAAAAGCGGCGGTGTCCGCTCCGGGAACGCAGAAGCCCCGGGAGAAGTCGTACTCCGTCCGGGCCACGCCCTCCCAGTAGAGGTAGCTGTAGGTCTGGCCGGCTTCGTCCCTCAGGGTGCCGTCCGGGGCGGCGGTGACGGTCCAGCCGTCTTCATAGGCGGGATAGGCGCAGGTGAGCGTTCCGTCGTAGTCCAGGCGGACGGTGACTTCCGTCTCCTCCTCCGGGTAGAGGTAGATCACGGGCTTGGCGTCGCCCGCCTCCGCCTCCCGGCAGGCGGAGAGAAGCAGCAGGGCCGCGAGGCACAGCGGGAACAAAATTCGTTTCATGGGAAAGCCTCCTTTTCAAAATCAGTCTATCTGTATCTGTAAAGACGAGAAAAGGGGCGGGGAGGTTGCGGGGAGGGGGAATTATTCCTCCCGGAAGACGATGCTGCCGGGCTCGGCGCGTTCAATAATGGCCAGGGAGTGGAGGTTCACCCCCGCCTCCCGGAGGCGGTCGCCGCCGCCCTGGAAGCCCTTTTCCACGGCGCAGCCGATGCCCACGAGCTTGGCCCCGGCCTTCTCCACGATGTCGCACAGGCCCCGCATGGCCTCGCCGTTGGCCATGAAGTCGTCCACCACCAGCACCCGGTCCCCGGCGTGGAGCCACTCCCTGCTGACCAGAAGGGTGACCTTCTTTTTGTAAGTATACGAGAAGATGTCGCTTTGATACAGGCCGCCCTCGATGTTGTCGCTCTTGGCCTTTTTGGCGAAGATCATGGGCTTGCCGAAGTGGCGGGCCACCACGGCCGCCAGGGCGATGCCGCTGGCCTCGGCGGTGAGGATCACATCCACGCCGTCCATGTCGAAGTGCCGTCCCAGCTCCTGGGCGATGTGGTCCATCAGCTCCGTGTCCACGCGGTGGTTCAGGAATCCGTCCACCTTGATGATGTTTCCCGGGAGGACCTTACCCTCCTTGACGATGCGGTCTTTCAGCTCCTGCATAGCGCGTTCCTCCTTATATCATATGGTTACCCTTCTTATTATGTCGAATGACGGCGGATTTTGCAATTGCCGTTCCCCACAAAATCGGGGCAGGGTCTTGTGCGGTCAGTACATATTTTTGGAAAAAGCGGCGCGCCCCGCCCTGGGATTCCGGGGACGGAGCGCGGTTTTGGCTTAGGTTTTCTCCAGCAAATCGGCGGCGGCGTCCAGCCAATTGCCCTGGAAGGATTCGATGTCCCCCGCGTCCGCCAGGGCCGCCAGGGCCGGGTCGATGGGCATTTCCGCCAGCAGGGGCAGGCTGTGGCGCTTTGCCGCCCCGGCAGTTTTGCCCTCGCCGAAGAGGCGGAGCTTCTTTCCGCAGTCCGGGCAGAGGACATAGCTCATGTTCTCAATGAGGCCCAGGATGGGGACCTCCATCATCTCCGCCATCTTCACGGCCTTCTCCACCACCATGGAAACCAGCTCCTGGGGAGAGGCCACCACCACGATGCCGTCCAGAGGGATGGACTGGAAGACGGAGAGGGACACGTCCCCGGTGCCGGGGGGCATGTCGACAAAGAGATAGTCGCAGTTCCAGAGGACGTCCGTCCAGAACTGCTGGACCACGCCGGAGATGACCGGGCCCCGCCAGATGACCGGGTCCGTCTCGTTGGGCAGGAGCAGGTTCGTCGACATCATCTGGATGCCGGTGCGGGACTCCATGGGGTAAATGCCGTCCTCCCCGCCCACGGCCTGGCCGTGGACGCCGAAGGCCTTGGGGATGGAGGGGCCGGTGACGTCCGCGTCCAGAATGCCGGCGGCATGGCCCCGGCGGTGCATGGTCACCGCCAGCTGGCTGGTGACCATGGACTTGCCGACGCCGCCCTTGCCGGAGACAACGCCGAAGACCTTGCCCACCCGGGCGTGGGGGTTCAGCTCTTTTAAAAGGGACTGGGGCTCCGGGCGGTCCGCGCAGGACTCGCCGCAGGTGGAGCAGTCGTGGGTGCATTCGCTCATGGTGATGATCTCCTCTTTCATGAAAATAGACGAGTGTATTTTATACCCCCTCCGCCGGGGCCGTCAAGTGCCGGATGGAGACGGCGGGGTCGTCTTGGAAATACGCCGCCTCCCGGCTGTGGCAGGTGAAGAGCAGGATCTGGCGCTTCTCCGCCTCCTTGCGGAGATAGTCCAGGGCGGCGGCGCAGCGCTGGTCGTCAAAGCTGGAAAGGGCGTCGTCCAGGACGATGGGCACGGGGTTCTCCGGGGGCAGGACCAGATCGCAGACCGCCAGGCGCACCGCCAGGTACAGCTGGTCCGCCGCTCCGGCGGAGAGATAGCCCACGTCCCGGGGGACGCCGGTGCCCGCGGGCTCCGCCGAGACCCGGAGGGTCCGGTCCAAAATTACGCCGCCGTAGGCCCCGTCCGTGAGGCGGTCGAAGATCTCCGCGGCGCGCTTCCCCAGGGCGGGGGAGAAGCGGCCCTGAAGCTGGGTGTTGGCATGGGCCAGGGCGGACATGGCCAGCTCGATGGCGGCGTACTCCGATTCCAGGGCGGCGATCTCGTCCGTCAGACGCTCGGCGGCGGCTTGGAGGGCCAGGGGTTCCCCGGCGGCGTGGAGCCGCCCGGCGATGCGGTCCAGGCTGGAGCGGAGGGCGGACAGGTCCGCCCGGACGGCCTCCAGCTCCTCCAGGACGGCATCCCGGTCCCGCTCCGGCGGGAGGAGGGGCGGGGCGTCCGGGTTCTCCGGGGCGGGAGTCTGCCCGGCTTGGAACTCCACCCGGAGGCGGGCCTCATGGGCGGCTTTCTCCGCCTCGCTAAGCTCCCTGCGGAGCAGGGCGCTGGCACGGAGGGCCGCGTCGGCAGAGGGAATGTCGTAAGCGGCGGGGGCGAAACGGCGGACCTCCTCCAAAATGCCGTCGGCGTTCACGTCCACGGACTGCCAGAGGCCCTGGGCGGCGACGGATTTGGCGGAGGCCTCCTGCTTGGCGGCGTCCCGGTCCGAGAGAAGGGCGGCGTAGGCGTCGGCCAGGGCCTGAATCTCCGCTGAATCGGCGGTGCCGTAGCGCTCCGTCAGGGCGGCGGACCGGGCCTGCTTCCCCGCCCGTTTCCAGAGGACCAGGGTGAGGAGGAAGGTCAGCGCCAGCAGCCCGGCGGCGGCGCCCAGGGCGGCGGCGGGGTTTTTGAAATAGAAATACACCCCGTAGCCCGCCCCCAGAGAGACGCAGAGGCAGGCCAGAGCCGTCAGCAGCAGGGGAAGCGGGGAGCGCCTGGCTTTGGGCAGGGGGCCGGCGGCTGTGCGCCGGGCCTCCTCCGCCGTCTGCCCGGCGAAGGGGCTGGCGGAGAGCTTTTCCTCCGCCTGGGCCAGGGCGGACTTGGCGGCGTCATAGGCCTCCTGGGCCTTCTCGGCGCTTTTGCGGACGGTGTTCAGGTTCACGATGGCCCCCCGGAGCCGGACCGTCACGTCGTTTTCGGGGACCTGCTCCTCCTCCAGGCGGCGGCGGAGGGCGGCGGCCTTCTCCTCCGCCTGGACGGCGGCGTCCTCTACCTTTTGGAGATCCTGGCGCTTCCGGTGCTCCGCCCAGCGGTCCAGGCCGGCCAGCTCCTCCTTTAAAGAGGATTCCCGGGCCTCCAGCTCCGCCGAGCGGGCCAGCAGGTTCTCCCGCTGGCGGGCCAGCTCCGCCTGGGAAGCCAGCTGGGCCTCCGTCTCCTGGAGCTCCGCCTCCAGGGCGGGAAGCTGGCCGGTCTTGTTGTGGCGGCGGCGGTTGAGCTGCTTTTTCAGAGCCTCCACCGCCTCCGTATAAGAAGTATCCTCCTCCCCGGAGGTGACCAGGGCGGCAATGCGCCGCTCCAGCCCCGAATCCTGGGTGACGGCCACGCCCCCCTGGCGGATGAAGGCGCTGCGGGCGTACACCTCCCGGCTGACGCCCAGTAGGGTTTCCCCGCAGTTGGCCCCGGTGAGGCCGGGGACCGGGTCGGCGGTGCCGGTGTAGAGGGCCTGGAAGTCCCCCATGGGGGCCGTCTGGCGGCGGGTGGTGCGGAACAAGGTCAGGGCGTCGTCTCCCGCCCGGCAGTCCAGGCGGCCGGACATGGAGCCGCCGTCCCAGGGGGCGTAGCGGTTTTTGTCCGCCAGGACGCCGGCCCGGTCCCGCTCCTTGGTGTTGACGCCGTAAAGCATGGCGAGGAGGAAGGCGCACCAGGTGGACTTCCCCGTTTCGTTGGGGGCCTGGAGGATGTTCAGGCCGTCCTGAAGCTCCAGGGCCTGCTCCCGGAGGCGGCCGAAGGTGGCGGTCATGCGGCGGATTAGCAAGAGGATCAGCTCCTTTAAAAACGTGATTTCTTAACGGTAAACAGAAAAAGGCCCGGCCTCCGTCTTACATATTTACAAAGAAGGCGGGAAACCATAGGGACAGTATAGCACAGGCGGAGGGGTTTGCACAGAAGGATTTTAAAATTGACCAGAGGTACGACCAAATTTCGGCCCATTCTCCGGCATTTTACAAAAAACGAAAAAAATTCAAAAAACCGCTTGACAAACAAGGAGGGGCGTGGTAATCTAACAAAGCTGTCTGACACGGCGGCTGGGGCGCAAGGGTTTGCGGTTCGGACTTGAAAAGTTTCCGAAAAAAACACTTGACAAACCGGAAACGGCGTGATAGAATAGCAAAGCTAAATTCTAAAACGTGAAGCCCGGCGGCAGGCACAAAATGAGACGAAAAAAATCTCAAAAAAGTGCTTGACAAACGGAGATGAACGTGCTAGAATAGCAAACGTTCCGCCGATGAGGCGTGTACCTTGTAAATTAAACAACGTAACGAAAAGAAAGCACCAGACGGAGCTCTCGGTTGTGAGAAATCACGACGGGAGAACCAAGGTTGTGGGTGAGTAGGGGGTAGTCAATTCTCCCGAAAGCAGCAACCAAAAAAATGCTTGAAGCTATGACAAATAGCTCTATGTTGGTTTGAACAGCGTAGCTGTTTAGATACCATTTTATAGAGAGTTTGATCCTGGCTCAGGACGAACGCTGGCGGCGTGCTTAACACATGCAAGTCGAACGGAGCACCCCTGAAGGAGTTTTCGGACAACGGATGGGAATGCTTAGTGGCGGACTGGTGAGTAACGCGTGAGGAACCTGCCTTCCAGAGGGGGACAACAGTTGGAAACGACTGCTAATACCGCATGATGCGTTGGAGCCGCATGACTCCGACGTCAAAGATTTATCGCTGGAAGATGGCCTCGCGTCTGATTAGCTAGTTGGTGAGGTAACGGCCCACCAAGGCGACGATCAGTAGCCGGACTGAGAGGTTGGCCGGCCACATTGGGACTGAGATACGGCCCAGACTCCTACGGGAGGCAGCAGTGGGGAATATTGGGCAATGGACGCAAGTCTGACCCAGCAACGCCGCGTGAAGGAAGAAGGCTTTCGGGTTGTAAACTTCTTTTAAGGGGGAAGAGCAGAAGACGGTACCCCTTGAATAAGCCACGGCTAACTACGTGCCAGCAGCCGCGGTAATACGTAGGTGGCAAGCGTTGTCCGGATTTACTGGGTGTAAAGGGCGTGCAGCCGGAGAGACAAGTCAGATGTGAAATCCACGGGCTCAACCCGTGAACTGCATTTGAAACTGTTTCCCTTGAGTGTCGGAGAGGTAATCGGAATTCCTTGTGTAGCGGTGAAATGCGTAGATATAAGGAAGAACACCAGTGGCGAAGGCGGATTACTGGACGATAACTGACGGTGAGGCGCGAAAGCGTGGGGAGCAAACAGGATTAGATACCCTGGTAGTCCACGCTGTAAACGATCGATACTAGGTGTGCGGGGACTGACCCCCTGCGTGCCGGAGTTAACACAATAAGTATCGCACCTGGGGAGTACGATCGCAAGGTTGAAACTCAAAGGAATTGACGGGGGCCCGCACAAGCGGTGGATTATGTGGTTTAATTCGAAGCAACGCGAAGAACCTTACCAGGGCTTGACATCCTGCTAACGAAGTAGAGATACATTAGGTGCCCTTCGGGGAAAGCAGAGACAGGTGGTGCATGGTTGTCGTCAGCTCGTGTCGTGAGATGTTGGGTTAAGTCCCGCAACGAGCGCAACCCCTATTGTTAGTTGCTACGCAAGAGCACTCTAGCGAGACTGCCGTTGACAAAACGGAGGAAGGCGGGGACGACGTCAAATCATCATGCCCCTTATGTCCTGGGCTACACACGTAATACAATGGCGGTTAACAAAGGGATGCAAAGCCGCGAGGCAGAGCGAACCCCAAAAAGCCGTCCCAGTTCGGATCGCAGGCTGCAACCCGCCTGCGTGAAGTCGGAATCGCTAGTAATCGCGGATCAGCATGCCGCGGTGAATACGTTCCCGGGCCTTGTACACACCGCCCGTCACACCATGAGAGTCGGGAACACCCGAAGTCCGTAGCCTAACCGCAAGGAGGGCGCGGCCGAAGGTGGGTTCGATAATTGGGGTGAAGTCGTAACAAGGTAGCCGTTCGAGAACGAGCGGCTGGATCACCTCCTTTCTAAGGAGACCTCGGACAGTGAAACACCTGTCCGTAACATCCTGGTCAGCCGTTTGGGTTGATGAGTAGTTACGTTGTTTAATTTAGAGGGCATACGCCTTCGGAGGAATGAGGAGAGATGTGGGGATATAGCTCAGCTGGGAGAGCGCCTGCCTTGCAAGCAGGAGGTCGCCGGTTCAATCCCGACTATCTCCACCAGACGGGCCTGTAGCTCAGCTGGCTAGAGCGTACGACTGATAATCGTAAGGTCGGTGGTTCGAGCCCACTCAGGCCCACCAAACAGAAGACAGCGGTTTGCTGTTGGATCTCAAAACCCAAAGGAATTTGGATTTTGAGATCTGGCTTCAAAAGAGGCTGGAAATACTGCACCTTGAAAACTGAACAATGTGATGAAAGTGAAGTAAGGCAACAGAGAGGCAAGCACTCGAAAGAGTGTGAAGCGTAAGTTTTAATTGTGGAACAACATCCGAAAGGATGAAGGGTAACAATTACAATTTCGAAAAACTTCTTTGTGAAGCCTGCATAATTCATGAGAATAGCTATCTCAGTGAAACCTCGTTAAAAACTCTCGTCCTCCGTCCCCCGTAAAGTTCGCCAAAAACCAGTTTTTGGCGAAAGCGAGGAGCAACGGAGCGAAGCAAGCTCTTGCCAGAAGCCTTTAGGCTGGCGGCGGGAGCGCAGCAAGCGGAGTTTGCGACGAGCAGGTCAAGCTGAAAAGAGCGCAAGGGGAATGCCTTGGCATCAGGAGCCGACGAAGGACGTGACAAGCTGCGATAAGCTGCGGTGAGGAGCAAATATCCATTGACCCGCAGATTTCCGAATGGGGCAACCCGGCTGGACAATATCCAGTCAGCGTGCGTTGAATCAAATAGGCGTACGCGGGGAACCGCCTGAACTGAAACATCTAAGTAGGGCGAGGAAGAGACATCAACCGAGATTCCGTAAGTAGTGGCGAGCGAACGCGGAAGAGGCCAAACCGGAGGATTTATTCTCCGGGGTTGCGGACGATCATCACGCAAACTAGTCTAGCGGAACGGTCTGGGAAGGCCGGCCACAGAGGGTGAGAGCCCCGTAGGCGAAAGGCGATGTTTGTAGATCGGATCCAGAGTACCGCGGGACACGTGAAACCCCGTGGGAAACAGGGGGGACCACCCTCCAAGCCTAAATACTACCTGATGACCGATAGAGGAGCAGTACCGTGAGGGAAAGGTGAAAAGGACCCCGGGAGGGGAGTGAAAGAGAACCTGAAACCTTGTGCTTACAAGCAGTCAAAGCGCGTTAAAGCGTGATGGCGTACTTTTTGTAGAACGGTCCGGCGAGTTATAGTAACGAGCGAGCTTAAGGCATTCAGTGCCGGAGGCGCAGCGAGAGCGAGTCTGAATAGGGCGTGTGAAGTTCGTTGCCATAGACCCGAAACCGGGTGACCTACCCATGAGCAGGTTGAAGTGGGGGTGAAACCCCATGGAGGACCGAACCGACCCCCGTTGCAATGGTGGCGGATGACTTGTGGGTAGCGGTGAAATTCCAATCGAACCCGGAGATAGCTGGTTCTCCCCGAAATAGCTTTAGGGCTAGCGTTGTATTAGATTACCGGAGGTAAAGCACTGAATGGTTTAGGGGCTGATAAAGTTACCGACGCCTATCAAACTAAGAATGCCGGCTAATTGATGTACAGCAGTCAGACAGTGTGAGATAAGTTTCATTGTCAAAAGGGAAACAGCCCAGACCCACAGCTAAGGTCCCTAATATACGCTAAGTGGAAAACGATGTGGAGTTGCGAAAACAACCAGGATGTTGGCTTAGAAGCAGCCACTCATTAAAAGAGTGCGTAATAGCTCACTGGTCGAGTGACTCTGCGCGGAAAATGTAACGGGGCTAAGCGTATAACCGAAGCTTGGGATTGTTCTTTGAACAGTGGTAGGGGAGCGTTCTGTATGGGGTGAAGTCGCATCGGAAGGAGCGGTGGACTGTACAGAAGTGAGAATGCCGGAATGAGTAGCGAGAATTATGTGGGAATCATAATGGCCGAAAATCTAAGGTTTCTTGGGGAAGGTTCGTCCGCCCAAGGTAAGCCGGGAGCTAAGGCGAGGCCGAAAGGCGTAGTCGATGCACATACGGTAGAAATTCCGTAGCCGCCGAAACTTAAACCAGAGGGACACTTTGAGATAACCGAACCCGGGCGTTGGTTGACCCGGGCGAAAGGGAGCGAAATATAGTAGCGAAGTCGGTGATGCTCAGAGGCGAGAAAAGCTCTGGCGTATGCTAAGGCGCCCGTACCGCAAACCGACACAGGTAGATGAGGAGAGAATCCTAAGGCCAACGGGAGAAGGGTTGTTAAGGAACTCGGCAAGTTGACCCCGTAACTTCGGAAAAAGGGGAGCCTCGAAAGAGGCCGCAGAGAATAGGCCCAAGCAACTGTTTACCAAAAACACAGGTCTATGCTAAATCGAAAGATGACGTATATGGGCTGACGCCTGCCCGGTGCCGGAAGGTTAAGAGGAGATGTCAGCCGCAAGGTGAAGCATTGAATTGAAGCCCCGGTAAACGGCGGCCGTAACTATAACGGTCCTAAGGTAGCGAAATTCCTTGTCAGGTAAGTTCTGACCCGCACGAAAGGCGTAATGATTTGGGCACTGTCTCAACAGCCCGCCCGGCGAAATTGTAGTACCGGTGAAGATGCCGGTTACCCGCAACTAGACGGAAAGACCCCATGGAGCTTTACTGCAGCTTAATACTGGAATTCGGTAATTCATGTACAGGATAGGTGGGAGGCTTGGAAGCACGGGCGTCAGCTTGTGTGGAGCCGCCGGTGGGATACCACTCTTGGATTGCTGAGTTTCTAACCTGCGGCCGTGAATCCGGTCGGGGGACACTGTTAGGCGGGCAGTTTGACTGGGGCGGTCGCCTCCTAAAAGGTAACGGAGGCGCTCAAAGGTTGGCTCAGCACGGACGGAAATCGTGCAGTGAGTGTAAACGCAGAAGCCAGCCTAACTGCGAGACCGACGGGTCGAGCAGTAACGAAAGTTGGAGTTAGTGATCCGGTGGTATGTGAGTGGAAATGCCATCGCTCAACGGATAAAAGCTACCCTGGGGATAACAGGCTGATCTCCCCCAAGCGTCCACAGCGACGGGGAGGTTTGGCACCTCGATGTCGGCTCGTCACATCCTGGGGCTGGATTCGGTCCCAAGGGTTCGGCTGTTCGCCGATTAAAGTGGCACGCGAGCTGGGTTCAGAACGTCGTGAGACAGTTCGGTCCCTATCTGTTGCGGGCGTAAGAGATTTGAAGGGAGCTGTCCTTAGTACGAGAGGACCGGGATGGACATACCTCTGGTGCACCAGTTGTCGTGCCAACGGCACAGCTGGGTAGCTACGTATGGACGAGATAAACGCTGAAAGCATCTAAGCGTGAAACTCCCCCTAAGATGAGATCTCTCACTCCTAGAGAGGTAAGGGCCCAGGAAGACTACCTGGTTGATAGGCCGGAGGTGGAAGTGCAGTAATGCATGCAGCTGACCGGTACTAATAGCCCGAGGGCTTGACCTACAAAGAAATGCAGGCGGCCTGAAAGATAAGTAATCACATTGTTCGGTTTTGAGGGTGCAGGCAGTGTACCTGGAAGGGTATGCACCTTTAGCTCAGTTGGTAGAGCAACTGACTCTTAATCAGTGGGTCCCCGGTTCGAGTCCGTGAAGGTGCACCAGTTCTGAGCTGGGTGTATCCAGGGGATACACCTGGTTCAGAGAAACCCTCTCAAAGGTCCCGACGACGCGGCCCGTTGGTCAAGTGGTTAAGACAGCGGCCTCTCACGCCGTTAACATCGGTTCGAATCCGGTACGGGTCACCAAACTTTCTCCAAGAAGAAAGTGCTTGACAATTGAATAGAAGCGTCATATAATAGCTTGTTGTCTGGGTCTTACCCAGTTAACATACGGAGCGAATGCGAAGCTCTTCGCGCCTCAGCTCCACAAAAATTCTCGGATTTTTGTGGAAGAGGAGGGGCAACGGAGCGAAGCAAGCTCCCGACGAAAGCCGAAGGCTTACGGCGGGAGCGCGGCAAGCGCAGTTTGCCCCGACGAAGTTGGTGCTGATTAGAACGAGGGTCCACCCGTTCCCATTCCGAACACGGTAGTTAAGCTCGTTTCTGCCCACAATACTTGGCTGGCGACGGCCCGGGAAGATAGGTGGCGCCAACATGAGACAGGTTACTTCGGTGGCCTGTCTTATTTTTGCTTTACGAGGAGAAAGTTTGCTACCAGTGCAGCTCACATATGCCGGTAGCACGATGAAACTCCCATTGCAGATAATACCGTGCCGTTCCATCTAACTTGAGTTCTCCTGTGGACTGGTGCCGGTTTAAGCGAAGCAGCTCCCGCTTTTGGCTGTCCAGCAGGACGACTTCCGCATCCCCGCTGGACAGCCGGCAGTCGAAGCAAAATTTCATAATCCGGCTTTCGCGGAACCGGCCTCTATGCCGGACCCAGCCGGTGCAGGAGTTCAGGGAGGCGCGGCCGCCTCTTTTTCCCAGTTGAAATACAAACAACACGGCGGCGATGCTCTTTATTACGGCAAAGCCTTGGCGGTGCAAGAGATAAATCAGAATACCTATGGCGGCTGAGATTCCTAAAATTAAAGTCATAGCGGTTTCCTCCCGTTATTTTGCTGCCCTCATTTTACTACGCTAAGGAGGTCGTTGCAATCAAAAAAACGCGCCCCTGCCCTCGGGGTAACTCCCGTAAAGAAGCCAACACATTCTGGAAGGAAGTTGCTTTTCAGAGGGTGCTGCTTTATAATGAACTCATCGACAAATCGGGATTCGCGAGGATATCAATATGCTGAGACTGGAGAAGATAACCGGGAAAAACGTATGGGATATTTTGAAACTTTGTGTTTCTGAAAAGCAGAAAAATTTTGTAGCAAGCAATGACATCAGCATTATCGAAGCCTATACCGCCATAACCGGAAATGGATATGCTTTCCCTTTTGGAATATATGAGGATGATACACCGGTTGGTTTTTTAATGATTGGCTTTGATACAGATGATTATTGGGAGGACGCCCCATTGATAGCAAAAGAAAATTATAATCTCTGGCGATTGATGATAGATAGTCATTATCAAAATAGGGGCTATGGCAAAGAGGCGGTCAGACTTGCATTGGAATTCGTAAAAACATTTCCCTGCGGTAAATCGGAATACTGCTGGTTGTCTTATGAACCTGAAAATAGAATTGCCAGCCAGTTATACCGTTTGTTTGGATTTGTTGAAACTGGAGAAATGGATGGAGACGAGCTGATTGCTATTTTGAAACTGTAAAAACAAATTCCTTTTTATTGTTCTCCCCCACGGGCACTTTCCCCGAAAGTGTCATAGTGGGTTATACAGTATAAACGGGCAAGACAGACCGCTGCGGCCTGTCTTGCCCTTAACTTCTTTATGACGCCTTACCCTCCGGCACGGCGCGTTTCTTTATACAGTCCTCACATGAACTGGCAGAGAAGAATGGGGAGAAAGATGGCCGGGACGTAGTTCATCACCTTCAGCTTCGTAACCCCCAGCAGGTTCAGGCTGATTCCCACAATCAGTATCGAGCCCACCACCGTCATCTCCGGGACCGTGTTGGGGTTCTGCTGGAGAATGGGGGCCACCAGGCTGGCCAGGCAGGCGATTCCCCCCTCAATAGTAAGTACCGCCGCGGCGGACAGCATCACGCCCAGGCCCAGGGAGGAGGCGAAAATGATGGAGGACACAAAGTCCAGGGTGGCCTTGGTGAACAGCATTTCATGATTCCCGGTAAGGCCGTCGTTCAAGGCTCCTACGATGGTCATGGCCCCTACACAGAAGACTAGGGAGGCCGTCACAAAGCCCTCCGCCAGGGAAGGTCCTCCCTCCCGGCCCTTCTTGAATCGTTTCTCCAGGCCCTCCGCAAAGCGGTTCAGATGCCCGTCCAGGTCGCAGAGCTCACCAATGACGGCGCCCACGGCCATGGAGACAATGGCAATCAAAGCGTTGCTGCCCCCCAGCATTCCATCAATGCCCACGAACAGGGTGCAGAGGCCCAGGCCTTTCATTACCGTGTCCCGCAGCCGCTCCGGCAGAATATTGCCCAACAGGAGGCCGATCAGGGACCCGGCAATCACCGCGCCGGTGTTGACCAGCGTGCCAACCAGCATGCAGATTTCCTTCTTTCTTCATTGATGTGTACTATTTCCGAGTTTTAAGCTCGGAAATAATACATTTGATTTAAGCCGTTTTGCTCGCCGCTGTAAACAGCGGCAACCGCAAAACATGGCACATATTACTTCCGGCCTTTCAGTTCGGAAGTAATATATTAGGCAAAGGGGCCGGCGTCTGCCGGCCCCTAAGTGCTGTGTGGCATTAACCGATGTGTTTCAAACCGGACTCACTGCGCTGGACGGTGACATCCTTCACCAGATCCTCCTCCCAGGCGGTGTAAGCTTCAGTCCGCAGATTGGCGGCGACCTGGGTCTGCCAGCGGGCCGCGTTCACGCCGGAGAAGTACATGACGTGGGAGCCGTACTGGGTGTCCACCACGCCGGTGTCGCCGCTCTGGCGGGCGGCGTCGAAGCACCAGTCGTTGAACTCCGTCACCATCCGGCCCTGATAAACCTCGGTGTACAGGCCGCCGTCGTACTTGGAGCCGTCGGTGGATTCCTTCAGCGCCAGGGCGGCGAAGGAGTCCTCGGTGGCCTCGCCGGACTGCCACTGGGCCAGCAGCTCTTCGGCCTTGGCGTGGGCGTCGGCTTTCAGCTGGGCCTGCTCATCCTCATAGCCCTCCTCGCCCTCGGCGATGGAGCCGCTCCCCAAGGGAACCAGAATGTGCCGGATGTCAATGGTGGGATTTTCGTCCCGGAAGCGGTCGTGGAAGACCACCACATACTGAACGGTGCCGTCCGCCAGGGTGGAGGCGTCGCCGGATTTCCGGGCGCTGTCGTACAGCCACTCGCTCATAACGCTTCCGGCGCTGTAGGTGCCGTTTTCGTTTTTGCTGTAGGTGCCGTCGTTTTCGTTGGCCAGCTCCTCCAGGTCCCCGCCGTCCTGGAAGCCGTCCAGCACGGTCTGGGCGAGGTCCTGAGCCGCCTCCAGAGCCGCGGCGGCTTCCTCCTCGGTGGGCTCCACGGTGTTGCCCTCGTCGTCGGTGGTGCTCTCCGCCGCGCCGGAGAAGGAGACAACCTCATAGGACACATGGTCATAGGTGTTCCGGTCAGCGCCGTAGGCCTCCTCCAGCTCGCTGTCGGAGTAAGTCAGGCTGTCCTGATAGGCGTCGGCGTAGGCGCTGTAGCGAAGGACCCGCATCAGCTGCTCGCCGTAAACCTTCTCCGTGACGCCCGCGCCGAAGTTGCCTTTCAGGTACTGGCTGACGGAGATGCCGCTGGCGGCGGCTACGGCCTTGAGGGCGTCCATGTTGTCGTCATACTGGACCTGGACCCCGGCAGGGTACTGGAAACCCTCGGCCTCGGCGGCCTTGAGGGCGGTCTGGATGACGCGCATGTTATCCAGGGCTTCGTCCAGGAAATAGTCGTGCCAGGTCATGCCGGTGGGAGCCAGGGGGTCCGCTTCAGAATCGGCCTCCGCGCTCTCGGCGTCCGCGTCGGGCAGCTCAATGCCCAGCATGGCGGCAGCGGTGGAGTTGATGGACTGGCTTTTTAAGGTGGCGTTGGTGTTCAGTCCCAGGTAGCTGAGGAAGTAGGAATACTGGCTGTTGGTTACGAAGTTACGGTAGGCCGTCTGGTAATAGTATTCCACCTCAGCGGCGGTGTACTTCTCCCCGTCGATGGTGGCGGCGGTGGTGGTCTTGGGGATGAAGTCGCTGCGCCAGACGAAGGAGGCGATGACCGCGACCAGGACGGCGGCGGCGATGACGCCGTAGAGGAGGTTCGTCCGCTTCTCCTCCCTGCGCTGCTGCGCCTCCCGGGCGGTTTTGGGGTCGGCCTGGCCGGAAGCGGCCTGGCGGTTTTGCTTTTCTCTCGATGCGCTCATTTGTGTTTCAGTCCTCTCAAGTTTTCAGTTACAATTTTTGCCCGAACGGGAACGGGCTGGATTTTACGCACTTGCCTATTATAGCGGAACGCGGGCCAAAGTGCAAGCCTAAAATCCCTTTCCGGGAAAGAAAACGCCAGAATTCACGTTTTTTTCATCAAATCTCCGGGCCGGTCCGCTAAAATAACACTCGAATGGCACAACAAACATAACATGCCCGGCTGAAATTTTCCTGAAAGCGGAAAAGAAAACGGCCCTCAGGGCATAATAGTACCCCGCGAGAGCCGTGTAGACCCCGTTATAACCTGCACCTTCATGGACAGGTGGGTCGCCTCCAGCGCGCTTTACCGCTTCCAACTTCCAGCCGCGAACGGCAGCCGGGAGGCCTGCGAACCACGCGCTGATCCAGCGTCCCTTATAACGAAATGTGGGTTAAAAAAAGATCTATCACGCACCCCGCAGGGTACTTTACCGTATGTGGTTTTGGAGTTACTCCTCGCCGTCGAACAGGGACTCCATAAAGAGGTCGTACACCTCTTCCAGCTCCTCGTCGGAGTCCAGGGTGGAAAGGACGTCCTCACCGTCCTCGTGGAGGACTTTTAAAATCACCAGCCCGGCGTCCGGGTCGTCCTCCTCCCCCTCGGTCTCGGCGGGGAAGAAAGCTTGGTAGAGCTGTCCGTTGTGTTCCAGAGCGTCCATGAACTCCAGAACCAGCTCCTTCCCCTCCTCGTCGGTGACGGTCAGGAAGGTGGGGCCGAAATCTTCACTCATACAGGGCGCCTCCTTTTCTGGGCTCAACTGTATTTTACACGGAAACGACGGCAATTGCAAGAGTAGAATTCGTGAAAAAGGCGAAAAGTTGACAGCGCCGGTGGGAGTTAGTCTGCCCAAAACTCATAAATCCATGCGGCGCGGGAACTTTTTTTCGGCGAAATCCGACATTTTCAATATTGACAGGGCATGGTACAATGGAAAACAAGGGGCTCCGGACATGTTTGGAAGCCCTGGAAACAACTGGCTTTGACGCGCTTCGCCGCAAAAAGCAGGGCGGAGGCGGTATCCCCGGCAAAGGAGGTATTCGTTACTTTGGAGCAGCACGGAAGAAGAGAGCACCCCCAGCAGCCCCAGCGGCGCAGGAAGCGCAGAAGGGCCACCCCGCTGGGCATCGTCCTGGGCGTGGTGAAGTGGATCTTCATTACGCTGTGGACGGTCCTGCTGGTGGGCGTCTGCACGGCGCTGATCGGCCTGCACTTCTTTAAAGAGTATATCGACACGGTGGTCACCCCCAACGTGGCGGTGCGGGCGGAGGACTACACCATGAACCTCAGCTCCTTTATCTACTATCAGGATGAGGAGACGGGGAACTGGAAGGAGCTCAAGAGCATCCACGGCGAAGAGAACCGCATCCTGGTGGAGTTCAAGGACATGTCCCCCTACCTCTGGCAGGCCGCCGTGGCCATTGAGGACCACCGCTTTTTCCAGCACGAGGGCGTGGACTGGTGGCGGACCCTGGGCGCGGTGAAGGATCTGATTCTGGGGGACGGCAGCTACGGCGGGTCCACCATCACCCAGCAGGTGCTGAAAAACATGACCAACGACAACATGCCCTATGTCAACCGGAAGGTCCGGGAGATTTTCCGGGCCCTGGAGTTCGAGAAGAACTACTCCAAGCAGTTCATCTTGGAGCAGTATCTGAACGACATCTATTTGGGCCAGGGCTGCCACGGCGTCCAGACGGCGGCGCAGTTCTACTTCGGCAAGGACGCCAAGGACCTGGACCTGGCGGAGAGCGCCTGTCTCATCGCCATCACCAACAACCCCTCGATTTACGGGCCCCTGTACGACATCACCTACACCCGGGAGGATGGGAGCACGGTCACCCCCCGGGAGAAGAACAAGGAGCGCCAGGAGACCATCCTGGACCGGATGGCGAATGAGGAGGTCATCAACCCGGAAACGGGGCTTCCCTATATCACCAAGGCCCAGGCCGAGGCCGCCAAGGCGGAGGTCCTCCAGTTTGCCGACGGGTCCACCTCCGCCAAGGAGATTGTGGAGAAGGTGGCCGGCAAGGTGGAGATCAACTCCTGGTTTGTGGACAAGGTGATCCAGGATGTGGTGCGGGACCTGCAGAAGGAGTACAACATCACAAAGGACGAGGCGTACACCCGCCTCTACAACAGCGGCTATCGAATTTACACCACCCTGGACCCGAAGATCCAGGCCCTGGCGGAGAGCGTCTATGAGGACCGGAGCAACCTGGACGTGACCTCCCGGAACGGCCAGCAGCTTCAGTCCGCCATCACCATCCTGGACCCCTACACCGCCGACATCGTGGCGATGGTTGGCAAGGTGGGGGAGAAGGACCGGAACCTGGGCTGGAACTGCGCCACCGCCAAGCGGCAGGTGGGCTCCTCCATGAAGCCCCTGACGGCCTACGCCCCCGCCCTGGACGCCGGAGTCATCACCCAGGGGTCGGTCTTTGACAACTACCCGGTTCAGGAGCTCAACGGGAATCCCTGGCCCAAGAACTCCCCCAACACCTACACCGGCTTCACCACGGTGCGGACCGGCGTGCAGAAATCCATCAACACCATCGCCGTCCAGGCCCTCCAGTCCGTGGGGGTGGAGGAGGCCTACCGCTTCGCCACGGAGAACCTGCGGCTGGGTCTGGTGGCGGACGACATGGTGGTGGGCGCCCTGGGCATGGGCGGTCTGACCCGGGGGCTGAACACCGTGGAAATGGCGGCGGCCTACGCCTGCTTTGCCAACAACGGTATTTACAACGAGCCCCGGACCTACGTCCGGGTCACCCGCATCGACAACACCACCGGCCAGGAAGTGACGGTGCTGGAAAACGAGAGCGAAAGCCATGTGGCCATGAAGGAAACCACCGCCTATCTCATGACGGACATGCTGAAAAACGCCGTGACCTCCGGCACCGGCGGACAGGCCCGGTTTGGCGGCATGCACATCGCCGGAAAAACCGGAACCACCAACGACAATAAGGACCGCTACTTCGTGGGCTTCACGCCCTACTACGTGGCGGCGGTGTGGACGGGCTATGAGGACCCGGAGCGCATCAGCTACAGCGGCAACCCCGCCATCACCATGTGGAAGAAGGTCATGGAGCCCCTGCACATGGACCTGCCCGACAAGGATTTTGACAACAAGCCCGCCACGGGGCTGACCAGCATCCGGGTCTGTCTGGACAGCGGTATGCTGCCCTCCGCGGCGTGTGAGGCGGACCCCCGGGGAGGCCGAATCGGCACGTTTACGGTGGCGTCGGGCACCGGACCCACAGAGGAGTGCACCACGCACAAGGTGGTGTCCTACTGCACCGAGGGCCACTGCCTGGCCACGGAGTCCTGCCCCCTGGAGGTGGTGGAGCAGCGGGCCTATCTGGACTACGTCCGGGAGGACTACGGCCCCAGCATCAAGGCGGAGGACGACGCCTATCTCATCAGCAGCCTGGAAAAGATCACCGAGATTTCGGAGACAAACCCCATCGGCGGCTGTCCCGCCCACAACGGCCTGCCCCCGGTGAACCCGGAGGACCCGCTGAATCCCGAGGACCCCAACAATCCGAACGGCGGGACCACCACGCCCAGCGAGCCCTATGTCCCCGCCCCCGGCGAGAGCCACGAGGGCTACGGCACTCCGCCGCCCACGCCGGACCCGGAGCCCACGCCGGACCCGCCCCCCACGGCTCCCACCGAGCCCCAGGAGCCGGGAACCACGGAGCCCGACGGCGGCGGACTCTTCGAGGACCTTTGGAACCTTACGGCCTGAGGGGCCGGAAGGGGCCGCAGCGTTTAGCCAAAAAAGCCGCATGGCGCGCAAGCGTCATGCGGCTGCTTTTCTGCCTGCGAGAAAAGCGCCCCCGCGCAGAGCTGCGCGGGGGCGCTCCGATCAGTTCTGACCGGCGAGATATCCGTTGACCTTGTCGATGCGGGCCTGGGCGTTTTCCGGGGAAATGACCTCGATGCCGGGGTCCACCACAGCGTCCACGTCCTTGCCCTGGAGCTTGTCGTAGGCGGTCTGGCAGGCCAGGTAGCCCATCTCATAGGGCTGCTGGGCCACGGACATGGTCAGAAGTCCGTCCAGGATGGCCTGGCACGCGCCGGTGGAGCCGTCGAAGCCCAGGAAGATGGTGTCGGCAAAGCTGGGGTTGCCCTCCGCGGCCCGGACGGCTCCTACGGCCATGTCGTCGTTGTTGGCGCAGACGATGGCGATTCCATCCGGGTGGGTTTGGATAATGGCTTCCATGCAGGTGACGGCCTGGTCCGCCACGGCGTTGGCGTATTGGATTTCATCGGCCAGGAAGGTCCCGCCGTTTTCATTGACTCCGGCGGTGTATCCATTCATCCGGGCCGTGTTGGTGGCGTCTCCCTTGACTCCGGCGATTTCGATGCACTCAATGGTTTCCCATCCCGCGGCTTTCGCGGCCTTGACGGCTTCCGTGGCCCCCAGCTTGGCGGCGGCCTCGTTTCCGGTGCCGATGAAGGAGACGATTTCCGGCGCGTCGATGTTGGTGTCCAGGGCGAAGACCGGGCGGGTCTCCCCGGCAATGAGGGTGGCGGCAGTCTCCGACTGGAGGGGGGCGATGATGATGGCGTCCACTTCGCTGTTGTTCAGGGTGGTTTCGATCATATTTTGCTGGTCGTCGTAGGAGGTTTCATTGGCCGGTCCCGTGATGTCGATGACCACGTCCGGGTGCTCGGATTCGAATTTCCGGCATCCGGCCATAATGAGCTGCCAGTGCTCGGAGGCGGTGGTCTTCAAGATAACGCTCATCTTATAGGCCCCTTCCTTGTCCCCGGAGGAGCCGCCGGCGGCGGAATCGCCGCCGCCGCCGCAGGCGGAGAGGGAGAGGAACATCAAACCGGCCAGGAGCAGGGCAGCCATACGCTGTTTCATCATAGTAAACCTCGTTCCTTTCTGAATGGGGGACTTACTGCGTGATTTCGCTGAGCTTGACGGGCCGCCCCTCCTTGAGGGACTTCGTGGCGGCGGCGGCGATGAGGATGGGGGCCAGGCCGTCCTCTCCGGTGACCTGGGTCTGCGTGCCATTGATGACCGCCTCGGCAAAGGCTTTCTGCTCGGCAGCGAAGGCCATGGTGTAGCGGTCCCACATGATTTTGTAGCAGGGGCTGGAGGACGTTCCGTCCGCCCCGTAGTAGGTGGCGTTATTGGGGGTGTCGTTTTCATCCATCACCGCGCCCTCGGACCCGAAGACCTCCACCCGCTGGTCGTAGCCGTAGACGGCCTTCCGGCTGTTGTCGATGACGCCCATGGCCCCGTTGGCGAATTTCAGGGACACCACGGCGGTGTCCACGTCCCCCGCCTCGCCGATGGCCGGGTCCACCAGCACGCCGCCATAGGCGAAGACCTCCGTCACCTCGGAGCCCGCCAGGAAGCGGGCCATGTCGAAGTCGTGGACCATCATGTCGTAGAAGATGCCGCCGGAGACCTTCACATAGTCGATGGTGGGGGGCTCGGGGTCCCGGGAGCTGATTTTCACCAGGTTCACCTTGCCGACTTTGCCTGCCCGGACGGCCTCGTAGACGGCCCGGTGGTTGTGGTCGAAGCGGCGGTTAAAGCCCACCTGGAGCTTGACCCCGGCCTTCTTCGCCGCGGCGATGACCTCCTTCACCCGCTCGATGCGGTAGTCCACGGGCTTCTCCACAAACACGTCCTTCCCGGCCTCGGCCGCCTTGATGGAGTATTCCGCGTGGAGGTCCGTAGGAGAGCAGACGACGACTGCCTTGATTTCCGGGTCCTTCAGAATTTCCTCCGCGTCCTTGACGATGTTGGGGATGCGCAGGCGCCGGAGGAACTCCACCGTCTCTTCGCTCATGTAAGGGTCGGCGATGGTCTTGATTTCCATCTCGGGGACAAACTTCGCGATGTTCTCCGCGTGGACCCGGCCGATGCGGCCCGCTCCGATGATGCCGATTTTGATGGTTTTCATGTACGTCTCTCCTTCTTAAAATATGGAATTTAAAGTTTCATGATTGCTTTTACCGCCTCAGCGGTGGAGGTCTTCGGCATAAGCTCAAACCCGATCAAGCCGGTGTAGCCGGTTTTCTCCAGGCAGGCGAACACATTGGCGTAGTTGATCTCGCCAGTGCCAGGCTCGTGGCGGCCCGGGGCGTCCGCCACATGGATGTGGCCGAACTGGTCCCCATAGGCCCGGATGTTGTCGCAGAGGCTGCCCTCGTTGAGCTGCATGTGGTAGGCGTCATAGAGCACCTTCAGCTTGGGGGAGCCGATGAGCCGGGTCATTTCAGCGGCCATCCGAGTGGTCTGGAGGAAGTTGCCCACATGGTCCGTGGTGACGTTCAGCGGTTCCAGGTTCATGGAGATGCCGCTCTCCTCCGCGATTTTCGCGCACTCTTTCAGGGTGCCGAACATGGTGCAGAGCTTTACCGTGTCGCTGAGTTCATCATAATGGTCGATGACCATGCCGCCGTCCCCCAGGCCGTTGGAGTGGATGGTGACGGACCGGGCGCCCACCTTCTTAGCCGCCTCCACGGACCGGCGGAGGAAGGCCAGGTAGGCCTCCTTCTGGCTGGGGTCGATGAGGGAGAGCTCCGCATCTCCGTTGAAGCCGGAGATGCCAATTTCCGCCTTTTCCGCCGCGGCCTTCACCGCGTCCAGGTCCTTGTCCGTCCAGCCCCAGAACTCGACGAATTCGAAGCCGTCCTGTTTAGCGGCCTGGAACCGCTCCAGGAAGGGAAGCTCGCTGTACATGGGCTCAATGCAGGCTGATTTTTGAAAGTTCATAGCGCTGCCTCCTATATGTGCTTTATTCTGTGCTATTTATTGTGTGCCTTTACACACATTATGGCAAAGCCGGGCCCGGCTGTCAACCCCTTTTTTTCGTTTTAGTGGAGAATTGAAGAGAAATCAGCGGATTTTACAAAAGGGACGAAAATTTCTTTTGCAAATCCACAAGAGCTGTGCTATCATAAAAGCGTCACATACTGTGCACTGCACATATTGGGGAGGAACCGGCATGGGGAAGAGGGCGACAATCCAAATGGTGGCGGCGCTGGCGGGCGTTTCCCGGGGAACGGTGGACCGGGTGCTGAACAACCGCTCTTATGTGCGGGCGGACGTTCGGGAGCGGGTTTTGGCCGCCATTGCCGAGACGGGGTACGTGTCTCCCCGGGAGGCCCACGCCCGGCAGATGGCCGCCTCCCTGGAAACGCTGAAATTGGGGGTTCTTCTGCCCAGCGAAGAGGGGCAGTTTCGGGCGGACGTGGAGCGGGGCATTGACAGCGTCCGGGAGGAGCTGTCCGCCGGCCGGGTCCGGGTGCTGGTGCGGCACTGCAAAACCGACATTCCCCAGGAGGCGCTGACTCTGCTGGACGAGCTGGAGGCGGAGGGCTGCAAGGGCCTGGCCCTCTGCTCGCTGAACGACCGCTCGGTCCAGGACCGGGTGACGGAGCTGACGGAGCGGGGGATTCCCTGCGTCACGTTTAATTCGGATCTTCCGGAAAGCGGCCGGGTGTGCTTCGTGGGCCAGGACATCCGCCGGGCGGGCCGGGTGGCGGCGGAGCTGATGAGCAAATGCGTGTCCCGGGACGCCGTCGTGCTGGCGACGGTGGGCAATTTAAAGTTCGACGGGCACCGCCAGCGGCTGGGCGGCTTTCAAGAGCGCATGGCGGAGCTGGGCTTTGCCCCGGAACAGATTGTAGTCGCGGAGACTTTTAACGATTATGGCACAACGGTTTGTGTGGTAGGCGAGGCCATTGCGGCCCATCCGGGGCTGGGCGGAGTCTACATGGCGAACCTCAACGTGTCCGGCTGTGTGGAGGCGATCCGGGCGGCGGGCCGAAAGGGGGAAATCCGTGTGGTCTGCCATGATATCAACGAGGGAATCCGGCGGCTGCTGCTGGATGGCGGCGTGGATTTCACCATTCCCCAGGACATGGTGCAGCAAGGAGCGCTGCCCCTGCTGCTGCTGCGGGACCTGCTGCGAAAGGGGATTCAGCCGGACCCTGCCAGGGCTCAGGGACGTATCGACGTGCTCTGCGCCGAGAATATCATGGGGTACGGCCTGTAAGCAGGGCGCGGGCCTTGGAAAACGCTTGAAGCGCCCGGCGTGGGTACCGGGCGCTGGCTTTTTTATAGGGGAGGACGGGTGCCGTTCTGCCTTCCGGGGATGTTTCGTTAGGGGGAGGACTTCAGAATAAAGCGGTCGATCCACCGTCTTGCGGGCTATTCCGGCGGCGGGTCCGCTGTTGAGGAGGGAAAGCTTCCTAAATTTGAGGGGGGAAAAATTTTCAAAAGAAATTTAAAAATAGGTCTTGCATTTTCTGGCGAAGTGTGCTAATCTATACAAGCTGACATGAGTGAGCGTAAATATCCGGGTGTAGCGCAGTTGGTAGCGCACTTGACTGGGGGTCAAGGGGTCGTGAGTTCAAGTCTCGCCACTCGGACCATGCGGAGTGTCCTTATAGGATTTGAGTATCCTTAGAGGACACTCCGCATTATTTTTGCTCAAAATCCTATACGGCGATCCGCTCCGGGGAGTAGCTGACTGCTACTCCCTTTCTCGTCCCCATTGTAATCTCCGCAGCCGGAATTTTCCGGCGGTCAGGGACAGAGAAAGCGCCGATGCAGTTATAATAGATGGTAATGTGCTGGGTAGTAACGCCGTCCTGTTTCTCCGCGTGGTATACGTCGATGTGGTCGATCAGCTCCGCCACCATGCGCTGGGTGATCTCCGTTGCGTTGGTATAGCGCCGGACCGTTGCAAGGAACGTATCAATGTCCATCCGCTTGCCCTCACTCTTTTTCAGCTCCAGCCGCAGGGCCTTGATCCTCTTGGTGTTCTCCCCCTGCTCCTGCTCATACCGCTGGGACATTTTTGCAAACCGGGCGTCACTGATCTTCTGGCTCACGTTGTCCTCGTAAAGCCTTTCAAAAAGCCCATCCAACTCCTTGTCCCGCGCCAGCAGCCCATCCAGCTCCCGCTGCTTCCTGGCCCGCTCATTCTCCGTCACCTTTGCGGAACGGCCCATCATCGCCTTGATGAAGTCGTCCTCGTACTCGTTGGCGAAGCTGGCCAGCCGGTTCACCTCATACAGCACCACCCGCTCCAGAAATTCCAGCCGGATGTAATGGGTCTTGGAGCACTTGCGCAGGCCGGAATTGTGATTTTGGCAACTGAAAAACTTAATGTCGTGGTTGCCCTGGTTGAAGTGGAAATTGAGGTTGCCGCCGCACTCCGGGCATTTCAGATAGCCGGAAAACACGCTGGGCTCCTGGGTGACGGTGGGCCGCCTCCGGCGGGTCCCTTTTTTCATACTCTGCACCTTTTCCCAGGTGGGCCGGTCAATGATGGCCTCATGGACGTTGAGGAAGATCGCCCGGTTCTCCTCCGGGTTCTCGATCCGCTTTTTCATCTTGTAGGACTTGGAGTAGGATTTGAAGTTAATTACATCGCCGCAATACTCCTGCAAGGTGAGGATTTTCTTGATGGTGGTATGTCCCCATTTGGTGGGCTCCACGGTGCTCTTGGACCCGCCCCGGCTTGTCCCCTTGCTCCGCCAGTAGTAGGTGGGATTGAACACCCCATCCCGCTCCAGCGCGGCGGCAGTCTCGGCCAGCCCGTAGCCGTCCAGCGCCATTTGATAAATGCGGCGCACCACGGCGGCGGCCTCCGGGTCGATCACCCAAAAGCGGGGATCGTCCGGGTTCTTGATGTACCCATAGGGCGGCGGAGACAGCGGCACCCCGGAATTGCCTTTCATCTTGTTTACGATCCGGCGCTTCTTGGATATATCGCGGGCGTAGTATTCGTTGAACAGGTGCTGTTGGGGAAGGGTACGAAAAGTTTTGAAAAAGCCAGGATTTATTCGGGATTGCGGCGGATTGGCTCCTGACTGTTCCCGCCCTGGAATAGAAAATGGCAAAGGCCGACAACTGCATACTGTTTTTACGGGAGAATGTAGCATAGCTATGTTCTCCCTTTTTTCATCCCCATTTTGCGATGGGGCATTTTTATTTGTAGTAGGGAGTTGAGAACACATGAACGCCCAAGTGATCGCCGTAGTCAATCAAAAAGGCGGTACGGGCAAGAGTACAACTTGCGCAAACCTCGGCGTCGGGCTGGCCCAATCCGGGAAAAAGGTGTTAGTGGTGGACGTAGACCCCCAGGCCAGTCTTTCCATCAGCCTGGGCCATTCCCAGCCGGACGATCTGCCCGTCACTCTCTCGGACCTGATGGGCAAGGTGCTGAACGATCAGCCCATCGCTCCCGGCGAGGGCATCCTGCATCATGCGGAGGGCGTGGACCTCATGCCATCAAACATCCAACTCTCCGGCATGGAGGTGTCGCTGGTGAACGCCATGAGCCGCGAGACCATCCTGCGGCAGTATCTGGACACGGTTCGGAAACAGTACACCCACATCCTGCTGGACTGCCAGCCCTCCCTGGGTATGCTCACCGTCAACGCCCTGGCCGCTGCCAATCGCCTGATCGTCCCCGTCCAGGCGGAGTACCTCCCGGCGAAAGGGCTTGAACAGCTCTTGCAGACCGTGGGCAAGGTGCGGCGGCAGATCAATCCCAAACTGCTCATTGACGGCATCCTGCTGACGATGGTAGACAGCCGGACCAACTTCGCCAGGGAGATCAGCGCCCTGCTCCGGGAGACTTACGGCGGGGACATCAAGGTATTCGATTCCGAGATACCCCATTCTGTCCGGGCCAAGGAGACCAGCGCCGAGGGTAAGAGCATCTTTGCCCATGACCCCGGCGGGAAGGTGGCCGAAGCCTATGGAAATCTGACGCGGGAGGTGTTACAGCTTGAAAAGCAGCGCGCGAAAAGTAGAGCTGGCATCAGCCGCTGATCTGTTCTCCACGGAGCAGGAGCGTCAGGACGCGAAACTGGAAAAGGTGCAGAATATCCCGCTGTCCGAGCTGTACCCGTTCCCCGACCATCCGTTTTCCGTAAGGGATGATGATTCTATGAAGGAAACCGTGGAGAGCGTCAAGGAATACGGCGTTCTCATGCCCGCCATCGCCCGCCCCCGCGAGGGCGGCGGCTATGAGTTGGTGGCCGGACACCGGCGCAAACACGCCTGTGAACTGGCAGGGCTGGACACCATGCCTGTAATCGTCCGGGATTTGGATCGGGACACCGCCATTATTTTCATGGTGGATAGTAATATCCAGCGTGAAAATATCCTGCCCAGCGAGAAAGCGAAAGCCTATAAGATGAAGCTGGATGCTATCAAACGACAGGGCGCGAGACGAGATTTAACTTGTACCCAAGTTGGGTACAAGTCGGACGGGAAAAAGAGCGTTCAGGTCGTTGCAGAAGAAGCTGGCGAAAGCCGGTCCCAAATTCAGCGGTATGTTCGTCTCAATGATCTGTCCCCCCAGCTTCAGCAAATGGTGGACGATAAGAAAATCGCCATGACCCCCGCTGTGGAAATTTCCTATTTGAAGCCAGAGGAACAGGAACTTTTGGTGGAGACCATTGAGAGTGAACAGGCTACTCCATCGCTGTCCCAGGCCCAGCGGATGAAAAAACTCAGTCAGTCCGGGAAACTGGATGAGGACACCATGCTGGGCATCATGTCGGAGGAAAAGAAGCCGGAGGTCGATAAGATCGTTCTGACTTCTGACACCCTCCACAAATATTTCCCCCGCTCCTACACCCCCAAGCAGATGCAGGACACCATCATCAAACTGTTGGAACAGTGGATGAAGAAACGCCTGCGCAGCCAGGAGCGGTAATTGAATATCGGACGGTTAAGCCGGGCAGGGATTTTCTTTTCTCTGACCGGCTTTTTTGCTGTCCGGGAAAGGAGACCTATCGTTGTATATCAACACATTCCAGTATAAGCCGGAACACGTCGATTGCAGGCTGTGTACCGAGTACGCCGGGAAAAAGAAGGGCTGTACCGCTAAAACCTGTCCCTGGCTGGCGGAGCGGATCGAGGCTGGGGTTGTGGGCTACAAAGAGGCCGTCATGGAGACGTTTCCACGTAACGTCCACACGGACGCCCGCCTGCATACGGCTATCCGCCGGTTCTCCGGCTCCCTGTTCCTCACCGCCGCCCACTACCAGCGCATGGAGCGTATGAAGGTCCGGCAGGGCTACCGCCGACGCCGGGACACCCCGGCCTACTATGCGGCTATGTATCTGCTCACCGCCAATGAGGACATCTGCACCCGCGCCGCAAATTGCTTTTGCAGATATGGCATTGAGTTCGACTACGCCACCACGCAGGACATCTCGCCCCACAACTATACCCTGCTGTCGGCGGCGAAAGATATTTACTCGGACGGTTCCAGCGTGGCGCTGAATGACCTCGCCATTTCGGAGGTGGTGGACACGCTGGCGTTCAGCCTGATTGTCAACGCCCTGCTCATCGCCCGGTATGGCTGCTCTGTACTGAAAATCAGTGAGAAGGAGGGCAAGGAGTGAAAGCGGTCCATCTGCCCATCACGGGCCATGATCTGCTGGCTGTGGAGCGGTTTCGGGACGATACCCGCCACATGGCCGAGTTTCTGGTGCTGGAGGATTGCCCCCAGGGGCAGGAGGGCCAGTACATCCGGCGGTTTCTGACCGAGGACGGCTATGACCAGGTGCTGGACGCCCAGCGGCAGGGCCGTGTCCGCATCTACAAACACGCCAACATCATTGAGGGACACATCATCCCCGCCAAGCCTAAAAAGCGGCGGGGCAAATAACTATAAGGAGGGATTTTTATGTATTCTGTGGATTCTTTGGAGTATGCCGTCCGGCATCTGTTCCAGGGCGGCATCGGGGAGCATGGGTACAGCGAGGAAGAAGTGGAGACGCTGCTCCACGGCATTGACTTCGAGGCCCTGCTGCAAGCGGTCCGGCACAACGCCCAGACCGTCCACGCCTACACCACCGAGGGCAAAGAGCCTATGTCCTTCAACTACCGGGGCAAGGACCTGTTCGGCCAGCGGGCCACCCTGCTGTACGAGGACAACGACCAGAGCTGCGCCTCCATCGTGCTGACGGACCGCACCTATGAGCTGTGGCTGCTGGAGGACATGGATCTTGTTGCCGTGGCCTGCGTGTCCCTGGACTGCGGGGACGGCGAGTACGTCACCGAGTATCGGGAGATCAAGGAGGGGGACCCCTGGGACAGTCCCATGTATCTGGACCTGGATGAGCTGGCCGATGAGATCAACGCAATGTGCGCCGCCTACTATGAGAGCGACATCCCCCTCTATGAGCTGTAACAGACGGGAAAGGAGATAAAAAGGCAGTTTTCCCGTCATGGGAACCACAAAAAGCAACGAAACCTATTCGGCAGTCTCGCTCTCAGGTGGAAAAGACAGCTCGTGTCTTTTGATTCTGATGATCGAAAAGGGCCTGCCCATCGACTGCGTACTCTATGCGGACACTGGCATGGAGTTCCCGGAGATGGAGGCCCATATCGCCAAGCTGGATGATTTTCTTTTTCAAGAGCGCGGCATCCACATCACCACTTTGCGCCACCCTCACGGCTTTGAGTGGATGATGTTCGAGGAACCGAAGCAGAAGCCGAGCTGTTTGGAACGCCGCGCCCGGTTGGGCATACCGCCCTATGGCAACGGCTGGCCTGGGATCAAAGTTCGCTGGTGTACCGGCCAGCTTAAAACCCATCTGATTACCAAGGAGACCAACCGGCTGAAAAAAGAGAAGAACGCCCTGCACCATATCGGCATCGCCGCCGATGAAGCCCACCGCTGCAAAGACGATCCTCATAACCGCTATCCATTGGTGGAATGGGGAATCACCGAGGCCCAGGCGCTGCAAATCTGCTATGACCGGGGCTACGATTGGGGCGGGCTGTATGAGATATACCGCCGCGCCTCTTGCTGGTGCTGTCCCTTTCAACGTATTGACGAACTGCGAAAGCTGCGCCATCACCACCCGGAGCTATGGGTGCGGCTGCTGGACATGGACAATCGGGCGCGGGCCATGTTCGGCCCTGGTCCCCTGGGACAGTTCAAGCAGAATTGGAGCGTGGAACGGCTGGAAGAACGCTTTGCCCGCGAGGACGGGTCAACCACCGCATAACCAAAATCTAAACAGGAAGTGAGTTGAAATGGCTGTCTATCGTGTAGAACGGACGCGAGATTACACCGTCATGTCAAATTATCATCTGAAAGATACATCCCTGTCGCTGAAAGCCAAGGGGCTGCTGTCCATGTTTCTCTCTTTCCCGGAGGACTGGAATTACAGCACACGGGGGCTTGCCGCCATCTGCAAGGAGGGTGTGGACGCTATCGGCAGTACCATCAAGGAGCTGGAAAAGGCGGGCTACATCATCCGCCGCCAGCTTCGCGGGGCCAACGGGCGTATTACGGACACCGAGTACATCATCTACGAAAAGCCCCAGCCGCCGGAGCCGCCCGCGCCGGATGCGGACGAGCCGGATATGCCCCCGCCAGATACGGCCTCACCACATACGGAAAACCCGGATGTGGCTGGCCCGGATATGGCCGCGCCGCATACGGAGAACCCCGCCCAATTAAATATAAATCAATTCAAAACTCAAAAATCAAATACTCAGCGATCAAATACTCATTCATTCCCTCCCCCTACCCCCTCCGAGACACCCGCACAGCCGGTGGAAGGAATGAAAGAAATTTTTGAGAAGCGGGATGAAATTCGGGATCAGATCGAGTATGACCTGATCGCCACTCCCTCCAACCGGGAGCAGCTCAACGAGTTTGTGGAAATCATGCTGGAGGTGGCGCTCAGCCGTACCCCCACCATGAAGATCGGGCGGGACGCGGAATATCCTACGGCCTTCGTCCGGCAGCGGTTTGAGCAGATCACCTCCGCCCACATCGAGAAGGTGCTGGACGGCATTCAGGAGAACACCACCCGCGTTTGGAACACCAGGGCTTATCTTTTGGCGGCGCTGTTCAACGCGCCCTCCACGATGGACAACCACTACACCATGTTAGTCAACCACGACCTCAACGGCGGCAATTAGCCGTCTTATTTTTTACCCGGCCACCGGGAGAAAGGATTATGCCATGAAACGCCCCCTTGCTTACATCACCGCCGCCTGGAGCGGCAGCGAGATTGAGAACGCCGAAACCGCCGCCCGGTACTGCCGTCAGGTGTATGACGCGGGCTATTCCCCCATCTGCCCCCTCCTGCTCACCGCCCGTTTCCTCCACGATGCCGTCCCCCAGGAGCATAAGGACGGCCTCGACATTGCCCGCGACTACCTCCGCCGCTCCCGCGTCCTGGTGGTCTGCGGGCGGAGCATTGATGAGACGGTGAAGAATGACATTGCTACCGCCGAGCGCCTGCGGATCACCGCCACCACCCTGGACGGCATCCTCACCGTCAAGGGCCAGGGCCGAAGTAATTCCAATTCCCGCTGATAAATCATCGAAAGGAGTTTTGAGCTATGAAAAAGCGAATCCTGACGCTGCTATGTACCGCTGTTCTGGCAATCAGCATCGCCGCACCCCCGGCGCTGGCCGCTGGCGGGCCGTTCTATCCCATCTCCGTGGAGGAATACACCTACGGCAGCTTTGACGAGCTGCGTATCAACAAAGTGTACCAGCTTTCCCTGTCCGATGACCCTTCCGGCATCCCTACGGAGGACTTTGAGCGCAACGGGCGGCGGTATTTCCTGCTGGACATGATAAAAGAGGACGAGGTGGGGGTGGACACCCAGGACTACACCGACACCATCACCCAGGACAGCGACACCAATGATCTCTCGGTGGTCTTGAAACAGTTGGACCCCCATCGGGAGGTCACAACCGAGGACGGCTATACCGGCCTCTTGGCGCTGGACTATACCTCCGTCACCGTGGAGGCCAAGGGTTACAAGACCAGCACCAAGAGCCTGTCCGCCACCCGTACTTATCCCAACTTGTCCGATGCCGATCTGTCCCTTATTCCCAAGACCACCACGGACAACGGCAAGACCCTGACCCTGGGAGCCGTGGAATGGAGCGGCGGTGAGAATGGATATTACACCGCCACAGCTACCTACACCGGCACTTCCAGCACCCGCTACGCCACCGGCTATACGGTCACAGCCAGTTATACGGGCCAAGTGGCAAAGACCGGCTGCGAGGTTGTCACCTACACCGCCATCTTCGGCAGCGAGGAACTGGCAAAAGAGGAAAAACCGGCTGACCCTTCCGCCCCGTCCAACCAGACCGGGCCGGAGGCCCCTGACACGGACCCATCCCCCACTGAAACGGGCGGCACGCATTGGTTCTCCCTGCTGGGCTGTGCTGGCGGTGTGGCGGCGCTGGCAGCGGCGGCGGTTTGGACCATCCAGAAAATGAAAGGAAGGAGGAATTGAACATGAAACGGTTACTGCACATTTTTCTTTTGACGGCGGTATTCGCCGCCATGCTGGTGGCCCCTGCCCATGCGCTGGAGTACACCATTGACGAGCCGGAGGACTACCTGTTCGGCAGACCCACCAGCGAGGACGCCCCCTATACGGCGGAGAATCCCAATATGGACAGGAGCAAGAACACCGCCCTCATCCCGCCCGGTTTCGGGACCCCCACCAGCTATCTGCCGGGGAGCGGCGAATATCTGACCCCCAATCTGGTCCCCGGCGCTCTCAGCGGCGGGCTGGTAAATCAGGTGGGCAGCGTGGGCGGCGGCACTGTCACGAACAGCGGTTATCCCACGGTGGATGTGGGCGGTGCTGGCAGCACAAGCCAGTTCAGCTACACCACCACACAGACCACCGCCTACACAGAGGTCACGTCTGATCTCTACTATTCCGGGGGCTACCTGGGGACGCTGAAAATCCCCTCTCTGGGCGTGAACGTCAAAATCTACGAGGGGACGGACAGCGCCCAGCTTGCCAAGGGCGCGGGACATTTCACCAACACCAGCATCTGGAACGGCAACGTCTGCCTTGCTGGGCATAATCGAGGGGTAACGAACCACTTCGGCAAAATCCATACCATGAACGCCGGAGACACCATCACCCTCACCACTCAGCTCGGCACCCGGACCTATGCCGTCACCAGCGTCACCAAGGTCAGCGAGACGGACACCAGCGGCACCGCCGCCACGTCCAGCAATCAGATCACGCTCTATACCTGTGTCATGAATGAATCGGCCTACCGCTGGTGCGTGGTGGCCCAGGAGGTCTAAGGCGGCGGTCCGGGCGGCATCCTCGACACTTTTCTTCTTCTGTGGTATCTTTTTCTCAACGGAACCACCAAAACACCACAAAGGAGATAAAGAGCTATGAAGATGAAAGATTTTGCAAGCCGCCTGACCGCTGGAATCGCCTGCGCCGCCCTGGTATTCGGCCTGACCCTCCCCGCAAAGGCGGCAGCTCCCGCCGAGACAATCCGAGTGGGCAGCTACAAAGGCAATTCGTTGGATGTGGGTGAGCGCAGCGGCCTCATTATCGGCCCCAGCGGAACGGAGTACACCGTCACCTCCAGCGCCCCGGACACAGTAGCGGTAGAGCAAGTAGCGGGCTTTTGGGTGGCCGTTGCCAAGTCCGAGGGAACTGCGGAGATCACCGCCGCCAACCGCGCCGGAGAGAGCGGGACCTTGACGCTCACAGTCGGCACCGCCGTTGACCATGCTGCCCCCACCAGCACGGACACCGAAGGCCAGCCGGAAAATCTGGACGTGCGGCAGGAATTGATTCAGCTTATCAACCAGACCCGCATGGCAAACGGCGCGGCGGAGCTGCCAGTCAGCGAGGCCCTGATGACCGCTGCGCAAGCCTGCTCCGACCAGCATTACACTTACCACCACAATCAGGAGGAATGTGAGGCCGTGATTGCTGCTGGATATTCCCACGGCTTCGGCTCCAATCTCACGGTGTTTACCGGCGTGGCAACTGCGGACACCGCCCAGCACGCTCTGGACAACTGGATCAAATCTCTCGGCCACTTCCAGGCCATGATCGACCCGAAATGTGACAGCATCGGCGTGGGCGTGACGGAGAGCGGCGGAGTGACTTACTGCTATATGTTTGTCGGCAGGCCGGACACCATCAATCCCTACGGATAACAAAATACGGACAGAGATAGGTCTTTCAGCCCAGGCTGGAGGACCTTTTCTCTTGCCCGAAAAAGCAAAGGAGAACTTTTTATGAGGAAGAAAACCTATTCCGCACTCACCCGCATGACGGCTCTGCTGTTGGTGCTGGTGTGTATGCTGGGACTGCTGCCCTCCACGGCGCTGGCGGCGAACCCCAGCACCATCAAGATGGACGATTGCGCATACAGCGGAACCAAGTACGATTCCCCGGCCCTGGGCGAGTGCTATATGCACCAGATGCACTTTAACTATGATGGCAAAAGCACAATGGGCTTCTGCGCTGAAAAGGGCAAGGGCATGGGCTGGTCGCTGAAAGGCCACACCTGGGGCAATCCCCAGCCCATTTCCGACCCCACTGTAAAGACAATGATGGCTTACTTCTACGCCCATTCCACCGGGGTCTTTACCGATCAGGCCAAAGCCCTGGGTGTAGATGATGTGTGGGACAGCAACTACACCTGGACCATGAACTCCTGGACGCAGGCTATCGTCTGGCGCTACAAGGCCGGTCTGCTCTCTGACCCCGCTGTGGCCTGCGCCGAGGAACTGCTGTGCGTCTACAACAATCTGGAGCATACAAACTATTCCAGCATTGACGATAAGATGGACGGCAAATCGTTCCGTGACCGGGCGCAGTATATTCTCGACCTGGGCGCACAGGGCGTATGGGGCGAGTGCGAGGTCTATGAGTACGCCTACACCGGCCCCGGCTCCAGCTATCACCCCTCCAACGATGTGCAGGCTGTCATGGTGGGCAAGCTGAACATCACCCATGAGGAATATACCCTGACCGTCAAAAAGGTGGATTCCACCAATCCCAATAAGGGCTTGTCCGGCGCACGGTTTCTCGTTGCCTCTGAAAACGGCGCTTACTCCAAGGAGGTCGTGACGGGCGCGGACGGAACCGCCACCCTTTATCCTTTGGTTGCGGGGACCTATGCCGTGACCGAATTGGAGGCCCCGGCAGGCTACGAGATCGACAACGCGGGACCGCAGTACGTTGTTCTCCCCAGCAACGGCAGCACCACCGTGACCGTCACCTTCACCGACACCCCCGAAATCACCGGCGAGGGCAGCATCCGCAAGGTGGATGCGGACGATCCCACCAAGGGGCTGGCCGGAGCGGTCATTAAGATCACCGGCGTGGACAATGATTTTACCGGCACATATGTTACCGGGACAGGCGGCTATCTGACAGACGTTCCCTGGAAGAATATGCCCCTGGGCAGCTACACCGCCGAGGAAATCAAACCCCCGGAGGGCTACTCTCTCAGCCCGGATGTCAGCAAGACCAAGCAGACCTTTGTTTGGGACGGCAAGACCGATGTGGCCCTGGTGTTTGAAAATGATGCCAAGGTGAAGATAAGGCTTATTAAAAAAGATGATTCTGATAACCCGCTCCCCGGCGCTGTGTTCAACATCGTGAAGGACGGGCAGATCATCGGCACAGAGGCCACCAAAGCGGATGGCGGTATCACCGTTACCGATGTGACCGAGGGAATGTACGCCTTTGTGGAGGTGTCCGCGCCTGCGCCTTATTCCTGCCTGACCGAGCCTGTGTTTGCCCATGTGGATCAGGCCACCATCAACGGCGGCGGCACTGTCACCGTAACGGCGGCGGATCAGAAGCTGCCCAGCCTGTCCATCCTCAAGCGGGACGCACAGACCAAGGAAGTCATTCCCGGCACGGTCTTTGAAATCAAGGGCATCCACTACGGCTACCACAATGACGTGACCACCGGGCCGGACGGCAGGGCGGTTCTCTCCAATATCCCCGTGGACAGCTATGAGGTGGTCGAGAAGTCCGTCCCCGACCCCTATGTGGTGGGCGAGGAACCCATGCAGACCATCTACCTGGGACCCGGCGAGAACCGGGAGCTGATTTTTGACAATCTGAAGCAGCCTGTTTTGAAAATCTCCAAGGTGGAACAGGGAACCAACACCCCCATCCCCGGCACGGTGTTCATCGTGGAGGGCATCGACAGCGACTACCGCCACGACGTCACCACCGAGGCGGACGGCTTTGCCACTCTGCGCGTTGCCCCCGGCAGCTACCGGGTGACGGAGAAATCTGTGCCTGAACCCTACTGTCTGCCGGAGGACGAAGCGGACCGGACCCAGACCATCAGCTTGAACGGCGGCGATGAAAAGACGCTGATTTTCAAGAACAGCAAAAAGCCCCTGCTCACCATCTCCAAGGTGGACGCGATCAGCGGCGATCCGGTCCCCGGAACGGTGCTGACTGTGGAGGGCATTAACAGTGATTACCGGCATGATGTGACTACCGGCGCGGACGGCACGGTTTCTCTGCGAGTGGACCCCGGCACTTACCGCATTACCGAGAAATCCGTCCCCGCCCCCTACTATCTGCCGGACAAGGACGCGGACCGGGTACAGACCATTTCTCTGAATCCTGGCGATGAAAAGACCGTGGTATTCAAGAATCACAAGGCCCCGGAGCTGACCATCTTCAAGGAGGATTCTGTTGCGGGCGCTCCCATTGAGGGGGCAAAATTCCATGTCACCTATACTTCCAACGGCGAGGCGGCAGACGCTCCCGCTTCGGTGGACTTCGGTTATCTTTTTTCGGACGCCAACGGCGAAATCAAGCTGCATGAGCAGGGCAAGCGGCTGTACCCCGGCGAGTACACCATTACCGAGGTTGCCCCGGCCCCCGGTTTTCAGATGAAGGAGCCGACCACGCAGAAGGTCATTCTCCACGGCGGCGAGAGCAAAACCGTCACATTCCAGAATGAGCCGCTGAATGGAATTATCGTGGAGAAGTATGACAGCGTGACCCATGAGGCACTTCCCGGATGCACCTTCCAGCTTCGCTACCTGGGCGGGACCTCCGGCACGGGCGGCACTGTAATCGGCCAGAAGGTGACGGGGAAAAATGGGACCTGCATCTGGACAGGACTGAAAAGCGGCACCTATATCGTGGAGGAGGTGGACCCCGCTGACGGGTACAGCATCATCAATGCCTCTGAAACAGTCTATATCTCTGATAATGGGACACAGAGCGTCATTACCGTCCGTTTTGACAATGCCCCGGACGGCCAGCTTCTTATTAGAAAGGTATGCTCCGTCAATCCCTCTGTAACCTTACAGAACGCGGAGTTCAAGGTCATGTATGCGGATGGCACTCTGATTGGGGATTCCAACGGCATTTTCAGAACGGATGAAAACGGGGAAATCCGCATTACCGGGCTAAAACCGGGCAAGAGCGTGATTGTTACTGAAACCCGCGCCCCCGCAGGATTTTTGATTGACACGCAGAGCCAGACCATCCAAATCCAGGCGGGCCGCACCGCCACCCTCACCTTTAAGAACCAGCCCCGCGGTTCCCTGATTATCCAGAAGCGGGACAGCATCACCGGCCAGCCCCTCCCCGGCGCGGAGTTCCGCGTCACCACGGCGGCGGGCTGTGAGGTCGGTTTGGACGGCGTGATCGGCACGTCCACCTTGACCCAAAATGGTCTGTTTACTACCGACAGCAGCGGAGAAATCCGTATTTCCAATCTGGCCCCCGGTGCTTATGTGCTGACCGAAACCAAGGCCCCGGCAGGGTATGTTATGGATGCCCCCAGCACGAATGTGGTGATCGGGGCCAACGGGGACACGCAGACGGTCATCATCACCAACACCCCCAAGGCCACCCTGACCATTACCAAGCGGGATGCCGTGACACGCAAGCCCCTGGCGAACGCTGAGTTTATCGTCCGGGACAGTGAAGGTCACGCGGTCGGTCCCACCAATGGCATTTACAAAACCGGGACAGACGGAACCGTGATCGTCTCTGGCCTGGAACCCGGCAGCACGATTATGGTGTCTGAAACCAAGGCCCCTACCGGCTATATTCTGGACGAGACGCCCAAAAGCATTGTGGTGAAATCCGGCATTTCCAACAGCCTGATTTTTGACAATGAGCCTGGAACCACTCTTATTATCCGAAAGTTCATTGAGGGGACGGAAAATGAGCCGCTGTCCGGCGTAGCGTTCAAAGTAGTGGACGGCAGCGGGGCCGCTGTGGGGCCTGATGATGGCATTTATTATACAGACCACGCGGGAGAAATTGTACTGGACGGCATCGAACCCGGAACCACGGTGATTGCCAGAGAGATCAAGACCGTGGAGGGCTTCGTGCTGGATGGAACGCCCCAGGATATTCTTATCAAGGGCGGGACCGTACAGCAACTTACCTTCTGGAACAAGCGGGCCGGTTCTCTTGTTATCCAGAAAAAGGACAGCGTGACCGGCGCTCTCATCTCCGGCGCTCAGTTCCAGTTGACGTATGCCTCCGGCGGCTATGTGGACAATGACAACGGACATCTGTCCTCCAACGGCCTCTATACCACCGATGCCAACGGGGAAATCCGCATCTCCGGCGTGACCGGCACGATTGTAGCGAAAGAGGTCAAGGCCGCTCCCGGCTATGTGATCGACCAGTCCACGCAGACGCAGACCGTCACCGTCAACCCGGATGATACGCAGACCCTCACCTTCCTCAATGAGCCTCTTTGCAGCTTGACCCTGACCAAGCTGGATTCTGTGACCGGAAAGCCCGTTCCTGGAACTGAATTTACAGTGAAGGACGGTAACGGCACTGTGCTGGGCCGCTATACCACAGGGAAGGACGGCACGGTGACGGTATCCGGCCTCGTTCCGGGCAGCACCATAGTAGTCAGTGAGAGCAAGGTCCCCAGCGGGTACGTTTTGGACACAACTCCCAAAACAATCATTGTGAAGAATGGAACCAACAGCCTGACCAGCGGCGTGAGTGGCGGAACCAACACCGGGAACAATAACGGAACCAGCGGCGGCAACGATCTGACCTTTGAGAATGACCCCAAAATGACCCTGACAATCCACAAGTACATTGAGGGAACACAGAATGAGCCGCTGGCGGGTGTTGCGTTCAAAATCACGGACAGCACCGGCGCGGCGGTTGGCCCTGGCGATGGCGTATTTTACACCAACGCTGCGGGTGAAATTGTGATTGAGGGGCTGGAACCCGGCACTTCCATCACCGCCCGAGAGATCAAGACGGCGGAGGGCTTCGTACTGGACGGCACACCCAAGACGGTGAAGATCACCGCAGGCTCCCAGGCCCCGGAACTGACCTTCTGGAACCAGCGGGCGGGTGAACTGGTAATCCGCAAGCTGGATTCTGTCACCAAGCAGCCGCTGGCCGGGGTGGAATTTGAGCTGACCTATGCTGGCGGCGGCTATGTGGACACCGCCAACGGCCACCTGTCCAGCAACGGCCTCTATACCACCGACGCAAACGGCGAAATCCGCATTTCCGGCGTGACTGGCACTATCGTTGCCAGGGAGACCAGGACGATTCCCGGCTACACCATTGACGAGGCCACCCGGACGCAGACCGTCACGGTCAACCCGGAGGACACCCAAACCCTCACCTTTTACAATTCGCCCCAGCAAACCCTCACCATCCAGAAGTATGTGGACGGCACCACCGACCCCATCCAGGGCGTGACCTTCCTTGTCACCGATTCCAGCGGTCAGTATGTGGGGCCGAATAACGGCGAGTATGTGACCGATAAAAATGGGCGCATTGTTATCACCGACCTGACCCCCGGCGTCACCATCACCGCCAAGGAGACCAAAACCGCCAGCGGCTATGTGCTGGACACCACGCCGCAGTCCATCCTCATCAAGCAGGGAGCGGCCCAGACCCTGACCTTCTTCAACAAGGCCGAGGGCGGGCTGGAGCTGATTAAGGTCTCCGAGAGCGACACCACCCAGCGCATCCCTGGTACTACTTTCGAGATCAGAAAAATGGACGGTACTCTGGTGGACACCATCACCACAGATAAACAGGGCCGCACCCACCTGGACCTGGACGCCGGTGACTACTATGCTGTGGAGATCGAGGCGGCGCAGGGCTTCAAGCTGGACAGCACCCCCACCTATTTCACCATCACGGACGGTAAAACTACCACACTGACGGTGAAAAACAAGCCTTTTTCCGGCATTTTGATTCACAAGACCGACAGCGTAACCGGCAAGGGCATTTACGGGGTGACGTTCCTGCTGTATGACAGTACCAATACCCCCATTGGGCAGTACACCAGCGACAACTCGGGGTATGTCTATATTGAGGGCCTGACCACTTCGGGCCGCTACTATCTCCGCGAATTGGAAAATAAGGGCTACATTCCCGACACGCAGATGAAAACCGTGTATGTCACCGCCGGGGAGACCACGCTGATCGAGTGGAAGAACACGCCCATCACCGCGCAGATTCAGATTACCAAAAAATCCGCTGACTACAACCCCACCAACGGCCTGCCTGCCGGGACGCTGCTGGAGGGCGCGATTTTTGAAATCTACGACAAGGCCGGGAATCTGGTGGACACCATCAAGAGCGACAGCCGGGGACTGGCTGCGTCCAAGCCCCTGCCCCTGGGCCGTTATACCATCCGCGAGGTCAAGGCCCCGAACAACTACGGCATCAGCGGCGAGGATTTGACCGCCTATCTGGAGCATGAGGGCGAGATCGTGCGCTTTGAGGTCACGAACAAGGCCCTTGCCACCGGCGTGTCCATCACCAAGACCGGCCCCAACCAGATCATGGCGGGCCAGCCGGTGCGCTATGTACTTTCCGACATTGCCAACAGCTCCAACGTCATGCTCCAGTCCTTCTACTGGCGCGACACGCTCCCTGCCGAGGTCCGGCTGGACAGCATCGTGACCGGCACCTACAATTTCCCCGGCACCTATAAGATCACCTACCGCGTCAACGGCGGCGAGTATCGAACGCTGGCGGACAATCTCTCCACCAGCAAGAACTACACCCTGGCCGCGTCCGCCACAGCCCTGGGGCTGGCCTCCAATGAGCGCGTGACCGAGATTATGTTTGTCTTTGGACAGGCCCCCGCCGGTTTCGCCCAGGTGGAAAAGCCCATGCTGTACTGCACCGCCATTTCCAACATCACCACCACGTCCTTTGTGAATGTGGCCGATGTGGGCGGCACCTATAACGGCGTGTGGGTACAGGCCGTCAGCCGCTGGGTGACAACGGTGTACGGCAAGCCCACCCCGCTCCCCCGGACGGGATATTGATGCCTGACACAGATGGACGCTTTACCGAGGCCGAGCTGGAGACCGCCAGGGAGACCGATCTGCCCGATCTGCTGACCTCCCTGGGGTATCAGGTCAAGCGGGTCGGCAGCTATTACACCACCAAGGAAATGGACAGCCTGCGGATTAAGAACCGCCGCACCTGGTTCCGCTACTCGGAAAACCGGGGCGGGGACGCGATCTCTTTCTTGGAGCGGTTCGAGGGCAAGAGTTTCCCGGAGGCGGTAGAGTACCTTCTGGACTATCATGGCGGCGCACGGTTTCTTCGTGCGCCGCCGCCCGTTCCAGAGAAGAAAGAAGTCCCCTTTGCCCTCCCGCCGCCGAACAGCGATAACCGCCGTGTGACCGCCTATCTTCAGAAACGGTGTATCGCGCCCCAGGTCATCCGGGACTTTATCGGCGCGGGGCTGCTCTATGAGGACGCGAAATATCACAACTGCGTCTTTGTCGGCAGAAACAGCGCGGGCAAGCCGGTATTCGCAGCCAAGCGCGGCACCTACGATCTGAACGGCGCGGCGTTCCGGGGCGGCGTCCCCGGCAGCGATAAGGAGGTGGCGTTCCGGCTCCCATGCGACAGCAGGCAGCTCCGTGTGTTCGTATTCGAGGCCCCCATCGACCTGATGAGCTACTGCACCCTGCACCGCAGCGTGAAAAGCAACGCCGTGGCGCTGTGCTGCCTCTATGACGGGCCTCTGGACACCTATCTCCGGGAAAATCCCCATCTGCGGCGCATTGACCTGTGTCTGGACGCGGACGGGCCGGGGCGGACGGCGGCAGAGCGGATGAAGGCCAAATACACGCAAAAGGGCTACTCTGTGACCGTCCATACCCCGGCGCGGGGCAAGGACTGGAACGAATATTTGCAGCACCGGCAGAAAAGCCGGGATAATGAGAGGTGATTTTTCATGCAGGAGGAAGTGGAGAACAAAACGCTGACGCTGATGGTGAATGGCACCAGATTCACCGGGCGGATGTTCAAGGCGGCGATTGCCAAGTACATGGCCCACCGCAGAGAGGTCAAGCACCAGAAGCAGCAGAAACAGGATGCCCATGTGATACCCCACGGCAAGCAGACGGTAAAGCAGCTTATCGGGCAGAATCAGGGCGTGTCCAATATTGAGATCAACGACCCGTCCATCCGGGAGTTTGACCGCATCGCCCGGAAATACGGCGTGGACTACGCCATCAAGCGGGACAGGAGCAGCGACCCGCCCAAGTTCCTGATTTTCTTCAAGAGCAGGGACGCCGACGCCCTGACCTCCGCGTTCAATGAGTATGCCGGGAAAAAGGTGCGCAAAGCCTCCCGGCCCTCGGTGCTGCAACGGCTGGCCAGTTTCAAGGAGCGGGTGAAGAATACCGTGGTGAACCGGGAAAAGCGGAAGGAGCGGGAGCGGTAATGCAGATCAACATCAAGAAGTACATCCTGCCCAATCTGCCCTATGTGATGATCGGCCTGTACGCCACCAAGCTGGGGCAGATGTGGCGGCTGGCCCCCGGCGCGGACTTCTCCGCCAAGGTGCTGGGGCTGATGGACGGTTTCTCCGCCGCGTTCCAATCCGCCGCCCCCAGCTTTCACCCCGCCGATCTGCTGGTGGGGCTGCTGTGCGGCGCGGCCCTGCGGCTGGCGGTCTACGTCAAGGGCAAGAACGCCAAGAAGTACCGGCGCAACGTGGAGTACGGCTCGGCCCGTTGGGGCAACGCCCAGGACATCGCGCCCTATGTCGCCCCCAAATTTGAGGACAACATCATCCTGACGCAGACGGAACGGCTTACCATGAACAGCCGCCCCAAGGACCCGAAAACGGCGCGGAATAAAAACGTGCTGATTATCGGCGGCTCCGGCAGCGGCAAGACAAGGTTTTTTCTGAAGCCCAACCTCATGCAGTGTACGTCAAAAACTTATCCAGTATCGTTCGTAGTCACTGACCCGAAAGGGGACATCGTGATCGACGCTGGGAAATTGCTCCAACGCAGCGGGTATAGGATCAAGATTTTCAACACGATCAACTTTAAGAAGTCCATGCACTATAACCCTTTCGCGTACATTCACAGCGAAAAAGACATCTTAAAGCTGGTAACAACCCTAATTTCCAACACAAAAGGAGAGCAAAAGGGCGGGGACGAGTTCTGGACCAAGGCCGAGACGCTGCTCTACTGCGCCCTCATTGGCTACATCCATTATGAGGCCCCGGCAGAGGAACAAAACTTCTCCACCCTCATTGAGTTCATTAACGCGATGGAGGTCCGGGAAGATGATGAGGAATTTCAAAATCCTGTTGACCTGATGTTTGAGGAATTGGCGCAAAAGAATCCCAATCACTTTGCTGTGCGTCAATATGCCAAATATAAATTAGCCGCAGGCAAAACGGCTAAGTCGATTTTGGTGAGCTGCGGTGCGCGGCTGGCAGTATTCGATATTGCCGAAGTCCGGGATGTGACCGCCTATGACGAGTTGGCGCTGGACACCCTGGGAGATCAAAAAACGGCGCTGTTCCTCATTATGAGCGACACGGATGATTCCTTTAATTTCCTGATTTCCATGTGTTATACCCAGCTATTCAATCTCCTGTGCGAAAAGGCGGACGATGTGTACGGCGGGCGATTGCCGGTCCATGTGCGGTGTCTTATAGACGAGTGCGCCAACATCGGGCAGATACCCAAGCTGGAAAAACTCATGGCTACCATCCGAAGCCGGGAGATCTCCGCCTGTTTGGTGCTGCAAGCGCAGAGCCAGCTCAAGGCCATTTACAAGGACAACGCCGACACCATCATTGGCAACTGCGATTGCTCCATCTTCCTGGGCGGCAAGGAGCCGACCACACTGAAAGAGCTTTCTGCCAGCCTGGGGAAAGAAACGATAGACACCTTCAACACCGGCGAGAGCCGGGGCCGTGAGGTTTCCCATTCGCTGAATTATCAGAAATTGGGCAAAGCCCTCATGGATGTGGACGAATTGGCCGTATTGGACGGCGGAAAGTGCATCCTGCAACTGCGGGGCGTCCGCCCGTTCCTTTCGGATAAATTCGATATAACGCGCCATCCCAATTACAAGTTCCTGGCCGACTGCGATAAGAAAAACGCTTTCGACTTAGAGCGTTTTCTATCCACGAAGCTCAAACCCAAGTCCACCGAGGTCTATGACGTGTACGAGGTAGACGTATCGGAGGACGCAGACCCCGCCGACCCGGAGTAACCGGCACGGCGGAATAAACAAAGTGGAAAATGCGCCTTCAAAATTTTTGAAATTTTTTGGAGGTACTTATGGATTTTTTCAACTCTGCTATTGACATTTTGCAGACCCTGGTGATTGCGCTGGGCGCTGGCCTGGGCGTGTGGGGCCTTATCAATCTGCTGGAGGGCTACGGCAACGACAACCCCGGCGCGAAGTCACAGGGCATGAAGCAGCTCATGGCGGGCGGAGGCGTTGCCCTGATCGGCATGGTGCTGGTCCCCCTGCTGTCCGGGCTGTTCGGCTGATCGGCCCGGTTTATCTCTGCCCCTCCCACCCAAGGCGGGAGGGGCGCTGAAAGGAGGGGGAAACCTCTATGGATTTTCTATGGGACGCCATCACGGAATGGCTCAAAGAGATTTTAGTCAGCGGCATTATGAGCAATCTGTCCGGGATGTTCGACGGTGTAAATGACAAGGTGGGGGAAATCTCCACCCAGGTGGGCATGACCCCCCAGGCATGGAACGGCAGCATCTTCAATATGGTGCAAAACCTCTCCGAAAATGTGATTATGCCTATCGCCGGTGTAATTCTCGCTTTTGTAATGACGCTGGAGCTGGTGCAGATACTGATGGACAAAAATAACTTCCATGATGTGGAGACGGCAGTATTTTTTAAGTGGGTGTTCAAGACCGCCTGCGCCATCCTCATTGTCACCAACACCTGGACGATTGTGATGGGGATATTCGATGTGGCCCAAGGCGTGGTAAATCAGGCGTCCGGCATCATCATCGGGGATACCAGTATCGACTTGAGCAGCGTCATGCCGGACATGGAGGAACAACTGATGGAGATGGAGCTGGGACCGCTGTTCGGCCTGTGGTTCCAATCCCTGTTCGTAGGCATTACCATGTGGGCGCTGACGATCTGTATTTTCATCATCACCTATGGCCGTATGCTGGAAGTCTATTTAGTCACCAGCGTGGCCCCCATTCCTATGGCCGCGATGCTGGGCCGGGAGTGGGGCGGCATGGGCCAGAACTATCTCAAATCCCTGTTTGCCCTGGGATTCCAGGCATTTCTGATTATGGTGTGCGTGGCGATTTATGCGGTGCTGGTGCAGAATATCTCCGTAAGCGATGACATTAGCGCCGCCATCTGGACGTGCATGGGATATACGGTGCTGCTGTGCTTTACCCTGTTCAAGACAGGGAGCCTCGCCAAGAGCGTGTTTTCGGCGCACTGAATTTGATTGAAGGAGGAAATTGTTATGAGCGAGAATATGACCCAGGAGACCAGCTCTCCCCAGCCCGCCAAGCTGGATGTGGACGTGAGGGTCTACCCCTCGAAGGAGGAAGGGAATCTGCTGGCCTTTGCCAGCGTGACGCTGGGCGGCTGCTTTGCCGTCAAGGGCATCAAGATCATGGACGGCGAAAAGGGCGCTTTTGTCTCTATGCCCGACAGGAAGGACAGCAAGGGCGAGTATCACGACATCTGTTTTCCCACTACATCGGAGATGCGGCAGGCCCTCCACACCGCTGTGCTGGGCGAGTATCAGCGGGTGATGGAGCTGATCGCTACCCGCAGCGAAAAGGCGCGGCCCTCTGTGCGTGACGCGCTCCAGAACACCGCAAAGGCGGCAGAGTCTCCGGCCCCGGACAAGGCCAAAGCTCCCAGGCAGAGAAAAACGGACAAAGGGGAACGGTGATGCGCCTGGTTCCCGTTTCCCTCAAAGCTGCCAATACTTTTGTCGCGGAACACCACCGGCATCATAAGCCTGTGGTGGGACATAAGTTTTCCATCGGCTGCGCTCAGGAGGGGCGGCTGGTGGGCGTGGCAATCGTGGGCCGTCCTGTGAGCCGCCATCTGGACAACGGCCTGACATTGGAAGTCAACCGCCTATGCACCACCGGGGAGAAAAACGCTTGCAGTATGCTCTACGCTGCGGCAGCACGGGCGGCAAAGGCTATGGGCTATCAGAAGATCATCACATACACCCTGGACACTGAACCGGGGACCAGCCTGCGGGCCGCTGGCTGGAAGTGCATGGGGCTGGCAGGGGGTAAACGCTGGACCGGCAAACGCTGTCCCGCTGAGGACCTCTGTCCGCCACAAATGAAGCTGCGCTATGAAAAGGTGCTGTCTGCCGGGGGTGAAGTGTGATGAAAATTGGCTGCGTAGATGTGGACGGCCACAACTGGCCCAATCTCTGCCTGATGAAATTGTCCGCCTACCATAAAGCGCGGGGTGACACCGTGGAGCTGTGGAGGCCGGAGGGCTGGTATGACCTCGTTTACAAAAGCAGGGTGTTCACCAACACCTATTCCAAAGACAACATCTACATCGCCAACGCCGACCAGATCATCCGGGGCGGCACCGGCTACGGCCCAGGGCCGGACCTCCCGGATGTGGTGGAACATCAGCGCCCGGACTACTCGTTATATCCGCAGTTTCCCGATACAGCCTACGGTTTCCTGACCCGTGGCTGTCCGAGAGCCTGCGGATTTTGCATCGTTTCAGATAAGGAAGGGCGGCGGAGCCATCAGGTGGCCGACCTGTCCGAGTTTTGGGACGGACAGCGGGAGATCAAGCTGCTGGACGCCAATCTGCTGGCCTGCCCGGACCATGAAAGGCTGATTTTGCAGCTTGCGGAGAGCCGCGCCTATGTGGACTTCTCTCAGGGGCTGGACATCCGCCTGACTACCCCGGACAACATAGCCCTGCTGAACCGGGTACGGACAAAAGCGGTACATTTCGCTTGGGATGACCCAAATGTAGACCTGACCGGCTACTTCCGCCGCTTCGTGGAGCGGACCGCCATCAAGAGTGACCGCAGGCGGAGGGTGTACGTCCTCACCAACTACGGCAGCACCCATGAGCAGGACTTGTATCGGGTGGACACCCTGCGGGGCCTGGGCTTTGACCCCTATGTGATGGTCTATGACCGGCCCAGCGCCCCGCCCATCACCCGGCACTTGCAAAGGTGGGTGAACAACAAGCGGATTTTTCACACCGTCAGGGATTTTGCCGACTATGCCCCGGCAAAGCGTCTGCGGGAAAATCCAATCTAAAAAACGATGGGAGGAACATCAATCGTGGATAAATGTCAGCAGCTCTATGACCGGCTGGATGCCGGTTTGCAGGACCATCTTTCTGCATGGAGCAAATTACCGCCCGACACGCTGGTAATGCAGTCCAGGGAAATCACCGCCATTCGGGATGCCCATGAATACCTGACGGAGACACATGGTTTGGAGCCGGAAGAAGTAGATTATCTTCTGTCTTTGAATGATCCCCTGCAAGCGGTAGCGGACAAATGGATGGAGCGTATGGGCGATCTCAGTGATTTTTCCTTTGCCCTGGATGACCTGTTTCGGCATATGGAGACCCAGGAGAAGAAGTCTGTGCTGGGTAAACTCCGGGAGAAAGCGGCAGAGCCGTCCAAGCCCAGCGCCCCGGCCAGAGAACAGGAGGTACGGTAATGGCTTATGTGCCGGTCCCCAAGGACTTAACCAAGGTAAAAACCAAAGTGGCGTTCAATCTCACCAAGCGGCAACTGATCTGCTTCGGCGGCGGGGCGCTCATCGGCGTTCCGCTGTTCTTTCTGCTGCGGGTTCCGATGGGCAACAGCACGGCGGCGATGTGCATGATGATGGTCATGCTCCCCTTCTTCCTGCTGGGGGTGTATGAAAAGAACGGCCAGCCGATGGAGAAGATCGTCCGCAATATTCTCCGCGTCTGCTTCTTCCAGCCCAAGCAGCGCCCCTATAAGACCAACAATTTCTATGCCGCGCTGGAGCGGCAGGACCGATTAGACAAGGAGGTGTACCGCATTGTTTACGGCAATCAAAAAGCTCATTCGCCGCCTGTTCGGAAAAGAGCCGGAGCCACAGGCGCGTCCGGCCCAGCGAAAAGGCGGTAAGCATCTGTCCCATGAGGACAGGCGGCAGATCGAGGCGGCTATTGCCAGGGCCAAAGGGACGGATAAAAAGGATATGTCCGCCCAGGACAGCATCCCCTACCAGCGGATGTTCCCGGACGGCATCTGCCGCGTCACCGATACGTTTTACACCAAGACGGTGCAGTTCCAGGACATCAACTACCAGCTCAGTCAGAACGAGGACAAGACTGCCATTTTCGAGGGCTGGTCCGACTTCCTCAACTACTTTGACAGTTCCATTCGCTTTCAGCTCTCCTTTCTGAACCTGTCCACTGCCCAGGACGGCTATGCCCGGAGCATCGTCATTCCCCTGCGGGCGGATAAGTTCAACGATGTGCGGGACGAATACTCGGAAATGCTGCAAAATCAGCTTGCCAAGGGGAACAACGGCCTGACAAAGACCAAGTATCTCACCTTCGGCATTGACGCGGACAGCATCAAAGCTGCCAAGCCCCGGCTGGAGCGCATCGAGATGGATGTTATCAACAACTTCAAGCGCCTGGGCGTGGCCTGCTCCCCCATGAACGGCATAGAGCGGCTGCATCTGCTCCACGGCATCTTCCACATGGACGGCCAGACCCCGTTCCGCTTCTCCTGGGACTGGCTGGCCCCCTCCGGGCTGTCCACCAAGGATTTCATCGCCCCCAGCTCCTTTGAGTTCAAAAATGGGCGGATGTTCCGCATGGGGAAGATGTTCGGCGCGGTGAGCTTCCTGCAAATCCTGGCCCCGGAACTGAATGACCGGATGTTAGCGGATTTTCTGGACATGGAATCCAGCCAGATTGTCAGCCTCCATATCCAGTCCGTGGACCAGATCAGCGCCATCAAGACGGTGAAACGAAAGATCACCGACCTGGACCGGGCCAAGATCGAGGAACAGAAAAAGGCAGTCCGCGCAGGATATGATATGGATATAATTCCCAGCGACCTTGCCACCTACGGTACGGAGGCCAAAAAGCTGCTGCAAGACCTTCAGAGCCGGAATGAGCGGATGTTTTTGGTGACGTTCCTGGTGGTGAATACGGCGGACAGCCAGCGGCAGCTCGACAACAACGTGTTCCAGGCGTCCAGCATCGCGCAGAAATACAACTGCCAGCTTACCCGGCTGGACTTCCAGCAGGAGGAGGGCCTGATGTCCTCCCTCCCCCTGGGCCGCAATCAGATTGAGATACAGCGGGGCTTGACTACTTCAAGCACCGCTATTTTTGTACCCTTCACCACCCAGGTGCGCCCGTAAGAGCACCCCATCTGGTGCTCGTGGGCTATACGAATACTGCCTTTAGCAAGCAGCAGATAAAAGTATTATGCGGTAAATAGTGCCGC